>CANMPD010000050.1 GCA_947499635.1 uncultured Paracoccaceae bacterium | reverse complement strand
ACCCGCAACACGCCCGGGTTCGCAATCAAAATGCCCGCATCACTCACCTGTGCCGTCAGCGACAGCGTAAAGTCAGGTGTCAAAGCCACAAGCTTTTGGTCGAGATCCACAACCAGCGTCTCGCCGGCACCCAGCGACAGACCACCACCCGTGACCGTCCCTGTTGTGGACAGATCCGTGCCCAGGCCCGCCGCATCCGACAGATC
>CANMPD010000049.1 GCA_947499635.1 uncultured Paracoccaceae bacterium | reverse complement strand
ATCAGTTTGAAACTGATCTGGATGGTGATGGCGAAGCCTTGGTTCTGATCGAAGATGACGGCAATGAATCCCTATACTTAGACACCGCCGATGATCACTATCTATTCACAACTTCTGGCGGCAACCAAATCGATATTACACTGAACGGAGAGCTTGTCGGCCCTGCGTATGACGATAGGCATTACGGCGATTGGGAGATGCGTCACGTCGC
>CANMPD010000048.1 GCA_947499635.1 uncultured Paracoccaceae bacterium | reverse complement strand
ATCGAGATCGACCCGTCTTCTTCGACACTGGCGGCAAAGCTCTCGTAGCGGTGCAGGAATACGCCGGTCGAGCCCGTATCCACCTGCAGCGCCATCTCAATTGTAAAGCTGTCAAAGCTTTCCAGATGTGACACGCCGCTGCGCGCCGTCATGATTTTAGAGTCCCCGTCCAGGCGGAACCCGCTTTCGTCCGTGACCTCGTCTGAGGTCTGCAC
>CANMPD010000047.1 GCA_947499635.1 uncultured Paracoccaceae bacterium | reverse complement strand
ATCACGCCCCCATCGGTGCGCATCTCAAAGCGCCCCTCATCGGTCTGAACCCAGATCGAGATCGACCCGTCTTCTTCAACGCTGGCGGCAAAGCTCTCGTAGCGGTGCAGGAATACGCCGGTCGAGCCCGTGTCCACCTGCAGCGCCATCTCGATGGTAAAGCTGTCAAAGCTTTCCAGATGTGACACGCCACTGCGCGCCGTCATGATTTTAGAGTCCCCGTCCAGGCGGAA
>CANMPD010000046.1 GCA_947499635.1 uncultured Paracoccaceae bacterium | reverse complement strand
TTCTCGCCGTCACAAGTTTGAAAAGAAGTGACAGAAGGTCACCAACTGGCGAGTGTACAATGAAGGCCTGCGTCAGCCTAGTGATGTGACAATTTGGTTGAGCCCTGAGGTTGAAGATAAGTGGCTTGCCGACAACCGCCAGACGCCAGGCGGCCAACTCACATACTCCGATATGGCCATATCAGTATGCCTGACGCTGGCTATGGTTTTCAAACAACCTTTGCGGCAGAGGCAAGGATTGGTCGGCAGTTTGGCGCGGCTT
>CANMPD010000045.1 GCA_947499635.1 uncultured Paracoccaceae bacterium | reverse complement strand
ACCCGCAACACGCCCGGGTTCGCAATCAAAATGCCCGCATCACTCACCTGTGCCGTCAGCGACAGCGTAAAGTCAGGCGTCAAAGCCGCAAGCTTTTGGTCGAGATCCACAACCAGCGTCTCGCCGGCACCCAGCGATAGGCCACCGCCCGTGACCGTCCCTGTTGTGGACAGATCCGTGCCCAGACCCGCCGCATCCGACAGATCGCCTCCGTCAAAATCAAGCGACAGCAGCGTTGTCGCAGGCAGGCCACCCGCCGCATC
>CANMPD010000044.1 GCA_947499635.1 uncultured Paracoccaceae bacterium | reverse complement strand
AAGGCCATCGTCTCGCTGGACACCTTTGAGCGCGTGCAGGCCAAACGTCGCGGCGCAACCTACGCGCCCAAGCGGTCCAATATTGGAGACGACTTCGCCCTGCGCGGAACCATTGTATGCGGCTGCTGTGATACCCCGCTGCGGTCTTCCTGGAGCACTGGTCACAGCAAACGCTATCCCTACTATCTCTGCCAGACCAAAGGCTGCGAAGCCTATGGCAAGTCCATCCCGCGTGACAAGGTAGAAAGCCAAGTTGGCGATTTGATCAAAACGCTGCAG
>CANMPD010000043.1 GCA_947499635.1 uncultured Paracoccaceae bacterium | reverse complement strand
CATGATGCCGCACAAATTCAACGCTTCTCGCCGTCACAAGTTTGAAAAGAAGTGACAGAAGGTCACCAACTGGCGAGTGTACAATGAAGGCCTGCGTCAGCGTGGTGATGTGACAATTTGGTTGATCCCTGAGGTTGAATATAAGTGGCTTGCCGACAACCGCCAGGCGGCCAACTCACATACTCCGATATGGCCATATCAATATGCCTGACGCTGGCTATGGTTTTCAAACAACCTTTGCGGCAGAGGCAAGGATTGGTCGGCAGTTTGGCGCGGCTTAT
>CANMPD010000042.1 GCA_947499635.1 uncultured Paracoccaceae bacterium | reverse complement strand
GCGGGCGTAGCTCAGGGGTAGAGCATAACCTTGCCAAGGTTAGGGTCGGGCGTTCGAATCGCCTCGCCCGCTCCATTTGTAATGCTTTCCAAAACATCCTGAAAAACATCTTCCTATAGGTTTTCACATCGCCTCAGATGATGAAGCATCTACCGTGACGCTTATCTTATCCCTCAATCCTTCAGTACTAAATTTACTTTCCCCGTATTTTTCACCTTGCACTGACAAGCGACATTGCCTAAACCGCCCTCATTGAATGGTAGCGCGGGCGTAGCTCAGGGGTAGAGCATAACCTTGCCAAGGTTAGGGTCGGGCGTTCGAATCGCCTCGCC
>CANMPD010000041.1 GCA_947499635.1 uncultured Paracoccaceae bacterium | reverse complement strand
TGCCAGACATTCCATTGACCATTTTCGGCAGCCCATAGCGCAGTATAGCCGCCATTGTCGTTGGCAGCGACGTGACGCATCTCCCAATCGCCGTAATGCCTATCGTCATACGCAGGGCCGACAAGCTCTCCGTTCAGTGTAATGTCTATCTGTTCGCCGTCAGAAGTTGTGAATAGATAGTGATCATCGGCGGTGTCTAGGTATAGGGACTCTTTGCCGTCATCTTCGATCAGAACTAAGGCTTCGCCATCACCATCCAGATCAGTTTCAAACTGATCTTCGTAATCAGAAAGCTGTGATGCCTCAATGACATTGTAGGAAAGTCTGGCTCCATTTTCGTCCATTTGCCAGACATTCCATTGACCATTTTCGGCAGCCCATAGCGCAGTATAGCCGCCATTGTCGTTGGCAGCGACGTGACGCATCTCCCAATCGCCGTAATGCCTATCGTCATACGCAGGGCCGACAAG
>CANMPD010000040.1 GCA_947499635.1 uncultured Paracoccaceae bacterium | reverse complement strand
GACCGCTTGGGCGCGTAGGTTGCGCCGCGACGTTTGGCCTGCACGCGCTCAAAGGTGTCCAGCGAGACGATGGCCTTATGTTGGGCCTTGAGCCAGTTGATGTTGTAATGCTCGGAATGAATATGGCCGGTGTAAACCGGATGGGTCAGGATATCGGCAGTACGCTGCTGCACCACACGGCCATGCTTGTTGCGGGGGAACTCTGGGAATGTCTCGAAGAAGCGCGTTACTTCGGCTTGCGATCCGAACCGTCCATTGACATAGCCGTCAAAAGCTTCACGAATGATCTTGACCAAAGGCTCATCCGGGAACAGCACTTTGCCCCGCCCTTTAACTGATACATACTTGTAGCCGATGGGAGCGGCATGCACATAATAGCCGCTCTCCATGCGAGCTTTCATCTTCTGCGAGACTTGCCGTTGGTTTTGCTTGCGCTCTAGCGCGCCTTGGGCGGCGATGATGGTTTCAATGAA
>CANMPD010000039.1 GCA_947499635.1 uncultured Paracoccaceae bacterium | reverse complement strand
AGCCAAGTTGGCGATTTGATCAAAACGCTGCAGCCGACTCGCAACCTAATCACACTCGCCACAGCCATGTTCCGCCAGGCTTGGGCTGCGCGTCAAACTCAGGCCAAAGCGGTACGCACATCGGCCAAAACGGAAGCCCTGCGTCTCGACAAGGAAATCAACGCTGTGCTCGACCGCATTATGTCTGCCAGCAACAATGCCATCATTCGACGCTATGAAGACAAGGTGGAAATGCTGGAGCGCCAGAAAGCCATGATGCACGAGAAATTGGACAATCAAAGCGAACCAAAAGGCGCGTTCGAAGAAAAACTAGAACTCGCGCTGCGATTCCTCGCAAGCCCCGGGAAGATATGGGAAAACGGATACATTCAAGCTCGCAGACTGGTCCTAAAACTCGCCTTCACCACCCTCATCACATACTGCCCAAAAGAAGGCGCTAGAACTCCGGTATTATCCTTACTGTTCAAAGCCTTAGGTGCATTTAGAGA
>CANMPD010000038.1 GCA_947499635.1 uncultured Paracoccaceae bacterium | reverse complement strand
CGCCAAATCCTCCAACCAATAAAGGAATTGAATCAGCGAATGGGCACCTAATCAAGGAAGAGTTTTTCAACAGAATTGGCTTAGAACGGACCAAAAAGCTAGGGGACGTCGTCCCCACGCACCTGCAATGCAATTAGGCAGGGCCGTGTCCTCGGCTGCGCCTGTGGGCCGCACCAACCCTGTCGAATTGTATTGCACTTGCTACCCCCCAATCCTCGCCGGGAGCAGGTTTTAGAGGCAGGCGCGCTGAAGCGCTTTGCTCAAAACCAGTTTTGAAAGGGAAATCATGCAAGACATCACCTCAAACGACCAAAGGCAAAGCTATGCGTCGAAAAAGGTAAAGCTCTGTCGCAAAAGGCAGAACTATGTGTCGCTTCACATCATGTGTGGGGCGACACATAGTTTTACTTTTTTCATAAAGCTAAGCCGTTGATTTTGAATCAATCCGATTTTGGCCAACGCATTACTCTTACCTTTTACGACTCATAGTTTTACCATTTTTG
>CANMPD010000037.1 GCA_947499635.1 uncultured Paracoccaceae bacterium | reverse complement strand
CTCCCACCAGAACATCGTCTTCCGTGCCACCGGAAAGCGTGTCATTGCCAGTGCCGCCCCAGAGGATATCGTTGCCGGTGCCGCCATCGACAATATCGTCCCCGGCATCGCCGTAGAGATGATCGTCGTCCTCCAGGCCGGTGATCGTATCATTGCCGTCGAAACCGCGTATGGTATCCGCACCGCCAGCGACCAGATAACCGCCACCGATCTTGTCCCCTGCCGCACTGCCGATCACAGAGGCACCGCTGCCGCCTGTCACAAGTATATTGCCAGTGGCAGTGGTGAAGCTCACACCTGAGAAGTCGTACGTGCCGCCGCTTTCAACGAACAAGGCACGACCGTTTGTGTCAATGATTTCGATACTCTCCAGCGAGGCGCTTGCGCCAAGGATGTTCTCCAGCCAGCTTCCGCCAACAAACTGCAGTGTGTCGACCCCTTCGCCACCCTCAATTTCGTCCTGCAGATACTCGGCGTCTCCAGCGAAGTGTCGGATGGTATCATCGCCGTTGCCTGCTT
>CANMPD010000036.1 GCA_947499635.1 uncultured Paracoccaceae bacterium | reverse complement strand
AGCCCATTCTACCGGATGCTGCGGCATCGACGAATGACTGTCTAGATGCGACAAGTTTAGCGACTTCAAACCAGAGGCGATCTTCAGAAACTCTTAATTCAATAATCCCACATTTGATATTCTGCGTTCTTGGATTTCATCATCTCATATAGCCAGACCATTCGATCAAGATACCAACTTTTCCCTAGGTAGGCCAAAGCTACGCCTAGAGTGGCACCCCAGACTGAGTAATAGATGATTGACCAAATTGCGATCAACACCCCAATGAAAGAGATCGTATTCAGGACCGAATACAAAGGGGTCTTGTGGACGTCAGGAATGTCTACAATATCCCTGTTGAGGTAGACTCTTTCACCTAAAACAGCCTTGGAGGCCCAGTTTTTCGTCGATCTTGGTTTGTTAAATACAATCGGGTTCAAGAACATCCAAAGCAAGGCTGCTGTTCCTGGGACCATGCACCACCACCCGATCCAGATGCGGCTCCAAAACGCGAAAACGATGACGGGAAGTACGGAATACCTTGTCCACACGCTCCAAGGATTTGCGTGTTTCATCCAGTTACCGTCCGTCAAATTAAATATTTTTGCAATGCGTCGTTCGAGC
>CANMPD010000035.1 GCA_947499635.1 uncultured Paracoccaceae bacterium | reverse complement strand
TCATCGAATGTTCCAGATTGTGGTCGCGCAAGAACGCAGCCCATTCTCTGCTTGTGAATTGTGCGCCTTGATCAGAATGGATCAAAAGACCGGGGCCGGGCTTGCGTCGCCAGATCGCCATAAGCAATGCCTGAACTGCGAGTTCTGAGGTTTGCCGTGACTGGACAGCCCAACCGACGACACGTCTCGAAAACAGATCGATGACCACGCACAGATACGCAAAGCCCTCATGTGTCCGCAGATAGGTGATGTCCGTTACCCAAGCCCGATCTGGCGTATCGATGGCGAACTGCCGATCCAATGTGTTGTCCACGACGATAGAAGGTTTTCCACCATAAACGCTGGGCTTCTTCTTGTAGCCGATCTGCGCTTGAATGCCGGCAAGGCGGGCCAACCGTGCAACGCGGTTCTCGGATACGACTTCCCCCATATCGATCAGATCATCGTAGATTTTGCGGTAGCCGTAGACCTTGCCACTGTCGTGCCACGCCTTCTTCACCAGCTTAGTCTGGCGCTGATCTTCCTGCGCACGTTGACTTAACGGTTCCTTAATCCATGCATAGAAGCCGCTCGGATGTACGCTCAGCATTTTGCACAGAACACAGACAGGATGCTGCTGGCGATGCGCGTCGATAAACGCGTACCTCACTTTGCATCCCTGGCGAAGTGCGCGGTGGCCTTTTTTAAGATATCGCGCTCCTCGGTGACACGCGCCAATTCCTTCTTCAGCCGCCTGACTTCAGCTTCTTGATCTGTCTGCCTCTGTGGCTTCGAAAACTGCGCCATCCAAGTGTAGAGCGATTTGGTGCTGATCCCGAGCCGTTCAGCCACTTCCTTGACCGAATAGCCACGCTCAGTGACCTGCGCCACCGCGTCGATCTTGAACTCATCTGAGTAACGAATTTACCCTGACATTTGCGTCATCCTTTGCTTCCA
>CANMPD010000034.1 GCA_947499635.1 uncultured Paracoccaceae bacterium | reverse complement strand
ATGGCTAAGGAAAAGTTTGAACGTAATAAGCCACACGTCAACATCGGCACCATTGGCCACGTTGACCACGGTAAAACCACGCTGACCGCAGCGATCACCAAGTACTTTGGTGACTTCCAAGCGTATGACCAAATTGATGGCGCGCCTGAAGAAAAAGCACGTGGTATCACGATCTCTACTGCGCACGTGGAATATGAAACCGAAACACGCCACTACGCGCACGTTGACTGCCCAGGTCACGCTGACTATGTGAAAAACATGATCACCGGTGCGGCGCAGATGGACGGCGCGATCTTGGTTGTGAACGCAGCCGATGGTCCTATGCCACAAACACGTGAGCACATCCTTTTGGGTCGCCAGGTTGGCATCCCTAAGATGGTTGTTTTCATGAACAAAGTTGACCAGGTTGACGACGAAGAGTTGCTGGAACTGGTTGAAATGGAAATCCGTGAGCTTCTGGAAAGCTACGAGTACCCAGGCGACGAAATTCCAATCGTTGCAGGTTCTGCTCTGGCGGCGATGGAAGGCAACAAGCCAGAAATCGGCGAAGAGAAAATCAAAGAGCTGATGGCAGCTGTTGATGACTACATCCCAACGCCAGCACGTGCGGTTGACATGCCGTTCCTGATGCCAATCGAAGACGTGTTCTCGATCTCTGGTCGTGGTACAGTTGTGACTGGCCGTGTTGAGCGTGGTGTGATCAACGTTGGCGACGAAATCGAAATCGTTGGCATCCGTGACACAGGTAAAACAACCTGTACCGGTGTTGAAATGTTCCGCAAGCTGCTGGACCGCGGCGAAGCTGGCGACAACATCGGCGCCCTGCTGCGTGGTGTTGACCGCGAAGGCGTTGAGCGTGGTCAGGTTCTGTGTAAGCCTGGTTCTGTTAAGCCTCACACCAAGTTCGAAGCTGAGGCTTATATCCTCACCAAAGAAGAAGGTGGCCGTCACACGCCATTCTTTGCGAACTACCGTCCACAGTTCTACTTCCGTACGACTGACGTCACCGGTACCGTAACTCTGCCAACTGGCACTGAGATGGTTATGCCAGGCGACAACCTTAAGTTCGAAGTTGAGCTGATCGCACCAATCGCGATGGAAGACGGTCTGCGCTTTGCGATCCGCGAAGGCGGCCGCACCGTTGGCGCGGGTGTTGTGTCTAAAATCATCGACTAAGTCCGGACTTACGGATTTACGATCAAGGCAAAGGCCTCCCAATCGGGAGGCCTTTGTGC
>CANMPD010000033.1 GCA_947499635.1 uncultured Paracoccaceae bacterium | reverse complement strand
TGACATTTGCGTCATCCTTTGCTTCCAAAATTACCAAGCAAAGCGTCTACAAATCTAGGGGCACCTCATTTGCGATCCTTACTTATTTTTAGCGTATTTCATGCGCAAATACACTGAATACGTCAGAAGAAGGGTCAAGTAACTTCACTCGCCTAAAGATAACAACTTCAACTGGGTTTAGAGAACGCGTTTCAGCATTTCTGCCACCTCTCCCAGCTAAACCATATTTTTCAAGAATTTTCCTGATAGCATAAGTCCCGTCTTTCATACGTTGGTTCTCAATTAGAGAAATCCCCCTCTCTAGTTCAATCGCAACAAACTCAGTTTCGTCGTTAAATACAAATCGAGCTAGCGTTGTCGCAGAAGCAACATTACATGAAGTCAATTTACTTCGAGGGTTGGTGTTATCCGATAAACATTTAGATGCGAAAATTGATGACCCAAATCCGACAATCCAAAGAAGAAAGAAAACGGTTATTAATGAGGTTAAAACTGTTTTTTTCATCTTACCACCAAACTTACCCTGAATGCCAGTACACGACACAACAACATGTGTTATGAAGTATTCCCGTATCTGAAATGGTCGCTTTTGTCATGATAGGGCATGATCATCGGATATGCTCGCGTTTCAACCACATACCAAAACCTTGACACTCAGACCGACGCACTGACTGTGGCTAGGGCAGATGGCCTGCTCTCTGAGAGAGTAAGCGAAGCCAACGCCGAACGCCCAGAGCTGAATAAGATGCTGGATCAGCTTAGCGACGGCGACGTGGTGGCGGTGACGAAATATGGCCGCCGCCCGTTCCTTGTGCGATCTTCTCGATATCATTGAAGCTCTCAAAGAACGCGGCACGGGATTTCGATCTTTGGCCGAGGATATCGACACAGCAAAGCCAGCCGGAGAGCAGATACTCCACGCCTTCGCCTCTATTGCCCATTTTGAGCACCGTGTAACACAGAGACTGAGCACACCAGTGGTTATTACGGATCACAAGAGCCTGTCATGACCCCAAAATACTCACGTGGTCCAATCAAGAAACTCGCCAAGCGAGCTCAAACCCTTCGGGAACAAAACAAAAACAAAACGTAACCATGGGAAAATTTGCAGCTGTGCTTCTACTAACCGCTATAAGCCATCGATTTAATGGCAGGGGCACCAGGGCTCGAACCCGGGACCTACGGTTTTGGAGACCGTCGCTCTACCAACTGAGCTATACCCCTACAGTGACGCTGTTCCTATGTCAGTACATTGTCGAAGACAAGAGTAAATCTGACTATGAAGCGGTTTTCATACAAGAAATCTGGCAGCGCATGAATCTTTATACCTATAGGTGAAAAGCGTTGATTATGCCCTCTACCCAACACACCTCCTCCCAACGCACAAAGGCCTCCCGATTGGGAGGCCTTTGCCTTGATCGTAAATCCGTAAGTCCGGACTTAGTCGATGATTTTAGA
>CANMPD010000032.1 GCA_947499635.1 uncultured Paracoccaceae bacterium | reverse complement strand
ACACGCTCCAAGGATTTGCGTGTTTCATCCAGTTACCGTCCGTCAAATTAAATATTTTTGCAATGCGTCGTTCGAGCATCATAATGTTCAATCTATAGTTTTGATGATTTTAACTCATGTTTGGTTGACCGTCAAAGAAGCGCGGCGACGGTACTGCAGACATTGGTTCAGCCGCGGCGAATTCACCCTTCGTCCCGCGACTTTCCAGTTCGTACATGGTGCGGCGAACGGCGTTGTTTCTGGAAGCAGCCGTTCGTAGATCGCGAGGCGAAAGCGGGCGGAAGAGCTCAAAGTGCAAATTGCGGCATGCGGAACAAACGGCACCGATCGCATGGGAAGCTGCCGTTGCTGCGGAATAGGTGGAATAGGTGGAGACTCCATTCAAGACTGGCAACTCTTCGTTGTAGCGGTTAGCGTGCCCCAAGCTGGCGACAGTTTGTTGATCCAAGTTGAAGGGATTAAAATGACCAAAATCATTTGGATGTCCGACCCTCATTTTCAGAATGAAGGTACAATCGACGGGCTAGACCCACGAATGCGGCTCGCCGCCGCCATCGATCACGCGAACACTCATCACGCTGACGCTGATTTCGCCATATTGTCCGGAGACTTGGTTGGGGATGACATCGAGGGTGACTATACCGCGTTGGCTGGATACCTCGCCAAGTCTGAGTTGCATATCTATCCCATGATGGGAAACAACGATGACAGGGCTGGACTTCGATCCCGTCTGCCGTTGCCCGAAGACACGATGCCGGATTTTATCCAATTCGCCCTTGAGACAGCTGAGGGCACGGTGGTTTGTTTAGACACCCACAAAGTCGGCTCCCATGCGGGCCAATTTTGCGACGTGCGGCGAGATTGGTTGGATAACCTGTTGAGAAAGACCGCTGATCGCCCCGCTTACATCTTCATGCATCACCCACCGCTCGCGCTTGGACTGCCTAAACAAGATGAAATCATGCTCGAGGACGACGATACTTTTTTGAACGTCGTTTGCCGCCATACAAACGTGAAGCACTTATTTATGGGGCACGTTCACCGGCCCACCTGCGGGACAGTTCGTGGCATTCCCTTTGCCACTTTGGGCGCGTTGTCGTTTCAAGCGCCTGCCCCGCGTCCCGCGTGGGATTGGGATAGCTTCAAGCCACCTAAAGAAGCGCCCCAATATGGAGTGCTTGAAATATCGAACGGCAATGTGATCCTACAATATACGCAGTTCTGCGATTTCGCTCTCGGTATGGACGGCTAAGCGAGGAATAGCAGACCACAGTGCGCTCTTGTTGCGAAAACGGACGGGGAGCCTATTTTGCTTGATGCTGCGGTCTGCATAGACGTGGGGTTTGACGCATTTTCGCCTACTATTTGACTATGTGCTTTCGCGCTCAAATCTAACACCAGACATGTTTAACCGCCCCCACATACTTTCGGATATCCAGGTGTTCGTAACCGCGTCATGCACAGACCATTCCATGACATCTTTCCTGAGCGCATCGGGGTGGATTGTTTGCTCAGATTTGGTTGCAAAGCGTAAACGCGCGATTGTCCGAGCCTGAATGGCTTTGGCAAGCGCACGCGCACGTGGGTTTTGAGCGGGTTCTTCGTTGACCAAAGCAAATCGTTTCATAGTGTCTACGCAATGGTGCCGTGTTTTGTCAGGCAGGCTTTCAGTCAGTTTTGCACGCGTTTGCACCGCCGCTTTCTGAAGACCCAGCACCGCAATCATCGGATTGGATGCAGACAGGATCAACGCCAACGCCTGCGCTTCTTCTTTTGCCAATCCGGTTATGGTGCGCGAAGACGCAGAACGTATTTCATCACGTATGGAAGTCCTAAAGAGCGCGCTTTCGAATGAGCCTGCTGCAGAGCCCATTCTTCA
>CANMPD010000031.1 GCA_947499635.1 uncultured Paracoccaceae bacterium | reverse complement strand
ATTTACCCTGACATTTGCGTCATCCTTTGCTTCCAAAATTACCAAGCAAAGCGTCTACAAATCTAGGGGCACCTCAGTTCTCGGCAATGATTGTAGCGTCGTTTTCATTTGCCTTTGCGGCGGCGGTAGCGAGGTCATCTACTTCAACGTAGGGAACCCATCCATTTATACCTTCCATTGCGTCGCAAGTCGCCGGCGAAGGGCATCCCTTCACCTTCTGTAAGAAACGTCATAGGGCCAACATTCTTTGTATCCCAACCAAACGTTTTCGAAAGAAATTCGGACGTCGCATCGCGATCAGATCCAATGTTGTCGAACCATGCAAAAGGCATTGTCATCGTAGCTTCTCCATATTACTTGTTTTTTGCAAGTAATTTTCTATTGGGGGCACTTGTCAATTGCAAGTGGAAAAATTGACCCTATATATTGTTCATGACCAAAAAAGCTAAAGCCCCATGGATCGGTTGCCCTGTGCGATACGCTGCCGGAGTATTCGGAGACAAATGGAGCTTCGTCATTCTGAGAGACGTGCTGCTCCACGGAAAACGGTATTACGGAGAATTCCTTGCATCGGACGAAGGGATCGCGACGAATGTTCTCGCAAACCGTCTTCAAAGGTTGGAAGACAGCGAAATGCTTACGCGTCACATTGACCAGCATAAGCGGAGCAAAGTTTGTTACATGCCGACACCAAAATCACGTGCGCTGCTACCGGCGTTTCTTGGCATGATGGTCTGGTCCGCCGAGCATGATGAATGCACCGAGGCACCTCGGTCCTTTATTCAAGCCTTTCGAGACAACCCAAAAGAAACAGTCGCTTGGTATGAAGCAGAGATCGATCGGGTTAACCTAGCGGTTCAATCGCAGATCGTCTGATGCCTCACCGACAACTTGTCCGCAAGTCATTCATTGCGTCCTTGATGTATGCGAACAAGACCAGATTGTTCTCCAGTTTGCGTGCACCTTGAAGCATTCCATTCAATCCATTTTCACGAAGCTTTCCAAGGGACAATGCGCCGTCAGCATCAAGTATAACCTTCTTAGTAGACCCCAGTTTCATGAATGATTTCTGACTTGGCGCACTGGCTACGTCACCTTTAACAAAGGGGGAAACCTGATCGCGAATTCGTTCAAAACCATACCCTGTTCCGAGAACTTCACAGCGAAATCCAACTTGCTTGAACGGAGCGGTTAGATAGACATAAATAGTGTCCCCGGTCGACATTTTCGCGTTCATTGGCCAGAAGATTTCTTTCTGCTCAAAAGCTGCAAACACATCATAAAATTTCGTGTTCGCCGGGAGAAGCCAAGAGGACATCAGCATTCACCTTCTTGTTTGGTTTCAGATAATTACGGTCCGCGCAGAGTACTTCTAGCGGTTGAAAAGGGTTGATCTCTTCAGCTCACCGCAAAGCAATCCACGTCGACTTTCGGTTCAATTAACCCTGAAAACCTTTGAAAAGTTGCAAACCAAGGTAAAGGCAAGGGCAGACAATTACAGCATATGTTGTCACCATCGCGACCCCGCGCAATGCAGGCGGGTAAGGATTGGTAAGCATGGCAAACGCATGCAACCAACGACCAGCTACAAACGCTATCCCTACCGGCCATAACCACACAGCTTCCGCACCGTGTGCCTCGGCTAAACCAATCAAAATCAATCCAAACGCCGCATATTCCATCAGGTTTCCGTGCGCGCGCATTGCTGCGGTCAACTTAATGTCTGGATGAGGACCAAACGCCGCTGCGGTCAACTCGCCCACGGACTTCCCTACTCGAACCCGCTGAAGCGTTACGTAAACAGACAAAGGCAAGGCTAAAATACCCAATAGCACCGCGATAGTGGTCGTAACTGGCATGATCATTCGTGATATTCCTTGAGAAATTGTTGAAGTCGAAAAAAACAATTGCGCCAACCCTCTCGGTGACGATCGCTCATCCCCGGTGCGTTTAGTTGACTATGCGTGAGGGTCAGCTTGGTGCTTGCACCTATTTCTTTGAATGAAACCGCCACATGGCTTTCTACATTTGCGTGTGGCGCGGGTGGCAGCCAAACCCAAGTAAAGCTCAGCTTGTCGTAGGCTTGAATGACGAGAAATTGTCCCTCGAGATGGTAAACCTCATGGCCGACCTCAAAGGCGATCCGAAATCGCCCTTCTGGTGCAAAATCGAGCCGCTCTACGGTTGTTGGCATGCCATCTAAAGGCGCAATCCACTGTGCAAACGCGCGGGCCGTCGCAAACGCTGCAAAGACCTTTTCTTTCGAATGAGCAAAGGTTTCGGACACGGTGAAGGATGTCATTCGTCATCCTCATCGAGGAATTCCCCAAGACGTTTAAGGCTCCCCGACCAAAACATGCGGTGATCGGAAAGCCATGAGTCTGCTTTGGATAGTTCCTCCGCGTTGGCGAAAAAAGAATGCGACCGGCCTTCAACGCGCCGTGTGACTAAGCCCGCACGTTCGAGCTGCGCCAAATGGCGCGAGACTGTTGGTTGCGCGGCGTCAAATTGCTCCGCAAACGCTCCGGCACTCACACCGGGCTCTATCATCAACCGCGCCAGCATTTGCCGGCGTGTCTCATGAGAAAGCGCTTGAAAGATGCGGTTCAGGGAAGGTTCATTTTTAATAGCCATATAGCTATATTATAGCGATTCAGCTATATGTCAAGCTACCTATAAAAGGTGCGTCATACCCGTCGATCGGATGTATGCTCACGCTTTTAACGTTAAAGTAGGACAAGGCGTAAACCAAACGCGAGTTAAAATCATCAAAACTATAGGTTGAACATTATGACGCTCGAACGACGCATTGCAAAAATATTTAATTTGACGGACGGTAACTGGATGAAACACGCAAATCCTTGGAGCGTGT
>CANMPD010000030.1 GCA_947499635.1 uncultured Paracoccaceae bacterium | reverse complement strand
GGGTGTAGTGAGTAATTGCGGGTGTAGTGAGTTGACAAATGTGAGCACTCACAGATAGAGATCACACATGTCAAAGAAGGCAACGACTCTGGACGCAGTACGGATGCACCGAGATGACGCAGACGCAATCGTGGCTGCCGGCGAGGTTGTGGATCTGCGCTTTAAGTCGGGTAATCAGCTCAGCCTAAGAGCTGCCAAGCTGTTCTGTCTGCTCGTACAAGAGGCTGGGATAGACGTAGCCGCCGATAAGCAGCACCGCGTTCCTTTGGCTGCATTGAATGCAACCTTCCACCGTTCAGCTGATGATCTGTTTGAGGCGATTGCCGAGCTGCACAGCACAACCGTATCCGTCCAGGTGGCGGGTGATCGACCCTACACCAAGTCCGGCCCGATCCTCGCTGATGTGGAGCGTGAAATCGAGGAAACCGCAGCCGCAGAAGTCAGGTTTGAGTTTTCCAAAACACTGCGTCAGGTGATTGGTGACAGCACTCACTGGGCCGCTGTGTCGCGCCGTGCAGTTTTGTCATTTGAAAGCAAGTTTTCGTTGCGCCTGTACCTACTTTTATCACTACGAGCTGGCCTGCGAAAAACGTCCGAGACTTTCGAGATGGATGATCTGCGGCATATCCTTGGCTTAGAGGAAGGCACGTTTTCCCGTTGGCCTGACTTGCGCCGGTTCGTGCTGGACCGTGCCGTGGCTGAAATCAATCACCTTGCCGGTTTTCGCATGGGCTATATCCCGATAAAAAAGGGGCGCAAAATTACCGCTGTAAAGCTGACTTGGGGCCGCAAAGACCTGCCTGAGCTAATAGAGGCGCAAAAGGAGCTGGACCGCCCGCGTGTAGGCCGTACGGTGCGCCGTGAAGGCAAGGCAGAGACAATCGCAGATGAACGCGCGGCGCTGGCAGATAGCCTCGCCAATGCGCCAAGTTGGAGTGTGATCGAATAGCTATGATGTCTAAATATTATGAAATTTCTTTTTGTATCTATACTTTTGCTGTCCGGCTGCATGGTGAGCACTTTTGAAAGAAGCACCTATTCAGCATCGGACAATAACAAAATACTCGCAGAAATCCTCCTAGAAATAGTTGCGCCAACAGATCGATCTACGCGCAAGACGCCAATGACTTAGTCGCATACGGCATAGACTGGCAGGACGTTGCAAGTTTCAGCAGCATCAAAGGTGGCGACATGTATGCGCATGGTGCGATCTACCGCTGAACTGCGATACAACGTAACTGGGTGCTGCGCCTGAGTGTCCGCTGCAACAGCCCCTGGAACCGCCATAAAACCCGCACATAGCGCAAGCCGTATCCTGTTCATGCTGCTGGCGTACCAAGATGTTTTTCACCGTTGCTGCATACCACAACCCGCCGCGAGCTGTCTTGATACCGCGTTCATTTAGGACCACTGCTATCTGCCGGAGGGATGCACCGCCCGCCTCAATCTGCTGGATGATAGGCAGAACATTTGCCGCGTGCTGATCTGCTTTGGCTGTGTTCTTCGCTGCGCCTTTGCGTGAGGCTGCACGCTGCTCAGAAGCTCGCTCAGGGTTGGACCAGCCAAGTTTGACGCCCCGGGCCTTAGCCGCTGCCAGTGCCGCCTTGGTGCGATCTGATATGGCTTGCGCCTCATGCTCTGCTACCGCTGCCATAACGTGCAACAGAAAACGATTAGCCTCTGGCATATCCGCCGCCGTGACCTCGACCCCGCTTTCTAAGAGGTTCGCAATGAATGCCACGTTGCGGGCGAGACGATCCAGCTTAGCTATGAGCAACACGGCCCCTACCCGTTTCGCCTCTGCCAGCGCCAGCGCCAGCTGTGGGCGATCTGCACGCTTGCCGCTTTCGACCTCGACAAACTCTGCCACGACCTCACCCCGGCCAAGCATATGCCCTGCGACCGCTGCGCGCTGCGCTTCCAGCCCCAAGCCGCTCTGGCCCTGACGTTCTGTTGATACGCGAAGGTAGGTAACAAATTGCATAGCGCGACCCTCTGAACCTATGGGTAATCTTAAGGTGTATAAATACAGTATGGTGATAGTGTGTTTATACAGATGATTACAACTGTGTTTTTTTCTGTTCGTAACAGTGCTAGAGATAAATAGTAAACGGCAAAATTTCCGGAAACCTTTTACGTCAGGTGAACCCATGGCAACCTTTAGTCTAACCGCCGCCGCCAAAGAGGTAGGCAAGAGCAAGCCTACTATAAGTAAGGCCATAAAAATAGGGCGTTTAAGCGCCAGGAGGGTAGGGAATGGATATGAGATAGATGCCTCAGAGTTATTTCGGGTTTACCCTAAAGTAACGCAAAGTGAACCCACAAAGGAAACCACTTCAAGTAACGCGGTTAACCTGTTGGAATTGGAGGCAAAGATGCTCCGAGAGCAGCTCGACCGTGAGCGTGACACGGTAGAGGATCTGAGGAAGCGCTTAGACCGAGCTGATCGGCTAATTGAAGATCAAAGGCCAGCACAACCAGCACCGCGTAAATGGTTTTGGCAGAGAGGGTAGGCTGCGCTTGCCCGCTGCATCGGCCATGCCGCATAGTTCATTAAAACAATGGAGCAGAAAATGGCAAAAGTTATCGACAGTTCTTTCGAAGGGTGCGCCTTGACGACGGGCCTAGGTATGGTCGCGGGCGTCAAACTCCGTATTCAAGTCGGATGGAAGGCAAAAAAATACGTTCAAAAGCAGTTTGAAAGCGTCGAAGAAATTGATGCAGAAGTGTTTCGATCGGGAGGCAAGGCTGCGGTAGGGGCTATCGTGGGCGGCGTTCTAACAGGTGGTATCGGTCTAATTGCAGGGGCTGCCATTGGCGGTCGGAAGCGAAAAACGGCAAGCTATCTAATTCGGTTAGAAGGCGGAGAATACATCGCATTCGAAGAAAAAGACAGGACCGTTATGAAAGTCTTAGATCAGCTTGCGCAAAAACAAGATGTTCGAAAGCGACTTGCAGACAGCGCAAACGAAACCGAATAAACAAAGTTCCCCGAAGCATCGCTGCAACGTAGGTGCCGGTACGAAAAAGCGCGATCTGACAGGGCATCGTGTGACCGTGGCAAGAAATAGGGGTCGCCTACGGCTCAGGGCCGAATAGTACGCTAGCGGCAAGTTCCCTCGTATACGTATGCTGGTACGCTACTTTCCACGGATGCCTCTGTGATTTGATAACCGTTCGGGCAATACCCACCTTCACCAAGGTAACTTCCGATTAGCCACTCGTGCTGTTTCCTAAGTTCATCAGGTGAGCTTGTAATGCCTTTGTATGCGTTTGCATGAACAATGTAACGAAAGGTTGTGTCCCCATCGACGGAACGACTTACGCTTCCATTACCTTTCTGCAGATCAATGAAAGTCATAGGATCGGTTATGCAGCCGCTAATTACAAATGCTGCGATAAGCCCCAAAATTGTCTTGTTCATGAAATTCAAATCCCTGCCTTTGACCAAAGGTGTGCTCCATTCAGTTGTGGAATGCAGCTTTGAATATTTTCAGTGTTAAGAAAAGCACTTTATGCGGTATTTGTCATGCAAGTCTGTAACATCAGTTTGCATTGTTCTGCCTAAATCAGCCTGATTTAGATACGGTATTCGTCGGGCAGATCGAACCCGAACTGTTCAGCGAACCCGGCCAGCGCACGGTCTGCAAAACGGTCATGTTTCCAGCGCAGGCGATCAAAGGTGGCTTGGTGCATTCCCTTGGGCTTGTTCCAAGGCTCTGGGCCGTTCAGCACCCCACCTTCCCAGCCTAGCTTATCCCTGATCCTATCGGCTTTGCGGGCCGCTCGATCCCCCGGCTTTTCACTCTGAGAAGGATAGGCCAGCCGGTAGCAATGGCGGCACGCGAAGATTGCGCCGCCGTAGAGGACAGCAACGCGACGACCGCACCCACGGGCAGGGCAGAGGAACCAATGCCGCTCACCACCCATGTGGCAGGGCGTGGTATCGAGATGAACTGGATAGCTTTCGTCCTGCCATTCCCTGCCTTGATCCCGCTGGCGATAGTCCAAGATCACGCGACCGGATTCGGACCTGACATTGATCGAGCCTGTAACTTCGCCGCGACGGGACCACGTAATGCGACGGCTTACCCCTGAGGACAGAAGCCCCTCTCGTTTCAGCCACCGCACGTCAATCGAGCGATAGGCTTCTGTTGTGTCTGCTCCGAACTGCCAGTGCCGTCCGCTACCTATTCCGCCCATGCCTCACCTCAGGATTTTGCCGAAATCATTTGAGAACTTGCCCGTTTAATCGGATACCGCCTTTGCGGTTTGAATAGCTTGATTGTTTATCAATGCGGATGACGGCCCCTGAGACACGAACCTACCCTTGACGTAACCTTGCCGTCTTGTGGCGACCAAGCGCCCGCGCTGTGCGATTTAGTAAGGCAACCAGCTCAAGTCTGGTCGGATCAATCTCTGTTCATCGCTGATCGTCTCTAATGCTTTGCGCCCCCTTGCTGTTGATGGTGCTATGTCTTTGCTTGTGCCGTGCCTGTATGCGGCCCCTGTGGTACCTTCTACGAGGCCTCCCGTGCATGGGTGTGCTAGTACGCGTTTAGACGTGTTGTCGCGCTTCACACGCCAGCCTGTGAGAATGAGGCTTGGTTCATCCTTGCCAAGGTACGCTGCAAGGTCGGGGCCGCTTTGTCCTTTACGGGTGCAGCATTGGACCAGCCAAGAACGGTTCTTGGAGATGCCTATCTCATCAGGCGAATGTCTTTCTAAGAAAACGCGACTTTCTCCCGTCCATCTCGCCATCTGATTTATAAAGTCTTCGGTGTATTTGTCAGATTGGTGCGTGCCGACATGTAGATGTCCGCCAATACCCACGCCAACTTCACGGGACCAAATACAGGCCCATGGGACACCCCGTTTCACATGCCATTTGCGCATAAGCTCTAAGAGGCAAGCCACGCCGTCTGCCTGATGCTTTCCTGTAAACAAGCCTGCCGATGAACCAGCCAAATTTTCGGTGCGTATCGTTGTTAGCTGGTTGATGGGGCGGCCCCATTTTTCAGCCAATACAGCGGCGTCGATCAGCTGACCTTGTGCTCCCCTAGGTAGATGCGTTGTGGCCTTACGTTGTAGCACACTTACGCTCCCTTTAGCGGGCAAAATTAGCGGTGTGCTTGAAAATTGCTTAGTGCTCTGAATATTCAATGGAAACTAGCCGTTCATTTGTTGTCGCTACATCCTGTCCGTTCCGTTCAATGCACAAAACCTATGGCGTATGGGCAGCGCTTGCATTTGCCCTTTCTTCATTCTCAGCAATCCATTCCTCAACAGCTTCACGCCGTATTCGTTGAATGCCGCCTGCTGTGATGATTGCGAGTGTTTGGCCAGTGCGCTTGAGTTTGTGCCAGGTGCTACGGCTAATGCCTATGGTCTGGCAGAAGTCTGCAACTGTCATCAAGTGTATTATATCCATATGTTTTGCCTTTTATCGCTCTGGCGTGCGCTATTATATAAAATGATGTATATCATAGAAACGCCGTGCGTAAAAGCCATGTTCACTTATTGTTCCGTTGCGTCTTTGTTGCATGGATTCAGGGTGTGGACTGCTCTGCAAAACAGGGTTTCAGTTTCGTCCGCTCTTTTCTTCTTTTCTCTTCTTTCTTTTTTCTAGGCTAATTAACGCTTTATATTCATACGCTTAGACTCTCAAATGTGAGTAATTGCGGGTGTAGTGTGAGTAATTGCGGGTGTAGTGTGAGTAATTGCGGGTGTTAATGTGAGTAATTGCGGGTGTAGTGAGTAATTGCGGGTGTAGTGAGTTGACAAATGTGAGCACTCACAGATAGAGATCACACATGTCAAAGA
>CANMPD010000029.1:0-2500 GCA_947499635.1 uncultured Paracoccaceae bacterium | reverse complement strand
TGAGTTGTGCCTAGGGGTGAAAGGCCAATCAAACTCGGAGATAGCTGGTTCTCTGCGAAATCTATTTAGGTAGAGCGTCATCCGAATACCCCGGGGGGTAGAGCACTGGATGGGTAATGGGGCCCCACAGGCTTACTGATCCTAACCAAACTCCGAATACCCGGGAGTACTAGATGGCAGACACACTGCGGATGCTAACGTCCGTAGTGGAGAGGGAAACAACCCTGACCTCCGGCTAAGGCCCCTAATTCATGGCTAAGTGGGAAAGCAGGTGAGACGTCCAAAACAACCAGGAGGTTGGCTTAGAAGCAGCCATCCTTTAAAGATAGCGTAACAGCTCACTGGTCTAATTAAGATGTCTTGCGGCGAAGATGTAACGGGGCTCAAGCCATGAGCCGAAGCCGAGGATGCACATAGTGCATGGTAGCAGAGCGTAGTGTGATAAAACCCAATCCTCCTTAGTATCTTCGGATACATTGGAGGACCGGGTTTGGCGATGAAGCTGTCCTGTGAGGGGCGGTGGAGCGATCACTAGTGAGAATGATGACATGAGTAGCGACAAAGAGTGTGAGAGACACTCTCGCCGAAAATCCAAGGGTTCCTGCTTAAAGCTAATCTGAGCAGGGTAAGCCGGCCCCTAAGCCGAGGCCGAAAGGCGTAGGCGATGGGAACTAGGTTAATATTCCTAGGCCAGGAGGATGTGACGGATTGCGACGGTTGTTCACCCTTATTGGATTGGGTGGGCCGCTTAGCAGTTCCTGGAAATAGCCCTCCATCAGACCGTACCCTAAACCGACACAGGTGGATAGGTAGAGAATACCAAGGCGCTTGAGAGAACTATGTTGAAGGAACTCGGCAAAATACCTCCGTAAGTTCGCGAGAAGGAGGCCCGGGTTCTACGTAAGTGGAATCCGGGGGCACAAACTAGGGGGTGGCGACTGTTTATTAAAAACACAGGGCTCTGCGAAGTCGTAAGACGACGTATAGGGTCTGACGCCTGCCCGGTGCCTGAAGGTTAAAAGGAGGGGTGAGAGCTCTGAATTGAAGCCCAGGTAAACGGCGGCCGTAACTATAACGGTCCTAAGGTAGCGAAATTCCTTGTCGGGTAAGTTCCGACCTGCACGAATGGCGTAACGACTTCCCCGCTGTCTCCAACATAGACTCAGCGAAATTGAATTGCCTGTCAAGATGCAGGCTTCCCGCGGTTAGACGGAAAGACCCCGTGCACCTTTACTACAGCTTCGCACTGGTATCAGGATTGTGACGTGCAGAATAGGTGGTAGGCATAGAAGTATAGACGCTAGTTTATATGGAGCCTCCTTTGAGATACCACCCTTCGCACTCTTGATATCTAACCGCGGTCCATTATCTGGATCCGGGACCCTGCGTGGCGGGTAGTTTGACTGGGGCGGTCGCCTCCTAAAGCGTAACGGAGGCGCGCGAAGGTTGGCTCAGAGCGGTCGGAAATCGCTCGTTGAGTGCAATGGCAAAAGCCAGCCTGACTGCGAGACTGACAAGTCGAGCAGAGACGAAAGTCGGCCATAGTGATCCGGTGGTCCCGAGTGGAAGGGCCATCGCTCAACGGATAAAAGGTACGCCGGGGATAACAGGCTGATACTGCCCAAGAGTCCATATCGACGGCAGTGTTTGGCACCTCGATGTCGGCTCATCTCATCCTGGGGCTGGAGCAGGTCCCAAGGGTACGGCTGTTCGCCGTTTAAAGAGGTACGTGAGCTGGGTTTAGAACGTCGTGAGACAGTTCGGTCCCTATCTGCCGTGGGTGTAGGATACTTGAGAGGAGTTGCCCCTAGTACGAGAGGACCGGGGTGAACGATCCACTGGTGTACCAGTTGTTCCGCCAGGAGCAGTGCTGGGTAGCTATGATCGGAAAGGATAACCGCTGAAGGCATCTAAGCGGGAAGCCCCCCTCAAAACAAGGTATCCCTGAGGGCCGTGGAAGACCACCACGTCAATAGGCCAGAGATGTAAGTGCAGCAATGTACTCAGTTGACTGGTACTAATCGCCCGATTGGCTTGATCTGATCTAGAAAAAGACAGCCAAACACCAAAAAGCAAATAATATACTAAACTTGGATAACACGTTGATTAAATATCTGCACTGTGAGGCATATGTCATCTGACATAACTTGGGTGCGACAACGGTCATTTACTTCGTAAATAACCTGCCTGTCGCTAACAAGAAAATGCCTCACATCGCAGATGTGAGGCTTTTTCTTGGTTTGGTGGCCAAAGCACAAGTGAAACACCCGGTCCCATCCCGAACCCGGAAGTTAAGCACTGTTGCGCCGATGGTACTGCGTCTTAAGGCGTGGGAGAGTAGGGCACCGCCAGACCTAGTAAAAGCCTCAATTCAGACCCTCTATAAACATATCAATACTATAAAGCATCGCGGGATGGAGCAGCCAGGTAGCTCGTCAGGCTCATAACCTGAAGGTCGTAGGTTCAAATCCTACTCCCGCAACCAGCTTTTCCTACTACA
>CANMPD010000028.1 GCA_947499635.1 uncultured Paracoccaceae bacterium | reverse complement strand
TTTGAATCAATCCGATTTTGGCCAACGCATTACTCTTACCTTTTACGACTCATAGTTTTACCATTTTTGAGAAAGCGGTCGTCGGCGCAGCAAGCAGCAAAGGTCTCCTCTGAGCCCAGACTCACCGATGCTGCAAAATGGGCGAATGGCTGCTTTGCTAATACACCCTTTTCGTCAAAAATATGGGGCCACTTCTCCACGATCAGACTGCTAGGCAGCAAGTGGACTTTCTGGCCCTATTTCGCGTTGTGGAAAATCACGCCTAGCGTGTGTCTATGGCCGCTTTTGAGCCGACTAACACCGTGTCTCATGTTGACGCGATAATCACGTTTTGAACCTGCTACCGGTCGATTGCGGACCGCGAAGACTACGGCATCACCTTGATCCAATGATACGACTTCTGCGCGGCTTTGCATGCGCGGCCGTTGCTCTGTCAGAACAAACTCTCCACCGGTGAAATCATGTTCAGGGCGAGACAGCAGAATTGCCATTTGCAGCGGAAACAACAGGTCGCCGTAGACATCTTGATGCAGGCAATTGAAGTCATTTTCGACATATTGAAGAAGTAGAGGGGTTGGTCGTTCCTGACCCGCGTTGTGACATAGCGCGATATAGTCGGAATGTTTGTCAGGAAAACGCGTTTCCAGCGTCATGCGTTCGTTCCATCCATTCGCGATTGGTACAAGTTTCGGGTAGATTTCCTCGCGCAGCGTCGAAACCAGCTCAGGGAGCGGATAAGAGAAGTACTTGTACTCACCCTTTCCAAAACCATGACGAGCCATGTGGATATGACTACGGAACGGATCATCGCTCGGATACAGACGCGATATGTCATTGCATTGCTCCGGCGTGAGCAAACCTTGGATGGTCGCGCACCCGAAAGCGTTCAAGTCGGTTGCAAGGTCATCGTTCGAGATTTCGTCGATGCGGCGCGATAGCTGTTGGGAACTATTCATTTCGTGGGCCATCCTGCTTTCCGTTCAATTTTCAGGATTGCGCTCTTTCGTTCCACGCCCCAGCGATAGCCCGACAAGCCGCCGTCAGAGCGGACAACGCGATGGCATGGGATGGCGACGGCGATGTTGTTGGCACCGCAGGCTTGTGCGACGGCACGAAATGATTTTGGGGCTCCGATCTTTTCGGCGACTTCTCTATAACTGGCTGTTGTGCCAACCGGAATATTGCGCAACGCTTCCCAGACACGCTGCTGAAAGGCCGTACCTTGAATATCAAGCGGCAAATTAAACCCGTATTTTGGGTCATCCACAAACTGGATGACATGGGAAATTAGCGTTTCGTAATCGGCGTCATTACCAATCAGCTCAGCTTTTGGAAACCGTCCTTGTAAGTCTTCCAGGACCCTTTCAGGGGTGTCGCCCAACAACATGGCGCAGACACCTTTGGCACTGCTGGCCACGAGAACCGAGCCAAGCGAACATTCACCAATAGCAAATAGAATTTTCACGCCTTTTCCTCCCTTACGCACCAGTTTTGGCGTCATGCCAAGGGCCTGTGTGGCGGTTTCATAAAAACGGCTGCTGGATGTGTACCCAGCCTCGTAAATCGCCGTTGTGATAGACCCTTCGTTTGAACCTACGATTTCCTGAAAGCGCTTCATGCGATGCGCCCGCGCATAGGCTTTGGGTGTTACCCCCATCACGGACTTGAATGTGCGTTGGAAGTGAAACACGCTGAAGCCGCATTGATCCGCGAGATCATCCAAACGGGGTTCCTCTTCGGCAGTTTCGATCTCTCGGCAAGCCTTTGAGATCAGGGACGCCGTTTGTTCCTGTGGTGATTGTTGATTGGGGCGGCAGCGCAAGCAGGAACGAAATCCATCTGCTTCAGCCTGCGTACAAGACTCGTAGAACACAGCATTCTGGCGTTTGGGGCGTCGAGAGGGACAATCAGGACGGCAGTAGATTCCTGTCGTTTTCACGGCGTAGAAAAATGGCGGATTTGGGTTCTGTTCTCGCTCAAGAACAGCCTGCCATAGAACTTCGGTTGATTTCATTGCGACGTTCATTTTTCAGCCCTTTCAGCGTCCCATTAGATTGAGCCAAACCCGCTTTCACTAAAGCTGAAACGGGCCAGCACGCAGCCCGTTTCTTGCGTATTCAGGAATCCTAGACTTTGTTGATCGAGTTTCCGCCATCAACAATCATTGCGCTGCCGGTGACAAAGCTTGAGTTATCTGAAGCGAGGAACAATGCGGCTTTCGCAATTTCCTCTGGATCAGCCATGCGTTTCAAGGCGTGAATGGAGTCGTAGAACGCCTTTTGATCAGGGTTTGCATCGAGATCGCCTGCCATAGCAGTTTTTGTGCCACCTGGCAGCAAGGTGTTGGCACGAATGCCATCTGCACCGTGTTCTGTCGCTAGAACCTGTGCTAAGCCGATCAAGCCCGATTTACTCGCGGCGTAAGCTCCCATTCCTGGAAATGCCGCAGTGTAGCCGACGAAGCTGGATGTGAAGATAATGGACCCACCACCATTGCGCTTCATTGCCGGAACCTGATGCTTGGCGGCATAAAAGGCGCTGGTGAGGTTCGTTTTCAGTACCGCATCCCAGTTCTCAGAGGCCATGTCAGGAACTGGCACGGGATTTCCTATCGTACCTGCATTGTTGAATGCGGCATCCAAGCCGCCAAAAGTGTTCTCGGCCATCTCAATGAGAGCTTTGTTGTAAGTCTCATCCCCAACATCGCCCGCCAAGAAAATGGCGTTGCCGTTGCTTTGATTGATCTGCCCCATAAGGGTTGACAGTTCTTTTTCACGACGCGCACCAAGCACCAGTTTGGCACCTTCTTTCGCAAACATCAGTGCCGCCGCCGCGCCGATACCGCTGCTCGCACCCGTAATAATAACAGTCTTGTCTTTGAGTTGCATCATGTGTCTCCTGATTTGATGTCTGGAGCCTGAATGCGGCGAAGCGGCCTGACTAAATATCCGTTTCTTGTTGTCGAAGCAGATTTTCTGAGCCGAACGCGAAATACTTATGCGCTTGGTTGGCGAATTTTTCTGAAGGTTAGGTTGATTCTTGGCGACATGACCTTTTTGGTCTTTGGCACACTATGCAACCAATTTGTCTGAGTTGTTCCCTTCATCACCAGAAGACTGCCATGGTCGAGTATTTGCGAGACGGTTTCTTTCGTTTCCTTGTGCTTAAGGGCAAACTTGCGCACCGCACCAAAACTCATGGAGCCAATCGCACCATTTTTAACAAGATCTTTTTCAGCGTCGCTGTGCCACGCCATACCCTCACTGCCGTCGCCATAAAGGTTCAGCAGGCAAGAATTGAACGTCTCTCCACATGCTGTCTCAGCGTGACGTTTAAGCTCTAACAACATTGCCGACCAGATCAACGCGGTTTTTGTTGTGTTTGAGTATGTGTATGAAAACGCTTCATCTGCATACCAAGCAACTTGACGTTTAGTCGTAATCCGCTTGCCAAAAACAACGGCTTCATCGTGACGCCATGAAATGTCACCTCGTAAACGCGCAAGATAGTGATCAGCTTCCGCTTGGCTCAATATTGGGCCATAATATTCAACGACACCGTCCTTCGGAAGCAGGTTTCTCAGTGCATTGTCTGTCCGGGCAAACAAATCCATATTTGGGACAACTCCTTTTGGCTTTCTATCCGGTTAAGCAAAAAAATGAAGCATACTGCTGGTGAAAATCATATCCGTTTCTTGCTATGGAAGTCGATTTCTCGCCCATAACTTTACACCTTAGGTGGCGAAGACCAGCGGAAGCAGCCATTGGTGGATTCGAGGCGAAAGAGCGCTTTGTCCCGCACACCAGTCCTTCGGTCGGGGCGGTTGAACGGCAGCAGTGCGGACAAAGCGGGCTTTGACGACGCGATTGGGAATGTCTGGACCCGCAGAAAATACATCTGGCTAAGCCTTGGGAGTACCCCTTAACAATCGTCCCATAACAAAACTCATCAAGCTTCCGATCAAGATCAGGCGAGGGAAATACCAAGGACCCTCTTGAGTTTCGACACGTACGTCCTCTGGGTCATCGGGATCGTATTTGATGTCAAGCTCCGTTCCGATGGGCACATTGTAGTAACTTGCCCTGACACGAGGGATCGTCACATGCGTGGTTCCATTTTCGTGTGTCCACCTAAGCGTCAATTGATAGACGGTATCACCGTCTGACGTTTCGCCCTCCTGCACCTCCAAAACTTCGGAAGTCGCAATGAGTGCGTCTAACTCGAAATGTGCTCTTTGAGCGATCCAAACCAACCCAATCACGCAACCGGTTATTCCCGCAAACATCAGGTTGGCACCCCAGCCTCTTATCGAAGAGAAGCCCAACTTTTGACCATCTTCAGTCCGATGCAACATGCCTTCCAAGAAAGTGACACGTACCAAATTCCAAAACCTAACTAAGATGTTCATTGTGTCTCCATTCCCGAGATCCAGCATTAGCTGCGTCGTAGAAAATCTGCAAGAAGGACTCGGAGCTGCCGTTCGCTGCGTGATGCACCAACTTCCGCTGTGCGGAGATCTTCAGATCAACGGACTTTTTCAACAGTATCCGGACAAAGTGTGAATTCGCTGCGATTGCGCGAACGACAGCTTTGCGAATTTACGCATATGGAAAAAGTGCGTTTCTTAACACTCACGGCATTAAGATTTAGAAGCTTTGTCTCGCTGCACCCACCATTCGTGCATTGCGCGAAACATTGGCTGCAAAGCTACGGCATCCGACGTTGCTGAATATTCAACTCGCGGCGGCACTTCAGCATATATCTTCCGCGCGACCAGACCGTCCTTTTCGAGGGCACGAAGTTGACTGGTCAGCATTGTCTGGGTCACACCGTCGAGTTCACGCCGCAGTTCTCCGAAACGTTTCGTTCCACGAAATATCAGGACCTGAAGAATCGAGAGCTTCCATTTTCCTCCGATCATGTTGAACACCAGCGGAGCTGGACAAGGAAGAACGTCGGTTTCTACAACACTCCCCAAATTTTTCATGCCTATAACCTCTTGATGTTAAACATTGGTATCAAAATCCATACTCCATCAGAAAAAGCTGCCTACTTTTGATATTTTACTATTAAGGCTATTCTGAGCTCCAAAGCAAGGGAGCCGAAATGATGATTACAATACACACGATCAGTGGCGCGCCTCGACCTTGGCGGATTCTTCTCGGGTTGTGTTTCAAAGAGCGTGCATTCGAAACTATCACTCTGAAGGCATCGGAAGGTGAGCATAAGGCAAAGGAATTTCTGGCTCTCAATCCTCGCGGCACCGTGCCTGTACTTGTCGACGGTTCAGTAATTGTGCGTGATTCTCTTGCCGCGCTCGCTTGGCTTGATCGCGCATATCCTGACCCACCCATATTTGGTAGCACGTCAGATCAAGCCGCCATTGTATGGCAAAAAACGACGGAGTTTGCCGACTATTTACGCGCTGCTGTCAAAAATGTGCTGGCGCCGGTTTTCTTTGACGGCGCAACAAAAGCGTCCCCCGATCTCATCGCGGCAGCTTATAACGCCAAGGCCGAATTGGCGGGTTTAGAATCGGCTCTACGCACCGAATTTTTTCTGGCGGGAGAGGGTCCGAGCGCTGCCGATGCGGTCGCTTTTCCGGAGGTCCGTCTTCTACAAAGAGCAAACGACACTAAACCCGACATAATGAGAGAAGTCGGATTTCTGAATATCTACGAAGAGTTCCCTCAACTCGGAGCGTGGGTCGCGCGCATTGAAGCGCTGCCAGGATACGAAAAAACGCAACCACAACACTGGAAGGACGCTGCATGACGGACGTTATGGCAAGACAAGCGAATTATAAAAAGACGATCAACGTGCAGGCCACGCCTGATCACGTTTTCAAAGCCCTGACAACAGAGATGGACCGTTGGTGGACAACTGAGACGGACGGATCACTGAGCTCGATTGGTGGCAGGATCAAGGTAGATTTCCCTCCGAATAACGGTCACTGGACGTTCGAGGCAACAGCACTGTCTCCCGGTGAAATTGTGGAATTGAAATGCATAGACGCTCATCACGTTGTTGCCGGACAACCCGCTGAAATCGAAAAAGAGTGGCTGGGAACAACTCTGCGTTGGCAGATTATGGCGCAGGGTGATACGTCGTATGTGAAGTTCGAACATCAAGGCCTGACGCCCCAACTCCACTGCTATGATATCTGCAACGAGGGATGGGGCTTCTTTTTCGCCACCAGTTTTGCCGCTTACCTTAACGAGGGCACCGGCATGCCGCATTCCGTTACCTAATGCCGTCGTTTACCAATTCGGGGTGACGCGCTTCTAGCGCGCCGCCATCGAAGTGAGCGTATCTGGCACCGGAAAACTCGGCGAGAGTGAGACTTTCGCTTTGCATTTCTTCCACGCGCAACCAAGCTAGTGTAGCCATTTCATCTGCCTCAAAAGCAAATGAAGTTCGGAATGCAACTTGGCCAATTCCTCCCGAGTAGCCGCATAAAGCCCAAATTGATCGACGCTGCACTTAAAACAAAGTTCTGCTTTGGGGTTTCCAATGGCCCATTCCGAGAGTGCATTATATCGACAACCCTAAGTTCTCTGGGGCTCCGCGTGCTACGTCCATCAACTCGTCTTGAAATGTACTGTCATCAACCGCCCGAGCTAAGACCATTCCTCCGACACTGATCATGCAAAGTGTCAGAGCTATCTCTCGATTTCGGTTTTGACTTGGAACGTCAAGATTGCCTTGAAACAGGTCGAGCATTGCCTCGACGACACGTTGGTATGATCGTTTTACTTCCGCTCCGCGACGAGAAACATCTGATGGTACAGCGATCATGGGGCAATGCCCCTCATCAGGATTAAGCTGCGTTTCGTTCAAGTACCCATTCATGAATGCTTGGATCAGCAAACAGGACAGGAGCCGCTTCAAAGCATGTTCTTCAAGCTTGGCTCGAGGCATCAATTTCGTTGGAGAATGGTACCGATTGAATTGCGGTGGAGCGAAAGCGGTCATCCGCGCGTGTTGCAGCTAATGACTGCAAAGAGCCCATTCTACCGGATGCTGCGGCATCGACGAATGACTGTCTAGATGCGACAAGTTTAGCGACTTCAAACCAGAGG
>CANMPD010000027.1 GCA_947499635.1 uncultured Paracoccaceae bacterium | reverse complement strand
TATGGAACCACGCAAAAAAAGCCTATCTGGCTTCGGAAGATCATCGCCAAGACTTTGGCGATTTACCGGAAATGAAATTTCCGGCGCACACATTGTTTACAATGTATAAGTGCGCACTTTGTGATTACAACGCTTTCCGTAAGAACGCACTCGCGAATCTGTGGACGATCCTAAACCTAGGCTTGAAAGAACTGATCTCACCAGCCAAAATCCAACCATGAGTAATTCGCGTGTGGAAAAGCTGAAGGCTAAGAAAGCCCAGATTGACGCCCAACTGAAAGCGGCACAAGCCCGCGAACGCATCCAAAAGCGCAAAGACAACACCCGCCGGAAAATCATTGCGGGCGCACTGGCACTGGAACATGCTGAACGGAACCCGGACAGCGAGTTTACCCGCATCATGCTCCGCTTGATCCAATCCGGCGTTCAAACCGACAAGGACAGGGCATTATTCGACCTCGATCCGGCTACGCCGTCCAACACCCCCACCCGGACACTTTGGAAACGTGTGACAGGGCAAAAATGATGCAGCCTCGCTTCGCTCGGCCAGCTTTCAATTCATGCGAGGCGTTCCCCCTCGCGCTCCCCCGGATATTTGGACAACAGTGATGAATGTGATACGGTTTTGATGCGGTACAGGCTGGGAAGCCGATGGCCGTCAACGGTGATGACCCCGTAGGACTTCCTGCGGGGTTATCTTTTGCCTGTGGGCAGAATTTCATAGGATATAGCCCCCCTGCCCTTCTGGTGGTAACATGGAACACAAAGAACCAGTCACCAAAACCGAGGCGGAACATCTATGGCACTATCACTAAACCGGGCAGCAAAACAGGGTGGAATAGCCAAATCAACGCTACAGCGTGCTCTAGAAAATGGTGATTTATCAGCAGACAAGAACGATAAAGGCCATTGGCAGATTGATGAATCTGAATTTGGTAGATGGTTAGGAAGCCGTTCCACGGAACATACCGAAACCAGTTCTGAAAACCAACTCGGAACCCATGGCGGAACACAAGAAAAAACCACTGATTTCAGCGCCTTGGAAACCGAAGTTAAATTACTGCGGGAACGGTTAGGCGACAAAGATGAGTTCATTGCCGATCTGCAACGTCGCCTTGATGACGAAGCCTCCGAACGTCGGAAGCTGACAGCACTTTTGACGGATCAAAGGGAAACCTCTGGCAAAAGCAGTCAGGGCTGGTGGAAACGCTTTACGGGGCAGGCGGGCTGACCAACTCCCAGTACCCAACGTTGCGCGAGGTTTTGACCATGTCTTTGCGTTTCATTCTGTGAAGATAGGTTCGGAATGTTGCTTCCTTTAAGTCAAAGTTCGTGAGCCGGGCGTTCTGGTACAATTGCGAGGTTGATGTGCGACCATTCTTTTTAAGATATTCAACAACAGAGTTTTCGGCCAACACTCTGTAAAGACTGTTTTTTCTAGTGACCGACTGAATACCTGTCCTGTCTGCACGCGCCTTGGCAAGCTGCCTAAGCAACACCGCCTTCTCGTCATGCAGACTCTTGATACGCTTTTCGATCTCTTCGACCTCATGCGTCAGCCGCTTCTCAAAATAGCTTAGGTTTTCCTCGCTCACATCGTTTCACTTTCCAAACTGAAACAAATTATCTATTTCAATAATCATATTTTCACTTATAAATCAATATTCTAATGTGGGTTGACTTTGTCTCAAAATTTGTTATACTGAATCGAATAATTCGATTCAGTATAACAAATTCATTTATTGTACGTGCCAATTTAATTGCACTTCCGGAATCCGTATGCACATAATGCTTACATCATTCTGCGTCAGCGTGCTGACGTTCCAAGAGCCGCTTTCAGAGAAATCTGTGGCGGCTTTTGCGGTTTTAAGGGTAGGTAATGAGAGCAGCTTTTTTTATTGACGGCTTCAACTTTTATTATTTGAGAACCAAGCAGCAGCCCCAGTACAAATGGCTGAATATGAAAGCGCTAGCTGACATTATCGTTCCGGATGGAACAACGGTGGAGTATGTGAATTACTACACTGCCCATGTCTCCGGAAAACTTGATCCGGATGCACCAAGACGACAGCAACTCTTGTTTTCTGCAATGGCAACGGTGCCTGAGATTCAGATTATCAAGGGGCGCTTTCTCTACGAGGAAAAGTGGGCAGGGCTGGTGCATCCTGCGAGAGCGAAGCCAGACACCTACGTTTGGAATGAGCCTTTTCCCGAAGTTGTTTGGGTGAAAAAAGCAGAAGAAAAGGGTAGCGACGTCAATCTTGGCGCACATCTCGTCCGTGATGCTTTCATGAATCAGTTCGACCATGCTTATGTTTTGACAAATGATACTGACTTAACCGAACCAATTCGCATTGTGACCGAAGAGGTTGGAAAACCTGTAACGATTGTTGCTCCTTGCCGTTACTTTCAGAAGGGCGGAAGGCGCGTCCCATTGCCTTCCCAGAGTTTGTACAAGGTATCTAGTTCAACTCATTACATTGATGATGGAGAGCTAGCTGCCGCCCAGTTCCCAAAATCGGTACATCGTCAGGGAAAAAAACCAATAATTCGGCCAGACATTTGGGATGACACCTAATTTGCCTTGCCTTCCGTCGCCGCTTCGCTGATGCCGAAAAAGAGCCGTGACAGGTTGGCCGTCAAGTGGCCTAGCGAGGCTTGCCGAGTGGTTACTTGACGGGTGTTCTGGCATGGATCAGGCATCATTCAGCGAATGGCTTACGGATGCAGATGGGAAAATCTCCCCTGCCTTTTGTTGTGCAAGCGAAAGAAAGAACTGGATAGGCAATCCACCGATGGTGGATTACATCGTTGCGCGGCTTGTCCGCGCTTAGTGTTTATAATGTTTACTACGTAGTAAGTGTTACGGAATCCAGTAAGCCAATGAAGACAATACTTTAACTACCAGTCGGGTTCCGAAAGGGCCAAACTTTGGTTCCGAAAGGGCCAAACTTTGGTTCCGAAAGGGCCATGGTTTTCCACAGGGGGTAAGGGTTCCTGATCGGCCAAACTTGATACTGATTTCCTCCGCATTGTGGACTGGTTCCTGATCGACCAAGTTTTCGGTTCCTGATCGGCCAAACTTCAGGCAAGATACCGCGTATGAGTCTTCTGCCAGAACGACATCCAAATCTTGATTTCTTCGTCCTCGACATTGCTGACGCGGTGCCGAAGGATGATCTTGCCTCGATGGAACACCCGCTTTTCTCACTGGCAACAAAGCCGGACATGCGGCACCTCGAATATCGGCATGGCGATAGCGTACTGAAAATCCGACCTTCACCGCTTGGCCTCCCCACTATCTTCGATAAAGACATTCTAATCTTTGTGATCAGCCAACTGATCGCGCGGAAGAACCGAGGGGGTGATATTGGCGATACTGTGCGGTTCTCTATGCGAGAAATGTGCGTTGCCATTAACCGCCCTATCGGCGGCGACCACTACAAGAGGATAGCTAACGCGATTGATCGTCTACAGGGCACGCAGTTTGTTACCAACGTCCAGACAGGCAAGCAGACAGAGCGCCGTACCTTTTCGATGATCGACGAAGGCGGGATGGTCAAAAATGAAGACTTCACCCGCAATGACTTCTGCGAAATTAGGATTTCAAAATGGCTTTTGCGAGCCATTGAAGCGAATGAAGTTGTCTCGATCAGTCGTGACTATTTTCGCCTGCGCCGCCCTTTAGAACGCCGCCTGTATGAGATCGCCCGCAAGCACTGCGGAAACCGTGCAAAATGGCATATCGGCTTGGCCAAGCTACAGCTCAAGACAGGCAGCAATGCCCCGATAAAGCGGTTCCGGCATAACCTGCGGGAAATCATCAAAAGCGATGTAACGCCCTTCTATCGCTTCGAGCTAGACGCGAATGATCTGGTGATAGTACGGCCGCGCACCGCGCCCGCAAAGGCAGTGTCAGCCGATATCAAAATCCCAGAATGGGCAGAGGACAAAGCCCGCAAAATAGCCATCGATAAAGGGTGGGATTACCGGGTGCTGCTGAACAATTGGCAGGACTTTGCGAAGGCCGAAGCGGCCAGAGGCAACGCCCCGGATAACGCAGGCGCGGCCTTTGTTGGATACTGCAACAAGCAAGAAAATTTGCGTTAAAAAACAATATTATGGTAGAATGCCTGCATTAAAGGTAGGTGTTTTATGAGTAGCGATTTATCGAGACGGGAGTTTTCGGAAAGTGCCAATGCTGGCGCACTTAATTGGTTTGTTGAAGGCTTCCGCATACGGATGCGCGACACTGCATCCCGCGCAAGAATGCATGCCGCATGGAAACACTGGCCTGCGGTTCACACCGTAGCTACCTCACGGAGCAGGATGGATGGAAAGCCTTAAATGAAGCTGTAGGCGGTGATCTTTGGTCACACCCACAAAAGGCGGCTATCGTACGTGGGGTCAGTTGCAGATAGGGGCGAAATCCTGCGGTAAGGAAATTTGGGGCTTCTGTCCCACTTGAACTTGCAGGATAATTCACTTCGTAAGCCCTTGATCTGCCTGACAGCGTTTTTGGCCAAGGCAGACAGTAGTTCAACTGGGACGGACTACAAAAATGCGCAAGGACTTAGAAATTGGCAATTCTTGTTGAGACAGTGATGCTCTTAGGCGTTCTCATTCAAGATGTTCTTGAAAGCGGGATTTTAGCGTTGTTCGCTCTAGTCATAGCGCTGGATACATACTTGGGTTTTCGCGATAGATCATTATTAATATTTAATATTTTCCAAGTTTTGTGGCTTGTATCTGGATATTTCTGGGCAATGTCGGTTTTCGAGCAGCAGGACGTTGCTGGTCCATGGGCTTGGGGGAAAGTCGTAGGGATTTGGGCTCTTTGCGTTTTGATCATCCATGTTTGGTACGTGGCCAAACGGATGTTAGCACGTAGCTGAGCGCCTTACCGCAGGATTCCGCCCCTATCTGCAACTGACCCCTACGTGAAGTGGATGCAGCAACAGTGGGCGCAAGCTGGGATGAGTTTCATGCCGAAGTTGTACAAGCAATTTCTGAGCGGTCAATTTCACCTACGCCACCCACGCAGGGATAAACGCACTCAATCATCCAAGCCAAGTCCTTTGAATTTTCCGATATTCTTGAAAGCCATGCGCCGCAGTTTCATCGGTGCGCCTGTGCTGCGAATAATGATCTGCGTCGGCTCTTCTTTGCCAAGGAATTGTTTGACCTCATCTGGACGCAAGAGGGGGTAGTTGCCGGAATTACTCTCGTTCAACCCTCCTAATGCTTCCGCCGTCCATTTGCTGGTGTCAGGGTCATTTCCAACGCCAAACACTTGAACATTTGAGGCACCTAGGAAGGTTTGCCAACTATCTTTGTAGTTGCTCTTGAGCTGCCCAATATCCTGCAACAAAATCCAATATTTTGCCCCCGCACCGCGGGCAGTTACGATCCCTTCTTGCAGCATGCGCATGTAACCCAACTGCTTAAATTCATCCAATATCATAAGTAGCTTGGGTCGATTGGAAGGGCGTGGATTTCGGTAAAGATGCACGGTGATCAGGTTGATCAAAACCCGCATCCATCGAATTTGTCGCGCTTCTTCCATGTAATCAAAGGGCAAAACAATGAAAAGGCTCTCCAAGTCGCTCTTAACAATGCTGGACATAGACATATGCGCACTGGATTTAACCAATGACTTGCGCATGGGGATGTCATTCACCCACTTGAGCGAACGAAAGCACGTTGTGAGGATCGATCCACGTTCACGATCTGCCGCCCGCACCAACACACTCGCGGCTTCCATTGGCAAGCCACCCGCTGCATCGTTGGTTGTCATCTCAGAAATAATGTCATCAAAGACAGTGGGATCAGCAACACCAAGATCGGGGTTGAAGCCTTTAAGCAGGTCGGCAACGAAGGGTAGGGTGTGATTTTCTTCTGGGTGACGGCTTAAGACATGTGCAATCAGTCCTTCGATAACAGTGCGACAAGACTCTACAAAATGCGTGTCACCAGATTCATCCAGGACACAACCATCGCTAATTGCCTGGATAAAACCACGCGCATTATCGTTGGTAACATCAATCTCGGTAAGAGGGTTAAAACAGTGGGTCGGCACGCCATTGGTGTTTCCATAAGGATCAAGAACCAAGCCGCGCATCTTCAATGTCTTTATCGCAAATTCCGCATGCTCCCCCTTGGGGTCTAACACCACCTTCGGACCTCTATAGAACGCAAGATTAGGCCATACCGCTGATATGCTTTTTCCTGCACCTGACTGTGCAATCGTGATGTGGTGCGTCTCGTCTGTGAGAGAAATATAACGGCGAGCAAGGTCATCTTCATAAAGCGAGCGCCCCAAAAAAATACCATCAATGTACCGCTGCTTCCTCTTTAGGAACGGGGTTTCGAGAGCTTTGAAGCTGGACAGGCGCGCCCATAATGCATTGCTGCCTCGACCATACCCAAACCAGCGTCGATAAGTCGGATGTTCGCTAAGCGTCGAGAGTATCGCAGGGATACTCGAAACAGCTACAAATAAGACAAAAGAAGGCACTGCATAAAAGATCGCTGCACGAATTTTATGTGAGTTAACGTTGATGAAGTCGGTGAAGTCTGTAGTTGTGCTGCTTTCCATAATTGATAGAAAAACAATGCTAAAGTAGCCCAACAAACCGAAGAAAAGTATCACATTAAAAAATGTGCTCGAAGAATTATGTTGGTCGCGGGTATTGGTTCTAACAAATTCCAAGAACCTCAACGGAGCAATAAAAAAGCCTAGCCCAACCAGAAGCGAATACATGTAGCTTGATATTTCGCGCCCTGTATCGGGGTTTGTCACCTGATAATTCCACCACGGCGATAATAACAACAAATAGACAAAGGCGACAGCAAATCCGATGACTGTAAAAATCACAGTCCGAGCAAGTAAAGGCAAAATATCTTCTCCAAATTAATCGTATCCGTAGCCATTTCCGTCGCGTTCTACACCTTTTGCAAGATGCTGACGGATACGTGTTTTGTGGTCTTCAATCGCTTTTTGCTTTGCATCAACGGAGGCACTAGAAGGCTCAGGAACGCCCATAACGGCCTTTTGGAAGTCTTCTGCGCCCTTACTGCGGTTATCCTGTTCCTGAGCCGCTGCACGGTTCCATGAGGGCTGCACACGGTCATTAGTGGCTTGCGATGGCTCCTGCTGTTGTTGTGTCTCAGCGGTGCGCTGTAACGCTTGCTGCTTATCCTGCTCCAATTTGAGCGAATAGGCCGCTGTGCGTTCCTGCTCAGCTTGTTTCCACTGCTGGCGCTCTGCATCCTGCCTCGCCTGCAATGCCTGCCGTTCTTCAGCTTCGCGCATACGCATGTAATCGAGGTTTTTACGAGTGACGGTTAGCTGCTCTTCGTCCTGTTTGGTTTTACCCAAAAGATCACGCATCAGCTTGCGCCAGCCATCTGATGCTAACTGCGCTTCCAGCCGTTGGCGCTCTGCCTGCAAATGCTGGCGACGCTCATCATTGCGTTTTTCAAGGTCAAAATCGAGGCGAGCCTTTTGTCTTTCGTGCCGACGCTCCGCCTCGATGCGTTCATGCAAAAGATGAGAATCCAGTGCCGTCATCTGCGTATTAACTATTTCGGCCTGCCGCGACTTTTCAGCGGCAAGCTGTCGAGCGGTAGCAGCCGCGTCCTGCGCTAATGCCGCCCGTTCAGCATTGCGCTGCTGTCGCGCTCGGTTTTCATCCCCAACACGGCTATTTTTGCCCTTACGCTCCATATCGTTGGCTACTGTCCCAAGGTGTTGCGTCGGTTCTCGATCAACACCTTGGTCGGCATAGCTGCGATGGTCAACACGCTGTTCCATAGCTAGTTCTTGGAACACCTCGTTTTGGTGATCTGCCCAAGATTTGCGCCATTCTATAAGCTGTTCTGGCGTGTTCCACTCGCGGTTTTTCTTGCCAAACCCGTCACCAGTGAGAACCCGCGTTGTCAGCATTACATGGGCGTGAATGTTGCGCTGATCGCCCTGACGATCGGGGGCATGGATTGCGACATCGGCAATCATACCGCGATCGACAAAATGAGATTGGATGAACCCCAGAACAAGATTCTTGTTCTGCTGTGCATCCAACTCATGAGGCAAAGAAAGCTGGATTTCACGGGCAAGCTGCGCGTCTTTACGACGCTCCACAGCTTCTACCGCATTCCAAAGCTTTGCCCTGTCCTTCATCCAATCCGGCGCATCATCAGGCGCAAGGATTTCAGAAAGTAGGACACCATTTTTGCGGGTGTAATCGTGGTCGAGCCCTGTGCGTTCATCATGCATGTGTGCTGCTGCCCGGTAGGCTGCTGCTGCCACCGATGAACGGCCTGAACTCCGACCAATGATTTTCGCGGACAGTCGATAATCAGCCATATGGAACCACGCAAAAAAAGCCTATCTGGCTTCGGAAGATCATCGCCAAGACTTTGGCGATTTACCGGAAATGAAA
>CANMPD010000026.1 GCA_947499635.1 uncultured Paracoccaceae bacterium | reverse complement strand
ATCACATACTGCCCAAAAGAAGGCGCTAGAACTCCGGTATTATCCTTACTGTTCAAAGCCTTAGGTGCATTTAGAGATGGGAAATTCTTAAATGGTGCCCGGGGGCGGAATCGAACCACCGACACGAGGATTTTCAATCCACTGCTCTACCCCTGAGCTACCCGGGCATGGGTCTTACTGAATTTGGGTAGGGGCGTTCTATTCTGGTGAGATGTGAGTGTCTAGAGCCTTTTTCGAAATTCTTAGAAATTGGTTATTTTATTTTAGGTGCTAAGGTTTGTTTGTGATGGCTCAACTGTTTTACGCTCAAAAACTGTTAAGGTTCTACTATACATAAAGCTGTCGTTTTTCGTGTTCCCTAATGTTCGTTCAAAGTATTCTGAGAGCGATCTAGCTGAAATGCGTAGGTGAGGTGTTATGAAAGCCTGATAGTGTGTATTATCCAGCTGCTGATACTTAAGTTTTTATTATGACTAATTTTTAATCAACAACTTGATGTTACAGGCAGACGTCTCAGCCCCTATGCCGTATGAAATGTATTAGTAAGACGAGTTGCGGGAGATTTCTTAATAATTTAATATGTGTAAAATGTTAATGTTGAAACGGATATTGAGGATTTTCCACTTTCGACAGGGTGAATAAATTATTATTTTATATCAGTTTCTTATGCGAATTTCATTGGACGAAACGTATAAATATTTTCTATGAAAAAGGCTTGTGTACTTAAGGCTAAGTCATTGGGTGTTACTCGAGTGGCTGAGATCGGAAATTTCCCTGAGGCTTTGAGTTTTTAGATACTTGCACATGGCTGTGCACTTTCTTGCATAGCGGTTTGTAGACCCTCTGGCTCTGTTTATTGGCATAGATCGCTGCCATCGGCGAAGAGAGCAAAGCTGGAGATAGTATTATGACCATAGATGAACAGCCCAATTTAGGCAGCGACGGAGGGAGTTCGGAGCGATATCCGATGCTTGGCCTTGTGCCACGCTCGCGCTTGGGGCGGATATTTTTGGTGTGGGCCGCAATCAATATTATCTTGGCGCTTCTTCCTGTGTTCAACATTTATGGCAACAGTCATGAGTTAGGTGTCAGCGGTATGCCGACGACAGTGTTTTATTCTTACGCTGTGTTCACGTTGAACAGCTTTTTGGGGGCGGCCTATTTTATGACACGCGGCCTTGCTTGGGTGAACATTACCGAAATGACTGACATGGAGGATACGCAATGAATACTGTATTCATGTTAGGAGGCATGGGCCTCTATCTCATTTTGATGTTCTATATTGGTTACCGGGCCTTTTTGACAAACAAGGTTGGTGACCCTGAAGATTGGTTTGTCATGGGACGCAGTGCCAATATTTTTATGTTGGTAGGCACAATGTTTGCGACGTGGTTCTCTACATTTGCTTTCTTGGGTGGGCCAAGCTTGTTTTACAAAACAGGCGTTAACTGGTTGCTGTTTGGTTTTTTCAATTCGATGGGGCCGGTTTTGATCATGATCATCGGCCCACGAATTTGGGCGTTGGGGAAGAAATTCAAGTTCATCACACCCGCTGATCTGTTGACTGCATATTACAACAGCAGCCGTCGGTTGCGCATTTTGACTGGCCTCATTTGCATTGCAGTCCTATTTCCCTACTCCGCAATCCAAATCACGGGTATCGCAATCGCGCTTAGCTCAATCTCTGAGGGGTTGATCAGTTTCAACTTTGGTGTGTTACTGATCGCAATCTGTGTCGGCGTTTATTCTTTTGTTGGCGGCAGTCGCGCAGTTGTTTGGACGGATGTTATTCAGGGCTTTATCTTTGCGCTGCTTTTGATCGCGACAATGTTCCTTGTTGTTCGCTGGGCAGGTGGCTGGGATGCGGGTTGGACCAATTCGGTCAACGCAAAACCTGAGCTGTTCTTCTTTGACGGTGGCGGCGGACGCTATATCACATTGATGATTTTGTGGTCCTTCGGTTGGGTGCTGACACCGCACCTGTGGCAGCGGCTTTATATGGCGGATAATGCCAAAACACTGGTTAAGGGTGCTGCGATTACATCATTTTTGGCCTTGTTTGTTGTGACCTTTACTGGCGCTGTAATTGGGATGCTTGCGATTGGTATGGATCTAACCATTCCCGAGGGTGCAAACTCAGACGCACTGGTGCCGCTTATCTTTGCAAAATACCTTCCGGTGATGGGTGTTGTGCTTGTGATTGCTGTGTTTGCTGCGGGCATGTCAACGCTCGACAGTCAATTGATTTCGGCGACATCAAGCTTCACACAAGACCTTGTGCCCTCGGTGATGGATGCAGACATTACCAAGCGTATGCGTCTGGGGCGTTACTTTGAGGTTGTATTTGTCCTCGCGGTTGTTGCTTTTGCTTTCTCACCGCAAGGTCGTTCTCTAATTGCGCCGCTTGCGTCGGTGGGTGTTGGCATGGCGTTGTCCTTCTTGTTGCCTCTGTTAGGTGCCCTTTATTGGGGGCGCGCGTCAGAGCCGGCTGCGTTTTGGTCTATGCTACTGTGCTGGGGCACAATGCTGGCTATGCAATTCGGATTAATCCCGACACCAGGTAAAATCGGACCACCGCTTTGGGGATTAATTATTGGAGCAGTTGTGTTTTTTGGTCTGTCATTGGCTGTGAAAAACCCGGTAGAGGCACTGCGCCGTAAACGGTTTCAGGGAGACATGGCTGAAAAGTTCCCAGAAACCCGTAATGCTGTGATGAACGGCTAAACAAGCGATTACAAATGATTACGAGGTGACCGATGTATGACAGCATCGGTCATTTTGCATGAGGATCTGGTTTGACAGGGTCGTGTACCCCGAGTACCTTTTACATGGGCAATACGTGGTATGAAAATGAACGACCCTCTCGCAGGTTTGGATTGGGGTGATATTCGAGTTTTCTTGATTGCCGTTCGCTACCAAAGGGTAAGTGGCGCTGCGAGAGAACTGCGTCTTAGTCACTCCACCGTTTCACGCAGATTGTCCCGTCTCGAACAGGTTTTAGGTGCAGCATTATTCGAACGGAATCGCGAGGGGTTGATTCTCACAACCTTTGGCAGGTCCGTACTCAAACGCGCAGAAGAAATATCACTTGGGGTGAGTAACCTACGCAGTGACATCGAAGGATCTGGTGATACCAGCGGCGTGGTGCGTTTCGCTTCGATGGAAGGCATCGCGTCGCTTTATCTCGCGTCCCGTTTGGCTGGATTCCAAGCATCATACCCACATATTCAACTGGAGCTTTTAACCACCGCGCGAGAGGTGCAGATCAGCAATCGTGAAGCGGATATATTACTCAGTTTTCATAAGCCTAAGGGCATTGATATGGTGTCCAAACGCGTGGGAGCATTCGGCATTGGACTGTACGCTTCGCCTGAATACTTGACGGCGAACGGAACACCAGTCACGCCAGATCAGATGGCTGACCACAGCTATATCGGATATTTAGACCAATTCGTGGAATTGGAAACTGTGCGTTGGTTAGAAGAGTTGGTTACGCGTCCCCGTATTGTTTTTCGATCCAACAGCATGATTGTTCAACGCAGCGCAGCAAGAGGTGCATTGGGCATCGTTGCTTTGCCACATTTTGCCCTGTCAGAAAATGAATCCTTATGTCGTGTTATGCCAGATTTATCAGCACGACGTCCGCTTTGGATTTCGGTCCATCAAGATTTACGAAATGTCCCACGCATAAAAGCAGTGCATTCCTACCTCGAGCAACTTTTCGACTCTGATCAAGCCTATTTAAACGGGGGGTAACCCCTCTTTGGGCTCTCTGAAATACCTTGCGTTGTATGGGCCATCTGCGCACAGGGTCGTGCAGAAATTAATATTGGGTTGTCTAGGATATTCCTCCAGATTGGTTGCAACGCTGGGGAGTAACATTATGTTTGAGAACCACAATTTCCGTGCCGCTGTAGCGCATATTGCGCCAGTTTACCTTGATCCGATGGCCAGTGCTGAGAAGGCTGTTTCCGCAATTGCAGAGGCCGCTAAAAACGGCGCGGAATTGGTTGCATTTTCCGAAAGCTATTTACCGGGATTTCCTGTTTGGGCGGCAATTCATAGCCCGGTGAAATCGTATGAGTTTTTCACACAATACCTCGAGGCATCTGTTTTTGCGAATGGACCAGAGGTTGCAATAATTCGTAAGGCGGCTGCGCGTCATGGGGTTATTGTGTCGCTCGGGATATCCGAACGGAACCCAAATTCTGTTGGCGGCCTTTGGAATAGCAATTTATTGATTGATGAAAGTGGTCGCATCCTAAATCACCACCGTAAGCTGGTCCCAACGTTCTATGAAAAACTCACATGGGATCAAGGTGACGGTGCGGGCCTTAAAGTATCGAATACGTCATTGGGCCGAATTGGTAATTTGATCTGCGGAGAAAATACCAATCCGTTGTCACGCTATAGTTTGATCGCGCAAGCAGAGCAGGTTCACATTTCCAGCTATCCACCAATCTGGCCTACAAGGCCTCCTAGTGAAAGTGGGAATTATGACAACAAGGCAGCAAACTTAATTCGTGCCGCAAGCCATTCCTTTGAGGCTAAATGCTTTGGTGTTGTTGTCGCTGGATGCTTTGATGCGCAGGCAACAGAAATCGTGTCTGGCGGGGACGCTTCGCTCATGCAGATGCTGGATGAGTGCCCGCGCGCGCCAAGTTTCTTTGTCGATCCGACCGGCACGCAAATCGGTGACAGTTTGACGGACGAAGGCATTGGTTATGCGGATATTGATCTGGCTAAATGCATAGAACCAAAGCGCTTTCATGATGTGGCAGCAGGTTATAACCGTTTCGACATTTATGATTTGAAGGTAAACCGCCGCCGCGCTGTGCCTATTACATTCGACACAGACACAACTGTGCCGGACGTGTCGGGGTGCGACCTAGATGAAAGTGAAGCCACGCAATGATTTTTGCTCATCACACCTGAAAGGCTATTTTAAATCAGATTCTTAATGAGGGTTCGCATAGTTTCTGCCAGCCTTAGTAAGTTTTTCTATTATGCCCGCATCTGTGAAAAGGACCGTTTCGCGCCTTCCAAATGTTGTCTGAGCGCTTCTTGTACACCGGCTTTGTTGCGTGTGGTGAGAAGTTGGACGATTAATGCATGTTCCCGATTTGAGGCTTGCAGCCGCTCTGCGCGAAACAGTTGAGACTTGCGAAAGGGAGCGAGCTTGCTGCGGATGTCTTGCGCCATTGAGGCTAAATCTTCATTGCCGCTGGCATGGTAAATCAAAGAATGGAAATCCAAGTTAATAGTCTCATAATCCCGCGATGCGTTTTGTTTTGCCATCTCACCCATGTTGTTATGCATGGCAGAAAGCTCTGCAAGCGCATCTGCTGATATACGTTCTGCAGCCAAGCCACCGCAAATTGCTTCGATTTCAGCCATGGCTTCAAACATGGTATTGATACGGTCTGCATCCAAATCTCGGACGATAACACCTTTGTAGGGCACGCGCTCGGCCAGAGAGCGGGAGGCAATATTTTGTAGGGCTTCTCGTACAGGTGTTCGTGAGACGCCAAAACGTGCCGCAATCGACTGCTCGCTTAGCCGAGACCCAGGTGCAAGTTCGCCTTTTAATATTTCCTCTTCAAGCACGTCGGAAATCATCTGGCTGTGAACGCCTTTCAACATCAGGTCCCCTTTCGGCTTATATGGTGTTGTATAACATGTGAATTACCGTGAACGCCAGAATAGGAACAAGGTCACGTGTGGTCCAAGCGCTGTCCCTTTAGTGGGTCAGACTGCAATCATTGGTGCTAGCCAAGTTGTGATGGAAATAATTAACAAGGCAGCGGGTAGATTAATATAGCCAAGTGGAAAAGGCAGGGGCCCACTCGATATTACAAAATCGATGGCGTTCAGCAGTGTAGTTTTAAAAACCCATCTTTGATGAGATCAAGTCGATACTATTGAGGTATCGACTTGATCCAATGTTTCATCGACCATTTCGTCTGTGGTGACCAAAGGCGATTTGCACAGGACGTTTACCAACCTATGGCTTGAGGGAGCCACGTCGCGATTCCCGGGAAATTAAAGAGCAAGATAAGCGCCAGTGCCTGAATTCCAATAAATGGCAGTACACCTTTGTATATCACTGCAGCAGTAATGCTGGGCGGGGCTGATCCTTTGAGAAAGAACAGTGCCCAGCCGAACGGAGGGGTTAGGAATGAGGTTTGGAGGTTTAAGGCAATCAATGCGGCCAACCAAATCATATCCGTACCTTGAGCGACGAAAAAAGGCAGTAGAAGAGGCAATGCAATATAGCTGATCTCGATCCACTCGAGGAAAAATCCCAGAACAAATAGCAAGAGCATCAAGAATATAATTGCGCCTGTCTCACCGCCTGGCAGTAGGTAAAGCATATCTTTCACGAGTTCTTCGCCCTGCAATCCACGGAACGAGATTGCAAACACCTGAGCTGCGATCAGAATGAAGAAGATCATTGCTGAGATCCGCAATGCGCCATGGGCGGCTTCCCAGATAATTGGGACTGTCAGGCGGCGGTAAAGCGCGGCAATGACGATTGAAAAGATTGCGCCAACGCTTGCTGCTTCTGTCGGAGCTGCAATGCCGCCGATGATTGAGCCTAACACACCTCCGACCAGTAAAAGTGGCGGTGCCAGCGCTATAACTGCCTTTTTCGCGAGCGGCCAGCCTGTAAGGTCTGCACGTTCTGCTTCTGGGATAGGGGGCATTAGGTCAGGGCGGAATTTTCCATAGATCAAGATAAATCCGATATAGAGCCCAGCCAACATCATGCCTGGCATCACGGCAGCTGCAAATAATGTCCCGACGCTTTCCCCCATGATGTCAGCCAATAGGATGAGTACCAACGAAGGTGGGATAATCTGACCTAGGGTACCGGACGCACAAATCGCACCCGAGGCAAGGCCTGGGTCGTAGCCACGTCGTAATAGGACAGGCAAGGTCAACATAGTCAACGTGGCCACTGTGGCTCCGACGATACCAGTTGATGCTCCCATCAAAATACCAACAATGATCAAGGCAATTGCCATACCACCGTTAAGTCGTCCGGAAAGACGGCCGACAACCTCAAGCATGTCTTCAGCCACACGTGATTTTTCTAACATCACTCCCATAAATACAAAAAGCGGTATTGCTATGAATTCATATTTCGTGACGACGCCGTAGATCCGTGACGGTACGAGGTTAAATAAGAAGTCTCCGAAACCGAGCCAGCCGAAAACGAAACCTGCCACTGCGATTCCAATCCCGACAGGAATGCCGAGTAAAAGCAAAAGCATGAAACCGAGAATAAGACCGATAGCGAGCAATTCCATAAAGGGCATTAGTCTTTCCCCCGAATTGCATCAAACGCACGTATTCCGTTTGCAGTACATTGTAGCGCCAACAGGGCAAAGGCGAACGGTAGGAAACCTTTCAATACCCAGCGTCCGGGCAATCCTCCGGGATCGGGTGATCCTTCGAGAAGTGAGAAGGAATTGTCGACAAATCCGTAAGAATACTTGATAAGCAGAACCGCTATGATCCCGCCCAAGACCATTGAAATAAAGTCGATCCAATGTTTGAGCCGGAGCGACATCTTTTCGTAAAGCATGTCTACCCGCACATGTCCTTTTTCCAACATCAATACGACGACGCCCAGCATGGCGACGGGAACAAGAAGGTGCCATTCCAGCTCCTGCATCCATATCGGAGCATTGCCAAAGACGTAACGCCCTGTGACGTTGAAAAAAATCAAACCAACCAACCCCAGCAATAAAGCTGCGGCGATCTGGCTAATGATGCGCGTCATAGCATCAATGAAATCCGCAAAGCGGAGAGCGGCAATCATAATGAGGTTCTCATATTTTAGAGGCTAAGGAAGTGGCCCGGTCGCTGAAACGCCCGGACCAAAGAGGGTTAGCGCAATTCAGAATGCCAAACTTTTTCTGAGGCATCCGCCCAGACGTCATGGGTGGCCTTAAATTCAAAATAGTTGTCCATCACCTTTTTGAAGAGCGGGTCCGCGGCTCCCATTTCTGCGTAAACAGCTGTCATTTCGGTGCGCAAGGCCTCGACGACATCAGTGGGCAATGTGCGCACTTCGGTGCCGTTTGCCTTAAATTCGTCGAGCGCCAACGCGTTATTCGCCTCGCACCAGCTGTGTGAGATAACGTTACAGGCGGCTGCGCAGTTGCTGACAATCGCTTGTAGATCTGTGGGAAGTTTATCCCAAGCATTCTTGTTGATTGCCAATTCAGTGACGGTTGTTGGTTCATGCCAGCCGGTCGTGTAGTAATATTTGGCAGCGTTGTTTAGGCCCATGACTTTATCCATGGCTGGTCCAACCCATTCGGCAGCATCAATCACACCGCGTTCTAGGGCTGGGAAAATTTCTCCACCTGGAAGAACCTTCACATCCACACCGATGCGTGAATAAGCTTGACCCGCAAGACCAGGAACCCGCAGACGTAGGCCCTTCATGTCCTCAATTGAATTGATTTCCTTGTTGAACCAACCGGTCATCTGGACGCCTGTTGCGCCAATCGGCATCCCCACTAAGCCCAGTGGGTTGTAAACTTCGTTCCATAGGTCAATGCCATCACCGCTGTAGAACCATGCGTTCTGGCCTTGTGTAGACATACCAAAAGGCACCGCGCCAAAGAATTGCGCTGGAGGAACTTTACCGGCACCAAAGTAAGCGACCCAAGCATTCATCTCGACGATACCTTGACGCGCTGCATCAAATCCTTCGAATGCTGGAACCAATTCACCTGCGTTGAAAATTTGAATATTCAAACGGCCATCTGACATCACTTTTACGCGTTCAGCAAAGTCTGAAAGCGAACCTGGTCCGTGGGAATAAAATGGAGCACCTGGTGGAAAGGCCGTCGTCATCTTCCAGTTAAATGTACCGCTGCTTTGTGCCAGTGCCGGTGCTGCAAGCGTAGCGGCGATGCCGGATGTCGTTAGAAAGGCGCGTCTGTCCATCATATTCTCCTACAGTGTATACAAGATCTGCTTTGACCCTGCTATTTTCTAGTAATTTACTAGTTTCTTCGAGATATTGTATGCAATCTAATGCGCAATAGATCAGCTTAGCTTTCTGCTGAATTAAGGAAATTGGTGAAATATTGTGCAGAAAGCGATGTTTAACGCGCCGAAACGAGGCAGGTTTGAGACTTTTCTGCTGAATTCGCGCAGGTAAAAGCAGAATCTCAGGGATGATTTTGATGAAATTGAAACAACACAACCGCTATCCATTTAGCATGATCTCTCAACGCGACAGCTATCGTTGGCCAGAGGGTAAAGGCCTTGCTGTTTATCTCGGAATGAACCTCGAAGTCTTTTCGTTTGGTGATGGGCTTGGGGCGATGCTCGCACCAGGTGGGCCACAGCCGGATGTGTTGAACTATGCATGGCGCGACTATGGCAATCGTGTTGGTGCGCCGCGTATGTTGGAGCTGTTCGATCGACTGGATCTGCCTTGTACTGCGCTAGTGAATTCCGAAACCTACACTCACACACCTGGCCTTGCCGAAGCTTTTGCAGCAAGAGGTGATGAGATTGCTGGGCATGGGCGTACGAATGCTGAACGCCAAGGCGTGATGTCTGAGACGGAAGAGATGGAACTCATCGCTGATGCCACACAAGTTCTGACTAAGCAGCAAGGAGGAGCGCCAAAGGGATGGTTAGGGCCTTGGATCTCACAAAGCCATCTTACTCCGGATCTTTTACAAGAAGCAGGGTATGAGTATGTTTTGGATTGGTGCCATGATGACCAACCAACCTGGATGACAACTCGCAAGGGGCGCATTTTATCCGTGCCGTATCCTCAAGAATTGAATGATATTCCTCAGATCGTGGGCCGTCAGCGGGAAGGGAGCGACTTTGCTGATATGATCATCGATGCCTTTGATGTCATGTTAGCGGAAAGTAAGTCGCGTCCTTTGGTTATGGGCATTGCCTTGCATGGTTATTTGATGGGGCAACCTCATCGGATCAAACACCTCGAACACGCGCTACGCTATATGCAACACAACGCTGACGACCAAGTCTGGTGGACGACAGCAGGAGCAATCAACGATTATATTCGTCAGAATATCACGCTTTAGGGAGTAGGTGCCGCCTTGCCTGATCGTGGCTCTGTGGCGGCGCCTATATCGAATAAGTTGTCGGCAAAGGTATCAAACTTACTGATGGAAATTCAGCCTATAGAGATAGATACAGCAGGCGATTGTGTATTAATCGTGCGCCCACTGCAGAGATCTAGTGGGTCCAAGCTCCGCGTCGATTTGTGGCAAAATTTTCGCCATAACCACCTGAACGAATATTCGCCCCGCGCGGTTTCGGATCGTTGATTTGTACACTTAGCCCGTTGGCTTCAGCATAGGCTATGGCCGCTTCTTTGCTGTCAAATTTCAGACGAACTTGGCTTTGCGTGTCAACCGATGAGGTCCAGCCCATTAGTGGGTCAATCTCACGGGCATTTGCCGGCGCGTATTCTAAGACCCATTTACGCGTTTTAGCCATTCCTGATGTCATCGCGTTGCGCGCTGGGCGGTAAATACGTGCGTGCATGAAGGATTCCTTGCTGTTGTTTGGCTTAGACTCAATCCATGTTCAATCTATATGGCTTTCTTGTTTGGGCAAAGACTTAAATAAGATGGATTGAATATGTCTTGCCATGATTGAGGGTTCCTCGTTCTTAAGATAAACTGCGGGAGACTTAAGTTTAAGGTTGTAGTCTAAGGAAGCATCGATGCCCTATGCACACTCCGACACGTCTAGCACCGATCAAGAGGTTGCGATGACCAACCGTGCGCCTGAACGTCTTGAAAAGCTCGAAGGCGGCAAAAACTTCATTTTACACAGCGAATTTGCACCTGCTGGTGATCAGCCTCGCGCCATAGCTGAGTTGAGCGAAGGATTGAAAGCGGGTGACCGTGATCAAGTTTTACTTGGAGCGACGGGAACGGGAAAAACCTTTACCATGGCCAAAATCATCGAGGAAACTCAAAGGCCTGCGATTATTTTAGCGCACAATAAAACACTGGCTGCGCAGCTATATGGTGAGTTTAAGGGGTTTTTCCCTGAAAACGCGGTCGAGTATTTTGTTTCGTTTTATGACTACTACCAGCCTGAAGCTTATGTTGCTCGATCTGATACTTTTATTGAAAAAGAAAGCCAAATTAACGAGCAGATTGACCGCATGCGGCACTCGGCGACGCGCGCTCTTTTGGAGCGAGATGATGTAATTATCATTGCATCGGTTAGCTGTATTTACGGTATTGGTTCTGTCGAAACATATTCAGCGATGACCCAAGATTTGGTCGTGGGGAAAGATTATGACCAACGTCAAATCATGGCAGATTTGGTGGCACAGCAATATAAGCGCAATGATCAAGCCTTTCAGCGCGGATCCTTTCGTGTACGCGGTGATACTCTCGAAGTTTTTCCGGCTCACCTAGAGGATCGCGCTTGGAAATTGTCATTTTTCGGTGAGGAACTAGAGGCGATCACGGAATTTGACCCGTTAACCGGAGAGCGCACAGGTACATATGAGAAAATACGGATTTATGCAAATTCTCACTATGTAACGCCAAAGCCGACCCTGACGCAGGCTGTGGTGTCTATCAAGAATGAACTGCGCAAAACACTTGATACAATGATGAGTGAAGGCAAGCTGCTTGAGGCGCAACGGCTAGAACAACGGACAAATTTTGATATCGAAATGTTAGAAGCAACTGGGCACTGCAATGGTATCGAAAATTATTCTCGTTATTTAACAGGGCGAGCGCCTGGTGAACCACCGCCCACGTTGTTTGAATTCATTCCAGATAATGCGATTGTATTTGCGGATGAAAGCCACGTTTCAGTGCCGCAAATTGGAGGCATGTATCGTGGTGATCACCGGCGTAAAGTGACATTAGCGGAGCACGGGTTTCGTTTGCCATCTTGCATGGACAATCGCCCGCTGAAATTTGAAGAATGGGATGCGATGCGTCCGCAATCCGTTTTTGTATCCGCAACCCCTGCAGCTTGGGAGTTGGAGCAGGCGGGTGGGGTGTTTGCTGAACAAGTGATCCGGCCGACGGGGCTTTTGGATCCCGAGATTGAGATCCGCCCTGTAACGCTACAAGTGGATGATTTATTAGATGAAATCCGCAAGGTTTCGGCGCAAGGCTTTCGTACGCTATGCACAGTTTTGACGAAACGCATGGCTGAAGATTTGACGGAATACCTGCATGAGCAGGGCATCAAAGTGCGTTATATGCATTCTGATATTGATACGCTCGAACGGATCGAAATTTTACGGGATCTACGTCTTGGAGCGTTTGACGTGTTGATTGGGATTAACTTGCTGAGGGAAGGTCTGGATATTCCTGAATGTGGTTTGGTTGCAATTTTGGATGCCGATAAAGAAGGTTTCTTGCGCTCTGAGACATCTCTAATCCAAACAATTGGTCGAGCAGCACGAAATGCTGAAGGCCGAGTGATCATGTATGCGGATAAAATTACAGGATCGATGGAACGAGCACTTGCTGAGACAAAACGCCGACGAGAGAAACAGGTAGCTTACAATATAGAACATGGCATTACACCGGCAACGGTGAAAAAGAACGTCGAAGACGTTCTGTCCGGTCTGTATAATGGAGACGTCGATATGAATCGCGTCACCACGACTTTGGACACTCCAGCGTTTGGAGCTAATTTCGAAGCTCATCTGGCAGGCTTAAAAGATGAAATGCGTAAGGCTGCAGAAAATCTAGAATTTGAAGAAGCTGCCCGATTGCGCGATGAGGTGAAACGCCTTGAGGCTGTAGATCTCGCTATATCGGATGATCCACTTGCACGGCAGTCTGCTGTCGAAGGGGCAGTAGATCAAGCGGTCAAGTCTCGAGGGCGATCTACGGCAGGGCGTGCCGGTCAACGTGGAGGCAACGTCAAGAGACGATACTAATCATACCGTTTCTCGAGAAAATTCAGTGCGAGAGGGATTTAAAAATCCTCCCATCCTGCAGCTGCTTTCAAAACAGGCTCGTCGGGTACTTGTTCTGTTACGTTATCATGCGGCGCTTGTAATATATCTTGAGCGTCTGTGAATACGTCTTCCGGGTATGCTGCAGGCTCTGGTGTGGTGGCCGTTAGTGTGTCCGGGTCTCCCGTGTTAAATATTGAGACAAGTTGAGCGAGTTCCGTAGCATCATCACGAAGAATTTGACTGGCTGCAGTTGTCTCTTCCACCATCGCGGCATTTTGTTGGGTGACTTGATCAAGCTGTGACACGCCGACATTGATTTCGCCCAATGTACTTGATTGCTCTTCCGCGCCTGACGCGATGCCAGAGACTTGACCTGAAATTGTATTGACCTGGTTAATGATTTTATCGAGTTCCTCGCCGGTACGGCCAACCAAACGGACGCCTGCCCCCACTTGCTCGCCGCTTTCCGTAATCAATGTTTTGATTTCATGGGCCGCATCGGATGAACGTTGCGCCAGACCACGAACTTCTGATGCAACAACTGCGAACCCTCTACCGGCTTCCCCTGCGCGTGCAGCTTCGACCCCTGCGTTAAGTGCTAAGAGGTTAGTTTGAAAAGAAATGTCATCGATTACTGCAAGTATCTTTGATATTTTCCCCGAGGATGCTTCAATCCGGGTCATTGCGGCTACGGTTTCAGAAACGACTTTTCCACTTTCATGTGCCGTGTTTCGTGCTCCGTCCATAACATGCTCGACTTCTCGTGCGCCTTCAGCGGCTGATTTTACGGTGTTATTTAATTCTTCCATAGCAGCGGCGGTTTCTTCGAGCGTCGCAGCTTGGCTCTCGGTACGTCCAGAGAGTGAATTAGTTGATGCTGAAATTTCTTCGGCACGTACTTTTAGACGCTCCGAGCAATCCACAACTGAATTAATCACGCGAACCATTGTTTCACGAGTGTGGTTATAATGTGAACGAAGAGTTTCATACTCTTCTGAGAATTGACGATCTATAGAATGAGTGAAGTTTCCGTCAGACATAAATTTAAGTGCATTACTTAGCTCCTCTACAACTTCTTCCTGTTCAACACTTTTATCTTCTTGTTTTAATTGATTGTCTTTTGCTTCAGCTAACTGTGTTTTTAAGTTTTCAATACTACGAGAAATTATACCAATTTCATCGGCTCGATCCAAATTTTCTATTTTTTGATCAAAATCGCCATCTGAAATTTTATTAATGATATCACCTAAATTAGCTAAAGGCGTACTAATGTTACGACGTAGTAAGGTGAATGAAAAAGCACATAGGCTTAGTAATACGACTATGGCCAGAGCATAGGCAATGAGTTGTTCGTAAAATATAGCAGCTTTAGCGGCATCTGCAGACCAGAGCATTGCAATGGCTCCGGTAGCTTTGCCACGGGACGTTAGCGCAGGTGCAGCGACTAGGTTCCCGCTATCTTGACTTTGAAGTTCACTAGTATCTGCAGATAATTGGGCTAAAGATACTAGATTGGAAATTACGTCTTCTGAGGCAGATCCGTATGACCCCACTAGATTACCTTCCAGATCAATGGCGACTCCATGTAACGCTTGTTGTTTTGAAGTTTCAATTATCTGCTTGATATCAGCATTTAGGCGCTCAGTGTCTCCAAAGCGAATTACGCCACTACTCTTGGATGCCGCTGAGAACGTTACATTTTCTGCTAGTGCTGACACACCAGCTTGAACCGTATCATCGATGATCAGTTTATTTGCAATAGTGATTACAAGCGCAACTATGAACGACGCGGTTGCTATTAACAAACCAATTTTTGAGAATACTGAAAGACCGCGTTTTCTCAACTTCGTATGGTGTTCTATTTCGCGCATAATCGTTTATTACCTCTCCAAATTTTACTCGATTAAAGTAAACTCTCGGCGTCAATACCCACTGTCATTGCGCCAATTGGTTTACCTGTCGTGGGATCAACTATGGTGATAGAAATCTGGCCAAGATAACTTTGTGTAGAATCGTCGAATTCTACTTCACCTATGTGAACATTATTTACATTCGTACCATACGTTTTCTGAAATTTAGCCTCATCGCCTTGCCAATAATCTGATGTAATATGGGAGGCAGCGACATTCAGTCCATTTTCATCCATAATAAAGATCTCACGGATTACGTCGTCAGATTCTTCGATTTTTTCACGCAAGAAATTAGCGGTATCATTATTTAAAACAGAAGCGATAGGTTCGATATCTGGTCTCCCAAAATTATTGCGCCAGGATATATCCATTATATCTATTTGTGTTTGAGTGATGTTCTCATTGTTAGTGTTTTGTGTTTTGATAGCTGAGGTAATTATTTCTGATTGTGACCAGTGTAATATTTCATTTTCCAGATAATACTCTAGTGCAGGGCCGAATTCATTTGCGGATGAGGGATGTGTAGATAAAGTAAAAACACAAGATATTATAAGGTAAATTTTCGAAAGTCGCATTATTTCACTCCAGAACTAGTAAAGGATACAAGGCAATGATGAAGTGAATTAAATGATAAATAATTAAACTTTCCGCGAAATGTAATATGTACTTGTGTTTACCTTATATTCTTGATGAGTAGTTTGGTTTGGTTTGGTTTGGTTTGGTTTGGTTTGGTTTGGTTTGGTTTGGTTTGGTTTGGTTTGGTTTGGTTTGGT
>CANMPD010000025.1 GCA_947499635.1 uncultured Paracoccaceae bacterium | reverse complement strand
AACAACGCAGCCACACAAACAACACCAAACAAAGAAAAAACCCCCGCAGTCAAAACTGCGAGGGCATTCAAACCTCAGTAAGCAACTATCATTAATCGCGGCTCTCAGGAGTTCCTACAAGCGTGTCGATGTCAGTGTCTGCAGCGAGCAACATGCTGTCGGTCGGAGCTGCCAAAGCAGCTTCAGCCTCTTCACGACGCGCCTCAATCACAACGTTATCGCGTGTGGTCGCAATATGACGTACACCCTGTGTCGCCCCACCTGTCCCAGCTGGGATCAAGCGACCCACGATTACGTTCTCTTTCAAACCAACCAGTTTGTCTCGCTTCCCTTGTACCGATGCTTCGGTCAGGACACGTGTGGTCTCTTGGAACGAGGCCGCAGAGATAAACGAACGGGTTTGCAGAGACGCTTTCGTAATACCCAGAAGAATTGGTTCCCCTCGGGCCGGACGCTGACCACGTGCCAATGCTTTTTCATTAGCAGCGTCGTACTCTTGCTTGTCCACATGTTCGCCTTTGAGCAACGTGGTCTCGCCAGAGTCCATGATCTCCCATTTCTGCAACATCTGGCGTACAATGACTTCGATGTGCTTATCGTTAATTTTAACGCCTTGGAGACGATAAACGTCCTGCACTTCGTTGATCATGTAATTTGCCAGTGCTTCGACACCCATAATGGACAGAATGTCGTGCGGTGCTGGGTTACCATCCATGATGTAATCACCCTTCTGTACGAAGTCGCCTTCTTGTACAGGAATGTGCTTACCTTTTGGCACCATGTATTCCACGGGTTCGCGGCTCTCGTCCGCTGGCTCGATAGAAATACGACGCTTGTTTTTGTAGTCCCGTCCGAAACGTACGTAGCCATCAAGTTCCGCAATAATCGCGTGGTCTTTTGGACGACGTGCTTCAAACAGTTCCGCAACCCGTGGCAGACCACCGGTAATATCTTTGGTTTTCGCACCTTCACGTGGAATACGCGCGACAACCTCACCGGCTTGGATTGCTTCACTGTCTTCGCATGAGAGAACCGCATCAACAGACATCGGGTATGTGATCGGATTGCCCAGATCGTTGCGAACGGGTTCACCGTCATCGTCCAGCAGGATGATTTCAGGCTTAAGTTCCGACCCTTTAGGCGCAGCACGCCAGTCGATCACGATCTTCTGGGTCATACCTGTTGCATCATCGGTCTCTTCGCGAACGGCGATACCGGCAACAAGGTCAACATATTTCACCATACCCGGCTTTTCAGCGATGATCGGCAGTGTGTATGGATCCCATTCGAACAGTTTGTCACCACGGTTGATGCTCTGACCTTCGGTCACAAACAACTTGGTACCGTAACCCAGCTTGTGGCTGGCGCGCTCTTCACCATGTTCGTCTTCGATGATCAGCTTCATGTTCCGGCCGATGACCAGAACTTCGCCGCTGGCGTTCTTAAGTGTATTCGTGTTCTCAAACACGATTTTACCCTCTTGAGACGCTTCAAGGAACGATTGCTGACCACCCTGCGCAACGCCGCCGATGTGGAATGTCCGCATCGTCAACTGTGTACCAGGTTCACCGATCGACTGAGCAGCAATAATACCGACAGCTTCGCCAGTGTTCACCAGCGTACCACGTGCAAGGTCACGACCGTAACATGTTGCGCAGACGCCTTCTTCTGCTTCACATGTCAGCGGAGAACGAATGCGCATTGACTGAACGCCCGCTTCCTCGATCGTGTCGGCCATGCGTTCGTCGATCAACTGACCCTGCGCAACAAGGATCTCGTCGGTACCAGGGCGTAGAACATCATCTGCAGCCGTACGGCCCAGAATACGTTCGCCGATAGAGGCAACAACTTCACCGTCATTGACAGCGGCTTCCGCAGTAACCGCGTTTTCAGTGCCACAATCGATATCGCGAACGATACAGTCTTGCGCCACGTCAACCAGACGACGTGTCAGGTAACCAGAGTTCGCAGTTTTCAAAGCCGTATCTGACAGACCCTTACGGGCACCGTGGGTCGAGTTAAAGTACTCGAGAACGGTCAGACCTTCTTTAAAGTTCGAGATAACCGGCGTTTCAATAATGTCACCGTTCGGCTTGGCCATCAAACCACGCATCCCGCCCAACTGACGCATCTGCGTAACCGAGCCACGCGCACCAGAGTGAGCCATCATGTAAACCGAGTTTGGTTCCATAACCGCACCGTTATCGTCGATCTTATCTGCCGAAATGGTAGACATCATCGCTTCGGTCAGCTTGTCGTTACACTTTGACCATGCGTCGACAACTTTGTTGTACTTTTCGCCCTGTGTAATCAGACCGTCCATGTACTGCTGTTCAAAGTCTTTCACCTGATCACGGGTCGAGCCAACGATGCTCCACTTGTTATCAGGGATAACCATATCGTCCTTACCGAACGAAATGCCGGCTTTAAACGCTTCGCGGAAACCCAAGGTCATGATCTGGTCACAGAAGATGACAGATTCTTTCTGACCGCAGTAACGATACACAGTATCGATGACCTGCTGAACTTCGCGTTTACGCAACAGACGGTTCACCAGAGAAAACGGTGCTTTGGCGTTCTTAGGCAACAGGTTGCCCAGACGTGCACGACCAGGTGTGGTTTCAAAGCGCTCAAACACTTCGAGACCGTTTTCGTCGATTTGTGGAAGACGCACAATCACTTTGGAGTGCAAGTGAACTTCGCCAGCATCCAGCGCATGTTGGACTTCGTCCAAGTCGCCAAAGACTTTGCCTTCACCGATCATGCCATCACGCGACAGTGTCACGTAATACAAACCCAAGATCATATCCTGTGACGGAACGATAATCGGTGCACCGTTTGCAGGGGACAGAACGTTGTTGGTGGACATCATCAGAACACGTGCTTCCAACTGGGCCTCAAGGCTCAGAGGAACGTGAACCGCCATTTGGTCCCCATCAAAGTCCGCGTTAAACGCAGAACAGACCAATGGGTGCAGCTGGATTGCTTTACCTTCGATCAGCGTGGGTTCAAACGCTTGGATGCCCAAACGGTGAAGAGTTGGCGCGCGGTTCAGCATGACCGGATGTTCACGAATGACCTCATCGAGGATATCCCAAACTTCTGGACGCTCTTTCTCAACCAGCTTTTTCGCCTGCTTCACAGTTGACGACAGACCTTTGGCTTCAAGGCGCGAATAGATGAACGGCTTGAACAGCTCGAGCGCCATCTTTTTCGGCAAACCACATTGATGCAGTTTCAGCTCAGGGCCCGTCACAATCACCGAACGGCCAGAGAAGTCGACCCGTTTACCCAAAAGGTTTTGACGGAAACGACCCTGCTTACCTTTCAGCATGTCAGACAGTGATTTCAACGGACGCTTGTTGGCGCCGGTGATCACACGACCACGGCGACCGTTGTCAAACAACGCATCCACAGATTCCTGCAGCATCCGCTTTTCGTTACGCACGATGATATCAGGTGCGCGCAGTTCGATCAGACGCTTCAGACGGTTGTTCCGGTTGATCACACGACGATACAGATCGTTCAGATCTGACGTCGCAAAACGACCGCCGTCCAGCGGAACCAACGGGCGCAGTTCTGGTGGGATCACAGGCACAACGGTCATGATCATCCACTCAGGACGGTTGCCAGATTCCAAGAAGCTCTCAACCACTTTCAAGCGCTTGATGATTTTCTTTGGCTTCAGCTCGCCTGTTGCTTCGGCCAGTTCAGCGCGCAGCTGTTCTGCATCCGCTTCGAGGTCGATTTGTGACAGCATCTCACGGATCGCTTCAGCACCGATGTTCGCGGTAAACGCGTCCATACCAAAGGTGTCTTGCGCATCCATGTATTCTTCTTCGGTCATCATCTGGCCGTATGTCAGGTCAGTCAGACCCGGCTCGATAACAACGTAGTTTTCAAAATACAGCACGCGTTCCAGATCACGCAGTGTCATATCCAGCATCAAACCAATGCGCGACGGCAGTGATTTCAGGAACCAGATATGCGCAACAGGTGACGCCAGTTCGATGTGGCCCATACGTTCACGACGTACTTTTTGAAGCGTAACTTCAACACCACATTTTTCGCAGACAACGCCGCGATATTTCATGCGCTTATATTTACCGCACAGGCATTCGTAATCTTTGATCGGGCCAAAGATACGCGCACAGAACAGACCGTCACGCTCTGGTTTGAACGTCCGGTAGTTAATAGTCTCAGGCTTTTTGATCTCGCCATAAGACCAAGACAGAATACGTTCAGGCGACGCCAGAGAGACCTTGATTTCATCAAAGACCTTAGGGGGCGTCAGCGGGTTGAACGGGTTATTTGTGATTTCCTGGTTCATTTTGATACCTCAAATTCGCGGAAAGGGGGGAGTGGTAGTAAGGGGCGCGCGCCCCCTACTCCTCAACCTCCGCATCCAGGAGTTCCATATTCAGGCCAAGGCCACGGACTTCTTTCACCAGAACGTTGAACGATTCTGGGATGCCTGCCTCGAAGTTATCTTCACCTTTAACGATCGACTCATAGACCTTGGTCCGGCCCGCAACGTCATCCGACTTAACAGTCAACATTTCCTGCAGAGTGTAAGCCGCGCCGTAAGCTTCGAGCGCCCAAACTTCCATTTCCCCGAAACGCTGACCACCGAACTGCGCCTTACCACCCAGCGGCTGCTGTGTAACAAGCGAGTATGGTCCAGTAGAACGCGCGTGGATTTTGTCGTCCACAAGGTGATGCAGTTTCAGCAGGTATTTGACACCCACGGTGACCGGACGTGCAAATTGTTCGCCTGTACGACCATCAAACAAGATGGACTGACCGGATTCATTGAACCCTGCCCGCTTAAGCGCGTCGTTGACATCGTCTTCCTTGGCACCATCGAAAACAGGCGTCGCGATTGGAACACCACGGGTCACATTGCCCGCCGCCTCCAGAAGCTCTGCCTCGTCCATATCCGAGATACCCTCATCATAGACGTTTTCACCATAGGCTTCACGCATTGCATCACGCACAGGGGTCATATCACCAGAACGGCGGTATTCCTGCAGCGCATCATCAACCTTGATACCAAGGCCACGTGCCGCCCAACCCATGTGGGTTTCAAGGATCTGACCAACGTTCATACGCGATGGAACACCGAGCGGGTTCAAACAGAAGTCAACCGGCGTACCATCGGCCAAGAACGGCATGTCTTCCATTGGAACAACGCGGGAGATAACACCCTTGTTCCCGTGACGACCCGCCATTTTATCACCCGGCTGCAGCTTACGCTTAACCGCGATAAAGACTTTGACCATTTTCATCACACCTGGTGGCAAATCATCACCACGGCGGACTTTTTCGACCTTGTCTTCGAAACGGGCGTCCAGAGCACGTTTTTGTGCTTCGTACTGCTCGTTCATCGCTTCCAGAACCTGGCTTGCGTGCTCGTCTTCAAGAGCAAGCATCCACCACTGGCCACGGGTCAACTGATTGTCCAGCAGATCCTCGTCAATGACCGTATCGCCACGGACACCGCGTGGACCTTTTACTGCGGTTTTACCCAACAGGTGGCCACGCAAACGCGCGTAGATGTTACGATCCAGGATGCCCAATTCGTCATCACGGTCACGGGCCAAACGCTCAACTTCTTCGCGTTCGATTTGCAAGGCACGTTCGTCTTTTTCCACACCGTGGCGGTTAAAGACGCGAACCTCAACAATCGTTCCGTAATCGCCAGGTTTCACACGCAAGGACGTGTCACGAACGTCGGACGCTTTCTCACCAAAGATCGCACGCAGAAGTTTTTCTTCTGGTGTCATCGGGCTTTCGCCTTTTGGTGTGATCTTACCAACCAGAATATCACCCGGTTCAACATCCGCACCGATGTAAACAATGCCAGCCTCGTCGAGGTTACGCAGTGCTTCTTCGCCAACGTTTGGAATGTCGCGTGTGATTTCTTCTGGGCCGAGTTTCGTGTCACGCGCGGCGACCTCGAACTCTTCGATGTGCACAGAGGTAAAGACGTCATCCTTGGCGATCCGCTCAGAGATCAGGATGGAGTCTTCGTAATTGTAACCGTTCCAAGGCATAAACGCCACGATGACGTTTTTACCCAGCGCCAATTCACCCATATCGGTGCTTGGACCATCGGCAATAACTTCGCCCTTGCGAACCTTGTCACCCACCTTCACCAGCGGACGCTGGTTGATGCAGGTGTTTTGGTTTGAACGCTGGAACTTGCGCATACGGTAGATATCTACGCCCGCATCGCCCATTTCCAGATCTTCGGTGGCACGGATAACGATACGCTGCGCATCAACTTGGTCGATGATACCTGCGCGTTTCGCCATGTATGCCGCACCGGAATCGCGTGCGACAACCTCTTCGATACCAGTCCCGACCAACGGAGCCTCAGCCCGCAATAGCGGAACGGCCTGACGTTGCATGTTCGAACCCATAAGCGCGCGGTTCGCATCGTCGTTTTCTAGGAACGGGATAAGCGAGGCCGCAACCGACACCAACTGCTTTGGCGAGACGTCGATCAGATCAACATTCTCGTTTGGCGCAAGGGTGTAGTCGCCAGATTGACGGGTCGAAATCAGATCGCTGGTGAACTTGTTGTTCTCATCCAGATCCGCGTTCGCCTGTGCAACCGTGTGGCGCATTTCCTCAGTCGCGGACATGTAATGGACTTCGTCGGTGACGGTGCCATCTTTGACCACGCGGTACGGTGTTTCAATAAAGCCGTATTTGTTCACACGCGCAAATGTCGCGAGCGAGTTGATCAGACCAATGTTTGGACCTTCGGGCGTTTCAATCGGGCACATCCGACCATAGTGGGTCGGGTGAACGTCGCGCACTTCAAAGCCTGCACGTTCGCGGGTCAAACCACCTGGGCCAAGCGCTGAAAGGCGACGCTTGTGCGTAACCTCGGACAGCGGGTTGGTTTGGTCCATGAACTGTGACAGCTGAGACGAGCCAAAGAACTCGCGAACAGCGGCAGCGGCAGGTTTCGCATTGATCAAATCTTGCGGCATCACAGTGTCGATTTCGACAGAGGACATACGCTCTTTGATCGCGCGTTCCATACGCAGCAGGCCAACGCGGTATTGGTTTTCCATCAACTCACCAACAGAGCGCACACGGCGGTTCCCAAGGTGGTCGATATCATCCACATCGCCGCGACCATCGCGCAGATCAACCAGCGCTTTGATGCAAGAAACGATGTCTTCTTTGCGCAGGGTGCGCTGTGTGTCTTCGGCATCAAGCGCCAGACGCATGTTCATCTTAACGCGACCAACAGCGGACAGGTCGTAACGCTCAGAGTCAAAGAACAATGTGTCAAACAGCGAGCTTGCCGCTTCGACGGTGGGTGGCTCACCTGGGCGCATAACGCGATAGATATCCATAAGCGCGGTGTCGCGGCCCATGTTTTTATCCTGCGCCATTGTGTTGCGCATGTAAGGGCCGACGTTGACGTTATCGATATCCAGAACAGGAATATCAGTGATTCCCGCATCCAACAGTTCTTTAACGGAACCGCCGATGATATCGCCATCTTTGTCGTGCTCCAGCGTCAGCTCGTCGCCCGCTTCGACATAGATCGCACCGGTTTCTTCGTTGATTATGTCTTTGGCAACGTACTTACCAACGATCTGATCAAACGGAACCAACAGTTGCGTAATCGTGCCTTCGTCGATCATCTTTTTCACAGCACGTGGCGTAACTTTTTTGCCAGCTTCGCAGATGATTTCGCCGGTTCCGGCGTCGACCAGATCAAACGTCGGACGTGTACCGCGCACGCGATCTGGGAAGAATGGCGCAACCCAACCACGGGACTTCTCAAGTGAGTAAGTAACCGTATTATAATACGCGTCCATGATGCCTTCTTGATCGTAACCAAGCGCATACAGAAGCGTTGTGACAGGCAGCTTACGACGACGGTCGATGCGCGCAAAAACAATATCCTTGGCGTCGAATTCGAAATCCAACCAAGACCCGCGATATGGAATAATACGGCACGCAAACAGCAACTTACCCGAAGAGTGGGTTTTACCTTTGTCGTGATCAAAGAACACACCAGGAGAGCGGTGCATCTGTGAAACGATGACCCGCTCGGTGCCGTTTACAACAAACGTCCCGTTTGGCGTCATCAAAGGCATATCGCCCATAAAGACATCTTGCTCTTTGATATCTTTAACAGATTTCGCACCGGTATCTTCGTCGACATCAAATACGATCAAACGCAAAGTAACCTTCAGCGGCGCGCTGTAGGTCATGTCCCGCTGCATACATTCCTCAACGTCATACTTTGGACGTTCAAGAGAGTATTTCACGAATTCCAAAACGGAGGTTTCGTTGAAATCCTTAATGGGGAAAACAGATTGGAAAACACCCATGATTCCTTCGCCTTCAAGCGGCTCAGCCGCATCGCCGGACCGTAAGAAGAGATCATAGGAAGATTTTTGAACCTCAATGAGGTTTGGCATATCCAAAACTTCGCGGATTTTGCCGTAATATTTACGTAGGCGTTTCTGACCAAGGAACGTTTGCGCCATGCTTGCCGGGTCTCCATAATGTCAAAACGCACCTTTTGGTCGGGCAACCAAAAAGCGCGTCCTATTGAGGTAGATCCGTTTCAATACCTGAGGCGCAACCCACACACCTCTCCCGAAACGGATAACTTACCTATCAAAACGGCTACAAAATCGCTTTGATAGATAAGCTATAGTTGAATATATTCTCTCTACTGCTGTGAATTCTAAGTGGTTTGATGTTTCGAATAGAGCAGATTCGAACAAAATTCAAGAGCCGCAAGAAAATCAACTCATTTCTTCAGCTAGAACCTGACCTCAATACACAATTTGCTTATTTTTGCCTAGGCAAACGCGTATCAGGCCGCATTCGTAAACTCTGACATCTGCTCATCACTATCCGAGAGTGTAAACAAAGACACAAACTCACGTAAATCCGAGGCACGCGCATCCAACTGATCAGTTGATACCTTCATTTGCTGCGCCATGATCGCTGTTTTCTTGGTATTTTGATCTAGCTCGTTCGCGCCTTCATTAAGTCCATTCAGCGTTTGCGAGTAACCAACAAAGACATCAACCAGCCCACCAATGTCAGTATCGATACGCTTCACTCCAGAGATTGCATCTCCTAGAGATGTCCCGACACTGCGAACCAAATCAGCCCCGCCCTTCATTTGATCCACCGAAGAAGCAATCAAAGTGTGGATTTCTCTTGCTGCTTCGCCGGTTCGCGTGGACAGGTTTCGAACCTCTGATGCAACAACGGAAAACCCTCTACCAGCCTCTCCTGCACGCGACGCTTCCACAGCTGCATTCAACGCCAAGAGATTCGTTTGAAATGCAATATCTTCGATCACGCCGACGATTTTTTGGATCTCAACCGAACTTGCTTCGATTTTTGTCATTGCATCGACCGCTTCGGCGACGACCTCACCACTTTTAGAGACAGTTTCACTCGTCCCCAGCACTGTTGAACGAACATTTTGTGCGCGCTCGACAGCCGAATCTGTGTGCCCAGAGACCTGCGAAAGAGAATCTATGATATCAGATAGCGTCTGCGCCTGAACGCCAGCCCGATCGGACATATCCGCCGAAGCCTCGACTAGATGTGCAATTTCGCGATCAAATGTAGAGCACACGCCCGAGATATTCCCCAACGTCCCCTCCATGACTTCTTGTGCTGTATTAAAATTCGCGCGCAGAACGTCATAGGGTTCAGAAAACACCTCACCGATACGGGCATCTAGATTTCTATTAGCAAGCGAATCCAATCCCTGCGACAGCCGCTCAATCGCTTGAGATTTAGCTTCGTATTCAGCTTCTTGCGCAGCACGCGTTTGTGCTGCCTCCTCAAGCGTGCCTTGCAAAGACAAGAAACCTTGAGCAATTGGTTGCATCTGTGTGAGTTTTCCAAAACCACTCGACGAAATATGGTATTTCTGCGCCTCAAGATCCGCCAAAGCGCTCCCGATGGATTGCAAAGGCCGCCCCACTAACCTCTTCACCAAAAGAACCACAAGAGCTGCCCAAACTGCAAAAATAGTCGACAGTGCTCCGACTGCGAATAACGCCAACTGTCGTAAGGGGGCACGAATCGCCTCACCATCCCAAATCATGACTGCGTATCCGCCAAGCTTTCCGTTAGGCAATAAAGCCGGTGAAACAACTGCCTGTAGATCAGGTAAGACGACAGGTTCCAGCGTCTCAGCAATTATGGAAAATTGCGCCTGCAGAGTGTTCGAGGTCAACGTCTCATCCGCGAAACCGCGCTCAACTAAGGGCGCGCCGACCTTATCAAAAACCGCCGCATAAACGAAAACATCGGAAACACGCTCTTCCATAGAAATCATGGAATTTTCGATACGCCGCAAGATCTTGCGATTTATGTCTTGAACAACTTTACCTGCAAAACTCTGCAACATTTCTGTTTGCAGCACCGTCGCATTTTTCACACCTCGGTCCGTCATCTGATGATAATATAGTGCTGCTAGGCTCGCAGATAAAATCAGACCTGCACCGCCAATCACCAATGTCATCCGAAAGAACAGCGACCTAAAATCAAAGATCTTCTTAATCCGCGACCACAGCGAAACGCGTAACCTTAAGAGAGACTTGATCATTGGGCTCTTCCTCCTGTGATCATAACAGAAGTAAACAAAACACATTAATGCCCAATAAACGCAAAACGGGCCGCGCATTTGCACGACCCGTTTCGATTTAAAAACCGAAAAGCTTACGCTACTTCAATTTCCGCGCCAGCTGCTTCCAGCTTCGCTTTGATGTCTTCAGCTTCGTCTTTAGAAACGGCTTCTTTGATTTTTCCGCCAGCTTCAACAAGTGCTTTTGCTTCTTTCAGGCCAAGACCTGTGATGCCGCGAACTTCTTTGATCACGTTGATCTTAGATGCGCCAGCGTTCTTCAGAACGACGTCAAATTCAGTCTTTTCTTCCTCAGCTGCGCCACCTGCGTCGCCTGCTGCCATTACGACTGCGCCGCCGGCTGCTGGCTCGATGCCATACTCGTCTTTGAGGATTGTTTTCAGTTCTTGTGCTTCCAGCAGGGTAAGACCAACGATGCTTTCAGCGAGTGCTTTCAGATCAGCCATTTTATCAGCTCTTTCCGTATAAGGTGTATAATGTGTGTTGTTCTAACGTGGGCAATATTGCCCTACGCCAGTCATTCAGTGCCAACCGCTTACGCAGCTTCCGCCTTCTCTTCGATGGTCGAAAGGATACTTGCGATGTTGCTTGCAGGTGCGCCAATTGCGCCAGCGATGTTGGAAGCAGGTGCGCCGATGCAGCCAGCGATAGAAGCAATAAGCTCCTCGCGGGAAGGCATCTTGGACACGGCTTCAACGCCAGCACGGTCAAGAGCGTTTTGACCCATTGCACCGCCGAGGATTTCAAACTTTTTGTTATCCTTGGCGAAGTCTTCGGCCACTTTCGCTGCTGCGACAGGGTCCTCAGAATAGGTCAAAACAGTCATACCTTTGAGCAGGCCACCAATGCTTTCACACGGCTTATCCTCAAGGGCGATTTTGGCGAGCCTGTTCTTGGCAACACGCACAGCCCCACCTGCAGCGCGAGCGCGTGCACGTAGGTCTTGCATCTCTGCAACTGTAAGACCGACATAGTGGGCTACGACCACCACGCCAGAGCTTTCGAAGATCTGGCCGAGTTCCTCAACCAATTTCTCTTTCTGGGCTCTATCCACAGTTCTCTCCAAGTTAGGGGCAAATGCCCCGGCTCAATAATTGCACCTCTCTCAAGAGAGATGCGTTTAGGTCCGAATTACGGGGGGAGCCAAAATCACCCGAGGACAGTGCCCTCGATAATTTATTTGGTCTTTCCCGTCTCAGGAGGGAAATTAAGACTACACATTGCAGTCACCCACCGTCTTGGACGAAATAAAGAAAGTACACTATAGAATCGTATACTGACTTCGTGCTGCCCTGTTAGACTGTCAAAACCTCTTTTCCAAGCCCTAAATCCAATTCTCTATCACCGACCTCGTCAGTACAGACAAATATAACGTGCTCGAGATGCCTCAGAAGAGAGCGATGACACTCTTATATATACACTCGTTTCGTTTCTCGGTTTTTCACGCCACGAGCCCAAGACGCGCGCCATAAATCCATTCATGAAGTGACCTCTACGCCGCGCAGAAAGCGATATGCCAAGCGTCAATTTTACAGAAATTGTCGTCATCACGCGCAGTTTTATCGCTCTACATCGCAATTCTTATGGTCGCCGGAAAGCAAATGTTAAGCACCGGGATCTAAAACTTCTCTCATCGAACTCAAACCAAACGCCAAAGCGGAGGTGCGAAACGCGCATATGACAATTGAAACGCTAAAGCATAACTTGGACTTACCCAATGCCTTTGCGGATTTAGGGCCACTTATCGCATTCCTGACGTCCTCTCGTGACAAAGCGGTTGAGATCGATTGCAGCACTGTGACGGTTATGCCGTCGCGCGGCCTGCAACTCATCTTGAGTGCAGAGCAACAGTGGCGCGCCGAGAGCTTGGGTTTCTCGGTCACGAACATCACTGAGGGCTGTCGTAAGTCCCTCATTCAATTGGGATTGGAACCCAACCGTTTTGAAGACGAGGAAACAGCATGAAAACCAAAGTTCTGGCAATCGACGATTCCCGCACCATCCGGAATCTGCTGGCCGCCACTCTAGAAGAGGCCGGCTTTGAATACCACTGTGCAGTGGATGGGCGTGAGGGTGTTACTATGTATCCCGATGTTGCGCCGGATGTCGTAATTACCGACATTAACATGCCAAACTTGGATGGTTTTGGGGTCATCCAAGAGCTGCGCGGCGACGAAATCGACTCAAAAGTGCCGATTCTTGTTCTCACGACCGAAAGCGCCCCTGAAATGAAAGCGCGTGCTCGTGACGCGGGTGCCACCGGTTGGATCACCAAACCGTTTGATGATCAATCTCTGATCTTTGCACTTAAGCGTGTGACGGGAGCGGCTGCCTAGTATGTCAGGGTCGATTCAAGATACATTCTTCGAGGAGTGCCAAGAGCTACTCGAAGCAATGGATGAGGGTCTGACCGCTGTCGAAGGAGGCGATCACGATCCAGAAGTTGTGAATGCGGTTTTCCGCGCCGTTCACTCAATCAAAGGCGGCGCCGGGGCTTTTGGCCTGGATGAGCTGGTCGCCTTTGCTCACAAATTTGAAACAGTCTTTGATGAAGTTCGCTCAAACAAATTAAGTCTCGACCCAAAGTTGATTCAACTGTTGCTGCGATGTTCCGATCACCTCTCTGATCTGGTCGCAGTGGCTCGTGATGGTGGCTCTACGAATGAAGAGCACCATGATGTTCTGATCGCCAGCCTTGCGGAATACCTGGGTGACGAAGAGGAAGAAGAGCTAACTTTTGCACCTATGGGACTAGGTGGGCCATCCGTTGACCTACCACTCGATGATGAAAGCGAAAAAACTTACGAAATTCGCTTCCGTCCTCTCAAAGAAATGTTTGGTACAGGAAACGAACCGTTTTTCTTGTTTCAAACGCTGGCTGGCCTTGGGGAGCTAAAAGTTTCCCTCGACGAGAGCGAACTACCCGGGTTTGACGCCATGGATATGGCCGAGAGCTACCTTGCATGGGATCTAACCGTCACCACAACCGAACCACGCTCCCAAATCGAAGCGGTGTTCGAATTCGTTGAGGGCCTGTGCGAACTATCGATCGGATCGGACACGGACGAGGAGGATGATGCAGCAGCTATAGCAGCTCTGGATGCAGCCTTTGCCTCTCCTGGGGACGCGCCGGAAACGGAAACTCCGGCCCCTTTTGAAGCGCCGGCCCCTGCAGTGGAGACACCGGTGGTAGAGAGCAAACCGGCAGAGAAAGCCGAGACATCCCAGGCTGAAACCACGAAAAAGGAACAGCGCGGACCGAAGCCGACCCTTCGCGTTGAACTTGAGCGGGTGGACCGGCTAATTAACGCTGTCGGCGAGCTTATCATTAACCATTCTATGTTGGCACAGCAAATTGCCAACTTGAATGTCCCAGACATGCGAGATGTCGAAACAGAGCTGGAAGGGTTCAAAAACCTCGCCAGAGACATCCAAGAGGGCGTAATGTCAATTCGCGCCCAACCCGTAAAACCGCTTTTCCAGCGTATGGCACGGATTGTGCGTGAAGCATCGTCTGCAACAGGTAAAACCTGTAAGCTGGTCAACGAGGGTGAAAATACAGAAGTCGATAAAACAGTTATCGAACGTCTGTCAGACCCTTTGACCCATATTCTGCGTAACGCTGTGGACCATGGTATTGAAAAGCCAGAAGATCGCGAGGCTGCCGGAAAACCAAAACACGGTGAAATCCGCCTGTCGGCATCACATCGCTCGGGAAGTGTGTGTATCGAGGTAAAAGATGATGGTGCAGGCGTAAACCGACCACGAGTCAAACAAATTGCGATCGAAAAAGGGCTAATTCCGGAAAACGCCGAGCTTACAGACGCCGAGATCGACAACATTCTTTTCATGCCTGGGTTTTCAACCGCCAAAGAGGTTTCCAATCTTTCTGGTCGTGGCGTCGGCATGGATGTGGTCAAGAACGCCGTAACGGGCCTAGGCGGGCGCATCAACGTCAGCTCAAACCCCGGAAAAGGTTCGACCTTTACAATTATCCTTCCGCTAACTTTGGCGGTCATGGATGGTATGGTCGTCTCTGTTGCTGGTCAGACTATGGTCGTTCCTATCACATCAATAGTTGAAACCATGCGCGGCAGCGACGACATGATAAACAGCCTAGGTGCTGATGGAACACTTCTGTCTATTCGTGGCCATTTCGTTCCGATCTGCGACGTGGGCGCGGCTTTGGGCCTTGCACGACCTGATGACCAACCGCCGGGGGTATACCTTCTGGTGGAAACTGAGACAGGGCAACGCAGTGCACTTGCAGTAGATGACATTCACGACCAACGCCAAGTCGTTATTAAAAGCCTAGATGGCGTATGTGGTAATGTTCCTGGTGTGGCGGCAGCAACAATCCTTGGCGACGGAAAAATCGCCATGATTATGGACCCTGAAAGCATCATTTCAGCCGGCGGCGGCGCTGGCTTTGACCTAGAGCGGAGTATGAACAATGCAGTCGCAAGCTGAAGCTAAATATATGGATCAGGAGGTTAAGCATACTCAACAAAGTGAGTTTGTAAGCTTTACGGTCGCAGGTCAGGCTTTTTGCCTGAAAATAACACAAATTCGCGAAATTCGCCGCTGGGCTCCGGTGACAATTCTGCCGCACGCTCCATCTGACGTTTTAGGTGTTATGAACCTTCGTGGTGCTGTGATACCAATCTACGATCTAGCAGCACGTTTTGGTTTACAGCAAACTGAAGCTAGTGAACGAAATGTTGTGATCGTTGTTGCTGTCCACGGTAAGCCTGTAGGTCTGCTCGCCGAGTCCGTTTCTGAGATTATTTCAATCAACCCTGAAGAGATCCAAGAAACACCCCCAGTCGATAGCCGCAGCACGATGGAATACATCCAAGGCATCATTTCACATCATGAAACCATGGTACGTATTATCAATCTAGACGCGGTCATTTCAGCACCCGAGCAGGTACTCTAAGTGTCTATAGCAAACCAGATCCAACCTCAAGGTGAAGGTTTTTCTCTGTCTGATCAAGACTTTGATGCCATTGCCAAATTTGCATACAAGCATTTCGGGCTTTCTATGTCGTCAAGCAAGAAACCTCTCGTTTCTTCCCGCTTGGCTCGTAAAATGCGGCAAAATAACATTACCGTTTTTGCAGATTATCTGAAAAAACTAGATGGGCCGAATGCCGGAACCGAACGCAGTGAGCTACTATCATTGTTAACAACCAACGTGACGCAATTCTTTCGAGAACCGCATCACTTTGAGACTTTGAAAAACGATGTTTTACCTCCACTGATTGCCAAGGCAAAATCGGGTGGCCGTGTGCGGATCTGGTCTGCTGGATGTTCTATTGGACAAGAGCCTTATACAATCGCGGCTGTGCTACATGACCTTTGTCCCGATGCCGAAAAAATGGATATCAAAATCCTTGGCACGGACATTGATCCGGTCGTTGTGAAAAAAGCGCAGGCCGCAGAATATCCTGTCGATGATTTTGATCAAATCCCTAAGGAAAATAAATTCCCCTTGGAGAAAGGTTCACGTGCCGACACTGCATGTGTTCCCGCGCATTTACGCTCGAAGGTTACGTTCGGAGTACTGAATCTCATCGAACCCTTTCCGTTCAAAGGTAAATTTGACGCTATTTTTTGTCGAAATGTAGCCATCTATTTCGACAACCCCACTCAACAAAAAGTTTGGTCAGCGTTTCAAAACGTTCTGAACCCGGGTGGGTATCTATTTATCGGACATTCAGAACGTATGTCTGGGCCAGCGTCTGACCATCTGACGCCGGCTGGGATCACCACGTATGTTAATAAATCCCGCTAAGCTGTCGTTTAAAATAACGGCGGGACCAAAAGTAAGGAAGAAACAATGGGCTTGAAAGACAATCTGCGCGTAATGGTGGTAGACGATATGTCGACCAGCCGAGGCATTCTCACACAGTGCTTGGACGAATTGGGCATTAAAAATTACATGGTCGATAGTACAGGCGAAGGTGCTTACCAGAAGCTCGCTCAAACGCCGGTACACCTCGTGTTGTCGGATTACAACATGCCAGGCATGGACGGATTAGGTCTATTACACGCGTTGCGTTCAAACGCGTCAACCCAGCGTGTTGGCTTTATTCTTGTTACCGGTAAGCCGACTCAAGAAATGATCGATACAGGCCGCAAACTGGGTTTGAACAACATCATCCGCAAACCATTTACCAGTGCGTCGATGCAGCAAGCGATCGAACAGGTTGTAGGACGCTTATAATGATGAACACGGGACATACAAAATCCCTCGACGCGGTCTATGCGAATTCTGCACGCGAAATGCGCCAACTGCAGGACCAAATTCGTAAATTAGAGGATTCGGTGCTCGATATTATCGAGCGCCAATCCCGGCCGACGAGCGACGAGATTAAAAAACTGCAAGACTTTGACCTTGTTTGGCAAACTCTTGGCGGATTATCGACTTTCTTCGATAAATTGCGGGAACAAGTCACGCAGGAAGATCAGATGGATATCGACCTAGCAACTGACTCTGTTACCTTGCAAAAATTGCGGGACCGCTTGAGAGAACGACAAGAAATGTTTGAAATGTAAGAGATGCCCTATTGGCATCTTCGGTATCCCATACATTCTTTTGTCAAACCTATAATAGCTTTCATATGAAGGCTTTATACATCTGGTTTTGAACTTCAACGTAGTATGAAGAAACCGCATATTTACCTGTATCTTCAGTTTCAGTTCTCGACACTGTTAGGTAAAAGTACATAGGTTGGCCGTTTCATCTAAAGATGAAGTCCAATCACCCGCTTGGAGTATATCACTTCCCCGACAATGGGGATTTGGGCTATTGTCACTATGCGCGGGATGCATTGTGTACACGTCGCCAGTGCAGTCACGTATGTTGATCAATCCGCGTTTATTACTGAAACAACATAAACAATTACAATAGAAGATCCACTCGAGCCTGTACCTAACCCGATATTAACAGCACTTAGTGGGGTTCTTCCAAATCCGTTGGTATTTTACCTTCTTGGCGTGGACATTTTGAGCAATCATAATTTCATCCCGTGCCGCAAAATAAATTATTCCAATTTTACATCCTCAATACCTCTGCTGTAGCGTCAGTATAAGTTTCAGCACTAATCGCTAGCTGCCGATATCCTAGCACAGCGGTTCTGCGTGCATGTGCTTATCTCTTTTGGGTTCATTAGGGCTGTAAGAGTAGATTCCAGTGACCGCTATGACGCCTCGAGATACCTCAAATCAGCACACGAAACCCATTTTCATCCAGCATTCGCGGCACGATCTCTTTAGACACCCTTTTCATGAGGGTAATTGCACAATGCCAACCTCTGAGGTGCCCCTAGATTTGTAGACGCTTTGCTTGGTAATTTTGGAAGCAAAGGATGACGCAAATGTCAGGGTAAATT
>CANMPD010000024.1 GCA_947499635.1 uncultured Paracoccaceae bacterium | reverse complement strand
AATACCCAAGTCGTTGGCAAGCTGAGTGTCTAGCAGACACGCCGGGGTCCCTGCAACAACGCTGCACAGGATGATCTCCTGCGGAAACCGGTGGTGCTTAAACGGAGATTTACGTGACATGCCGGGCCTCAAAAGCCAAAAACTGGCCAAAATATTCGATTAATGCAACAGTCCCGTTTGAGGTCAATTCGAGAAGACGTCTGTACATTGCCTCATGGTCTGGGAATCCATCAATGCTCGGGTTCTCGAATTTTCCCGAAAATCTTCATGTGGTATATTATATACCCATGCTGCTTTCGCGGAACTTTGCGGCTTTTGTGCGATTGCCACAAGCGTCCATGCTGCACCATTTTCGACGACCACTTTTAGATGTGTCTTTGAAAACCAGCACACATTTGGCCCCCCCGCACACTTTGATCCGCTCTTGATCTGTTGAGGCCAGTAGCAGGGCTGTTTGATTTGCCAGAAATGACATGACAGCCTCTGGTTTCAGGATTGTTTGATCTTCATTGATCTGAAAATTGCCATCATCATACGTCAGATTAGATCGCGTGACGTGATGTTTTAAGTGATTGTTAATTAGAGTGAGTGCGCTAGCGTCGGGGGGCCTGCTATTGATTACAGCCTGTAAGATAGCCTGAATGGCATCACGTAGACTGAAAAGCCGTGTGAAATCTGTGGCAGACCAATCATCAATCCGAGACTGTATCCCGACTTCTTTCAACCAGTGCGCGAACTGATTGGGTTTTTGAATCAAATCATACCCCTGCGTTCCTACAACGATACGCGTGTTGACGAAATCAAGCACGAGATCGTTACCGATGAACTGGAAGGGGAAGCGCTGATTTGTCATTTAACCAGTATAACGCCTCTTGACTGGTTACTCAAGATGCCACAGTAATAACCAGTGTACTGGATTATAGCGGTTACTTATTGCTGCATCGATCTGAAACCTAGGAGCACCAACATGCGTAAATTTCTTTCCAGCGCCTTCATAGCATTCACTGCGACCGCCGGAGCAGGGATCGCCGAAACGACATACGGATACGAAGACGTCGATGGTCAAAACATTTTCTTCCGCGAATCTGGTGATCCAGCGAACCCATCCTTGGTTTTGCTGCACGGCTTTCCAAGTTCGTCCCATCAATATCGTAATTTGATTGCTGAACTGAGCGATGATTATCATCTTATTGCACCTGATTACCCAGGTTTCGGCGCAAGTGACTTCCCGTCTGCTGAGGAATACACGTATTCCTTTGACAACTTTGCCGACACAATTGATAGCTTCCTTGAGCAGCGCGGGATTGAACAATATTCGCTGTTCATTCAAGATTATGGCGCGCCCGTTGGTATGCGCATCGCCGCAGAACACCCAGAACGGGTTGAGTCGCTGATTGTCCAGAACGGAAATTTATACAAAGAAGGCCTGAACCCGGAAACGTGGGCCCCTATCATGGCGCTCTGGGAAGGCGGTCGTAATGCCGATATTGAAGCCCAGATTGCGGCACAAGTGTTCAGTCTTGAAGGGCTCAAGTGGCAATACACCCACGGCACCCGCAATCCAGAGGCAATCTTACCCGACAATTGGTTATTGGATCATGAGCTGATCAATCGCGGCGGTCAGCATGACATTCAACTTGGCCTGTTTTACGATTATCGCAACAACGTGGCAAAGTATCCAGAATGGCAGGGTTACCTCAAAGAATACCAACCACCTGTGCTTGTTGTGTGGGCCGAAAATGATGCCTTTTTTCCCGTGCCCGGGGCAGAGGGTCTGAAGCGTGATCTTGATGATGTGGATTACAATATTCTTGATACGGGGCACTTTGCTCTGGAAGAAGATGGCGCATTGATTGCAGATAAAATTCGTTCGTTCTTGTCTGCTCGCGATATCAAATAACATCAAAGTCGGGTGTGCATTGGCACACCCGACTTTGATGTATAGATGAATGGTTCGCCATTGCAGCAGGTGTGACGTTTTGCGTGGTGCAAAAATCATAACTTATGTGCCAATGTCCAAATTGAAGAAAAATCATACTGTGGACGTGGTGCATAAACTTGGTGCGAATGCGGCTTGTTTGGTTGAATTTCTTTAAAAGGAAAGGCCGTCTTGTCTCACACGTAGTAGATCAAGCAGCTCATATTCTTCTTCTGTCATCGCAGCTAGGTAAATTGGGTGGGCGCTTTCTATCACGGCCAGAATAGCCCTACCGTCCAGTTCTGTGGGGGGCTAAAGGCTGGTGGACTTGTCGCGTTTAAGTTCCGATCCTTGTGCTCTTTTATGCGACCTTCTTTTCGAAAGCCAATGGGCTTTTGTAACCCAATGCTGAATGTTTCCTGCGCGGATTGTAGAATCCGTTGATCTACTGGAACACTGCGACCTTTGCCCGACGCCTTGTGTGCCACATTTGCCGCCAGATCAGTTCTGCCTTCAGCGTTTTGAAGAAGGTTTCCGTGACAGCATTGTCCCAGCAATAGCCTTTCAGCCCACTGGTGAGGGCGATGCGTACTGCATCACGCTTGAATTCTTCACTGTGTCCGTTTGCCATGTCCGTTCTCCTTTTCGATAAAATACCAAGCTAAAGAACCGGAACAAATCCGCGACAAATCCAGGCTAGCTGTTTTGAGGCTTTTACGCTGCTTTTCGTTCAGCTCCTCCTTCCGGTTCAGTTTCTCGATCCGTTCAGAAAGCTTGTCGATGTCGAGTTCTAGCGTGGCGAGAGCTTCCTGCTTCTTGGCTAGGACCACGGCTTGCGTTTCGTGCAACGGCGGATCGTTTCGTATGAAACGTCGATGCCGCGCTCGAGCAACATTTCCTCGACCTCACGCAGACTGAGATTGAAGCGAACGTAGAGCTACACCGCGTGAGCGATGATCTGAGGTGGGAAGCGGTGGCGTTTATAGCTGATAGTCGATCTCTGCATTGATCCCGGCTACGCCCAATCTGCCGCGCAAGCAACCAAATGGGGGATGATATCGTGACTATCGAGTGAACCATTGAATAGGTCAAGACAGCCCGCCCAACCTCTGTTTCATGCCATGATTCAAGAGAATGTACCGACCTTCAGACGCATCCCTATTGACGGCATCTCCACCAAGCAGAACAGCAATGGTCCAATAGCAAACAAAGTTCACAACAACCGCTGTAATAATACGATTTTTTGTTAACCAAGGTTGCCGCTGTTCATCCATGCCAATCAAAAGCCGAGGTATGACGGAGCCACATGATCTGTCAGCCAAACGCCATTGTCGGCTTGCCAGAACTGGTGGCCGTCAGCGTACATTTTGCCTGTCGCGATCTTCAACACCACAGGGCGTCCATGCCGTTGGCCGACGCGCGTGGCGGTTTCTGGATCACTGGACAGATGCACATGCTGGCGCCGCCCTGGCTTAATACCTTCCGCCCAGATCGCATCGAGGTTGGCCGCAGCAGTTCCGTGAAACAGATCAGTTGGCGGTGTAGTCGCAGGCAGATCCATCTCGACGGCAACCGAATGACCTTGCGCGGCACGTATGCGCTGGCCGTCTTCTGACAGTGTGAATCTGCGCTTGTCATTATCCGTCACGATCAGCTCCAGCTCATCACGCTTGAGCCGATGCCCCGCTTTCTTCATACCGCGCAACAGATCATCGACCACCACCCAGCCACCAGTGCCGAGTGTCAAACCTACCAGTTCCGGTTCATGGCGCAGAACACGCGATATGAATTTGCTTTCTTTGCTCATGTTATTTCCGATTGCGACCATTGTTGAGCTGCATGTAGTATACGGAGAACGGTCACCGTGTTTGGGTCTTCGGCATAGATTACGATGTAGTTGGGACGCGCAACCATCTCACGATGTGCCATCGACACGCCCAACGCAGTACATCTGCGGATGATTTGGTAAACGTGATGTCTTGTCCTCAATTTCATTCTTGAGAGTTTGGGCCGCATCTGGGTTATCGTCGGAGATATATTCAACAATTGCTAGTAGGTCGGCAATTGCCGTGGCCTTCCATTCAAGATCGGGCACGGCGTTTCTTATCAATCAAGGCCTGTGCTTCCTGCATCACTTGAGCGTGTGGAACAGCAGGACACGGATCATCTAAAGCTCTTGTACCTTGGCGCGGAACCAAGCGTCGTAAGCATCGGGGTCGGCTGTCAGGCCAGCAGGTAATCCGCCTTCTGTCGCAACACGGGTCAGCAGGATGCGGACTGCATCTGAGAGCGTCAGTCCAACATTCGCGAGGGCGTCTGTTGCTTGAGCTTTGAGCTGGTCGTCTACGCGAACGTGAAGCATTGAAGTTTGTGCGGGCATTGAAAGTCCTCCTAAATGTCAGCGTATCTCAATTGAGATGCGCTTTCAACTATCTTACCCCCTGCCCTATTTCATTGCATCGTAAACACCATGAAAACATCGCATATGAATAGTGGAAAAAACAATGGGAAACGGCACAGATCTTACACTAAGGCAGCCGCAATGTGGTTAACGTTGGCGTCGATGTCTGGGGCTATCGGGCCAAAGCCCAAGAGACTTATACCGGTCTCGCTAAACTCGGACGCTTTGCCTGATAAAGATAACCAAATGTTTGGCGTGCCTTTGGTCGGGAGTGTCCAAAAAGGCGAACGAAACGCGGCGGTTTCTGATCTGCGCAGTTTCCTACTACATCGATCCGAACGAATCTGTACTACATCTCGACACCAGCCGCGTCCGAGGTCCACTGCTCGCGGCTCTCAGCGCATCTCGCTTGGGGCACATTATCGGTACGTGAAGTCGTGCATTCGCTTGCGAAGCGCCGCGCTCAGTTTTGGCCGAAACTTAGGCAGCCATCTTGTCTATTGTATTTCTCTGCAAGAATTCCATCGGTGTCAGGTTTCCCAATGCCGAATGTAGCCTGTGCCAATTGTACCCCCTTACCATTCTTCCAGCGTTTCCCGGACATCGCTCAATGTGCCGAACAAAATTTCGTTCAACCAAGCTAGTGTATTCTTGATGGGTCGATTTGGTCTTATTGGTGATCTACTGGTTCAAAACCTGAAACAGCAATTCGATTGATCGGGTAATTTCATTTTCATCAATGGCACCAAAACCAAACCGTAAATGCGTAGGCGAGATTTGTTCAGTAGAGAATAACGTAATTAATGCAGAATTCTCATTTTGAAAGCTCTCCAGTGACTTTCCTTTGGTCAATTTTGAAATGTCCACCCAAATCGCCATACCTCCACTTGGAATCTCAAAAGATACCTTTGATCCGAAAACCCGAGCGAACTCTTTTGCAGTAAAATCTCTTCTGGAAGCGTACTGCCTTTTTGTCCTCCGAATATGACGTTTGACTTCACCAGATTCCATTAAATCAGAAAGTACAAGTTCAGATAATGAGTTTCCTTGCCTATCGATAATTACAATTTCTTGGGCTGCGCGCTCTATAAATGCTCTGTCTGCGGCCATATACCCAAGACGCAACCCCGGTGCGAAGACTTTTGACATTGATCCAACATGTACAACGTTTTCTGCGTCAGGGAGGCTGGCAAGAGGCGGAACTGGATTTGAACCATAATGAAACTCGTGATCGTAGTCGTCCTCCAAAACAACGAATTGGAATGATTTGGATAACTTAAGAAGCGCCAGCCGCCTATCCATTGGCAGGCAGACAGTCGTTGGGTATTGATGATGTGGAGTAACATAGATTGCGGCAACCGCATTATTGCCTAGGATCTCTTGTAAATGACTAATATCAAGACCGTGTTTGTCCATCTTGCAAAGCAATATCTCAAAACCATTGGCTTCGAATGCAGCCTTTGCAGGCAGGTAACAAAGCTCCTCCATGATGATTGCCCCTTTACGTGGATCAAGAATTCTTGATGCAAGATAGATACCCATCTGGCTACCGCGAAGAATACAAACCTCCTCAACTGAGCAGTTCATAAACCGATCTTCTTTTAGCATTTTTGTGACAGCGTTGCGGAGTTCATGTGTGCCCTTAGGATCCCCATAGCCAAGATTCAAATGTTGGCTTAGATGAAGGCAGACTCTGCGATATGCTCTTGCCAACAATTCGTAGGGAATGAGACGTATGTCTGGCGTCCCATCGTTTGCAATTGGCGCAGGCACACGAGCATCTTGATAAAGGCCCGACATCAATTTGGAGGCGGGTTTTGTCTTATCTGTACTGTTGACAAGTTGTTCGTGCGGTTTGGTCAGCTTTTGCTCTGGCAACGTTTCAGAGATATAAGTCCCTGACCCCCTAAGTGTGGTAACCCAACCCTGCGCCTCTAGTTCTTCATAGACCTGTTGCACTGTTTTCCGATTTATTCCTTGTTGTTTTGCGAGAGAGCGGGTTCCGGGAAGCAGTGTGCCCGGGCTAAGCCGTCCTTCTTTGATATCGGATGTTAGCTTGTTCAATAGTTTTGCGTGAAGCGTCTGCCCAGGGCTGCTTTCAAGCCAAAACTGCATCTCCCAAGGTCTCAACATAGCAGTTCCACCTCCCCAAAGTGGACCATAAATAAATTAAATACTGGACCTTTGGATAGGTCCAGTCAAGGTCTATTCCTTTGCCGACACCATGTGTTTCGCAAAGGAGAAGACGTATGAAGTCCGCCACGACAACCAAGGATGAACTCAAGAAAAATGCGCAGAATGATATGCGCAGGGTAATAAAAGACATCGAGTTAACCGATCGTCAGAAGTTAGCCTTAACTTGCCGCATTTTGTTTGACAAAGGTCATGATTCAGGAGTGACAGGGCAAATTACATGCCGGAGTGAAAAGCCGGATCAGTTTCTTACACAGCGATTTGGACTTGGTTTCGAAGAAATCACAGCGGATAATCTCATTGAAGTTGATCAAGATCTAACGCCGCTTGACGAAACTGCAATGGCGAACCCGGCCAACCGCTTTCATACTTGGGTGTACAAAGAGCACCCAGAAGTTAACTGCATTATTCATACCCACCCAACCCATATCGCAGCGTTATCGATGCTCAAGGTTCCATTAGCTATTTCGCACATGGATACCTGCGCGTTGTACAATGATTGTTCATTTGTCGGTGATTGGCCAGGCATCCCGGTTGGCAATGAGGAAGGCGAGTTAATCTCTAACGCATTGGGTAAAAACCGGGCATTAATGCTTTCGCACCACGGCCAACTCGTAACAGGTAAGACAATTGAGGAAGCCTGTAATTTGGCAGTTTTGATCGAACGCGCCGCTAAACTACAGCTTCTCGCTATGGCGGCTGGAGAAATTCAATTACTTCCACATGAGTTGGCTCAAGAAGCGCATGACTGGGTTTCCACGGACAAACGAAACAAAGTCAACTTCGCCTATTACGTACGCCAGGTTCTGAAAACTCACACTGACTGTATTTAAGGAAACATCATGAAATTGTCTGGTATTATTGGCTATCCCGTCACTCCATTCGTCGAAAGCAATACAAATATAGACCTGGAAAAGTTGGGACACGTTATTGATCTTCTAATCGAAGGGCAAACTAATGCGATTGCAGCACTGGGTAGTGCTGGCGAGGCGGCCTACTTAAGCGAAACAGAGTGGAAACAGGTTGCAGATTTCACTGTAAAACATGTCGGAGGGCGTGTTCCTGTTATCATTGGAATATCCCAGCTCACAACGGAACAAGCAGTAAAATATGCGAAGTATGCCGATCAGGTAGGTGCAGATGCAATTATGCTGTCACCATTCTCTTATTACAAGCTTCAAGAAGACGAGGTATTCCAACACTATCAGAGTGTTTCAGACGCCACATCTTTGCCAATAATGATCTACAATAATCCGGCTACCTGTGGCGTGGATATGTCCCCTGAGTTCATGCTTAAAATGGTCGATGAGATCGAGAACGCCACCATGATTAAGGAAAGTACAGGCGACATTCAACGCATGCACAAGATTTATAAACTTTCGGGTGGTGAAGTGCCATTTTACAATGGCTGCAATCATATGGCGCTTGAAGCCTTTAATGCCGGCGCAAGTGGCTGGTGTACAGCAGCACCATGCTTAATCGGAAATCAGCCCAAAAAACTTTTTGATGCTGCACTCGCTGGAAGGAATGATGAAGCTAGGGAGCTATTCTATCAGCAATTCGAATTTCTCGAATTCATCGTGTCATCGGGCCTAGCAGCTGCCGTGAAAGCAGGGTTTTCAATTTTGGGTACCGATGTTGGGGCCCCAAGAAAGCCCCTACTTCCCTTAAACGAAAACGCCACGAAGCGCTTAAGCACCATGCTGCAGGAGCTTGGTTGCTCGCAATAGCTCTCACAGGAACAATGTGCAGCAGTCTGTCAAGAGCACAGGCTGCTGCTCTGCACAATTGAAACTCAGGTACTGTTTTGACAACAACATCCTCCAATTTAATTCTGAAATTTTTATCTGAAGCCGGTGAGACTGGTCTCACAGGGCGTGAGCTTAAACGCCTTTCCCAAATGTCGGAAAGCGAATTCGATAAACAGTGTGAAGAGCTTTGGATGAAACGGCGTTTAGTAGGGATACGAGAAAACACGTGTTGCGGAAGAGGTTGCGGGTACATGTGTGTTTCCTTCATGGAACTCGATCAAATTTGGCATTTGAATGGCAAAAAATCATGAAGCCCCATCCAACGCGCTCAGATGTTTCAATATATTACCCCCCAATCCGCTACAAAATTGAAAGCGACTCCCAATGCCCCCTTTGATCGCAACCCTGCTCTAACGACCTCGCTTTCAGATCCAAAGCAACCAGATTCAACCTGTGCCTCAATGAAACCATTAAAGTGATCTCCAAGAGAAATGCTTGTTGTCTTTGCCATGGTCTTAAAGAGGCTATTTGGTTATCCGCAAAGCTTCAGACCATTGAGGTGCGCGAGAGCCACATTGCAAGGAATCGCAACCATCAGAACGATCAAGAACGGACACATTCAAAACCAACAGCCAAGCATAAGAACCGAAATCGGCTTCGTTCATCAAATGTTTAATTTAGCTGCCCGAAATCAAGATACTAAGCTTGAAATATGACCTTAATCAATTAATGCAACAACCCCATGGGGCCAGTAGCCAAGGTTCTGTTACTAGAGTTGGTTTCGCTCGGCGAAGCTCCGAAAAAACGCCAAATATGCCTTATCAGGGTCTTTCGGCGGTTCTTTGTCCCGAGACCAGTTGCGCCATTCCGATTCAACATGATAAATATCATAGCCGGGAAAACGTAGTTTAGCAGTTTCATAGGTTTCCGTACGCAGCGCCTGCCCTGCGCGCGCCAACCACGCTGGTCGTGGTTTCACCGTATCGATTTGCGGCGTCTCAACTACGGCATCCACCCTGCCCGCGCGGCGCGCTTTTCGTCCCACTTTGGAAAACTCCAACTCCCGGTCTACCGCTGACTGTCCGGCCGCGTTTTTACGGTTCCACGCCAAGATAACCCCAGCCACGCGCCGCCCCTCTTTATAAGGCGTGATCGTGACATCGTAGTCCGACAGCGCGTTAACCTCGTCCACCGCAGGTGTCAACGCTCGCAATTGCAGATTTGACCAGGTTGTGAGCTTGCCCTTGGGCACCCCTAAAATACCGCGCAGCTCATCCAAGGTGAATTTATCCGAAGACTTGAAGCGAAGATTGCCGCGTTTTTGCACCATCTCATATAGCGTCAATGCATATTTGGAGGACAGCGCAAACATCACCTCCTTTTGTAGCCGTGCAAACACCGTTGAATTTTTGATGATCCGGCGCAGCGCTTGTGGGATCTCATAGTAGAACATGCCATCTGCCTGCTCGAGCTCGATGTTACCACCCAGAAGTTGAACACGTTCGATCGCAGGCTCACCATCTTTCAAAACCGAGACTTTGACAATCGCTCGCATCAGCCGCTCAACAGAGTCACCGATGCGGTCATTAGAATTGTGACTGCCCCGCAGTGTTGCCTTAGAAACGTGATGCACCACCGGCTTGTCGATATCTTCCCAGGCGTGCTCTAGCATTAGATTGTAGATGCGTCGGTCATTCAACGTTAAAGGGGTCACCTCAACCAAATCCACAAGCTCACCCGGTTTGACCAGTGAGTCAGCATTTGGTTTCGCATCTAAACTGCTGTAAGGTTTCTTAGTCTCTTCTGCCATGTTCTATGCTTACGTCGAACTCTTACTTTTCTTGTATTTGAATGTAAGAAAAATGGCCTCCATCGTCAACAACCAGAAAAGACCGCACCCAAAAAGTAGTTTTTAGATCTCGACTTGACTCCTACTTCTCTGCCCCACACCCTCCAAATGAATCAAAACAAAGGGTTTTTCAGGGTCTAAACAACCCCATCCGAATCGTAAGCTTTTCTCACCCAATCCGTAAGATTTTCCGTCCCAATATGTAAGGCTTAACGCCCAATACGTAAGAGATAAGCTTAATTATCATTTAGTTATAATAGTATAGCATCGACGAACACTTGAACTAAAAGAATCTGAACAAGGTAAAATACGCGCCTTTCAACCAATAAATTCGGCAATTCCTTCGATTTCAGGCAAAGATGAGTCGTGGGAGCCACAAGGTTCTTGCGATAGTGATCTATTTTTGAAAAAACGCTGGTATCAAAGTCAGTTTTGCTTTTTCAGTGGAATTGAGAAAAAAATCAAAATTGTGAGGCAAAATGGCCGAGCCAATTCTACCCCCAATCGACCTTGAGAATCTAGAAGCACTCTCAAACCGCGCAGCTTCCGTCATCGAGCGTTTACGCGATCAAGTATTTGCTCCAGGTACTCAAAAAGAGCTTAACTTGCGTTTCAATGTACGCACAGCAGCCCAAATGGTTGGACGTTCCGAAACCCTCATTCGAGATGCTGAGAATGAAGGACGTTTGCCCGAACCCGAAAAAGATGAAAAAACCGGACGTCGCAAAGGCTACTCATTGCATGAGATCAACAATATGCGCGAGATTTTCGGCACCCTACCCCGCCGCCAGGAAGGTGACGATGCTTTGGTGCTTGCCGTTCAAAACTTCAAAGGCGGTGTAGGTAAATCAACATTGGTCACGCATTTATCGCAATACCTTGCCCTACAGGGTTATCGTGTCTGCGTGATCGATTGTGATAGCCAAGCCTCGACCACATCCATTTTCGGTCTCAATCCCGATATCGACATCGATGAAGATGAAGAGACTCTTTATCCTTTCTTCCGCCATGGTGGACCTCAGGATCTACGCTATGCGTTGCGGGCTACCTATTGGCCAGGCATCGCCTTGGTTGCTGCCAACCTTGGTCTCTATGATGCCGAATACGAACTCGCGGGACGTATGGCGCGCGAAACTGGATTTGTGCTAGATCGCCTGCGCGAAGGTATCAATTCTATTCGGGATCATTTTGACATTATCCTGCTGGACCCCCCCCCCGCCTTGGGCATGATATCGCTTTCAGTGCTGCGCGCGGCTGATGCCATTCTAGTGCCAACCCCGCCCAATAACGTCGACTTTGGGTCGACTGTTCATTTTCTCAAGATGATGAACAGCACGTTGAGCGAGCTTGAGCAAGTTGGGGGAACGCATGATTATAAGTTTGTAAAGATTTTGACGACCAAAATGAACGACAGTAAATCCGCTCATGTCGCCATCAAAAGAATGATGGACGCGGTGTTTTCAGGCGACATGCTGCAATCTGTCTTGAAAGATTCTGCTGAAATCGACAATGCAACCGCTAATTTGCAGACAGTCTACGAGCTGACGGGATCCGGTACCCGCAGCGAAACGCATAAACGCTGTCGTGCCTATTTGGATTCGATTGGCCGAGAGGTCGAAGTATTGATACGAAAAACATGGCCAAGCCAGCGCGAAGCGCTCAGCCGGGAGGGGCTGCTATGACCAAGAAACACGATGCAATTTTTGACGCAGTTTTGAGCGGCATTGGCGGAGAAGAACGCACTCCGAAAAAAGATCGTAGTGCAGGGCGCTTCCTAAAGCGGGGCAATGCAATTGGTGACAAGCTGAGCGGTGACGTGGATGAAAAGACGCTGCATTGGGTCGATCCCGAGCGCTGCAGAATGTGGGATCGCCACAACCGGAACTATGCTCTGTTAACGGCTGAGAACTGTTCCGATTTGATCGAAGGTATTCAGCAACAAGGCAGACAGGAATTCCCTGCAATCGTGCGTCGGATCAGTGGCGATGCGGACGCAGAATACGAGGTCATCTGCGGGGCGCGGCGTCACTTTGCGATTTCGTGGCTGCGCGCCAACAATTATCCGCAATATAAATATCTGGTCGAAGTGCGCGACATTTCAGATGAAGAAGCCTTTCGTCTCGCAGATATTGAAAACCGCGACCGCGCGGATATCTCGGATTTCGAACGTGCCTGTGATTATGCGGCGGCAGTAAAACTCTATTATGGCGGCAAGCAGAAAACCATGGCGCAGCGGTTGCAGGTGTCCGAGGCTTGGCTGTCTCGCTATCTGTTTCTGGCGAAATTACCGGATGAAATCGTCGCGGCTTTTCCATCCTCCAACGACATCAAAGAACTGCACGCGCGGACACTGAAACCGTTTCTGGCGCAACCCAAAGCCCGCGAGGTCGTGGTTGACCGCGCGATTTGGTTGGCCTCAATGCGGGCAGCTGGAGCGACGTCGGATGGTATGCCTTGGAATGACACTGCTAAAGTGGTGCAAGAGTTGAAACGGGCAGGGCAGGGGCATGCACCCAAACGCAAACCGCGCGCGTCACTAAAACATGTCTACAGCAGCACCGACGGTGAAGTTCAGATCACCCGAACAGATAAAGGTGGTCAGATTGTTCTGGAAATTGACCGGAATGCTCCTGTTGGTGAATTGCGTAAATTGTTGGAAAATTTTCTACTCGATCGATCAGAGAACTTGTGAAAAATTGCCAATTGGCAATTTTAAAAAAAATCACATGATTTCAGAAGATTGACGAAACTGACGGTCTGAGTTGATCGACGTATCCGCGAAATCTCTACAAGCGGACTTGGCTGCACAGAAAAGGTCCTGGCTTAGAAGTTCATCGAGAGAGAACCGCTAAGCAGCTGATCAAATCGGTGTGTTGGTTCTCACTTTCGACAAACATTGTGCGGGTGAAGTCGCGTCCTCAGGTGGATATTTGCGCAGTAATGGCCAAACAGCCCGGTTCTGCGGATCGCCCGGTCGACTTTCTATGAACATCAAGCCATCGCGCGTGATCCGGATCGTGCATCAGATTAGTTCGGCCTTGATGGATTTGAAGAAGGTCTCGACGGCGGTATTATCATAACAATTGCCTTTGCCCTACATCGATCCCTTGAACCCGTGCTGGCGCAAGATCTTCTGATAATCATGAGACAGTATTGCGACCTGTGATCCGTGTGATGGATGCAGCCCTTTAGTGGCGTACGGAATGATATGGTCATGTTCGGCCCGTGCCTCCAGGTCGCGTTCCATGCGGTTGCTTACGGCCCAACCGATCACACGCCGTGAATGCAAGTCCAAGATCACGGCCAGATACAACCAGTCCTTAAATGCTATCAAAGGAGCGGCATCAAACCGCGACAGGTCCAATTCCGTGCCTCCTAACCCAACCAAATTTAGGTGTCTGACTTTACTTTCGTGTCGACCTGGCGCGGCTTTGTTTATGTCGCTTTGTCATCGATACTTTCGCCAACCGGATTGTTGGCTGGATGGCATCAACGAGCCAAGACACCCAGTTCGTACTGGACGCTTTGGAACAGGCATTTCATGCGCGCAGGCCTTCCGAGAACCTCATCCATCATTCTGATCGAGGGTCTCAATACGTATCGATCAAGTACACAGAGCGATTGGTCGATGCAGGGTTGGAACCATCTGTCGGCAGTGTCGGTGATTCATATAATAACGTGCTTGCCGAAACGATGATCGGCTTGTTCAAGACAGAAGTCATCAACCGTTTAGGCCCGTGGAAATCCAAAGATCAAGTGAGAGGGAAACCCTCAAGTGGGTCGATTGGTTCAACACGAAGCGGCTTCTTGAGCCGCTGGGATACATCACACTCAAAGAAGCGGAGGACGCATACTATCAAAGCTTGAAAACAGACGACATTGCAGCTTGAAATACGAGCTTAACAGTCTAAGGTAAAACCGGGGCGGTTCAGTGCTTATCAATCACATGTCCAAGGATGACCGTGTTAGTAGTTTCTGTTTAGGCGTATCTTCGTGTTTTTGTTCAACCGGTTCGAGTTCTGATTGCACTGTTCGCTGAGTGTTTACCCAGTTGGTAACTTGCTGCGTAAGTCTGCCAAGAGCGTTTCCTGTTCTAATTGCGACTTCAATAAGGTTTCGAGTGATTTGTGCAATTGCGTCACGGATACTTTGAGTTGTGTATTTTCGTCGTTCAGCGTCTTCAGCTCGGAGTGCACTGTCGAGAGTTCGTTGCCGAGCTGTTTCAGCTCTTCGTCTTGAGTTTTGAGCTGCGCGGCCTGCATCGTTTGCGTTTCGTCGGACGCTTCGAGCAAGGCGATCAAGGAGGTTTCGAGTTCGGTCATCTATTGCTCCTCTATCCAGTATAGACCTTTTCGCTCTGGATCGTTTAATGCGCTGCGTACGTTGGCTGGCGGTTGACGCATTCTGAGGTTGTCCGGTATTCGTATCGCCATTACATTCTCTATTCGAAAGAACTGTATGCCCATCGTCTGCGCTTCCATGTGTGCGAGTGTCTGAGTGGCTTCGGTTATTTTCACCTGAGCGGAGTTGAGGGTGGTTGCTTCTCGGAGAATCTGGTTCTTGGTCCTTTGCGCGCTGATCAATATCAAGCCTAGTACCAGCAACATGCTCACCATCATGGCCAACATCGCTACTGCCCACCTCTGCGTCCAAACTGGGCCTGCTTCTTCCATTATGAGATGTCTTGCCGGTGTCTTCAGATCCTGCGGCAGTTCCCGTCTGATCGTTTGAACCAGTTTCTCGCCCAGTCGTGTTTCTGACACCCGCGCCTCCATCTCCTGATCCATTTGCGTCAAGGCGGATATCATCGAGCGTTGCGAGCTGTTCTCGAATGCGTTTGTCATTTCGCCGAGCTTTATTTCGCAGCTTTTCAAAGTACTCTCGACGTTTTTCGAAAGCGCGGGCGCGGTCCCTTGCAAAAGGGCTTGGGTCTGTTTCTGAAGCGCGAGGTGTAAGGACTGGATTTCCGACACGCTGGCTTTCAGTTGGTCCGCCATTTCCGTCTGGTTTCTGTCCCGGAAGAAGCTTTCGGCTTCTTTCAGACGTTTCAAAGAATCCTTGCTCAAAGATAGGTCCTTCCAGTTTCATGGGTTTTTCGGCGTTATTGTATTTAATACTGACGGTTTTCGCAGAGATGCGATTGATCGTGGCAAAGGTTGTCAGGAATTCTTCAAGTCGTTCCCGACTATGAATTGCGCCAGATTGATATAAGCCCTCAATTGTTTGATAGAGTTCATGACGGTATTTCTGTCGGGTTTCGGTTTCGCGCTTAGGCGTGCCAGTCAGTTGGCGAACTGTATGAGGATCGGTAAAGCCGTGCAGCGCACACATGTCACGTTGCCAGGGCCGCCAGTGGGCGTCCCACCCGCGTTGGAATGCATTGATGTCCTGTCCTGTTTCAAGATCAATCCGGGGTAGTAAGAAGTGTAGTTCCACGGTCTCTTTATCTAAGTGACGTACCCACAGACTTTCCCACGTGTCTCGCGCTTTTCCGGCAAAAGCGAACTCTTCAAATTCGTTCATGATTTGCTGCTGTAGATCAGGCGAGGGGTCCTCACCACTACGGAAATTGATGACGCCAGACGTGTATCGCCATTTGCGGCGATTGCAATCGATGAGCGCGCCAACACGTTTGGCATCGCCACGCACGACTTCAGGATCGACTGACCTCTTCTGGCCAGCGTGATCTTTGTCACCCAAGAGATAATCTATTGGACCACTGGAATCGGAGATGCCTGCGTTGAAGACGGAAATAATCACGGTTCCAACCGCGTAAACATACGATGAATTGAGAGCAGCGTGGTGAGGATGGCTGCTTGTGAAACTGTTTCTCCCAAGCTGGATTTGCTAAATCATCACGAAGCTCACAGAGTAAAATATTCGCGCGTGTCAAAGCCATGACGAGTCCTGGGTCAGCCCTATCAACGGGTCGCGCTTTGCGCACAATGTCATCAAGATTCTCAGGATGTTGAGAGGACGAGAGTAATAGGTATTCTGAAACACTGAGGCCCAAAGATTTAGCGCTGTCGGATATGGCAGCTTTCTCTTCGGGTGTGACACGTACGTCGATACGGGCAGATTTATCTGGCTCCGACCGTTTGGATCGTTTGCGTCTTATGGGTGCAGGTTACGGCAATATGTTGTAGATTTCCTGAGAATGGTTATCGCTTTCAAAGGTTGCCAGTAAATATAGGCAAATGCTGGCCTTAGGCGGGATCAAGGGTAATTTTTTCCGGACGTAAAGACCGGAAAAGCGGCACAAGTGCCGTGAGGGAGGGATACCCTCCCTTCAAACCCACCCAGGCAATGTTGGCAGTTTACAACACCATTTACTGCCCAATTAGTGTATGAGATTTCAATTCTAAACTTCGATGATGAACTCGGTATCAAAGCGAGCGCCTTCATTCGGATACTCGTAGCCATTTCGTGGCCAAAACGAGCTGTGCAGACATGGGTCAACGCACCATCGGTTGCCCAATCATCATATAGGATCAATAATAGTAACACCTGGTGTGAAGCTGATTACGCATGGCATCGATTGTTTGAGTCCTGCTGCGCGTACCGGAATCTGGTATGCCGTTCGGGAGTTTTCAGACTTCACCGAAGACAACGACCCATATGGCGAGTACGATTTTGGGTCGTTCGATGACCTGGAAGCCGGAAAAGTGTTCTGGAAGATTGATGTCTTCGCAGACAACCAATGCCAATGGGGCGCAGAACATCCAGACGATCTCGCACGATCATTTCGGGTTCTGACGACCATGCTGGCGGAGGAATACTGATGCTTAGGAGTCTTTGAAACGTGGATGGGTTTTAGGAAAGCAAATTTGCTTTCCTCATTCACTGAGGAGCGCTTGCCATCGGCTGCGATTATGGGCCACGCGGATGATGGCGATATGGTCGCCCTCCGCACGATAAATGATCAGATGGCGTTCGTAACCAGAAATGCGGACAGGCGGTTTGATTTCCACGCGCTCACGGTTTGAGAGGGGAAATTCGCATAGGTGCGAGAGCTTGCTGTGCAAACCACGCAAATAGGTTTCGGCCTGATCCACTGACCAAATTTCTGCTGTGTAGTCCCAAATTTGATCAAGATCGATTTGTGCTGCCGGAGAGAGCCTATATTCGCTAACCGATGTGCAGGTCATGTTCCTCCCGCTTGCGCTTGAGGAATGCTTCCATGTCGAATTTTTCGGGAGCGCCGCTTGCTGTGCCCTCATCGACAAGCTGTTGCAGATCGCTAACTGCGGCTTGGCGATCTTGATCGCGACGTATTAGATCGCGCACATAGTCGCTTGCATTGCTGTAGCGTCCAGCTTGTGTCTGGGTCTCAACCCAAGCCTTCATCGGATCGGGAAGCGATACGTTCATCGTGGCCATTGGCACCTCCGTTTTATCTAATATGACATATATTGGCAAAGAATGTCAAATTTGAGGACTAAATTCTCTATACTGGAGCTGGTGTCGCGTAAAAGGGGACTGTTGCATTAATCGGCTGATGCTAGGTTTGATCGGATGGAAGCGCTGAACTACATCGCGGCGAAGAGCTGGTTGATGAACTGGATCTCCCCCCGAACGCCTGAATGCTTATGATGGATGTGACCGCGCTTGATGGTTCGGATCGTCTCAATTCCGCTCAGGGTCGCTTTGGCTGATCGCAATGACCGAAAGCTTTGTCGATAGCCGAGCAGCCGTTTCATGTCCGCATGGTCGCTTTCTATTAGATTGTTGCGCCACTTCCTGTCGATGTGGCGGATGCTGTCAAAATGTGGGTCATAGCGGCGATTGACTTCGCTAATGACACGTCGATACGCCTGCGCTTTATCGGTCACGATTGTCACCGGAGGGTGCAGGCGAACACGCTCAATTGCCTTGTTCAGAAAGGCTTTCACAGCTTTTGCGTCTCGTCGCGCGGTCAGGTGGAAATCAACCATCTGCCCGTTTGCATCGACAGCCCGCCACAGGTAGCGCCACTTACCGTCTACGCGGATGTATGTCTCGTCCACATGCCAGTCGACACTTGCCCGGCGTAGATATTTTCCGTCCGCTTGGTCAGTTCAGGTCCAAATTTCTGAACCCACCGATACACTGTTGATCGATCAACCGTGATGCCAGGCTCAGCCAGAAGATCCACAACATCCTGATAGGACAGAGGATAACGCAGGTACCACCGAACAGCGCACAGGATGATCTCCTGCGGAAACCGGAGGTGCTTAAACGGAGATTTACGTGACATGCCGGACCTCAAAAGCCAAAAACTGGCCAAAATATTCGATTAATGCAACAGTCCCGTTTGAAGGCTTTACGGTTGTCTCTCCGAAAACCGGCAATGGTTTTGAAGTCAAGGGCGAGAGGGCGCAACAGCCAAATCATTTCAATGTTGCGACGGCACTCGACTTTCAGTCGACGACTTGAGCGCATGTGGTTCAGGTAACCATAAATGTAAAGCTTCAGCAGATCGGCCGGATCATCCCGCGTGACCGTACGGGATGGCGCGACAAGTGCAAATACGCTCATGACTGTGGAGCAGGCAGGTTTGTAACTGTGCCCTGTAGCATCTCTCTCATCCAAGCATAAGCTGGGTGATGTGATAGCCGACTGTGCCATACGAGAGTGATTGAGGAATATTCCGGTGGGCCCGGATAGAGTGAAGGTCTGATGATCAGATCGTATTTTGGGCAGAAAATATGTGCAATGTGTCGGGGAACAGCCAGAAGCAAATCAGATTGGGCCACAATGGCTGGCGCTGATGCAAAGCTGTTCACAACCATGGCAACCTGACGTGTTAAGCCTTCTTTGGTCAGGGCCTCGTCAACGAAGCCTTCGGCCTGTCCTGACGGTGACACCACAAGGTGCCGTGCCGCAAGGTATCGGTCCAATGTAATCTCCTGGTTGGCGAGCGGGTGACCGTTTCTGTGAACAAGCACATATTCATCCTCTAGCAAGAGCCGGGATTCAAATCTGTCTGGAATGACCCCAAACGTGCTAACGCCAAAATCGATCTGTTGACTGTCAAGCATCTCGAAAGTTCGCCCTGCTGAAGACATCAGTCGCAGGTTCACCCCGGGTGCTTCCTGCTCGATCCGCGCAACAAGGTCCGGGATGATCGTCGATACGCAGTAGTCATTTGTCCCAATCGCAAAACTGTGACGGGCTGTTTGGGGATCAAATGATACCGGTTCCAATGCTTCTGCTAGATTTTCAAGCGATGCACGGATCGGTCCGGACAGCTCCAATGCGCGGGCTGTTGGGCGCATCCCTTTGCTGCTGCGGATAAAGAGATCATCCTTCAGATGATGGCGTAGACGGTTCAAGGCATTGCTGACCGCTGGCTGTGACAATCCGATAAGGTCTCCGGCACGTGTCACATGGCGTTCGCGCATAATGGCGTCAAACACGAGAAGCAAGTTTAGATCTATTCCAGCTAAATTCATGAAATCAATAGTGCATATATTTATAATCAATTTCAATAATATCTTGGGCTGTGCCATCTGTTTTTTAGGGAACATAGACACACTGGAGCAAACCCATGAGAGTAAATGCAGACTTTTCCAAACGCGCTGTAATGCATGCTGATGAGATCGATTGGGCTGAAACGCGCATGACAGGCGTAAAGCGGCGTATGCTTGATCGGATAGGTGCCGAGGCCGGCCACGCGACCACAATCGTATCTTACGATCCCGGTTCAAATTTCGCGTCGCATGTTCATGCTGGGGGCGAAGAATACATTGTCCTAGATGGTGTCTTTCAGGACGAACATGGCGACTTTCCAACCGGTTGTTATGTTCGCAATCCACCAAATTCCAGCCATGCGCCCAGTTCGCAAGACGGAACCGTAATTTTTGTTAAGCTCTGGCAGTTCGACGATGACGATCGCAATCACGTGCGTATTCATTTCAATGATATGACGGCGACAGCGCATCCTGACAGAGAGGGTGTGAAGGAAATTCAACTATATCGCGACAACCGTGAGCATGTTCGGATCGAGGATTGGGCAGCAGGTGCGGAAATCGCGCTCGATCTACCAAATGGCGCAGAGTTTTTGGTTTTGGATGGCAGCTTCACTGAGGCTGGCGACACACTGCGCAAGCACTCGTGGTTGCGTGTTCCGGCGGATGGCACAGTCAGGGCGAAAGCCGGAAACGAGGGCGCGCGCGTATGGGTCAAAACGGGCCACCTGCGTTTCGTCGCGCAATTGGTTGCTGAATAGTCATTTTCAGGAATTTAAATCTCATATGTGAAAGGGAATTATCATGAGTTTCCAGGAAAAAACTGTCATCGTAACGGGTGGTGGGTCTGGTATCGGGCTGGAAGTTGCCAAACGATTTGTTCAAGCAGGCGCAAACGTTGTCATTAATGGCCGAGACGAGGCCAAACTTGCTGCCGCTGCTCAGGAAATTGATCCAAAAGGCACACATGTTGCTGTTCATTCCGGCGATATTTCCAAGCCTGAAACAGCCAAGGAACTGGTTGCACTGGCAGTGGACCAGTTCGGCGGATTAGATATCTTGATCAACAACGCAGGCATATTCGCACCCAAGCCTTTCCTCGAAATAACGGAGGAAGAGTACGACAGGTTTTTGGATATCATCCTGAAGGGCAAGTTCTTTATGGCGCAAGAAGCCGCGAAAGCCATGAAAGAACGCAGCCAAGGCGCTATCGTACAGACCGGATCAATGTGGGCGATCCAAGCTATCGGAGCAACACCGTCCTCTGCATACTCTGCGGCCAACGCAGGTGTTCATCAGATGGTCAAAAATCTGGCGCTGGAACTGGCTGAGCACAAGATACGGATTAACGCCGTTGCCCCGGCCGTGGTGGAAACGCCCGTTTACAATACATTCATGAGCGACGAAGAGGTCAAGAATACGTTACCAACCTTTAATGCATTTCATCCCATCGGACGAAATGGCCAGCCAAAAGATGTGGCAGAAGCCATCCTATTTCTAGCCTCTGAAAAGGCGGATTGGATTACGGGAACCGTCTTATCGGTGGATGGTGGCGTTACTGCCGGCAGAAACTAGAAGAGGAGGGACTGTTGCACTAACTGAAAATAAGAGAATATTGTTTTTGCAATGATTAGCATGTTGCCGAAGTCTAACGTCTCTTACGGTGTTGTCACGTTAACTTTCATCGGTATGCGACTGGTCCGCTTGGAACTTCATTAGGCGATTTTGCCGCCGTCTTCCATGCATCGAATGCTTCCATTCTATGGTAACGGATGGTGATGGCTGAACGGCGGCGAGATGGGACGGAGAAGCAGTTTCGAACGGCGGAATGAACCGCAACGAAACGTTCAGCCGGCCAGGCGATCTGAAGCCCTGCATCGTTCTTTCTCGTTTCCGAAATGGGAGATGACTGTTCTCCGCACGGTCGTTCAATCCCTTGCGCGACCAATGATCCAGGCTGGGCGCCACTTCGCGTTTCGCGGCACCATAGGGTCGCAACTTGTCGGTAATCATGCGCTTCGGGATGAATCCATGGCGCTTTATCAGCTTAACTAGAAGTCGTTTTGCCGCTTGCTTGTGGCAATCGCACAAAAGCCGCAAAGTTCCGCGAAAGCAGCATGGGTATATAATATACCACATAAAAATTTTCGGGAAAATCCGAGAACCCGAGCATTTATGGATTCCCAGAC
>CANMPD010000023.1 GCA_947499635.1 uncultured Paracoccaceae bacterium | reverse complement strand
GCCTGCACTTCCGCCGAGACCAAAAAGCAAAGCGCTTTGCATGAAAGCATGCTTTGTTTTGGAGTCGCTTCGACCCCTATGGGGTGTAAGGCAGATACAGGGGATACTCTTGCCTCGAAAGAAAATTTGACAAAGTGGTAACGTATATGTCACCATAAAACCTTATGATTGAGCTCGTTGTCTATGTCACTGAAGAAGGAAAAGCGCCATTCGATGACTGGTTCAACAAGCTCGATACGGCGGCGGCTCTGAAAGTACGGACCGCGCTTGCGCGGATCGAAACCGGCAACCTAGGCGACGTGAAGCCGGTAGGGCAGGGCGTGTCCGAACGACGGATCACCTTTGGCCCAGGCTATCGGGTCTATTTTGGCCAAGACGGCGACACCCTCGTGATCCTGCTGTGTGGTGGAACGAAGAAGCGCCAGTCAAAAGACATCGAACAGGCCAAGGGATTTTGGGATGACTACAAACGCCGGAAAGAGGAAGGAGACTGACATGCCACTGACCAAACATTTCAAAGATACGATCAAGGCCCGCGCCGAGCGCGATCCTGAGTTCCGCATTGGCCTCTTTCGTGAGGCGATCGACGCGATGCTCAGTGATGATCTCGAAATCGGAAAGGTACTGCTGCGCGACTACGTGAACGCCACGATCGGCTTCGAAACCCTGGCTGAGGACATGCAAAAAGACCCCAAGAGCCTGATGCGTATGCTCAGCGCCAAGGGAAACCCGCGCGCCGATAACCTGCTCGCCATGGTTGCCTGTCTGAAGCAGCGCGAAGGCGTGTCCTTTTCGCTGACACCGAACAACGGGCTTCACGCATAGGATTTCATCCAAGGCGCGTTGCATGCAAGCATGCTTTATTGCGTGTGGATAAATCGTAGAGAAGCGTTTCTAGGGGTATAAGTTCTTTAAACCCCTGTTACTATTTAAAAAATGAGAACGGGCAGAAACACACAATGGCAAAAGACGACATCTCTAATCTCGGCGGCTTCGTTTGGTCTATCGCCGAGATATTGCGCGGCGACTTCAAACAATCTGAGTATGGTAAAGTGATCCTACCTTTCGTGGTGCTACGCCGCCTCGATTGCATTCTTGAGAGCTCTAAAGACGCTGTGTTGAGCGCAAATGGTACTCTCCCCGCAGGGGTGGACGAAGCCACGCGCGACATGATCCTTTTCGGCGCGGTTGGAGGTAATGCTCAGGTCTATAACCTGTCTCGCTTCACCTTTGACAAGCTGCGCGGCCAAGACCCTCGCCAACTTCATGACAACCTAGTGGACTACATCACCAATTTCTCGACCAACGTCCGCGACATTTTTCTGGATAAGTTTCTTTTCACCGACCAGCTCAAGCGCTTGAAGGACGGCGGCATTCTCTGGAACGTCTTCGAGCGGTTCGCTGAGATTGACCTGCATCCTGACACGATCAGCAACCTTGAGATGGGCTATCTCTTCGAGGAGCTAATCCGCCGCTTCTCGGAAATCTCGAACGAGACGGCAGGGGAACACTTCACCCCCCGCGAGGTAATCCGCCTCATCGTTGATCTTCTTATCGCGAATGACGACGAAAAGCTGACAGGGCGCGGCATCATCCGCCAAGTTTATGACCCCGCGTGCGGGACCGGCGGTATGCTCGCGCTGACCGAAGAGGCATTGAAAGACTTCAACGACGCGATCCGCGTTGAGCTCTTCGGGCAGGAACTTAACGGCGAGTCCTTCGGTATCTGTAAATCCGACATGCTCGTGACCGGCCATGACCCCGAGCAGATCGCCTTTGGTAACACGCTCACTCAAGACGCCCATGCGGATAAGCATTTTCACTACATGCTCTCCAATCCGCCTTACGGCGTGGATTGGAAAAAATACCAAGACCCGATCAAATCCGAGGCCGCGAACCTCGGGATGGATGGACGCTTTGGGGCGGGGACACCCCGCATCTCTGACGGCCAGCTCCTCTTCCTTCAACACATGCTTTCCAAGATGCGCGATGATGAAACTGGATCACGTATTGGAATTGTTATGAACGGCTCGCCGCTCTTCACGGGCGGCGCAGGATCGGGGGAGAGTGAAATCCGCCGCTGGATGTTAGAGAATGATTGGGTTGAGGCCATCGTCGCCTTGCCCACCGACCTGTTCTACAACACTGGCATCCAGACCTATGTCTGGCTTTTGACCAACCGCAAACCCGCCAACCGGCGCGGTAAAGTTCAGCTCATCGACGCGAGCGGCGAACGCTTTTGGAAATCCATGCGCAAGTCTCTGGGCAGCAAGCGCCGCGAAGTTCCAGAGGAAGCGCGTGCCGAGATCGTGCGCATCTATGCAGGATTCTTGAATGGCGAGAGCGGGGAAGAGGATGTTTCCCGCATCTTTGACACATCCGACTTCGGCTATCGCGAAATTCGTGTCGAGCGACCGCTGAAGCTGAATTTCTCGGTCGATCCTGAGCGGCTTGACCGTCTGCCTGATCAGAGAGCCTTTGCCAAACTGGAAGAGGATGCACAGGCGGAAATCCAGTTTGCGCTCAAGGCCATTGGCGACACACTTTTCACCAACCGCACAGAGTTCGACAAGGCTCTGACAGACGCTTTGAAGAAAGCCCAGATCAAGATCGGTGCCCCCGTCAAAAAGGCGATCATGGCGGCTCTGTCTGAGCGGGATGACGAGGCCGACATCTGCTTGGGTAAGGACGGCAAGCCCGAAGCTGATACCGATCTGCGCGACCACGAGCTTGTGCCACTGACAGAAGGCTGGCGCGACTACATGGAACGCGAAGTTCTGCCTTTCGTGCCAGACGCTTGGGTCGATGAAAGCCACACAGATGCGCGTGACAAGAAGGTCGGGCGCGTGGGCTATGAGATCAGTTTCAACCGCTATTTCTACCAGTATGTGCCACCCCGCCCGCTCGAAGAGATCGACGGCGAGCTGAAGGCGCTCGAAGCCGAAATCGCAGGGCTTCTGAAGGAGGTGGCAGCGTGATGATGCCAATCAAACATGCTGCTCGCTTCTTGAACGGTGCAGCGTTCAAACCATCAGATTGGGGAGATACAGGGCTTCCAATCCTACGGATCGCGCAGCTAACAGGTAAGCCGTTCGATAATTACTTTGATGGAACAATCAATCGCGGCCTTCTTATTCGCGGTGGCGACTTGCTTTTCTCGTGGTCGGCAACAATTGATGCGTTCATTTGGGATCGCGGAGATGCAATCCTAAACCAGCATATTTTCAAGGTCTTACCTAAGAAGAACGCTACGAAAAACTACCTATACTATGTAATCAAAGCTCATGCTGCAAGGTGGGCGGATGATGACGCGCACGGCAGCACGATGCGTCATATCAAGAAAGAAAGCTTATCGAACAAGGTTTGGATACCAGACCTCGACACCCAAGAAGTCATCGTTGATTTTCTCGACTGCGAGATCGCCCGGATAGATCAGTTGCTTGAAAAGAAGCAGCGGTTGGCGGCGTTGCTGGAAGAGAAACTCGAAGATGACATTTTGCGGGCGGTCACTCTTGGAGTTAATCCCAACGCAGAACTTGTTCTCGAAGATGAGTTGGAATGGACTTCGCACCGTCCACAACATTGGAACGTGTTTCGCCTAAAACACTTCTTCCGTGAGAACACTCAATACAGCAGCGATGGTCACGAGCCCCTGTTTTCGTTGCGTATGAAGGAAGGGTTGGTTCCTCACAACGATGTTTCCGACAAAGAAATCCCACCTAGTGATCTCATCAACTACAAGAAGGTTGCTCCTGGTCAGATCGTTATGAACAGAATGAGGGCGGCGATTGGTTTATTTGGCCTGGCCAATGGCGTGGGTATCGTTAGTCCCGACTACTCGATATTTGATGTGCACCCCAATGCCCACGCTGCCTACTTTCTGCGACTGTTCAAGACAGAACCAATGATGGCGGCGTTTCGACTGCTCTCAAAAGGTCTCGGCACTGGTCACTCTGGATTTATGCGGCTGAACGCAGACAACTTCGGACGAATCCGCGTTGCGGTGCCTGAATACGAAGAGCAGCGACTAATCTCCGAATACGTCGAAGACCGGATCGCGCAAATCTCAGGTCTGCAAACCAAGAATGACCAATCAATCAATCGCCTTAAAGAATACCGCTCTGCCCTGATCACCGCCGCAGTAACCGGCCAGATCAATGTAACAACATGGGGTAAGCAAGGACAGACCGACCGTCGCCTTGATGAGATTGAGGAGGCGATGCAGGTATGACCAGCTTTTCAGAAGACCAGATGCACCGCCCTTTATTTGAGGAGCCAAGCGCAGCCATTGAGCGGCCTGACCAGTGGTCAGAGCCTCTAGGGTTCCTCGTCGGTGGCGGTGCCAATCAGCGATACCAGCACCTTGGGCAGCAATATTACAACGCTGCGGAACAGTTGGTTGAGAGCATCAAACACCAGGATATTGCCGATCATGACGTCGCAAATCCGGTGCTCTACCTCTACCGCCACTCGATTGAGCTTTTTCTCAAAGCGATCATGCTAGGTGCGGCCAAGACCCATAGCTTGGACACTTTGGCCGATGAGTATCGCGATTTTATCAAAGACGAGTTTGGATCAGATTGCCCCGAGTGGATTATCACTCGGATGAAGGAACTCGGGGCGATTGACCCGAACTCCACGGCGTTTCGTTACAACATGACATACAACAAGCAAGCCAAGACAGATGAACCTGTCCCAGGCGAATTTCATGTCAATTTACATCATTTAAAATCCGCCATGACGGCTTTGAACGTCGCCCTTGTGGGAACCATTGCGATGGTCGCGTGCGGGGAAGGGAAATCCGCACAATGACAACCTATGCCGCCAACAATCTGCACAAAGAAAACGTTCTTCAGGAACATCTCATTACCGAATTGGTGAGCGGCGCGGGCTACGAGCGCCGTGACCCGAAGGCAGACTATGACCGCGCCTTGGCGATGGACAAGGCACTTGTGTTGCGTTTCATCCAGAACACACAGCCCGAGGCATGGGAGAAGTTATCCCAGCACTACGCCGCTTCGGCTGAAGGTGTGTTCTTCAAACAGCTCGACAAGGCGCTGAAGGATCGCGGTTTGCTCGATGTGCTGCGCAAAGGGATCAAGATCGTCCCAGGCATTGCTCTCAGCCTTTGCTATTTCCGTCCGGCAAGCGGGTTGGAGCCTAAGCGTGTTGTTGAATATCAGGCCAACATCCTGTCCGTGATGGATGAGGTCGAATACAGCCAGAAGCACGGCGGTCGGCTCGACGTGGTGCTTTTCGTCAACGGCTTGCCTGTTGCCACTATCGAGGCAAAGAACCTTCTGACCGGGTCGACATTCCGCAACGCCGAAAAGCAGTATCGTGACGACCGCTCTCCGGCGGGCGAACCGCTCCTGACCTTCAAGCGTGGCGCGCTTGTTCACTTCGCACTCGACGAAGACAACGCCTCGATGACCACGCGGCTGATGAACGGCAAGACCCGTTTTCTGCCTTTCAACCGAGGGCGCGACGGCGGCGCGGGCAATCCTGATGTCGATGACGAACATCGCATTGCCTACCTCTACAAGCCTGGTGCATGGGGCGAGGCGATTTTTTCACGTTCCGTGCTCCTCGATGTCATCGGGCAGTTCATGGTGATGGAAGTGACGGGCAAGGACGAGGTGATGATCTTCCCTCGCTTTCAGCAGCTTGACGCTGTGCGCAAGATCATGGCGCACGCCAAGACGCACGGCACCGGCTCCAACTACCTGATCCAGCACTCGGCGGGCTCAGGAAAATCCAACACCATCGGCTGGTTGGCACACCATGCGATCAACCTGCACGATGAAGCTGACAAGCAGGTTTTCAACACGGCGATTATCGTGACCGACCGTGTGGTGCTCGACCGACAACTCCAAGGTACGGTGACGCAGTTTGAGCAGACAACTGGCGTGGTCAAGAAGATCGACGGCACTTCCCGTCAACTGAAGGACGCCATTGCCAAAGGGGCGCGGATCATTGTCACGACGATCCAGAAGTTCTCGACAGATCACTTAAAAGAGCTCTCAGGGCAGGGGAACCGAACCTTTGCGGTCATCGTGGACGAGGCGCATTCCAGCCAATCAGGCAAGAGCGCTCAAGCAATGACCGACGCCCTGACGCGCGAGGCCAATTCGAGTGACGACATTGAAGATCTGATCGCCGAATATCAAAAGGCGCGTGGCCCGCAGGCAAATATCAGTTTCTTCGCGTTCACGGCCACCCCGCGTAACGTCACTTTGGAGCGCTTCGGTGTGAAAGGTGAAGACGGGCTTCCTCACCCTTTCCATCTCTACTCAATGCGCCAAGCTATCGAGGAAAACTTCATCCTCGACGTGCTTCAGAATTACATGACCTACAAGGCTTACTACCAGCTTGAGAAGGCGATTGAAGACGATCCAGAGCTAAGTGGGCGGAAAGGGCAGCGTAAAGTAGCGCGATATGCGAGCCTGCATCCAACAGCCATCGGCCAGAAGGTCGAAATCATTGTTGAGCACTTCCGCCGTCACGTCATGCACGAGTTGAACGGACAGGCTAAGGCGATGATCATCTCCCAGAGCCGCGAGCATGCACTCAAATATTTCTTTGGCGTACAGACCTATATCAAGGCGCAGGGTTACACCGATTTAAAAGCGCTTGTCGCCTTCTCAGGCGATCTTGACGTGAGTGGGGAGCCTACAACCGAGGCCGATCTAAACGGGTTTGCCGAGACTGAGCTCCCTAGCCGGTTCGATGGTTTCAAGCCAGATGGGACACCTTATCCAGATACCTATCACATTCTGATCGTGGCCGAGAAATATCAAACAGGCTTCGACCAGCCTAAGCTGTGTGCCATGTATGTTGATCGAAAGCTTTCCGGTCTTCAGGCGGTGCAGACGCTCTCCCGCCTAAATCGGACGCGGGCAGGGAAGGATAGCACCTTCATTCTCGATTTTCAGAACACCATCGAGGACATCCAGACGGCCTTCAGGCCATTCTATGAAGCGACTACGGTTGAGGCGATGTCAGACCCTAATCAGATTTATGATCTGGAAGGGCGGCTCTTCAAATTTGGCTATCTCGACAAGGACGAGATCGATCGGTTCGCCCAAACCTTTTTCAGGGGAGCGCTTAGCACCGCAGACAGACCTCGCCTTGAGGGCCTCGTGCGGCAGGCTGTTGCACGCTTTGAGGCCGATGATGATGAGGGGCGGCAAGAAGAGTTTCGCCAGCTTCTGAAGAGTTTCAACCGCTTCTATGCTTTCATCGCTCAGGTCATTTCACTGGAGGACACTAGCCTAGAAAAGCTGGCCTCGTATGGTGGCTGGCTTTCACGCTTGCTCCCTAACCGTGAGCTCCCACCTGAGATCGAGATCACGGAGGAAATGATCCGCTTGGAAGCATTTAAGGTGGATAAGAAAGAGCAGGGCAGCGCAGCTCTTTCTCCTGGTGACACGCAAGCCCTCGCCGCCATCAGCGAGTTTGGAGCGAAGCCCTACACGGATGACGAGAAGAAAGAGCTCTCCGAGATCATCAAGTCCTTCAATGACCGCCACGGAACGCAGTTTACCGAAGCGCAGATGACAAGAATTGAGGCTGTGAATCCGCAAATCGTTGATGATGACATGCAAGAAATGCTACGCAACAATCCCCCGGACGTTGTACGCTCAGCTTATGATCAGGCTGCATTTCAGGGAATGATCCGCATGTTCCAAAACGACGCGGAAATGCGTGACATTATCCTGACCGACCCCGAGATACGAAATAAGGTAACCAGTTATTTGTTCGGTCGGGCGCTACGTGAAGCGCGTGGCACAGCTTGATCCGGAATTTTGAGCTCCGTGCATAAATCAAGATTTATGCACGCTTAAATCAGATCAATGAAATCAAACGCTTGGCGTGTGCAAAAATCGCGTGCATAATCGTGCCATGAATTTGATCGGCTATGCACGCGTTTCCACTTCCGGACAGACCCTCGATGCCCAGATCGAACAGCTTGGGGCGGCGGGGTGTGGTCCGGTGTTCCAGGAGACGATGAGCGGGGCACGCGCGGATCGTCCCGAGTTGAAGAAGGCCCTGGATGCCCTCGTCGAAGGGGATGTGCTGATCGTGACGCGGCTTGATCGGCTGGCCAGGTCAACACGCGATCTTCTGGATATCGTCCACACGATCGAAACCAGAGGTGCGAAACTGAAGGCGCTCACAGATTCATGGGCCGATACCACCACGCCCACCGGCAAGCTCATTCTCACGGTCCTGGGCGGTCTTGCAGAATTTGAGAGATCCTTGATTGCAGAGCGGACAGCCGAGGGCCGCGAGCGCGCCAGACGGGCAGGCAGGCGGCTTGGTAGACCCCCGAAGCTCTCACAGTATCAGCGCGGCGTGGTGCTCAAGATGCGCCGAGAGGGACAGGACAATGCCGAGATCGCCCGTGTTCTCGGGGTGTCACGCTCGACGGTATCCCGCATCCAGTAACATGCGCTTGCTGATTTTCTGATTCTGGTCATCAGACGTAACAGTGCGAGCAGGCGTTTCCCTGTTCCGCCAACCCTTTGATCCCCACAATTACGGCCTTCTTTAGGGGCATCCCTGGCAGAGCCCCCCAGCCCTGGCAACGGCATGCGCCGTCTTTCCGCTTCGCCCGCCCCTTCGGGGTGCAAGGGCTGTTTGTCCCTGCCTCTCCGGTCGCCATCAGGCCGCGATGGTTGCGGCTTTCAAGAGGCGGAAGGAGAAAGCCCATGTCGCGTAATACTCAGAAATTCGATGTCCATCAGGAGATCACCAACTGCATCGTTGATGCGATCGAAACCGCCGGAGATTTCCGGCTCCCCTGGATCAGAAGCACCGGCGGCAGCTTTGCCCGTCCTGTCAACGTCGCCTCGAAGAACCCCTATAACGGCGTCAATGTCCTGAGCCTATGGGTGTCCGCCCTAGCCGCCGAGTTCCCTTCCAACGTCTGGGGCACATATCGCCAATGGCAGGACAAAGGCTGTCAGGTCCGCAAAGGCGAAAAGTCCTCGCTCATCGTCTTCTACAAGACCCTTCAGGTCGAAGACTTGAATGAGCAGGCCGGCGAGACCGAGGCTGGCGAGCGCATGATGGCCCGCGCGAGCCGCGTCTTCAACGCCGCCCAGGTGGAAGGTTTCGAGATCGAAGCCGAAGACCTTCCCGAAGAACCCGCCTTTGACCCGATCGAACGCGCCGAAGCTTTCGTCGCCGCCACGGGCGCACAGATCGAGGAGGGCGGGGATCGGGCCTGTTTCATCCCGTCTCTGGACACGATCCGAGTGCCCGAGCGTCGTCGCTTCACTGGCACGGACACCACGACCGCCGCCGAAGGCTTCTATTCGACCTTGGCACACGAGCTGGTCCACTGGTCAGGCGTGGAAAAGCGGCTGGACCGCGATATGTCCAGGCGCTTTGGTGATGAAGCCTACGCGATCGAAGAACTCGTCGCCGAGCTGGGTGCGGCCTTCCTGTGCGCTGATCTTGGGCTTAACCCCGAGCCCCGTGAAGATCACGCCTGCTACATCAAGAACTGGCTCGCGGTCCTGAAGAACGACAAGAAAGCGATCTTCACCGCTGCTGCCAAAGCATCCCAGGCCGCAACCTGGCTGTTGGCCTGGGAGACTGGACCGGCTGACTAGTCGTTCTTTTCGCTCGCCATGTGCGGGCGATCTTCTTCCGCCGAGGATCCAGTTGAGGCTTGTATGCAATCCGCCTCGATTGGACGTCGCTTCGACCCCTCCGGGGTGTAAGGCAGATACAGGGGTCTATTTAACATACTTATAAGTCATTGCTGCGACGTACTTTTTTTAAAAGGCTGTCGAACCCAATCGAAGGTGGCTCGATGGGATCGACCGTAGATTCATGTTCGACCACAAGTTCAGGCTCTGGCTCTTCAACGGTTGATGATGCGACGTAATCCTCTGGTTTCGTGCGTGACGTTTCCCCGAATTTTGCAGCAACTTTGATCGTCGTTGGCATCTTATTGGGTAGATCGCCAATGGCCGTTTCCCCAATGGCATACGAGAAGGCTGTGAGCCCTATCTTACGCACAAGGTTGCTAACCAGCCCCCTCGCAATGACAACTCCTGCAGATGAAAGGGTGCTATCTAGATCGACAATGCCGAGTTTGGTTGAAGTCTTGAGGAATTTTGAACTTCTGGGATTGAAGTCAGCAGCAAAGGCTTGCTTCAGTTCGAAAGCATCAGAACCAGACAGATCACACGCTGCTCGGAAGAATGCTTTGTTGAAGAAGAAGAACACGCCCGCTAGGCAGACGGCATCTAGTCCTGGGTCTTCTTGGTGAGCGAAGTAAGTTGTAAGGAAGTATTCCAGCTCATCGAAATCCATCACAATCGGAGCATCCAAAACACCCGCCAGTGTAATTTCCCGAGCGAGGTATCGGCTTATCACCGAAATACCTTCCGTTATTTCAGAGGGGCAGTCTTCAATGTGAAGGTCCGGCGTCGAAGAGAAAAGCTTATCTTTGACAGTGAGCGCATCGGCGAAAAAATCATCCTCAATCGCTTTGCTCAAGACATTGTCAGCTTCGTTAGAACACTCCCTTAGCGCCTGTCCTAGGCCGCTTTGGAAGAAGAATACGAAGCACAGAACTGTTATTGCGAGAGAGGGATTATGTTCAAAATTAGTGGCAAGTATTTCGTCAATTTTGAGGTCGTCAAGATCACTGTCATCCGCATTGAGAACTTCCTTGAGAACCCTGATGACGGTTTGATCAAGGTCATCGATCGCTTCGGTAAGCTTGGGATCATCGCAGATGTAGCGCACCAAAAGGTGCATGATTTCACCAATTTTTGGCAGAACGGTTCCGTTGATAAACGGATGGCTCATTGCCTCAGGAATTTCACGTGACAGAAACTCTTTAAACGTCTTGAAGTCCTGCAAGCCGACAGCTTCAAGGGTTCGTTGGACACCAAGGCGGCCTTTGGGGTGAGATTTGGCGATTTCGGCTGCAATGACTTTTTGCGGGGAGAGTATGCCCAATCCGCCGTCTACTAGAGCTTTGATGGTTGTCGCATTGGATCTTACGTATTCAATGGCTTCTTTGATTTCGTCATCTGGGGATGTGGGGAGTGAATCTGGCCGTGGAGTTTTCTCATGTTCCTCGGTGTCTTGTCGATGCGCTTCAACGCTCGTCTTGTTTGAAGTGGTCTGCGGAGGAGGCGTAGATCCGTTTGAGATACCTAAAAACCACCTATAAATTACCTTGAATGGATAAAGTATCAGCAGAAATAAGTACCTTACAAGTAAGGCAATGAGGAAATATATTAGTGGCTGAATTAGTGAGCCAATAAATAAGGGTATTACGGAGGTTACATTGTTTGTCGTTGCGTTTAGTGAGAATAGTGCTCCACTGACACCAGTGGGAAGAAATATGGAGAATGCAAGAGGCTTTGTAATTCCTGGGAAATATAAAGACAGCATTGAGGATTGTAGGATTAAATCTCCCCACTCTTCTAAATATGAATTAGCAGATTCAGGTGTTGGAAATATCACGTAAAAGGATGCTAAACCTGCTAGAAATAGTGCTGTAGTTTGAACTTTATATATTCTTTTCCATACGGTTGGATTTATGGCGACAGCTAATATAATGAATGGTTCTAGAAAAAATTCTCCCGCAATCGATCCGGCAAATAATAAGATGCCAAGCACTATATTTGCAAAAATTCGTTTTTTGTGATTTGGAACATCGGCCATGAAAAAAAAACTCCGCATATATGAGGGAGCGTAACTCTCATGCGGTGCCGTGGAAACCCTAATGACCTACTTAGGTTGTGGTATTTTAGTGTTCTGTGAAACGGCTGTAGAATTGAGCGCATAGCGCTGCCGTAGCTCGGCCATCCTTGCCTCGAAATGGGCTGTGTACTCGGCATCAACATGCCCCATGAGGTCGTCATAGAGCTGATCCGTGGGCAGTGCTAACAGGTAGCGGCGGTTCGGCGCATCGTAGCGCATTTCAAGGGGTATGCCGTGCTCTTGCGCGGTGTTCCTTACTGTATTGGCCCAGCCCGATCCGCGTCCGGCTGCATCGCTCACACTGACTTCATACACTTGCCAATTATCAAAATCTGAAATGTCTCCGTTCACATACCCTCAATAAAATATTGTTTAAAAACATTATATTATCATCAATATCCGTCTGGTTGCAAACTTGAGTGGCTGGGATGATCTTTCCGAATCCGCAGAAAACTGCTAGGAGCGCCGTGAACAGTGGGGCAGGTTACAATGTCTGATCAGGATCGGCTTTCCTATGCGCGCAATGTCGAGGGGCTTCACCAAGAGCCGTCCTCGCTAGATCGACAGGGACAGGCCAACCCTGCGTTCAACCAGGCGTCATCATCGGAACAAACACCAGAAGCCCAGCAAGGGCGCGGGTCTGAAATGGTCGAGAAGGACGGTTCCCGGATGAATCATCGTCCTTCTGAAGAAATGACCAAGCCACAGACGCGCAAAGATTTTGATCAGGCTTGGACTGGTGAGCAGCGTGCGGCGGCACGGGCGGATGAGTTGCGTGCGCGCTATGCGCGGCCAAGCAATGACACAGCCGCAAGCGATACACAGACGCAGCGTCAAGCCCCAGGTCAAAAGATGTAATTATATAAGGCCGTCTTTCTTATAGTTTTCTAAAATACCTTGATATTTACTTTCGACGCCATCGATTGCTGTTTGACTGGCGGTAACTTGCTGTCTCGCATAGTCGACGCGTAATTGTAACTGCTGTTTTTCTTCTTTATCTGACGTTTCAATGCGTTCTGTGACCCATCCCAGAAGGCAGGCGATGGCTATATCTAACCCAATTGGAAGTCCAATTATGAGTCCCAAGTCAGCATCGGTAGAGAAGAACAGCCATATACCAAATCCGATACATCCTAACAGGGCGATTGTAAAAATGGTGCCAATGAAGTTTGTATCACTTGATGTGTGTGAGGCGTACTCATTCTGACGTCCAGCTAAATACCTGTCGTGAGAAGATTTTTGATCCTTCAGAGGGCGCAACTCATTTTCGTAGTCTTCGCGAACGCTGTTTGAAATTAGGTTTTCACCAAGGTCTTCCAACAGTTTTAAGGAAACGCGTTCAGACGTATCCAGTTCGGAGTGACTTGGCAAAAATTCCTCATTGGCACGAAAGACTGGTAGCCCGTCATGCCCTTCCATAAACTTTCCCGCCACGGGCATATGAATCACGCGCTCTTCGCCGTTTGGGGCTTCCAGCCGGTAGAGAATGGGCGGGTCTTCGTCTGGCCAAACTTCTAAACCTGGTCGAATGCTCTCGCCCAGCTCGATTTTTATTGGCATGCCTTCCAAAACTTCTTCAATCCGGATTGTGGTGAAGTGCTGGTCAGTGACCTCATATCCTAGCATCGGAATCCGATTGGGCGCGATGTAGCTGTGATCTGGGTGTGCCGAGAACTTTCCACTGAATACTGGGTCTTGGTCATAGTGGCACTTGCGCACAACGAAGGGGTCTTCGCCTGCAATCCTGATCAGTGCAAAACCAGGATAGCGGGGATCATCGATGTCTTCATGTGCAGCCAGAAGCCGATTGGCTTCATTGACGGTCAAAAGCGGCTTCTTGTGGAAGGTTTCGCTCGTTCCACGCCCCGTGGTTTCGCCTCTTGCTGTCGATTGGGTGTGCGTCGTGGCACGGTTTACAGCCGTGCTTTGCTGCACGGTATGTGATGTATTCGTGGTATCGGTCGTGCCATATTGCCGTGTACGGCTGCGCTGCGTGCCGTGGCTTTCGCTTGATTGTGTGCCTCGGCTGCGGTTGGTTGAGCTGTTGGTGCCTGAATTTGAGCCAGACCGCATAGGGGCAAAGATGAAATGCGGCTCCTTGGAGGTGCCTTGGCTTTGGCCGCTTTGTGAGCCGTACTGAAAGCTGATCCCCTTTTGATAGTTGGTGTTGCTTCCAGACTGCACGGATTGAGAGCGGTTCACCGCATGGCTTGTTCCCGTTTGGTCGGACGTGCCGTCCGTGCGCGTGGTCCCTTCGGTTGTCGCATAGGCTTCAGTATTGACGACATTCTCAGAGCTGTTTTCATTTTGAGCCAGACGGATGATTTCTGCCTCGCCCAGCAGTTTTTCGACGTATTGCGCGGCTTCCAGTGAATCGAGGGCAAACCATATTTGACAGCCCGCGCCGGAGATGAAGGTTTCCCAATTCTGGCCGTAGAGCTCCTTCATCCGTCCAAATTTTTGCACGGCTATGAAGAGCTTGCCCCCTGCCCCGGCCAGGGCTTCCATCGCATCTTCCAGACGCTCCATTTTTGATAGGCTCAAGAACTCATCAAGCGAGATCAGGACATCCCCTTTCACGGGCTTTCCTGGCGTGCGAATGAGTGCGTCCGTCAGGGCGTAGACCATCAGCCGTTGCCACCGAGAGTAAACCTTTTCTTCGCCCTGCGGCAGGCACAGGAAAACGCTGACACCCTTCTCAGATGTTTTTAAGGTGGCAGGATCAAACGTGCGGTCCCAGGTATCTGTGGCACCAACCACGTCTTGAATCGCAGGGCTGTCTAAGAACTCGGTCTCGTTCTCTGCATTGGTTGAGATGCTGTCGAAGTATTCGGGGTTGTTCCTGTAGCTTTCCAGATAGCGCGCCCCGCGCCGCGAAATTACCCCGTCGCAAGCAGTATTCATCACCATATCGTCAAGCAAAATCTGAATGCCGGACGGGCTGTTCGCACCAGCATCCTCGGCCAACATCCGTGCTTCTTCATGCATCCCAGCCAGTACGACCCGCCGCACAAGGGCAAGATTGCGGTTTTGTTCTGCAAAGACCGGCGATGTGACGACATGCATGATGATGGTCGCAAGGTATCTTTGGCCGCGTTCCAGCCAAACACCTGAATCACCGGAGCCTTGCGGGGGAGGTTTGCAGACTGCATTGGCCAGCATGTTGGCCTTGTCGAGCAAGTTTGGATCATCGGCTTTGAGCCAAAGCATGGGGTCGAAGAAGCCGCGCAAGGCATCGTCAACATTCGCGGTACGGAACGGATCGAGGACGAAGGTGTCTTGTTCCATTCCATCGCAATAGGCATCGCCATGGGCGCGCCGAGCGGCGGCAACAGTGGCGTTCTCGCCTTTGGGATCGATGGAGATGATCGATCCTGGCCATGTGATGAGATTGTTGAGGATGAATGCCCTGCCCTTTCCCGATCGGGTTTCCCCGCACAGAAAGACGTGGCGGTTTCCGGCATAACCGATGCTGTCTTCCTCAAGGCCGGGGACGCGCCCAAGCCAGAAGCTTCCTTCCTGATAGGCAAATTTTTCAGCAAAGTAGTCGGGATCAGCCCACGCAGCGGTGGCAATACTCGTCTGTGTATCTTGGTTCGACATTCGCATCACATCCCGATCGGTTCGGCGGAGCGCTCAGCCTGCTTCGCCGGAGCCGCCTTCGCTGTTGCCAAGTAGAGCGGGTGACAGTTTCGGGATCAAGGATTTCATCAGCTTGCTGGCGCGCAGCGTCCTTGATGCTGACACTGTTGTCTGCTTTGGCAGCGCATTTTGCGAAGTCGGGTGCGGGTGTCCAGGCGTTGTCCCTGCTTTTCTGGTGAGCCTGAAGCGGGATTTTCGCAGTAGCGTTTTCCTTGATGCCTGGGTTTATGCACCTTCGTGGCCGGGTATCTTTCCTCGTGCTGATCCTGAGCGAGCGTTGCAGGGCGGCGGCGACTATCAACACGGACGTGGTTGCGTGTTTTGACAGCCCCCTCTGTCCCCCCTGCCTATCGATCGCCAAGGCACGGGAAATAGTTCTCGGCCAAAAGAGAAAGACCAAACCATGACACCTAAGAAACCAACACATCGCGTCTCGTTTTCACGCATCATCAGCACGGATGATCAAGGCAAAGACAAGCTGGGCAGCGCCCGTGAGATAGGTGCGATCTGGCCACGGGATAACGGTAAAGGCTGCATCTTGCGCCTTGACCACATCCCTGTGGAACTCACCCATCATCAGGGCGTAATTTTCGTCACAGATGCAGACTAAGCTGGTTGGCAAGGGAAAGCTGTTTTTACTTCCCTTGCCGCCTGCTGAAATGTTACAATAGGCATGAACGGAGGCTCTATGAGCATAGAAAACAATGACTTGGTTAAGTTTAACGATCCTACTCCGGAAGGTGCAGCCTTTCGCCGGGAACAGGCAATGATTGACGCTGACATTGAAGGTCTGGCCCGTGACGCGCGTGTTGATCAGTTCATGAATGAAATGCGTACGGCAGGTGTTCCTATTGAGGAACGCATGCAGCGCCTTGGGGTCTTTTTGCGTAATCTGGAACAGGACCGTGAGTTCACCGCCGCAGAATGAGCGCATACGGACGATCTGCGCAGGAACAGCGCGCTTTTGAAAGCCTGCTTTATCCGGAGACACTGAACTCTGAACGCAGCCATGGCGTTCTGATCAATAAGTTTGGTATTCGCGATCCTCAGATATTGGAACTTGCAGAACGTACAGCCGCCCATGATCGCCTTAGTGAAGGCTTGCCACCACAGGCCAAAGAGATCAGCGTCGAAGGCGTGACCGCGATCCACCATCATCTTTTGCAAGACGTGTACGAGTGGGCCGGATCGTTTCGGCGCTACACCACTGGCCGGGGTTCAGCTCCCTTTGCACCACCTGATTTCATAGAAAGTTCTTTGTCCGACCTGATCGACAAGCTGAAAGGCGAGAGCCTGTTGTGCGGACTTGATCACAAGAGCATTGCGGCACGCTCAGCACATTACGTCAACGAGATGAATGCGATCCATCCCTTTGTAGATGGCAATGGCCGGATGCAGCGAACATGGCTTCGCAATTTGTGTGAACAAGCTGGATACCACCTTGCGCTTCGACCGGGCGATCGGAACGCCTGGAACGCTGCATCGGCGCATGGATTCTACCAAAGCGACGATAAGATGGCCGCATTTCTGTCTGACAGATTAAAGCCTGCGACCGACCGATCACGGGACAGCCAACGGCCCTCCGATCCGTCCCGTGATCGGGTTTCTCAGCTTCGGGATCGGTATCTAAAGGCCGAGCAACGTGCTGGCCGTGGGGAGAAGCCGCGCAACGGCCAGAAGCAGTAAAGTTGTTTCAAGCCCAGAGGGATACCAAGTTTCGTGTCGCGTTTTCGGTGCATCTACGGTGCACCGATCCGGCCTGCGCCGGAGACGTAAATCCCTGCTCTGCTCTAAATTTGACAAATCCCTACGCTTTATGGCAATTTCTGGCTTATGAGGAGTAGCCAGATATGTTTTTGTGCTACAAAAACCTGCTGTCAAGCACCCCTTTGGGGCGTTTTCGGCAGTCTGGCAAGGGCTTTCGCGCCCTTTAATCCACGATCAGGTTAGGTGGTTTTACACCCCCTCCTGAACCAACCCCGCATCAACGGTTTCGCCCGTTGAATTGCGACTAGGGTTTCGCCCCTAGAGACGACCAAAGAGCCTCCGTGCTGCTTTGGAAACATGGCCAACCCTACGCGGTTTGGATGCGCGCCAACATTCCGGTGTTGGATGACGAGAAGCGTTCCGGCGCTTCACAACGGCCAAGGTTTCGCCCTTGGAATACGAGCGGGGAACGCCCCGCAGCGATGGAATGGACAATGGCACGACCGAAGAAGACCGCCGATGAATTGCGCAGCGAGACAGCCCGTTTTCGCACGACCATTGGTGAACGCGAAGCCATCCGATCCCATGCCGCGCGTGTCGGTTTGGACGACACTGAATTCATGCGTCGGCGTGTTCTGGGAACGCCTCTGCCTCCTTCTTCCAGCACTGCTGTCGATCCCGCTCTTGTGGCGGCGCTCAACAGCTACGCTGTCGCGCTGTCCAAAATAGGCAACAATGTGAACCAGCTCACCGCTGCCACGCATCAAGGACGTGATTTCGCCCGGTTCTGGCGTGAGATAGGCACGGAGCTGGAAGCCGATTTGCGCGCAGGCCGTGATGTGCTCAACCGCATATTGGAGGCTATGGACGAATGATTGTTGTCATCAACCCCTCCGGTTCCGCAGGGCGCAGCTTCAAGGGGCTGCACGCCTATTGCGCCCATGACCAGGACAGCGCCGAGACGGCTGAGCGTGTGGACTGGATGGACATGCGCAATGTCGCCGCCAATGATCCCACACAGGCCTGGAAGGTGATGGCGGCGACTGCACGTGCTCAGAACGAGCTGAAGCGCGCAGCGGGCGTCCGCACAGGTCGAGCCTCGAAGGACGGAGCTGTGATGCATGTGGTCTTGTCATTCGATCAAGACGAACCCACCGACCCTGAAATTATGCGTGCAGCGGCAGACGAGTTTCTGTCTCAGCTTGGAGCAGACCCGGCAAAGATGCGAGGCAAGGCCAAGCCGAAACGCCGCCAGTTTGCGGATGAGCATCAGGTCGTCATGTATGCGCATCAAGACACCGACAACATGCATCTGCATTTGATGATCAACACAGTGCATCCCGAACATGGCGTGAAGCTTCCTACCAGCAACAACCAGCTCAAGGCGCAGAAATGGGCGCTTGAGTTTTCCAAGCGGCACGGGACGGATGCCAAGACCCCTGCCCGTGCCGAGAACATGGCCGACCGAGAAGCTGGCGAATACGTTAAAGGCGAGCGCCGAAAGCCCCGCAATGTCTATGAGCTGGAACAAGCCATTGCCAAAGCCAGTAACGACAACCACCAGCTCAAGACAACAGTCGCTACGGAGCGCAAGAAGGACGCGGCTCTTGCCTTACGTGGTCGCAACCTTGAACAGCTTCAGGCACGCGCGCGAGACCGTTTGGTGCAAGCGCATGAAGCCCGAAAGTCTGCCCTCGCCCGCCAGCTTCAGCGTGGGATCAACAAGGCTAAAGCCGATACGCGTGAGGCTTTCCGACCCGCATGGCGTGCGCTGCGCAGTCGCCAACAGGCCGAGCTTAGAACGTTCGAAGAACTGGAAACCTCTTTCTTTGGCCGAGCAAGCAACATGGCCAAGACGGTGCGCCTATCGTCGAAGCTGATCGCTCAGGACAAGACGAAGATCATCACGCGGACATTCCAGATTCTAACAAATGCGGGACAGCGTAAGGACTACTTCGAACATGCCCAGGAACGCGCCAGGAAGGCCGTGGAGCGTCAGCAGTCCGAACGAGTATCGGACGCCACTAAATCTCTTAAAGCCGCTCACGGGGTTAAAATGGGAGCCAACAGGGCTGTTTTTGTAGAAGAGTGGCGACAGCTAACCAATCTTCAACAGATCGAGCGCGCAAACCTCAAGGAAGCGTGGAAGAAACGCACAGCGGATCGAACGGCGACACTAGAGGCCATGATCGCGCACACGCAAAAAGTAGAGAGCGAACCTAAACCAGGTTCCGGGGTTTCTGCCGAGCGCATGTCAGCGCTCAAGCAGCGTTATGCTCAATCCGCAGCCCAAACTCCGGCCAAGGAGCAGGATAACAGCCGTCAGCGAGGCAATCGCCAGAAATAGGCCGTATGTGATATTGGCTTTGAGGGTCAGGATTATTGGCGTAAACCATGATTGCATGCAAGCATGGTTACATGTTTTGCGCTTTGTATGCTTGCCACATCTTCAGGAAGAGCTGTTTCTTTGCGCCATGCCTGAAGCCGTACTCCCTGCCCGCCTGTTCACTGAATTCCTCGAAGACCTCTTTGGGAACGCGGACTTGAATAGGCTTGAGCACGACCTTCTCGTCGCGTGTGTCTTCGGCGATGACATCGGGTGTATCATCCGCAGGCGGCGGCGCGCCCTTGCCGCTTTTGAGTTTGGCGATATTCGTAGCCATCACGCCACCTTCCTTTCTTGAAGTTCCGCCATCTTGTCGATCACGCTCTGTGCCAGCTTGGCCGCACGTTCATTCAAGCTGCGGAACGAAGTTTCTGTAATGGCCTTGCCTGCGTCCGAGGCTGATCCATAGGCTGTGGACACGCCAACATCGCCTTCAAGCACCAGATACCCAGCCTCAGACAGATATTCACGCGCTGCGGCGTTCTCACGATCGCTGCCCGTGGTCTTGAACATGGCAAAGGCGATCTTCTCGGCTGCGATGCCTTTCTTGCGTAGCGCATGCGCGAGCACGACACCTGGGTGCAGATCATCGACGGTTTGTCCTGTCGGGATCACGACCAGATCAGCGGCTTGCGCGATCTCTGCCGTCTGATCCGAGGCGTTTGGCTTGCCATCTAGGATCAGCGCATCAAAGCGCGGTGCTTCGGCGAGCGCTGTCTTGACGGTCGCAAAGCTTTGCACTTGCAGTTCTGGGGTTACCCCATTCTCAGCGCGCCGTCCTGCCCAATAGGTGCAGGTCTGCTGCTGGGTATCGAGGTCTGCGATCTTGGTGGATAGGCCCCCGGCGACGAATTCGCGTGCCATCATCCGGGCAAGCGTGGATTTTCCGACGCCGCCTTTTTGGGATACCATCCCAACAATATAGGTCATTTTTGCTGCTCCGATTTGCCTGCTTATTTTTTGTCATGCTAGCATGCTTTGCAGCTAAGCGCCAAGAAGCCAAAAAAGTTTTCCACAAAGAACACTTGCATGCAAGCATGCTTAGCGCTTTGCTTGCTAACATGCTTGGCGCGTTAGCGCGGATATGCGCCGCGCTTCTTACAAAATGCCAGGAAGTGCTTGTTTGGGTCTTTGACTGTGATGCTTTTCTCAATCACCCAAGAGCGCCAATCATTCTCAAGGTGATGCATATCCCATCCTGGCGCGAGGTGACGGGCCTCTTCGTGCGTGTCAGGATCAAGTCGCAATGTAGACAGGGGCAAGGGCAGGGCGCTTTGCAGCACGTCCTTCTTGGGCCGGATGACAACAATGTCCCCATCCACGGTGAAGGTGTAATCGGGCATGTGGTCATGGGCGGCATCATCTTCGATGATCTTGCCAAGTAGGCGACGAAACTCCTTCACCGTCGAATTCGAGCCGCATTTGTCCCGCAGCAGCTCAAGGCCGATCTTCCAGATGCTTTGCGCACCGCAGTGTTTTCGGGCGATCTCGTAAAGCCGTCGTTCCAAGGGTTTGCGCAGGAAAAAATACTGGCGATTGAGGGTCAGAACATTGTTGTTTTGGATGGCGTCGAACACCCAATCCGACAATGTGATCTCGACATCGAGCATCCGGCCATCACGGGTTTCCTTCACAATCTCAGCCGAGTCTACCAAGCTGAAGACCTTGAAATATTCCTGGTCACCCTGCCTCAGATTGGTTTCGATCTGTGTGCCTTGCAGGCGGCGCAGCGCGTCCTTCAGGAGCTCATAGCCGCGACCAGAGGTCTGGCGGTTCGTGGCGACAAGCAGATCATAGGCTTTGAAGCGTAAGCTGCGATGGACCTGGCGACCTTCATTCAGCGCCGCCATGCATTGGCTGATGCAGTAGATCAGCACATCCCGATCGTGCACCGTGGCAAGGCCGTGGCGCGACGGGGACACTTCGATGAAGTTCTCGCCGCGCGTATATTTGCGCGGGTTCATATCGGGCTTGGTTGAGAGGGTGAACACCGGGTGCTCCATCGAGGCCATATCCCCCTTGGGTACAGCATCAACGATGTCACAGACGAACAAATCGCGCTGCGGGTGTCGATCCGGCAGAAGTGGCGAGCGGGCAGGGAGGGCAGCTTTTTCGTTCGTCACTTCACACACCAATATCGAGCAGAGGGTTCGTCATTTCACACACCATAGGCTACTATCGTCACTTCACACACCCCAGGTCAAGATTCGTCACTTCACACACCGCCACGGCCTGTGGATAACTTGGCGGGTCTTTCGTCACTTTACACACCATCTTTCGTCACTTCACACACCATCTTTCGTCACTTCACACACCGATTTTGGAAAATCAGCCGGATTCAACGTTTAACTTCAAAGACTTACGCGGCCATCAGATTCCTGTAACTCTATTATAACTCTATTTAACTCTCTCAGGAGAACTGAAGCACTCAATTTGTAAGCGTCCAACCATGAAAAACCTTTGGTAATCTTACCTACCCTTCGTTCGCTAACGCTCACTTCGCCCCACGCCTACGGCGTGGCCTTGAGTGGTGCTGGCCTACGGCCAGCTTGCTATGAACAAGGGTGTTGCCTGGACAGCGCCTAGATCAGCTAGCCTTGATGCTCGTGGAGAGAACAGCGCAATTTGCTTTCAGGAAAAGCATGCGTTGAACTCAGCACTTCAAAATGGATGACTGGTGCTCTTTTGGCAAAAAACTCGCTTCAAAACCCACCAAAAGCAGTTGTACTTGTCAAAGAACCATCCTTGCTTTGATGAAGCCCTAAGATCATCAGGAACCCCACCACAAGGGGTAGGTGCTCACCATGCTCAGATGCTATGCATCTTGCGCGTGGCTCTGCTCCCGCGTTCCGCGCCCTTGTGGCGCGAACCCTGCTGTTCTTCTTTCGGGCTCAAGCAATGGACGGCTCCGAAAGCAGATCAGCCTGCACTTCCGCCGAGACCAAAAAGCAAAGCGCTTTGCATGAAAGCATGCTTTGTTTTGGAGTCGCTTCGACCCC
>CANMPD010000022.1 GCA_947499635.1 uncultured Paracoccaceae bacterium | reverse complement strand
GCGCGGGCGTAGCTCAGGGGTAGAGCATAACCTTGCCAAGGTTAGGGTCGGGCGTTCGAATCGCCTCGCCCGCTCCATTCAATATAGTTCTCCTCACTAGCATTCTGACATCCAGGTTTATGAACGCATCATAAATGTTGTAGTTTCAACCTGTGCTGTGGGCTTGGCGCTGCTGGATAAGCAGCTTATAAGCATGATAAATCACCAAGGAAGTCAGCCATGCGCAGCAGTACCGTGACCCGTAAAACAGCCGAGACGGATATTTCGGTTGAAATCAATTTGGATGGCAGCGGCCTGTATGACAACCAGACTGGTATCGGGTTCTTTGACCATATGCTGGACCAACTCTCGCGGCACTCGCTAATCGACATGACAATCCGTGCCAAGGGTGATTACCATATCGACGATCACCACACCGTAGAAGACACCGGCATCGCGCTAGGTCAGGCGCTTGTACAAGCCCTTGGTGACAAAAAAGGCATTAATCGCTATGGCGAATGCCACTTACCCATGGATGATGCTCAGGTCCGGGCGGCTCTGGATCTGTCTGCACGCCCTTTCCTTGTCTGGAATGTTGATCTCCCGACCCAAAAGATCGGTCAGTTTGATACAGAACTGGTCCGAGAGTTTTTCCAAGGCTTTGCAACACACGGCGGTATCACACTGCATGTAGACCAGATTCACGGCGTAAACAGCCACCACATTGCAGAAGCTGCATTCAAAGCGGTTGCCCGTGCACTGCGCACAGCTGTGGAAACAGATCCGCGCAAAGCAGACGCAATCCCATCGACAAAAGGCGCGCTGTAAAATGTTAACAGCCATCATCGATTACGAAAGCGGCAATCTGCACTCGGCCCAAAAGGCCTTTCAACGGATGGCACATGAGGTCGACGCTGGTGAGGTCATTGTAACCTCTGATGCGGATGTTGTTGCACGTGCTGATCGCCTCGTCCTCCCCGGTGATGGTGCGTTTCCCGCTTGCGCCGCAGAATTGCGTGGCCATAAGGGCATCTACGATGCAATGGTCGAGGCCGTCGAAACCAAGGGGCGCCCCTTTCTAGGCATCTGTGTTGGTATGCAACTTATGGCCACAAAGGGCTATGAATACACCGAGACACCGGGCCTTGGTTGGATCGGTGGCGATGTCGTAAAGATCGAGCCAGCAGACCAAGGGTTAAAAGTACCACACATGGGTTGGAACAATCTTGTGATTGACACCCCCCATCCAGTTTTTGATGGCATCGAAAACGGCGACCATGTGTATTTTGTACACAGCTATTATCTACGTACAGCACACCCCAAAGAGCGCCTTGCCCATGTAGACTATGCCGGTGATGTCACTGCTGTCATTGGCCGCGACACTATGGTTGGCATGCAGTTTCATCCCGAAAAAAGCCAATCGGTAGGCCTGCGGATGATTGCAAACTTCTTGACTTGGACACCCTAGCCACCGCGCTCCCCCACCCGCATTGGCAACATGCGCACCTTGAGCAGTATCCTACACACGCGAAGTGCGCATTTCGATGGGAGCTTGGCCAAAAACTTTTCGAAATGCGCGTGTGAACCCTTCAGCACTATCATACGCATAGCGCCGCGCCACACGATCGACACGGTCGCCTCTTTGCAAATCTTGTCTCGCAAGCGTTAAACGCCAATGACGTAGATACGCCATCGGCGTCTGCCCCATATGCTGCGAAAACAATTCCGAGAACCGAGACAAAGACAGGCCTGCCTCGGCTGCAAGGTCTTGATTGTTCCATGCGCGTCCCGGATGATCATGAATTGCGACGATCGCACGTGCCAAACGTGGATCGTTTAAGCCCGACAAAAGCCCGACATCCGTCGCTCCACTCGCAATCATCTGCCGCAACAATCGCACCATCAGCACTTCGCCCAAACGCCGCATCACAGGCGCAGCAGCACATCGTGCAGCATCTTGCTCATCCCGCATCAGCATCAGCAACCCTTGGGTCTCAATTTCATCCACGATGGAAATTTCAGTACGTTCTGGCAAGGCTGCGAACAAAGGGTTTTGCGTTCCAACCCAGCCCACACGCGCTCTGAAATAAACATTTTCAGCCAAGCGTATATCGGAGCCCGTCGACAAATAAACCACTCGTGCCGGGCGCTCGTCCTGATCAGCATAAACCGCAAAATTAGTCAGCGCAGGTGCGCACGGCTCTACAATCATCTGAAAACGTTCAATCAATGTAGTTAGACGGTCCACATCGTAACTCCGGATTTTCTGTCATGTTTTTCGGCTTTATCAAACCAAAAAATCTGTAGAAGTCAAGGAATGAGCACAAGCTCATTTTAATTCAACTGGAGTCCCCGAATGCTCATCCCACGCCAAAAAACCCCGAATCTTGAATTACCCCTGTTTGGTGGCGGATCTTTTGATCTCTCCACAGAGGCCAGCGAGCGCGGCACAGTAGTTTGCTTTTACCGCGGCCTGCACTGCCCTTTGTGCGCAACATATCTGGCTGAATTTGAAAAGCTGGTTGATACATTTGCCGAAAAAGGCGTCGGCACCATTGCCGTAAGCTCTGACACCGAAGAGCGTGCAGGCGCGATGGTTGAAAAAATTGGCGCTAAAAAACTACGCTTTGCTTATGACTTGCCACTTAGCGTAGCAAAAGACTGGGGTTTGTACATCTCAACGTCTCGCGGCAAAACATCTATCGGTATCGAAGAGCCTGCACTATTCTCTGAGCCTGGCTTGTTCATGGTTACGCCAGAACAATCACTTTACTACGGATCTGCTCAGACGATGCCATTTGTGCGCCCACATTTCTCTGAGCTGGCAGGCGCTTTGGATTTCGCGATTGCGAACAACTACCCTGCACGTGGTGAATACACCGGCGCTGTCTAATACCGCGACCTAAAGCGCGTTATTCGCAACACCTTTTATGTACCTCGTTCACAGGCCCCAACTCTCCCATGGACAGTGGCCTGTGACAACGGCATATGAACCAGACTAAAAACTGGCTGGGCACATGTTCCTTGTTCATTCGCTTTGAAAAATTTGATCACCGTGATGGAAATCACCGGTACCTTGCCCTTAGCCTGAACCGCACGTTGCTGGGAGATTGGTGCGTGGAGCGCATCTCTGGACCGATTGGTGCACCTAGCGGCCAAGAAAAGCGTACGTATTTCACATCTCATGGTGAAGCGCATAATTTTTTTGAAATGACGCGTGATACGTTGATACGGCGCGGATTTGTACCCATTCCGGTACAAATGGGCCTGCTCTAATTCTTGAGCTGCGTTGCATTTCACATCCCGCCTGTGCGAGAAGCCGTTAAAATGTTCCGACATGGATAGGCAAGTCTTATGATCCTTTACCCCGCGATTGACCTCAAAGATGGTCAAGCCGTCCGTCTGCTGCATGGCGACATGGATAAAACCACCGTATTCAATGACAACCCTGCAGCGCAGGCGCTTGAATTTGTTAAGGCGGGATGCGAATGGCTGCACCTGGTTGACCTGAACGGTGCATTTGCCGGCACGCCTGTAAATGCGGCACCTGTCGAGGAAATCCTAAAACAAACAAAGGTTCCTGCACAATTGGGCGGCGGCATTCGTGATATGGCGACGATTGCCAACTGGCTCGACAAAGGATTAGCGCGTGTGATCCTAGGGACCGTAGCTGTGGAAAACCCTGATCTGGTCCGCGAAGCTGCCCGCGAATTCCCAGGTAAGGTTGCCGTCGGCATTGATGCACGCAATGGATATGTTGCAACAAAAGGCTGGGCCGAGGAAACCGATGTAATGGTTACAGATCTCGCCAAATCCTTTGAAGACGCAGGCGTCGCAGCCATCATATACACCGATATTCTGCGCGATGGTGCCATGAAGGGCCCGAACATCCAAGCGACAGCTGCACTGGCCAATGCCGTATCTATTCCCGTTATCGCGTCTGGTGGCGTGTCGTCTCTGGCGGATCTTCACGCGTTAAAAGCCTGTGGCGCCCCTCTTAACGGCGCAATTTCCGGACGTGCATTATATGATGGTGCAATTGACCTCCCCTCAGCGTTGGCTGCACTGAACAGTTAATTCGAAAGGAAGGCGGAGATACGCCGCCTTCCCTGCTTGGCAGCGCCTCCTGCGACGTCCTGTCTCTGGCGTAATTTTTTCTCTTATGCTCACCTAGACGTGCATATAATGAGGAAATGCACCATGACACGCTTTCGTCCGAGCATTCTACCTCCGCACGCAGAAATCTATGAACGGATCTTGCCCGGTGATTTTCTAGACTGCTACAGTTGCGAGACAGATCTCGATGTCCAAGATGCCGCCGCGCGGGCGATGGAATTGCCGAGATGGGCGGACTGCCTTATGCGATTGCGCAATGTCCTCGTCGTGCCTTTTGGCATAGAGGCGAAGAATGAACAGATGCCCTTGTCCCCTGCTGATTTTCCAGTGACCTACCAAAACGAAACCGAAATTCAGTTGGGTTTGGATGACAAACACTTGAATTTTCGCATTACAATAATGCGCCATCAGGGACAGATTTACCTGTCCACGTGGGTGCATACCCATAATCTCATGGGCAATATCTATCTAACGATCGTTATGCCTTTTCACAAAATCATCATACGCAATCGCATGGCCTACTTAGCCCGTTCCTAACCAGTGCTCACAAGACTGCATTCCCCCTTCCCCAATCTGCGGATACAGTCTATCAGAACGGCATGTTAAAAACGCGTCTTATCCCCTGTCTTGATGTTGCTGATGGCCGTGTGGTCAAAGGCGTAAACTTTGTCGGTCTACGTGATGCCGGCGATCCAGTAGAGGCCGCGCGCGCCTATGATGCAGCTGGCGCCGATGAAATCTGCTTTCTCGACATACACGCAACCCATGAAAATCGCGGAACCATGTTTGATATGGTGCGACGCACAGCAGAGCAATGCTTTGTGCCTTTAACGGTTGGTGGCGGGGTACGCAGCAAGGAAGATGTACGTGCCTTGCTGTTAGCAGGGGCTGACAAAGTTTCATTCAACTCTGCTGCAGTCGCCAATCCAGATGTAATTGCCCAAAGTGCTGACCAATTCGGCAGCCAGTGTATTGTCTGCGCGATTGATGCCAAGTCTGTCGCACCTGGCAAATGGGAGATTTTCACCCACGGCGGCCGTAAAGAGACCGGGATTGACGCTGTTGAGTTCGCAAAACTCGTCACTGCAAAAGGCGCTGGAGAGATCTTACTCACCTCGATGGATCGCGACGGCACCAAATCCGGATTTAATTTGGATATGACCCGTGCGATTTCAAACGCCGTGAATATCCCCGTCATTGCATCCGGCGGTGTGGGCACCCTTGATCACCTTGTCGAAGGCGTAACCAAAGGCGGTGCAAGCGCTGTTTTAGCTGCCTCTATCTTCCATTTTGGCGAATATACAGTCCAAGAGGCCAAAGCACATATGATTGCGAACGGGATTCCAATGCGCACCACCCACGAGGCCACAGCATGAGTCTATTACACACCCTCGAAGATACAATCATTTCACGTAAATCCGCCGATCCCGAAACCAGCTGGACCGCGAAACTTCTGTCCAAAGGCCCCGAGAAATGTGCCGAAAAATTCGGTGAAGAAGCAATCGAAGCCATCATCGAAGCGGTCAAAGACGACAAAACCAAACTTGCCAGCGAGGGAGCAGATGTTCTGTATCATTTCCTCGTAATGCTCGCTGCACGCAATGTCGCACTCGACGATGTTCTCGCGGTGTTAGCAGAGCGTCAGGGGTTAAGCGGTCTCGTCGAAAAAGCGGCGCGCCCGGCACGGTAACGTTTTATAACCCGTCGTATAAGCGTGCGTATTCGATCTTGGGGCATCGGTTTTGAACAACAGTCACCCCCCACGCCGAGGCTTTTTGAGCCGCCTGAGCATGCTCTACGCCTAATTGCATCCAAATGGTATTAAGCTTGGGGAAACACGACAAAGCCGCATCCACGATCTGCGGGACTGCATCTGACCGGCGAAAGATATCAATCATGTCTACAGACCGTGTCACATCAGCTAAACTGCCGTAAACAACACTGCCGAGGTGAACTTGCCCTGCAAGGCCCGGATTTATCAAAACCACATCATGACCGCGTTCTTGCAGGTAAGACGCAACACGATGGCTGGGGCGTTCCGGCTTGGCTGAAAAGCCAACAACCGCAATCACGCGACATTGTAGCAATACATCGCGCAAAAGCTGATCCCCATAATGAAAATCTGTCATATGGCTCTCCACGACCTTGGGATGAAAAAACGCCCGAGGCATGCCTCGGGCGTATAGTATGGAACGAGGGACAGTGAAATGACAAGCGATGGTTCCAGCATCACCGTCTCATTACAATATGGGTCCTCGTCGCTAATATTTCAGGTCCGCTCTCAATTTTGTGAAATCCAAAGCAAACCATTGCACCAAAATCATTCTCGCAGGATGCGTGGCCACTTTCCTTTGGCAAGGTTGATCCGGTTATCCGCGTCTTCCAACCACACTTCTGCAGCAAGCTGATCTTTAAAAAGATAAAGGCCATCATCACGAAGCACCCACGCCTGCGGGTTGGCCTGAACCAATGTCCCGACTGACAATCCAAATGCGCAATACCCACCAAAACGCGGTGCAAACGCACGTGGGTTAGCCTCAAATCGTTCCATATTCTTTGCAGAGACGAACAGCCAAGTTGCACCTTGCCACATCAAGATATGGTCATGAGTTCCCATTACAGGACCGCTTTGTTGATGAAACGAGACCGGGTCATAACCACCAATTGCGATACCATCTTCTTGTGTCGCCACCAGTTTAGAGTCAGCAACCACAGGAGAAAAAATAGAAAAACACAGCATAAAAACACTCGCTATGATCATTCTAAAATAAAAAGAAGCGGTGGTTAAACGGCGATTAAATAGCACCTTAAGCCCTCAAATATCAAAATCACGCGCCATCATGGCATATGCCGCATGTATGAGAAAAGCTCCGCAACAAAGACAAACATAAATGTGATCACTTTCTACGCCAGCAAGAAAACAAATTAAGCGTAAAGCTTAGTCGAAAATATCATCCAAAAGATCCTCGGCTAAATCAAATACTCTCGCCAATATGGTTTTTTTCTTTTTCAACGGCTTTCCACGCTTGCCGACTTTCTTCACTTTCTTCATGTATCCTGGCGCCCGCCCTGACAAAGAGTGATGCTCGCTCTCAGGAAGCAGAGCACCTTTATGCGCAGCAGTTGGCCGCCGCTTTTGAACAGACAACGGTGCCGCACAAGTTTCGCAGACAAGGCTATGAATTGTACGGTCAGGTAAGAAAGCAGATTGCACGCCGCAATAACAGCATTGCATTATTTTACTTTGAGCAATCTTGCTTTTAGGATTCTTACTCTTTTTTCCCACTGCGCACCCCTAGCCTTTCACGGAAGCATATAGGGCAATTGCAGCAGCATTCGAGACATTCAACGACCCAAACCCACGCGCGGCATCAATTTTCACAAGCTGATCAACCGTTTCTTTGGTTTTTTGACGCAGACCCGGTCCCTCAGCTCCAAGAACCAAGGCAATCGGCTCTGCTGTGCGCCCCGCAACAGCCTGTTCGATTGTCTCCTCGGCCTCTCCATCTAAACCAAGAACCAGATATCCCATTTTTTGCAAAGCAATGATCGTATCCGCAAGGTTGCGCATACGAAGATAGGGCTGACGCTCTAACGCGCCTGATGCAGTCTTAGCCAAAGCACCCGTTTCGGGCGCAGAGTTATGACGCGTTCCGATAACCGCAGATGCACCAAGAACCTCTGCTGAGCGTAAAATAGCCCCTACATTATGTGGATCAGTGACCCGATCCAAAAGTAAGACCCGTGGTATCTCTGCCCCGATGCAATTCTCCTCGAGGCTGCCCCAACTCAATGGTTTAACTTCTAACGCAGCGCCTTGGTGAACAGAACTGGCATCAATCGGCACAGAAAATTTACGCGGCTCAACCACCTCGGCCGTCATGCCAGAGGCGTCAATCGCCTCTTGTAACTTCACTTGCGCATTCAACGTCACTACCAAGCGTAGTTTCTCACGCTTTGGGTTCATCAAAGCATCCCGCACCGCATGCAAACCAAACAGCCAAACAGTTTCCGCTGCCGCAGCTTTTTTAGACTGCTCCTTCTCAACGACCCACTGGGGTTTTTTGGTGGGTTTTTTAGTCATCTTACTCTCCGACAAAAAATTCAGACGCATCCGAAAAAAGTTGTGACTTTCCTGTTGACGCCAGTACTTGGCGCTAGTAATCACGCCTTCACATCAGGTGCAACACGCAACTGATAGTGGGCGACAGGCCGCAAGGTGTGGCAGGGGACTGTAACTCCCTCGCGGAGACGCACGCCTGGTTCGATTCCAGGGTCGCCCACCACTTCCTTCATGACATATAAAATCACCCCCTAAAGCCCTGAATGGAAACGACAATTCAGGGGTTCTAGCTCCTTCGTTTCGACAGTACATTATGCGCTCAGCAAAGCTGAGTTTGAGCACGAGACGGCGTATCTCGATTTGGCCGGTTTCCCACAGTTTCCAAGGGTTTGCGAGGAACTGGAGGGCCGGTTCTAGGTGCTGGTCGAACTGACCGCGTGAAGCGGTGCCATTTGCGATCTGGTCTTCGATCAAAACCTTGGTTTTCTCCAAATCCGAGATCTTATCTTCGCAAGCGCGCACCACGGCGTCATTGCTGGTGTCGAGTAGACGATCCACGGTTTTCTTGAGGGTCTGCTTCACGTCAGTCAGTTGCCGCTTGAGATGCGCGGTTGTATCCACGGCCTGATGATCACGGATCGACCAAGCCTTTTTAAACATCGCCACCGCCATATTCATAAGCGCGGGGGCAGGCTCAAGACGTTTGATCAATTCGCCAACCTCACCTTCCAGCTTGTCGCGCCGAATGGATTTACCATAGGCCTCGCAGCCTTTGGTTTGGCAGAGATAATATGGATAGCGCACACCGTGCCGCCCCTTGGAAAAGGACGAGCGCAGCGGCGTGCCGCAGCAGGCACAAGAGACAACACCGCGTAATACAAACTCATCACCAATATTGGCGCGCTTGGGCGCTCTGGCCACGCTGGAGCGGCGTTCTTGGATTTTGTGATAGGTTTCTAGGGAGATCAAAGGTTCATGCTGCGCCTTAAGCCAGCTCAGCCCATATTGCTCGCTATTGATATAGCCCGCGTAGAGCGATTGCGTCAGCAGGTTGCGCACACGCTCTGGGGAGATCCGCCCAGATGTGCCGTGCGGAAACTGAGGTTTGCGTTCCAGAAAGCGCAGCACCTCGGCTTGTGTCTGAAAGCGCCCCGACGCGTAGCCCTCCAAGGCCTCCGTGACGATGGAGGCAAGAGGTTCATCGCGGATCATCATGCGCCCGTGACCTTTAACGGTCGCAAAGCGAAAACCCACAGGATTGAGGTGAGTCCAATAGCCCTGACTGATCCGCACCTTCATCTTTTGCGCGACCTGTCGGCTGTTTTGCTTGCGCTCAAGTGCGCCTTGCGCCGCCATAATCGTCTCGATGAACTCCCCCTCGGGGCTGTCATCGAACTTGAAGTTCAAACATTCGATTTGCACGCCTCGTGTGCGGAACGCATCACGCAGATCAAGAAAGGCACGCGTGTCCCGGCTGGCGCGCTTGAGGTCATCAAAGATAACAACGAAGCTCTCCTCCGGCTGTGCATCAATGAACGACAGCAGCGCCACCATGCCGGGACGTTTCATAAAATCGCCGCCCCCGGTTATCGTATCTGGGAATACGGCAGCGACCTCGAGGCCTTTGGCCTCGGCGAACTCTCGACAGCGCGTTTCCTGAGAGGCCAAACCATGGCCCTCAAGCTCTTGCGACTTCGAAGAGACGCGACAATAAATGACAGCTTTTGAGCTCATAATGCCTCCTCATGTGTATCGGTATTCTTTGAGTTTACCACAGCCGCGCTCAGAGCGTCGGCGAGATCCAGAATTTGTCCACCGCTTTTTTCGGTGTCCGGCGCATCTGTGCGCACCTCCTAGCCGAGATCGACAAAACCGACGACGATCAGCCACAAGGCTTCAATCAGTTCCCGCTTTTGTGCATCGGGAATGCTATCGTCTTCAATATAGGGTAGCCAATCTTCCCAGTTGCAGCGAATGGCCGCAGGCCCGCCCGCTGGCGGCGGTAATGTACTATGCATATAGCCTCCTCTCGTTTCCGTCCTCCTATGGCAAATGAACATAAAGGGAACAAAATGCCTGTGATTTTGAATTTTGGCAAGACATCTTCTGCAGCGCAGCATTTCTTGCGGGGATAGATGTTAGCGGGATTGGTCTTGGGAACGCACTTGTGACTGGCCTTGTGCTTGTTCTGCGCGGCGCTGTTCTTTGAACATCTCGCGATCCAGATCACGGGCCTGGTGATGTGTCTGGCGCGCAAGCTCTGCCAGCGGCAAAAGATCTTGGGTTCTGAAGTTTGACGCATAATGTAGTTGGCCATCGCGGTCTTTGTAAGTCCGCGCCAAGGTGACAGAGTGATAGGGACCATTCTCGGTCTCATTGCGCCAAATCGCAGCCTGCAAAGAGCCTTCGCGCAGTATTTCCGCAAGACGGTTTGGTTTGTTTTGCTCATCGGTCATTCGAATATCTCCTGCTTCAGATGGGGGGGAGGATGGTTTGTGCAGCCCGCAGACGTTCCGCTTCCCAACGGGTAGAGCCCAAAGTCTTGGCCAGCATTATCGAGCCGGTCGATATTCTCTTTTTGTGTAACGCTTACACTGATCCCGCCACCATTGGCGCTCAGGCTGCCCAAGACCGACGGTGAGGCGAATGACGAGAAGCCCAATACGCCAACAAGCGCATAAACGAGCAGCGGGTTGCGGGTCTCAAGCGCGGGCAACAGCCATGCGCCTGCCCAAAATGTGCGCGCGATTAGCCATAGTGCAAAGCCAAGGGCAATGCAGCGCAGGTAAACTGACCGCGTGAAGCGGTACCATTTGCAATCTGGTCTTCAATCAAAACCTTGGCTTTCTCCAGATCTGAGATCTTATCTTCGCAAGCACGCACCACGGCATCATTGCTGGTGTCGAGCAGACGATCCACGGTTTTCTTAAGGGTCTGCTTCACCTCAGTAAGTTGCCGCTTGAGATGCGTGGTTGCATCCACGGCCTGATGTTCACGGATCGACCAAGCCTTTTTAAACATAGCCACCGCCATATTCATAAGCGCAGGTGCGAGCTCCAAACGTTTGATCAATTCGCCGACCTCACCTTCCAGCTTGTCACGCCGGATAGATTTACCATAGGCCTCGCAGCCCTTGGTCGGCAGAGATAATACGGATAACCGCATACCTAAAATCAATTAACCTTCAAAACAAAGGTCACCAGATTTTTAAAAAAATTTAAACCCTGAATTACCCCACAGAAATACACTGATTATGTTATTCGTTTCCAACCATCCTCAGGATCATTTGGAATGACATCCACATAGGTACACGCCCAAAGAATACGAGTTTCTTCGTCATCTAGCGCGCGCAACCCGTGTTTAAGTGTACTGTCAAAATAAGTACTGTCCCCTGCTTCTAGAACAACAGGCTGATAGTGCTCCACGGCAAGCTCCAAGCGCCCAGACAACACATAGATAAACTCCTCGCCCTCATGTGCAGAGAGATCACTCAGGCTTAAAGGCATACGGTTTTCAACAAGGGTCACCAACGGGACAATCTTTTTACCGGTCAACGCATTACACAAGGCTTCATATTCGAAGAACTTCGTTCGGACTTTTCGCCCCTCCCCTGCACGTGTGACGGTCATCCGGGTGGTGTGCTGTGTTTCTGTATCGGATGCGAAAATTTGTTCCAAACCCACGCCGTAAACACGCGCAATACGTACTAGGTTTTCATAGCTTGGTGATGTCCGCCCGCTTTCAATCTTTTGAATAGTAGACAGAGCCAATCCGGATTTCTGAGCCGTATATTCAAGAGTGAAACCGTTCGCTGTCCGCAAGGATTTCATCCTCATAGCCAGATCATTACGTAGCTCTAAGCGTGTCGTTTCCCAATCGTCATCGGAGCGGGCGAGGTTTTGTTTGCCTTCTGAGGCCATAGGTGAGGGTCTCCGAATAAGATACCAATCGGTGATAAACTGTTCATCAGAATGGGCGCAATACGCGATCTTTCGCGAACCGTGTCAATCACCCAATCTTTCAGCTGGTTGCGCCAAGCCTATCTATAAAAGACGTCAGGAAGCCATGTTGCCAAACCCGGGAATGTCAGTATGAGGCCGAGAACGACGATCTGACATAGTATAAAGGGGATCACACCAACATACATCTGTTTTAACTTCATCGTATCTGGTGCGATAGATCTCAGATAGAAAATGGATGGTGCCATTGGCGGGGTTAAATAACTGGTCTGAAGGGTTACCAAAAATACGGTAGAGAACCATAATGGGTCGATGCCATAAGTGCGCAGAATAGGCATTGAAATCGTCATCATGATCAACACAATTGAGATCAAATCCATGGCAAAACCCATAATAAAGGTAATGCCCAAAATGACCGCCATCACAGACCACGGCTGCAAGCCCAGTTGATCTATGAGTGTTGTCGTTGCTCTCATTCCTCCTGAGGCAAAGAAAACCCCTGAGAACATGGAACCGGCCAAAACGATCGCGAGGATCATGGCTGTCAGCGACACCGTTTTCAACGACGCCTCAAAAAGTAATCTTAACGAAAAACGACCATAGAAAATCGCAAGTAGAACAACGCCTGCTGAACCACATGCCGCTGCTTCAGTAGGGGTTGCTAACCCGCCAAAAAGCGTACCCAGAACCGTTAAAATCAAAAAAGCAGTGGGCAACAAAGCAACCGCAGTAATGCGCAGCTTTTCCGGCAAGGTTCTTTCGTCCGGCTCCATGTCTCTAGGGGCAACTTCGGGCCGGAGCGTTGCGATCCCAGTGATATAAATTATGAACATCGCCGACATCATCAACCCAGGCAGCAGTATAGCTGCCAATAAATCACCAACAGGAAGCGCCGCAATGGGGGCCAAAATGATCACGGGAATGGAAGGCGGAATAACTGTTCCTAAGGACCCACCACCACAAATTGTTCCTGCAACAAGCGAATTCGCATAGCGCCGCTTTAGCATTGCGGGAATTGCCAACATACCTACCAAGGTTTCTGTCGCGCCCACCACACCGCTCGCAGCGGCAAAAACTGTACACATGATCAATGCTGCGATCGCCAAACCACCCGGCAATCGGCGTGTCCACATATAGATCGAGTCAAAAAGCTTCTCGGCTATTCCAGCTTTTTCTAAAACAGCTCCCATAAAAATGAACAAGGGAATAGCGCCCAGAACATAATTTGTCGCAACTTCGTCAACCTTCTGCGCCATCTGCAAGAACAGAATGTCTCCGAACCGCATCCAACCAAAGGCCAAGGTCGTCAGCATCATTGAAAACGCAACTGGGATGCCTAGAAAGATAAGCGTCAATAGGACGGGGAACATCCAAAGCACACTGATATCCATTATTTTTCTTCCTTATTGGTTCCAGCGGCAAGCAATGCAGATTGAAGGATTTTGGCGAACGACTGAAAAATCATCAGCGTCACGCCAAGAACGTAGATAACGCGATACGGCCAAATTTGCGGATTCCAAGCACTTAGGCCACTGCCTTCCCCGGTCTCAAATGCCCGCAATGCGCTTTGGGCAAGTGCGAGAGTCAGAAATATAAAAAACCCGGTCAGAATAAAATAAGCGATGCCGTCAATGATCGCGATCCAACGCGTTGGTAGGACGTTATGCATAAAGTCGACATTGACATGGGCATCGATACTTAACGCATAACTCATACCCAGCAGGAAAATCGATCCCATCAGCATGTAGCTTATCTCAAATGCCCACTGCGTTGGTGCATCGAATACGTATCGGCTGATCACCTCATAGACCATCGCCACAACCAACGGCATGACTAAAAAGGCCCCAAGCCGACCTGACCAAAGCGAGAGCTTGGACACAGCTCCTATGATCTGCTCCAACGTATTTGTCTTTTTTTGGGCTGGCTCTCGGGTCATCTGTTGGTTCCTAGACGTAATTTTGAGGAAAACCGCGCAGAGCCTCTTTGGCCTTGCGCGGTTTCCATGTGTTTAGTGGTCGCCGGGCGCAAACCGGAATTCGGTCAAGCCGGAGAGTGAAGCCAAAAATGCGCTCTGGTCTTTGTAAACCCGAGCAAACCATTCATTTTCTGCCGATTGCTCTTCGGCCCATTCCGCAGATGCTTCGGCCACAGCTTCAATGAGGCTGTCTTCTACGATAACGATTTCGGCCTTACCTTCAGACTTGATCGCCTCATAAGCTTTGAGATCAAGGTCAGCATATGCGAGATATGTGGTTTGAAGCATCCATTGCCCTGCAAGCTTCAGAAGTTCTTGATCAGATTCAGGAATTTCTGCCCAAGCGTCTTTATTGAACACACAGTCCATCATGGCCCCACGAGAGTGAACCCCAGGCAACATCACGTAGGGTGCAATGGAATCAAACCCTTCTTGAACGTTCCCGCCCGGGCCACCCCATTCTACGGCATCAACAACTTTGCGCTCCAATGCGGAAAACACCTCGGAGCCGGGTAGAACAACTGTGGAGACACCCAATTTCGGGGCAATTTCTGCCCAGGCAGACGAGGTCCGCAACTTAAGACCATCAAGATCTTCGACCGTGCGGACAGGTTTGTGTGCGTGCATAAAGATCTCTGTTTCCGTAACACCGCATGGGAAAGAGACGACATCAAACTTTTCCATCCGCCATTGCGCCAACAAATCTCCGCCGTTGCCGTTGATCATCCACATCATATACTCTTCGGGGTTGGGGCCACCAGGCCAGCTTCCGAACAATGCACCAGTGCGATCTATGGACCAATCATAACCGCCCCAACCATAACCGGCCTCAGCAATACCCAACTTTACAGTTTCTGCGACTTTCAGCGCTGGACCCAACGCCCCTGCGGGAAAGACGTTAATTTTGACACGACCATCAGTGATTTTCTCAACGGTTTCAGCATATCCTTTGATGCCAACATCGTACCAATGCCCGCCCGAAAACGGCGTGGCCATATTCAACTCGACTGTTTCAGCTGCAGATGCAAAAGTGCCCATAACCGTAAGTGCGGTTGCATAGGCAAATTGTAATTTCTTCATGAGTTTCTCCTTAGGTTTCGTTGACGGTTTATAGTGGTGGAAATGAAAATACTGGATTGGTCTCGCCCATATTAAACTGCACCTGCGGCGAGAGCGCGAAGACGAACAACCTGTGACGCTTTCAAAGGAATTCCATGCTCTCGACGCTCAGCACATAACCGATGACGCCGAAGACCTGGCCTTGCATCAAACCCTGCGTCTTCCAGCATCTTCATGAGAATCAGAGCACGCGACGATAGCCCCTGTCCAAATCCGCAAAACGACGGATCAATCCCGATAATGATTTGCCCTGTTTTCGGGGTTTCTGCTCCGGGATGCGTTGACCAATCAAATTCGAAAGAGAAATTTCCGCCTGACAGCCCGGCTGCCAAAAGCTCGACCATAAGAGAGATGGCCGACCCCTTGTGCCCACCAAACGGGACTAAGGCCCCGCCATCCAGGATCGCTTCAGGATCATTCGTCAGATTTCCACTGTCATCCACACCTGTACCATCTGGCAAAAGTCGCCCTTCTTTCGCTGCGATCTGCACGTCCCCATTTGCCATTGTGGTTGTCGCAAAGTCAAAAACCAGTGGTGGCTGCCCTTCAACAGGCGCAGCAAAGGCAATCGGGTTCGTGCCAAAAACAGGAGATTTCGCACCATGAGGGACCGAACATGCAAAACTGTTGACCATCGATATCGCAACCAAGCCGCTTTGTGCAAAGGGTAAAATATCTGGCCACAATGACGAGAAATGATGTGCATTGCCGATAGTTAAAAGGGCAATGCCATTGCTTTGAACTTTTTCAACAAACGCTTCGCGCGCGAGACTGAGAGCGGGTTGCGCAAAACCGTTCTTGGCATCGACAGTAAGAACTCCGGGCGCTTTATCTTCGATCACCGGCACTGCCGCGCCATCCACCCAACCACTGCGTAAGGTGTTCACATACCCTTCGACACGAAATACGCCATGACTTACCGACCCATCCCGTTCTGCACTGGCACAGTTCTCGGCAATTTGACTCGCGACGAAATCACTACATCCGTTTTGGACAAAGATATCCGCTATCAACGCAATGAGGTCTTTCTCGCTGATGTACTCGAATGCATCTATCACGTTGTCTCGTCCATTATCATAGTGACATTTCAGAATGTAGTTACATGCAAACATTAGTACTAAAAGAAAATTATGTGATTATTTTATACTACAAGACTCAATAAATGGAAATTGGTCAATTATGATTATTTTTTCATCTATATATCACTGCTGAAGCGATGAATATGCGAATCCAAAATTAAACCTGTCGCAAACTGATGACGGTGCTCCCACAACCGTCGATGTCGTGCTGAAACTGCAAAACCTTCAAGGTGTAACAGTGATGGAAGTCACCGAAAGCGGCGATGGCTGGGACATTGTTGTGGACAGCCCGTTCAATCGCCGCATCACACATAACACTCCAATAAAAGTCACAAGTCCCGCCGCAGGCCATGATTTATTGAAGACTAACGCTGACCCAATGCAAATGTTACATTGGCTGCAAATGGTCAGGTTGTCGTATATATGGGGGACGATGAACGTGGTGAGTTTATGTATAAATACGTCTCGCACGGTATCTACACACGTGGTGGTGACACAAGCAACTGGCTCAATCACGGTTAACTGTATGTGGCAACATTCAATGACGATCTGACAGGCGAATGGATTACCTTCGTGTCGTTTTTGATCACCTCATTCAAGCGGCACAACGTGACCAATATTTATTCCTTGGCTGAGATAATCAAAACCACGTACTGCGGCACAGACCCAATCACTCTAACAAGAGATACAAAAAAGGCGGCACCATCTGGTACCGCCTTTAACATTTGGTCTGTTCCCGAGAATTACTCGGTTACAGCATTGTCTACATCGACAGTTACGCCTGGGCCCATGGTGGACGACAGAGCGATCTTTTTCATGTAAGCGCCTTTAGCACCTGCAGGCTTTGCTTTAGAAACAGCCGATACAAATGCACGGATGTTTTCGACCAGCTTCGCTTCGTCAAAAGAAACTTTGCCGACGCCTGCGTGTACAACACCACCTTTTTCAGCTTTAAACTGAACTTCACCAGCTTTAGCTGCTTCAACGGCGGCTTTAACGTCCATAGTCACCGTGCCAACTTTTGGGTTTGGCATCAGGTTACGTGGACCAAGGATTTTACCCAGACGGCCAACAACTGGCATCATGTCAGGTGTCGCGATGCAACGATCAAAGTCGATGTTGCCGCCTTGAATGGCTTCCATCAGGTCTTCTGCACCAACGATGTCTGCACCAGCCGCTTGAGCTTCTTCAGCTTTTGGGCCACGTGCAAAAACCGCAACGCGCATAGATTTGCCTGTGCCGTTTGGCAGGCCAACAACGCCGCGCACCATTTGGTCTGCGTGACGTGTATCAACACCTAGGTTCATCGCGATATCGACAGTTTCGTCGAATTTAGAAACCGCATTTGCTTTGATCAGCGCAACAGCTTCTTCAACGGTGATCTGAGATTTGCCTGCGAAGGCTTCGCGCGCGGCGCGCGTACGTTTACCAAGCTTAGCCATCTTACTTCACCTCGATGCCCATAGAACGGGCAGAGCCCAGGATGATCTGCATTGCCGCTTCGACGTCATTCGCGGTCAGATCTTTCATCTTTGCTTCGGCGATTTCACGCACCTGCGCAACAGTTACTGTCGCAACAGTTTCACGGCCTGGATTTTCAGCACCACGTGGGCGGTTACGCTTACCAACAGGCTTAAGACCCGCAGCTTTTTTCAGGTAATAAGACGCAGGAGGCGTCTTGATGTCCATCGTAAAGGACTTATCCTGGTAATAAGTAATCACGGTTGGGCAAGGTGCGCCTTGTTCCATGTCTGCTGTTTTCGCGTTGAACGCTTTACAGAATTCCATGATGTTGATGCCGCGCTGACCCAGCGCTGGACCAACAGGTGGAGATGGGTTTGCAGCGCCAGCAGCGATCTGCAGCTTCATTGTACCAGCAAGCTTCTTAGCCATGTGGTGTTCCTTTCAACGTAGATGAAACGCGTTTCATCCGGTGCATGTTGCGTGGTTCGGTTGCCCATCGCGATGGACTCACCTCCCACGGGAGAATCTCGCCTGACGACGAGAGATGCGTGCGTTTACGCGTTTATTGTACTTTTGACAAGGGGTTTGACAGAGGTCTTATGCGCCAATATCCAATCTGACTTATTCAACCGCCGACAGCGTAATATCTGCGAAATAACCGTCGCTGCGCGCGCCCGTGTTGTCGCTATCGCAGAAAAATCCCAATACCTGAAGCGTTGCCTCTCCGGTGCCACCTATATCGCGATACAGCTTGCGCAGATCGACGGTTTGATCGTGCCAAGATCCTGTATTTTCATCCAACCCATTGGCGACCAAGTGATGGAACGTGCCTATAATTTTGTAATCCCCTGGTGCGTATTTCTCGTTGCTCCAGATGATCTCGGCACTTTTACTCTCTCCTGCCGCGTTTGAGAAACGCACATAAAACCGCAAGGGATGATCATCCCCTGCCTCTGTGCTTTCGTCCACTGGACTTTCGATGGGTTGCTCGACAATCCAACGCCAAGACAGGATTGGTAAATCCTCAAGCGCAATCTCGGTATCGCGTGCCAAAATCGAAGCGCTGTTTGATGTTGTACACCTTAAAGCAGGCACACCGTCATATGTGGTCATTTGATAGTCTGTCGGTGGTATCCGAAAGAAACGACGTTCTTTCCACCCACCATCAAGAGCATCGGTATCTAAATCCGCCAAAAAATCGACAGGCCCGGCACTTGCCTGCAACGGATGCTTGGTATCCCAAAACGGAGGTTGTAGAACTTTATAGACCCCAAAGACACCAACAACGGCAACAAGGCCAGCGGTGCATATAGCAGATCGCTTGCCCATTTTATTCACCTTGCGCACGCGACAAACGCATCCCATCAACTGAATAACGATCGTAATCCCGCAGAATATACAACGCGATTACAGCGCCCAGCGCCGGCACTGCCGCCCACATCAAGTTATTAGGATATTGGGTGAAATTCATTAGGTTTGGCACCGATCCCAGCACACCCGCGGCTTGCATCAATCCTAATACCGCGTAAGTCACCCCACGCCAGAGACCCAGCGCAAAAATCACCACGATCAATACCTGTGCTGCACCGACGATCCAAGCCAGATCTTTGGACACAAATTCGAGACCATAGAAATTTTGAAAAACATTTTCGAACCACTCCGGCCGGAAAAACTTTAACGAGGTCCACACCCCAAAAAAGGCCGCGATACTGATCCGCATAATAAATAAAGAAATTGAAAGTTTAACTTCGGGCATCTTGAAATTCTCCTGTTTCAAAGGTGCAAAACCCAACCCACAGCAGCCTATATTAGGCTATACGCTACCTACAGTCGTTATGGTTGGTTAAACACAATCTGGATCGAGACGCGAAACACAGCCTTGTGACGTCAAATGAATGTGAGGCGACGTACAGGTATCGGCCTCTCTGTAACATTACACATGTCACAGTAATAAAGGATGTTACATAAAAAGACCGCACAGATTGCTCTGCACGGTCCTGAATTCAAAAATATCAAACAGATTAAGACTGCTTGGTCACCTGTGTAAAGTCCAGCTCTACCGGTGTTTCGCGTCCAAAGATGGAAACCGTAACCTTGAGTTTTTGGTTCTCATCATCCACGCCTTCGACCATGCCATCAAAGTCCTCAAACGGGCCGTCGTTAACTTTGACTTTTTCACCAATCTCGTAAGAGATAAGCGTACGTGGCGCCTCGATGCCTTCTTCGACTCGGCCAAGAATACCTTGGACCTCAGCATCACGCATTGGCATCGGACGCCCTTGCGGACCTAAGAAACCAGTCACCCGGTTAATCGAAGAAATCAGATGGTAGCCACGGTCTGACATTTCCATGTGAACGAGAACATAACCGGGCATAAAGCGACGCTCGGCGGTTACTTTCTTTCCACGACGTATTTCGATCACTTCTTCAGTTGGAACCAGAACCTCGTCAATCTCGTTTTCGAGACCCTGTTCAGCCACGTCGGTACGGATCTGCTCTGCGATTTTCTTTTCAAAGTTCGAAAGAACGCTGACCGAATACCACCGTTTCGCCATGTGCCTGATCGTCCTTTTGTCGTTGCACGGATAAAACCGCTGCATAAAATCATATTATTCGGCTGAATTGCCGGAAGAAAAAGTAGCACACGAATCATTCACGCCCTACTCGCTCGTATTGGCTGACCTAAAGCCAGCCGTAGCAAAGATCAAGAGGCACCAAACCCCTCAGTTTACACTTAGCCGAACATGCCAAGGATACCGTTCAAGCCCGAACGTATCAACAAATCAACAAGCGCAAAGAATGTTGCTGTAAGGGCTGCCATCACAAACACCATCACCGTGGTCAGCAACACCTCACGGCGGGTTGGCCATACGACCTTCGCAACTTCGGCGCGAACTTGCTGAACGAATTGCACGGGATTTATAGTAGCCATGTGGCGAAACTCTCTATCTGACGGTTAGACGTCGATTTAACTGTCAAAAATAAGAAATTCAAGCCCTACCTCCCGATCTGCCTAGGTTGACTGTTAAACCATAACCTACGCCATGTCTCTGGGGCGGTTTGGGAAGGCATTCGGACATAATCAATCCAATTTTAAGAACCTGCATGCGAAAACAGCGATACATAAAAGCACGTGTCGGATCAGATCGCGGGTGCCTCTTGTGATGTACCGAAGAAAGCAGGATTTCATGGCCCCAACTCCTACGTCCCCCCTCCCCTCACCGACTGCGGGTGTCGTGTTGGATATGAATGCGCATGCGACGCCGTCTCAGGCTCCCTCCAAATCATATAAGCCAGGCGGTCATGTAAACGATCCAGCCGCGAATATCCGCGAGGCGCTGCAAGCCTTGTCAGCACACGGCAAACACGCAGACGTCGTGGCGTATTGTCTTCAGCTGACAAAACTACATAAAAAAAGCCCCTGGCTGTGGAACCATTTGGGGGAGGCTCACAATAGCAACAATAGCCAGAATAAGGCTCTGACCTGTCTCGCCAAAGCGGGGACACTGTCGCCAGCATGGGCGCAGCCATATATTACTATGGGTCAGATATACACTGAACTTGCACAGAACACCAAAGCGCAGGAAAGCTACACAGAGGCTCTCAAACGCGATCCCACAGATATTATATGCCACAATAACTATGCCAACCTCCTGCTTGCGATGGGAGACCAAGCCCAAGCTTTTATGCATTTTGAAACCGCGCTCAGATTGGACCCTCACAACGCACGTCTCATGTATAATTATGGTGATGCGTTACGCCGATCCAATTACCCTGAACAAGCCTTAGATTGGTTTAAAAAAGCTGCGGATACGGATCCTTCGCTGACCCAAGCACAATTTAACATTGCCCAATCCCTTAATCTTAAAGGTGATATCGAGGGTGCGTTACCATATTTCACAAAGCTTCTTGAGGCCAAGCCACAAGACGACCGTATTCGCACCCTAAGTCTGCATATCCGGGCACAATTGAATGATTGGACATGGGTCGAAGACTACACACAACACCGCGAGAGCTTAGGCCTAAACGAGTCGACAATTTCCCCGTTTGCAGTGATCGCGATGGACGACGACCCAGCCCTTCACCTGCAGCGCACACAGGCCTACGCACAACAAGAGTTTCCACAGCCTAAGACCTGGATCGTTAAACCGCCGTCACAACGTCCTGAAAAACTTCGGATCGGGTATTTCTCTGCTGATTTTCAGCGTCACGCAACAATGCACCTCATGGGCGGCCTGTTTGAGGCGCATGATCCGACCTTATATGAAATCCATGCGTTCAGCTATGGGCCATCGTCCAGCGATGCGCAACGCAACCGCCTGCGCGCAAACGTTACACAATTCCACGATATTTCCGGCATGACAAACGCCGCTGCAATCGAACTTGCCCAGCAGTGCAAACTGGATATTGCAGTGGATTTAAAAGGGTACACTGGCCTGACCCGTACGCAAATGTTCGCGCAACGTCTGGCCCCCTTACATATATCTTACCTCGGCTATCCTGGGACGATGGGCACCTCGGCCTTTGATTACATCATCACCGATCCGACAGTGACACCAGAAGGCCACGAACAGTATTTCACCGAACATTTACTGCGCATGCCGCACAGCTATCAAGTCAACGACAACACACGTGAAATTTCGTCACGCAGGCTTACTCGTGCCGATTTCAACCTCCCGGAACAGGGGTTTGTGTTTTGTTGTTTTAACAATAGCTACAAAATTACACCCGCTGAATTTGACATTTGGATGCAATTGCTGGCAGAAATCGACGGCAGCGTTTTATGGTTGCTGAGCAATGGCGACACTTCAGAAAACAATCTGCGCAGTGAAGCTAGGAAACGCGGCGTTGATCCCGCTAGATTAATATTTGCCCAGCGCGCGCCTTTGGATGAGCATCTAGCACGACATAGGCTGGCCGATTTATTTCTCGACACGTTCAATTACAACGCACATACGACATGCAGCGACGCGCTTTGGGCAGGACTGCCAGTGCTCACATTATGTGGCGAACAATTTGCAGCACGGGTGAGCGCAAGTTTGTTAACCGCATTTGGCACGCCAGAAATGATCACCACGTCGCAAGCCGATTACTATCAAAAGGCAATCCAACTTTCTCAATCTCCAGAAAACCTTCAGGAAATACGCGACAAGATGTCCGCGCTACGTGACACTTCCCCTCTCTTTGATACGGAAAAGTTCGCCAGAGATTTAGAACGAGCCTATGATACAATCTTTGCTCGCTATATGGCTGCAGCACCGCTTGATCACATTACAGTAAGCCTTGAAGATCCCTCACTTTAATAACCAGATATACGGTGTAGGTTTATTGTTCCAGCTGCAAGTGCGACAACCATTTCCAACGCCCAGATCACCAGGCCCCACTTCATGCGATTGCTAACCGCTCAGCCAATGACACGGAGGGCAATAGGTCAAGGATGGCAGCCAGATACGGCCAGCCCTCGTTTGTCCAGATATAGCTTATGTCGCTTGCCCATTTCTGGTTCGGGAAATCAGCAGAGAAATCCTAGTCTAACAGATTAGGTGCGATGCTAAAGGCATTACTGCTGTCGGTTGTAGCCTTGAGTTTACGAGCTCTGACAATCTTTACGTTGTTGTCCCACATCAAACGCTCACACGCCGGTGGCCTACCTCCAGCTCCAGTTCCTGTAACTCTTCACTCCTCCAAGGGCGCCCATATCTGTGCATGCTGAGACGACGCTGATCTCTAATGTGAGCTAAGATTACCATGTCGTCCATTGCCCTGCAGGCGATTTCAAAACAATCTGCCGAGAGGGACGTTGTCGCCGACACATTTGAAGGACCTGTCACGCGCGGAAGCCTCGCAGATGACCCTCATAACTCGACACAGAAACTCAACCGGCCATTCCTCTCTTCAGGCATCGATGCAGGCGAACCTCACCGGCTTTGGCCTGCATCGATCCTCCGGAGCACTGCCCGCAATACCCTGCCGGGCAATGGATGTTTCTTGACCCACTCGTTCAATGTCGAAAGCCCCCCAAATCAGATGAAACCTGTGGGCGTGTTAAGCTGCTGGACATTACGATGCATACAGCATCACGGCGAAACTTTTCCGTGTATTTCGTTAACATTCCATAACTCCTTCATAGTACACATTGCTCGAAAGAGACCGGAACTAAACAATGGCAAGACCAGATGTAGTGCGCATTGTAATATGGTGATGAATTTAGTGATTTCAGGGTTGTAGCTCTTTTAATATAAGTCTAAAGATTTGCTCAACGGACCGATAGCTCAGCTGGATAGAGTACTTGACTACGAATCAAGGGGTCGGGGGTTCGAATCCTCCTCGGTCCGCCATTTTTCATGATGTGAAGCGACACATAGTTTGTCCTCTGGCGACACATAGCCTTTCCTTTTAGCTTTTACGCATTTCTTTTTCGGGTCTCCTTTATTCCGTTGGTTCCGTTTTCCAGCCAGAAAATCGGAGGCGATTTGAAGGTCAGACGCCGTAGGCGCCTGTTCCTGCAAACCTGCCACGTGGCGAACGCGGGAGGGGGCGAGGCAATGCTATTCGATAGGGTGGTGCGGCCCGCAGGCGCAGCCGAGGACACGGCCCTGTCTAATAGGATTGCCCGAGGGGGAGGGCCGCGCCCTCACCCTTAAATCAGCGGGTTGTATCGCAAAGTCATTCGATAGCTTTGATTTTGAAAGTGGTGCGGAAACCAGACATTCGCTGCAAGTGCAACTGTACTATTCCAAACGCCCAAAAGCTGACATTGAGAAATCGGATCTATCTACCTACGAATTCTCAACAAGGTCCATTAGCCTTACGTAGCGATGATCGGTCCTTAGATCAGGTGATGTTTCTGCCACCAACATGAGAATTTTGGGTAACTCGTAGGGCGGTCGGCTCAAGACTCGAGGTGTCACTGCATCCAGAAGATCAAGTGTCTCTTCAGGGAATTGTACTGTGATTGGTTCATCCTCGCCAATCTCACGGGTAAACCGGTAGAATGGATGGCGGTCAGTTTCGACTGGTACCAGGAAACGCTTAACTGCCGCGTACACCACAGGAAAACTGGCTCCAGTATCATCAAGCATACTGATCCACGCCTCAACAGATGACGTGGTGCGATATATCTGTTCTCTAGGCCAGACTTCATTCAGGAAAGGTGCGACTAACCCCTCCCATCCATCATCGTTCTTTTGGCCTACTTTCCCTAGCCACCAGATGAACTGGTTGCGGGTGTCACCAGACATATCACGAAGCGCATGACGCATTTGCTGTTTGCTTACACCATCGTCCTCATCACGTTTGAACAGGTACATGAAACCCAGCCATTGGGCGACGACCTTTGCCAAATCGCGATCCCATGTCTGGTTCTCAACCCATGGCACGGCTTGCAGTAGGAATGACTTGATTAGGACTGCTAGAGGTGACCACGGAACCCGACTGCTGCACAAGAACCCGTTCCAAGCGGGTTCAGCGGCGGGATGTTCGAAAGCCAACATTGGAACGAGGCGGTATTCGACCCACTCTGCATCAACGTACATCAACCAGTTCAGCTTGCTAAAGGTGATCGAAACAACATGGTCGGAACCTTCACCTGGCGACGCAAACAAGCGTTCAATGCGGTTCTTGATGTAGTCAGGAATCAGCGAGTTTTGTTCTTGCTTTTCACCAGGCACGGCATGGAACAAAGCCTCCGCACACATTCCCAAAGGCCCATTAATTGCGTGTTGGTATGTGCGACGTGACTGCGGGATGACTTCACCGCCACGACTTATTTCTCCGATCCCGCTTTCGGTGGCGTTGTTGCCACCATTGACAACGCCATCCACGACATTATCAAACACGGCCCAAATAAGCTCGTCATCGAACTCGATCAGCTTTGTGATGTTCTGTTCCAACCAACGACAGATAGTGTGTCTCAGTTCCACGATTACCGCATGAGGAAGGCGGCTAAGGCGGTGCAGAAACACCCTACGGAGCCTCGGTGAAATATCTTCAGGAAACTCATTGATCATGGCTGACCAAAACGCCTGTGGGTAATCTTTCGCTCTGGCCGCAACCAACAACGCAGACAGAGCTTTGCGCGGGTTTGCTTTCACCAGTCCTGTGAAGGGTCGTTTCTCTGTGAAGCTACCAAAGTCCCGTTGCAGGTCCTCTTTTGCACGGGGAATGATTTCATCAACGGCGAGATCAACCACTGAATCGGGAGTTTCATCCGTTCCAACCCATCCAACATGGGAACCGTTTTCGGTGACTGTGGAGGTCGCCCATCCGTCGCTCCAGTTTTCGATGCTGTTGATGATAGCAGCAAGACGTTTACTTTGATCGGCTGCAAGCTCACATCCCTGCATTTCCAAGTAACGTGCATATCTTGCAATAAACTCGTCTCGCCTGCTTGGATACACATCGTCAGACCAATAGCTTTCTTGGTCTGGTCCGACGAGAATCCGTTCACCCAGTTGGTGACGAAGCGGTTCTGGAATTGTCGACCACCTGTCAACCAGAAGAAAGACCAGTTCCCGTGCTACGTCGGTGTCCCAGAACGTATCTTGGCTTAGGGCAAGGACACGTTGACCCACCTCTTCAGGTGCGAAGAAGTCTTCCTTTGACAGAGCGTATAGGACCAGTTTCTTGAAGAAGAATTGATCTTCAATTGGCCACGTCAGGAAGTGTCCGAGTGCCACGTCGGGTGTCACCTGAATCAGACGTTCAAAAAGCTCAACGAAGAGCTTCATAGCGTCGGCGGCTTCGTTATGCCGATCTTCGCCATCTACTTCACGATCAGGGTAACAGGTTGGCGTGACAAAATAGGTCGTACCAATATCTGACAGCATTCCTGAAGCGGCCATCATCGCCTCTTGTAGTAGGGCAAACACTTGAGGATGAGGTGCCCCTAGTTTCCTAGACACCTGCCTTTTCCAGTTTGAGCTGTCTTTTCTCGAAGTCAACGGGCGACAGC
>CANMPD010000021.1 GCA_947499635.1 uncultured Paracoccaceae bacterium | reverse complement strand
ACCTGCGCCACCGCGTCGATCTTGAACTCATCTGAGTAACGAATTTACCCTGACATTTGCGTCATCCTTTGCTTCCAAAATTACCAAGCAAAGCGTCTACAAATCTAGGGGCACCTCAATCAAACTGGACCACCCGATGGGGGCACGCCAAATGGATGGTTCTGTGCCTTTCGTGAGTTCGGACCCAAACGTCTGAACCCAGCGATACACGGATGATCGATCAACTGTGATGCCACGCTCAGCGAATAGATCAGCCACATCTTGATAGGAGCGCGGGTAGCGCAAATACCACCGCACCGCGCAAAGGATAATGTTCCGTACGAACTGTATTGGTGAAATTGGCAAGGGGCGGAATTGTGATCACCGTGGGCGATGCGCGCCGACGTTCTAGATCGCTGAGACCTGTAAACCCTGCAGACGCCAGCTGGGGCCGACGTCCACAGGGCCGTTGCAACGCTTTAGTCGCAGACCCATTTCATTTTGTGGAAGTTGTATTCAAAGCTTTGCATTGGCACCCAGGTGAAGCCCTGCAAACAATTGTGGAACGCTTGCTGACTGCGTTGCGTGAGCAGGAACACATCCACCTGATCCTCGACCAATTTGCGCTGCATGTCTTTGTAGATCGCATTTTGCTCGGCCACATCGGATGTCGCGCGGGCTGCTTCGATCATACCATCGATTTCATCGCTCAGCAGCCATTCCATCGATGCCCAGGTTCCCGACGCTGCGCTGTGATATTGCGGGAAGAAATAGGTATCAGGTGATGGGTAGGTTGCACCATAAAAGACCTGATTGATCGCCGGCGTGGTTGCGGCATCACCGGCCAGCTCTGTCATGCGGTTCCATGGTTCAGGCTTGAGAATGGTATTAAAGCCGATGGTATCGAGGATCGATTTCATCAACAGGCCGATTTCTTCTTCAAACGCCAGACCGGCGACATACATGATTTCGATATCAATTGGCCCTTGACCCGCATAGCTTGAGGCGTCGACATAGGCTTTGGCTTTTTCCAGATCAAAGACGGGCGCCTCGACATCATCGGGGTAGGCACCGGCAAAAATTGGCGGCATCGGGCCAGTAAGGGGCTCGCCGGGCAGGATGACTTCGCGGATGGTTGCGTAATCGGTTGCATAGGCGATGGCCTTGCGGATGTTTACATCATCCGTCGGCGCGCGGCTGTTGTTGAGTTTGAAGTAAAAGTTGGTCGCAGTCGGATATTCCTCGATGCGATAATCCTCGAGCGCGCCAATGCTGTCATAGGTTTCTTGGGCCTGGCTGTCTGAGGACATGGACAAGGAGCCATCAACCGCGAGGGCCTTGACCGTGGCCTCTTCGTTGGTGATGATAAAGCGAATTTCGTCGATGCTTTGATCGTCCCAGCCAAGGTGATACCCATCATAGGCCTTGATGGTCATACCAGCGCCGCGTTCCCAGTGCTCCAGCGCATAAGCCCCTGCACCGATTGAGGTATTTGCGATGAAATCCTGCGCCCAATGGTCCGCGTCAGTTGCGTTTTCAACCGCCAGATCAGAGTTCACAACAAAGAGGATCGGTGTTGTGGTCAAGAACGGCGCATAAGGTTTTTGCAGTTGGAATTCCACCGTTGCGGCATCAATCGCAGTCACGGACCCCTCGCCTAGGACGCCTTCGAATAGATAGGCAGGCCCTTCGTTGATATCGAGTAAACGCTCAACCGACCAGACCACGTCTTTGGCTTCAACCGGTGATCCGTCTTGAAAGGTCGCCCCGTCTTTGAGGGTGAATACCCAGGTTAAACCGTCCTCGGAGGCGCTCCAGCTCTCAGCCAAAAGCGGCTGGATTGCACCACTTCCATCAAGTGTTGTCAGCGCCTCATAGAGGTTCACGCCAGCCATATATTCGGTGTAGTCGTTGACTTTTGCCGGGTCGATCGTGCCAAAGATCTGGGTCGCATTGACGGTGATTGCGGTTTGCGCATTGGCCAGGCCACACCCCAGAACAAGCGCGGCGGCGGCTGTGGAGCTTATTAATTTCAAACGATTTATCTTCATGAGTAGGACTTCCTTTCTGTCAGGTTTTCAGGGACCTAAGGTTCGGGGACGTTTGTTAAGTTAGTTATTGTAGTGAATTCAATTGATTAGAGATCTATCTACGTGCGGGCCTCCTATGAGGCATCCATCGGGGTGAATGTGATGTCGTCATAGCCAAAGGCCGCGGGCCCAACGACCTTGAGCGCCTCGGGCGAGCGCATCAATGGATGCGCAGGCAATCCAATGACGGCCACGCGCTGCCCATAGCGCAGCATCTCGGTTGTAATTGGCAGGCCAGTATCACTGTCGAGCACGACCACAAGATCGGGAACACAGGCCTCGACCACATCATTGCGGCGGAACACGAGAAATTCGTTTTGGAGATCAATCCGGCCAGTGTCGCCGTGGAAATCATCGAACCCCTCAAGCGACAAGTGACCTACAGCAAAGCCGCCCTTTAGATGACGTTCCAGATCGACGATCTTAGCGGTCATCAGCAGTTTGCCATTTTCTTGGTCGATCACAGTTTGAACCGGGTCAACATTATTAGCCTGAGCATCAAGTACAGCGCGGCCCAGTTTTAGAGCCTGCGTAATGGTGCCGGGGATGGCGGCGCGCTTTACGAATTCGCCGCGCATCGGCTGCGAGGCAAGACCCGCCGCAGCCCCCATGGTCACAACGACCGAGCGCGCGATCCGCTCGAGCCAGACATCATCAGGGGTATCGCGGATCACCACGATCGATCCCTTTTCATCAGCCATGGCCGCGGGCGCTTCGCGGTGGCCATAGATGGACCAAGTGCACATTTGCATTTCCGGAAAGGCGCGCCCCATGCCATCACCGTCAACAACCGGCAGCCCGGCTTGCGCAGCGGTGAGCATGGGCTCCATCGAATTGGCGCCGCCGATCTCAACCGAAATCAGAGCATCAACGGTTTTTCCAACCTCGCGCTCCACCGCGCGCAGGGCACGCAGGCATTCTTCACCTTCTTCGATCTTTTCAATACCGACCACGGGCGCGCCAATCCCACCAAGCGAGACCACAAGCGCATCATCGGGCAGCTCATCAAGAGGTATAACCTTGATGATGTTTCCTTTTTTCAGCTCTTCGCGACAGCGCAGCTTGCCAATATAGGGATTGCCTCCGCCTCCTGTTCCTAGGATCGCGGCGCCAATTTCGATTGCATCCAGATCAGCATCGGTGACTTCTGTGAGCGGTTCAGACATTCATTTCCCCTACAACTTTCAGGCGGATGCGGGTTGCGTTTCCAGGTAAATAGGCCAGCGGCACGTCTTCTTGATCCAACAGCGTGATGGTTTCAGGATTGGCACCGGCGGCGACGGCTTTGGCTTCGGCGTCTTGGCGGGCCTCAGACAGCGCTTCTTCGCGGGATTTGCTTTCAAGCGAGTAGATGCGGTCAACCTCGCCCGAAATCTGCCCAATCGCCGCGCCAACCGCATTGGCGACCGAGAAATGTTCAGGGCGGATCACCGGAAGATCACCGATCCTATCCGGCACCAGGATCGACCCACCGCCAACCGCAAGCACCGGAATCGGATCTGCCGAGACCCGCATGCGTTCGACTGCGTTCAGTAGCATGTTGTCTGTGCGGGCTTTGATCGCTTTGAGATGCGCATCAGGCAGATCTTGCAGCGCGGTTTTATCGCCGAAATCCGCCAGCCCAAGCCCAACGGCCACGTCAGAGGTGGTCAATGTGTCGCCGCCAAAGACCAAAGCCTCTTGCGCCAGCCTGTAGCCCACGGATTGAGGGCCGATTTTTAAATTCTCGCCCGCGCCTTGGACAATCGTGCCGCCACCCAAGCCAATGGCAAAGACATCGGGCATGCGGAAATTCGTCCGTACACCGCCCACATCTACTGTGGTGCTGGCAGGACGCGGAAAGCCCTTTACCAAGGCGCCCACATCCGTGGTGGTGCCGCCCACATCAACGACGATGGCATCGCTTTTGCCCGACAAAAACGCCGCGCCGCGCATAGAGTTGGTTGGTCCAGAAGCAAAGGTCAGCACTGGATAGGCCTGCACAAACGCGCGGCTCATCAATGTGCCATCGTTTTGCGTAATGTAATAAGGGCAGCTCAGCCCGACTTTTTCCAGCGCCTTACCAAAGGCCGAGACGGTATGATGGGACAGCGCGCGCAGCGACGCATTCATGATCGCAGCGTTTTCGCGTTCCAGGATGCCCAGACGCCCAATTTCACTGGAGAGTGTGAAGTCCACGCCCGGAAGGCGCGCGGCCAGGCGGGCCTTGGCGGCTTGCTCCATCGCGTCACTCACCGGCGAGAACACCGAGGTGATGGCAAGCGTATCAATGCCCGCTTCGCCGATCTCAGCGGCGATTTGGTCCAGCTCTGCCATATCCAGCTCTGAGATTGAGCGACCGTCGAATTCATTGCCACCTTTGGCCATCCAATAGTGATTGCCAACCGCTTCGCGCATATCGTTTGGCCAATCGACCATTGGCGGCAGACATTGCGCGGCGGGCAGGCACAAACGCACAGCGCCAGTGCGCGCAATATGACGCCGTTCCACCACAGCATTGGTGAAATGTGTGGTCCCAATCATCACGGCCGTGATTGCGGAATTATTGATACCCGCGTCGGCAATGGCGCGCTCTAGGGCGTCTACCACGCCGCTCATCACATCCTGGGTCGTTGGGGATTTGACCCCTGACAGGATCTGATCGCCCTGCATCACAACCGCATCTGTATTTGTGCCGCCGACATCGACGCCTATTCGGAACATTTAAGTGTCCTCCAATTGGGTAGATGTCGCGAGGACAGCTGCCCGTTCTTCTTTGGTAATTGAGGGTTTGAGCGCATCTTCCTCGGCTGAAATCACCGGGATCGCCGAAAGCAGCGCGCGGGTATAGGGGTGGCTTGGGTGATCAAAAATTTCAGAGATCTGGCCTGTTTCCACCACTTTGCCGCGCCACATAATCGCCGCACGATTGCAGAAATTTCGCATCAGACTGAGATCATGGCTGATAAAAATATAGGTGAGATCGAATTCACGTCGCAGACGATGCAACAGATCGATAACCGTCGACTGCACCAGCACATCAAGGGCCGATGTAGGTTCGTCCAGCACCAAAATCCTTGGGTTCACCGACAGGGCGCGTGCGATGGCAACACGTTGTTTTTGCCCCCCGGACAGCTCGTGCGGATACATATTGGCATAGCTTTGCGGCAGATCGACAAGCTCAAGCAGATCGCGAATACGGCCGCCGATTGCCGCGCTGTCAGAGCCGGTGAATTTCAACGGCACTGACAACTGTTGTGCGATAGTGCGACGCGGGTTCAGCGACGAGCCAGGGTTTTGGTAGACGATTTGAATGTGCTTGCGGAACTCTTGGCTTCCGGCAAAACCGTCCAGCGGACGTCCGTCAATCAGCACCTCGCCAGCGCTTGGCTTGATCAGGCCCATGATGGTTTTTGCAAGCGTTGTCTTGCCAGAGCCGCTCTCGCCCGCGATGCCGAAGATATCGCCCTGGCGCACGGTCAATGAGACATCATCCACAGCCCGAAAACGCCCCGAAACCCGGTTGAGCCAACCGCTGCGGGTTTCAAAATCCTTGGTCACCGATTGTAGGGTTACAATCGGCTTGAGGCCCTCGTGGTGGGTGGTTTTGACGCTTGCGCCATAGAGCGGCGGCACGGCTGCCATCAATTTCTTGGTATAGGCATGTTTGGGCGCCGCAAAGATTTGATCCCGCGTGCCCGTTTCTACAATATGGCCGCGCTCCATCACATACACACGGTCCGCCATTTCGCGTACAACACCCAGATTATGGGTGATTAACAGCAGGGACAGACCCTCGTTGGTGACAAGTCTGTTCAACAGGGCAAGGATCTCAGCCTGGGTTGTCACATCCAAGGCGGTGCCGGGCTCATCCGCCACCAAAAGGCGCGGTTTGTTGAGCAGAGCCATGGCAATCAACACCCGTTGCCGCATACCGCCGGACAGCATCATCGGATAGCTGTTCAACACGCGTTCGCCATCCTTGAGCTGCACCTTTTGCAGCGTGTCGATCATATGGGCGTGCCGGTCCTGTATCCTGCGCGACCGACCCGTGCGAATGTCACCAAAGCGGATGATATCATCCATCTGCCGCCCAATGGTGAGCACCGGATTAAACGACAGCATCGGATCTTGCAGCACAATCGAGATACCGCTCCCCTTAAGCTGGTTGCGATCGCGTTTGTTCAGATCCAGCAAGGAGCGGCCATCATAGGTGATGCTGCCCTGCTCAATCTGGCCGGGCGGCATCGGCAAAGTGCCAATAATGCTGCGCATGGTGACGGTCTTGCCCGAGCCGGATTGCCCGATCAAAGACACCCGCTCGCCCTCGTTCACATGCAGATTGACGTTGTGCAAAATGCGGCGGTGCTGTCCGTAGGCACGAAACCCGATGCAGAGGTCATGTATGTCAAGAAGTGGGGTCATAGCTCAACATCCAGCATGTCGCGCAGGCCATCGCCAAGCAGATTAAAGCCAAGGATTGCGTATAGGATTGCAAGCCCGGGCATGACCGCTTGCCACCACATTTCCGGCAGGTATTCCGAACCCGTCGCCACCATCGTTCCCAGATCCGGCGTCGGCGGTTGCACACCAAGCCCAAGAAACGAAAGCGCCGCGCCAAATAGGATCACAAACCCCGCATCCAGCGAGATTTTCACCGCAACAGCAGACACACAGTTGGGCAGAAGCTCGCGAAACAGGATGTGGATATGGGATGCGCCTGCGACACGCGCAGCTTCGATATAATCTTCGTTCATCTGTGCCTTGACGATCCGATAAATCAGCCGCGTGTGCCAGGTCCACCACAACAGGGTAATCGCAATCATCGCGTTGATCAGGTTCGGCGACAGTACCGCCGTGATAGCCAACGCCATGGCCAAGGGCGGCAGCGCCAGCATAATATCGGTGAACCGCATGATGATCGTTTCAGTCCAACCGCCAAAGTAGCCAGCCATCAGACCCAGAACCACGCCAAGGGGGACGGCGACGCCGAGAACGCCAACGACCAGTCCCAGCGAAATGCGATAGCCAAAGAGCACCCGGCTCAACACGTCACGACCGACATTATCTGTGCCCATCAGATTGTCCCAACTGGGGGGGCTGTGTCTGTTGCGAAAGTCCACAAAGGATCCTGCGCTTTCGGGCGAGGGTGCGATCCATGGCGCGAGCAGCGCCGCAAAGATGACGCTGAGCACAATTAACGCACCAATGACGGCCAAAGGATTGCGCCGAAACCGATAAAAGGCCATCTGGCGTGCGCTTAGACCATGAGACGCGAAATTTATATCTTGCACTGCACTCATTTCCCGCGCTCCGCGATGATACGGTGGCGTGGGTCAAGCAGGCTCAGCATCAGGTCGATGACGAGATTTGCCACAACAAAAAACACGCCAGACACCAGCACTACACCGATCACAGCATTCAAATCTTTCTGAAGAATGGTCCGCACCCCATAGCTGGCGATGCCTGGCCATGAGAAAACGAACTCGACGATAAAGGCATTGCCGATGAGCGATGCAAATTCGAGCCCAAGAATGGTCAAAGGCGCAACCGAGGCGACCCGCAGCATGTATCTAAAGGTCACGACACGTTCGGGAATGCCATAGGCGCGGGCGGCCTCGACGAAATCGCGGGACGCAACTTCGATCATCGCGGTACGCGTGATCCGCATCACCTGCCCGATACCCGCCGCAGCCAGTGCAATCGACGGCAGAAACAAATGCGCACTGGCATCTGCCACCACGTCCAGCCGTCCATAAAGCAAGCCATCGACGAGCAATAATCCCGTAATATCCGCCGAGAAGGACAACCCCGGATCAAGTCGCCCAGTCACTGGAAAGGCCCCAAGGTGATGCGCCGCAAGCAATTGCAGAATGATCGCCAAGACAAATCCTGGCGTGACAACCCCAATCAAGGACACCACCCGCAACAGGCTATCAACCCAGCTATTGCGATAAATGGCAGCCATCACACCCAAAGGGATCGCGATGGCAATCTGAATCACGAGTGTAAAGAGAACCAATTCGAGCGTCGCCGGCAAAGCGCCCCGAATGTCATCCATCACCGGGCGTGAGGTCAAAAGCGATTTACCCAGATCCCCCTGCACCAACCCACTGAGATACATCCAGAGCTGCACGGGAAACGGATCATTCAGCCCCATTTCATCGCGCAATTGCGTCACTTGCTCTGCTGTTGCCAGCAGCCCAAGCGCAATCCGTGCAGGATCACCGGGCACAACCCGCGCAATCACAAAGATCAAAATCGCCAGTCCCAGCAAGACCAACAATAGTGTCATCGCACGTTTGAAAAGAAATAATAACATTGTTCACATCCTTGCCGAGAGGTTGGACGAGGATTCGACGCGAACGCATGTCAAAAGAAGTCTAATATCAATATGAAAGGTCTAATTTTAGTCAATATTGTCTATTTCATACATGAATTCAATGAATTGAGATCTATTCTTTACGCTGGCCTTTCGGAACACCGAGGTCATGTGATACTTCACCGTCGCTTCAGAAATGCCCAATTGTCGAGCAATCTGCTTGTTTGATGCGCCCAATTGCAAAGCTGCCGCAACGCGATATTGCCGGCGGTTGAACCCAATTGCCGCGAGCGGCACAGGAATCACATAGCTTTCTTCGACCTGACGCATGACCTGTTTGGCCAGTCGAGCATAAGACAGATTGCCCTTTCCCGATTGCCCCAGCGCGATCTTGGATCCGACACCTAAGAACACATCCCGATGCTCCATGAAAGGCGCGACCTGGCGCTCTTCGACTGCGAGCCGCATGGCGCGTTCAATGACATTTTGTCGCTTTAGGCCGCGCAGACACCGCGCTGCCAGAAGATCATTTACGATCCGCACACGCGGCGTTTCATGAAGCAGTGGCGGTGATGCATCGCGCTCATGCCCTAGGGCTACCTGAAGATCGCGGTACAATATATTTCCCAGCGTGCTATGGATCGCGGCTTGGTCAATCTCTTCTAAGATCCGCTCGGCCTCATCTGAATGCCATTCCAGATGTTCAATCACAGCCGCCAAAACGCTCAGGGTGGCCGGGGTTCCACTGTGGCGACGTGCGTAATCGGCCTGATAGGTTTCAAGCTCTCGCCGTGCCGCCTGGGCCCCTTCTAGGAAATAGGTTGCCATGACCGCGATACGCGCCAGTTGAAAGAACAGTTCGGACCAGCTGTCGCCGGTGATCAAGCTTTGGCGCAACGCTGGCGCATTGCAGCGGACATGGTCGAACCGGCCGCGCTCATAGTCAATCGCAAGCTGGATGACCGCGATCACCTGCTCTTCGCTGCTATAGCGTGATCCCGATTTTTCCAGACACCGCATTGCCGTCCTAAGACCATGACCCGCGCGCCGCAATCGCCCCTCAACCACATCGAGATCCGCCAGATGGATGTGGATGAAATGTTCAAGGTAGTCATGCTCGGCTTCGCGATAACAAGAGATCGCATGTTGCCCCGCGACGCGGGCATCCTCGGGACGTTGCAAACGCACGAACATTCCCATCATCGAATTATAATAGAGCCCCTGCAGCAGCGGTTCAGACAATGGCAGTTCACGCTCCAATTGGCGCCACGCGGCAAGCTTATCGTCACTCACGGGCTCGCCCAGATGCAACGCCAATATCAGGTCGAGAACATCGAACAGATAGGTCTTTTCAAACTCCAGATTGACCGCGTACAGATATGACTTGGCCCGCGCCGCCTGACCACGTTTGAGAAAATGGCACACCAGCGCGCCCAAAACAGCCTCGTCGCGGCGCCATTCATCCAGCGGCAAAGCTTCGAGCAGCGTCGCGAGCTTTTCGTAGCCATTACGGTAAGGATATAAAAACCCGCCGCCGCGAACAAATTCGTCCCGCGCATATGTCGCGTTGGAAATCAACATTGCCATACTACAATCATCTGTCTCTGGAAATTCAACCCGTTTAGTAGCATCAAATCGATCACCAGGTCCTTATGGCCATAGCCGGGCCTCTTTTAGTCGGGCGCAATCTCATCGCGTTGCGCTTTGGGGACGTCCCAGTCCCGGGCAACATCGGGCCATTGGCTGACGCCCTTCATATCTGATACAGTCCTCAGGAGGCTTCCATCCTTGCCAAAGCAGCACGCCCTGATTTTTGGCAACGCTGTTAACATTCCAATGACGTTCCGGGTACGTGATGCTACTCCGACCCCAAATAGTAGTGACACTGAAATTCGAGACCTGTGGTATGTGCCTTCTGATCCAAAATTGGATTGGTAACCCACAGATCAGTTTAGATGTGGCTCTACGCCTGTGTATGTGAATTTGGTCAGATCGCCAATGTCAGCTTTCGCCAATGCGTGTAGGGCAGTTTGCCGACGCGGCGAAGTTCCACTTTCCACCCTTCATGCAAAACAACCATGTCGGCTTTGGGCTGAGACCGGTCATAGAGCACGAGCAAGAGCGGCAAATTTCGCTGCGATCCTGCTGCTGCACCGCCGCAAGTCCGGTCTGAGCCCTTTTTGACAGATGCTGCATGATACAACGAATGTCTGCAAACCTTTTCCTTGATCGCCTTAGATGCATCAGCCAAGTTGAAAACAAAAATTTGAAAGGCTGCAAATATTGGATCCCTTTTCGATTTTCGCAATCGTCTGGTTGCTTTTGCCCATCCTTCTTTTGACCCTCTGGCTTCGCGCTCGCAGCGCATGGAACCGCGCCAAAAAGCGGATTGTCGAAGCGGAAGCGAGCAGGGAGGCACTCAAGAAAAAATTTGCGCCCGTCACATCAATTGAGGACGAGGTCTCCACGCTTAGGGACACAGCGACAGAGATACAGAAGAAAATCGAAGAGACGCGGAGTTCCTATTCCGAGAAGCACGCCACGCTGAAGAAGCTAGAGCAAGAAGTCGCAATTTATGACGAAAAGCTCTCGTTCGCGGAGTTGGGAGTCTATGAACCCCATTTCGAGTTCACCGACGCAGACGAATTCAAAAAAGAGATCAAGCGCATTCGTGATCTCCAAAAATCGATGGTATCCGACAAGTCTGCGACCGAACATCCGGATAACATCACCGTTGACGGAAGTGTTGCGAAGGGTCGAACGCTTGTTAACCGACAAATTCGGCTGACCATGCGCGCCTTCAACAACGAAAGCGAAGCCGCCATCGCAAACACGCGATGGAACAACGTCAACGCGATGGAGAAACGCGTTCTCAACGCGGCTAAGCAGATCGACAAGGCCAATGAATCCATGAACCTGTGCATCAGCGAGCAATATGTCAGCCTCAAGCTGGATGAATTGCATGCGACCCACGAGTATCGCGAGCGCTTAAAGATCGACAGGGAAGAGCGCGCAGAGCTGGCCCGCGCAGAGCGCGAAGAGAAGAAGCTGTTGGCCGAAGCAAAAGCGGCAGAGCGCGAGGAGGAACGTTACCAGAAGCTCTTGGACAAAGCGCGTTCAGAGGCGGGCGTGGATGAGGGCCGCATCGCGGAGCTGGAAACCGCTTTGGCCGAAGCCCACGCTACAAGCGAACGTGCCCGTGCAATGGCTGAGATGACGAAATCTGGCTATGTTTATATTATCTCGAATATCGGTTCGTTTGGAGAGGACGTGGTCAAGATCGGCTTAACGCGTCGGCTCGAACCTGACGACCGGGTAAAGGAGCTTGGTGACGCTAGCGTCCCGTTCGGTTTCGACACCCATGCCATGATTTATTCAGACGAAGCTCCTGCTTTAGAAAGTGCCCTTCACAAAGAGTTCGCAGACCGACGTGTGAACGCTTCCAACTTGCGCAAAGAATTCTTTCGCGTCGATTTGGAAGAAGTCGAGGAAGCTGTAAAACGTCTTGAACCGTCCGCCAGCTTCTTCTCGGACCGTGAAGCGCAAGAATGGCATGAAACGCTGTCACGCCGTAAAGAAGCCTTGAAGGACATGGCACGCCCATCAGACGAGTTGCCAGAAGCCATATGACTGTGAATGCTGGCATTTGCGCAGCCGCAGCGAACGGGCAGCTAAGCCCGCATCTCTACCGTAAAATGATGTTTGACGGCTGCACATGCGGCGAAGGTCTGTTCTTTCCATTGCTCGTGCAGCATTGGACCGCCGCCCGAGTGGCAGATCCCTAGACTTTGCAAATGTAGCAACCTGCGCATTGCTGGCTTTGGCATCCAGCGCACCAAACGAGTTCAGCTCTGATAGGGTTTGAATGGCCGCTTTGGCCATGGGCGAAGCTCTGGGTTCGCACCCGCCGCGAACTTCTGCTTCCCGCCCTTGGTGTTGAAACCTGAGGATACTCAAGATATCGATAGGGCTTGTTTATTCTCCGGAAATTGTTGAGAGGCTACCGCTCGCTCAGGGTGCCAAAGTCTAAGGTGGTCGAGCTGAGCGCCGATCGTCCCAAAACAGTCGCCTTTGAGTGCCTCACCGCAGTCGCCTACGCCCGCAGCATCGGACTGCGCCGAAAAGGGGCCTTTCTCGCCTTTGTTCAGGACGGGCATAGCACCGTCACACTGGTCGAGCCCCCCAACACCAACCAGCTCACCTATATTATGACGGATGAGGACATTGATGCGTTTGAGGCGCGCTTCACGACGATCACGATGCTATCTGCGGAAATTGGACTGCACCAACACACAGTTCGCCACGCGTTGAAGGTCGCCGGCATTCATCCCTTCACACAGAGCGGCCGGGACTATGGCGGTATATATTTGCGCGAGGACGCTGTTCAGGCAGTTTCCGAAAAGCATCTGAATACAAACAATTAGCGCAACACACCCACTGGGCGCTTCCGTTTTTCCACGCGACGCAGGCCCAGCCTAAAGAAATACCTTGACAGCGACTTGGAACGCTTATGCCCAAAATGGGCACTCATATGCTATAAGAACAATAATTCATGAATAATGGCGAGCCGTGGAGGACTCGAACCCCCGACCTGAGAATTAGAAGTTCCCTGCTCTAATCCAGCTGAGCTAACGGCCCACTCATTAAGTGTTTGTATGGGTCAATTCATCGGATGTTGTCAACGCGGATATTGCGGATTTTCCACTCAAACAGACCACAGTGCAGCTGACAAAGAGGTTTCGCCAGCTGGAGTACGCGGCTAACCTTTGTGGGCCTCTTGCACAGCCAATTCCGCCATTTTCAAAATAGCCTCACGGCTGTTTGCCACAGCTATAAAACGGCCGTTATGGCAGAACTTGGCACCAGTCACACCAGATGCGGCCTCAAGCGCGTCGTCCGTGAGCCCAGCCCAAGCCATCGGCAAATCTGCGCGGTTTTCAAAACCGTCGTCGCCAAGGCGAATACAGGTCATGACCCAATCTGGTTCACGCGGGCTGATCACAAACAACAGATGATCCGCGTTGGCTGCCTTAACAGCAGCCCGAAATGGCATCCCCATGGGCAATTCTAAAATCTGCGAAGCCCCCGCAGCGGCAATTGCGGTCATCACAACTGAATCTGCACGACGGCGCGCAGCTTTGCGGCGGACAATCGCTTCGAGTAAGGCACGCACGATGTCGAGAGCTTCGAGGAAACAGCGATCTTCTGCACCCTCTGACAGATCATCAAAAACTGGTTTTAGGCTTTCGATCATGGCCGGCAAAGTTAATACGGAGATCAAAGGTTCAGCCACACCTGGCGAATAGGCGCCGTTGTCCATCAGATCGATAGGCAACACAATTGTACTGTCGATGCTTTCAAAAATATCGGCAATATCCGTCTCGGGGATATCAAAGCTGCGCAGGTATTGCACACCGAAATGTCGCCAGACCAACCCAAAAGAGCTGTAAGGATCTTCACTGTCGCGCAGCGGGTTAGGACGTTGGTGATGATCAAAAATCTGTTGGTCAGGGTCATATTCACGCCCCACGTCATAGATGATTTTTCCCGGGCCTGGCGTGATCCATTGCGTATCCCGCGTGCGCACAATTTCCGCAGTTGGGAATAGGCGTTTTAGCACAACCGAAGACAAAAGTTCGTCGGCGTGAAAACCACCTGAATGGGTGACAAGATAGGTGATGGCCATGTGGTAAGAACCTCAGATCCGGCAAAAAGGAAAAACGAGCTAACCGTGACATCGCTTAAACATAAAGCGCGCAAACATATTCTAACAAACATGACCCTACATAAGTCTTTCAATACATTGCAAGAAATAGATCAACTTTTTAGCATCAAACATCAAATCGTCGTTAACGCGCATCACTCCTAAGGATCATTGTAGTTCCGGCATGTCGGGCTTATATTTTACAGGAACAACGAGGAATGATACATATGTCCGAGCAAACGCCACATTTGTTAACGCCACAGGATTGCCTTGTTGCATTGATGGTCGCCATTTCTGCCTCTGATGAGAACATTCGCACGGCGGAACTCATCAAGATTCAGAACTCGGTCAATATGCTGCCAGTTTTTGCCCAATATGATGCCGACCGGACCAATGCAGTCAGTCAGACCGTATACGATCTGTTTGAGCAAGAAGACGGATTGGATGCCTTGTTTGGATTGATCCGCGACACCCTGCCTGAGCGTTTATTTGAAACCGCCTATGCGCTGGCCTGTGATGTTGCCGCAGCCGATGGCACATTGGCCGAAACCGAGCTGCGCTTGCTGGAAGAGATCCGATACGAATTAAATATTGACCGCCTGCATGCTGCCGCAATCGAGCGCGGCGCGCGGGCGCGGCATATGACCTGATCCGTAGCTTTTGCGCCGCGCAAAAGGCCATTGCCTGCGTTGCGACGACCTGCTCTGGCATGCGTTTAGATCAAAGAGTAAAGCCCCGACATAGTGGATCTGTTTGGCGATCCGTCGGGGCTTTTGAACTTATAATCACGAGACGTCGATTAAGAGCGCCCCTTCCAGGGAACCAGAATTTTTTCAGCCTGACGCATCAGGATGTCGATCCCGTATCCGATAACGCCGATCAAAATAATCCCCATAATCACGATGTCCGTCAGCTGGAACTTGGAAGCCGCGATAATCATCATCCCTGCCCCTTTCTGCGCCGCAACCAGCTCTGCCGCAACAACAGTCCCCCAGCAAACGCCCATGGCAACGCGCGCACCCGTAAAGATTTCGGGCAGCGAGTTTGGTACAATCACGTGACGCAAAATTTGTGCTTTGGACGCGCCCAATGAATAAGCTGCATGGACTTTGGTGATATTGACACCAGAGACACCAGCGCGGGCTGCAATCGTCATCACCCAAAGCGCCGCAAGGAACAGCAGAACGATCTTACCCGTTTCCCAGATACCGAACCAGATAATGACCAGCGGGATCAGCGCCAGCGGAGGAACCGGACGCATGAATTCAACAATCGGATCAAACCAGCCACGCACCCATGAGCTGAGCCCCATCGCATAGCCCAAAGGAATACCGACAAGGGACCCTAGCACAAACCCTGCAAGAACGCGGAACAAAGACGCACCCAAATGATCCCAGAGCGTGAAATTCTGATATCCAGATGTCGCAATTTCCACAAAACGAACCACGACGGCTTCGGGAGATGGAAGCCAGATAGTCTCCATCTGATAGCCCTTGGACGGCGCAAAATTCAAAGACCCGCGGCGCGACATTGTCACCTCGCCATCCGCGACCTGAACGGTTTCACCAGGCGCGATAGCCTGACCATTCACCTGAGTGACACGTGCACCTTCGCCATCATTGGCCGCGGCTTTAATTAAAATCGAACGCCACACAACCACGTCAGCCGTATCGTGTTGCGCGAAGCCTGAGAGTGTTTCAACCTCCGCAGGAGAAACCTCTTCGCCAGCGTCATGTACGTTCACATAGACCGTCGCAGTTTCGCTGGCACCTGCCTCGTTGGTGGCGGTATATTCGAACGATGTTTCCCCTGAAAACGGCCCCGGAACGTGAACCGGAGAGAATTTGGACCCGGTAAAGGCCCCCCAGATCAGGAAAATCACCATGATTGAGATGACGGACGCCGCGCGATTTGGCGTAATTGCACTTTCATCCCCAAATGTCACAGTCTTGAGTGACGTGTAATTCACCCCTGTCTGACCACGCGTTTGGATAAAGTTCACGACGTAGTAAGCCCCAACAAAGAAGCCGATATAGGCGAGAAGGATCAGTAAACCGGTCATTTTCCACCCTCTGATTGGCCCATAATTTCCTCTTCCATCTCCCAGATCATCGAGAGAATTTCATCACGTGTTTCCCCAAAACCTGCGCTTTTCTTTACGTCGCGTAGATCCATATTCACGCCCATTTCCGCAAAAGGCAGTTTGTATTCTTTGTGGATACGGCCCGGACGAGGTGCCATAATCAACAGCCGCTCGCCCAACAGCAGCGCCTCTTCGACCGAGTGGGTGATCAGGATCACCGTTTTACCGGTCTCTTTCCACAGCTTTAAAACCAGACCCTGCATTTTCTCGCGGGTCAGCGCGTCAAGCGCACCTAAAGGTTCATCCATCAAAATAACGTCAGGGTCGTTGGCCAAGCAGCGGGCCAAGGCAACACGTTGCTGCATACCGCCAGACAGCTCATATACAGCCTTTTCCTTAAAGTCCTGAAGTCCAACAACTTCAAGAAGATGATCCGAAATCTCGGCACGTTCTTTTGTTGGCATCCCCTTCATACGCGGGCCAAATTCGACATTGTCGCGCACGTTCATCCATTCAAAAAGGGCGCCTTTTTGAAAGACCATACCACGTTCAGCATCAGGCCCAGTGACCGTATGACCATTCATGGACACAACCCCACCCGTCGGCGCGAGAAACCCTGCGACAATGTTCAACAAAGTGGATTTTCCGCAACCCGATGGACCAAGAACGCTCATCAACTCGCCTGGTTTGAGATCAAGTGAAACGTCTTTGAGTGCCTGAACATGGGATCCGTTGGGAAGGTCGAACCGCATAGACAGCTTATCTATTGAAAGGCCTGACATCAGCCCCCCTTTACGCGTTTATGTACCAAAAACACGGGCGGTCACCAATGTCGGCGCCGCCCGCAAAACGAAAGAGTGGGTCGTTTAGTTTTTCGCTTCACTCAGGAAGGATGTGTCTACAGTTGCCTCGTAGCTGGCCAAGGCTGCAGGAATAGAACCGGCACCTTTGAACACCTCTGCAACGCCTCCCATAAATGTTGGCGCCGCGCCACCCAACCATTTGTCGCTGAGTTGCTCGTCAACAGATGGGAAGGAGAAGGTTGCCAAGGACGCAGCCGCTGCATCCTGATCCATACCCGCATCTTTAGCAATCACAGGCAGCATTTCATCGGTGTAGTCGCCTGAATTCCATTTCGCGTTCATCTCGGCTGTAACCTTTAAGAAGCCAGACAACAGTTCGCTTTCTTCAGCAGCAAATTCCGCCGGAACCGAGGTTACGTCAAAAACGAGGATACCCAGTTCTTCTTTTTCTGCGCCGGTCAGTAGGATATTACCGTGTTCTTTCATGCGGTTCAGCGCACCACCCCATCCACATGCCATATCAACGTCACCCTGAGACAGCGCAACAGCGCCTTCTGCCGGTGCCATATCGACAACTTGCATTGAGCTTACATCAACGCCGAAATGTGCCATTTGTGACAAGAAGCCATAATGTGCTGCTGTTCCGATTGGAACTGCAACCTGCTTGCCAGCCAGATCAGCTGCGGTTTCTTTGTCAATTTCCAAGGCACTTGCAACAACGCAGTTGTCATTTTCCGAATAGCTCACAGCGACATCAACAGCCAAAAGATCCTGGCCCGCAGATGCAGCAACAACAAATGGCGGAACGCCTTGGCTGACAGAAATCTGTACGTCACCAGACGCCATTGCCGCAGACATTGCCGTGCCAGCGTCGAAAGATACCCAGTTCACTTTAACGCCCAGCGCATCTTCGTAAGCGCCTGTGGCTTTACCGTATTGGAACGGCATTGGCCATTCTAGGAAATAACCGACAGTGATTTCATCCATCGCAAATGCAGATGACCCTGCAAGCAGAGCGAGAGATGCGGTTGCGGTGCTCAGAGTAGTCTTCCAAGACATATAATGTCCTCCATGTTGGCAATCCAATGGGCCGTTGTTGTTTTTATGGCGGCCATAAAAGCGATCAAACTGCAGGACATGAAATGTGACAATCACAACTGTCTGCTGGACTCATTTCAGAAAAGATTTTGGACTTATTTAATCAATATCGTTGCCCAAAAAATAAGCACGTCAAATTATTGATATTAAACATAGTTTTCATTTTTTGAAATCTGACCCCCACTTAACCAACAGCACTTGTTGCAAAGATTTAGCTCTTGCATTCCAGCTTCTTGCACCGGGCGGGCGTTCACGTTTGGCACGTGGTATGTTGGCGCGTCTGTCAAGATCTGCGGAAAAGATCGCAAACGCCAATTCGCGTCCCTGTGGTGTGGTGATGTACCCTCCCAAACCAGAAACGAAATTCAATGTCCCCGTTTTCGCGTCAACTGTCATCGGGTGATCATAGATCGGGCGCCCTTGGCGGTCTTTGATGACAACCGGTTTGAGCAACGGACGCAATCTTTTGTCACGGTTGGCTGTAATCAACGCGCGTAACAAATCCTTGGCACTAACCCGCGAGGCTTCACCTAGGCCAGAATGGTCAACAAGGCGGGTACGAGTCATTCCATATTTTTGCGCGACCCATGCGTTCATTTGCGCTGCAGATCCTGCCAGAGTGGTGAATTTGGCCCCTTGCTGTACCGAAGCACGCATCCCAATCATTTCAGCCATCAAGTTGTTCGAATATTTCAGCATCGCCTGAAGCAGCTCCGGCAGGGCTTCGCTGTCATGACGCGCGAGGACTGTTGCCTGCGGAAGATGACGCACAAAAGTTGGGTTCCCGACAGCAATGCCCTGACTGCGCAGCAAAGTGCGAAACACATCCGCAGTATAAAGCGCCGGACGGCGCACCGGTAACCACCGCGCTCCTGCATTGCCCAATGCCGCCTTAGCCACCGACCAGCTATCGACTTGGCGTTCATTGAGATAGGAAAAGACCGGATGGCTGCGATCGACGATTTTCATCTTTGTCATGCCAACATCAGGGCGGCGTCGCTCGGTGCGCGCCTGCAAAGTGGTTGACCATCCGGCGCCCGCGCGCTTCCATTCAAAATGAACCCGGTTAAAGTTTAGCGCCAGACCCGAAATAGCGGGGCTATAGCCAACGTGGTCCGGCTGACCGGGGTCGATACTTGCGATGTAAGGTAAAGCATTTTCCCAAACGACAAAGTTTCCTTGCACCTTTTGGATGCCTGCAGAGCGCAATTGCGTGACCAAAGCAGCCAAATCATCGGTGGTCAGGGTCGGGTCACCACCACCAGCCAGGATCAAATCCCCTTGTAGGACACCGGATACAACCGCCCCTGTGCCAAACACCTGCGTAGAAAATCTGTAATCACGTCCCAAAACCTCTAGCGCGTATAATGCCGTGATCGCTTTAGCGACACTGGCAGGAGGCAAGGTCTGATCACCGCGATAATCTTCGATCAAATGTCCGGTCTGGGCATCAGCCACGGCGCAAATGCTTTGCCCGCGCAGGTCAAAGTCCCGAATGACCTGTGCAAGATCAGGGACCGCAGGCGCAGATGCGCCGGGCGTCCCGGGACGTGTGCGCGGACGCGGGCCCACTACGGTTTCTCCAGGCACCAATGCTTGCGCAGATGTCCCAAACCCGGCGAATACCCCGGCCAAAGCCCCCTGAATGAGATGGCGACGTGAAATCATAAGTGATCTTCTCGAGAAAAATGACTAAATTTCGGCAAATGTTTTACATTTTAACCTGACGGTCCATGCATTTTTTTGTGACACATGTAGAGCGCATGGACGGTGTGCGAACCCTGCGCGGTTTTATCCGCTGTCATTCGAAGACAGCCAAGCTCCGCTTGCGCGAATTTCGCTTGAGCTGACGTCACACATGGGCACGTTGATAAAACACCACGCCGGTGCGGCCAGACGCGCCAAACACTGGCTGTTGCCACCTTTGACCCGCGCATGGCCATAAATACGCGCAGCCGGTGATAAACGGGCTGAGATCCGGTCTCTGGGACGCGCGATAATCCCAATAGGAACGGTATCTAAAATTTCGCGCCAGTCTTTCCATTGGTGAAAATGGGCGAGGTTATCAGCCCCCATCAACCAGACAAAGCGCACCTGTGGGTAGGCGCGGCGCAGTGCCTGTAGCGTCTGCGCCGTATACCGCGTGCCCAGTTGGGCTTCGATGTCAGAGACGACGATGTTCGGATCGCGCAACAGCTTACGTGCGGCTGACATCCGACGTGTCATATTGGCTGGTGGATGGTCCTTAAGCGGGTTGCCAGGCGTCACAAGCCACCACAGCTGGTCCAACCCAAAGCGACGTAAAGCCGCCTGACTGATTTGCACATGCCCCTGGTGAGGCGGATCAAAAGAACCACCAAGCAGCCCAACGGTCATTCCTGGGCGCAAAAAAGGACGTGTATGTCTCATGAAAGCAGACCTGCGATATTTTATCGGGGAAATCAATTGGTTCAACGATCTCTGCCCTACAAAGGCGCGTCACTGCATCCTTTTTAGTTGACATGAGACAACTAAAAAGTCATTCACGTTCAAAATAGTTAACCCAAGGCAACTAAATGACATTTGACCCAACCCTACGCATCCGTCGTTTTCACCGTGCCGTCACCCGTGAAGTCGGAGCTTTAGATCAAAGTTTCCTAGGGCGAGGTCGCCCTTTGGGCCCAGCGCGGGTCTTAAACGCAATTGGATCAGGCATCACAGATGTGGATCGGATCCGCGAATATCTGGGTGTTGAAAAAACCGTGCTCAGCCGGTTTTTATCGGGATTACAGGAAGAAGGCTTAGTCACACTCAGCCCTGCGCCGCACGATGGCCGCCGCAGGGTTGCCGCCTTAACCGAAACAGGTGCGACTGAATTTTCCGCCTATGAAGCGCTTTCTAACACACAGGCCAGCACCCTTTTGGCGGATCACCCCAAACCCGAAGCAATTTTGACCGCCATGGATTTAATTGCCTCTGCGCTTGTACAAGACGAGGTAGAGATCCACGTTGTTGATCCAAACGACCCACGTGTCGCACCCTGCCTTGAGGCGTTTTACACCGAACTGGGCACTCGTCTTGCACAGGGGTTTGACATCGATTTAGCCGTGCTCCCCGATGCTTCTGATATGCGGCCTCCGCGTGGGGTATTCTTACTGGCTGTGTCTGACCGACTACCAATCGGCTGTGTTGGAATAAAGGGTACCGACAAGGGTTATGGCGAAGTGAAACGCCTGTGGGTGTCGCAAGCCGCACGTGGCATGGGGTTGGCGCGGCGATTGATGGAGGCCAGCGAAGCTCATGCGCGACAATTGAGCATAACCCGATTGCGATTAGACACAAACGTCGTCCTGTCCGAAGCTTTACACCTTTACCAAAACACAGGCTGGAGCGAGATCGATCGATATAACGATGACCCCCACCCCACCCATTTCTTTGAAAAGCATCTTTAAACGGCGTGGTTTTAGGGAGCTTTATAAACCCATTACTTTTGCAAGCACGCTGCCATCAGACGATAGGTGATCTGTGCCGCCGTAAAGTCCCAGCAATCGTTCCCATCAGGTGCCAGCTCGACCACATCTAACCCGACACAGCGCCGCCCCTTAAGCGCGTGCTCAACCAAATGCAGTGATTGATAATAGCTCAGCCCACCGGGCACTGGCGTCCCGGTGGCAGGCATCAACGCCGCATCCAATCCATCCACATCATAGCTGACATAGACCAGTTCAGGAAAATCATCTGGCAAATCCACCGCATGTACCGCTTGTGTCACCAGTTCTTCTGCGTCGCAAAAGAACACGTTGTTGCGACTGCGGCTGTCCACCTCTTCTTGGCACAGCGCGCGCACTCCGAATTGCGCAAGACGGATGCCTTCCTCAGCCAGTAAATGCATCACCGATGCATGCGAGTGTTTCTCACCCTCATAGGCGTTGCGCAGGTCCGCATGCGCATCGATCTGTACGATGCCAACGGGTTGCCCCAAGGCGCGTGCGACCCCCATCACCGCGCCATAGCTCAACGAATGTTCCCCCCCAAGGGTGACCGGAATACTGCCCGCGCGCACTGCAGCCTCGGTGGTTTGGGCGATGCGTTCCATAACTTCGGGCAGCACACCGGTGCAATCCACCGCCGCCGCAGTGGTGATGCCGGCGGCACAGGGCTCGATCCCGTTACAAAGGCGTTCAAGCTGGTTTGAGGCCTCAAGGATCGCAGCCGGACCTTTGGCCGTACCACCGCCGTAAGAGACCGTACGTTCAAGAGGAACAGGGATCACATGGAAACGTGCCGGCGCGGCCGCTTCTGTTTCCGTTAGTTCGCTTGCGAGAAAAAGGCTCATGACAGGCGGTCCTTGAAATCGAGATATGAGAAACGTTTGATCACACTCAAATCATCCGTGTCACTGTTCCACAGTGCAATCGACGGCAGGGGTATACCATTGAAAGTATTGGTTTTCACCATCGAATAATGCGCCTGGTCCAGAAAGGCAAAGCGTTGTCCGATTTGCAAGGGTTGTGCCCAAGTGTAATCACCGATGACATCCCCCGCCAGACAAGAGGGACCTCCCAACCGGTAAGTAAGCCCAACATCATCCTCGTCCAGCAAAGCCGGACGATAGGGGGCTTCGATCACATCAGGCATGTGACAAGTCGCGGAAATATCTGTGATCGCCAACGGCATGGTGTTACTGGGCAGGTCCAGAACTTCGCCTACCAAAATCCCTGCATCAAAAGCCACGGCCTCCCCCGGTTCGAGATAGACCTCGACATCGTAGGTCTCGCGGATCTGGCGGATAAAACGGATCAAAGCCTCGCGGTCATAATCAGATCGGGTGATATGGTGACCACCGCCAAAGTTCAGCCATTTGAGCCCAGCCAAATAGGGTTTAATCTGTGGCTCAACCGCGGCCCAAGTGCGCGCCAGCGGCTCAAACCCCTGCTCACACAGCGTATGCATGTGCAGGCCATCCACCCCATCAAACGCCGCAGCATCCAGCAGGCTAACAGGTGTACCAAGACGCGAACAGGGTGCGCAGGGGTCGTATTTTTCAACCTCGCCCTCGGAATGTTCGGGATTAATACGCAGGCCTACGGATTTTCCAGCCTGCTGACAACGGGTCAAAAAGCGCGCCTTTTGCGCAGGACTGTTAAAGATAATATGATCTGAAAGCGACAGGATCTCGTCTATATCGCTGTCACGAAAGGCGGCACAATAGGTTGCAACCTCACCGCCGTATTCTTCGCGCCCCAAGCGTGCCTCATAGATGCCGGATGCACATGTACCCGACAAATATTTACGCACCAAAGGCGCAAGCGAAAACATGGAAAAGGCTTTGAGCGCCGAGAGCATATGCGCACCCGACCGCGTCCCTACATCAGCAAGAATACGTAGATTACGCTCAATCGCGGCCTCATCCACCACAAAACAGGGCGATGGCACACGCGAGAGGTCAAAATCGCGAAAGGCGCCGGGATCTCCGGCTTTGGTGGACATCATGGCAGCGCCTTTCGTGTCTGTCTTTGGGGGCGTTTAGAAGCTAACCGGTCCGTCCAGCTCGTGGACCTGCCACGGCAGACCATGCTCGTTCAGCATATCCATAAAGTTATCAGGATCGAGCTGCTCGATGTTCCAAACACCCGGCTTGTTCCAGTTGCCTTTCAGAACCTGCGCCGCGCCGATCATGGCAGGGACACCTGTGGTATAGCTGACTGCCTGACTGCCAACCTCGGCAAAACACTCTTCGTGATCGCAAATGTTATAGATGTAGTAGGTCTTCTCGCCTGTGCCATCTTTGGCCTGACCCGTCGCAATGTCACCGATACAGGCCTTGCCTTTGGTTTCCTCGGCCAGATTACCGGGATCGGGCAACAGGGTTTTCAAGAACTGGATCGGAATGATTTCTTTACCATCATGCATCACCGGATCAATACGGGTCATGCCAACATTTTCCAGCACTTTGGCGTGCATAATATAGGCATCCCCAAAGGTCATCCAGAACCGTGCGCGTTCGATTTCAGGGAAATGGGTCGACAGGGACTCCAGCTCTTCGTGATACATCAGGTACATGTTCTTGGAGCCGATGGCCGGGAAGTCAAACTCGACCTTATGTGTCATCGCAGGCGTGGTTTGCCATGCGCCATTTTCCCAGTGGCGTGCCTCGGCCAACACTTCGCGCAGGTTGATTTCAGGGTTAAAGTTCGTCGCAAATGCCTGATCGTTAGAGCCGCCATTGGCATCAAGAATATCAATCTGGCGAATGGTCTCAAGCTTGTGCTTTTTCAACCAAGTTGCGAACACGCTGGTCACGCCCGGATCAAAGCCAGAGCCCAAGATCGCACACAGGCCTGCCTCGCGGAATTTGTCCTGATACGCCCACTGCCAATGGTATTCGAACTTGGCAACATCTTCGGGCTCGTAATTGGCGGTATCTAAATAGTGGCACCCCGCCTCAAGGCAGGCATCCATCAGTTTCAAATCTTGATACGGCAGCGCAAGGTTTACCAGCAATGTCGCACCTGTTTCGCGGATCAATGCGGCTGTGGCAGCGACATCTATCGCATCCAACTGTGCAGTGGCGATATCAACGCCTGTGCGGTCTTTGACGCTGGCAGCAATGGCGTCACATTTTGATTTGGTGCGGCTGGCCAGAGTGATTTCAGTGAAAATCTCACTGTTCATTGCCATCTTATGAACGGCTGCATGGCTCACACCGCCTGCACCCACAACTAAGGTCTTGCCCATAGTGTTGTTCCCCGTGATCAGTTTCGTTCGTAATATGTGTAGCCGTTGATCGACTCGCGATAGGCATCGACCAGAATTTTGCGCTCAGACCGCGCAATTGTGCCATTCGAGATCGCAACGTCGACCATTTTGCGGAATGCAACCATGCAGTCTTGCGGGTCATATTCCACATAGGACATGACTTCGGAAATCGTGTCGCCTTCTTGTTCGTGCAGCAAATCAAAGCCACCATCGCTGCGCAAGTCGACCTCGGCGATATTGGTATCTCCGAATAGGTTATGCAGATCACCCAGTGTTTCTTGATACGCGCCGACAAAAAACACCCCAAGGTAATAATGCCCCTCATCCGGCAGTGAATGTACCGGCAACGAAGGCGAGACACCATCCGCCAGAATGAATTGGTCCACCTTGCCATCACTGTCACAGGTTATGTCAGACAGAACCGCGCGGCGATCTGGTGCTTGATCCAACATCTGCAACGGTACAATCGGGTGCATCTGATCAATCGCCCAAGCATCCGGCAAAGATTGGAACAACGAGAAATTGCAGTGATACACATCCGCCAAACGTTCGAGTTCCTGGTTCAACTCGCCCGGATCCTCCATCTGCTGTAGCACGGCTTTGATCCGCGCTGTGACATGCAGGTACACGCGCTCAGCACGGGCCAGTTGGCGCATTTCGACAAATCCGCGGCGAAATAAAGCGCGCATCTCGTCGCGATAGAACGTGGCATCATTCCAGCACTCCTGCACGCGTTCCGGTCCCAGATACCCCAAAATAGCCGCCAAATCGACCGTCAGGTGGTGATCATTCTCTTCGATTTCAGGGGGATTGGGTTCATCATATCGTGTCGCGCCCAGAACATCGAAGACCAAAATAGACGAGGACGCCACCACAGACCGACCACTTTCGGTGACCAAAATTGGGTGATCCACCCCTGCCTCATCCATCGCATATGCAACGGTTTCAACAAGATTAGAACAGTATTCATCCGTCGTGTAGTTGATCGAATTTTCAGCTGCGCGTTTCTCGCCTGTGTAATCGAACCCAAGCCCGCCACCAAGATCAAGATGAGTGAGCGGGACGCCCTCGGATTTCAACGCAGCAAAGAACCGGCAGGCCTCGGAGGTGGCGCGGCGCACATCGTTGACGTCGGGGATCTGGCTGCCCAAATGTGAATGTTGCAATTTTAGGCAGTGCAGCAGCTCGGTCTCTTTGAGGCGATCAACAACGCGCACCAATTGTTCGACATTCATGCCAAAGGACGATCTGTCACCAGAGCTTTCGCTCCATTTGCCGCCAATACGATGGCTCAGTTTGATGCGCACGCCCAAAAGCGGCTCGATCCCCAATTCGCGCGAGACTTCGATAACCGTTTCCACCTCAGCCGGGTTTTCCAATACGATGACCGTATTAAAGCCCACTCGTCGGCTCAAAATCGCGAGGCGGACAAATTCGGTGTCTTTGATCCCGTTACAAATGATCAGCGCATCTTTGGACAACCGGTGTGCCAACGCGATCACCAGTTCAGGTTTTGATCCGGCCTCAAGCCCGTAATCATAGGGGCGTCCGGTCTTTACAATCTGACGGATGACTCGCGACTGTTGGTTAACCTTGATCGGGAATACCCCACGATATGGTGCTTTGTACCCAACCCGTTCAATCGCGCGGCGAAAGCTTTCATTCAACTGGCAGATATCATTGATCAAAAACGGGCGAATGCGTAACAAAAGTGGGGTTGTGATGCCTTGCTCCCCAATTTCATTGACGATTTTTGCCACGCTCACAGGTGGCGCGGTGGGGTTGAGAGGATTGTTCAACACCAACTCGCCCCCATCAGAAACGCCAAATAAATTCTTTCCCCAACGGTCTACCGCGTAGACATCAGATTGCGTTCCCGATTGCGTCAATGTGAACTCCCGACCCCGTATGTTTCTTTCGTGATATCGTGGCGACATTTATCAAACAAGTCTAAGACGTGCTGACGCACCCTAGCCCTCTGACACACCATTTTCCGCATCTTTAGGCGGCGATGTAGCGCCGTTGCAAGTGTAACTTTCGCAAAAAAACACAGCCTTGTTTATATCATGGCCTTACGGATCAGCGTTCATAGACATTCGACGTATTACCCATGCGTCGCACACCGTTGTAAAATTAGGCTCGTCCCTCTAGCATTAACACAACAATGAGGAAACAATACCATGTCAGATCCCAGAGCCATTTCAACCATCGTCTTTGACGTCAATGAAACGCTGCTTGATATCACGACACTTGAACCTCTTTTCTTGCGCCTGTTTGACGACGCATCCGCCCTGCGAAATTGGTTCGCAGAGCTCATTCTATATTCACAAACAATGACACTGTCCGGGCGCTATGCGCCCTTTGGAGAGCTTGCAGGCGGCGTTTTACGCATGATCGGGCACAATAAAAACGTGGCCGTACATGATACAGATATCGCAGAGCTCAAGGCCCTCATTGTCTCCATGCCAGCCTATAGCGATGTTGCGCCAGCCTTGGCCAAATTGCGCGCGGCAGGGTTCAAGCTGGTGACGCTCACCAACTCCGCCCCCTCCCCCTCGCCGACACCATTAGAGAAGGCGGGGATCGCAACTTTATTTGATGACCATTTTAGTGTTCACGAAGTGGGCAAGTTCAAACCTCATCCTGCGACATATAAGTTGGTCGCGGACCGTCTGGATATCGATTTATCAAACATGTGCTTGGTTGCCTGTCATTTGTGGGACACTATCGGCGCGCAATCACTGGGGGCCAAAGGTGCATTTATTGCGCGACCAAACAACAGTCTCATAGACGCCCTGAACGTGCCCACACCAGATTTTATTGCTGATGATCTGTCTGAATTCACCTCTCAGATCATAGCGGCCCAGTAAAACACCCGCAAAACACTCCCCCTGTCACATTAGATCCGCCGCTGTTAGGTGAATGGGAATTATAATGCCTTACTGTTCATCTCATTGCGAAAGAGACACCGCCAAAGGCAAAGCACACTTGGATATAAATTCAGCTCATTCAAGAACTTGATCAACGATGGCAGCTAAAACCGACTTGGTAAAACACGATTATTTCCCACCGTTTGGCGGGCTGAAATCTTTTTACGAGGTTGCATTACACGGCAGCGCAGTCAAAGCCGCCTTGCGCTTAGGTGTTTCCGCATCTTCCGTGAGCCATCAACTCAAATCGCTCGAAGCAGAATTAGGCGTGCGTCTGATCGAAAACCGCAAAGGCAAGCTTTGCTTGACGGCACATGGCAGCCAATATTTCGAAGACATCAAAGGCCCGATGTCGGATTTGTTGCGTGCGACAGAGACAATTCGCTCTTCGCCAGATCGCAAACGCGTCTCTCTCACTTTGACTCCCTCATTTGCGGCAGATTGGTTGATGCACCGGCTGTTGGACCTTGGGCGCGCGCATCCCGAATTAGATATCGATCTGATCACAACCACGCGCGTTGTCGATCTGGCCCGCGAAAGTATCGACTTGGCCATTCGGCGTGGTTCTGGTGACTGGCCCGGCTATATCGCCACCCCCTTACTGCATGAGACGATCGTGCCGGTGGTTGCGCCGGGAGTACTTGCCCCCTCCACATCCGTAAAACCCGGAGACATCTTAAAAAACAGTCGCCTTCTGGAGAACACAACAGTTGAAGGCGAATGGGACATCTGGTGCGCCGCGCGGGGGATCGTGATACCTGACACGGTTCAACGCTATAAGCTTGCCACATATGAACTGACGGTACAGGCGGCTCGTGATGGTCTGGGCATCGCGCTTGGTCGCAAACCCCTGGTCGATCATTTCCTGGCTGCAGGTGATTTAGAGCAAGCTTTCCAAGCGCGCGACGTACATGATACGTCTTACTATATCCTCCGCCGAGACGAGCCGATGCGTTTGGATGTCAAACGGCTCCACGCATGGCTGATGGCACAATCAAGCTGAATTTTCTTCACTATCTACTGAATTTTTTTCATTACGTGGTTTGCTGATCTTGGGCTAGGCTTGATCCTAACATCAGTAGGAATTTGTTATGACACGCATTGATCACCCCAAGCACAGCGGACCTCTCTCTGGTATACGTGTGATTGACCTCACCACAGTTATTTCAGGTCCGATGTGCACAATGATGTTGGCCGATCAAGGCGCCGATGTCATCAAAGTCGAGCGTGCCGATGGCGATTACACGCGTCATCTTGCGACACGCCGCGGCGGCCATTCCGCGTCCTATCTGAACAACAATCGCAACAAGCGTTCTATCGTTGTCGATCTCAAAAATCCGGACGATCTGGAGGTTATCCGGCAGTTAATCACAACTGCAGATGTGTTCATTCAAAATTTCCGTCCCGGCGTCGCGGATCGTCTGGGTTTGGGCTATGATGCGCTGAGCAAATTGAATCCCAAGCTGGTTCACATGTCGATTGCGGGATTTGGGTTTGAAGGCCCATTGGCAAATAAACCGGTCTATGATCCCTTGATTCAAGCCATGTCTGCGCTGACCACTGTTCAGGCAGGATCCGATCAGGAACGTCCGCGTTTGGTGCGTACGATTTTGCCAGATAAATTGACTGCGGTTCAAGCCAGTCAGGCCATCACCGCCGCGCTTTTCTCGCGTGAAAGAACCGGTAAAGGTCAAAAGGTTGAGCTTTCGATGCTCGACACCGTAGCATCTTTCCTTTGGGCATCTGACATGAATGGCCATACCTTTGTTGGCGACGAGATGGAGCAAGAGGAAAGCCAATCCTTTAGTGATCTCGTCTATGACGTACAGGGCGGTTATCTGAGCATTTCAATCATGCAGGACAAGCATTGGGAAGCACTTGCCCAGGCGACAGGGCGTCTAGATATTTTGGAAGACCCCCGTTTCAAAGATGCCGAATTGCGAGAAAACAACCGTGATGCGCGCCTCAAACTCACCCAGTCTATTGTCCGGGATCTAGACCGCGACACGTTGCTACATGATCTAGAGAGCGCTGGTGTGCCCTGTGCCCCCGTTCTCACACGTCGTGAAATGCGCGAGCACCCTCAGATGGCGGCTAACGGCACCTTTATTGAATACGACCACCCCAAGGCAGGTCGCCTCAGACAAGCCCGTGGCCCGGCTGTGTTTCATGGAACCCCTGCGACAAACCTCCGGCCAGCTCCGGAATTGGGAGAGCATACCGAGGAGATTTTACGCAGTGTTAACGTCGTAAAGACGGCAGGTACGTCGTGATTGATTTTTACTACTCTCCAACGCCTAACGGCTGGAAAATCGCCATTATGCTGGCCGAGGCGCAACTGGAGCATCAGACCATTTTGATGCAATTGACCGAAGGCGACCAGATGTCGCCAGCATTTAAGGCCATAAACCCAAACGCAAAAATACCAGCCATTGTGGATCATGATACGGATGGCGACCCAGTCACAGTTTTCGAAAGTGGCGCAATTTTGCTATATCTTGCTGAAAAAGCCGAACGCTTTGGGCCATCAACGGCGTTACAACGCAAAGAGTTCAACGAGTGGCTGTTCTGGCAGGCTGCCAATCAGGGGCCGATGGCAGGTCAGCTCAGTCACTTTGTAAACTATGCTCCGGATGGGCAGACCTATTCCCATAAACGCTATAAAGGTGAATTTGAACGGACGCTCGGTGTCCTCGAGACCCGCCTGTCGGGGCGCGATTATATTTTCGACACCTATTCCATCGCCGATATGATGATTTTCCCTTGGGCCTTTATCGCAAAACCTCTGGGGGTTTCATTGGATGTATTTCCAAATGTGTCTGCATGGCGACAACGGATCAAAATGCGACCAGCGGTGCAGGATGCGATTAACCTTCACAAGGACGCTCAATTTTCCAAAACCACCAATGCCGAAATAAACTCGGTTCTATTTAATCAAAACGCAGAGCACCTCACGTCTAAAGGGCCAACTTCATAAAATAACACTCAACGACAAGGAGACATCATATGCCAAAAATTCAAGGAAGCTGCCTGTGCGGGCAAGTGCACTATAGCTCAACCGCAGAAGAAGCCACCATGACAGTCGTTTGCCACTGTCCAGATTGCCAAAAGCAAAGCGGATCGGCCTATTCTACCAATGTACTGGTCCCGACAGAGTCGATCAGTTTTAAAGGTGAAAGCCGAGGTCAATACGTTGTAAATGGTGATTCAGGCCAACCTGTAACACGGAATTTTTGCCGCAACTGCGGGTCTCCTTTGACGACAGAACTGCAAGCGTTTGACAATTTGGCGGCTGTAAAAGCAGGCACCTTGGACGACAGTTCGTGGGTGAAACCAACCATTCAGATCTGGTGCAACAGCGCGCAGCCTTGGGGACCAATCGATCCATCCATTGCAAAAGCCCCCGCAAATCCGGGCTAGTCAATGCCGCGATTGATCCGACTTAAGACGAAGGGAAAACATCTTTGAAGATCGCCGCAGTACAAGCTGCACCTGTGTTTCTTGACGCAGGTGCCAGCACAGACAAATTGATCGGGCTTCTGCGTGAAGCAGCCTCAAACGGGGCCGAACTTGTTGCTTTTCCCGAAGTGTTTCTCTCGGGCTATCCGGTTTGGTTACGCGCGCCAGAGGTCGCCCACAATGATGAGTTACTCAAAATAGGTCATATCGCATATCTTAAGTCAGCCATCTCAACCGATGGACCCGAAGTGGCTGCCATCGCCAAAGAGGCAAACGATTTGGGCGTTGCCGTCTGTTTCGGTATCGTAGAACGATCCGGGTCGGGCGGATCGGTCTATGCCTCACTGGTTACCGTTTTACCCGACAAGGGCGTTGTCAATGTTCATCGCAAGCTAAAACCCACCTTCCATGAGCGCCTGATCTGGGCCGACGGAGACGGGCACGGCTTGCAGGTCCATCCTTGGAAAGACTTCAAGGTTGGCGGGTTAAACTGTTATGAAAACTGGCAACCCCTTGCCCGTCAGGCCCTTTATGAGCAGGGTGAACAGTTGCATATTGCCACATGGCCGGGTGATCTGGATGTGACTCAGCATATTACGCAATTCATCGCAATGGAGGGGCGCATCTATGTGATGTCTGTGTCGGGCTTGCTGCGCTCAAGTGACATCCCCACAACATTTCCATTACGCAAATACATCACTGAGGGCCGCGACGTGATTAACGATGGCGGCTCAATGATTGCAGCCCCCGGCGGAGAACTGATAGCGAGACCTGTGGTTGGCGAAGAGGTTATACTTTACGCTGATATTCATGTGGAACATGTGATGGGCGCTCACCTAAAGCTAGACCCAGCAGGGCATTACGGTCGACGTGATATCCTGAGTTTAAAGCATAACGCGACACGCCACGATTAGCGGCAATTGCAACCTTACTACAAGCCTTCCACTTCAGAGCGCTGCTGATACGGTTTCTGTGAAAAAGAAGCTGGTCCTGTGGCTGTTTCGTTCCGGTCTCTTTCGAGCACTATTTGCTATGAAGGAGGGAATAAATGGCAAAGAGGTAAACCGATGAGTAACGCGCTACGCACCGCGACCCGCAGTGGCTTAACGCGGCTGCAGGTTTCATCTGACTTGGGGGTTGGCCTTTCGACATTGAACAAGTGAGTCCAAAAGCATCAGCGTGATGATTTGATGTCTGGGCCGCACGAGGACGTTGATAAAGAGAACGAATGTCTGCTGCGCGAGGAGAGGAAAGTGTTAAAAAGGTGACGACCCACTGACCGGCAGGATATTGGGAAAGGTGTTCGATCTCTGTGAATGGATCGCTCCGGTCCATTCATGCCAGTTAATTCAGGCATTAGTTTTGCTTCGGGCCCTTTGCCATCCGGCGATGTTCCTCAGAATTTCAATCGCCTGGCTTCCCTCGAATGTAAGGGAGTAGTGAGTGCCGCCAGTCGAGCGTTTGAGAAGGCGATCTTTCTCAAGTTCGCGCAAAGCTCGGACAAGCGTGCCGTTAAGATGCAAGCCGGCGTCAATAAGCTGGATTGAGATTTTCGACCTCCAGGCGGGTATCCGATGCAGGGCCACAGGGCGTGAAAGTTGGCCAAACTCATATTTATAGGTAAGAGTGAGTAGCGATCGAGCGCGAGCAGTGTGTGCCCCGCTCTACTGGCCTGTGCTGGCGTCAAAGTTCTCTCCACTAAAGCCTTTGTTCTGCGCGCGCTTGCTCGGTTGTTGACGTCAGAGCCGATCAGTCAAATGCCAAATTTTTCTGCTCAATTTTTGAGCGCAAACCCTTTTTGAGGACGCGTGATTTTCGCGCTTTTAACCCCATATGCAGCGCCTGGATGTCGACTTTTCGCAGGTTTTGTTGATTTGTGAGCAGAGCATTCACGGTATGGCGCCAAATCGCAGATTAGTGACGAAAAAATAACAATCCTAGAACCGTTTCCCCAGCAGTCTACGCAACATCAAATCTAATAGTTGGACCTGTGTTTCAACTTCGAGAGAGGGAAAACCTTGGAAACAGTTGTTTTCATCAGTCAAAATCTTGACGTGATCGCAGAGCGAACGTTGCAGCACATCATGATCGTGAGTGTGGCAATCGGGCTTGCAATCATCACGGGCGTGCCGATTGGGATTTTGATCACGCTCAATCAACGCGCCGCCGATATTGTGCTTTACACGGCGGCGATCATTATCACGATCCCGTCGATTGCGCTTTTTGGGCTTATGATCCCCATCCTTTCTTTGATTGGGCAGGGCGTCGGGTATCTGCCCGCAGTTGTCGCCGTTTTGCTTTATTCTCAGCTTCCAATCATCCGAAATACATACACAGCCATTTCCAATGTCGATCCAGCCTTGCGCGAAGCGGCACGGGGCCTTGGCATGACACCGGTGCAACGCCTGCACCGCGTTGAAATTCCGCTGGCCATTCCAATTGTTATGGCCGGTGTGCGGATTGCGGTTGTGATGAATATCGGGATTACAGCCATTGCTGCTTACATCGGTGCTGGCGGGCTTGGTGTGTTTATTGCCCGCGGCATTTCCCAATCAGATCCCCGCCAACTCATCACCGGCGCGCTTGTGGTGTCCTTACTGGCAATCGCCAGTGACTATTTCCTGATGTGGGTCCAGCGGCGGCTGACCCCTGCATCGACCTCTGCCTCTTCTGGCTCTGACCATTAACTAACGCGGATAGAAACATGATCAAATTAGAAAAACTCTCAAAGGTTTTCGACACGCCCGGCGGTGGTTCTGTCATTGCAGCAGATCAGGTGTCCATGGAGGTGCCAGAAGGCGAAATTTGCGTTCTCTTGGGCCCGTCTGGCTGCGGTAAAACAACCACGTTGAAAATGATCAACGGTCTGATCCCCAAGACCAGCGGTAAGATCTGGGTCGCGGGCCAGGATACCGACAAGCAAGATCCCGTGCAGCTGCGCCGCAATATCGGCTATGTTATTCAGCAAATCGGCCTGTTCCCTAACATGACCATCGAGGACAACATCTGTGTTGTGCCTGATCTGTTGGGCTGGGATCCTAAAAAAGCGCGCACACGGGCTGGTGAATTGTTGGAGATGGTCAATCTTGATCCGAACATCTTCCTCAAACGTTTCCCCAAAGAACTGTCTGGCGGCCAACAGCAACGTGTCGGTGTGATCCGCGCGTTGGCGGCGGACCCGCCTGTTTTGTTGATGGATGAACCTTTTGGTGCGATTGACCCGATCAACCGGGCCGTCATTCAGGACGAGTTCCTGAAGATGCAAAAAGAGATCCGCAAGACCATCGCCTTTGTCAGTCACGACATTGATGAAGCCATCAAAATGGCCGATAAAATTGCGATTTTCAAAGATGGTATTCTTGAACAATACGACAGCCCAGACGACCTTTTGGCGCGGCCTGCAAACGACTTTATCTCAAGCTTTTTGGGACAAGATCGCACATTGAAACGGCTGAGCCTGCTGAAAGTTCACGAAGTGATGCATGGCGATCAGGTTCAAGTGTCGGCGCAAGATAATTTGGACAAAGCCCGTAGCCTGATGCGGGACGCCGGTCACAAAAACATCGTTATGGTTGGCCCGCGCGGCCGTGCGCGCGGCTTTCTACATCTCAATGATATTGCCGATAGCAGCGGCCGCGTCGAAGAGAACTATCAAGGGCTGCCTGCGACGTTAAATATCAATGATGATCTGCGCACAGCAGTGTCGAAAATGTTCCGATATGACACGACGTGGCTGGCCTGTGTCGATGATGATGGCTTCTTTAAAGGCTCTATCACTCAGCGTGCGATTTCGCATGCCCTTGGTGCAACATATCGAGATCAAAGCCAGCCCCAAGAGCGGGCACTGGATACGCTATGAATAAACTCGCTGCGATGAAACAAGATCGGTTCAGAAGCCGAGCGGCCTTTGTTTTTGGCATTATTCTGGGTGCGGGATTGATCCTGGGGGAACAAGGGTATGTTGGAGATATCTGGCGGAACTATTCCGAAGATATCATTTATCTGACTGGCCAGCATTTGCGTTTGGTCTTTGTCTCTTGCGCCTTGGCTATTGTGGTTGGTGTCCCCATTGGCATTTTGCTCAGCCGTTCGTGGATGCTGAAATATTCCGAAGCCTTTTTGCAGGCGTTCAACATCGGAACGACCATTCCCACGTTGGCGATTTTGGCCCTGTCGATCACATTTTTGGGCATCGGCTTTGTGCCGGCGATCTTTGGCCTTTGGGCCGCGACGCTGTTGCCGATCGTGCGCAATGTGTTCCAAGGTTTGCTGGATGTCCCTGATTACCTGAAAGAATCCGCCACAGGTATGGGCATGACGCCTGGACATATTTTGCGCAGCGTTGAATTGCCCAATGCGATGTTCGTGATCTTTGCCGGTGTTCGCACCGCCGTGGCCGTCAATGTTGGCACAGTGCCTTTGGCATTTTTAATTGGTGGCGGTGGCCTGGGCGAGCTTATCTTCACAGGCATCGATCTCAATGAAATGCAGATGTTGTTGGCCGGTGTCATCCCCGTGGCGCTTTTGTCCATATCGGCTGATTGGCTACTGGCCACAGCGCAATATTGGCTGATCCCACGCGGTGTAAACCCGCTTCGCACCTAAATCATAAATCAAAATCTAACACCCAACGGAGAGAAATTATGTACAAAAACCTAGCAAAAGCCGCAGTCGCTTCCCTTGCGTTTGTTGCTGGCTCTGCTCAAGCAGCGGAGCTGAAAGTTGGCGGCAAAGGTTTTACGGAACAATTGTTGATTGCCGAAATCACCACGCAGTACCTTGAGACTAAAGGTCACGATATTGAGAAACTCGACGGTATGGGGACATCTGTTGTCCGCGCTGCACTGGAAAACGGCCAAGTTGACATTTACTGGGAATACACCGGTACGTCTTTGATTACCTTTAACAAAGTCGAAGAATCCCTAAATTCTGAAGAGACCTATGCACGGGTCAAAGAACTGGACGCCGCAAAAGGTATCACGTGGTTGGCGCCCTCCACCGCAAACTCAACCTATGCGATTGCAGTGCGCACGGCAGACAACAAAGGTTTGGCAACAATTTCTGATCTGGCCGCGTCTTACAACAAAGGCGACAATTTCAAATTTGGGGTGAATGCTGAATTTCCAAAGCGGCCCGACGGCCTGCCAGGTCTGCAAGACAAATATGAATTCAAAGCGGGTCGCGCGAACCTTGTCGCGATGCAAACAGGCCTGATCTACCAAGCCCTGAAAGAAGAGCAATTGGACCTCGGTCTGGTGTTTGCTTTGGACGGCCGTATCGAAGCCTTTGATTTCACGGTTCTTGAAGACGACAAAGGCTTCTTTCCGAACTATGCTTTGACACCAACAATCCGTACAGAAGTGTTGGAAGCCAACCCCGAGCTGGGCGAGCAACTCAACGCGCTTTCAGCTCTGTTGGATGACACTGTAATGCGTGGCCTGAATGCGCGCGTTGACGTTGAAAAAGTGACTGTTGAAGACGTAGCGACAGAGTTCTTGACATCGAACGGCTTGCTGTAAATCTCTGACAGATTACATTTTACATTGGCTACCTTCTGAAAATGGAGGTGGCCATTATTTATGAGACTCACATGATCATCGACACTACCATGCGGTGCGCCAGCGCGCAGCTTGCGCATCTGCCTTTCGAAGAAGGCGCGCTTTTGGCAGCGCATAAACAGGCTATTTCACAAGCGAAAGCGCAGAATGTGGATTTGCTTGTTTTCCCCGAGGCCTCTCTCACCGGCTATCCCAAAGACAAGGTGCAAGCACAGCGCAGTGCCATGTCTGTTGATGATACGATTTTGAAAGAGCTGGCCCTGCTATGTGGTGAACTGGTGGCCGTCGTCGGTCTGGTCGAACAAGGGGGTCAGGGGCAGCTTTATAATTCAATCGTTTGGCTGCATCAGGGACAGGTGGTCGCCACACATCGCAAGATCAATCTTCCGACTTTTGGCCGACTTATCGAAGGCGAAATATTCGCGGCAGGGGGGCAGACCACCCGGATGACTTTGCCGTCGGGTTGGCAATGTGGAGGGTTGATTTGTGCAGATTTTTGGGACCCTGGTCTTACCTATCTGTCTGCTGCTGCTCATGACGATATATTGGCTGTGCCCTTTGCCTCAACACTTGAAGCAGTGGGAGAGGGGTTTTCCAACAAGGACAGCTGGCCGCAGATCCTGAAAAACCACGCGTTGGTCTATAGTACGCCTCTTATTGCCAGCAATTGGGTGGGTCGTTTTACAGACGACATGACGTTTTGGGGCGGTTCGACCATTGTGAATGAACAAGGGGCAATGCTCGCGCAGGCGGGTGATGGCGCGGACCTCATTGTTGCCGATATCGATCATGAGCAGATCATGGCAGCGCGCAGCCGTTTGCCCACACACCGTGATCTCTCACGGTCGCTTTTGAGGGATGAGCTGTCCGCCATTTTGCAAACCACAAACACTGATCCCGCATCGACCCGGTAAGTGGATGTAAAAAGGGGGGCCTAAAGCCCCCCTTCGTATCGCACTCCCTAGTGTCCAGAGAGTGCGGGTTTTTCCCAACCTTGTGGACTTAGCTCCAAGGATAGGGGCTGTTTGAAACAGGGTGCAACTTGCCTTCTGCATAGCGGCCAAAGCGGAACGGCTGCAGCAGGGCGGATGTTTCGCCCGTGATTTCTTGTGCGACCAATTCACCCACGCCAATCATTTTGTAGCCGTGGTTGGAATCCGCAATGATGTAGCAGTTTTCGCGGAACACATCGAAGACAGGGAAGCTGTCAGGTGTGAAACAGCCTACGCCGCCGGATGGTTCTTTGTGGTATCTCGGCATTGTGCCAGAAAAGCGCTCATTACAATGCGCCAAGGCAGACACCCACATATGGGCAAATTCCGGGGACGCCACAAACTCTGGCGAAGATGGGCCATATGGATCAATCGCCACATCTTTTGCGGGTTTTTCAACAGGGTAAGGCATCGCACCGCCTTGTACGCCGCCAAAGTTAAAGTCGGGCTTATAGTAGATGCCCCACATGTCTTCTGTGATGAGGCTGCCATCAACATCCGACTTTAGAGGCGCATCAGAATCGACGTGGATCACAGGAGGCAATTTGAAGTCATTGGTTTGAAAATCCTTCGGGTCAAAGCGCAACACGCCCTCTTCGAGCTGCCAGAATTTCCACATTGGGATGTCATCATGGGTGATGCCATCTTCGCCTTTGACAGTGATTGTGTCAGGCAGCTCAGCCATTGACCAGAAGTCACGTACCCACGGGCCAGCTGCGACCACAAGGTAATCACATGCAATGTCACCTTTATCTGTCTCAACCGCTGTAATCGCATCCGAGGATGTGTTGGCGCTTTTCAAGCCTGTTACAGTCACGCCGGTGACAATGCGCACGCCTTCTTCTTCGGCCATTTTTGCCAAAGCATAGATCGCAGCCGCGTTATGTGCGTAGCCGCCTTTTTTCTCATGTAAAACGGATGTGATGCCTTCGGCGCGCCAGTCAGAGAACATGTTTTTCATATAGGCGTCGCACTCTGCAGTGCCTTCAATGAAGCTGGACTCATACCCGATGGCTTGTTGCTCTTTGTGGATTTGCGCCACGTCTTCATGCATGCTTTCTGCCGAAATTTGCAGATAACCAACTGGATTGTATTGGAAGTCTTTCGCGTGGGCTTCCCAATGCGTCACAGAATGCGCCATCAATTCGCGCATCGCTGGTTGGAAATAGTTATTGCGCACAACACCACAAGCAATACCCGAGGCACCTGCTGCGATACCAGATTTATCGATAACTACGATATCTTGGCCCGCACCTTTGCCCGTTGCCTTAAGCGATTTGGCCAAATGTAGAGCTGTAGACAGACCATGGATGCCAGCACCGATAATCAGATAGGGTACGTTTTGAGGAAAGGACATTTTCGTCTCCGTTTACGTTGGCGGCATGAACTGCCGATCTGGTTGACAGAATGCGCTTTATTCACACGAGTCTTTGAGAAATTTTGCCTATTCCTGTTGAAATTGCGTCATCTAAAGAAAATTCACAAAACCATAGCTCACCTATTCAGACCTATAAAAACATAGAATATTTTTCCTGTGTGCCTATAAACTTGGGACAGATCTGGATCATATTGGCGCAAATTCTAAATTACTATTTGCCGCATTATGGGACTATTGACTGACAGCCATATTTTGCAGCAGGACACGATTTTATGTCAGTTTCTCAAGCCACAAATGCAATACGAACCGCTTTGAACGCCTGTCAGGACGGCTATGCGTTACCTCGCGCATTTTACAATGACCAAGCCGTATTTGAGGCTGATATGGACGCGATCTTTTACCGCGAGTGGCTGTTTGCGGCGCCGGAATGCGAGCTCCCGAATGCGGGCGACTATATTACGTTGACCGTGCATGATGCGCCGATTATCGTTTTGCGCGACAATGAGGGCGGGCTGCGGGCCTTTTTTAATTCGTGCCGACATCGCGGATCGCGCCTGTGTGATAAAGAGCGCGGTCACGTGGGTCGTTTGGTATGCCCCTATCATCAATGGACCTATGAGCTGACCGGTGAACTGGTGTCGACCCGTTTTATGGGCGATGATTTCGACCCAGAAAAATTCCCGCTGAAACCTGTGCATGTCACCTCAGTTGAGGGTCTGGTGTACATTTGTCTTGCGGATACGCCGCCTGATATCGAAAAATTCCGTGCAGATATTACGCCTTATATTCAACCACATGACCCACGCAGAACCAAGATCGTTTATGAATCTACCATCGTGGAAGAGGCAAACTGGAAGCTGGTGATCGAAAACAACCGCGAGTGCTATCACTGTGCGGGGGCGCACCCTGAATTGCTGGTGTCTTTGGTGGAAATGGCTTTACCCAATGACGCACGCTTTGCGGACGAGTTTGCCATCATGGACAAAAAAGCCCGTGAATGGGATGCCCTAAATCTGCCCCATGCACCCGTTGATGGCGGATTGGAGTACCGATGCATTCGACTGCCATTTCGAGAAGGCGCTTTTTCCATGACCATGGATGGCAAACCCGCGAGCAAAAAACTGCTGGGCGATTTGACCGAACCCGATCTCGGCTCTGTGCGCGCCTTTCGCATTCCTAACAACTGGCACCACTTTCTGTCTGAGATGACAATCCACTTTCGGGTGCTTCCTTTGGGGCCGAATAAATCAGAGGTGCGGACAACTTGGTGCGTTCATGAGGATGCTGTGGAAGGCTGGGATTATGACATTCACCATCTGTCGCATGTTTGGATCAAAACTAACGATCAGGATAAAACGTTGGCCGAAGAAAATCAAAAAGGCACCCGTTCACCTGGGTATATCCCTGGCCCATATTCTGAAATGTCAGAGTTCATGGTGATCAATTTCATCAATTGGTACAAAGGCCAATTGGAGAGCTGGTTGACGTGCCCAACGACCACGCTGCAAGCTGCGGAGTAGATCATGGGCGATGCGCAAACGGCTTTTCTGCCCTTCCCAAAACCAGCGGTGCCCGTTCTGAAAGCATCGCTTTTATCTTTGCAGTTGGCAAACCGCGTTCAAGAGACCCAAGACACGGTCAGTTTTCATTTCAACGTGCTCAACGGGGGATGCAAACATTACCCGGGTCAAGCCGTTGCTTTAAATTTGCCAATGGACACCGGTGTTGCGACGCGCACATTCACCGTCTCTTCGGATGGGCTGTCCGCGGATAAATTATCCGTAACGGTCAAAGCCGCAGACACCGGCTATGCGACGAAATGGATGCACCAGGCGCTGGACATCGGCGACAGAATTGATGCGCGTGGTCCCTTTGGTCATTTCACCTTAGCCCATCATCCCAATCAGCCCTTGTTGTTGATCGGGGGCGGCAGTGGGTTTACGCCAATGATGTCGATGCTGCGTTGGCTGCATGGGCGTGGCGAAACAACGGATGTTGTTGTCATACAATGCGCACGCCGTGTCGGTGATCTGCTCTTTAGGGATGAATTGCAGAAAATAGCTGCAGAGATGCCAAATTTGACACTTTTTGATGTCGCAACACAGCCAGATGTTGGCGAAGCATGGAGTGGTTATCGTGGTCGCGTGACGCGTTCTATGATCCGGGCGATGGTGCCAGACAGCTCTCACCGTACAACCTTTTGCTGCGGGCCAGAGGGGTTTATGGAACAGGTGTCTCGCGCCTTAAAAGCCGAAGGTTTGTCTGCGCAGAACTTTCATACGGAAACCTTTGGTGGTGCAGGCACGCAGCCTGTAGCCACGCCAACCGCAGTCGACAAAACTGTGAGTGATGACACAGCGCAGCGCATTCCTGTGACCTTTCGTGGGACCAGATTTGATTTGCAGCCAGACATCCCCCTTAGCACCGCGCTTGCCGCAGTTGGCCAACGTATTCCAACCGGATGTGGTCAGGGGCAATGTGGGACCTGCCGTTTGAAATTGGTCGAAGGCGATGTGGACATGCAGCAAGATGGCGGTTTGAGTCCCCGCGAGGTCAATCAAGGGTTTATTCTTGCGTGCTGCTCCACCGCCAAGGGGGCTTTGGTTATCGAAGATTCAGTCTAACACCTTTGATCCCAGGCCTAAGGTAGCGCATTGGAAGGCAAACATTCTCCTTCCTCCTGAGTACAAAAAACCTTAATTTTAAGCCGTAAATATTGGTCGTTGTCTGTCATTTAAGGTCCAATAGATCAATTGCAGAACTCAGGAGGTTCTATGACACAACCTATGGAGCACGCGCGGATCAAAGGCACCCATTTTGAGTTTGTGCTCCTAGACGCGTTTTCTATGCTCTCCGTCACTGCTGCGATTGAACCTTTGCGTGTCGCGAACCGCATGATTGGGTTTGAGTGCTATACATGGTCCATTGTAAGCGAAAATGGCAATCCCGTTGCAGGATCAAACGGCCTGATCTTAGAAAGCGAAGGACGTATCGGAAGCGGAGATCTACCCGATTATACGTTCGTCTGCGCGGGCCTTAACCTTGAAGCCTCTGTACCCACGCGGCTTTCAGCTTTTCTCAATCGCCGCTCTTCTTCTGGCGTTCAGATGGGCGCTATTTCAATGGGTACGATTTTCCTCGCGCGCGCTGGCTTGTTAAAACATGTGCGCTGCACGGTCCATTGGGAAGGGCTTGCAGCATTTAAAGAAGAGTTTCCTGACATCGAATTAACAAGTGCGATATTCGAAATTGACAAAAATATAATAACTTGTTCCGGAGGGCTGTCCTCTATCGATATGGTGATGGAAATCATTGCGCGTGCTCATGATGCTCGGCTCGTACATTCAATCGCCAATCAGCTGCAAATCGACCGCATTAGGTCGGGCGTTGCCGTTCAATCTACAGGGGCTGAACGTATTCCTGAAACAGCTCCAAAACAGCTGCGCCGCGCAGTGCAGATCTTGTCAGAAAATATGGAAAATCCCATCTCTCCTCTTGATCTCGCATCAACGGTTGGGGCAAGCCGCCGCACCTTAGAACGTCTATTCATGAAGTATACTGGAATGACGCCGTCAAAATACTGCAAAGTTCAAAGGCTTGAGCGCGCCCGCGATCTTCTATTACACAGCAATCTTTCGGTATGGGATATCTCCGTGACCACGGGCTTTCGGTCAGGCTCTTATTTCTCATTTTGCTTTTCTGAACATTACAAGGTCGCACCATCTTTCTTGCGGCAAAACTAGATAACAACCGTGAGCTCTCTTATTCATAAAGTAACCTATCATCCCACACGTCATCACCATACACAATATACCTCCTTACTGTCACAACTGACGGATTCAGCGATTAGCGCACAGAAAGCGGTAATTTGGGGTCTAGAGACGAAGAAAGCACCCGAGAGGGTGCTTATCAAGTATTTTTGGTTGCGGGAGCTCGCCCTCGTCTTTCCCTCGTGAGGAATTTCAAACACTTATCTCGCACGCGAGTGAATTGCAGAAGTTGTTTAACGCATATGATGTCTGTGGCTGGCGATATGCGGATCAGTCTGGCGACGAGCAATCTTCTAAACCAGAAAAGGAATTGAACGCGCGTCCGTCTCAGGCGCTGGAGCCTTCGCCATGAATACAGAAGCCTTCACAACAGCAGCTGGACCCACAAAGAACACTGCCCCAAAACAATCGACCACTTTAACAGTACGCCTCTCTCAGAGTGAGCGAGAGCAATTGGATCATCTGGCTGGTGACCGGCCAGTCAGCGCGTTTGTACGCTCTCGCTTGTTTGGCAAACAGGCCTTAAAAGACCTCAGCGAGCTACGCAGGGATTTCAAGCGGATCACGCAAAACACCGCGAAGGTTCGCGCTCAACAAAGAAGGCATCCCTGCCCCGTCAGGTCGCCACTGGGGGCCAAGCACCATCTATGGCAACCGCGAGCGAGGCACCGGCATCCTGAACAATGAACTCTACATTGGCCGCATGCTGTGGAACAAACTGCGCTACGCCAAGAACCCAGAGACCGGCAAACGCGTGTCCCGCGTGAACCCGGCGTCTGAATGGATCATCAAAGAAGTGCCCGACCTGCGTATCATTGATCAAGAGATCTGGGAGGCTGCCAAAGCCAAACAGGGCAAGATCAACAAACATGCCAAATCCGGCTTCTGGCAAGCGCGCCGCCCCAAGCACCTGTTCTCCTACTTGATCAAATGCGGGGAATGCGGTGGCGGCTGCTCCATGCTGAATGGCACGCAAATCGGCTGCTCCAGCGCGCGTAACAAAGGCACCTGCGGCAATACACTATCCATCAGCCGCAAATTTCTTGAAGAAGACATCTTGGGTGCGTTGCAGAGCCAATTGATGGACCCTGAGCTTTGCGCTCTGTTCTGCAAAGAATATACCGAACACCTCAACAGGCTGCGCCGCACACGCATTGATGCGACAGCAAATCAGCGCACAGAACTGGCTCAGCTGGAACGTGAACGTATCCGCATGGTCGAAGCTATCAAAAACGGCGTGCCTGCGGAGATGATCAAAGAGGATGCAGAACGTATTTCATCACGTATGGAAGTCCTAAAGAGCGCGCTTTCGAATGAGCCTGCTGCAGAGCCCATTCTTCATCCTGCAATGGCTGATATGTATACTCGCGAAGTTCAACGACTGATCAAAACTTTAACCGCCCCGGCGCACCGTGAAGAAGCCGCAGACATAATCCGTGGCCTGATTGACAGGATTGTGCTGACACCTGACGCAAGCAAAACGCGGCTTGTTGTTAATTTAGAAGGCGATCTTGCGGGGATTTTGGCCATGTCTGTGGGTGAAGAGCCTTCGGAAGGCGGTATGCAAGCTGACTTAGATGTCTTGAAGTCGTTTTCGCGTACCATTCCACTACGTTCAGAGTTTGGTATGTCTGATGTAGTAGGAAAAGCTGGTTGCGGGAGTAGGATTTGAACCTACGACCTTCAGGTTATGAGCCTGACGAGCTACCTGG
>CANMPD010000020.1 GCA_947499635.1 uncultured Paracoccaceae bacterium | reverse complement strand
AATTTACCCTGACATTTGCGTCATCCTTTGCTTCCAAAATTACCAAGCAAAGCGTCTACAAATCTAGGGGCACCTCATTTGCGATCACCGCACCACAGTGTTGAAGCGATTTATCGGGGCTACGATTTTCAGGACTGTGAAGAATTGAGGGATATTGTTATCCAAGAAACCAGCCATCGCTGATTGTCCAATTTGCGGGACAAAACTATCCCAGTTGGTGAACCCCTTTCAGGGGATTATTCCACGCAGACAGAAGGTGTTGGGCATGCACACGGGCGAGGCTACCAAATGTACGACGGCACCGGAGGATGCGGCGTCGTTTGAAATGTGGACAACGCAGGCAATATTGCGATGTGGTGGGCTGGCCAGTTTGCGCCACTGCCTAGCCCAAAGTCTTCTGTTCACCTGCTGGCAATCATTCTGACGTTCTGATGCGAAGAAATTGAACGGGTCTCGTAGTTGCTCAACATATATCCCAGACTGTCTTCTCTCAATTCCGCTTCGGTGACGGACTGCGGATTTGAGTAGTTCGCACCAAGGGTCAAAAAAGCACTCCACCAGCTGAGCGCGCCACCAAGAATGCCCGCACTTGCGGCGTTTTCGCCCAAAACATCAAGAAGTGCGCTGCCTACATCGCTTGGGCTTGGGTCCAGCGTCATGTTGAGCTGTTGGTCAACCAACTGTGTGAGGACTGTATTTTGGTCTAGGTTGGCAGGTGGGCGAACGGCCGGTGTTTGGACCAGATCCGGGGAAGGTTGAAAACTTGGGGGAATGCGCGCCACATAGGTAACACGGTAAAGCACACGCCAAGTGCCATTATCGGCCACGCGCGCTTCACGCAATGCAGCGGCATTTGGGCTTTGTGATTGCTGATACCAGACTGGGTCAATCACCCCCCCCGACTGTTGTGCGAAGAAGTCAAAATTTGACTGGCTCGGGGGCAGGTAGAAGGCGTTGTAGCGATAACCCTCGACCTTCCCTGGTGCGGGGGCTTCTGTGTAAGATACGGTGGCGCCATCCACAATCGGGGCAGAAAGGAACCAATCAGGTGCAGCAGAGGCATCCAGTGACACCGCGCTGTTTTGTTCCTTTGTTCTTGTGCCAGTGGTTTCCAATGTCGTGCTGTTCATGAAGTCGAGTTCGCCGTAGACGCCGACAAACGCCGCGATCAAAAACTCTGCATGCAAGCCCAGCCCGGTGGAGGACGAGCGAACCGATCCCCATTCTTCGCTATAACTGTCTGCCACGGCAAGAGTATCTGAATGCGTTCCGCCCCCGGCGGTCCAGATGTAGGTGTTCACAAGGCCCCGTTTTGAAACCCTTTTGGACCAGTCAAAGGCAGGGTTTTCGGGAAGCGTGTTGTCAACAAAATTGTCGAACCCTCCTTCTGTTGCCAACGATGACAGGTTGATTTGTTCAAGGTATGCGTTGATCTGTTTTTCTTCCCGCTCAATGCTGCGCTTCATGGCGTAGGCTTCAAGCGGCCGGAAGTAACTGACACCCGTTTCGCGGTCTTTTTCAAGGCCGACCTGGCCGTCCAATGTCCCGTTTTTGATGTAAGCCGGATTGATTGGGAAATCGATCATGTTCACATCTTCGGGAATGTCGGGGTTGGGCAGGATCGACAGTTTCACCAGTTGCCCGCTGGATTTGATCCGCGAGGCATAAAGGTCTGCCACCCTTGATTTCACAACTGCGGTCCCGAGATTGTCTGGAATGTAACGGCGGCCAACCGTTGGGTTGAGAATTTGATCCTCTGGTTCCCAATATCCGCCCGGCGTCAGCGAGCTGGTTTGAGTTTTGGTTGTCGTGAAACCCTGTGTCGCGGATTTGGATGTATTGGTGGCGTTTTCGGTATCAAAGGCAAACCCCAGTTTCAAGTTCGCCTCAAAGAACCCCCAATCGTTCTCCCAACCCAGCCCCGCGCTGGCGCCAAGGGATGTGCCCGCATATAAGCCGACTTGACCGGACAGCGCCGTTGAACTGCCGCTGATGTAAGAGCCGGTGACCGACTGAGAGACATCTTGTTCGATGGTGACATTCACAGTCGTTGCATCTGCGTAGGTGTGATACTCTGTAATGTCGCCGTTCCAGGTGGGCATGGTTTGGTTTTCGCTGGGAATGGGCGGCGCCCCTTCGAAGTATCCGATGATTTTTGGTTCGGTTTGGACCTGACCAACAAAGACTGTATCAAGGTCGCCGACCTTATACCCTGTCACCAACATCAGGTTTTCTTCCTGTGGCGCCACGTAGCAGCGCTTCATCACTGAAAAAACGTTGCCGTAAGCATCGGTTTGAAGGTCGGCGTATTCCACAACAGAAGGAGCTCCGGCAATCGCCTGGTTGTAGCCAGTCGGCACGCCGCCCAGCACGTTATGGACGGCTCCGGTTTCAATGCTGATCGGCGCTTGTGAAACGCCCCAGACCGGATTGGCCGGGTCGACCCCAAAGGCACCGTCGTTGCCACGCCCGGTTGCATCTTCGACTTCGCTGCCCGATCCGGTATTGAAAGCCCAATACCCCGCCAGGCCAGTTTCCTTGCCGTCCAGCGCCCGGAACTGTTCGTCGGTTATCTGTTCGATCGTGCGGGCGATGTCCCACAGTCGAATGTCATCTATTTCGGCGCTCAGTCCGGCAACTTCTGTTGTGCCTGCAGACATTCCGAAACGGAATTGCTGATCCCCATAACCGCCCAAATCATTTGCAACCAACCGGTCCAGCTGGGCCACGCCATCGCCGTTGATCATAAACAGGATCGAAGAGACCGCATCCAGATAGGCCCACATTGTGTCTTCGCTTAAGACAAGTTGCAGGGAGCCACCCTGATCTTTGGCAATCCGCCCCTGCATTTCGCCAAACGTCCAGCTGGCGACGAGCCCATCAGTATCAGTGGGCGACGTCCGCGATGCATATGCAACGGCTATGTCGCCTTGAACAAGTTGCCTATTCCAAAATCTAAACTGCGCTAGGGTACCTGAAAACGATGATGATCCAGTCGCGTCCCGACCAAGGTTCAAACCAGCTTTCTGGTTTTGCAGGCTCACTGCGTCGGAATGTTTTTGAACCAACGGCGACCCTTGCAAAACCCCGTTTTTGTAGATGTTGACCGTAACTGTGTATCCTGCGGCCGCGGCAGGGTCGTCGGTGGGTTGGCTGGGAGGCGGGTTGTCCATCTCAGATTTAAAGGTAACTGCGAAATAGGCCGTTTCGTACGCATTGACTGCGTCATTGCTGACAATTTGGACAGGCCCCTGATTTGTTTGGAACGTGACACTAACAAGACCACCGGCAAGAATCTGAGCCGAAAAGCTGCCGGTCCGTTCTGCAAGCATTTGCGTTCTTGCCGTGCTGTCCGGGCGCACCCAAAATTCAATGGACGCCGCGCTATCAGCATTCAGAACATCTGTTGGTCCTGTGGCGGCATATGTACCATTGCTGAATTGCAAACTGGTGCCGCGCCGCACACTTGCTGCAAGGTGGCTCCATTGGTTGGTCAGATTGGTGCCGACACCTGCCACAGCTTCATTTCCGTAGGAAAAGGTGAAATTCGTGTAGATCCCACCCTCAACCCAACCGGAACCGGTTTCTGACCGAACCTCGCCATTGGCTTCAGAGCCGTAACGGGAGTAGTTTCGGATGGTTTCACCGGAACCCTCAGCGAATTTCCAACGAATGTGAAGTTCTGGCGACCAGTCTGACAAGGGACGATGAACCGACTTTTCGATTTCACCATTCGTCAAAACCCGAGACCACATGGAGGCGACGTTGACGCTCAGATCAGGTGGCACGGCGTTGCCAAAATCGGCAGCCCCCACAATCAAAGTGCCAGGTTGAGGTTTGACCGAATAATCGTAGGCAATGGGCAGGCTCGAATCTTCGGCTCCATTCACATAGACGGTGATCATCGCATTCCCTGCCGGCCCATTGGACATGTCGGTTTGCGTGATCACAACATAAGTCCATGTGTTCACCGCGAGTGTTTGACTTGTTTCGAGGCTGCCAGTTCCGAAGGACACCTTGATTTTGCCAGCATCAGTCAGGGCCGCGCTTAGAATGCTTGATCCCGTGCCGATGGTTTGAACACTGGCCAGATCGCCACCTTCTTTATTCTGGCCCAATTTTATCCATAGTTCCAAAGAGATATCAAAACCGTCCATGGCAGACGCACCAGACACAAAGGTTTTGGGGCCCATGTCAAAGCTATATGCGCCCATCATTCCCAAGGAATACTGGGACACAGCGTCAGGGTTGCCCGGAACGCCCGTGTGATTCATTGTCAAAATGCGCTGAGGCTTGGTTAGCAAGTCAGCGTTGGTCGTCGCCAGAGGCTTGATCCATGTTTCCGCAGTCATATCCTGGGTGAAGGTCAGCGCGGAAAAACTTGGCGCTTGCTGGGAAAAATCGATGTATTGCTGGCCGGTGAAATTCACCCCCTTTTGCGGTGGTTGATTGATCCAGCCACCGTCTGCGCCGGAAACCCCCAGATTTGCGGTGCCGTTAGTGAAGTCTCCGGTCGGTTGCACCAATGCCACAAAACCATTTGTTGGGCGGCTTTTGGGGACAGCCTGGAAGATCTGTGATCCTCGTTCAAGGGCAGTAGTATCACCTGCAAGACCAGATTGCAGTTTTGACGCTGCGCCATCAAAATCCTCGGGTACGACTGTTGCCCCTGCAGATGCACCGGACTGAAAGAGCGCGAAAAGGCTGGACGCCAGTTCTAGTCCGCCAGCGCTGAGAGCAGAATTTTTGCGATCCTGTATGCTGGCCTGTGATCCCGCCGCCAAAGGACACCAGAGCGGCAGTATTTCTGCAAAGTCCCCACTTGCTTGATCACTGTAGTCATAGGCTTCGTCATTGCCGCCCAAGACCGAAGCAAATTGGGTGATTTCGCGCGGCACATTGTTCAGGACCGTGGCTTTTTTTTCGCCCGAAACCTTCGCATTCAGCGTCACTTTACAGGTTTCTGAACCACTGCCGTGTGACACCTCCATACGGACAGCAGTCAACTTGGATTGCAGTATGAAACTGACAGTGTTTCCTACCGAGTTGCTAAAGGCGGGCAAGAACACGGTTTCCAAATTTGTTGTTGCTGACGCACCACCGGGCAAGCCGTTCAATGCGTCTACAAACCCACGAACATCAAGAGGGACATTGTCCCAGGTTTCAACAAAAAGAACACTGCTGGGCCAATCGGGTTTTTTGACCGCAAAGGTCAGCGTTGCCTTGCGCTTTTCGCCACTCTTCTCGATCTTGACGTTCTTGAGGCACAGTTCATCCACAAAACGGGTCACGAAGTTCAATACGGCAAACTTCTCTTCCAGATCGAGCGCGACCCGCGCCTGTTCATAGTGGCCGAAAACATCGTAAAAAACGGTTTCACCTGACAACACCCGCGCGTCCTGAGGGCTGGCAGAGAACCGGCCGGACAGAATGGCCTGGAAAGCGGATGCTTCAACCGGTACGCCACGCCACGCCTCTTCGAAATCTGAGCCCACTTTAATTGTGGTGTCACACAGCCCGGCCGTCAGAACATCGCGAGGCGTAATTTTGATCGTGGCATCGTTCATCACAGTTCCGGCACGCTGCGCAAGGAATTCAAACTGGCCGGTTTGTTTTGCGTCGCCCGAGCCTGCCTCCCAATCGGTTACAAAGATGGCCCGCTGCGTGTTCAAGTTCAGATGCGTCACATTAAAACCGCTGGGGGTTTCTGGGGACGTCGCTGTTTCTGACCCCTTGAAGTAAAGGTGCAGCAAGCCCTCCGACCCATTCAAAAGTGTTGGGGACGCGGACGCATCTACAAAAGGCAAGCTGCCATAATACGTGCGCAGCCCGTTGTATGGGTCTACGTACAAATCCCCCTGAACGTTGGCCAGCACCGGTGCGTTTGATGGCACCAGCTCGCCCCCAATCACAGTGGCTATATTACCCGCGGCCGAGGTGTCTTCGGTTGTTGCGGCATCGGAGGGGTCGGTCGGAAAATCAATTTCATTCAACGGTAAGTCCAGAACCGCTGTGCCATCGTTTTCGATTTGAACAGAATCCAGCGTGGCGACACAGCCACCGTTTGCGGCTGACACCCGGGTTACAGGGGCCCCCTTGGGGACAGTTTTTGTAATTGCATTTGACAGCGGTACAGCATCACCATTCACGGTCAGTGTGAACGTGTTGTCCGGGTCACCATCGGATGCGTCGAAATGCACTTCAACCAGCGACCACGTTCCCGGTGTCAGGAGTCGATCAACTGACGTGGTGCGAATTTCATCGTCCCCGTTGCCAAAGCCAACCGCCAGGCGTCCTGTGTCGAAGGTCGACAGAAACACAGATCGATCTTTGCCGGCGCTTCCGCTGTCTCCGACGATTTGTTGTTCCGCCATTTCAAGCGTTCTGGGACGGATCCAAACGCTCAGTTTGAAACTGCTGGCAAGTTCCAGAGTGTTGCTTGTATTCGGCAAGGTTAGATGCGCGAACGGGTCAAAGGACAACGCGTAGTTTGCGGGCGAAATTGGTTTGAGCAAAAAGGCATCGGGGAAGCTGTTAATCTGTCCATCGGACCCGATGCCGATATCAAGGAACGCTGCTTGATTTTTGTCGTCAATACTCACAACTTGCGCCAAAGCCAGCCGGACGGCCTTTTGTGCTGCAATCGCCTCTCCCTCGCTGGTTTGGACTTGTTCCCGCTCGGTATATAGTTCGCTTGCAGGTGCGAATGACATCTCAAGGTCAGTTGCCGTGCCGGATACCTCGGTCTGTAATTTGAACCTATTGGTCGGCGCAATGATGCCATTGCTACCCACCAGCTGATCGCTCAGGTCAAATGTGTTTCCGTCACCCTTCTGGATCGAAAAATGTTGCATTTCTTTCAGATCGTTACGTGTGGTGAAAACATGCCAGTACGCAGATGAGGTGCCATGCACCAAAGACACGCCGAAACATCCATCAGATACACCTGATACAAAATTCAGCTCTTCGGTGGGTTCCAGAAATGGTTCGCCATCCGCGTTGGTGAATGAAAGGATGTCTTTGTCGTTGGCCGGAATGTCGACCTTGCCGCTGTCCCTGAAACGCACTTCCCAAGCAGGAGACAGGCTGAACCTTTGTTCACCAAGTGCGCTGTCGAACTCGGACGAAGGAAGCATGCGGTTCACAAGGATCGTGCCGGCGGTCGAGGGACGGAAAACATAGATGAATGTGTCGTCGCTGATAACCTGAAATGGCTGCTGCGCGGGTGCGATCACGTCTGCCAGCGGTGCTGCGTCGACTTCGATCAGACTGATACCCGCAGGGCGCAAGCTGGGCGGGAACGTGACGGGGATGAACCCACTCCAATCCATGGCGTCTGATTGAGACCGGGCCTGAAGATTCAGAACGTTAAAAACAATGTTGTCGCCGCCAGCATCAAACGCCATTTCAGTGTCCCGCGCAAAGGCAAAGACCGTTCCCTGAAACGTGCATGTCTTTGCATCCTGGTATCGATCGGAACTCGTGATTGTTACCAACTGCATGAATCTATTCCTCTTTTTCGAACTACGTCAATGCAAGCACGGCCCGTTCAGCGGCGATGACCTGCAAAGTATCGTCCCTGGGTGCGCAGTGACCCAAGGGTGCTTTAGATTTGAAAGTGGGGCCGTGGAAGATGCGAAACGGGCGTCATCGTGAGACCCGTTTCGCCTGATATCAGTCCGCTATAGCCACCTGTACACCGCCGACAACGACAACTTCCTTGATTGGAATGTCGGCGACGCTTTTGGAGTTTTCTTTTTCAACGGTTGCATCAACGGAAATGTCCCACCTTTTGTCCGGCTGAATGCCGTTGTTGTAGATGTTGATGGCCAGCAACGAGAAATAGTTGGCCGGAACCGTCGATTTCACAAATGTCCCAAAAAAGGTGTCATCCGTAATACGCGTTCTGTTGATGTTGATCGCAGGATTGGGCAACGGCGGCGTGTTGTTGTAGGATTTCAACTCGACCTCCCAGCCAATCGGACAATTCTCGCAATTGATGTTGATCATGTAGGTCTGTTCGTCCGTTCCGTTCTGGAAGTTGTCCAACCTTGATGAGGTTGCCGCTCCGCTGTCGGACAAAGCAACATTACGCCAACCAACATTGCGGTGGTTCAACACCCAATTCGCCCATTCACCACCCGTGTTAACCTCATCGTTTTCAGGAACAATCTGAGGATGCTCATCGGTCGCCACACCTGCAATCAGGCAATAGTGCGTACCCGGCGCTGGTGGCGAAGGGTTCCAAAGAAATGGGTTCTGTGTCACAGCAACCGCATCGGGGTCAGCCGAAATTTCGATTGTATCCTTGCCATTCGCTGCCGGGATGATGTTTTCGCTCCACCCTTTGACGTCACCCTGTGTGTGGGGCCACAAAATGTAACTGGAGCTGGCCCAATACAGTGAGACCTTTCCCGAGTTGGCGTCTGGCGAGAGGTTCTTTGATCGCACATAAAGCGTGTTGATCGTGTTCGTGATCAGGGATTTGCCAGGGTTGCTGCCATAGTTATCCGAAAAAGTTGTTTGCGGGTCATCAACCTGCGTAGGTCCCCAGGGAATGATATCCGGGGATGAAGATGCAGGCCCGGGACCCGGGACAGTTCCGGCATCTCCAGTGTTGGTGCGCATAAGGAAATCGGTCCAAGTATTATCGCTCATTTGTGTTCTCCCCGAAATCAGTTGCTGGAATCTGGCATCGCCAGAATCCAGATAGACTTGCCGACCAATCCATTTTGGCCACCCTGAGACTCACCGGTGACTTCAAGCGTGAGTGACGCCCCGGTTTGCATGATCTGGTCGTCGAGCCAGTATTGGACAGTGTAATCTTGGTCCGAGACGACTGCGCTTGCCGGCATGCTCTTTGCGCCGAAAAGACCGGACGACGTTGTCAGAACAGTCCTTGGAATAATGACCGCACCATCGGGGCCCATAAGACCAACGGACGTTTCGATCGGTAGGCTTTGACCTTTGATCATGAGGGTTACAGTCGACAGCTTGTCAGCGCCGACCAGGTTCAATGTCGATCCAAAAGTCAGATCCGGATCGTCGGCGGTTAGTGCGCCAGATGCCAACGCGCTGGTGTCTATCAATCCCCGCTTTTCAAAGGTGAACTTTCGAGATTGGACCCGCGTCGTGTGATCAAAAACATCTTCTCCGGTGGCGCTTGACTTGTAGGTTGCCGAAGAAAAACACAGCTCTGATTTAAGTTCTTCTGTCATGATGGTCCCCTGATTCAATATATGACGGGCTGGGCGTACCCCAGCGAAGGCTGTTGCAGACCCGCCAGTGTGGGAGACGCAATTCGGCCGCCACCGATGGGAATGACACGTGTGACCTCTGCGTTCGCAAGTGATGACGCATCGCCCAACAGTTGGTCTGCTTTGAATGATTGGATCTCGGACGTTGACGTCGGATCGGCCACGAGCATGACGTCAACGGTAATCGACCACCCCGGAATTGGCCGAACCCCATTGGACTCGTAGTGAACGATGGTCTCTCCGGCGGTTTCAGCCTTGATAAATTTCTCGGTAAAGACACCGAAGGATTGACTGTCCGCCACTTTGGTTGGCGGGATCCAGGATTCCACTTCTCCGGTTTTGTCGGACTTGAAGTCCATGCTGACCGTCCAGCCAACCGGTACACTCAAGCAGCGAATGGAGAAGACCAGATTTTCATCCGATGACCCTGAATAGAAAGAGGAAACAAAAGAATGTTCTGATCTGGCCGTTGGCACCGTGTCCACATTGCGCGATGCCCAGTTGACCAGTTTTAGCGGGGCGTAGCTTGCCAGATCACTAAGGGATCTGCACCGCGTATCCAGCCATCTTGGGCTGGGCTGGGCAATTGGTTGGGGATTGTAGATCTCGGTGAAAAAGCTGACAGGCTCTTCTCTGACGGGCGCATTGTAAAGAAATGGGAGTGTCAGGCTGAATTTGCTGCCCTTGTAATTTGGCTTTAGCGGGATTTCTGTAAAGCCGTCCCCTGTCGTACATGCGCGGTCCAGCAGGGTTTCCGGCCAGACGATCAGGCTGCCATCCCCATGGTACATGCGCGCGGTGTAACTTTGATCTGGCCGATCAGAATAGACGCCACGCAGAAAAATCTGGTTCACACCGCCACGCACAATTGTCTGGCTGGGGTCCGCGTCAAACTCTGCCAAAAGGCGCGCCGAAGGATCGGGAAGTTCGCTGACGCCCAACGGAACAATGTCGGGTGAACAGCTGCCAAATTGACTTCGTTCGAAAATCCCGTTGCCGCCAAGTCGCGCGACGTCCCCGCGCAGATTGCATCCCAATTGGCTGTTCATTTCAACACCTCCCCAGTGAATTTTTGTGGTTTGATCGCAAATCCGGTTGCGGTTTTGCGCAAATGCCTGGTTACGAATTGGCAACCAGTGTAAGTTCGGATGTCCCGACCGGGTGGCTGACCGGCGTAGGAATACCCAGGTCAATGCCATAGACATCTGGCCCGCTTTGACGCTCACCTTTTTCGGCTCTGTCACGCAACGGGGACCCGTCGTCCTGAGTAATGCGATCAATATCAACGGAAATTTTCACGTAATCCTTCAGCCGCTTTCCGTTGGACCAAAAATGCAGCGACAAAACGGTTTCATACCCGTCTGGCATTCCAGAAACGGTGATGAAGCGATTCACGGGATCGGACGAGATGGTGGATTTGTTGATTTCAATTGGCGGAGTGGTGCCTGGTTCGGAAGAATTCAACGAAAAGGCAGTTCCGTCGGGCGCGCCGGCGATGGTGACATAAACTTTGAAACTTTCGAAAGGTTCATCCCCGAAGTGAAATTTCGCACTCATCGTGGCATCTGGCTTAACCGTACCATCCGTTGGAGTCGTTTCGATGTTTTCGAAAGTGACAATCGTTGCTTTGGCAGAGGCTTGCGAAACGCCAATCTGCGTTCCTTCGGTTTTTGCGACTGTCCCAAAGATCGAGTGGCTCTTAATTTTTTCGATTATTCCGATGTCTTGAAATTCGAATGTGCTCGCCATGATTTCCCTCCCACAGGTGATTTTTCTATTCTAGATTGAATTAATGATTCTCTCAATCTACTTTTGGGAGTTTTTTGTTCGTTAAATCATGACTTATGCCGGATGCACTGATGCACTGATGCACTGATGCAATAGGCACAGGTTGCCAAAGCAAAACATGTACGCAGCAGCCAAGGTTTTGGCACAGGCGGAGAGTATTGTGGATGCTGTACGGAGCAGCCTCGAGTCAACGTTCGAGCAACGTCCATGCGGTCTTGCGATCCGACCTCTCCATCTGTTGGTGACTGTAACCTATCGGGCCAGATCCATGACCAAGAGGAGGTGGAGCACGCCCTCCGCCGTTTTGATCAACGCTGTGAACTCACGGGGCTTTGTTGCACAATGGGTGAGGGTTTCCCTGTTTGAACCCGGCGTGATAGCTGGAGGGTATGAGCAGTTGGGCCTCTACGAAGTACAAGACCACGAACTGGTCGGCTTACAATGTCGCGCTGAAGCGACGCGGATCGCTTGAGCTTTGATTTGATCCGGAGATGGTCTGGGTACCACCACCGGGCGGCAAGCGTGGTCGTCAACAGCGTTTCAGCGATGCTGCGATCCAAGCCTGCCTTACTTTAAAGGTTTTGTTCGGGATGCCACTCCGGCAAACGACCGGGTTCGTGCAGAGCCTGTTGCGGCTGGTTGGGTTGGAGTGGGCGGTGCCGGATTACAGCACGCTATGCCGTCGCCAGAAGACCCTGAATGTCAGTCTGCCGTATCGCGGTGGAACCGGCCGGATGAACCTTCTGCCCCCCTCTCGGGACATCACTTCGTGATGCCCTGCCGGGCAGTGGACAGCACCGGCATCAAATCCGAGGGTGGGGCCTGATCCATAGGCGCTATCCGCGATAAGACGTTCTGGGTCAATATCGTGCCGATCTTTGATGCGATCCAACATGGTGCGCACTGATCCGACTTCGGCCTGTCGAATTGATCTCGTCCCCTCGACATCAACAATCACGCTGTGATCGGTATCGATCAGATAATTGGTGGAGTAGTTAAAGAAAGCGGGGCCTTTGCGGGCTGCGGTCCATTGGCTGCTGGGGTCAGAGTGTGACGTGAACTTTGGCTCTACGGTCGATGCCGCCCCGAATGCAGCATCATTCAAGGCGTCGAGATACTCGCGAACGGCGCGTAGTGCATCGCGTGGATCAATTGCGCTATGGTCCCAATCGTACTTTGGGGTGGAGTTCTGCTTGTTGGCATCAGCCTCGATCAAGCTGGCATCTGCAGCCAGACGTTGGCCACTCACCAAACCATCCGCAATGCACCGGGCGACGGTCTTCTCGAACAAATGCCGCAGGAGCTTGCTTTGCCGGAACCGTCCGTGCCGGTTCTTGGAGAAGGTGGAGTGGTTGGGCACAGGATCAGACAAATCGAGGCGACAGAACCAGCGGTATCCCAAGTTCAGATGTACTTCTTCGCACAGACGGCGTTCAGACCTGATCCCGAAACAATATCCTACAAGCAACATGCGGATCAGCAGTTCCGGGTCGATAGATGGACGGCCTGTGTGGCTGTAAAATTCGGCCAGATATTGGCGGATATCGTCCAGATCAACGAACCGATCAATCGAGCGTAGCAGATGGTCTTGCGGGACATGACCCTCCAGCGAAAACTCATAAAATAGCGCCGCCTGTGCTTCCTGCTTCGGTCCCATCATCGCCAAATCCTCCAACCAATAAAGGAATTGAATCAGCGAATGGGGACTCAATCAAGGAAGAGTTTTTCAACAGAATTCGCCCTCTCCAACAAGGCGTGGCCGCACATCTCAGACGTAATGAGCAATTGTGGGGTGGTTATGAGGGCATAGATCTCCCTGATCGACATGGGGGGAGTGATGAACGAGGGGCGCGCCCGGGAAGGTCGCTCAATCTAGTTCGTTGCCGTGCTCAACGTCGCACCAATGTTTGTTCACGGGCAGCTTCTTTGCGCGGCGCTGGATGTCGTTGATTTGAATTGGGCGAAATTCCCATTGGTCGACGCCAACGTTGACGCTGTTGCGTGAGCCTGCCCATTGATCGTGGACATGGCCAAAAAGCTGCAACGCGCCCCGGCGCGCGCCGTTCCAGGTGATCATCGGATAGTGACACAGCACCAGTGACTGCGCGCCATCTTTGATCTCCTTCAGGTCTGCGATACTGTCCCAGGGCAGCAGGGCCACTGCTTCATCGTCGTGATTGCCCACAATCAGATGCTTGCGACCGGGAATTTGGTGAAACCAGTTTTCGAACCGTGCCGCATCTGCCGACTGTCCAAAGGCGAAATCGCCGAGAATCCAGAGGTCATCGTCAAACCCGACGCAGTTTTGGAGGTTTCGGATCAGCGCTGCGTTCATATCTTCGGTTGAACGATAGGAGCGTTTGCAGAATTCGATGATCCGGGAGTGGCCGAAATGCGTATCTGCTGTGTACCAATGGGCCATCGGCTTCCTCATCTATTTTGAGAGAAGAGTAGCTGGAGCGTTCAAGCGCGGCAATTCCGGGATCAGAAAAACCGAAACGCAATGACTTTCACGTCTCAAAGGGTTTTTTTGCGCCGCGCGTCAATGGAAGACGCTCGACAGCTCAGGTGCTTACATCGCTCGAAGTATAAGTCTAGGCTGGACAAAATGCGTTTTCAAGCTGGATAAATCTAAATCCAAGCTAGACGGCACAAATTGGGTAAAAATGGCTGGGATGGTAGGATTCGAACCTACGGTACACTGTACCAAAAACAGTTGCCTTACCACTTGGCTACATCCCAGCATTTGGTGAAGCGGTTTCTAGTCGGTGTTGAGCGGAGCCGCAAGAGGGTTTTTGCAAAAAAACTGCATTCTTTTTGCAGAAACCACTCAACTCAAAACACATATGTATTTTCAACGCCAATATGACGAAAGAAACTAACGACAGGATCCGAAACTGTTGTTTTATTAAAGAAACATTACCTCCACCAACCTCAGTCCGGTACACCAGCTTCCCGCAATGCGCCAACCCAATCACCAACTAAAGCGGAACGGGCACAGGCTGCCTCTTCCATATATTGAGTGATCGAAAAGCTTGGTGTTGATCTCAACAAAGATACAACGACGTCACGCGCTTCCTTTGTACGTCCTGACAATTGCAAAGCTATCGCCTTTGTACTTAGGCTTGACGGAAACACCGCGTTATCTTCGAGAGATCGATCTGCAAGCTCGATCGCGCGTTCATAATCTCGCGCCGCTAAATTAACGGATGCAGCGAAGGAATCGAAATAATAGCGCTGAGGTCCGATCGGACTAAGGCGACGCGCCTTTTCCGTCAACGCAATGGCCTCGGCAGTCTCTCCTTGTAGTGCACGCGTCGCTCCTTTCATCAACAGAGCCAACGCTTCGTTTGGATTATCTCGTAGCGCCAAATCATAAGATGCCTCTGCGCTGGCGAAATCAAAGGTTAGATGACTATAAATCATTCCCCGCAGCGTATGTGCCAGCGCAAAAGCTGGATCTTGAACCAAAGCTGTTTCTGCTAGATTTTCAGCCATCAACCGGTCTCGCCCGCGATCCTGCGAGAGACCTCGTTGCACGCGAATTACATGCCAGATACCTGCCCAGGCTAAAACAGCAGGATGCTGTGCCTCACGTTCCATCAGTGTCGTAAGCACCTCATGCGCCTTGTTGAAACGCTCCAGATCAGTGGATTGCATCATGACAATCGCAGCCATCAACAAGGTGTGGTTATCGAGGTTCGAAAGTGGCTTAAATCCAACGAGACGAATAGCCTCGCCCACAACAGTTTGGCCGATTTGCCCTGTCACATCACGCAAAGCTGTCGAACTTCCCATCATGACATTCGACAAGCTGCCTTGAAATTCCCGTGACCAAATCACCGTTTCTCTTTGCGCATCATGCAAGTCAACCTGCACAATTAAATTGTCACCGCGCAGGCATACACCGCCAGATACAAGATAGTTCACCTGCGCAAATTGAGAAATTTCAGTCGCTCTTAGATCAACAGATGTGAGATGTTGCGAGGCAAGAAAAGACATTACCGAAAAGGCCTGGCTTCGCGACAATTGGCGAGACAACTCTTCCGCAACAATTGACCCTAAGGACGTCTCGGCTTCACCTGGTGTACGATGTGCAAATGGCAATACAGCAATCGATGGCAAAAGCGCATCCGAAGTCACGTATTTTCGCTGATAGGACGTAGCCTCGCGGGAAGCCTGCCCCTGTACGTCAAGCGCTCGGTACTTCTTTCGAACCTCCGTAATCCAGTCTGCAAAGACAGCTTCATGAGGTAGCTCAAACCCTTCCATAAACGCACCTTTAGATGGGTCATCAATCATTTCAACGTGATCCAAATTAAAAATAACACGCTCGCGGTTTGCACTCAAAAGCTGTGAAGCCTCGTATCCAATATGTCTCCGCAAAGTTGATAAAGCAGTTCGAAGGCTTGCCTTCGCTTGCTCTGGTTGCGCAAAACTCCAAAGCGTATTTTCAAGAAATGCACGAGTCCGAATTCCATTTTCCGCGGTGACAAGTAAAGCCATCAATGCCTGATGCTTTGCCCCTAACAGCAATTCATCCCCAGCTGCGGTAAAGACACCGAAAGCTCCAAATCTTTTTATTTTCAATACTGTAACCATCTCAATACTCACCTTGAATCACAAACCAACCGACCCTAATTTCAGGTCATTTTTCAAAACAACCAAAACTAGGCTTACAAAGGTACAGACATATTTTTCCCTTTTTCAAATCCCTTTCTCAACATCCTCCCCATAAAATACACAAAAAAATACCACAACATATATAAACCATAGGTTGTTATTATATTCAAGCTACCTTTAAAAAATCAAATAGCTCCTGTTAAATTGGATCTAAAACTTAACATTTAAAATACACGACGGTTACCGCAAGCGATATTGGATGAACCATCGCCCACTCGTATGCAGTGTAAGACAGCCATGCCAAAGCAACGAGCGCCCTCTCCAGTCAAATGAAGTAGCATTCGTGTAAACTGCTGACGCGCAGCCGAGACTGACGTCCGCCTGTGGGATTCGCTGGTTCGCACATGTTCACGCGAAACGCGAAAGCTGATCAGGTCAATTCTAGCCGGTTGCGTCGTCTACGCTCAAAGGAGCAGGATTAAAGCGATGTAAACGCAAGGCATTGCTGACCACGAAAACACTCGACAATGCCATTGCAGCCCCCCCTAGCGCAGGCGACAAAAGCGGACCACCAAAAGGGACGAGTACACCAGCAGCAACCGGGATCAATACGACATTATACCCAAAGGCCCAAAACAAGTTTTGACGAATATTCGCCATTGCTGCCCGGCTCATCTCGACTGCACGAACGACGCCAATCACGCCATGGTCTTGCCCAGATAGAATCACATCTGCCGTCTCGACAGCAACATCTGCCCCGCCTCTAATCGCGAGGCTCACATCAGCAAGCGCCAATGCTGGAGCATCATTAATTCCATCTCCAACAAAGCCCACCACTCCGTATTCCGATTGCAGCTGTGCGAGAGTTTCTTGCTTATCTTCCGGCAAACAATCTGCATACACTTGTGAAATTCCAAGTTGTGCAGCAATCGCCTGAGCCGTTTTCTCAGTATCTCCCGTCAGCATAACAGGTGTAATCCCAGCTTGCTTTAGTGCAGCCAACGCCGCGCGCGCATCAGGTTTGACCACATCAGCAACCGATAACGCTGCAACGACGACCCCAGCCTGTGCGGCATAAAGAATCGTTTCTCCTGCCGCCTGCCATTGGCTCACATCCGATGCAAACGCCTCGATAGAATACCCACGAGCAGCCATCAAACGCGCCGAGCCAACAGAAATGACCTGCCCTTCGACCAAAGCTTCAACCCCCTGGCCTGGAATTGCTCGCACATGATCCGCTTGTAAAAGCGGCGTTTCGGTGCGTTCAGACAAACCACGTAGAAAAGCATGTGCAATAGGATGCTCTGACTGTGCCTCAACCGCAGCGACCAAGGAGAGAACTTCGGCCTTATCGACGCCCTGGGCCACAGAAACATGCACCAGTTCTGGCTTGCCTTTGGTTAACGTACCGGTCTTGTCAAAGACCATAACACGCGCATTGCGCAAACGTTGCAATGCATCACCCTTGCGAAACAACACCCCAAACTGCGCAGCACGCCCTAACGCCACCATAACCGATATCGGTGTCGCAAGCCCCATAGCGCAGGGGCATGCAATAATTAGGACACAGACTCCTGTCACCAATGCATAGGACAAAGAAGGATCAGGACCAAAAACAAGCCAAGCCAGCGCAACCATTACGGCCAGCCCCATAATAACAGGTACGAACCATAGTGTGACTTGATCCACCAAGGCCTGAACTGGCAATTTGCTCCCCTGCGCATTGTTCACCATACGGACGATCCGCGCCACAGTGCTGTCCTGCCCCACGCGCGTCGCCTCAAAATCCAATACCGAAGACCCATTTACCGATCCAGCAGCAAGAGACGCACCCACGGATTTCTCAACAGGCATAGCTTCCCCGGTCAGCAGACTTTCATCTACGGCCCCCTCACCACTTAGCACGATTCCGTCGACCGGAACTCGTGCCCCTGGGCGCAGACGTAAGCGCATACCAACGGTGACCTCGTCAGAGGCGATTTTGCGGGTTTCCCCCGCCTCATCAATCAACTCGGCAAAGCTTGGCTGCAGATCCAAAAGCGCGCGGATGGCATCCCCGGTTTGACCCTTGGCGCGCGCCTCAAGCCAACGCCCCAACAGGACAAGCGTCACCACAACGGCGATAGCTTCAAAATACACTTGGGCCGCGCCATGCGGAAACATATTGGGGGCCACAATCGCAAGAACCGAATAGCTCCACGCGGCACCAGTCCCCGCAGCAACAAGCGTATTCATATCAGGCGCTGCACGTAACAAAGCCCGAAAGCCTGTCGCAAAAAATACCCGACCAGGCCCTAGTAAAACCGCCGTCGCCAGCACAAACTGCAACCATAACAAGGCAGTATGCCCGAACACCTGAGTAAGCCCGTCATGAAACGGTGGGTAGATATGCCCTCCCATTTCAATAACGATCAACGGCAACGCCAACACGGCAGCGAACACAACCGGCATCAACCGTTGCCCTGTCTCGACATTTGGCAAACGATAATCGTCATCCTTGACCTGTTGTGCAGGATAGCCTGCGACTTCCAACGCGTCGGTCAATGCATCAACAGGCGCGCCTTGCTTATATGTTACTTGTGCTTTTGTTGTGGCAAGATTGACGACAACAGTCCCCACCCCCGGCACGGCGGCCAAAGCACGTTCCGCACGACCGACACATCCCGCACAGCTAAGCCCCCGTAAAGAAAGGTGGACCTCTCGAGTCGCGTCGAGGCTTGCCAGCTCTGTCATCATACTTACCTTTGATACGGCTTCTAAATAGGATTACACTGATTTGCGCCCGACAAGGCGGCAAGGTCAAGCACCAGTTCAACAGGCGCGACACTTGCGCGCGGATGCGCCGTTATCGCGATCTCTAAGTCAAACACTGGCGCAAGTTTATGGATTATCGTCGGATTTAGCTTCCAACGATTTTATGGATCATTCATATAAGGCATGAAAGCGCCTTACCTGTATGGGTGGCGGCGCACAAACAGCCTTTCAGCCAAAATGAGGATAGCAAAATGATGAGAACCCGTGCCGCAGTCGCCATGGCTCCAGGCAAGCCCCTAGAAGTGATGGACGTTAATCTCGAAGGTCCTCGTAAAGGTGAAGTTCTGATCGAAGTCAAAGCAACCGGCCTGTGCCATACGGATGAATTCACCCGTTCCGGCGATGACCCCGAAGGTATTTTTCCAGCGATTTTAGGGCACGAAGGTGCTGGCGTCGTCATCGAAGTCGGCGAAGGCGTCACAAGCCTTGAGGTTGGCGACCACGTTATCCCGCTTTACACACCCGAATGTCGCGAATGCGAATACTGCCTAAACCCAAAAACCAACCTGTGCCAGAAAATTCGCAGCACTCAAGGCCAAGGCTTGCTCCCGGATGGCACCACCCGGTTCTCGATGCTGGATGGCACCCCAATCCACCACTACATGGGCTGTTCCACCTTTGCTAATCACACGGTCGTGCCTGAAATCGCACTGGCCAAAATTCGCAACGATGCTCCGTTTGACAAAGTCTGCTATATCGGTTGCGGCGTCACCACGGGCATCGGCGCAGTGATCAACACAGCAAAGGTCGAAATAGGCTCCTCCGCAATTGTGTTTGGTCTGGGCGGCATTGGCTTGAATGTTATCCAAGGCCTACGTCTTGCCGGCGCAAATCAGATTGTGGGCGTTGATCTCAACCCCAGCAAAGTCGAGATGGCAACGCGTTTTGGGATGACCGATTATGTTAACCCCTCAGAAGTCGAAGGGGATCTGGTTGCACATCTTGTCGAGCTCACCGGCGGTGGCGCGGACTACACATTTGATGCGACCGGCAATGTCACAGTCATGCGCGCGGCACTAGAAGCATCGCACAAAGGTTGGGGAGAAAGCGTCATCATCGGTGTCGCCCCTGCTGGTGCTGAAATCTCTACACGCCCGTTCCAATTGGTCACAGGACGCGTCTGGCGCGGGACAGCCTTTGGTGGCGCATCAGGACGTACAGATGTGCCTAAAATCGTAGATTGGTACATGGACGGTAAGATCGAGATCGACCCGATGATCACACACAAGCTGTCACTGGATCAAATCAACGAAGGCTTTGACCTCATGCACAAAGGTGAAAGCATCCGCGCAGTCATAGAGTTCTAATCACTTTGAATACATCCGAGGCGCGCGCCAAATGGCGCGCGTTTCATGTGAAATATTCCACAGCTGCAAGCGTCACCTCATACCCCCATAAGCGACGCAAATGTTTAAGCACCTCTGTTTTATCCTTCTCAGCCAAATGAACCCCATCGCGCACGGTATGCGTCAAACGTAAAACACGATCCCCACGCAGATCAGCATCCGTGACCTGAATATCAGGTTCAGCATAAGCTAAGTCATATTGTCGTGCTAAATCCCGGCGAATAGATTTATACCCAGCCCGATTGTGGATCTGAGTGACCACCATTTTTGAACTGTCTTCATTATCCGTCAAAGTGAATAACTTGAATTTTCGCATCAAATGCGGCGATAGATATTGTTGGATAAAACTCTCATCGCGATAGTTCGCCCATGCTCCACGCATCACACCTCGCCAATCAGGGTTCCCCGCGAATTCAGGAAACCACTCCTTATCTTCCTGACTGGGTTCCTCACAGATCCGGCGAATATCCTGCATCATAGCAAAGCCCAGCGCATATGGGTTAATTCCCCCAAATCGTGGATCGTCAAACTCTGGCTGCATCACCACATTAGTATGGCTATGCAGCATCTCCATCAGTGCACCTTGCGTGATTTTACCCTGCTCAAACAGCTCATTAATGATGTAATAATGTACAAAAGTCGCACAACCTTCGTTCATCACCTTTGTCTGCTTCTGCGGATATAAATATTGCGCCAACATACGTACAATACGCAGAATTTCACGTTGCCATGGTTCTAAGATTGGGCTGTGCTTCTCAAGGAAATACAGGATATTTTCCTGCGGCAAATTCAGGTTATCACGACGGTTTTGCAGATCTCCTTGTTGCAAATCTTTTTCCTCGTGACGCAAACCAAGTGTTGCATCTGTCCATATATCCAGTGCGCTTTGCCCAGCTTCATACGCTTCGCGCATTTTTGCCATCGCAACACGTTCTTCCGTCGAAGGTTTAGGCGGACGCCCGTAACGAAAAACCCCTTGTGTCTGAAGCGCATGGGCCGCATCCAGGACCTCTTCAACGGCTTCCCAACCATATCGTTCCTCGCAGGCTGCAATATAGTTTTTTGCAAATGCCAAATAGTCGTGAATACCTTCGGCATCCGTCCATTGCTGAAACAGGTAATTATTTTTGAAGAAATGGTTATGCCCAAAGGCCGCATGCGCCATGACCAAAGTCTGCATCGCCATGGTATTTTCTTCCATGTTATAGCTAATGCACGGATTTGAATTGATAACGATCTCATAGGCTAAACCTTGTCGCCCCGTACGATACAAAGCCTCATCGCGCGCAAAGTGTTTTCCAAAAGACCAGTGCTGATACATCAGCGGCAACCCAACACAAGAGTAAGCATCAAGCATTTGTTCCGCTGAGATGATTTCAATTTGGTTCGGATACACATCCAACCCTAAATCGTTCAGCGCAATATCCTGAATAGCTTCGCGTGTTTTCTCAAGCAGCTCAAAACTCCATTCAGGGCCCTGAAATAACAATCCTGTATCGGTAGATGCGGCGTACATGCATTATCCTTTCACTTTGGGCAGGAAAAACTCTCGGAAGATCGGATAGATATGACTTGGTTCGGCAACACGCTGCATTTCGAAATGTTTAACTTGCGCTTTGACCTGGCGGTAATTTTGCCATAGATCTTCACCCGCCGTAGGGTCGCGTAACAAGCGCTGCGCATCTTCGGCAACGATTTCGACATAGGCAAAATACTGGCACATAGGCAGCAATTTTTCTGTCAACACCTGACGGCACCGGACTGAATCATTGCCAAAATTTTCACCATCCGACGCCTGCGCACCATAGATATTCCACTCGTCCGGCGGATATCGCATGTCGATGATCTCTTGCATTTTTTCTAGGGCCGTCGAGACGATAGTTCCACCCGTTTCACGTGCATAGAAAAACGTCTCTTCATCCACTTCTTGGGCGTAATGTGTGTGACGAATAAAGACGATCTCGGTATGTTCATAACCGCGTGACAGAAATAGATGCAGCAGTAAAAAGAACCGTTTCGCCAGATCTTTTTCCCGCTCCTGCATAGAACCAGACACGTCCATCAAACAAAACACTACAGCTCGTGAATTGCGGATTTTCTCAGGAACAAAACTGTCATAGCGCAAATCGAGCGGATCAATGTAACCAACGACCCGACGCTTACGTTGCAGGGCTTCTAGTTTGGTCTTTAACTCCTCCAGCATCTCTTCTTGGCTTGGGTTGCGTGAGGTGACCTCCTCCAATTCCTGAATTTGCACGAGCAATGCCCGTTGTGCCGCGGCACTGGGGCGTTGCAAGGCAATACGCCGTCCAAGTGAATTGCGCATGGTGCGCACCAAATTTAGGTTATTAGGCGTCCCAGCTGTGGTTAACCCTGCCCGGCGCATGCTGATGGTTTCAGTTTCAACCGTTGACTTCTCCACGAGATCGGGAAGTTCCAGACCGTCAAAAAGGATTTGGAGATATTCATCTTGCGTAAGAGTAAAGGAGAACCCGTCATCGCCTTCTCCATCCTCTGACCCCTTACGCCCTCCCTCTCCTGCGTCACTTTGAGGGCGATCAATGGTATCACCCACCACATAATCCTTGTTGCCCGGCAAAACATACCGCCGGTTACCACCTTGACCATGATACAGTTTGGGTTCCTTAAGGCCCCGAGAGGGAATGGTAACCTCCTCCCCTCCTTTTGCCACGCCTTCCCCTTGACCTATGGATTTATCGCGCATGGATTTATCCACACGTTCTTTAATATTTTCGCGCGCTCGGCGCAGGAACCGTTGCCGGTTCCCGAGACTTTTCCCTTTTGGATTTGCGCGCCTATCGATGAAATGGTGCATGTGACACCCCCGTCTGTTAGCCCGCTTTGTTCACTCTCATATACCATTCAACCAAACGTCGAACCTGACGATCAGTGTACCCATGGCTACGCATTCGCTCGACGAACTCGTGATGTTTGCCTTCGGTTTGGCTATCTTTCTTTGACCCGAATGAAATCACCGGAAGCAATTCTTCAACCTGACTAAACATATGCTTTTCAATTACATCGCGTAATTTCTCATATGAATTCCATGCAGGGTTAGCACCCGTATTGGCACGGTGTCGCAAAGCGAATTTCACCACCTCGTTGCGGAAATCTTTGGGGTTTGCGATGCCAACGGGCTTTTCAATCTTAGATAACTCCGCATCCAGCACCTCGCGATTATAAAGCTGACCCGTGTCAGGATCTTTATAATCTTGTTCTTCGATCCATGCATCCGCGTATGAGATATAGCGGTCAAAGACATTTTGTCCGTATTCTGTATAGCTTTCGAGATAGGCTTTCTGGATCTCATTCCCAATGAATTCCTCGTAGCGCGGCGCGAGCTCAGTTTTGATGAACTCAAGATATTTTGCTTCGGTTTCCGTAGAGAATTGCTCACGTTTAATCGTTTGCTCAAGCACGTACATAAGGTGCACAGGGTCAGCTGACACTTCTTCGGTGTCAAAATTAAACACCGATGACAAAACCTTGAAAGCAAAGCGGGTTGAGACCCCATTCATCCCTTCATCGACCCCTGCACGATCCTGATATTCTTGCACGGTTTTTGCCTTGGGGTCGGTATCTTTAAGGCTCTCCCCGTCATAAACTCGCATCTTACTATAAAGATTAGAGTTCTCATGCGGTTTAAGCCGTGTCAGCACCGAAAATCGGCTGAGAATTTTGAGTGTTTCTGGCGCACAAGGGGCCGCTCGCAACTCTGAATTTTGTAGCAGCTTGTCATAAATTCGCGCCTCCTCGGAGACACGTAAACAGTAAGGGACCTTGACGATTGAAACACGGTCAATAAAGGCCTCATTGCTTTTATTGTTTTTAAACTGCTGCCACTCGCTTTCGTTTGAATGAGCCAAGATCAGGCCGTTAAATGGAATAGCACCAAAGCTTTCGGTGCCCATATAATTGCCTTCCTGTGTTGCCGTCAAAAGCGGGTGCAACATTTTAATCGGGGCTTTGAACATCTCGACGAATTCAAGAACACCCTGTGTGGCCCGGTTTAGACCACCTGAAAACGAATATGCGTCTGGGTTATCCTGACTGAAATGTTCTAGCTGACGAATATCAACCTTGCCTACGAGTGTGGAAATATCCTGATTGTTCTCATCACCTGGTTCAACCTTGGCGACGCACACACGCCGCAACCGCGACGGATAGACACGCACCACAGAAAATTTATTCAAGTCGCCTTCAAACTCGTCGAGGCGCTGTACGGCCCAGGGCGACATCAGCCCCGGAAGACGGTGCGTGGCAATACCATATTCTTCCTCAAGCACTTTCCCCATTCGGATTGGATCAAATAATCCAAGAGGGCTTTCAAAAATGGGCGAAATTTGGTCACCCGCTTTCAAAACATATATGGGCTGTTCCTCGACCAGTCGCTTTAAGCGCTCTGCCAAAGAAGACTTTCCACCCCCGACAGGCCCTAGTAGATACAGGATCTGCTTGCGTTCCTCGAGCCCTTGCGCCGCATGACGGAAATACCCCACGATCCGTTCGACCGTGTCCTCCATCCCGTAAAATTCCTTAAAAGCACTATACCGTTTGACCGTTCGATTTTGAAAAATCGGCCCGAGGCGACTGTCTTTCGACGTATCTACCAGCTCTTCTTCGCCGATTGCCTTGAGCATTCGTTCTGCGACATTTGCATACAAGCTTGGGTCATCCCGACATGCCAGTAGGTAATCCTGTAAGGGCATTTCATGTTCGCGGGACTGGCCGTATTGTTCGGCGAAAAGTTCAGCAACTTTATTCATAGGGCGTAGTCTCCTGAAATAATCTTTGGGCAGTTCCTCTAAAGTGTTCTAAGTTCCGTATTTTTGTGACGCGTTTGCGTACAGAGCACCCCCGGTGCAAGCGCACCGAGCACACTGAAATTTTCAAGCCACGCGGCAAAGGAAGAAAGACCGTGAAATAGCTTCGCGTGTCGCTTTATTATGTAAAAATTTCAGAGCCCCGCAGGCGCCCATTATGTGACGTAGGTCATCAAATATCGAGCGGCACGAAAGGTGTCACCGCCCTACCCTAGACACATACTTGAAAGGCATACTCCCAAGCAGCGATCAACTTTTAGGGGTTTTCTAGGGTTGGACCCTACATATTGACCTTATCAAAATCAATATTGGTGTAGAATTCGTTAATTTCAAATTAATTTTATTTATTTCTACGCGTTCTCTCGGAAGTGAAACGGCCTAGAAAATTCTAACTCCGAGTATCGTTATTCACCGCTCTGGTCCGCGCACCAACCAAAACAAACCTGACGAACCTTAACAAAAATTCCCCGATGCGCGCCAATAGAATGAGGTTTTTCTACAACGCATCCCCATGAAAACGGTGTATTTTCATTAACATCGTCTGGACAAGCGACACGCATTCGCCACATATTGGGCGCAAATATGCCAAAAAATGGCAAAGCACGATCAGGCACGAATACAGGCATTCAGAAACTAAACGCGGCGATAGTGAGCACTTCGCTGTCGCGACAGTTACAGTGAGCAGTTAAAATGAGCATAGTTGCATATATATCTCGCGACACATCGGGAACCAGCTTTCACGGCACGTCTACAGAAGGGACACCTTCAGTTATAGACGTTACAGCGGCGCGTGATGTTTCCCTTAACTTATCTCCTTCAGACGTCGAAGCATATGCACGTGTAGGGAACGACCTTCATGTGAACATGATGGATGGCACTCAATTGCAAGTGCAAGGCTTTTACGATGCCGCGTTCACAGGCGATAAGAATCTTTTCCTGAGCGACGACGGAAGCTTTATTGAGGTTGTTCTTGAGGATCGCGCAGAAGGTTTGCTGTTTGCAAACTACGAACCGCTCGACATAAGTGGCAAATGGAGCGCTTACGATGACATGGTGTTCTTGGGCGTAGATCGCGTTGAACCTGTTATCGCGCCCTTGGTCGCTCCAGCGTTGGGAGGGCTTGGCCTTCTTGGTGCAGGTGCTGCGGCTGCAGGTGTTGCGGCTCTCGCAGGTGGCAGTGGTGACGACGATGGCGACGATGGTAGCATCACTCCAACTGTTGACGACCCCGACGGAACCTTAACCGTAGCTGAGGGCGACGAAGACGGCGTAACCATAACCGGAACTGGTGAAGCTGGTTCTACTGTTGATGTCACCATTGGCGACTCGACTGGTACCACAACAGTCGGCGACGACGGAACATGGTCTGTCGACTTCCCAACCGATGAGTTGCCTGATGATGGTGTCTATGATGTCGTGGTCGATGTCGTTGCACCAGATGATACAACATTTGAACTCGATGGCCCAACCGTCGATATTGATACAACGCCCCCAGAAGTCGAAATCACTGAAGGCACCCAGTCTGTTGGTGACTTGGTAAATGGTGACGAGCAAAGCACTGGCACCATAATTTCCGGCACGGGTGAAGCTGGTGCAACCGTCTCTCTCGAGATTGACGGAAGCACACAGACCACGACGGTTGCCGAGGATGGCACTTGGTCGGTCACCTTCACAGCGGATGAAATCGCAACAGGCGAATATGAAACGCCCATCACAATCACGACAACAGATCCTCATGGGAACTCGGCTGTTACAACTGATGTTCTTGAAGTCGACACACTGACGTCTGTCTCAATCGACAGCGGCTTGTCCGGTGGCGACGATATTGTTAACGCAGCCGAAGCCGCGGCCGGTGTTGCGATCACCGGGACAGCCGAAGCGGGCTCAACCGTAGACGTAACCATCGAAGGCGTAACACGCAGTGCTGTAACAGGCAGTGATGGCGTCTGGAGTGTTACCTACGAGGCCGGCACCCTGCCCAACGGCGAATACACCACAGACATTACTGTGACGTCGACAGATCTGGCGGGCAATACGGCAACAGATACATCAACCATCGACGTTGATACAGATGCAGGCACCGTTGCCTTGTCATTGGATCCCATCGAAGGCGACGATGTCATTAATGCATCCGAGCGTGAAGACGGTGTCACCATAACCGGCACTGCAACACCTGGCGAAGAAGTTACAGTAACACTGGGCACGGCAAGCGGCACTGTTGTTGCCGATGCAGATGGGAATTGGTCTTTCGACTTTGAAGCCGATGAAATCCCAGAGGGTACAGACACTCTGGATGTGACTGCGACAATCACTGACGAAGTGGGCAATACAGAAACCGACAGTGATACTGTTGGCTTGGATACCGAAGTTCTAAATTTCACCAGTGATGCGACGCAAGCTGGCGACGATATCGTGAACCAAGACGAATTGACAGACGGGTTCACGCTGACAGGTACAGTTGAGGCTGGGTCGGCTGTTGCGGTTGAAATTCAAGGTGTATCGCGCAACGCAACCGTTGACGAAGATGGCAACTGGAGCGTCACGTTTGACGCAAGCGACTTGGCCGAAGGAACATATGATACTTCCGCTACGATCACGGCAACAGACGCAGCTGGTAACGCGGCCGTTTTAACCCAAGACTTTAGCGTCGACACCGAAGTCACAAGCGTAGACGTTTTTGCAGACTCAGCAACGACAGAGGGCGAGACGCTTGGCCTGACGATCGTTGATGATGGCGAAAGCTATAGCATCAATACATTGGATGCCGCAGGCGACATTGCCACACCAACCTCGACGTTGACTGACTTGGGTAACAACCAACTGTTCAGTTTTGACGCCCCAATCGCAAGCACCACCAATCTCATCGTGACCGCAGAAGACGACGCTGGAAACAGCAGCTCGACGTTGACATTTACGTCTGGCAGCTCTGGAACTGCATCTGATCTCGCTGCTCTGAGCTTTGACACCGATGACCTGAGCGATTTCAATGTCGACACGCTTGAACTCGGCCTGACAGAGAACACGTCACTGGAACTGACCGAGGAAGCAATCAACGCACTCTCCGACACGTCTGACACACTCACGATCCGTGGTACAAACGAGAACGAAGTAACGCTTACCGGTGCCACAGCTGACGGAACCGAGACCGTGGATGGTGAGACATTCAATGTCTACACGATTGGCGATGACGGAACCACGTTGTTGGTCGAAGACGACGTAAACGTCGTTATCTGATCCAATACACAGGGACATCGGCACTTTTGAGTGCCGATGTCTGGTCTTTATGAGACACGCTTTGGTCGCGTGCTCGATACATGGCATCGGGGACATTATGGACAGCTTTCGCGGGATTTCAGCAGTAGCGCTGCTTTGCGGGCTTTCGGCCTGCTCTATGGGCCTGCCTGAAGAAGGTGCGGGCACCGCAGCCGAACCACGCAGTAACTTTGCCCAATCCCAAGATGCGCCGCAGTCTGAAATCATCCAGACATTGATGACTCGCCAGTCACTGCTAACCCCTGCCAGCCCTTACGCTGCTGTGGCGAATGCAGCTTTGACAGGTCAAGCAAGATCCAGCCAAGCCGCCTTGACGAGTGCCAAGCTGCGCGCTGAAGCACAATCTAAAAACTGGCTTCCGACGCTCAGCCCTTCGATAGGTTTAGATGACCTCGGCGACATGGTCGCAAGTTTGCTGATTGAACAAGTTCTATTTGATAATGGCCGACGCAAGGCCGAGCGCGCCTTTGCCGCTGCGGACGTAGAAGTTGCAGCGGTTACATTATCCGAAGATATGAACGACCGCGTCGAAAGCGCCGTCGGGCTTTATATATCCGCACAGCGTGGTGACGAAAAAGCCGCCTACGCCCATCGCGCTATTCGCACTATGGCCGATTTTGAACGTGTCGTTGTTGGCCGCGTCAATGGCGGCGTTTCGGATCGCTCTGACCTAAACATTGTCAAAAGCAAAATCAGCGGCATGGAATCAACAAAAGCAACGGCTCAAGATGCGGCCCAAACCGCACGTGCCGAATTGCTGGCCATGACAGGCCATAACTTTGCCGCGGCGTCCCAACGACTAGAACTGTCTCTGCCTGCTGATGGTGGCCGTGAATATCTCTCTGTACTTCGGTCACAATCCGAAGCGAAACGTTCTGTTGAACTGGCAACAATGGAACGTGCCGGTGCCCTCCCCCAGCTTGCCGTAGGTGGCACTCTGTCCACGAGTAATTCTGGCGGTGGGCTATTGTTAAACGCAGCTGAGCCACTTGGCTTTGGAACCCCCGCAGCACTGCGTGCAATAGATGCGCAAAAAGAAGCTTCCTTACGTCAAGTCGGAGAAGCCGAGGAAGAGGCGCGACGCGATTATAGTCGCCAAATTCAACGCTTAAGTTCCTTTCGCCGTCAAGAAAGCGAAGCACTGAAGTTGTCGCAAGACAGCCGCGAAACCTACAATCTATTCAAAGCTCAATTCGAAGCGGGACAACGTCCTGTCACAGATGTTATTCCAATCTACGAAGAGCTGGTACAACGTGAACAAGCCTACATTGACGCAAAATACGAAGTCATGCTGATCCAGCTTTCCGTTGCTGCATCTTTAGGTCTTTTGGCAGACGGAGATAAGATTTGACCGACGATCGTTCACCTGACAGCACGCCAAACAACATCACAAACGATGCATCTGGGCCTCAGATCCCGCAAAAACCCAAGTCAAGCTTGCTGTTTTTTGGTGCCGCAGTGGGCCGCCGAAAATCAGATGGCTTTGAGGACACAGTTGCTTTTGCGGCATCCAACGCCCCCCTCGCGTCGCCGTCTTTGACGCTAGAGGCTGCATCTGACGATGATTATGCGAATGATATTCAAACAGATGACCTGCTTGAACAGATCGCGCCATCCCAAGAGAGCGCCGCCACGACAGAGACACTGCCTAACACAAAATCAGGCCCAGCCATCTCGGTTAACCCCGTACGACGCAAGACGAAAAAATCAAACGGCAAGACATTACACGCCGATGCGGTCACAGTGGCCAATACTGCGACGGCTCCGTCTCCCGATGAACACAATGATACCCGAACACCGGTCGACGCGACCGAACCGGCTGCCGATCCCTCAAATTTTATCGCACCCAAATCAAACGAAACATCTGGGCCTACAGGCGAAAACGTCGGATCGGTGGATCATTCCGGTCACGAAAACGCCGCCGCTCAAAAAGACACCATTGCTGCCGAAACCGTCTCCTCCAGCGCAGATGACGATAAACCGCGTGTCTCACTTGTGAAATCCATTTTGCCACGCAAGAAGACTGTGCGCGCAAAACATCTGGCACCTGTCCCCAAAACAGAGCAGCCCAAGCCACAACGCCAAGACCATCCTGAATATAAACGGGTCGAGGCACGCGCGCAGATGTTAGCAGCACTTGCCTCGTTGCAAGGCGCGCCCCTGTCCGCCACCGATATAGCGGAACAAATGCAAGCTGCGGGGGGCGATGCCCTGCACACCCAGACTATGGTCGACGTGTTGCTGACATCTGGTCTGCGATCCCAGCTTACCAACAACACGAAACCCACGGCTCGCAGTTGGCCTGCAATCGCGATCATGCAAGGTGGGCAACCCGTTTTGGTACTTGAGCAAAACAAGGCTGGACTGGTTGTGTTTGATACCACCTGCCCGGACAACCGCGCCGAAGTTTCACATGACGACTTTATGCCTTATTTTACCGGACAGGTTTTAACAGCGAGTCCTTCTCTGAGCCAATTGGCTCAACGACACACGCCACAAATCGACCGTGCACATTGGTTCTGGGGGGAATTCCCAAAATATCGCCGCCAATTGGGTGAAATCATGCTTGGTTCGCTGGTCGCAAACCTGTTGGCGGTCTCTGTTGCGCTCTTTTCTTTGCAAGTATACGACCGCGTTGTACCCCACCAATCCCAAGCAACCTTGTGGGTTTTAGCAATCGGTGCGCTGATAGCGATTTGCCTCGAAGGTGTATTAAAAATTGCACGCGCGCAGATCACGGACGCTGCCGGTCGCCAGGTTGATATGGCTGTTCAACGCAAACTTATGGAACGTCTGATCGGATTACGTGTCGACAAACGCCCCCTCCCCCCTTCGGGGTTATTCTCAGCCATGCGTGATTTTTCATCCGTGCGCGAGTTTTTCACCTCTTCGACACTCTCCACACTCGCGGATGTCCCTTTTATTGCGGTATTTTTACTGCTGGTCGCTTCTATCGGCGGGCCGGTGGTTTGGATCATTATTATCGGTGGCATCTTGATGTTGTTGCCGGGATATTTCCTGCAAAAACGCATGATCGCTCTGACCCGTCAAACACAAGGCGCCTCGACCAAAAGCGCGCGTTTGTTGCACGAAGTGGTAAGCGAGCTCGAAACGATCAAAACACAACGTGGCGAAGATCGCATTTTGCGTCTTTGGGATGAACTGAACCTGCTTTCCTCCCAAGCGTCAAATGGCCAACGCCGCCTGTCAAGCGCGCTGACATATTGGTCACAAGCCGTGCAGCAGGCCACCTATATCTGTGCGGTCATCCTTGGTACCTACATGGTGTTTGCGGGTGAATTCACAGTCGGAACAATCATTGCAACAGGTATACTGACCTCGCGGACCCTTGCTCCGCTCACGCAGTTTGCAGGCACCCTTGCTCGCTGGAGCAATGTTCGCGCAGCATTGGACGCCCTAGATCTTTTGGCCAAAGCACCTCAGGAACGTGAGGCAAACCGTGCCTATCTGCGCCGTGATAAAATCAAAGGCCACTTCGAGCTACATGAAGCCGTGTTCCGCTACGACGACGAAGGCGCGCCCATCGTTGATGTGCCTGCAGCAGCCATCCAACCCGGCCAACGTATCGCAGTCTTGGGGATCAATGGTTCTGGCAAATCGACACTGCTTAAACTTTTGTCCGGCCTTTATAGCCCTGACAAGGGTCGTATCATGCTGGATGGGACAGATATTTCCCAAATCGAACCACGTGATTTACGCCGCCACATTGGCTATCTCGGTCAAGATGTCCGTCTCTTTGCTGGCACCTTGCGAGACAATCTGAATTTAACAATGTTGGAACGTGACGATACGCGCCTGATGGAGGCACTCGAATTCTCCGGGTTAGGCCAATTCGTTCGCGCCCACCCGCGCGGATTGGATCTTACCATCGGTGACAACGGAGCCGGCTTGTCGATAGGTCAACGCCAATCGTTGGGCTGGGCACGCTTGTGGCTTCAAGATCCGACAGTTGTGTTGCTCGATGAACCTACCGCGGCGCTAGATCAGACCCTAGAACGCACGCTAGTCAGTCGTCTTGAGAACTGGCTGGGAACACGTACTGCGATCATAGCGACACATCGCCTGCCTATTTTATCACTGACCAACCGAACCATGATCCTGCAATCCGGACGCCTTGTCGTTGATGGACCACGAGACGAAGTCATGGCACACTTGAACGCAGGGAATAAATCATGAGCCTTGCCGCAGAAGTCAATTTCATTGAAGGAACCAAAAGCTCCAGCTTGATGATCAAACTTGTTGCAATGGTTCTTGTCATTTTTCTTGTTTGGGCCGGTTTTGCCTCGGTTGATGAGATCGTACGCGGCGACGGGCAAGTTGTCTCTTCCTCACGTTCACAGATTGTTCAAAACCTTGAAGGTGGCATTCTTGCCGAATTGAACATACGCCAAGGCGATGTTGTCCAAGCCGGTCAAATACTTGCCAAACTGCAAGACACAAAGTTCCGCGCGGTATCTGACGACTTACAAGACCAGATCGACGCGCTGGAGATTATGCAATATCGCTTAGAAGCCGAAATCGCGGGCGAATACGACTTTTTCGTCCCAGAAGCTCTTGCCCTGCGTTCACCCAATATTTTGGCCTCTGAACGCGCGCTTCTCAAGGCACGTCAAACAGATTACAACTCTCGCCGGTCGTCTGCACAGGAAATACTGCGTCAACTTAACAACGAGTTGGCCAACCTCAAATCCTTGCATGCACAACGTATTGTCGCTTTGTTGGAAGTGAACGAAGCCCAAAAATCTGTCAGTGATGCGCAGGCCAAATTTGATGAAATCGGCACGCAGGCAGAATTGCAGCTCGCCGAGGAATACTCAGAAACACTGCGCCAATTGACATCCTTACACCAAGAACAACGCCTCGCCCGCGACCAGTTAGATCGCACTGTGATAACTTCCCCTATGGCAGGGATCGTGAACAGCCTTGCTGTGACCACAATCGGTGGCGTTATCCGTCCAGGTGACGAAATCGTAGAGATCATTCCACTGGGTGAAGAACTGTTTGTCGAAGCACGCGTCAAACCTGAGGACATTGCCAATGTGCAACCAGGCCAAGGTGTAACAATCAAACTCTCATCTTATGACTACACCATCTACGGATCACTCAAAGGCCAAGTAGATTTTGTCTCTGCAGATACCTTTGAAGATGACCGCGACCCGAATGCTCCGCCCTTTTACAAAGTAACTGTCCGCGTCGATCGGGCAGGCCTGACAGAACGGCAACGTCAGATCGAAATTCGCCCTGGAATGCGGGCAACAGCTGAGTTGCAGACCGGTTCAAAAACGATCCTGAGCTATCTGCTAAAACCTCTATATAAATCGCGCGAAGCTTTTCGTGAGCCATAAAAAACACCCCTGCAAAACAGTGCAGGGGTGTTTAGATCGAACATGTGGCAGCAAAATTCGATCCGGTGATCAAAGTAACGGATGCTCGCCTATGTTAACTCGCACTGCGCATCATATTTTGTAGTGTCGCATCAAATGTTGTCCCAATAGAGACACGCCGGCGACCCATTGCCGCCTTTGACGAAATCACCGAAACAATGCGCGGTGCCTGCCCTGGAGCAACCTCGAGCACCGGTGCACCAGAAGCGCCGAAATCTACACGACAGGACATCACCAAAGTACGCGTCTGACGTTGCAATACGTGACATCCCTCCTCACGGTTCATTTGGTTCGCATGATGATAACTATAGGACAAGACATCCACAGCATCACCTTTTCTGGTTTGCGCTTTCATCCGAAAAGGCTGAATTTGTTCTGCACTTATCGGAGACTCAAGTCTCAATACAGCTAGATCATGCCCCAGCTGTGCAGCACCCCGAGTGTTATGCACATACTGTGGGTGCACCACAGATTTATTAACAACCCGAGCAGCTTTAGATCGGCGCCCATGCAGGCCCGCCTCAAACTTTATCTCTCTGGCGTTTATTCTACGTCCTGAACGGGCGTCAAACAAACAGTGAGCTGCAGTCAAAACTAAATTAGGCGCAATAAGAGAGGCAGTACACATATACTTGCCCGAAATATTAAGTCGACCGACTGCTTCCCACCCTGGTAACGATCGCGCGCTGCTGTCACCAGCAGCAACGCCGCCGGGCATGCAAACAAAGAGGCACGCCGCGACAATCGCAAGCATTTGTTTCATTTCCCACACTCCAAATTCCCACGTGAACAATTTGGTTCAGGCGTTGGGCTGTAATGTGGCCTCGATTAAGCGACATTGGACGAATTCGTGAATTGATTGTGTCAAAGTTAACATGTCTTAACCCCCCAGCCAGACATGTTCCAAAATGGCTTAAAATAAGGGGAATGGTAGTGAAAAATTAATTTTCATTTCGAGTTTAAGTTAAATATCTCTAAAATATGACAAGTTTTAGTACCTTATACGTCGCAGACAAACGAATAAGCACCTCGGCAAAGCCTGATCTACAGTTTGCAAAACCTTGATTAAGTCAGAATCGACACATTTCACAGCAATCAATTCACACTCAATTGCCCAAATATTACGAATTGATTGGTTGGCCCCTGTTCATGCGAAAAGCAAAGAGATTCACAAGCTGAGACCGCTGTTAAGTACGCGTAAAGCGTTACTCGAGAAAACGATAAATACTGCCAATGGAGTCCGAAGGCTGCTAAAGATACTTGGGCTGCGATTACCGTCCTGCCAGACAGCGGCGGCGGAACAACATCGCGCTGCTTGCCCACATCCGCACCCAGTTCCACCTGTCTCTGGCAGCTACAGCAGGCTCCGGATGACCGAAGAGCTGAAGGAGCTTAGTGTTGATATAGGACATCACCCCATCGGCCGCTTGATGTGACAGAACAGCCTTACGGTGAAGAGAAACAAGAAGTTCAAGGCGACCACGGATAGCAACCATAGCTTCAACATCGCGCCGAACTTACTGAACAAGAACTTCCATACATACCGCCCCAGCCAGAAATCGGCGGGCGACATAAGCTATGTCGGGACACAGGAGGGTTGGCAACGCTCCTAGCATACGCGTCGCGATGCCGAAATGCCATCTTCGAATACATCAATGGATTCTAAAATCCACGACACAGGCATTCAGCCCTCGGCTAGAAAAGCCCATTGGCCTTCGAGCAAAGGGCCGCTTAAGTGAGTAATTGGAGCCGCACTAAAACGGGACAGGCCCAGTTTGCTTTTCCAAAGGATCTACCGTGGGTAACTATCTACCTTTATCGCATATAAACGCAATCAAAGGAGACCAGTTACCCACGACAAATAGGGTTCATAAAGTGGATGGTAATTTACATTGAGCTTTAAAAATCAGTCCATTGCCCGTTTGCAACCTTAACATTATCAACCTGTGGCGAAGGATCAGCTTCAATCTCTAAAACATCGTCTGGCTCGTGTTCCAGAGGTGCATCGACAGCCGAAGAGCTTTCAGTTGGCATAGGGTCTACACTCTCGCTCGTTTTAAACTGCTCAACATGAATGATAAGCTTGTTAGCATCGGTACGTAACATATGAGCAGCAGCAGTGTTCTCCTCAACCATTGCAGCGTTCCCTTGGGTTGCTTGGTCAAGTTGTGACATGCCCGTATTGATTTCTGACAATGCTATTGATTGCTCTCTTGAGGACTGCGCGATCTGTTTGACCAATCCCGAAATGTCTTTAACCTGATCTACGATAACAGTTAACGCATCTCCTGTTCGGCCAACCATTTCAACACCTTTACCGACTTGCTGGCTACTGGTTTCAATCAACGATTTAATTTCTGTAGCGGCATCCGCAGATCTCTGTGCAAGTCCGCGGACTTCGGATGCGACCACAGCAAACCCTCTCCCTGCCTCACCCGCTCGAGCAGCTTCAACACCAGCATTGAGCGCCAATAAGTTCGTCTGGAAAGCAATATCGTCGATAACACTAATGATCTGTTTGATCTTATGAGATGATTGCTCTACTTCAGTGATAGCCTGAATCGTATCATTGACGACGACACCACCTTGTTCAGCTTTATCACGTGCGATATCGACTGTTTTTTCTACATTATCCACGTGCTCAGTAGCAGAGCGTACACTCGCAGTAACTTCTTCTAAAGCAGCCGCCGTTTGTTCAAGCGTTGCAGCTTGTGCTTCCGTTCTTTGGGACAACTCATCAGCGGAACTCGCAATTTCTTTAGCACTTCCATTGATACCAAGTGCTGTGTCTCGCACAGAGATAATAACTTCACTCAGGCTCGTCATCGCATCATTGATACTATAGCGCAGTTTCTTATGCTCAACTGGGAAAAATTCCAAAATTTGATTACGGAAATCACCTTTGGCCAGATCCATGAGTGCTGTGCTAAGTAAATCGACGACGCGTTGATTATTCTCCTGCACTGTCTTCTCTCTAGCCTGCGCTTCAACACCTTCGCGCAAACGAACTTGGAGGTTTGCAAGGGTCTGAGAAATAAAGCCTATTTCATCTTTACGTTCCTGCCCTGCAATCTCGTCGTCATAATTTTGTTCGCTCATCGTTTCTAGTTCAGACGCAAGCTGCCCAATACGTTTGATCACGCTACGCACCGCAAACCAGACCAATAAACACAACAGAGCCCCAGTCAAGGTAACACCGATGACGCTTGTTATCAGAGATTGATTGAAGAACTTCATTGATTCAGCGCGATCAATCTCTAGAACCAGTCCCCAATGGTCACCGCGAGGTGTTTCAACATCAGATGTTTCTGAAACAACCATATTTCCACTTAGACCGATAACAGATGCGAAATGTCCCTCTACGCCACTTAGAGCCGATGCTATTTGTTCAAGATTTGGCAAGGTTTCTAAGGCTGTATGACCGCCCTCGTGCCGTGAGGGACTAAGTGCTACCCCGTTGTTATCAACCAGATAAACTTCACCCGTTTCACCAAGAATTTCTGAATCAGATAGAATATGTGTCATATCGTCCAACGGCAGCTGTACCGCGACAACTCCGATTGCTTGACCGTTTTCAAATACAGGTGCGGATATAAACATGGCCGGCGCGCCTGCACTGGGTGCATAAGCTGCAATATCCGTCATGTGGAATTCTTCGGCCTGAAGGATACTCGCGCTTTGAAACGCCTCACCTAGGCCGCTTTCTGCATATGTTCCATCATTGAAGTTCAGCGCAAAGTCGTCTTCTTTGAAAACTGAATAGACAAGGTCTCCTGCCATATCGAACAAGAATAAATCATAGTACCCTCGTGCACGTTGGTGAGAGCGTAATCCGACGTGATGCTGCTCGTGCGCAACAGACCAGTTTGAACCGTCGTCTGCGGCGACCAATTCATCTTTCTGGCCCAGAGGATTGGGGTTATCCGAAATATATAGTCGACGCATTTCGCCACTTACGTCGCCGTCAAAGGTATCCCAAGCGCCCGAAAAATCTCGAAGAGCCGCTTTAATCCCGTAACTCGCTGCAAGAGCGGCAACATCGGTCCTGCCGTCAGCAAGCCATTCTTCGATTGCGTAACGTCTTTCATGGATATAGCTTTTATACGCAGCGAGATGATCTTTCTCCATCGCGGTCGCCGCCTGCTGAAGTTGAAATCCGCTTGAAGCGGTGACCAGTAAAACTGCTGGAATCGCAATGATCAGCGGTAGTTTTCTAGATAACTTCCAATCTGGTAATCTAAACACTGCAGGGACCCTCTTTATATAACACACGTAATCGGTTGTGTTCTGTATAAAGAGGATCCGTTTCGATAATATTAAAGCATTGAAAAGCCAGTACGTTGTGCCGTTAATACTCCAGAAAACAACATGATTTTCATTATTGCATAGGCATTACTGTCGCCACACTCAACCACCGCTTACAGCCTTGAATTGTATATTCCCTCACAGCTCTCTCATAGAAGGGAACCACGAACAAACTTAATATATCGTGGAGTGGTTAGGCCATTCCTCCATCGATCAAACCCTTGGCAATACGTTCATAGGCCTCCGCCATAGGACCATTTCCGACAGCAATCGGCACACCTTGATCCCCAGACAGGCGGGTTTGTAAATCAATTGGCAACGTTCCCAACAAAGGCACATTCAATCTGTGCGCTTCCTCGGCAACGCCACCATGACCAAAGATCTGATGTGTTGTCCCGCAATCAGGGCATGTGAAAAATGACATGTTTTCGATCAAACCAAGCACGGGCGTTTTTAATGTCTCAAACATGTCTAATGCCTTACGCGCATCCAATAGCGCCACATCTTGCGGGGTAGACACAACAATTGCACCTGAAAGCTTCGATTTGGTACACAGCGTTAATTGGATGTCTCCGGTACCTGGAGGCAAGTCAACGATCAGAACATCCAATTCCCCCCAATTAACCTGCCCAAGCATCTGCTGCAGTGCCCCCATCAGCATTGGGCCGCGCCATACAACCGCTTTTTTTTCATCGACCATAAAGCCGATCGACATCAGCGTAACACCATGGGCATGCAAAGGTTCAATGATTTTACCGTCGGGGCTGGCTGGACGCCCTGTTGCGCCCATCATACGGGGTTGGCTGGGTCCATAAATATCCGCATCCAGTAAACCAACCTTGCGACCTTGCTTTGCCAAAGCGACAGCAAGGTTAGAACTCACTGTAGATTTACCTACGCCGCCTTTGCCAGACCCCACGGCCAAGATCCGTTGGACACCAGCGGGCTTAATCGGTTCCGCTTGTGGCTTTGGGTGTCCCCCAATCTTTAAACTCGGCGCCTTGGCGGTTGGACCATGTGCTGTGAGCGCAGCAGAGACGCGTGTCACACCCTCCAGTTCTGACACGAGTGCCTCAGCCGCTTTACGCATTGGCTCCATTTTTTGAGCCATCTCCGCAGAGGGGACCTCAATCACAAAAGATACATGTCCATTGTCAACTCGCACAGCTCGAAGCAAATCGTGACTGACGAGGTTCCCTCCATCAGGAAGCACGATCTGTTCCAGCTCAAGCCGAATCTGCTCAACGGTAATAGACATTACGATCTCCTGCTCAATTTGCTCTCGTATAGGCCGTCATGCGCGCCACCCCAAGAGTCTCTGGTAGAGATTCTGTCGCTAGCTCAAGAAACGATTCAATTTATGCACTTATTTTAATCAAATCACGATGCAGATACGCCAATTTTTAGACAAACCCGGTAAATTCACTCTTAACATATGCGTTTTCTGCATATCTGAAATACCAAAACCTAGATTGTGCATATGCAGCAATGCTTTATTTTCAGAGGTGTAGAAGCGAATTTTTACGCGGGTTAAATTTCTAATTTAAAGAAATATTTGCTCGCATTCTCCGGCTTTTAAAGTCGCTACAAAAATATATTTCGGGTTCAGATTCCCTCTCCTCCTCCCTTGGGAATCTGTTCTTAGTGGTGACATCATCTTCCTCCCAGATGTCACCACACTTATACCGGCATAAGCCGGGACAGAACGCACCGGGTCCTCCTCCCTTAATCCGGTGCAGAACAGAACGGTGGTGCCTCTCCTCCTCCCTGGCACCACCGTTTTATTAATTCCACAGATATCAAAAGCCTTTGCAGGTAGCCCAACCTCAAGACAAAGAACCTTTGCCGTAACGTATCTGTTGCTGCGACCTCTCAAGCATTATCTTCACAGAGCCGCGCAACATTCTATGAGTTTTACAGGCGTACGGTGTTTGGGGCCGACCCACAGCACATCAAACGGATCACACAGCGATCCGAAACCTCGAGACATGCGTTTCAGCCCAGATATATCATTACTTCAAAATGGAATATCCGTGTCAGCGGTCACAAAACGGGCAACAACTTTTTTCAGACCCGATTTTTCAAAATCGACCTCTAATTTATCACCTTCAATGGCGATAATTTCCCCATAGCCAAACTTCTGGTGGAATACACGATCCCCCACCGTAAACGTTGCCGTCGCGGTGACATCAATCACAACCCCGCCGGTACGCTTTGTCGATTTGGCTCCAGAATCCACCCGCCCTGCGCGCGCTTGCATGCGTTTCCAGCCTGGAGAATTATATCCATCCGCCTCAGACATGCGCTCTTCAATTGAGGATCGTATCGGGGCGTCCGAAGCCCGCCCCCCTCGACTGGGGGCTGCGGCACCATAGCCGCCACCATAAAGACCTGGCGGTGTCAGAACCTCCACATCCTCTTCGGGCAATTCATCAATAAAGCGTGACGGGAGCTGTGATTGCCATTGACCAAAAACACGGCGATTGCCAGCAAATGAAATCGTACAGATCTCTTCAGCCCGCGTTATCCCCACATAAGCAAGCCGACGCTCTTCCTCGAGCCCCTTGAGGCCCGTTTCATCCATACTTCGTTGAGATGGAAACAACCCATCTTCCCACCCGGGCAGAAAGACGGCGGGAAACTCCAAACCCTTAGCCGCGTGCAGCGTCATAATCGACACTTTTTCTTCGCTGTCTTGCTTATCGTTGTCCATAACAAGGCTCACGTGTTCAAGAAAACCTTGCAAATTCTCAAAATTCTCGAGCGCCTTAACCAGCTCTTTGAGGTTTTCCAACCGCCCTGGAGAGTCCGGATTTTTGTCGTTTTGCCACATGGTCGTGTAACCGCTCTCGTCCAAGATAGCTTCAGCAAGTTCCATGTGTGTCACATCTGATACTGACAGCTCAAACTGCGCAGTTTCGGCTGTACCATCATCAATGACATCATCATCGACAGAAGGTTGCGCGGATACAGGTTTTGGCAGCATTTGACGCCAGCGCGCCAGATCCTCGACCAAACGACGCAAAGCAGCACCGCCTTTACCTTTGATCAGCCCCTCTTGAACTGCAATTTTAGCACCCTCGACCAAAGAGACACCGTTGGCACGCGCCAACGTCTGAATAGTCTGTTGCGCCTTATTTCCAAGCCCCCGCTTCGGCGTATTGACGATCCGCTCAAAAGCCAGATCATCGTCTGGGGAAATCACCTGCCGAAAATAGGCCATTGCATCGCGGATTTCTAAACGTTCATAAAAACGAGGGCCTCCGATCACACGATATGGCAGGCCAATCGTCAAAAACCGGTCCTCAAAGGCCCGCATCTGATGTGAAGCACGGACCAAGATCGCCATCTTATTCAGACTGATGGGCTGCAAGCCGCGGGTGCCGCGCTGCATCGCCTCGATTTCCTCTCCGATCCAGCGCGCTTCTTCCTCGCCATCCCAATGACCAATGAGCCGTACTTTTTCACCGCCACTGGCATCGGTCCAAAGCTCCTTGCCCAGACGCCCTTCGTTTCCACGAATAACACCCGATGCTGCAGACAAAATATGCGCCGTTGAGCGATAATTCTGCTCGAGACGTATCACTTTTGCGCCTGGAAAATCCTTTTCAAACCGCAAAATATTACCAACCTCAGCCCCACGCCAACCATAAATGGACTGATCATCATCGCCAACACAGCATATATTTTTATGCCCTCCTGCCAGCAATCGAAGCCACAGGTATTGCGCAACGTTGGTATCTTGATACTCATCTACCAAGACATAGCGGAACCACCGGTGATACTGCGCTAAGAGATCTGGGTTATCCTGGAAAATGACGACCATATGCAGAAGTAAGTCACCGAAGTCGACTGCATTCAATTCCTTCAGACGCGCCTGATACTGGGTATAAAATTCAACCCCGCGATAGTTATACGCTGCAGCATCCGCCGTTGGCACACGGGCTGGAGTTAAGGCGCGGTTCTTCCAATCATCAATGATATTCGCCAACATGCGTGCAGGCCAACGCTTGTCATCAATCCCGCTCGCCTGCGTTAATTGCTTGAGCAGGCGTATTTGGTCATCCGTATCAAGGATCGTGAAATTAGATTTCAGCCCTACCAATTCTGCATGACGGCGCAACAACTTTACACAGATCGAATGAAATGTACCCAGCCAAGGCATTCCTTCAGCAGGTTGCCCTAACATATGCCCGACCCGCTCTTTCATTTCGCGAGCGGCCTTATTGGTGAAAGTGACCGCTAAAATCTCATTGGTGCGTGCACGCCCTGTCGAGAGTAAATGTACAATCCGGGCTGTTAAAGCCTTGGTTTTCCCCGTCCCGGCCCCAGCCAACATCAAAACGGGCCCATCTAATGTTTCAACGGCTTCACGTTGGGCGGGGTTTAATCCATCCAAATAAGGCATAGGGCGCGCAGCCATTGCGCGCGCTGAGAGGGATGCGCCATCAAAGGCGTCCATTTCGTCAAAGCTACTCATACCGTTACCTACCCTATGCCAGCCCGCTCGAAAAGAGGACGTTCACAATATGTTCACTCAACTTCTTGCCACACAACCCCACAAAACTCCACTCAAATTGATATAGTTTGGCACAATTATAGCTCTATAAATTAGGAGTTACTTCACCCTTCCCATCGATAGTTTATCGCGGCTCTATGGGAGTGCTAATGTGGAAAAGTCGGCAAATAAATTTCGGAACAAACTTAAATGGGGCTCTATTTTAGGTCTTGTTGTTGGCACAATCGCTGCAGCCGCTTGGATTATATTTCAAGCACCCGCACCAATTGTAGACCGAATGCTTAAAACCGATATCAGCAAGCAAGCTGAATTATGGCAACGCCGTGTCATGAGTCACTTAGATGATCCGGCTGCAACATTTGATCATGGGTATGTTTCTTACAGTGATGTTTTGTATCTGTCGCTTCTTCCTCAAGCCTCAAACGTCTATAGATTTAAGCTTTTTTCTCCTGACGGAACAGTTCAGTGGTCGACCCGTAAAAGCGACATTGGGACAACAAACGGCAATTCTTATTTTCAAGATGTGATCAATTACGCCGAAGATTACATCTATACCAAACAAGTTCCAATTTCAGAAATCGACGGAATACAGCTAAATTCTGGAAGTGCGAACACAAGACTGCATGAAGTTGTCGAAATTTATCGACCTATTGTAGAAGATGGACGGGTCATCGGGGCCATTGAATTTTACACCGACATCACCGAAACACGTGCGCGTTTCATTACCCGTATCCGGTACTTGTTAGCGGCAATTTGCTCACTCGGCATTGTTGCGACAATGGGTTTATCCATGCTGATCTATCGCGCGAACAAATCTCAATATAATGCGCTTCAACTCAAAACCGACATGGAAAAAGGCATGTTAGACGAACAACTTCGTCTAACCCGAGAGGTTCGATTACTAGGCGAGCTCAATGAATGGTTGCAATCAAGCCGCTCTCTGGATGAGCTGTTCACAATGGTTGCAAAATTTATGACCCATATCCTACCCAATGCTGAAGGCAGCTTATACGTCTACTCAAACTCGCGCGATGTTGTTGATGGATGTGTGAGCTGGAACGGTGGGCATCACAAAGATCATATTCATCCCGAATCGTGCTGGGGACTACGTCGAGGACGTACATATGAATTCGGTAAAAGCGATATTGAGTTTGTATGTGAACATACAGACACTGAAGATAAGCGGCCTTATTTTTGCTTCCCAATCTTAGCACATGGAGAAACCGTTGGCCTTTTACATCTGCGATCCTGTCCTGATCACGTAACCAATTTCTACGCCAACCGTGCACTAGCTCAGATGTGTTCAGAACAAATTTCAATGGCGATTGCAAACGTACGTATGCGTGATCAGTTGCAAGATCAATCCGTTCGCGATCCACTGACTGGCCTCTTCAACAGACGCCACCTAACCGAAACCATGCGCAAAACAATCAACGCGAGCGAGAGGAATAATACCACATTCGCCATTCTCGCGCTGGATGTTGATCACTTTAAAAAGTTTAACGACAACCATGGGCACGATGCCGGCGATATGGTTCTGCGTTCCGTAGGAACAACTCTACAACACCATGTCGACGGCGATGAGGTGGCTTGCCGCCCAGGAGGGGAAGAGTTCACCTTAATCATACCGAGTTGCTCACACGAAGATGCGATGACACGCGCCGAAGCCATTCGCCAGGACGTGGAAGCAATTGCTGTCCGCTATGGTGAGAAAACACTTCCACGCATTACGGTTTCGATCGGCGTATCGCTGTATCCAGTGCATGGTAGAATGACCCAGGATCTACTGCTTTCGGCAGACGACGCTCTCTATGAGGCAAAAGCACGTGGCCGAAATCAAGTTTATATTTGTGACAATGCCGCGCTCTCGGCGAAACAATTAGATGAAGATGCCGCGACGCAGAACATCGAAGTGCTTAACGCCTCAGACATCGAAGATGACGATGACACACAGGGAAATAAAGTCGCATAAACACCCGCCCCACATCGATAAATCAGGCAGCTAGCAACACTTCAAAACTAGATAGAAAATCTCTGACACAATGCCTTACCGCAATGTCTCGTCCGCGATTTGGGCTATTCATCGGCAAGAGCGCATTGAGGGGCTGAACATATTTCGCAACACTCGGCAGCAAACTGTCGGGGGTTTCGTGATAACAAACAAATCCGGGAAACGCGCGCTCACGAATGCGACCGACCTGTACAACCTCGTAATCCTTATGACGTGTGTCCTGCTGAATTTGAACACATATCGCCTGAATGCGATCTCGCTCACCCTCAAGGATATGAAAAAACCGGCCTTGATGAATAATCAGCATTCCGCTTAAACCCGCACGATGATTGTTACGGCGACACGCATCCGCAATTTTTGCAACTGTTTGGCCAGTTAATTCAATTAAAGCGGTACTGGTATAGATAAACCGATGCATAGACCGATACCTTTACAAAATATATTTCCGCCACGCCTTCAGGCTTTGGAATAGGCCCTAGGAGAGACAGTCTGATTTCGGCAAACACCCCTATTTCAACCCAAGGCTTAGAGGTGTTTTTCGAATTGATTCAAATTTATCAGAAATTTATCTCAAAGACAGCATTATCCAAAAGAGTGGTTAATACTACACTTTAGTGCTTCGACGAAATCACGCGACAGAAGCTGAAAACCCAGTTTCTGCAGTTGCAAAAAGATTTTTGTAAATAAGTTTTTCCGTGTTAAATTATCACTGAAGCATCTAATTGCGCGCGCCTGGCAGATTTGAGCTACGTAGTAATACTCACTTGCTCCGCTCAAGCAGAGGGTTAACAATATTATATCGCGATGCCTAACGTCGCGAATAAGCTGAACGTTCCCATATAGGAAATGCACGACCATGAATATCGCGATCCGAAGCTTCTTAAATTACTCAGATCTCGGAGGAGTCTATGACTGAGTTTAATAAAATTCTGATCGCCAATCGTGGCGAAATTGCCATTCGAATTATGCGCGCAGCCAATGAAATGGGTAAACGCACGGTTGCAGTCTACGCTGAAGAAGACAAACTAGGGCTACATCGGTTTAAATCAGACGAAGCCTATCGCATTGGCGAAGATCTAGGACCGGTTGCAGCCTATTTGTCGATTGATGAAATCATTCGGGTTGCAAAAGAATGTGGCGCAGATGCTATTCACCCCGGTTATGGCCTGCTTTCTGAAAACCCCGACTTTGTAGACGCCTGCGCCCGCAATGGCATTACCTTTATCGGCCCCAAAGCAGAAACGATGCGCGCCTTAGGCGACAAAGCTTCGGCGCGGCGCGTCGCGATTGAGGCAGACGTCCCTGTAATTCCCGCCACAGAAGTTCTGGGCAACGATATGGCGGCCATCAAAGCAGAAGCCGCAGAAGTTGGCTATCCTCTGATGCTCAAAGCCAGTTGGGGTGGCGGCGGGCGTGGCATGCGCCCTATTCACAGCGAAGACGAGCTCGAAGAAAAAGTCCTCGAAGGCCGCCGCGAGGCCGAAGCTGCATTTGGCAACGGCGAAGGTTATCTGGAAAAGATGATCACCCGCGCTCGCCACGTTGAGGTTCAAATTCTGGGTGATAAACACGGTGAAATTTATCATTTATGGGAACGCGACTGCTCAGTACAACGACGGAACCAAAAAGTCGTTGAACGCGCCCCTGCCCCCTATTTATCCGATGAACAACGGACAGAGCTGTGTGATCTTGGCCGCAAAATTTGCGCCCATGTGAATTACGAATGCGCCGGCACAGTTGAGTTCCTGATGGATATGAACACAGGAAAATTTTACTTTATTGAGGTCAACCCGCGTGTGCAGGTCGAACATACTGTTACCGAAGAGGTCACGGGCATCGACATTGTTCAGGCCCAAATTCTGATTGCCGAAGGCAAAACCCTCGCAGAGGCTACAGGTAAGACGTCACAAAGCGAGATCCGCCTCAATGGCCATGCCCTTCAAACGCGTGTGACCACTGAGGATCCACGCAACAACTTTATTCCCGATTACGGCCGCATCACAGCCTATCGTTCTGCAACTGGGATGGGCATTCGTCTGGATGGCGGCACCGCTTATGCTGGCGGTGTCATCACCCGATACTATGACAGCCTATTAACCAAAGTAACAGCCTGGGCCCCAACGCCAGAAAATGCAATTGCGCGCATGGATCGCGCACTGCGCGAGTTTCGAGTTCGTGGTGTAAGCACCAACATCGCCTTTGTTGAAAACCTGCTCAAACACCCAACATTCTTGTCGAATGAGTACACCACCACATTCATCGATCAGACACCCGACCTGTTCGACTTTAAAAAACGACGCGACCGTGGCACCAAAGTGCTGACATATATCGCTGACATCACAGTCAATGGTCACCCCGAAACCGAAGGCCGCGCACGTCCTGCCGCTGATCTAAAGCCTCCTCGCCCCCCAAAGGCGGTGCTTGAAAACGTTCCCTATGGCACACGCAACTTACTGGAGCAAAAAGGCGCTCAAGCTGTCGCAGATTGGATGAAAGCGCAACGCCAATTGTTGCTAACCGACACCACGATGCGAGATGGCCACCAATCGTTGTTGGCGACACGTATGCGTTCGATCGACATGATCAAGGTTGCTCCGGCTTATGCACAAAATCTAAACCAATTGTTCTCGGTTGAATGTTGGGGTGGCGCGACCTTTGACGTGGCTTATCGTTTTTTGCAGGAATGCCCATGGCAACGTCTGCGTGATTTACGCGAAGCTATGCCAAATCTGATGACGCAAATGTTGCTGCGGGCCTCAAACGGTGTAGGTTATACAAACTATCCAGACAATGTCGTACAAAGCTTTGTATCTGAGGCCGCCAAAGGCATCGATGTTTTCCGTGTTTTCGACAGTTTAAACTGGGTGGAAAACATGCGTGTTGCTATGGATGCTGTTATAGATAGTGGCAAAATCTGCGAAGGCACTATTTGTTACACTGGCGATATCCTCGACCCAAATCGTGCCAAATATGATATCAAATATTATGTCGGAATGGCCAAAGAACTTGAGGCAGCAGGCGCACATGTTCTCGGCCTGAAAGACATGGCAGGTCTGCTCAAGCCTGCCTCGGCACGGGTTTTGATCAAAACACTCAAGGAAGAGGTCGGCCTGCCGATCCATTTCCACACACACGACACCTCAGGCATTGCGGGCGCGACTATTCTTGCAGCGGCAGATGCGGGTGTTGATGCGGTTGATGCGGCAATGGATGCATTTTCTGGCGGAACATCCCAACCCTGCCTTGGCTCGATCATCGAGGCCCTGCGCAATACTGACCGCGACACAGGAATGGACATCGAAAACGTCCGCGAGATCAGCACATATTGGGAACAAGTGCGCGGTCAATACTTGGCCTTTGAAAGTGGTTTGGCAGCGCCTGCATCAGAGGTTTATCTGCATGAAATGCCGGGCGGCCAGTTCACCAACCTCAAAGCCCAAGCGCGCAGCTTAGGACTAGAAGACCGCTGGAACGAAGTTGCCCAGACCTATGCTGACGTCAACCAAATGTTTGGTGATATTGTCAAAGTCACGCCCTCCTCTAAAGTTGTTGGCGATATGGCCTTGATGATGGTGAGCCAAAACCTGTCTCGGCAAGATGTAGAAAGCGCCGACACCGAGCTAGCCTTTCCCGACTCGGTCGTAGACATGATGCGCGGCAACCTCGGTCAACCTCCGGGGGGCTTCCCTCATAATATTGTGTCCAAAGTTCTCAAAACTGAGACGCCGAGCACCACGCGCCCCGGCGCCCATCTTGAACCTGTCGATATGGAAGCAACACGCCAGGAACTCAGCCAAGAGCTTGACGGATTCAACGTCGATGACGAGGATCTAAATGGATACCTGATGTACCCCAAAGTCTTCTTAGACTATATGGGCCGCCATCGTATTTATGGCCCCGTGCGTGCCTTGCCCACCAACACGTTCTTTTACGGCATGGAACCCGGCGAACAAATTTCGGCCGAGATCGATCCAGGAAAGACATTGGAAATTCGTTTGCAAGCCGTGGGAGAAACCGATGATGCGGGAGAGGTCAAAGTGTTCTTTGAACTCAACGGCCACCCCAGAGTTATCCGTGTGCCCAACCGAAAATCCGCTGCCGCCAGCAAGACCAATCCAAAGGCAGAGGCTGGCAACCCCAATCAAATTGGCGCACCAATGCCAGGGGTCGTCACCAGCATCGCAGTGAGCGTTGGCCAAAAGGTTAACAAAGGCGACATGCTGCTAACGATTGAAGCTATGAAAATGGAAACTGGCATCCATGCAGAGCGCTCGTCTGTCGTCAAAGCTATCCATGTTAATGCAGGTGGCCAAATTGACGCAAAAGATCTGCTGATCGAACTAGAATAACAAACAAAACAAGCTTCGGAATATCCGGAGCTTGTTTTATCAAGATGTGTCATTCGCAGTTTTTGCCACATAGGTACAACTCAAGCCACAACCACTTCACGACGCCACCTCCAGATCAACTCAGGTTGGGGATCAACGTGTGTCACACATCACTTGTCCCGCAATTTTCTTATTTTTTACCATTCACTACATTTTCCACTTGCAGGTCTGTTGGTGATTGCCTAGATACGCCCACACCGAATTGGTAGCGCGGGCGTAGCTCAGGGGTAGAGCATAACCTTGCCAAGGTTAGGGTCGGGCGTTCGAATCGCCTCGCCCG
>CANMPD010000019.1 GCA_947499635.1 uncultured Paracoccaceae bacterium | reverse complement strand
AGGGCTGGATGTTCCCGTTCCGGATTTCTCGACCCTCTCGCGGAGAGGTGCGGGGCTCAGCATGCCAGAAAAATTTAAAGCCCAAAGGGCCGGCCCAATCGAATTAGTTGTGGATAGTACGGGTCTGAAGACATTTGATGAAGGCGAATGGTTGCAGAACAAGCATAAGGGGCGGCTAGCATGGCAAGTTAGCAGCGGCTACAATCACCGGAGCCGACCGGCTCGTCTGGTTGATTCAAACGCAATGGTCTCTGTATGGTTAGAGGGATCGGCAAACAGATCTTTACTGATAGTCATATCGATCCATCCTTGATGGTTTGAGCATGGGTTGAACCCCGTGCGCGGCGGCATCGCTCAGAGCAATACTTGACTTCGTCCCAAACCTTGGCCCACTTTTTACGCCATACGAAGGGTCTCCCGCAGGTCATGCAAGTTTTCTGCGGGAGATCAGACTTTTTCATTTGCTAGCATCGCATTAAAGAACTGCCGCGTGTCATCTTGTATCGCTTGGCGTTTTGCATCGTTCATTTTGTCTAGGGTTTTATATATGAAACCTATGCGCGGATTGCCCCGCAGCTTGCCGTTATTGCGCGCCAAGAAATCCCAATAAAGATAATTGAAAGGGCAAGCCGTGGGCCCATTTTTGACCGATGGCTTGTATTTGCACGATCCGCAATAATTGGACATTTTGTTGATGTAGCTGCCGCTGGCTGCATACGGTTTCGAGGCAAGCAGCCCACCATCGGCAAACAGGATCATTCCCGAGACATTTGGCAATTCAACCCACTCATTTGCGTCCGCATATACCAACAGATACCACTCGTTGACTTCATCGGGGTCTAAACCCGCCAAGAGCGCGAAATTCCCCAGCACCATGAGCCGTTGAATATGATGTGCATACGCATTCTGTTTTGTCTCCGTGATGCACTGGCGCATGCAGTTCATTTGCGTGTCGCCGGTCCAATAGAACTCTGGAAGCGCGGGGTCTGCGCCAAGGAAATTCGTGGCCTTGTAGTCCGGCATTTTCAGCCAATAGATCCCGCGAACGTATTCACGCCAACCAAGGATCTGACGAATAAAACCTTCGACCGCATTCAGCGGGGCTGCCCCACGGTGATAGGCAACTTCAGCACGTTCAATGCACTCCAGCGGGTTTATCAGACCGCAGTTCAGGTAAAGCGCGATATGGCTGTGAAACATCCAAGGTTCGCCTTGGATCATTGCGTCTTGGTAGTCACCGAACATGCGCAAACGTCGGGAGATAAACTCATCAAACGCAGCTAGTGCTTGATCGCGGGTTACCGCAAAATGAAAGGGGGACAGATCACCGAAATGGTCGGGAAAGTGCGTTTCGACAAGCGCCATGACATCTTGTGTGATCTCACCTGGGCCAGTCCGGTATGTCTCTGGGACATTCAAACCATGCGCTGGCGATTTCCTGTTCTCGGCATCATAGTTCCATTGACCGCCAATCGGACCGTTAGCGTCCACCAAAATCGAGTATTTACGCCGCATCTCGCGGTAAAAGTACTCCAACGGTACCGAACTGACCAGTAACGCGATCCTCAAATGGCAAGAAGATCGCAAGGTCGGCTGGCATTACATTGCGCCGGGCAAACCAATGCAGAACGGTCTGGTTGAAAGATTCAATGGAAGGATACGCGAGGAATGCCTCAACGAACACCTGTTCCCGTCTCTGTGTCATGCGGATCGTATCGATGGTTCATGCCGCGGATGACACGGCGATAGGTTGGAGCTTTGTTCGTGACGATTGTCACTGGACAATGGAGCCTGACCCGCTCGATCGCCTTGTTGAGAAAAGCCTTTGCTGCCTTTGCGTTCCGCCGAGCGGTTAACCCAAAATCGGGACAGTTCTTGAATGCGGTTTGCGTCGAGAGCCTTAAAAATTTTCGCAAGCAGTTTGTCACGCTCGGGGAATTGGCAAATCGCTACCGCCGAGTTCCTGGGCCATTGAGCAGCCAATTGGAAGCAAAGGGTGTTTGTCCGATTGAAATTCCTCGAGGCGTTAGTTGGTATTTTGATAGGTGGGGATTGGCTAGAAGGTTGAAAAAGCTAGGCATTCATGAACTTTGAGTGGTTTGTCGAAATTCAATCAAAAGTTGTTTTTCATAACACCCGTTCGGCAGATTGTACGTTTCCATCGCATTTGGCGTCAAACATTATCTCCATAGAGGCGTACGGTCGCACCGGGTATAAGTTTGAAGCCGACATCTCGTGTTCGTTTTGCAGGCTGTTGATTGACCTGAGCCAGAAGCATTTCCGCGGCGTATTGCCCGATGCGCAGATGTGGAACGGCAATAGATGTTAGGCGGTAAGGTTGGATTGAAGCGATGGGTAAATCGCCCCAGCCCGCAATGCCGATGTCACGTGGAATTTCTAGTCCTTTGCGTCGGCAATATTCGTATCCACCAATGGCCATGTTGTCATTCTGATAGAAAACGACTTCTAAATCTCTATGGGCTGCAAGGAGCTGTTCGGTGCCATAAAAACCAGTGTAGAAGCCTGGTACATCTTTCAAGAGCAATTGCTTTTCGACCGTCGCTCCTGCATCTTGTGCAGCCTTGATATATCCTGCCAATCGAGAGCTGGCGGCATTCGCTATATCGTGTGCTGTCCCAACATAGCCAAATTTTCGATATCCAAGTCCACCTAAATACCGCCCCATACTGTATCCACTGTCGAAGTGGTTGAGCCCTACACACATGTCGAGAGGGCTAGAATTGAAGTCCCAGATCTCCACAACCGGCACGCCACCTGCTTTGAGAAGTTGAATGGCGCGAGGGCTATGGGAACGTCCGGTGATGATGAGGCCGGCAGGTTGCCAGGACAGCACTGTTTCAATCCACGCTTCTTCTTTGTCCAAGGCGTGTTCACTCATTCCAAGTACAGTTTGGTGACCAAATGCACCAAGTTTGCGATCTATGCCATCAAGGAGCTGAGCGAAGATTTCATTGCCCAGCTCAGGAATGCTCACACCAACAAAAGTAGATTTCTTGTCTCCGGCGAAAACGGTGGCCAAACGATTCGGTAGATAGCCAAGGCGGTCTACTTCAGCCATCACTTTGTTACGCGTTTTTTCGGAAAACCCACCTTCATCGCGCAGAACGCGGCTGGCTGTCATCTTGGACACACCAGCAGCCCGGGCTACCTCAGCGAGGCTAATTTTGTTTTTTTTCATAGTGTTAGTTGTGTTTTGTGGATTTATGTTACGGGTAACATTTTTTATTGACTTATTTCTATTCTGAGCAAATGCTAGCGTAACGTTACGGGTAACTCAATAGTATGTTGAGGAGCATCGAGTTTCCTTTGGCGTAGTGGTCCCTGCTTTTAAGGGGCAAAACTGAGGGAGGATGGTGTGCCTGGCGCAACCAATAATAATTTGTTTTTTGATGGCATCAAAAAGCATTTCGGGGGCACCTATGCGCTTCGAGATGTTTCACTCAATATTGAGCGTGGCGAAATCGTTGCTCTGTTGGGGGAAAATGGGGCCGGGAAATCAACGCTGATCAAAATTCTAGGCGGTATTCACAAGGCTGATGAGGGGCGTGTGATGATCGCCGGAACTCCATATGAACATCGACCCGGAGACTTTGGTGAGCGTCAATCCGTTGCTTTCATTCACCAAGATTTGGGCATGATAGAATGGATGACTGTCGCTGAGAACATAGCGCTTGCCTTAGGGTATTCTCGCCAGTCCGGCTTGATCAACTGGCGTGAGGTGAATGATTTTGCGGCCAAGGCTCTTGCAAAGGTTGGTTGTGATTTTGATCCTACAACGCGTGTGCAAGATCTGTCGCGGACGGAGAAATCTCTTGTGGCGATTGCGCGCGCTCTGGCTGTGGATTGCGACTTTTTGGTGCTTGATGAGCCGACTGCTTCTTTACCGGCCGATGAGGTTGAGAGCTTGTTTAAGGCGCTGCGGCCTTTGAAAGAGCAGGGTGTTGGCATGATCTATGTGTCGCACCGTTTGGATGAAATTTTTCAAATTGCGGATCGCGTTGCTGTTTTGCGTGATGGTGAAATGGTTGGATTGCGCAGCATCGAACACACAACACCTGAAGAGTTGGTGTACATGATCGTTGGGCGTAAAACGCGGCAAATCATGAAAGTGAACCGCGAGCTTGGTGAACCGATTTTGAAGGTCGAGGGCATGCATGTTGAGACAGCGGGGCCGGTTGACTTTGAATTGCATGGCAACGAAATTTTGGGCCTTGTTGGCCTGCGCGGCGCAGGGCACGAAAGTGTATCGCGCGCTCTGTTTGGCGCGGAGCCCTTCAAGGGTGAAGTGACACTGCTCGATAAGCAGCCGGATCTGACGTCCACAATCACGGCGCTCCAATCTGGAGTTGGTCTTGTGGCTCGTGATCGCACAGAAGAATCCGTGGCGATGCCTTTAACATTGCGCGAGAACACGTTCTTGAACCCAGACGCTGTGGGACGCTCGTTGTTCTCGTTTCTCAGCCCTCGCGCTGAAATAGCCTTGGCGGAGAAAATTGGAGAAGATGTGGCTCTCTCTCCTAATGATCAGAGCATGGCCATCGAGTCCTTATCTGGGGGAAACCAGCAAAAAGTAGTGATGGGGCGCTGGCTTGAGACCAAACGCAAATTGTTGATTTGTGAAGATCCAACTGCGGGTGTCGATGTGGGCGCAAAGGCTGAAATCTATGCGTTGCTCAATCGTGCGATGGAAGAGGGCGTTGGCATTATCATTGTGTCGACAGACTTTGAAGAGGTGGCCGCGATTTGTCACCGTGCCATCGTTTTCAGTCAGGGTGAAATCGCAGGGCAACTCACCGGTGCAGAGCTCACCACAGAAAATCTAATTCAGGCAGCGTCGGCCGGCAATGCAGTCGCGCAGCAAGGACAATAAATATGCAATCTTTAGAATCTAACGCACTTGAACCAACCAAAGCCGAATTGAAAAACGCATCTTTCAAGACGCGCATGCTCAGGTACTTGCCTGTGTATGGTTTGGTCATACTCACGGCGCTCTTGATTGTCCTGTTTTCGATCTTGTTGCCTAATACCTTCCCTACGATGCTCAACCTGCGCGCACTTATTTCGGATAAGGCTATCATTGCGCTTCTTTCTCTCGGTGCGATGATCCCAATGGCTGCGGGACGGATCGATTTGACCGTAGGATATGGGATTGTGCTCTGGCATATTCTCGCAATTTCACTGCAGACAATTTACGATCTGCCGTGGCCTGTTGCCGTTGTTATTGTTTTGCTCCTTGGCTTGCTTTCGGGGTTCTTAAACGGCTGGTTGGTTGAAGTCGCACGCATTGACTCCTTCATCGCGACACTTGGCACGGGCACTGTCCTCTACGCGTTGGCGTTGTGGCACACGGGTGGACGCCAGATGGTGGGCACACTGCCGGACAATTTCTTGTCCTTGAACGGGACATTCGTTTTGGGCTTGCCGATCACCGGGTTCTATGTGCTCGCGATTACGCTGACGATGTGGATTGTCTTCGAATACACGCCAATCGGCCGATACTTATACGCGATCGGTGCCAATCAGCGCGCCGCGCAATTGAACGGCATTCCAACGCATAAATTTGTCGTAGGCGCGTTCATGACATCCGGTTTTTTAACAGCATTTGCTGGCGTTTTACTCGCATCAAAACTGCGCATTGGTCAGGCGTCTGTGGGACTTGAGTTTCTATTGCCTGCGCTTGTGGGAGCTTTCTTGGGGTCCACCACGATCAAGCCTGGCCGGGTAAATGTTTGGGGCACAATTGTAGGGGTCGCGATCCTTGCGGTGGGCATCTCAGGCATTCAGCAATTCGGAGGATCCTTTTGGGTTGAACCGATGTTCAACGGCGTAACCTTGCTGATCGCGATCGGCATTGCAGGGTACGCTCAGCGCCGTAAAGGCGCGAAAAAGTAACTGATCATATGGGAGGAGAATATGATGTTTAAGAGGAATGTGATGGCGGTTTCAACCGCCGCCTTGACGATAGGACTTGCGCAGCCAAGTTCGGCTGAGGTCGCTTTTGATGGCCCGTCCACTGGGCCAGCTGGGGCCGATAGCAAGTCTGTTGTGGTCGTAGCTGGCGATCTGAAAAACGGCGGTATCCTTGGGGTAACGAAAGGCATTGAGGAAGCGGCTGCTGCAATCGGTTGGGAGATCCGGGTGCTCGATGGGGCCGGTTCGATCCAAGGTCGTACTGCCGCCATTGGCCAAGCTGTCGCTTTGAAAGCTGATGGTGTCATCATCAATGGATTTGATGCAGTCGAGCAACAGGCAGCCCTTGAAGGTGTCGTAAATGCGAACATCCCAATGGTGTCTTGGCACTCCGGTCCACATATCGGTTGTGATGCACCGGGCGGTATTTTTGTGAACGTTTCCACAGATGCAATGGCTGTATCGGAAGTGGCGGCGAAATGGGCGATAGAAGATGGAGCCGACAAGGTAGGAGCTGTCATTTTCACCGACTCAACGTATCAGATCGCGATTGATAAAGCTGACCGTATCAAAGAAACCATTGAGGCCATGGGCGGTACCGTACTCGAATATGTGGATACCCCGATTGCAGACACCTCTGCACGCATGGGTCCACTTACAACGAGCTTGTTGCAAAAATACGGCAGTGAATGGACACACGCCTTGGCGATCAACGACTTGTACTTTGACTTCATGGGACCGGCATTGGCCTCTGTTGGCATCAAAAGCGACAAGGGACCACAAGCGGGTTCTGCCGGTGACGGATCTGAGGCAGCTTTCCAACGTATTCGCAGCGATAGTTATCAAGCTGTGACCGTGGCTGAACCGTTGAACCTTCAAGGGTGGCAATTGATCGATGAATTGAACCGCGCGATTCAAGGTGAGGCTTGTTCTGGATACGTCACGACACCCGCTTTGGTGACACAGGAAGGTTTGGAGAAATTGGGCGAGAGCAATCAATTCGATCCGGACTCACCTTACCGTGAAACCTACGCGAGCATCTGGGACAAGTAAGGTCCACGAACCGGCCTGTCTCAAATGGCTGGTCGGTATCAATAATTCGCACAGATAAAATAAGTTTTAAGACACAGTTTTGGTCGGGCGTTTTCGCACGCATGGCGGAGCTTTGTCCAAAACAGGGGAGAGAATATGACGGACCAACCACTCGTACAGATGCGCGGTATCGTGAAGAAATTTGGCGGTGTGACAGCGCTTGGAGGCGTGGATTTAACGGCCTATGCCGGTGAAGTACTTGCAATTGTTGGTGACAACGGTGCGGGGAAATCGACACTGATCAAAGTTCTTACGGGGGTGTATCAATCCACTGAGGGCGAAATCCTGCTGAATGGCGCACGCCTAGAAATGGGCAGCCACTCGGATGCGATCGCTGAGGGCATTGATGCGGTTTACCAAACCTTGGCTTTGGCCGATCACCTGACACCGGCGGCGAATATGTTTCTGGGGAGCGAACTCACACGGAACATGTTGGGTATTCGCGTTCTGGACAACAAGCTGATGAAATCGGAAGCGACACGCGTATTGGATGAGCGTCTTGGTGTGCGCTTGCGTTCGATGGATGTACCGACGGACAGCTTGTCTGGAGGCCAACGCCAAGCGATCGCTATCGCGCGCGCCGTCTATCATGCGGACCTTCGGGTGTTGGTGATGGATGAGCCAACGGCTGCATTGGGACCCCAGGAAACCGCTCGCACATTGAAATTGATCAAGACACTGCGCACACAAGGGCTCGCCGTGATCTTAATCAGCCACTCGCTCGACGATGTGTTCGAAGTTGCGGACCGTGTTCATGTGCAGCGTCGAGGGCGTGGTGTCGGCGTTGTGAAAACGGCTGAGAGTTCAGTGCAAGAGGTGCTCGGCATGATTGTTGGCGCCCAAGATGCAGCAGCATAGAGGAGCAAAAATATGTCTGATATGACTGCAAATGACAAAACGATCATGGCCCGTATTGAGCCGTATATTTCCATCATTGGACCGATGGTGATGATCTTGGCCATCTTGTTGTTCATGGGAGTTACGGAACCTACACGTTATTTCCGTACGTCCAATTTAACGCTAATCTTGCTCGATGCGGCACTCTACATGCCAATGGCGATGGCGATGACATTTGTCATCACTCAGCGAGGCATCGACCTATCCATTGGCTCGATTGCAGCACTCTCAGGTATTTTGATGGCGTTTTTGATTAAGCAATATGATTTCCCTGCTTGGATTGCTGTGCCTATTGCAATTACCCTTGGGGCACTCATGGGGCTGATAAACGGCTTGGTCATCACCCGTCTCAAAGTGCCAGATCTGATTGGGACACTGGCGATGGATCTCGTGTATCGTGGACTTGCGTTGGTGATTGCTAAGGGCCTTGTCCTCGCGCGTTTCCCTGACTTGGTGACTGACATTGGGCGTGGCACAATTCCCGGATTTATTCCCATTCCAGTGGTCATTGGTCTTTTTACCATGGGGCTTGGATATTGGGCTTTGACGCAAACGCATTTTGGCCGTTACACGATTTCGATTGGGTCAAGTCCAGAGGCGTCTGAGATGACGGGAGTCGCCGTCGATCGCCACAAGATCTACGCTTATGTTCTGATGGGAGCTTGTGCTGCTTTGGCTGGCGTGATGCTCACTGGTAAGCTCAATGCGATCCAAGCGACATCAGCGCCATACTTCAACTTGCATGTCATAGCGGCAGTTGTGGTCGGCGGAACGTCCTTGTTTGGCGGCCGTGCATCCATCGTTGGCTCACTGTCTGGCGTGCTGCTCTTGTCGATGATGATCAACGCGCTGGTGACTTTGCGCATCGAGTTCTTCTGGCAATCCGTTGCCTCTGGTGTCGTCATCGTCAGCTCGGTTGCACTTTACGCTTGGATGCAACGTAAAGATCGCGATGGAACGCAGGGGCTTATGGTCAAACTGCGTAGCAAAGAGGCGCAAAAACTGATCCGACTTTCTGCATTCATTATCGGGGCACTCATTCTGTTGCTTGTTCTTGGGGCTGGGCTGGCAACCGAAGCGGCTTAGGCCGCCACAAAAATGGGTGCGCAGGGAGGTAGGAGGCCTCACGCACCCGCAAGGCCCCACATTTCACGAAAGGGAGGACTTACCGTGAAACATTTCTGCAAACATCTACTGACAACAAGTGCAATCTGTGGCTTGGCTGCTATGGCACATGCCGATGGGCATGAAGCACTGCCATTGGTTGAGCTACCAGGCATCGAGGACCGCGAGTATTGGGTTCCGGGTGAAGTAAACGTGGAAGGCAAACTCGAAGCAATGCAAGCTGTTGTTGGCGCAGAGGCCGTGCCTTACGCAGGCACGCTTGATGATCCAATCCAAATCGCCATGGTTTACCCATCGGCTGACACATCTGACTTTTGGGCCCGCAATTACCTCGCGATGACCAAACGTCTAGATCAGCTTGGCATCAAATATGAAACCACCGAGTTTGCAAGCCGCCAAGTAGAGCACTCCCTTCAGTCGACCTATGCCAATCAAGTTGTGCAAGATGCAGATCTCTATGACTACGTCATTTTCGGCCCGTCTGAGCTCCAAATTCAAGCTGACAACATTGATAAGATGGCTGCCACGGATGGTTTTTCAACTTATGTTTGGGCGTTCCACACACCTCTCAAAGACTTGGACAGTCAACCCGCGGCATGGTTCGATTTCTCGTCGGCTGCAGGTGCGCTGACCATGTGTGACTATATGCTCGACCGTTTGGGCAATGACGTCACCATGGCGATGAACCGCGGTATTCCGGGGATCACTGACGATCAGCGTTCTGGTGATTTCAAAGCGTGCGTGGAGGAAAAGGGCAACTGGAACACGGTGTATGAGCATTATGGTGAGTATCAACGTGAAGGCGGTTTCGAAGGCACGTCTTTGATTTTGCAAGCCTACTCAGAAGCAACTGTCATCCACAATGCCAATACGGCCATGGCGATGGGTAGCGTAGAAGCGCAAGTTTCGGTGGATAAGGCGCAAGAGGTATTCTCAACCGGTTGGGGTGGCACAGGTCTCGAACTTGACGCGATCCGCCGCGGTGAGCTCGATGCAACGCCAATGCGCATGGGTGATGACGTTGGCGCTGCAACCGCTGAAGCTATCAAGGCTGATCTGGAAGGACGCTCAGATGAGGTGCCGTTTGTCTTCTTAGGCCGTATCACTGTCGCGCATGACCAAATGAGCGCGGATGAGTTGAATGCCCTTGAAACAGAAGCCTTCCGCTTCTCTGGTGTGGGCGCTTTGGAACGGTGACGATATTGGGCGGTGTTTGCACCGCCCAGTTTTACACCCCCCTAGGGTTGGTTTTCATTGATCAATTCGAAGTTGCTCGGTAGATATGTTACCGGTCACAATTTGTGCTTGAAGGAGATTCGCATGACGCAGTCTATGATGCTAATTGAGAAATGCAGCCACTGTGTGAGCTGGTATGATATTGAGACGGGTGCTCTGCAGGGACGGCTTTCTTTACCCGATTATCCACATGAGTTTGTCGTAGATGACGATTTTAAATACGCCTACGTCGGCCATTACGGCGTGCAGAACTCTGGTATTGATGGCACTGATGGGCGTTCCGTCATCGTTGTAGATATTGAAAAGCAAGCGATCGCGCACACCTATGATTTGGGCAAGCATGCCCGCCCGCATGGGATTGAGCTCGACGATCTGGGCCGTCTTTACGTTCTTTCAGAATGGACAGCGCATTTGCTCGTAAAAGACAGCCCGCGGGCCTTTGAAACTGGGGCCGATCTGGGATGGGACCACATTACGCCTACGGGTGGGGTCAAGTCCCATTTGTTTGCGCTCAGTGGGGACGGCGATACAGCTTACTCGATGAATTTAACCTCAGGCGACGTGACGATGTTCAAGCCGCGTGATGCGTCTTTTGCACCTGTTTCCATTAAAACTGGAGAAAAGCCAGAGGGGCGTTGCCTGCGAGAAAATGCAGGGCTTTTGTACACGTCGCAACGTATTTCCAATACGGCAGCCGTGATTGATACGAACACTCTTGAGGTCAAACGAAGTTTCCCAACGCCTGACGATCCGTGCCGCATTTATTATGATGAGAAGCGTAATCGCTTGCTCACGATGAACCATTTTGGCGGTTCATTCGCGGTGTTTGATGAGGCCACGGGTGAGATGCTCCATGAGCAAAAAACGCCAGCGAACCCGCTGGCTCTGTGCATCGATGATGAGGCCGACTTTGCCTATATCGCTATCGATTGCCAACAGGTGCAGCGATTCAACTTAGACACATTTGAAGTCGTTCAGACTTTCGAAACAGGCATCGAGCCAGACGTCATGGTGATCCTACCAGACGGCTATTCAAAACATTGGAAGGGGTTGTCATGAGCAAGCCACGTATTGCAATTGTGCCAGGAGATCCATCAGGGATTGGCCCAGAGTTGATCGCGAGGCTGCTCAACGAAGAAGGTACGATTGAAGCGGCTGACATCGTTTTGGTTGGAGACAGCCACCTATGGCAGCAGGGCGCTGAGCAAGCGGATTTACCCGTCGTATTGAATGCAGTTGAGGAAGCGGACATCGCAGATCAATCTGGCGTGTCTCACCTTGAGATGGAGACCATCAAGCGAGACGACGTGAAGATATCCGAAGTGACCGTCGCAGGCGGCACCACCTCATTGCGCTGTCTGGATAAGGCTTTGGATTTGGCGCAAGCTGGTTTCGTGGATGGGGTGCTCTTCGCGCCTTTCAACAAAGCTGCCATGACATCTGCCGGACTGAACGCGGAAGATGAACATAAGTACATGGCTCGCTACTTGGGGTTTGACGGGTATCACTCAGAGATCAATGTGCTTGATGAGTTGATGACAACCCGCGTGACCAGCCACATCGGCATTAAAGACGTGGCTGAAAACATCAGCCAAGAAGGCGTAACGCGCGCTGTTAATCTTGCCAATGATACCCTGCGCCGTGCGGGTAATGAACGCCCGTCTATCGCGGTTGCGGCTCTCAATCCACATGCGGGTGACAACGGAAAATTTGGCCGTGAAGAGATCGATATCTTAGAGCCTGCGATCAAAAAAATCCAAGAAAAACAAATAAATGTCACGGGTCCATGGCCTTCTGACACAGTGTTTCTCAAAGCCAAACGCGGTGAAGTGGATGCGGTTGTGACCATGTATCACGATCAAGGTCAAATTGCGATTAAGTTGATGGGTTTTGAGCGTGGTGTCACTGTGGCAGGCGGCTTGCCCATCCCCGTTGCCACCCCTGCACATGGAACGGCTTTCGATATCGCTGGCCAGAAAAAAGCCAATGTTGGCGCAACGCAGCAAGCGTTTGCATTGCTTGTACGCATGGCCCGCACACATCGCGCATCCCGCGACGCATAGAAAATAACGCCACGCTTTGCGTCGGCATTGAAGGATTTACTTATGACTAAAATTAAATCAATCCGCACCCGTGTTTGGAATTGGAAAGGGCCGACTGTGCCTCCAGAAGGCAATTTCTGTACCAATGCGTCAGACGCACTCTGGGACAAAGGCGATGCGATGGCATCCTTCCGCTTCCATCAATGGTTGACTGTAGAAGTCGAGACCGATGACGGCACAATTGGCATCGGCAATGCAGCCCTTGCGCCGACGGTTGTGAAGAAGGCGATCGATGATTGGTATGCGCCGATGGTGATTGGCGAAGATCCGTTTGACTACGCGTATATTTGGGACAAAATGTACCGCCGCTCACACGCTTGGGGCCGCAAAGGTATCGGTATGACCGCGATCTCAGCGATTGATTTGGCGATCTGGGACTTGATGGGCAAGCTGACCAACAAGCCCGTGTTTAAGTTGCTTGGTGGGCGCACCAAAGAAAAGATCCCCACGTATTATTCTAAGCTTTACGCGGGTTCTGTTGAAAGCATGCAAGCTGAAGCCGAAGAAGCTATGAAGCACGGCTATCAAGGTTTTAAGACCCGTTTTGGTTTTGGCCCTAAAGACGGCATGAAAGGTATGCGCGAGAACCTCAAACGCGTTGAGGCGCTGCGCGAAGTCTTGGGCTACGATGTGGACTTGATGCTCGAATGCTACATGGGGTGGAACCTTGATTACGCCAAGCGCATGTTGCCGAAGCTGGCAAAGTATGAGCCGCGTTGGCTTGAGGAGCCGGTAATTGCAGATGACGTCAATGGCTATGCAGAGCTGAATGCGATGGGGATTATCCCGATCTCTGGCGGTGAGCATGAGTTCTCGATCATGGGATGTCAGCAGCTTTTGGAGAAAAAGGCTGTCAGCGTTTTGCAGTACGATACAAACCGTGTTGGCGGCATCACGGCTGCGCAGAAAATCAACGCAATCGCCGAAGCTTATCAGATCCCAGTTATCCCCCATGCCGGCCAGATGCATAATTATCACCTGACCATGGCGAACGTGAATTGCCCGATTGCAGAGTACTTCCCTGTGCATGATATCGAAGTGGGCAATGAGTTGTTCTATTACATCTTTGAAGGCGACCCTGATGCGGTGGACGGCTACATCGATCTTGATGACAACACGCCTGGTCTTGGCATTACGATCTCCGATAAGCATCTGCACAACTTTGATATCGTGGAGTAAATCAGCATGAACCCTGCATATAACGGCATTTGGCCCGTTGCTCCGACACCATTCAATCCTAATGGCACGCTTGATCTAGAAGGCATGAAACGTGTGCTTGATTGCCTGATCGATCAAGGCGCTGATGGCATCTGTATTTTGGCGAACTTTTCTGAGCAATTCTTGATCTCTGATGCAGAGCGCGAGGTGCTGACTAAGCTCTCCATTGACCACATTGCAGGCCGTGTGCCGGTGATTGTCACGATCAGTCACTTTGCAACTCAAATCGTGTTTGAGCGCGCCTGTTTTGCGAAGAGCCTCGGCGCGGACATCGTCATGATGATGCCGCCCTATCACGGAGCGTTACTCAAGGGGAATGCGCAGCAGACCTATGAACAGTTTGCTGCTGTAAGCGAAGTGGGCATTCCGATTATGGTGCAAGATGCACCGCTTTCCGGTGTTGATCTGCCAGTGCCGCTCTTGGTCAAAATGGCCACTGAGCTGGAGATGGTGAAACTGTTTAAAATCGAATGCCCGCGCGCGGCTAATAAGTTGCGCGATCTCATTGCGTTGGGCGGTGATGCGATTGAGGCACCCTTTGACGGTGAAGAGGCGATCACGTTGCTTGCGGATTTGGATGCAGGTGCAACTGGGACGATGACATCAGGGATGATCGTCGACCAAATCAAGCCGGTCCTTACGCATTTTCATGCGGGCCGTATTGACGAAGCGACAGCCGCTTATGGGCGCGTTGCAATGGCGATCAATCATGAGAACCGTCAATGTAGCTGGCAGTCTTGTAAGGCGGCTATGGTTGAGGGCGGTGTCATCAAATCTGATTTCTGCCGCCATCCGATTGCGTCACTGCATGCTGACATTCGCACGCGTTTGATCAGCCTCCTTAAACCACTTGATCCACTCGTTTTGAACTGGGGTAAATAACATGCTGACTGGGAAAAATCTCATCGATGGAACATGGCAAGGGTCAGATCTGTTGCGCGCAAGTGTGGATCTGGACGGTCTGGAATTTGCTCAAGCGTCAGCGGAACAGGTTGATATAGCTTGCCGCGCTGCGCGTCGTGACTTTCGCGCGGTTGCGGCGATCTCACGAAAAGACCGCGCCGTATTTTTGCGTTGTATTGCTGAACAGATGGACGTCTTAGGGGACGAAATCACCAAAACGGGTTGCGCAGAAACAGGTCTGCCTGAAATGCGCCTGAATGGGGAGCGCGGCCGTACGACAGGCCAACTGCGTCTTTTCGCCGATGTTATCGAAAAAGATGATTATCTCGATATTCGCATCGATGAAGCTTTACCAAATCGTGCTCCCTTACCGCGGTCTGATATCCGTCTCACGCATCGCCCTGTTGGCCCCGTTGTGGTCTTTGGTGCATCGAACTTCCCGTTGGCCTTCTCAACAGCAGGCGGTGATACAGCGAGCGCATTGGCTGCGGGGTGCCCGGTGATTGTGAAAGGGCATGAAGCTCATGCAGGGACAGCTGAGCTGGTTGGGCAAGCCGTGGCGAACGCGATGGATGTTTGCAAAATGCCGACCGCGACATTTCAGATGTTGCAAGGACCAGGGCGTGTGATTGGCAGGGCGTTGGTACAGCACCCAGATGTGCGTGCTGTTGGCTTTACCGGTTCCCTTGGCGGTGGGCGCGCGCTGTATGATTTGTGCCACGCTCGTCCGCACCCTATTCCGTTTTTCGGAGAGCTTGGTTCGGTGAACCCTGTGTTCATGCTACCGGGCGCTCTGTCCAATCGGGCTGAGGCTCTTGGGGCCGCTTGGATTGGCTCGTTGACTATGGGGGCAGGGCAGTTCTGCACCAACCCAGGCGTTATCGCCGCAATCAAAGGTGCAGATTTTGATACCTTCATCTCGGCTGCTCAAGCAGCATTGGCAGATGCCCCCGAGCAAAAGATGCTTACAGATAGCATTCATGCAAGCTATCAGGATGGGATCCGTGGGTTTGCGGAATTGATGCAAGAATTGGGGACATGTGCACGTTCCCAAATCGCGCGCCATGCATTGCCGGCTGTGTTTAAGATCGACGCTGAGACGTGGATGCGCACACCAGAGCTTCAGCATGAAGTTTTTGGTGCCGCTGGAATCTTGATTGAATGTGATGACGTCGCGCAAATGCAAGCTTTGGCTGAAGATTTGGAAGGCCAGCTCACGGCAACCTTGCATTTGGATGATGCTGATCTCGCTGTGGCGCAAGACTTCCTGCCGATCTTAGAAGAAAAAGCGGGCCGGATTTTGTGCAACGGCTTCCCAACTGGCGTGGAGGTTTGTTCGGCTATGATGCACGGTGGGCCTTACCCATCAAGCACGGATGTACGCGCAACATCTGTTGGCACTTTGGCGATCGTACGTTGGCTGCGTCCTGTCTCTTATCAAGATTTCCCGTCTGCGCTTTTGCATGCTGAGCTCAAAAAAGGGTAACTAGATTTGCTGGAGCATCGGGGTTAATATCTTTCAACCGCTTTTATGTGAAAGATACTTTGTGCCTGATCGCTCCAGCTCTTCTGACAAACCGAAATCACAAGTCACCATGCGCGATGTTGCAAAAGCAGCAGGGGTGTCGCGGATGACAGTTTCTCGGGCCTTGAAAAAAGACAGCCCGATTTCCAGAGAAACTCGCGAACATATTCTGCGCATTGTACGTGATTTGAACTACGTGCCAGATCAAATGGCAGGCAGCTTGACCACAAAGAAGTCAGGTTTTGTAGCGACACTGCTTCCTTCTTTAAACAACCTTCACTTTGCACAAACAGTGCAAGGGCTCACCGAAGAGCTTGAGAAAATCGACCTGCAAATTTTGCTGGGTCATACTGGGTATTCCTCTGAGCGCGAGGAAGTCTTGGTGGAAGCATTGTTGCGCCGTCGGCCTGAAGCGATGGTCTTGTCATACGACGGGCATACTGAACGTACCTATGAGTTGCTCAGCAGTGTAAACATTCCCATCATTGAAATTTGGGAGCGACCGACACGTGCCATTGGTCACACAGTAGGGTTTTCGAATGAGCACGCCGCGTTCCGGATGACCCAAGCACTCATAGCAAAAGGGTACAGAAATATCGCGTTTTTGGGCGAGGAAGATGAAGCTTGGACGCGTGGCGCCGCGCGGCGTAAAGGGTTTGTGGATGCGATGAAAGCTGCGGGCCTTGATGAAAAACGCGTAATGCAATTTGGTGCGCCGCCGCTTTCAATCGAACTGGGTGCCCAGGCTGGCGCGCGTGTGATGCAAGATTGGCCAGATACAGATTGCATCTTTTGCGTGTCCGATCTTGCCGCTTTCGGTGTGCAGAGTTTTTTAATTTCAAACGATATAAAAGTGCCGAATGATGTTGCAATTGCAGGGTTTGGCAATTTTGAGGTGTCCCGCTTTGCGTCGCCCTCTATTTCAACCGTGATGGTGGAGCCGCTCATCATCGGGAGAGAGACCGGACGCTTGATCACGCGACTTCTGCAAGAAGGCGATGCAGACAAAATCACGAATCATATCGAGGTCCCAGCCGACCCAATTTTCCGCCAAAGCTGCGCTTAAGCATAACCTATTGCTTTCAATGAAATAGAATTTCAAAATTTCATTTGTGACCTATAACACATATGTTAATGTGACCGGTAACAATACTGGCTCAGATGAGCGATTGGGGTTGGTTAGGGGAGAGCTATGCCAAAGATAGTCTTAGAAGGTCTTGTGAAGCGGTACGGTGCCTTTGAGGTGCTTCACGGTATCGACCTTGAAATGGAAGCGGATGAATTTACCGTTTTCGTAGGTCCATCAGGGTGCGGAAAATCAACAACTCTGCGCATGATTGCAGGGCTTGAAAGCGTTACCGAAGGTGAGATTTACATCGACGGAAAGCCTGTCAGTCATCTCGAACCAAAGGCACGCGATCTTGCCATGGTGTTCCAAGATTATGCGCTATATCCGCATATGAATGTTGCAAAGAACATGTCCTTTGCATTGCGTTTGCAGCGCAGACCAAAAGCTGAAATTGACGCTAAGATTGCAGATGTCGCCGAGACCCTTGGCTTAACACAATTTTTGCACCGTAAGCCAGGTGAGCTGTCTGGTGGCCAACGCCAAAGGGTTGCGATGGGGCGTGCTCTCACACGTGATAGCGGAACGTTTTTGTTTGATGAGCCGCTGTCGAATTTGGATGCAAAACTGCGTGGACAAATGCGCGCAGAGTTGGCGCTGATGAGCCAGCGCGTGAAGAAAAATATGATTTATGTAACGCATGATCAGATCGAGGCGATGACCTTGGCAGATCGTATTGTGGTCATGAACGGCGGCTATATTCAGCAGCAAGGGTCGCCGGAGGAATTGTTCAAGAAGCCGGTCAACAAATTTGTGGCAGGCTTTCTGGGGATGCCGCCGATGAACTTCCTCGACGGGGAGGTTGCTGAAAAGGCGGGTGAAATCTATGTCGAAGGGCAAGACTTCAGCGTGAAGCTGTCACGTGAAAAAGCGGATGCAATACGGGCGCACTCTGGGCGCAAAGTAACACTCGGCATTCGGCCATCAGATCTGGTGTACAGCCCCGACGCCGCAGATGAGCAGTCTCTGCTTTTGAACATCGTTGTTTCTGAATACGTGGGCGCGCAGACCGTTTTGCTATGTGAATGCGGGGGGCAAAAGATCGATGTAGAGCTCAAATCTGACATCCCAATCGATCGCAATCGTCAACTGCGTTTTGCCATCAATCCTGAAGGCGTCCACCTGTTTGACCAAGATACAGAAGCCGCACTTTAACACCAATACCACTCTGACATTTTTTCATTTTCTGGGAGGAAAAAAATGATGAATATCAAGACCAATTTTGCGAGTGCTTTTGCAGCACTTTTCATGTCGGCGCTCGCCGCTGTCGCAGGGCCATATGAGGAGTATGAGGGCACAACTCTGGTTGTGAACTTTCCATCTCACCCCCACTATAATGCTGTGATGAAGGTCTTGCCTGAATTTACAAAAGAGACGGGCATCCGTGTCGAGGTGGATCAGCTTCAGTACCTCAAGATGCGTGAAAAGCAGACGCTTGAGTTGACCAAAAACAAAGGTGACTACGATCTTCTCGCCTATGTTGTGTTCTCAAAGGCTGACTATGTTTACGCAGATCAACTTGAGAACCTCGCGCGATATTTCATGAACCCAAAACTTTCTGATCCAAACTATGACGCTGCGGATCTGGTTGAAGGTTATGTTGGGAATATTGGCGTTGCAGGTGGTGACAAAGGCTACCTTCCGGGCGTGACAGGATCGCTTTACGGTTTGCCATTTGGATCCGAAACATCGATCCTTGGGTACCGTCAAGATATCTTCGACAAGCATGGCCTCGACGTGCCGACAAACTACGAAGAACTGCTCGATGTTGCCTGTAAAATCCCAGAACTGGAACCGGGCATGGGCGGCCTTGCGTCGCGTGCAGCCTCTGGTCACCACGCCAGCCATGCGTTCCTTTTACACCTCGCGCCGCTTGGTGGACGCATCTTTGATGGCAACTGGAATCCAATCGTTAACAGCGCAGAAGGTGTTGCTGCAGCTGAAGCTCTGAAAACGATCGTTGATTGCGGTACAGAAGGCGCGGCGACATTCGGGTTTGCCGAGGCGGGCGCCTCCTTCTTGCAGGGCACCTCTGCGATGTTCCTAGATTCCACTGTTTTTGCGGGTCAAGTGAACGATCCTGAAAAGTCAAAAGTGGTTGGTAAAGTGGCGTGGGCTCCACACCCCTTTGGCAAGCGTGCCAGCTCGCAAACAGGCGGCTTTGGCATCGGAATTCCAAAGAACGCCGAAAACAAAGAAGCAGCCTTTTTGCTTATGCAATGGCTCACGTCCAAGAAAGCGGACAAGATGATCGCTTTGGCAGGAGGAAATCCATCCCGTTACTCCACCCATGCTGATGTAGAGGTGAACGCGAAATTCCCACACATGGAAACCTTTGGTGAAGCCCTGAAAAATGCCGACCCTGACTGGCGTCCAATCATCCCAGTTTGGGGTAAGATTAACGCGGATCTAGGAACAACACTGTCGAAAGTTCTCACCGAAGGTGCGGATATTCAATCTTCGCTTGACGGCGTTGCTGAACGTACGAAATCCATCATGGAAGACGCTGGATACTACACTTGGCAGTAAGATGTCCCCCGCGCTCTGCAGTTCCGGCAGAGCGCATTTTAAAATTCCCCAAATCCGTTTAAGGTAAGGCCAAGCTGATGAGTATCGCGAACAAAGCAAACCGGCTCACCCCCTATGTTTTCATGGCGCCTGCTGCAATCATTCTGACTGTGGCGCTGCTCTATCCAATTTGCTACATGATCTACGCCAGTTTTCTGGATTGGAGCCCGAGCCAACGTATTGGCGAAGCCGATTTTGTTGGCCTGCGCAACTATGCGAACCTGTTGCAAGATGCAGCGTTTCGCGAGAGTTTTTGGGTGACGATCAAATTTGCGGCTGTTGTTGTGACGCTCGAGATGATTATCGGTGTCGGCCTCGCGTTGCTGCTCGACCGAAACATCAAGGGCATGTCGACATTGCGCACTATTTTCATATTGCCAATGATGATTGCACCGATCGTGGTGGGTTTGATGTGGCGCTACATGTACCACCCCACAGTGGGTATCTTTAACCGGACTTTGAAAAGCTGGGGCTTTGAAGGGATCCCGTGGCTCTCAGACAGCAACTGGTCCTTTGTGGCTGTCGTTATGGCCGATGTGTGGCAATGGACACCGTTCATTTTCATTTTGTCACTTGCTGCGATGCAATCCTTGCCGCGCTCTGCGCTGGAAGCCGCTGAAATCGATGGCGCTACTGAGATGCAAAAGATCTTTTTTATCAAATTGCCACTGATGCTGCCGGTGTTGATTGTGACGCTTATGCTACGCCTGATCGATGCCTTTAAAGTGCTCGAAGTGATCATGGTTTTGACCAATGGCGGCCCAGGGCTGTCCACTGAAATCGTTGCACTTCGTATCTTTCGCACTGCTCAAGAATTCCAGGAACTCGGCGAGGCCGCTGCGATGTCGAACACGCTCCTTATGGTGCTGATGGCTCTGACAATTGGCATGTTTATGTACAATAAAATGCAAGAAAATCGTGCGGTTCGTATGAAAGCTGCCGCCTCTAAGGGAGCTGTATAATGTCCGTTCAAAAAGAAACCCAGAATCCCATGTTCTATATGTTGATGGTTGTACTGGTGGTGATGTCGCTTGGCCCGATTGTCCTCATGCTTGCGACCTCGTTCAAGACCAATGTGGACGTCTACGACAGCTCTGTTTCTGCATTCTTCTTCGCCCCGACCATGGCCAATTATGAGACGGTTCTGTGTGATGTGCTGTGGTATGAGCCGTCCCATGTTGAATATTGTGACCCAACCTTTGGGCGAGCACTTGGCAACTCAATCTATGTTGCGCTGGTGTCAACAGGCCTTACTCTTTTGATGGGTTGCATGGCTGCCTATGCCTTGGTGCGTTTCCGTTTTATGGGGCGCGGCACGGTGTCTATGACCACGCTTATGATGCGTATGGTGCCGCCAGCTGTGTTGCTCGTACCTGTCTTTGGTATCTGGACTTTTCAGTACGGGCTGGACGGTACATTCACAGGGATCATCTTAGTCTATACAGCCATGAATCTGCCCTTCGTGATTTGGATATTGCAGTCCTTTATCGTCCAAGTGCCCATGCAGCTTGAAGAAGCCGCACGTATGGATGGCGCCAATCCAATCCAAATCTTCTTTCTCGTGGTGTTGCCTATTATCAAGCCAGGTCTTGCAGCGGCGGCGATTTTCACCTTCCGAATTGCGTGGAATGAATTCTTGCTGGGCAATGCGCTCCTAGACCGTAACACGCGCACCGTGCCGGTGACGATTGTGAACTCCATCACGGAATATGACATCAACTGGGGAGTCATCATGGCGACAGGCATGTTGCTCGCTATTCCACCAATTCTCTTTACTTTTGTAGCATCCAAACAGATCATTACAGGGATGACCGCAGGTGCGGTAAAAGGCTAATGTTAGATTGGCTTCTCTCTCCCATCGACGCCGAACGTGTCCATGACATCGGCGTCACCTTATCTTGGCATGCGCGCTTGATGGTTCTTTCTTGGGGCGTGATGACGCCAGTAGCAATCTTGGTTGCACGGTTTTACAAAATTACGCCTGCTCAGGATTGGCCGCGCGAATTGGACAATCGCTTCTGGTGGCTAGTGCACTTTTGGGGGCAAGTGGCCTCCTTCAGTATGGCCTGTGTGGCGTTAATCCTAATATTGATTTCCGCCCAGAATATGGGCGAGGCAATGCGCCACCAATTCTTAGGCTATACGGTAATGGGCTTGGGGGGAATACAGCTCTTGTCTGGATTTTTACGCGGCTCCAAAGGTGGGCCAACAGCGCGCCAAACGGAGGGGGGCTTGCGCGGAGATCATTTTGATATGACGCCGCGCCGGCTGGCGTTTGAGTTTATCCATAAGTTGTGTGGCTATACGGCGCTCGGCTTGATTGTTGCTACAATTTTCTCGGGGCTTTGGGCTGCCAATGCTCCCAATTGGATGTGGATTGTCATTGCAGCTTGGTGGAGTGTTTTGATTGCGTTTGCAGTCTATTTACAACGCCAAGGACGTGCCTATGACACATATCAAGCGATTTGGGGCGCTGACCCCGAGCTGCCAGGAAATCAAATACCCAAGCAAGGGCGGGGCGTGACCCGTCCATCTGAACTTACTAAATTTAACGACAGATAGAGACTGCGCATTGGCGCGATGAAGGAGACGTGCATGTTTGGCGAATTGGACGGAACAGGCTTTGAGAGTTTAAGCCCTGCATTTGATGACTGTTTTATTGGGCATGCGCGTGTGGAGCGCCTATGGACAGGCGCGCGTTGGTCCGAAGGTACGGCTTGGTTTCCCGCAGGGCGCTACCTTGTTTGGTCTGATATTCCTAACAACCGCATGATGCGCTGGGATGAGACCGATGGCTCCGTCTCTGTCTTCCGTCAGGGCAGCAACAATTCCAACGGTAACACGGTTGACGGGCAGGGGCGTTTGATTTCATGTGAGCACCTGACGCGGCGCGTGACGCGCACGGAACATGATGGCTCAATCACCGTTGTCGCGGATTGCTATCAAGGCAAACCACTTAACTCCCCTAATGACGTTGTGGTCAAATCGGATGGTTCAATCTGGTTCACGGATCCCTCTTACGGCATCATGATGGATTACGAGGGGGAGCGAGCAGAAGTCGAGCAATCTGGCTGCCATTTATACCGTGTTGATCCTGATACAGCCGAAGTGAGCGCCGTTGCGAGTGACTTCGACAAGCCCAACGGCTTGGCGTTCTCTGCGGATGAAAAGACGCTATTTGTCTCTGACACCGGCGCAACCCATACGCCAAACGGGCCGAAACATATCCGCGCATTGGACGTGAATTCGGATGGTAAATCTCTGGACACATCACGTATCTTTGCTGAATGTACCAACGGTTTATTCGACGGCTTTCGCCTAGACCGCGCAGGACGCATTTGGAGTTCTGCGGCGGATGGTGTGCATTGCTTAGACCATAACGGTGAGCTGATCGGCAAAATCCATATCCCTGAAATGGTCGGTAACCTGTGCTTTGGAGGGCCAAAGCTCAACCGGCTCTTTATTGCGGGCACGAGCTCCCTCTATTCTGTTTATCTGAACGTGAATGGTCTCAAGTAGCCTGCTACCGGCAAAGGCAGAGGGGAGTATGCACAATACATGCGACCGTGTGAGCGCGGCCTACAGGCGTAGCAGAGTACAAGGATCTGCCGGCCTCATTGAGCCCTCTTGTATCCAGCAGTCGTGATCCCCATTGTAATCAGCGCAGTTCCGCCAAGGCGCGAGAACCAAACCAAAACTGAGGGTCTTTACCGGCTGGACTTGTCGCGGTTCAGTTCCGGTCTCTTTCGAGCAATGTTTGCTATGAAGGAGATGAGATACACAGACGAGTTTCGAGGTGATGATCTGATGTCTGGTCCGCACGAAGACGTCGAGAAAGAGAATGAACGTCTTCGCAAAGAAGTCCGTTTGCTGCGCGAGGAGAGGGAAGTGTTAAAAAAGGCCACCATCTTCTTTGCAGGCCAAAACCCCCTCTCGTGCATGTAGACATGCACTGCCGGGCAGTGGGTGAGGTTCGCTTTCATTGATGCCTGGAAAGAAGTCTGGCCCGTCGAGTTTCTGTGCCGCGTTATGCAGGTCACATCCCGTGGTTTTTGTGCGTGGAAGGTTCTTCCAATGAGCCAGCGACAACGCGTTGACATGGTGATCCTGGCTCATATCCGGGCACAGCATCGTCTTAGCTTGCAAAGTTATGGCCGCCCACGCATGACCGAAGAGTTGCAGGAACTGGGACTGAATGTCGGGCATCGTCGGGTTGGTCGTTTGATGCAAGCGAACGGGATCAAGATTGTCAGAACCCGCAAATATAAAGCCACAACCGATAGCAACCATGCTTTCAATATTGCGCCCAACTTGCTTCATCAGGACTTCTCGACCAACGGGCCCAACCCGAAATGGGCTGGAGACATCTCCTACATCTGGACCGGCGAGGGGTGGCTATATCTGGCGGTGATCATTGATCTGTATTCCCGCGGGGCCGTTGGCTGGGCCACAAGCAACCGGATGAAACGCGACCTGGCGATCCGGGCACTGGATATGGCAGTGGCATTGCGCAACCCACCCAAGGGCTGCATTTACCATACGGACCGCGGCTCCCAATATTGCTCCAACGAGTATCAGCGACGTCTGTCAAAGCATGGCTTCCAGGTCTCAATGAGCGGCAAGGGCAATTGTTACGACAATTCGATGGTTGAGACGTTCTTCAAATCTCTCAAGGCAGAGCTGATCTGGCGCAACAGTTGGGAAACAAGGCGACAGGCGGAAGGCGCAATATTCCAATACATCAATGGTTTCTATAATCCACGCCGACGGCATTCAGCATTGGGCGGCAAAAGCCCCTTGGCATTCGAAAGAAAGGCTGCCTAAATGAGTTGAGAGACCGGAACGCAAACAGGACAAGACTAGGATTGATCGAGCGCTTTAAGGATCGTTATTCTGATCTGGAAAAGATCAGAATGCTATTTATATAGTTTCGTCGCGCTATCGAGGCATTTTTTTCCTGAATTTTTCTCGTTTTCCCCGGTTGGGGTGACGAGCGGCCTGTGACCGAATAAACCGGTCAATCTCGGGCTTATCAGCTGTTAGACACCTGTCATCCCGACGAATTTCCAAGGGATGGGCATCCAATAGGTTTGGCTTTTGGCCGGGCGTCGAATGCGTGTGCGAACCCATACCAATGAAGTGGATTATACATATGATCGCGCCTTTCCGCTTAGCTGGTACATTCTTGGTAAAAACGACAATAACCCCCCAGGTTTCTGCGTTTGGATAGATAGATTGCGACGCTCGAACGTGCGCATCTTGATAGATGGCAAAGGCCGTTTCCTCGATAACACCTTTGTCGAACGGCTGTGGCGGTCGCTGAAGTATAAGTGTTCTAAGCTACTATTTTATAAAAGTTCTCATTTGAAGATAGCGTACGCAGCTACGGAAATGAGAGGTAAATAATAAGTATTATGTTAAATTATTATAAAATTGAATCACCGCAGTTCCTGAGTACGCCTCATAAACAGTAGATGATGAAAGCTGCAAGGGGATGGTAGAGAGGAAGATCTTGGGGCACGGGTTATCGATACGTGGTTTGCCGTGGGACTTGGGGAAGAAAGTGGCCAGACGCGCCATCTATACAGCCGTAAGCTAGAAAAGATTAGACACATTCACCGCCTAGTTTTCAAACCGTGGATCACGTCGCCATATGGAAATCAATGGGTCCTAACTCTAATTGCAGCAGATCAATAGTGTTCCGAATATGTAATTTTGATTTCATGTTTAGCAGCTAAGCAGAAATTCTTACATTCCAAATGGGAGTGTTATGTATCCTAAAACATGATATGTTAGAATGAATTAAAGTCCAAACTTCTGAAGGAAAACATGAACGCAAACATCACTCTCAAGCAACTTGAAGCTTTGTATTGGATCGCTGAGCTAGGGACGTTTGAGCGTGCGGCAGCGCGGCTTTACACGACCCAGTCGGCGATCTCAAAACGCGTGCAAGAACTCGAGCGCGGATCCAGAATTGAGGTTTTTGATCGCAGCATGCGTGGGGCCAAGTTGACAACCCATGGTGAAGAACTTTTCGAAGTGGCTAAACAAATTCTTCTCCTTCACGATCAGATCAACGACATCCAACAAGGTGTGGCAAATCAACCAAAATCTCTACGAATTGGGGTGACAGAACTGACGACAATTACGTGGTTGCCACAACTGATTTCGGCAATAAAAAGCAAGTTTAAGAATGTACAAATATTGCCAAAAGTCGATATGTCGCGCGCGCTCTTTACGGATCTGGAACAGTGCCAATTGGACCTGATCATCATTCCCGAGACCTTTACATTACCCGAATTCTCGTCCGTCCCATTGGCAACAGTGAGAAATTGTTGGATGGCAAAAAAAGGTATCGTGGATGTAGCAAAACCAATCAAGCACAGGGACTTGGCAGCGTTTCCAGTTCTGGCACAAGGCCACATATCCGGTTCCGGATTGTATCTCAATAAATGGCTAAAGGATCGTGGAGTTGTGTTCCAAGAAAGCTTGGTCTGCGATTCCATGACAGCCTTGCTTGGTTTGGCAGTTGCTGGACTTGGAGTTGCATATCTTCCTTATGAGTTTTGTAGGAAATTTGAAGAATCCGGAAAGCTTGAAGTCATCGAAACTGAGACGCCCCTGCCCTCGATTCCGTATGTCGCAATGTATCGAGACGACAGGCCAAATGCGTTCATTCAGGAGATTATAGAGCTCGCGCAAATATATTGTGATTTCGCAAGTAGCTATCAAGACTAGTGAGCGTATATAAAGGAGCACCGATGCCTTTGTATCCATTCATGCGCTTTTTCGATATGTCCTTATGAAAAATAGTCGTTTTATGCGTTCGCCTAAATAGGTCAGGCTTTCTCCAAGCAATAACAAAGATGCGCACCATCTATGGGGCGACCAACGCATTGCGTTGGTCGCGGTTACCCAATCTTCAGCGACGTATCAATCGAACGGAATAGACCAATGATTCAAGACAACACACCGCTTATCAACGCCATTCGCGACCAATTTTCCAATATCGATAGTTGCCCTATCGGCGGGCCGCGCGTCTATTTTGAGAATGGGGGTGGTGCCCTTACTTTGAAATCAGTGATTGAAACATCAGCGAAATATGCTGGCATTCCAGACAATCAAGGACGGGATAATCCTGCAGCCAAAGCATTGGTTGAGACAATTCAAAAGGCCAAGTCGGACTTGACCGTGTTCATGAACGCGACATCCGGTCAGTTTATCGTTGGCGAAACCGGGACCGAACTTTTGTATCGTATGATTCGTACAGCTTGCCTCAATGCTCCGAAAGGTTCAAAAATCATCGGTAGTTCGATTGAACACCCTTCCAGTAGAAGTGCCGCTCGCCATTGGGCCGATATCGTTGGGATGGACTATCTGAACGTGCCACATAACGATACCGACGGAACAGTCACTGCAGACGATTATGCCGCAATCATGACCCCTGATGTGGCCGTCGCGACCATTCTGCATGCTTCGCCTGTGACGGGGATTGGAATTGATGTAGCCGCGATTTCCAAAACAATTCGCGCTGTGGCTCCAGATTGCATGATCATAGTCGATGGAATTCAGCATGCGGCACATGGGCAGATGAATCTAGCCGCTTATGACATCGATGGCTATGCGATTTCACCTTATAAGGTTTTTTCGCGCCACGGATACGGTATTGCATGGATTTCAGACAAGTTAACTGCATTGCCGCATGAAGCTCTTGTTGGTGGACCTAAAGATAACTGGGAATTGGGGACGCGTGATACAGGCGCCTATGCCGCAATTTCGGATGTTGTTGCCTACTTCGATTGGCTTGGCGGTGAAGTTTCTAGGGAAACAGACCCGCGCAGACGGATCGAGGCCGCAGGAAAGGCAATCAACCGTTACGAAATGATCTTAACCGATGCGTTGATCAACGGAACTGGAAATCTTCTTGGACTCCGTGAGATGAAGAAGGTCACAATTTTGGCGGGTCCAGACAATCAGAAACGTGAAGGTACAGTGTCATTCGTAGTGCAAGGATTCGCGTCGTCTGATGTTGTTGGTCGTCTAAACAAAGAAGGCATTCGCACCCACATGCGCAAAGCAGATCATTACAGCGGCAACATTCTTCAACCGTTAGAATTGCCAGACTGTGTTCGTGTTTCTATGTGCCATTATAACACCATAGAGGAAGTGTCTCAGGTTCTTGCAGTTTTGCGTGATATCGGTCTGTAGACAAAATTCAAAATAGAAATTGCGTAGGCGAGGCAGGGTTGTGTGAACTCTGTCTGGCGACGGATGTGTGTTTGCTAAATCTTGGCCATTAACCCGTTTTGAGCCACGGTGCATGTGTTTCTGTCCCCAAACAGTCTGAAACGGAATGAATCGAAAGTCCAAAAACTCGCTAATAAGGTCCACAAAGATACGATTAACTACAAGATGTTAACGCCTGCGTTTCACTAAACAGCAGGTGGTATGAAGGCGGCTCTGACAACGAAGCTTACACAAAAAGCCGCGTGATACACAAACTGGGAGTTAAGAAATGTATTCGAAATTCAAATATTCTTTGGCGGCGACTACGCTTGCAACGTTGTTTGCGTCTGCTACGTTTGCAGAAGAATTCATCACAATTGGCACAGGCGGCGTTACGGGTGTTTATTATCCGACGGGTGGCGCGATTTGTCGCCTCGTTAATCAAGGACGCAGAGAACACGGCATTCGGTGTTCGGTCGAATCCACGGGCGGTTCCGTGTACAACATCAACACAATTCGCGAAGGGGAACTTCAGTTTGGTGTCGCTCAGTCCGATTGGCAGTACCATGCGTTTAATGGGACGTCCCGTTTTGAAGAGGCTGGTGCATTTAAAGACCTGCGCGCTGTATTCTCGGTTCATGCCGAACCTTTTACGGTTGTGGCACGTGCGGATTCAGGCATCATAACATTTGATGATCTAATCGGCAAACGGGTCAACATCGGCAACCCGGGTTCTGGTCAGCGCGGAACAATGGAAGCGTTGATGGAAGCAAAAGGCTGGACAACGAACGACTTTGCTTTGGCTTCAGAAATGAAAGTCGCTGAGCAATCATCAGCTCTTTGCGACAACCAGATCGACGCGATGGTTGTGACTGTGGGCCACCCGTCCGGTACTATTCAAGAAGCAACAACAGCCTGTGACTCAGTTATCGTCAGCGTGACCGGCCCAGAAATTGATACCTTGATTGCAGAAAATAGCTTTTACCGGACTGCAACGATTCCGGGTGGCATGTACCGTGGCACGGATGAAGATGTGACAACATTCGGCGTTGGCGCCACGTTCGTAAGTTCGACTGACGTGTCTGAAGACGCGGTTTATGCTGTCGTTTCAGGTGTCTTCGAAAATATAGATGCATTCCGTGGTTTGCATCCCGCTTTCGCAAACCTTGACCCTGCGGAAATGGCATCTGCTGGCTTGTCGGCTCCACTGCACGCGGGTGCTGAGAGATATTACCGCGAAGCCGGCCTGGTCGAGTAATCCAACCTATCTCGCACACGAGACAGCGAGGGGGTCGACGTATACCCTCTCGCTTTTACGAACCTGCTCGCCACAGGCGAAGGGAAACACCCAAGAGGAATAGGATCACATGGTGACCAAACAAGATCAAAGCACGGGTCTTAGCGAAGCAGAGCTTCAGGATCTCGTTTTTTCATCCGACGCCGGTGCACGCAATCCAATCGGCACTTTCGGGCTACTTTTGTCCATCATCGCGATTGGTTGGTCCGTATTTCAGGTCATCCTTGCCTCACCTCTTTCAAACCAACTTCTGCCCGGGTCGGTCGTGAACAACTCACGTCAAATTCACCTCGCCTTTGCTATTTTCCTTGCTTTCATGGCCTACCCTGCCTTGAAATCCAGCCCCCGTCATTACATCCCGATCCATGATTGGATCATGGGATTTGCCGGCGTATTTATCGCCCTTTACGGCTATTTCTTTTACGAAAAGATCGTCCAGTCGGGCGGGCTTGCCGATGATTTAGACAAATGGTTTGCCCTTGCAGGCTTGATCTTGTTGTTCGAAGGCGCGCGTCGCGCCCTTGGACCTGCGATGGCCATCATCGCCATTGTATTTCTGCTCTATGTGTTTTTTGGTTCCTCCAATATCTTCCCCGATGTCATCCGCTGGAGCGGTGCTTCTCTGAAGAAAGCCATGAGCCATATGTGGATCACTTCCGAGGGGGTGTTCGGGATTGCGTTGGGGGTTTCGACGAAATTCGTATTTCTATTCGTGTTGTTCGGGGCCTTGCTGGATAAGGCAGGCGCGGGCAATTATTTTATCAAAATGGCGTTTGGCGCGCTTGGGCACCTTAAGGGCGGCCCCGCGAAGGCTGCTGTTGTCGGATCTGCCGCGACAGGTCTGATCTCGGGGTCTTCTATCGCCAATGTTGTGACCACGGGTACGTTCACCATTCCCCTCATGAAACGTGTCGGTTTTTCATCGGAAAAAGCTGGCGCTGTCGAAGTGGCGTCATCTGTAAACGGGCAAATCATGCCCCCTGTTATGGGCGCTGCGGCTTTCTTAATGGTTGAATACGTCGGCATTTCGTATGTTGACGTGATCAAGACGGCCTTCCTGCCTGCAACAATTTCTTATATTGCGCTGGTCTATATCGTTCACCTTGAGGCTGTGAAAAACAACATGCCGACGCTGGGTGACCGCGTCGTGCATATGGGGCGCACGGTCGGGGGAATGGCCGGATTTTTCATCGGTTTCGCAGCCCTTTGTTACAGTGTGCAATTCCCTGTGAAGGTAATCACAAGCGTTCTTCCAAACTCGGGCTTAATCTTATCCGCACTCGTGTTTTTAGCCTACGCTGTGCTGTTGTATGTTGCATCCGGTGTGCCCGATCTTGAGGCAGATGATCCCAACGCCAAGGACGTTGAGTTGCCGGTGGTTGGTGAAATCTACAAGGCCGGTCTATACTTCCTGCTACCGATCATCGTGTTGGTTTACTTTTTGATGATCGAACAGAAATCACCGGGTCTGTCCGCTTTCTGGGCTACGATGTTATTATTCGTAATTTTGCTAACACAAAAACCCATGAAGGCTATTTTCCGGGGCGAAAGCGCCATGGTTGAACGGTTTAAAGACGGTGTTGCGGACCTACTGCAAGGCCTGATTGACGGCGCGCGCAACATGATTGGTATCGGTCTTGCGACAGCAACGGCTGGTGTGATCGTCGGCACCGTTACACTGACGGGTGTTGGTCAAGTCATGGCTGATCTGGTTGAATTCTTGTCCGGTGGAAACCTGATCTTGATGTTGGTCATGGTTGGCCTGCTGTCCCTGATCCTTGGGATGGGGCTGCCCACCACGGCGAACTATATTGTTGTGTCGTCTTTGATGGCAGGCGTGGTTGTCGAGCTTGGCGCCCAATCGGGCTTGATCGTGCCGCTGATCGCAGTGCATCTGTTCGTGTTCTATTTCGGTATTATGGCGGATGTGACGCCACCGGTTGGCTTGGCCAGTTTCGCCGCTGCCGCTGTTTCGGGGGGCGATGCGATCAAAACGGGCTTTGTGGCGTTCTTCTACAGTTTGCGCACGGTGGCCCTACCCTTCGTATTCATCTTCAACACTGATCTATTGTTGATCGATGTCGGGTGGGCGCAAGGCATACTAGTCTTTACATCGGCCAGTATCGCGATCCTTGCGTTTACCGCAGGCTCCATGGGATGGTTTGTTACCAAAAGCCGTATCTATGAAAGTATCGCACTGATCTTAATCGCTTTCTTGCTGTTCCGACCTGACTTCTTCATGAATCGCTTCCAACCGCCGTTTACGGATGTTGAACCATCAGCGCTTGTTCAGGCGGTTGAAGCGGCAGAACCGGGCAGCGAAATCCGGGTAGTCGTCAATGGCCCCGACTTTGACACAAGCGAATTGCGTGACACCACGATCCTTCTTGCCATTGGCGACGAAGCGCCAGCAGATCGTTTCTCGGCCATGGGCCTTTCCCTGCTAAACAACGACGGCGCTTTGACCGTGGAAGAACCTATGTTCGGTTCGCCACATTCCAGCGCGTTAGCGGATTATGATTTCTACGGTGATGCATTTGTTACCGTCAAAGAGGTCCTGGCGCCGCAACCCCAATCCCCAAAGGAGCTGGTGTTTATTCCGGCCCTCATCTTCTTAGCTTTCATTTTTATGTTACAACGGAACAGAGCCCAACGTGAAACACCAACAGGAGAAATTGCATGATCGGTCCCGTCCTGTGCGCCATTGATATATCGGATACCAATGGTGATGGAGATGTTCTTATAGCAGCCCAAAAGATGGCCGATTTGGCCGGTGTTTCCCTTGATGTCATTACGGTCGTGCCTGATTATGGCAAGAGCATGGTCGGCGGATTTTTCAAAAGTGATCACCATTCAAAATTGGTAGAGGCAACCAAGATCGCGCTTGAAACAGCGGTCGTTGATGAGATCGGTGCGGCGGCAAACAAGAAGGTTCGGCATATTGTGGCAACCGGCACAGCCTACGAAGAGGTTCTCAAGTTGGCTGAGACCGCTAAGTCTAGCCTCATTGTTATTGGGGCGCATAAACCCGGTTTTAAAGACTACCTCTTGGGACCCAATGCTGCGCGTGTTGTGAGACATTCCAATTGCTCGGTCTATGTCGTTCGCTAGGTTCATTTTAGGACGTGACCCGTGCAAAATGGGGGAGATGCGTGGTTTTTAACAACCCCCTGAACCCACTCAATTTTAGGGGGCCGCCCAATCCAATACGACCTTCCCTGATTGCCTGACATTTCCAACCCAGCATCAAACCCTTGCGTGATCTTTAGTTGCGCCTGAATATCGCCCGTGGATAATTGCTCAACCGCGTCCCCATTGGAAATGGTTAGCTGACCCTCAATGACTGTCAAGTGCTCACGCGCGCCTTACGCATGGGGCAGACTATCCAAGACTCCGTCCCTACGGAATTGAAGATCGTAAACCTCGTGCCGTCCGGTTTCTTCCGGAGGGGAAAGAATACGGATCGAACAGCCTGTTCAGTGGTCATCGATTATGGGGACATCATCGCTTCGTAAGATTTCTACACGGCTGTCTTGATCGTTTTCAAGGGCCCCGCGAAATCCACCTGAAGGGCTTTGGTCAAATTCCATAGTGTCGAAATTATTGGCGAAGAATCTCCGCGTTCGATCTGACTAACCATACTGTGCGATACATCAGACAGTTTGGCCACAGCATCAAGAGACAAGCTTTTGGCGCGACGGGCGTCTTTCAGTCTGGTTGGGAGGAGAGATAGTATTACGTCAGTGTTTTCCATAATAACAGGTCGTAGCGAATAGCAGACATGTGCTGCAAGGTAGAACGTGTCTAGAAATAAGTTATTTTCCGTAATCAGGTTCCGCCCACGCCAACAGATGTCAACGCAAGCGAATTGTTTTAGAAAGCTTACCTTAGAGGTCGCTTACATCCGCGAGGTCCACGCCGAGTGCTTTTGCAACGCCGAGAGCGTAGGCGGGATCAGCACGGTGGCAGTTGCGGAGGTGCCGGTGTTGGATTTCAATCCGTGCACCGCCAAGGCTGCGGCCCGTGTTTTCGAACAGAACTTGCTGCTGCTCTGGAGACATCAACCGGAACAGGTTGCCCGGTTGAGAGTAATAGTCTTCATCTTCACGGTGGTTCCAATGATCTGCCGCGCCCTCAATCGTCAAAGGTGGTTCGGAGAAATCTGGTTGCTCTTGCCATTCGCCGTGCATGTTTGGCTCGTACCCAATACGGGATCCGAAATTACCGTCGATGCGCATTCCGCCATCACGGTGGTATGAATGGACAGGGCAACGTGGTGCATTCACTGGAATTTGAGCATGGTTGACACCCAGACGGTGGCGTTGCGTATCACCATAGGAAAAGAGACGCCCTTGAAGCATTTTATCCGGTGAGAAGCTGATCCCAGGCACCACGTTGGAAGGTGCGAATGCGGATTGCTCAACCTCAGCATGGTAGTTTTCAGGATTACAGTTCAATTCCATCTCGCCCACTTCGATTAGTGGATAATCTGCGTGTGGCCAGACTTTGGTCAGATCAAATGGATTCACGTGATAGCTGCCTGCGTCCTTTTCGGGCATGATTTGAACGGAGAGTGTCCACTTTGGAAAGTCACCGTTTTCGATGCTTTCGTATAGATCACGCTGATGGCTTTCACGATCCGCAGCAACCACTTGTGCTGCTTCTTCATCGGTCAGGTTTTTGATGCCTTGCTGCGTTTTAAAGTGGAACTTGACCCAATACCGTTCGTTGTCAGCATTGATGAAGCTAAAGGTATGGCTGCCGAAACCGTCCATGTGGCGGTAGGTTGCAGGGAGCCCACGATCTGACATCACGATTGTGACTTGGTGTAAGGCTTCAGGCAAATTGGTCCAGAAATCCCAGTTGTTGTCGGCGCTGCGCATGTTCGTGCGCGGGTCGCGTTTTACCGCGTGGTTCAGGTCGGGGAATTTCATCGGGTCACGCAAGAAGAACACCGGTGTGTTATTGCCAACCAGATCCCAGTTGCCTTCTTCTGTGTAGAACTTCATTGCAAAACCACGAATATCGCGCTCTGCATCCGCAGCGCCACGCTCGCCAGCCACAGTTGAAAATCTTAGGAACATATCGGTCTTCTTACCAACCGCAGAAAAAATCTTAGCGCGTGTGTATTTGGTGATGTCATTGGTAACCGTAAAAGTCCCATAGGCCGCCGAGCCTTTTGCATGCATGCGGCGTTCAGGGATCACTTCGCGGTCGAAATGCGCCATTTTTTCAAGAAACCAAACATCCTGAAGAAGCGCAGGGCCACGTGGTCCTGCCGTCATAATGTTTTGATTGTCTGGCACAGGTGCCCCGAAAGATGTCGTTAGTCTTGGCTGTTTAGTCACGTTTCTCTCCTAGTATATTTTAGGTCGCAATTCGCGCCCAAATGGTTTGCTGTGGTTGCGGGTGAAATTTTCTCGAACACTTCGGTCACTCAGTCTGGGGCTCGCATGAGTCGCACCACTGATCGTCATTCCGCAGGCCCTTGTTTCGGCGTATAAATTTCCGTTCGATAGGATGTCCGGCGTATTTGGTTACGAAAGTGCGAGGATGATTGCCACTACTGCAAAAAGCAGCACCGTCTCTAAGCAAACGATACCGAGCGCCGCCCCCCCGACTTTGCCTAAGCTTTTCAGTGAGGTTTTCATGCCGATCCCGACAATGCCGATCACCAACAGCCATGTTGATATTGTCGCCAGCAACGCCCTGATCGGTTCAGGCAGAAATCCCAGGCTGTTGATCACGATCGCGAATGCGAACCCATAAACGAACCAAGGAACGCCGCTGCGGTTATTTTGTGTCGTTTGGTTCCGAAATCCAAAAGAAATCAGTATGATAACAGGCACAAGAAGTGACACGCGAAACAATTTAATAAGGGTAGCAGTGTTGCCCGCCTCTTCTGAAACAGAAAACCCTGCCCCGACAACTTGCGCAACATCATGGATTGTTAACCCCAAAAGGATACCAATGTGCTGGTCGTCCAATCCCAAGCCCTGTCCCAAAATTGGATAAAGAATCATTGCAACTGTAGAGAGCGTTGTGACGGCGACAACAATAAAGGCGGTATCGCGTTCACGCGTTTCAGACGCGGGCAACACCGCTGAGATAGCCAAGGCCGCTGAAGCCCCGCAGATACCGACGGCCCCGCCGGATAAAACGCCAAACTTGATATTTTTTCCAAATAGCAACGAGACGGCAATCCCAATCGATATGGTGAAGATCACGCCCCCAATAACGAGGCCAATTGTTTCTGCCCCTAAATCGCCAATGTCGGTTAGCGTTATCCGCAGGCCCAGCAATGCAACGCCCAATTTTAACAGATCCGCCGCCGCGAACTTTATTCCCGCTGCGGCTTTCTCATCTTCCACCAAGAAATGCAGACTCAACCCAAGAAGAAGAGCAAATAGCATCGTTGGTGCAGCGTAGTGATCTGAAAGAAACCGGGCTGCTGTTGCAACGATCAAACAGATAAACACACCTGGCATGAGGTGCGCAGCTTGCCAGTATTTCATTGATTAAACCTGACTGTTTTCAAAGTAAGGGAGTAGCCCGGTACTTGGGTGGCAGTTGAAATATAGAAATTCAGCGTCGTCACTCAAAACATAAATTTCATGATATGTTCTGAGCTCCAGATTTTCCTGATATTTTTTTCGCTCGGCGAGTGCTTTGGTATAAATCGCCAAGTGGGACGGATGGTGTTCGGCCCATTGTTCAAGATGACTAAAGCTCAGGAAAAAACCTAATGAGAAAGCTTCCGGAGCTTCGGTCCCGTCGGTGTTCAAATAGCTGACTTGCCGAAGCGATGCACAGCCAGTTTCCGCAGGGTTGTCGCGCAAGTACTGCATGCCTGCGTCAAGTTTAGGGGCTAAGTTCCTTTGATAGCTGTCCAGTTGCTCTTCGCCGCATGACGCCCATGAGACACCAGATCGAATGACACAAAGATTGTTTGGAAAGCCTTCGACGCGTAATACCTTGCCACGTGTGTCGCGATCCGTGTCGGCGTTCAGGCATTGATCATCAGCAGGCCCAAGACTGTCATATGCCGAGGCCGCAAAGCGATCTCGTGCTGCACCCCAATACGCGCTTTCTTCAATCGGTTGGATTGTGGAATAAGGACAGGCCGACAGACCACGAAGGTACTCTTTGAATGCGATCGTCTCGCGGTAAGGTGTAGGCACTGAAAAGGTCTCAAACCAATAGCCGTTACCTGCCTCTTTCGGGTTTTGTGTTGCAAGCCACGCATCGAAACTGTCGCGCCATGCGTTATAACTGATGGGGTCAAGCCAATAGGCAACCGTGAAAATATTTTTTACGCTTTGGGGGTCGGTATACTGTGCAGCATCGCGATGATCCGGGGCATTTTGGCTCGCAAAGAGGTGGCGCACAAGGCTTTGGAAACCGTCTACTTGGCCCTGTTGGCCAAACACGACGACCCGAACATTGCTAACCCAAGAATCCAGCGATGAAGAGTATCTTTGCACCACAGGACAATGGCCGTCAGGCTTATGCATAGGGTAAATACGGGCGGGTTTCGCGTTATTCATGCTAAAGTATCACCCGAAAAATTAGGGTGGCCAGCACAATAGTGCGTCCAAGAGCCACCCAAGGTAGAGGCCGCACCCTCACAACAACACCAAGGTTCCGATGGAAATGGTAAGACATGCCGCGGCCACTATGATCGCAAAAGCGGACAAGAATCCTAAAAGGGTCATATTATTTCCTCTGAGTGTAGCGTGTTTGAATTTCCATTATTTAGAATCGTTTTCCAAAAAATGTCAATAACAATTCATAATATGAAATTCCAATATGCATTCGTTACCAATAATAGAGTAACTTAAGCGTACGTATCATTGCCAGGGGCTGGGGTTTCTTAATTTTAGAACACTACATCAAATAATGGAAACATATTGACACGATGCACTTCGAGTATAGTATTGAGTTGTGATCCGCGCCCTATTGGAGGAAGTTTTGGATAAATCGGTAGTAAAAGCGTTCAACCTCCTCGAGGTATTGGCTCGCAGCGAACGCCCAATGGGGGTGACGGCTCTGTCTGAGGGCACTGGCCTAGGGAAAAGTAATGTTCATCGGTTGCTGCAAACTTTTATCGAGCTGGGTTACGTTGAAACAAGCGGGTCGGGCAACTATCGAGCAAGTCTCCGCTTGTGGGAATATGGTAGCTTAGTCGTTTCTCGACTTAACGTCCGCCAACTGGCGCGACCAATGATGGAGAATTTGGCACTCATAACGCGCGAAACAGTCCACCTTTCAGAACTCCAACGCGGAGAAGTTCTTTACCTCGATAAAATCGAGAGCTCAGAGCCGATCAGAGCATACACACAATTGGGTGGCCGTGCGCCCGCCTATTGCACGGCAACAGGCAAGGCAATGTTGGCGTTCGAAGATCCTGGGGTATGGCGGAGCTCCCTGGAGGGTGCCGAAGTGTTTACCCAAAAGACGATCAGTACGTTTGAGAGATTTGAGACCGAAGCGTGGCGCATACGAACCCAAAAATATGCTATCAACCGCGGTGAATGGCGAACCGATGTTCTGGGATTGGCCGCACCGATTATTGACGGGAATGGCAAGGTGGTTGCCGCAATCGGAATTTCCGGCCCAGCCAGTCGCCTTGATGCCCAAGAATTAGAAACCATCGCCCCGAATGTGGTGTCCCAGGCAATGCAATTGTCGCTCGCCTTGGGTTCTTCAGAGCAGGCGTGGGAGATGCTAGGAGCCAGTGCATTGCGTTCTGAAACAATATCTTCCAGGGCACACTCAGCCGCCTAAAAAAACAACACCGACGGCGTCGACGTAGAGCAAATTTGTTCTGCGATTGGTTACGTATTGCTAAAGGGAAAAAATATGCGACCTCTTCAAGATATTAAAATAATTGAATTTTGTGAGGTGGCCGCTGGGCCGTTTTGTGGGATGTTGTTGGCAGACATGGGGGCCGATCTGATTAAAGTAGAGCGTGCGCAAGGTGACGCGATGCGGTCTTGGCCCCCGATTTCGGACGGGTATTCACAGAACTTTGCGTCGATCAACCGCGGGAAGAAATCTGTTGTGCTTGATCTGAAATCTGATGAAGGCGTGCAAGCCGCGCGCGATATAATTCTGTCTGCGGATGCCGTGATCGAGAACTTTCGCCCCGGCGTGATGGATCGCAACGGGATCGGATACAACGAGATGTCCAAATTGAAGCCACAGCTGATTTACTGCTCTATCTCAGCATTTGGCCAATCCGGCCCACGTTCGCGTGAAGGAGGATTTGACTTAACGATGCAGGCAATGGCTGGCGTCATGAGCGTTACAGGCGAACCCGGTGGGGCACCTGTAAAATGCGGCGTTCCCTTGTGTGATTTCGTATCCGGATTATACGGCGCATATGGCCTTGTGTCCGCGCTTCACAGCGCAAAGGAAACAGGCCAGGGCACACATCTTGATGTTGCAATGCTAGGCGCGACCCTTGCGATTGGCGCGTTACAAACCAGCGAATACTTTGGCACGGGAAAAGATCCGCGAAAATTGGGGTCCGCCCATCCACGCAACGCCCCCTATCAGGCCTTCAAGGCGCAGGATGGGTATTTTGGAATGGCAGCGGGCAACAACAAGCTATGGGCCTCGGTCTGTGAGGTTGTCGGGCGGCAGGATCTTGTCACTGAAGACCGCTTTGCAAACCCGAGCCAAAGGGCCGCCAATCAGCAAGAATTGATGAAAATTCTAGAGGAAATCTTTGCACTTCAACCGTATCAATATTGGCTGGATGCTTTTGCGGCAGCTGGCGTTCCATCAAGTCCGATCAATACATATTCCCAAGCATTGGCAGACCCTCAAGTGGCACATATGGGCTATGTTCAAGATCTGACTTTGCCTAATGGCGTGGAAACCAAAACCTTCGGATCACCGCTCATCTTTGACGGGAAACCCAATCCAATTGGCAAGACCTCGCCGAGCTTGGGGAGCGACACTGAAGCGGTCTTGGGTGCATTGCACACCGCATCGACAGCGAAAGCCGCCGTATGACTGCGCCCGTTGTCACCACTACGCTTGATGACGGTGTTCTAACCCTAACGCTTAATCGCCCCAAGGCCTCAAACGCTTTGTCTTTGAACATAGCCGAGACGATCTATTCGACGATTACCTCCGCGAGTTCCGTGCGTTTGGCTGTGATCAAAGGGGAGGGTAAAAACTTCTGCGCGGGTTTTGACCTGTCGGACGTGGGCGCGCTGTCGGATGCAGACCTGCTTTGGCAGTTCTTACGTATTGAGACCATGTTGCAGGCCGTCCATCACGCGCCCTTTCCCACAGTTGCTTTGGCACAGGGGCATATCATCGGCGCAGGTGCTGATTTATTTGCGGCCTGCACCTACCGCCTTGCTGCACCTGAGGCCAAGCTGCGGTTTCCAGGGTGGAATTTTGAGCTCGCTCTGGGAACACGACGCCTTGAGCGTCTGATTGGTAAAGATGCCGCATTAGATATTCTATTAGACGGGCGTACCGTACTCGCGCAGGAGGCTAAAACAGTCGGCTTGGCGACACAAATCGCAGATCAAACGGAGTGGCCTGATAAGCTTGATGCTCTTGCCGCGCGCACGGTCCAGATGTCGGCGTTCAGTACACAGCAAATGCGGAACCTGACGACGGTTGACACACGCGCCCAAGACATCGCCTCTGTAGTGGCAACGGCAGGACGCCCGGGCCTTAAGGGGCGAATTTTAGACTATCAACGCGCAGTTAAAGAGGCGCGCGAAAAACGGAGGCGGTCCTAGTGGTCAGTAAATCTCTTTTAGATTTCCGCGGCGTTCATGACGTGGGTGGTGTGTTGTGCGAACCCTTCGCCCCTGATGAATATGACTATGAACCTTGGGAAAAACGCGTGCATGCGGTGCGCGAATTATTAGCAACAAAAGGGCTGTTGCGAGTTGATGAGCTACGTCGCGCGGTCGAAGGGCTGGGCGAAGAAAAATACCAGCGTCTATCATACTATGAACAATGGATCTGGGCCATGCTTCAGATCATGTTGGAACGCGGCATCGTGACAGACGCCGAAATTGGTGCACGTGTCGAAACGGTACGGGTAAAGCTCGCTTCTCATGACTGATCCTATGTTAAGTGTTGGCGATAAAGTGCGTATTCGTGATGCCTACCCAATCGGGCATTGTCGCACGCCATTTTATACCCGTGGCCTAACTGGGGAAATTGAACGCTATTGCGGCCGTTTTGCGAACCCTGAAGAGCTGGCTTACCGCCGGGATGGCCAACCGGCCGTGCCGCTTTATCGGGTCCGGCTGCCCATGCAAAAGATTTGGCCCGATTATACGGGAGCCCCTCTTGATACGCTCGAGGTAGAGATTTTTGAACATTGGCTGGAGCCCGAAGACTAATGCATGATCACACACATCCCAACCAGCCAGATGAAGAAGACGGTCCCTTTACCGAATACCGTTTATTAGAGGTGGCCTTGCGTGAGCTTCTGATCGAGAAGGACGTAATCACGCAGGCAGAATTGCATAAAACCTACCGGATGATGGATGATCGCGGGCCGCATAATGGCGCGCGCATGGTGGCAAAAGCCTGGTCTGATCCGGCCTATCTGGACCTCATGCGGCGCGATGCGACAGCTGCGGCGAAATCCATCGGGTTAGAGCCTACTTGGCTTAATCTGATCGCCTTGGAGAACACGGACGCAGTGCACAACGTTGTCGTTTGCACCCTATGCTCGTGCTATCCGTGGCCACTTCTTGGGTTGCCTCCCGATTGGTACAAAAGCCGCGCCTACAGATCAGATGTGGTTCAAAACCCGCGAAAGGTTCTTGCTGAATTTGGCACCACCCTGCCCGAAACAGTCGAAGTGCGCGTGCATGACAGTAGCGCCGATATGCGCTATCTTGTTGTGCCTAAACGCCCAGAGAGAACAGAAGGCTGGTCTGAAGAGCAACTTGCAGAACTTGTGACTCGTGACAGCATGATTGGAGTGGTCCCTGCTTTGGCCAAAGAAGACCTATGATAGATACACCTGCAGAATTAAGTGCTATCGAAGCACGCCGTCAAATTGGGGCTCGTGAATTGATGCCAAGCGCATTGCTCGAAGCCTGCATCGCTCGCATTGAAGAGCGGAACTACCTCGTAAATGCGGTGATTACCACCAACTTTGAGGATGCCCGCAGTAAAGCGAAAATAGCGGATCACGCGGTGCAGGCAGGCAATGCCTTACCGCCGTTGCACGGCCTGCCAGTTCTGGTCAAAGACCTAAGCCGGACCAAAGGGTTGCGTACAACCTTTGGCAGTCGATGCTTTGAGGCCCATGTGCCGAATCATGACGACATTATCGTCGAACGCTTACGCGCCGCTGGTGCAATTGTTTTGGGTAAAACCAACACACCAGAGTTCGGTGCAGGCGCCAACACCTCCAATCTCGTGTTCGGCGCAACGGGTAATCCGTACAAACCAACCCTCACTTCCGGCGGCTCCTCTGGAGGGTCAGCTGCTGGTTTAGCCAGCAATATGGCCCCGCTGGCATCAGGATCCGATCTTGGTGGAAGCTTGCGAATTCCCGCCTCATTTTGTGGTATTGTGGGCATGCGCCCCTCACCCGGGATTGTTCCATCGCGCAGCCATGTCTCGGGGTTTTCGCACCTTTGGACGGATGGGCCGATGGCACGCAGCGTAGAAGATCTCACGCTTATGTTGTCCGCGATTTCTGGCTTTGATACCCGTGACCCGCTTTGCTCTCCCAATTTGGATATTGAGTACGCTGACTTCCATTCAATTGAAGATTTGGCACATTCACGTATCGGGTTTTCAACTGATTTGAATGTCGCGGAAGTCGATAGCGAGATTGCCGCGCTTTTTAAGGCCCGCCAACCGGTAATCAGTAAACACTTCAAAACAGCGGTTGCTCTGGATGTTGATTTATCAGACGCCGCCGAGGTCTTTCGTGTGCTAAGGGCGGAAAGCCTCTATGCTGCTTACGGGGAGCTGGCGGAAAGCCAACCCGATATGATTGGACAAAATGTGCGAAACAATATCCTAGAGGCTAAATCGCTGAGCCTAGCGGATACAGCGCGTGCTGACGCGGCACATACTCAAATCTATCGCCGGTTTCAGGTGATTTTCGATGAGGTGGATTACCTCATTTGTCCCGCTACTTCGGTTTCACCTTTTCCATTGGGGGACAATCATCCCGAGGCGATCAATGATAAGCCATTGAAGGAATATTATGCTTGGTATGCGATTACCTGGGCATTGTCTTTGACGGGAAGTCCGGTTGTGACGCTTCCGTGCGGTTTGGACAATCAAGCTATGCCGTTCGGCATCCAAATCGTTGGCCCACGCCATTCAGACGCCAAGCTTTTGAGATTCGCGCGTAGTTTGGAGTCTGCTTTGATCCAAGATGGGTTGGGGCGAACGCTGCCCAAATTTAGTGCATCGGACACAGTCAGCGCATAACTTGACCTTTATGTTCCACAATGCGGAAAGTAATTTTATTTTTTGCAAATCCTAAAGAAAATTCTTGCTTTGCGCACCAATATCAAAAAAATGGAAATTAATTCCACAATACAGAACAAATTGGAGGGGCTTGTCATGCTCGATTATCCATACGACCTAGGGGCCTATAGCCGCCCAATCACAACATCTTCAGCCGAGGCACAAAAATGGTTTGACCGTGGTTTGAATTGGATTTTTGGGTATCATCATGAAGAGGCAGCCGTTTGCTTTGAACACGCGCTGAAGGCTGATCCGAACTGTGCGATGGCCCATTGGGGATTGGCCTACATCATCGGACCGAACTACAATAAACCATGGGAGCTATTCACCCCCGAACAAGTGCAAGAGACGCTTGTAAAATCTCGAGAGGCTATCGAAAAGGCCAAGGCGGCAATGGATGACGCGACAGATATTGAGAAAGCGCTGATCATAGCGTTGGAAAGTCGCTACCAGTCGAATGAACCGGCTCCCGATCTTTACACTTGGTCCGCCGCATATGCGAATGAAATGCGGAACGTTTACACTACATTTCCTGACGATTCTGATGTGGCGACATTATTCGCCGAAGCGATGATGAACAGAACACCATGGCAAATGTGGGATCCACATACAGGTGAGCCAAACCCAGCAGGCGACACCCTAGAATGTCGCCGTGTTTTGGAAGAGGGTATCGCCAAAGTTGAGGCTGCTGGCCCTGCCCGCCACCCCGGACTTTTGCACCTCTACATCCACCTTATGGAGATGTCAGCGGTCCCTGAAGTGGCCTTGCGTTATGCGGATGAGCTACGTGAGATGGTACCTTCTGCTGGCCACTTGGCCCATATGGCAACGCATATCGACGTCCTTTGCGGCAATTATCAAGACGTCGTTACCTGGAACCAAAAAGGGATCGTTGCCGACGAGATCTATTGGGAAAAATCCGGTGCGATGAATTTCTATTCTATGTATCGCGTACACAACTATCACTTCAAACTCTACGGCGCGATGTTCCTTGGTCAATTCCGCCCAGCGATGGAAGCCGTTGAAGGTATGATGAAAACAATCCCTGATGAGTTGATCCGTTGTGAAGATCCTCCCATGGCCGATTGGCTAGAAGGGTACATGTCAATCAAAACCCATGCGTTGATCCGCTTTGGTCGTTGGCAGGATCTGATTGATGATCCTCTGCCAGAACATGCCGATGATTATTCCATGACAACCGCGCTCAACTGGTACGGCAAAGGTATTGCACATGCTGCTCTAAAACAGCACGATAAGGCAGACCAAGCGCGCCAGAAATTTGAAACCGCAGCGGCAAAGGTTCCAGAAACACGGCACATTCATGTTGTTGCCTGCATTCAAATTCTCAAAGTTGCACGCGAAATGCTAAACGGGGAAGTAGAGTACCACCGAGGTAATTACGATGTCGCCTTTGATCACCTGCGCAAAGCCGTCGCGCTGGAAGACGCCCTGCCCTATGATGAACCCTGGCCTTGGATGATGCCAAGCCGACACCCGCTTGGTGCGCTATTGTTAGAACAAGGGCACTTCGAAGAAGCTGCTGCAGCTTATGAAGCCGATCTTGGTATGGACGAAACCTGCATCCGCTCCAATCGCCACCCGAACAATGTCTGGGCACTAAAGGGACTTTACGATTGTTATATCGCGATGGGCAATTCAAAGAGCGCGGCAATGATTAAACCTCAGCTCGACTTCGCCCTAAGTCGAGCAGATCGGGAAGTTTACTCTTCGTGCTTCTGCAGTACGAAAAGCGCTGCTTAAACTTACGCCTTTTTTGTGGTCGGCGTTTTAAACGCTGCCCACAAGATGGAACAGTTCATGATTACAGCTATTTTAGATCATAAGTTAGATGTCAGCTGGCGCATTACAGCAGGTGCTTGGCTGATGCTCGTGGCCATAACTTTTTCGGGATATGCGCCATATCTGGACCATGGTGATTGGACTTTGGCCGGTGTGCTCGTAAATATTTGTGGCATTAACCTAGCTGAAGAGGGCATCATTGGAGCCCTAGCTTTACTTACAAGCTGGTTGTTGATGCTTGCCGCTATGATGGGACCAGTGGCTTTCTCTAGCCTTAAACACAATCAAAAAATTTCTTATATGGCTGTGCTTGGATACGCGACCATATGGAGTGTTGTCGGAATTGCATTACACGGCTTTGGTTATGTGTTGCAGTTGGCAGCTAAGAATAGTGATTGGTTGTATTTCAACGGCTGGTCTATTGGCGCGAGCACACTATTGATAATCGGTTTTTTCCAGTTTTCACGGCTCAAATCTGCCCCAACTCCAATCTGCTCACTTTGCAGTTCAGGAGTGTCGCAAAGCCAATTCACATTGGGATTGCGACATGGTGTTGATTGTGTTCGGTGTTGCGGTCTGTTGATGTGCCTAATGTTTGTGTTTTTCCCAGGAAACTTATTTTGGATGGCTATCATTACAGTCTTGATAATTCTCGACCGTGGGATGTTTGGTTTGCCCGCGCGACGTCAAGAGGTAGGTGTCGCGCTTATAGCCGCAGCATGCACTTTGACGGTGGTTCAATCCATTTGAAGGCCTGATATTTAGAAGGGTGCCGCACTTCAATGCACTGGGATTTCCACTCACGCGGTGATGAGCATGCCTAAAAGCTTGACAGCTTCGTCGAAAAAACAACGGTTTCCCGTGCATCAGCTCAGACATGACGACTGAGGGTCTTTTGCCCCTTCGGATTGGTTGTGCAGGTGGCCAGGCGCAAGAGCGCTCGGGTTCAATGACCACCTCCACCCGTTCCAGATGCTTGAGTAGTGAGCCACGATTGGTCTGACGCGGCTTTGGCGGTCGCACCGGCGCAGTACGTTCGTCTGCCTCAATCTCGGCTTCCACCTGCGCGATGGTCGTCTCGATATCTTCGAGCTCCAGCTCATATTGGGCTGGGTCCAGCTTTTCGGACTTGGACCCGAAGAGGGCTTTCTTGAAAGAGGTGACCAAGGCCTCAAGACGCGCATTATGATCCTGCTACGCACGGGTGATCGCCTTCAATTCAGCGACATCATTAGGCAAATCATCAGGGGTACTCATACCCGTTTCCATAGCAAAACAAGGACAAAATGGCCCGTGTAAACGCCCCTATGTGTCACTCCGCCGCAGCCGGAGCCGTCATCTCCAGAGGCTGCACACGTTATCAATACAAACCCGCGAACAATGCCTCAAACTGGGCCAGTTCGGCGCAAAAGTGCGGGGGTGGCGCACCAATTACGTTCGTTTTCTAACTTTAATGTATTCAGTCAAAATCCTGACGCCTTTCAACCCGCCGAGATAGGTACCGGCGAAAAGGAAGCCCATTAAGGTTGCGTAGAGCACGCCTAGGCCGGGGAATAGCTTTGTGACACAAGCTAAGTAGATACCGGTTGAGAGAAACGATATTCTGAACCCCCTTAATGGCGGCGCATCCGGAAATATTGGGTTCTAGGGCCGTGAGATCAACCAATGACAGGTCTTGAACTGTTACACCGTTCTGACACGCGCGATCCGCCAGAGTACTAAGTCGTCCTTTCTCTTAGTCATTTGTCGCGACTAATAGCTTTCCACGAGTCTCGTACTTCAGACCTTTCATCTCGCAAAAGTGCTTTGTTCTAAGCAGACCTTCACGACAAAGCTCGGCCTTTTTACTGCCTGGTGTGTAATAATCGCCAGTATGAACAACGCCGCTGTTGCGTCCAGTTTGATGACGAGCAGGTGCATCTTCTTTGTCGATCGCGCCTTGGTCGCTTGCTTGCTAAGCTCCAGCGCAGAAGCTGCACCAACGATTCCGGCTCCTACCACAACGTAATCGTAAGTTCCGAGATCCATAAACTATCCAGTATTTTAAGCTCTTGATGTGCTGGGCAAAGAACAAATCATGAAGCTGTATATGACGTGGCAATGATCGCATGTCAGCCTCGCTTTTTCTAATGCTGGCTAAGATATCCCAAATTTTCTGAAAAGCCTGAACGACTTAGAACAGCTTCGACAGGAACAGAATAATTTACAAGGTATTGCCATGACGGATTTCAGTGCCATCAGCAAATTTTCCACGACTCTTGATGACGTACCGTTCTCGGTTTTTGAGAGCATCGTAACCGCCTTGAAAAGCGCTAATGCAAGCGAGATCGCGGGCCTACATCAGGGAAAAACCACCTATCAACCTTGCCCGGATGTAAAATCGTGGCCTGCGGGCGCATTCGAACTCGAACACAACGTCCATGCCCCGCCGCAAGGTATCGGGTTGCTCAAAGAGGCCATCCAATCCGCCCACTTGAAGCGCGGTTACGGCAATTTTTTGATGGATCAACTTATGATCTGTTCTGGCGCAACCCATGGCCTAAAGATCGCCGCAGACTCTGTCCTAAATCCAGGTGATGAGGCGTTGATCTTATCTCCTCAGTGGCTTTTTGCGCGCGGCGTATTGAAGTCCTGTAATGCTGTGGTTCGTGAGGCCCCTTTGTTTCTCGCCCTATGCGAAGATCCCAACCTTGATTTGCGCGCCTACCTTGAAAACGTCGTAACGGCCAAGACGCGGCTCATTTATTTCAACACTCCGAACAACCCGACCGGATATTCGATGAGCCGAGCGCAGCTGCAAGAACTAGTCAACTTTTGCCATGAAAAAGGGATCTGGCTTGTCGCAGACAACGCGTACGAGTTCTACGACTACTCTGAGCACGGTTTCATAGACGCGCGAGATCTGGACGGCGGCGATGAGATTATCTTCTCGATCTACAGCTTCTCCAAAAGCTACATCATGCCGGGGTATCGGGTTGGCTACCTGATTAGCCCTAATTCGCGCGCATTGGATACGCAGAAGCGCGGATTGCATACCATTTATTCTGTGGCAACGCCATCACAATACGGCGCGTGGCAAGCGCTTAAGACCCCGACAGAGCAGTTACAGTTACAGCGTGACGAAACGCTGGCACGCGCAAAAATTGCTCAAGAGTGCTTGATCGTTCCCCATCTGGGTTTTTCGGGCGGGTTTTATTTGTTCCTCGATCTCTCGACGCTTGGACCGGCAGGCCTTAGGCCATTCTACGAGGAACTGTTGGAAAACGGCATTTCTCTCGCACCTGGGCAGGCGTTCGGAACCGGCATGGAAAGCTATGCCCGACTTTGCTTCACGGCTGTCGAACGTGAGTTGTTGAGGAAGAGTATTCAGATCATCAACGAAGCTTTTTCAACCCGCGTGGCTATCGCGGCATAATTTGGAGCACGAAAATGTCTCAGAACTTGTTTGGATTTCTGGCTGAACAGTCAAAGGAGGGCCGAGAGATCCCTCGCCTGAAAATCAACCTGTATCGCGACTATGAAGTCGCGGCCGTCGCAAGCTCGGCGATGCAGTTGCGCAAGGAAGGTCTGCCTTGTCGGGTGGAATGCATCATGATTTCGGATTCGTACCTGATGACGCATATGGGACAGAACGCCACTGCGTTGGAAACTCCGGCGGCTCAGGCTGAGTTCTTCAACACAATGAAAGATCTCACCAAAGAGGTAGCAGAAGAGGTCTCACGGAGCTTCCCCGCAAACATCCGCCCATTTGTGCTGGCTGATATGCCCGACGGATCGACAGCAGATGCCGAAAACGCGATTAAAAACGCCTCCCAGATGGTCGCCGTTGGCGCGGATGCAGTGAAGCTGGAGATATTCTCTCCCGACCGTTTTGAAATTGTAAACGCGCTTACAAACGCGGGTATACCGGTCATTAGCCATCTCGGATACACCCCGCAAAACGGCGAGAACCGTCCAGTCGGCAACAGCATCGAGGAGGCTTTGGATCTGTTTGCCAAAGCACGGATGGCCCGGGATGCTGGCAGCATCGGTCTGGTGTTGGAACGGGTCAATGAATTTGTGAACCAATGCCTGTGTCGGCCATCTCTACACGGCATTCCGTCTTACAGCATCTTCAGTGGTCAGTCGGATTGGGGCGGGCAGTCTCTAAATGTCTGGGACTCGATCATAAAGCCTGATTTCAAAAACAGCTTCTTCCCGGATACCGCAACAAAGACCAGAGCCGATTTCCCTGAATGCTACACCAAGGAGACGTTAACCGCCTCGATGTATGAGCTGATGCGGCAGGCCATTACTCTGGCTTACCCGCGTTCGCCGGTATCAAAGCTCACCCAGACAGACTTGCGGCAAGTGATCTGCACTGACCCATGGCGCGAGACAGCGTATTCGTCGGGGAGACGCCTCCGTGTCGCCTGATAAGCACAGTTTTCGAATTGGCGTTGTCCAACTCATTTCCGCCATGTGCATCGCCGGGACAATCGGCGTACTCGTGGTAGAATCCGGACAATTGCCGACGAACATCGTCTTCTTTCGGTGCCTAATCGGAGCCCTTAGCCTGATTCTGATCTCACTGGTGACAGGCGATCTCTCTTTGCGCGGCATCACGCGCAAAGATTGGATACTGATAGGTATCGGTGGCGCTTGTCTGGTCTATAACTGGCTCCTCCTGTTCATGTCCTACCAGACGATTTCCCTATCGTTGGGCACAGTAGTCTACCACATCAAGCCTTTCGTCATCATCCTTGTCGGGGCATTTCTCTTTTCAGAGCGGCTTACGGGCCATTCCATCGCGTGGACTGTTCTGGCCTTCATCGGTATGCTCTTGGTCGTCGAAATCAGCTTTGACTCGCTGCATATGGAAGCGAGCAAAGCCTTGGGCATCCTGTATGCTCTTATCGCGGCCCTGATGTACTCAGCTTCCACGCTCATCGTGAAATATGTGCGCAGCGCTTCGGGCATCAAAATTGCGCTTTTGCAAACGTCGCTTGGCGTCGTTCTGTTGTTGCCATTTACCCAGCTCTCAGAGCTGACCCTTGGCGAGGGTGCGTGGATCTTCCTACTGACCCTCGGCGTGGTGAACACAGGCGTCATGTACAGCTTGAACTATTCTGCCTATCAACGACTTCCTTCCTATTCAATCGCAGTGCTGTCGTTCATCTACCCCATCGTCACCATCGTCACGGACTACATCTTCTATGGTTTTTTGTTCAATTGGGTGCAGCTGATCGGAGTGGTGCTGATCTTTGCTGCCACCCTCGGCGTCAACCTTGGTTGGCGCATTCTTCCTAAGTTGAGCTTTCGGAAAACAATCAATGATCGGAGCACATAATGGTCATTAAAGACAGAACTTTTCTTCTCGGCGGCGGTCTTGGGCTTGTCGGATGGCATATCGTCCAAGAACTGTTGAGAAAAGGCGCTCGCGAAATTCGCATTTTGGACAACAGCGCATTTTCCGAGCCTCATACGGTCAATGCATTGGGAGCAATTCCTGAGGTCAAGATCCACAACGGTAGTATTCTAAGCCGCGATGATTGCGCAGAAGCTATGCGTGGTGTCGATGGGCTGTTTGTCTTGGCTGCCTGCATGAGCCGGTTTACTAAAGAAGATCCTCGCCGCACACTGGACATAAACCTCATTGGAATGGACAATCTGCTCTCGGCTGCGGTTGAAGCTGGGGTTTCGAATGCGGTGTTTTCATCCTCAACAGGAGTGTATGGCTATGCCGTTTCGGGGTCGGTGACAGAAGGTATGCCACTCGGATCGAAAGGCGTGAACAGCGCAGCAGTTATCTACGGCGCATCAAAGCTGATCGGCGAAAAACTCTGTGAACACTATTCCTCAATCTCAGACTTGAAGGTCGTGGCACTGCGTTACTCAACTGTTTATGGCGAGCATATGCATAGCCGTGCCGCCAACGCTCGCTACATTCTTGGGGTGATTGACCAGATCAATCGCGGTGAAGCTCCATCATATTTCGATGGCGGCTTTGAGACCAAGGATTTCGTCTATGGTGGCGATGTCGCCCGCGCCAACGTAATGGCTGTTGAATCTGATCTAGACCAGGAATCCTTCAATATTTCTGGTTGCAGAATGATCCCTGTAAAGGAGATCGTCGACATTATTCAGAAAGAAATGGGATCGCAACAGGAGCCGAAAAATATTAGCAGCGCGAACATCGTGAGATTGGTGTCGCCTGACCCCTTCATCTACTGCTGCGACAAAGCCAAGGCGATGCTGGGCTGGGAACCCGAAATGAGTTTTGAAGATGGGATTAACCGCGTCGTCAGTTGGCGCGCTGGCATTGAAGCCGAATTTGATTTCGACACGTTAGGCAAGAAGAGCGCCTGACGAGCGGGCCCCGCGACAATCCTCTTCCTGAAAGTTCGCCGGGCCTCACTTAAACGGTATACCGATATCGTCAACTATGTGCTTTTTGATCCACCTACGAAACTTCTTGGCCGCCAACTTTGGAGTGCGCCGTTTGGGCGTCAGCACATAGTATCCTCCCTTTGCTGGCACCCAGGAACCAACTGGTGCAACAAGCACACCTTCATCCAGATATTTCTTTGCAAGAGAGTATCTCGCCAACCCAACGCACCTTCCTTGCAGGACAGAGCTGAGAAGCGCCATTGCGTCGTCAAAAATTGGACCCTTGCCATCGTCAAGTATCTGAGAATCTTTGGCTTGTAAAAAATGGGCCGCCCAATCGACCCACTTTGTGACAACTAGAGGATTTGTTCCTGATGCGTGCGCACGCCGCAAGTTGACAATATCCGCCGGTATTTGAATCGAGCGCGCGAAATCAGGTGTACAAACCGGCGCGACAAAATCCTTCAAAATAAGCTGACTGTCTGCGTCATCGTAGCTCCCGGCACCGTATCTGATAGCAACATCCACGTCCTCTTTGTCAAAGTTCACCAGCCCTGATGACGAGACAATGCTTAGCTGGACTGTAGGTGACTGCGCCTCAAACGCTTCAAGCTGGCCGAGCAACCAACCATGGGCCAAAGACGGAATTACACTCACGCGCAACGGCCCTTCTTCTGCGGTATTGGTCAGATCGTAGGTGGCCTGGCTGATCAGGTCAAAAGCCGGTCGAATGCTGTTGGAGTACTTCTCGCCTTCCTGAGTGAGTACAAGCCTGTTGGATTTACGCTCGAACAACGGAGCATTGAGGTAGGTTTCAAGGCTCGTGATATGCTGGCTGATAGAGGAAGCAGAGACATTCAGTGCTGTTGATGCCTGCGATATACTGCCCAAACGAGATACAGTATCGAATGCACGCAATGCATTCAAAGGTGGAATCTTTTCTATCGACATCAATATATCAATTCTCAAACAATTATGATCAACATTCAAAATGTGGGAGATCTATGTATCAAGCTACTTTCAGAGTGAATAGTTTTTTCCCATGTTACGCGAGTTTACGCTCAGAATCATTTCAGCACGGGACAGACAGTCCGGCAGTTGATGAGACATTGTAGCGAACATCGCTATGCCCCAGAAATGTCCTTACTGTTCAGATGAAATAATGCTCAGTCAGCAAAGGCAGAAATCTGAATGTCGGCTAGGTTGCGCCGCCTGTAACGATCGTCACCTCGCTGTGCAGTGCTTCAATGACCGGTTTCTCCGCCGCCGGGCAGCGTCGGACCTTATGCGCTTGCGGAAACTTTCGTGCAGTGCGTGCGCAGCGTGAGACCGCAATGACCGGGATGGGCTTATTCTGTTGAAAAACTCATGGTTTTCTAGGCCTATATCACATGAGGAATGGTTTCCGCCATGATTTTACTGAGCGGTGCTGGCCGGAACTGGGTTTGGAGCTAGTTTAGCTAATTTTTTGAGGTTCTGGGCGGTGGCGGCGAGTATAAATTCATCATGAGCACCACTTGGCCCACGCAATCGAAGCCGACCTAATCCGTGAATGCGTTTTAGGTGGGCAAACGACATTTCGACCTTTTTGCGTAGCTTTCGGTAGATGGAATATTGCTCTGTTTGCGATAAGGCTCGGGCGATATCGCGGGAGGGTTCATAGATTGAACGCGTAACTTTTCGTTGTGGCTCTTTGGGTGTGCAGCGTTGTTTTAGCGAGCAGGCCTCACAATCAGGTTTCCGGGCACGGTAGCGGATGGTTGCATCTTTATTGGGGCCCGGTCTTGGCTTCGTGAATGCGCGTCTATATTGCTTCAGCTCTTTGCCGCCCGGGCAGATATAGAGATCATTCTCAGCATCAAATGTGAAATCGACCCGTTCAAACGTACCATCCTTGCGGCCAGATTTGTCAATGACAGGGATATGCGGCGCGATTCCGCGTTTTTGAACCAATCAATCCAGCATCGGACCAGAGCCGTAAGCCGTGTCAGCTATCAAACGTTCAGGCTTTAAATCATGCACCCTTTGAACGCGATCAATCATGGTTTTGACAGCGTCCACCTCCGCTTGGCGGATGGATCTCGTTGGCTCGACATCCAGAATAACTGCGTTATCCGTGTCGATTAAATAGTTCGTGGAATAGGCAAAATACGCAGGGCCACCGCGTGCGCCGTTCCATTGCGAAGCTGGATCTGAGTGCGAGATGAACTTGGGGATTACAGGGCTTGCTGCGCCAAAAGCGGCGTCATCCAGTGTTTCCAAATATTCCCGAACTGCTCGTGGGGCTTCTTCCGGGTTAATCGCTTCGGGGTTCCAATCTGCCTTTGGCGTTGATTGCTGTCGGTTGGAATCCGCTGCTATGATACTCGCATCCGCCGCGTATCTCTGACCACTTGCAAGGCCAGCTTCAATGCACTGCGCCACAACACTTTCAAACACGTGCCGCAGCAAATCACTGTCGCGGAACCGACCGTGGCGGTTCTTGGAAAAAGTTGAGTGATCTGGAATGTTGTCGTTCAAATCCAACTTGCAAAACCAGCGATAGGCTAGGTTGAGATGCACCTCTTCGCAAAGCCGCCGTTCAGAACGAATGCCCATGATGTAGCCAACCAACAACATGCGCATCATGAGCTCAGGATCAATCGAAGGACGATCAGTTGGGCTATAGAACTAAGCCAAGTGCGCACGCACCCCTGATAGATCAATGATACCGTCGGTTGTCCGCAAGATATGATCCGCAGGAACATGATCCTCGATAGAGAAGTCATAAAACAGAGCTTGTTGTGCTTCTTGCCTTGGTCCCAACATCTCAACAATCCCCCATCACAATGAGGAAATTGAATCAGGCAGGTGGCTCCAAATCAACAGGAGTTTTTCAACAGAATAGGCTCTTAGCGGTCATCCGAAAAAATCCGTCAGGTGTTTTTAGCCAGCCATAACGGCCATAGCTTTGTCAGCAGTCTGAAGCGGCCCCAATCGGGGCCGCTTCTTATGCTTAGTTGCTCAATACTTGGTTCGCGAGCGCGAATTGCGCAAAGGGCGCCCGGTCCATCAGGAGAACCTGAGCAAAATCTTCAGAACTTGTGTCTGAGGGTGCCATGCCTTGCGAACCAGAAGCACCTTTCATGCCAGGCTGTCCACGACGGCCAGCGGCCCCGCGGTCTCCGCCTTCACCTGGGTAACCAATGTGATTTGCCGATGGCACGTCTCTGAGGTCTTGGCGAAACTGCTTCCAGTGACGGGCAATTCTTTCCGACCACGCGGCAGGGCGAAGCCATGAACCTGATCAATGCAAAATACGGCAATGATCCGGACATCACAGCCTATACGCATGTGTCCGATCAGTTCGGGCCGTTCGCCTCCCAGAAAATCCCTGCCACCGTGAACGAAGTGCCATTCATTCTAGATGGCCTGCTCACCACAGATGCAGGCAGGAAAATCAAAGAGCAATATGCGGACACTGGCGACTTCACCGATCACACATTTGCCCTGACCTCCTTGCTCGGCTACCAGTTTGTGCCGCGCATCCGCGACTTGCCATCAAGACGACTCTTCCTCTTCGACCCTGCCGCCGCGCCCAAGAACCTACGTGGCATGATCGGCGACAAAATACGTCAGAACCTGATCTGCGATCATCCGCTGGCCGAACGCCATACCGCCTACCATCACCTGCAAGCTGCGGCGTCATCGAACAAAGGCCGCACGGAAGCCATGCGGGACCGTGTGCGGGCGTACGAATTGTTCCTGCGCCTTGGAGAACTGGAGGAATTCAATACCTGATTTCACAGTCCACCTACACCCTTATCTCGCAGTGCGCTGCCCAGAATACGGGCGCGCGCCCCGTCTTTGGTGCCGTCAGCCAAATGGCGGATTAGCAAATGATTTTCACCTCTGCCGCAAAGCGCAAACTGATGTGACGTTCATTGACCAGCACGGCCCAGACGCAAGTATAGAGCGCGTTGGAGACGGCTGGGCTGTCAATCCGCGTGGGCGCGCCGGCATCCGGCCAAAGCCGGAGCGATCTGCGCTGATTTGACCGAGATTTTCCCAGGTACACGGTTTGCGCTCCTGGACAACGTGTTTTCCTTTGTGGTGACGGAATCAACTGGCCCCGCTTCGGCGGGGCTATTTTTTGCTATCATTAATGTTGCAAAGGAGCTTGAACTATGGGCCAAATGACCGTTCGCAATATCCCCGATCCAGAGTATGCCGCTCTGACACGTGTAGCCGCGTCCAACGACAGGAGCGCGGAGGCAGAGGTTCGGCATTTGATCGCTCAGCATATCAAGACTCAGGGCGGCGACGGCTTTGGATCAAAGCTGGTTAGAAAATACAGCGGTATTGTCAAACAGGATTTCCAGTTTGAACGCAACGAGACCGCCAGCGATCCGGTGAGCTTCGAATGATTATTGTTGATACAATGGTTCTCTCTGAACCTTTCAAGCCCAAGCCCGGTCCTTTGGTGATCGAGTGGCTTAACCAACAAATCCCTGCTGATTTGTTTGTGACGACGATTAATCAAGCGGAAATGGAGTATGGGCTTTGGGCCATGCCGGACGGGAAACGCCGAGTACAGTTACATCGCGGTATCACCGAGCTTTTTGAGGTGGATTTTTCTGGGCGTATTCTTCCGTTCGATTCCAAAGCAGCGCTTATGTTCGGCACGAACATTGCCCCTGTCCAGCAGAAGAATGGCAAAGATACAGTCAAAGATATGGATGGGCTGATCGCAGCCATGTTGCGACTCGGGATCGTCGCCCGTTTGAATTGATGGGTGTCGAAGTGATTGACCCATGGTCAGAGCAATTTCAGAGCGACACAGGGTTAGATTGATGAGCCTTGGTCGAGGCCTTGTTGCAGGGAGGCATCTGTAGTCGCAAGTGCCCTTTCCCTTGATTTAGGTCATGCTACAGCCTCGTATTTGGCACGGCCAAGCCCGTTTATTTTGTTGAGAATGTTTGTCCCAATCCGGGCTTCAGTTTTTTGGTTCGGAAAGTTCCGAGCTTCCAGTTTGGGGCCGATGACCATCTTCCAGCGGCTCATTTGTACTTCGCCTCGGCTCCGGTGATTGTAGCCGCTGCTAACTTACCATGCTAGCCGCCCCTTGTCTCGAATCTCCGCAATGTGTTTATCTCGGGGCGTTGGATCACGGGCAAAATCGAGGCTGAGAACGGTCGTGATCGGAGGCGGGATTACAATCTCTATCGCTACACCAAAACGGTCCACAAGCAGATCGCTGGTAGGATCGCCATCATAGGCACCATTCGCCAAAAAGCGGCTAACAGGAGCGTCAATTTGATCGAGAAGTTCGGACAAAGCAGTTGGGTCGCTCACGTCGTCTTTTGTCAAATCGGAGCAAACGATATCTCCAGTTGTGATATCCAGTCCAAGGTGCAGCTTGTGCCACGACTTACATTTGGCCTTTGTTTTATGCTTGTTCTGCAACCATTCGCCTTCACCAAATGTCTTCAGACCCGTACTATCCACAACTAATTCGATTGGGCCGGCCCTTTGGGCTTTAGATTTTCCTGGCATGCTGAGCCCCGCACCTCTCCGCGAGAGGGTCGAGAAATCCGAAACGGGAACATCCAGCCCC
>CANMPD010000018.1 GCA_947499635.1 uncultured Paracoccaceae bacterium | reverse complement strand
CGCCAAATCCTCCAACCAATAAAGGAATTGAATCAGCGAATGGGCACCTAATCAAGGAAGAGTTTTTCAACAGAATTCGCAGGAAGCAGGCTTTGCAAAGTCTGTGAGCAAGGCCTGTTTTGCGCTTAGTTCGCACTTTATTTATCGTGCTGCCCGTGCGCCATGCGGTCTCCGCACGCGCATAGCGTTGGATTTTGTCTAGTAGCGGGGAAGTCGATCCTTGACGCTACTGGGTAACGGGAAATGAGCATCAGGCCTTTTGTCTCACCTCAAAACAAAAACAGCACCATAATTCTACGGCTTAGAGATTCACTCAACCGAATCCCGTTGCCAGGAAAACTCGACTAAAGAAGACTCAATTGTTCTGGCATCAATGATGAAATTTACAGTTCATGCCACAAAAATTAGTAGCCGATCCCCATAGCCAGATTGCATTTAAATATTTGAGAAAAAAGAAAAACCCGCCAAAGTTAGAGTTCAGTTTAGTTTAGTTTAGTTTAGTTTTTGCCTACGGCGACAAAAGCCTGGCATAAGTTACAATTTAGAGTACGCTACTTTGCATAAGACATCAGCACTCTTTTTGGCTATTGGGGAAGCTGCACATGCAAAAAGCTATATTGACTACAAATCATTTGGTTGACAACGACAGCGATCGCCGTGCTCACAATATCAATGACCCGCACGCCTCTCGTAGGACTTCCAAGAAAAACGCCTCTCAAGTTGCTGAAATACATGATGTAATTGATTATCTTGATGTGGAGGAGGCTGAGCGCTATTTGCCAGGAGCGGGAAAAACATACTGTAACATCTACGCTCATGACTACGCATATCTATGCGGAGCGTACATCCCGCGAGTGTGGTGGGATAAAGATGCTTTGATAGATATTGCCGCAGGTAAAAACGTCGAAGAACACTATGGAAAAACAGTCTATGAGCTAAACGCGAACGCCATTTACGACTGGTTCACTAGTTATGGATCAGACTTCAACTGGAAGCAGGCAACAGACGCTATGGCTCTCCAAAAACGTGCTGACACTGGATCTGTCTGCGTGATCGTCGCTCGGAGGAAAAACAGGAAAAGATCAGGTCACATTGCAGCTGTTGTTCCACAAAGTAGTGGATATTCTTCAAGTAGTTGGCCCGTAGAAAGTCAGGCCGGAAGTATCAATTATCAGTATCACATCAAGCAAAACGCTTGGTGGGAAAAAGTTAAGTTTGATGCACATGCATTTTGGCATCACGACTAGCTGATCTTTCATATCAGCCCCATGATGCACAGTGTCAGTTCAATAGTATTAAGGTTACTGAACGCAACGGAGTAAATTCACCCATGCCATTGCATGTAAGCGAAGCAAATTGGCGATCTCTTTTTCCTGATGCGTCCGACAGTGTAATTCAGGCTCTTGTCGAGAACTCTGAGCCGCTTAATCAGGTAGGGATTACAGAAACTAGAACACGTCTGGCGTTTGCATTGGCAAACGTCGAACATGAATGCAACGGGTATTCACTCACAAACCTAACAGAGAACATAGGCTACAGTGCCAAGCGGATGGCGCAGGTTTGGCCCAAAAGGTTCTCTTCTGCTGCAGATGTGGTTGCAAAATATGGCAGTGACCCCGGTTGGCAATCGAAAGCTTTCGATGACATTTATGGAAACAGGATGGGGAACCGACCGGGAACTAACGACGGTTCAAGGTACATAGGTCGGGGTGGGCCGCAGGTTACTGGTAGAGATGGATACAGACAAGTTGGGAAACGATGTGGCCTAGACCTAGTAGAGGACCCTGAACTGGCAACTCTACCGGAACATCAGGCAGCTATCTTGGCGGCATTTTGGGAATGGAAGAAACTCAATCGGTACGCTGACAGGGGCCAGTTTACCAAGTGTGTACGTGCTTGGAACGGCGGAACGAATGGATTGGCTGATCGAAAACAGAGGTTAAAGGGAAATGACCCGATCATCAAAAGGTTGAAGAAAACCGTCCGGATTCTGCCGATATTGGACCAAATCAGCTAAACAGGACAGAGTCGGTGTGAAAATATTGTTTCTTTTTCCGGTCAGACACAAGAGTATTTTGGCTTGGGCTTACCCAAAAGTCTCCGTGTCAGCTCATTCTAAAGCCGAACTCCGAAAGAGCAATAAACGTTGCCTGCGGCAATCAAAATTTCCTTTAGTTTGTCATTGACAAGTGTGCAAGGCGCGTTGAAAGCTTTTATAAATTCGCGGAAAATTTTTTGAGGCAATATGTTACTGACCCGGTTGTTGGCTTATGTGGTTTGTTTGGCTTCTACCATCCTCCTGAGTGGTTGTGCCGAGAGAATTGACATTGCAAACGAAGAGAGAAAAGTGCTTCGGTATTCGGATACCACCGAGACAACCGTGTCCTTAGAAAATGGTGATACGCCGCAACCAAAGACTGAACAAGTTGGTGCGACAACAACGACAGAGAGTTTTCGGGGCGTATCAAGTAACAGTGCAATTAAGCGGACTACGACCGTTACGTCCGTGGCCAGTGTATTAGAACTGCGGAATGTGGGAGAGCTAACGACAGCGTTGCTCAGGACTAGCGAATCCTACTTGCTCTTGTCCGATAAAGTGGCGACCAACGAGACTAGAGCCGGGCTCTCCATTCTGGGACTTACGTCTCTTGGCGCTGGGATCGTTATAGATGGTGGCAGTAGCGCGGCATTGGAGGCTGTTGGCCTGACTGCGTTCACCATTCAGCAAAGCCGAAACTTCTTGAACCCCTCTGAAACGGCCAAAGCATTAAGTGTTGCATCGGAAGTGAGCTTTTGCATTGCTTCTGCATCCTTGCGTTACGCCAATGCATCTGATTCAAACGATCAAGGAGCGTTTCATATGCTGGCAAGCGCTTATACTCGCAACAGAATCGCGCTGCGAAACAAACTGACCAGGGGCGAGTTTCCTGACTTTTCATCACTCTTGGCTGCAGCACAAGCAGCTCAGGAAACAGCGAGGGCTTCGGCTGGGGCGACACCTGCCGGAAATCTCGCAAAATCACAACCCACTCCGGCTGCAAATTTGGTCGAGCTTGAAAGAGCTTTGTCTGAATGTGCGCTAATTGGCTAGCACTTCGACAGCCATGGTACTTTTGCCTAGATTATTTTCGCAACAGTTTGTTTGCGGCAAGTCATAATAAACTTTCTGCATGTAGTTTGACTGCTAGGCTTCGGCAAATTTGTGGATTTGATCAGCCCACTGTCGGCGGAGCTTGGTGAAGTAGCTGGAATTGCAAAGCCACTAGGTCGGCAACCGACGGTTTACTCAGTTCCGGTTAAGGCACAACAAAAAAGACAACTGTGTGGGTGCAGAGGTTATTAGGGCCAGCAAGATGAATGTCCGAATTGGGCTAATTCTGTTGAAAAACTCTTCCTTTATTGGTTGGAGGATTTGGCGATGATGGGACCGAAGCAGGAAGCACAGGCGGCGCTATTTTATGAGTTTTCGCTGGAGGGTCATGTCCCGCAAGACCATCTGCTACGCTCGATTGATCGGTTCGTTGATCTGGACGATATCCGCCAATATCTGGCCGAATTTTACAGCCACACAGGCCGTCCATCTATCGACCCGGAACTGCTGATCCGCATGTTGCTTGTAGGATATTGTTTCGGGATCAGGTCTGAACGCCGTCTGTGCGAAGAAGTACATCTGAACTTGGCATACCGCTGGTTCTGTCGCCTCGATTTGTCTGATCCTGTGCCCAACCACTCCACCTTCTCCCAGAACCGGCACGGACGGTTCCGGCAAAGCAAGCTCCTGCGGCATTTGTTCGAGAAGACCGTCGCCCGGTGCATTGCGGATGGCTTGGTGAGCGGCCAGCGCCTTGCGGCAGATGCCAGCTTGATCGAAGCTGACGCAAATAAACAGAACTCTACACCAAAGGAAGACTGGGATCACAGCACCATTGCCCCAGCTGATGCGCCGCGCGCTGTGAAAGAATATTTAGACGTCCTCGATGACGCGGCTTTTGGCGCAGCATCGAAAGTCGATCCCAAGTTCACGTCACATTCTGATCCCGCCAGTCAGTGGACCGCCGCGCGCAAAGGGCCAGCATTCTTCAGTTATTCGACCAATTACCTGATCGATACCGATCATAGCGTGATCGTAGACGTTGAAGGCACGCGGTCGATCCGACAGGCTGAAGTCGGGTCTGTGCGCACCATGTTGGACCGGATCAAAGATCTACATGACATCAACCCTGAGCGACTGATAGCAGACAGTGCCTATGGATCTGAGCCAATGCTTGGTTGGCTCGTTGATCGCAACATCAAACCCCACATTCCCGTGCTAGATAAATCTGGTCGCACAGACGGCACTTGGTCTCGCGCTGACTTTGAATGGGATGCCGCAAACAACCAATACATCTGTCCAGAAGGTGAGCCGCTCAAGCAATTCCGGCGCAACTATTCTAATCCAAATCGTGGGCCGACCGGCAAAGGCGTCGCCAAATACCAGGCACTGAAACATACCTGTCAGGCTTGCCCATCAAAGATGAAATGCTGTCCGAACGCCGATGCGCGTAAGATCATGCGTGAAGAACATGAAGGCGCTCGTCAGGTCGCCCGCGATATCGCCAAAACCAAGCAGTATGTGGTCTCGATGCGGCTCAGAAAGAAGGTTGAGATGCTCTTCGCCCACCTCAAACGCATCCTCGGATTGGGACGATTAAGATTACGTGGGCCATGCGGTGCAAATGATGAATTCCTCCTCGCAGCCACCGCTCAAAATCTCCGTAAATTAGCCAAGATCTTTCCTGCACCGCAGCAAACGAGCAAAGCCTGATACAAAAGGCGCTCGCGCCCAGTTCAAGGCGCTCGCGCCCAGTTCAAGGCGTCACTTTCTGCGCTCGCAACACGTTGTTTTTCAACAGAATCGGCTTAGAACGGACCTTCGTGCAAATCGCAGCATACGTTATTTTGGGCTCTTTGCGGTCCTTAGACCGAACGCAGTATGTTGAGCTGTCGGATAAGCTGCATAAGCAAGAGCGGCCCTAACCGGACCTTGGACAAGCTTGTTGTTGCTGCGGTGCGGCTTCCCCAAAACGGTCATTTGAGGTGTAGTTCCGCATATTGATTAAGCGGCTGGGCAATTCGTGCACAGCCTAACCCCCGAAGGTTGCAACTTTAGGTTTTCACAACCTGAATATTCAAAGCGGTGCCATTTTCGAGGATTTCTAAAAGCCTATCAATGTTGGGGTGCGCGCCTGGGCGGTTCTTCGCATCTTCAGTATGTTCGGCAAATACTTCCAGACCATGCAATGCTGCTTGGGGGTTTAGGGTCCCAAAACTTCGCTCAAGGTATTGATACACGATCAAAGAGCCCTGCTTGCCAGGCTGGTTCTCGATTCTGTCGACAACTTTGCCCGCGTGATCGATGATATTGATGTGAGTAACTTCCTCAATTGAAGGCAGCAGTTGCAGGTTGTCTTTGAAAAACGAAGTTGGTGTGATCATCGCGGTGTCCTCATGAACTTTTCCAGCCCTTAGCAGCAATCATTGCTTAGCCCAAGGTGCGTTCTCCATCAATTACGCAATACTTGCAGGCTGCGAACGGCCCTGAACTACCGTTCCTCCCTATCTCTCGATTCTGCAGCGCAGCCCGTCAGAAGAGACATTCGCTGCAAGCGCGAAATCGAGCACTGGGCGAACTGGAAGTCTGCGGGACAAAACACTAATTCGCAGCAGCAGCTCCAAAGTCCGCTGTTTGGCGCCTCTAGAATTCAATAGGGTTCATTGTCGAAATTTACGACGCGAGTCGGCAGGGAAGACGCTGACGTAGTGCATTTCCACATTCAGTAACCTAATCTGTTGACACAGATAGGCGAAATAGTACCGTTATCCGACAAATTGGGAGAGTCTTTGAATGTACATTTCTTTGGTCGCGACTCGATCATTTCTCGCTGCCAGTTTTCTCTGTTTGGGTCTGGTTCCAGCTTTTGGTTTTGACATGGAGAAAGCCTTAAGAGCGTGTAGCGATCCGCAAATGAGAGACAGTGATCTTGTTAATCGACTGCTTGACGGAGGATGGTCACTTTATCAAGAACATGAAAACCTGCTTGAAAGTTCGGCGATTGAGCACTCCGTTTACAGAGCTGCGATTGATGTGGCGCATAAGAAGAACCCCGATGTCGTTAATGGCATGTCTCTGGCGGATCTACAGGCATGGGTAGCCTCAAACACTGAACTCTGGGAAAATCATGCATCTTCACTTTTGGAACGATCCTCCAGGGATCTTGAAGCATTTACAGTTAATCACGATAGGACTTCTCTGAAGAATATTTTCTTAGCTAGTCCGGAAGGAACCAATTTTGCCGAATTGTTGTTAAGCAATTCAGATAGGAGATTGTGCCAATTTTGGTTCACTGACTTATCGGCAATTGGTAATCCAAAAGCGCTTGGTTCAAAATCGATAGGAAAATTGGACTGGTCATCAAGTTACTACACCGAAATCGAAAATGAGAGCGCAAATCTAACCATTCATGGCGTTTTGTATAGTCAGGAAACGCATGTCGAGCTTTGGGGTAAAGATTCTACCCACCCATTTAACGTCTCCATTATAGTTACCCGACCAAAAACGGAACCGACTATTTCAACTTGGTAGTGGGTCACTTTGAAATATAAAAGTTTGCCCTCGCGCGAGGCAGCACTTATCGTGATGTTAGGACAGATAAACCCAAAAGACCCCGTGACGCAAACTAGCTAGCCAAGTTCATTCTGGACATGGCGGCGGGTGACGAAGATCCCCGTGAAAAGCTCGAAGCACTTTTTATGAAATGTGGGTTTGACCTATCAAGCTACGAATTCAAATCCTCTTCGACAATCCGGGCCTACAGCACTTGCAATAATGCAGCGTGTGGTTTTGCGCAAAATGCCCCGCCACCAGCTTGAGCGATCACACCAGACGACTGCTATCAGCCCTAAAGCGAGATACGCGAAAAGGTGACGATCTACTTTAAGGCCCAACTTGACCAGTACCTTGATTGGCTGGACCGTCGCGGGCTGTCAAAAAACGCCTTGGCCGACGCACGCGAAGAAATGCTGGACCATGATTGCCGCGTCGATCTCGAAAGCCTGAATCTGGCATATCTGCCCATCGCCCGTTTCAAACGTGTCATGGACGTTTCGGACGAAGAATGGAACGCCAGCCAACCCCGGATTACCTTGGAGCTTCGCAAAGGCCGCCCAGCCATGCTCAGACGCGTTCTGGAAGCCGATGAGAGCCAAGGTAGCTATTCGTTTAGGTTCGACCCAGTTTCATTAGCATAGTCGGCAAGATCATCAATCATCTGATCGAATCGATCGACGAAATACCCAGCACCTGAACCACTATCGCCAGTTATCGACCCAATGAGCATGCCAGCGATGTTATCAAGGACATCAAAGACTACCGTACGTCTACAAATATTTGGTCGGGATAGCCGTTGTGAACTTCAATTCTTCCATAGAGATCATCGAATTGACCTGACTAAAGTCTAGCTTTTCGATCATGAGTTTATATACTTGATCATAGGCCGCCATATCAGGAACAACAACTTTCAGAATATAATCGACAGTGCCTGTCAGGCGATATGCCTCCACAACTTCAGGTATCTCATCAATCAGCGCACAGAATTTTTCCAGCCATCCGATCTCATGGCGGGAGGCTGTCACGCCGACAAAAACTGTCAACGAGACATTCGCACGGGCCTGATCCACCAGAACAACCCGCTTCATGATGAGCCCCGCCTCTTCCATCCGCTTGATCCGCCGCCAGCAAGGGGTGACCGACAATCCAACCGCCTCGGAAATGGTGTTTACAACTGTATCAGAATCTTTTTGCAAGATGTCTAATATCTTCTGATCGATGTCATCAAAGGTAATTTTATCAATCGACTTGCTGCCCGTTTTTCGAATTTTCTCGCTCATGCAGATACAAACTCCAAAACCACGCCAGAGGCATATTGCGGGGCAACAGCCAGGCCGCGCTCGGTCTTAATGGACGGGGTGTCTGCATTCTCCAGGCAGCGTGTGGCCGCATCCAGGTCCTTAACCTTGATTTGCAACCCAGAAAACACCCCTGTTGGAGCATGGGACAAATCCATATCAGGATAACAAGCAGACATTTGTTCAGCCGTGATGAGCTTTAAAGGCGCTGAATTGCTCCCTGTGTGTACAGTGTAGCCCTCAGTAGAAGGCACAACCTCTCCCTCCGCCCATAGCCGTGCATAGCGTTTGGCATCTTCGTTTGGTTTATCTGTAACAATGAGTATCGCATCCAAACCGCAAGCAGTATTGGCATGTGTCAGCAATTCCGGCAGCCACACAGTTTCAGGTGTTTTGTGCTGACACATAAAGACCGATCCCATCGGCACTTCGCTCTTGTCGAAAGATAGCGTCGAAAATGCAGCAACACCTTTGCCCCCATTTGGCAGGTCAACAGGCCGCTCAAAACTGCCAAGACCATGTGTAGCGATCTCCAGTTCGGTCAGCGCTTTGGCCGCATCTTCTGCCGTACCAATCCGACATGCGATGGCATGCAGACCCTGTCCACTATCGGTAAGTGCTGCGCGGAGTGCCTCGTTCAAAGGTGTGGGCTGTAACAGGCCAAGCAGTTCAAAATAATCGTCCGGAAACATGATGGTATAATTGGCCGACCCTTTGGCCTTTGAATGCAGACCAAGGGGCGCGAGGGTAAAGCCAAGTGCCCGGTATTGTTCAGCTGATCTCTCAAGGTCATCAACCAAAACAAAGCAATGATCCACGCCTTTTACGGGATGAGACATTTAGAAAACTCCTTCTGAAAACTGTGAATAATTGCATTTGCCTTTAGTCTAAAGACACGATCAAAGCGCAGGGCCCTCGAAAGCCTCATGCACAACAACCAATAAAGTGACCTTGGTCAAGTCGAACGCGATCTGGGTTACGTTCTAGGGCTGGCTTATATGCGACGTCTCCCTTTGACGTATGAAATCTGTCGATCCGATCTGATATTTGACTGGGTATATGTGTCATATTGCTACGTTGCGAAATATTCGGCCTAACATTGTAAGACAAGATATACCCCTTTGGCCCCACACAACCACAACATGTTTGCACACCGCAATCCTCTCGCGAGATATTAAGCCGATACAGCATCCCGTCTGAACAAAATCCCGCACAAAAACGCCTCTCGTCATAGTATTCGCGTCACAAACCCAACCTGTAGACACTATCTAACACCTATATTCCCACGTTCGGTGAAATTTTAAACTACCAAAATTGCATATGGTAGTCTCAAATACTTATTTTTATTATTTTGTTGGAAGTTCGTTGACGCATTTTTCGATACTGTGCAAGTTTGCGGCACAACAGAGAAAATGCGTTTCTAAAACGGACTCATACGACAGGGATGTAAGAGATGAAACAAAAGCTATTAAATGTGGGTGTCGCTTGGCTGGCATTAAATGCGGCACTGATGCCGGGAACGGCGACTGCGCAAGATGTGAAAAAAGGCGGCACAGCGGTAATCCATATGATTTCCGAGCAACGCACCTTGAACCCCGCACTGCGCGCGTCCACGGGCGTCTATAACATCAGCGGGAAAATCGTGGAACCGCTGATCGACAAAAGCTATGATGGCTTTGAGCCCGTGCTGGCCACCGAATGGACAGGTTCCGACGACGGTCTGACAATTACCTTGAAGCTGCGGGAAAATGTAAGATGGCACGATGGCGAAGCGTTCGAGTGTGATGACGTCGCGTTTACCGCCATCGAGATGTGGAAAAAGCTACTGAATTACTCGTCTTCGCTACAAGCCAATCTTGAATCTGTCGATTGCACTGACCCACACACAGCAGTCTTCAATTATTCAAAGCCAATGCCGCTGGATCTGTTTGTCTCCGCGATGCCTGACTTGGGCCACCCTATGCCCAAGCACCTTTATGAAGGCACAGACATCCTGAGCAATAAATACAACACGGCACCTGTAGGCACGGGCCCGTTCAAATTTGTTGAATATGAGCGTGGCCAATACGTGTTGGCTGAGAAAAACGACGATTATTGGCGCGAAGGTTTCCCCTATCTTGACCGCATCGTTTGGCGTTTCATCAAAGATAAATCCGCCGCAGCCGCTGCATTGGAAGCCGGTGAAATCCATGAATCCGGATTCAATGGCGTGTCCATGGCCGATGTTGTCCGTCTCGCAGAAGACGACCGTTTTGACGTTGGCACCCAAGGGTATGAAAACAACGTTGCTCACTCAACAGTTGAATTCAACCATCGCAATCCAATCCTAGCCGATCTGAAAGTACGGCAGGCGATGTATCACGGGTTGGATATTGATTACGCTATCGATACGGTCATGCGCGGTTTTGCTGCACCTGGTCGCGGCCCTATCCCCAAGGCCGGTGCTGCGAATTACACTGATGATGTGACAACATATGAATACGATGTTGAGCTGGCGAAACAGATGCTCGACGAAGCGGGTTATCCCGTCAAAGATGACGGCTTCCGTTTCAAGTTACGTCACCGCCCTGCCCCTTGGGGTGAGTACACCCAGCTTTGGGGTGAATATTACGCACAATCGATGCGTGAGATTGGCATCGACGTTGAGATTTTGGCAAATGATGCGCCTGGGTTCTTGAACGGTGTGTATCGTGATTACGACTTTGACACAGCAAATGGCTGGCACCAGTTCCGCTCGGATCCTGCTGTTTCCACCACTGTGTGGCTGCGTTCAGGTCAAGCGCCAGGTACACCTTGGACAAACCAGTTTGGCTGGCAAAGCGACGTGATGGACGCGGCAATCGACACCGCGGCCTCTGAGCTTGATCCCATAAAACGGGCAGAGATGTACCATGCAATCCAACGTCAAGAGATGGACGAGCTTCCTGTTATCTTTGCAATCGAACATCCCTTTATCTCGATCACATCCAAGAAACTGAAGAACCACCACAACACGCCTCGTTGGAACTCTTCCAGCTGGTATGACCTGTGGCTCGACGACTGAGTTACAAAGACCGGAGGGCCAGTGATGGCCCTTCCGACTACGCCTCTTGAAGCGCTTTAAGTTTACCGCGAGTACCTCAGATGAATCTGAACATCCCCCCGATTGCCATCTATGCACTGAGACGCCTTTTTCAGGCGATACCGGTGATCATATTGATTATGATAGGCACCTTTTTGTTACTGAAACTTGCACCCGGAGACACTGTCGATGCGCTTGTTGGTGACATGGGAGGCGCGGACGCAGCCTTCATTGCGCGATTGCGTGCCGAATATGGACTGGATCAGCCGATATGGGTCCAGCTTTGGCGCTATATGGCGAAGCTGGCAACCTTCGATCTGGGTCAGTCATTTGTCTATGAACAACCGGTGACCACAGTATTGCTTGACCGTTTGGGCACCACTTTGCTTTTGATGGCAACGTCTCTTAGTCTTGCATTTTCTATCGGTATCGTGCTTGGCGCTTTTGCGGCACGTCGCGCCTATTCGCTGACCGATAATCTGATCTCGACCCTGGGCCTGATTTTCTATGCGACGCCTAGCTTTTTCTTATCACTAATGATGATGCTATTGTTTTCTGTGAAATTGGGTTGGCTTCCTGTTGGCGGCATAAAAACAATCGCGGGCTTTTATACAGGTTGGGATCACGTGGTTGACGTTGCGCGCCATTTGGTAATGCCTACGGCTGCGCTTTCGCTGATTTACTTGTCCTTTTATCTGCGGTTGATGCGCTCCTCGGTCATACAGGTCGCAGATCAGGATTTCGTGCGCACCGCCCGCGCCAAAGGCGCCGGAGAAACACGCCTGATGGTGCATCACATCATGCGAAACGCCCTCCTGCCTGCGGTGACTTTATTTGGCCTACAATTCTCTGCGTTGCTTGGCGGTTCGGTGGTGGTGGAAACCATCTTCACTTTGCCTGGACTGGGGCAGCTTGCCTACCAGTCGGTCATTCAACGCGACATGAACACGCTTATGGGCATTATCTTTCTATGTTCCATTATCGTTATTCTCGTTAATTTTCTAACAGACCTGCTTTACGCACGTCTCGACAGCCGGATCGAGCTCACATGACCGTCCTTGACACCGACCTGCGCCCAGCAGAACCCCCGCGCTATGTAATGTTTTGGCGTCGTTATCGTCGCAACCGCGCGGCTCTCCTCGGCCTCATTTTGTTCACGCTTGTCATTCTCATGGCCGCCATTGCTGGCATCGTTGACTCCGGTGATCCGCTACGCCGCGCGGGCCCACCCTTGACCGCACCCTTTATCGATGCATCGATCCCGTTGGGCACTGACCAACTAGGCCGTAACATTTTGTCCCAACTGTTTTACGGGGCGCGAATTTCTCTTTTGGTTGGTGTGGTCGCGACGTTGATTTCGATACTGATCGGTATCGTGATCGGCGCGATTTCTGGATACTTTGGCGGTTGGGTTGATGACCTACTCATGCGCATCACCGAAGCCTTTCAGACGATCCCCAACTTTGTGCTGCTGCTCACACTGGTCGCCATTCTAGGATCAAAGATCGAATGGATCACCTTTGCGATTGGCATTGTCAGCTGGACCGCCCCTGCCCGTATGGTACGGGCCGAGTTTATGTCCCTGCGCAATCGTGAGTTTGTGGATGCCGCCCGAAACTTGGGCGTCTCAAATAGCGCACTGATATTCAAAGAAATCCTCCCCAACGCCCTGCCCCCGATCATCGTCTATGCCTCTGTTATCATGGCGATGGCAATCTTGTTGGAAAGTGCATTGGCTTTCCTAGGTCTCGGCGATCCCAACTATGCCAGCTGGGGCAATATGATTGGCCAAGGCCGCGCTGTGCTGCGCACGGCTTGGTACTGCTCAGCCATTCCAGGTATCGCAATTGTCCTGACCGTCCTGTCCTTTTCTCTTTTAGGTGAAGGCCTGAACGATGCAATGAACCCGAGGCAGAAACAATGAATACCCAAACAGCACCAATCCTCGAGATCAAAGACCTCAAAATTTCGCTCCCAAAAGGCGCTGACCGGCCGTTTGCATTACAGGGGCTTAATTTGACGGTTCGACCCGGTGAAATTGTTTGTATGGTTGGCGAGTCTGGCTCGGGCAAGTCTTTGTCTGCAGGCGCGATTATGCGCTTACTACCCGAGCCCCATGTCAGCGTGGCCGACGGAAGCATCACTTTTGAGGGCGAAGACATCCTCTCAAAAACTGAAAATGAAATGCGCGCGCTACGCGGCAATCGCATTTCAATGATCTTTCAAGAACCCATGACCGCGCTGAATCCTCAAAAGACGGTCGGGTGGCAAATGGACGAAGTGCTCAAGCTTCACCTTAATGCATCGCGTAAAGAACGTTACGAGCGTGCAATCGAGATGCTTGGTCAGGTCCATATTCCTGATCCAGAGTCCGCCTATAACGCCTACCCCCACCAAATTTCAGGCGGTCAACGTCAAAGGGTTATGATTGCGATGGCGCTGTCGCTGTCACCAAAACTGGTCATTGCCGATGAACCCACGACGGCACTGGACGTCACAACGCAGTTGCAAATTTTAAAACTCATTCGTGAGCTACAACAAAAAGACGGCGCTGGTGTTTTATTCATCACGCATGATTTTGGTGTGGTCGCCGAGATCGCAGATCACGTCATCGTGCTGCGTAAAGGCGAAGTGGTCGAACAAGGTTCAGCGGATCAGGTGCTGAACACCCCAAACCATCCCTATACTCAAGCCTTGATTGCATCGGTTCCAGACTTGCAGCCCCCCGCACCAAAGCCTCTTACGTCGCTGCCTGTCGTACTCAAGGGCACGGGTTTAAAAAAGACCTTTACCGCCCGTGGTGGTCTGCTCAGCGGCAAACGCAAAGCTGTTGCAGCGGTAAAAGACCTCAGCTTTCAATTACATCAAGGTGAAACATTGGGCGTAGTTGGGGAATCTGGTTCGGGCAAAACCACCGTTTCCAGATTGGTCACGCGCCTGTTGGATGCAGACTCAGGTGCGGTAGAAGTGGACGACACGGATCTATTGGCCTGCACCCCACCCGAATTGCGCGCCATGCGCAAACACATTCAGATGGTGTTCCAAGATCCAATGGCCTCGCTTAACCCGCGCAAGCGTGTGGTTGATATCATTGCCCAAGGCCCGATTGTACATGGCGAAGACCCTGAAAAGGCCCGTGCCCGTGCTCGGGATCTTTTGGAATTGGTAGAACTGTCGCCTGCCGCCGCGAACCGCTTTCCGCATGAATTCTCGGGCGGTCAACGGCAGCGCATCGGGATCGCTCGCGCCTTGGCAATGGAACCCAAAGTGATTGTCGCCGATGAGCCCGTTTCAGCGCTTGATGTGAGTGTGCAGGCGCAGGTGCTCAAACTGCTGGCGGACTTACGTGACCGAATGAACCTATCCCTGCTGTTCGTCACGCATGATTTGCGCGTCGCAGCACAACTGTGTGACCGTATTATCGTCATGCAAAGAGGCGAGATTGTGGAAAGCGGTTTTACCGCAGACGTTTTTGCCGCCCCCCAACACCCTTACACAAAAAACCTTCTGTCTTCGATCCCAGGGCGGTCATGGACCCCGCCTGTTCGAAAAATAGATGCGGCTTAAGGAAATCAAATGTCGACCAAGTTCAATTCGATCCGCAGCGCAATTATCGGTGAAGGCAATACCATACCCGGCCCCTTTGGACCGCGCGCTATTCTTTATGCAGATTATGTCGCATCCGGCAGATCCCTTAAATTTATTGAAGATGCCATTCGTACCCATGTGTTGCCCTATTATGGCAACACGCACACAGAAACCTCCTTTACAGGACGGCGTTCAACCCAGCTTCGTGAACTCGCACGCGAAACAGTGCGCAAAGCACTGCACGCCGATGAAAATCATGCCGTCATTTTCGCAGGTTCCGGCGCGACAGGGGCTGCGGATAAGCTTGTCCGCGCTTTGTCACTTCAATCTCTGAACAACGAAGCTGTTGTCTTTGTGGGCCCTTACGAGCACCACTCAAATGATCTAGTTTGGCGGGAAAGTGCCGCAAAAGTTGTGCGCATTCCTCTGACAGATGCAGGCCAGATCTGCTTGGAAACTCTCGAGAACGAACTTGCAAACCACGCCGATGCGCCCCTGAAAATCGGAGCCTTCTCTGCCGCATCTAACGTGACAGGCATACGCACAGACCTACGCGCAATTGCAAAGCTGATGCACGCGTATAAAGGCTGGTGCGTGGCAGATTTTGCGGCTGCTGCGCCCTATCTCCCTATTCGGCTTGCCGCCACATCTGCATCTGCGGACGATCGTATTGATGCAGCCTTTCTGTCGCCGCATAAATATGCGGGCGGCCCCGGAGCCTCTGGCGTACTTGTCGCGGACCGCTGGATGCTAGATACCACACGCCCCACGACCACGGGCGGTGGCACCGTATCCTATGTCACCGCGACCGGGCATAATTACGTTTCTAATCCTGAACGCCGCGAAGAAGCCGGCACCCCTTCTATTGTAGAAAACATCAGAGCTGGAATGGTTCTTCAACTGAAGGCCGACATGGACGAAGTCGAGGTCGAACGCCGCGAAGAACAAATGACCGAAAAGATGAATTCGGCCCTACGCGCAATCCCAGGGGTAGAATTACTGGGACCCGACATTACAGGTCGGCTTGGCGTATTTTCCTTCAACATCCGTATCAGAGGCAAACTGTTACATCACAATTTCGTCGTGGCCGTATTAAATGATCTCTTCGGAATTCAAGCCCGCGGCGGATGTTCTTGTGCCGGCCCATATGGTCACGCCTTGCTGGACATTGACGAAGCAACGACATTGCGACACGAACGGGCTGTTGATCTCGGCCATTCTACGTTCCGTCCCGGTTGGGCGCGGCTTGGCGTAAACTGGTTCTTTAATGACCAAGATGTTGATCACATCGCTGCAGCCATTGCTTTCATCGCAGAGCGCGGCCTTGACATATTAACATATTATCGCCTCGATCTTGATGGGGGTGTATGGCGAGCCAACCGGGATGTGGATGATAGCGGCCCATTATCTCTGAGCGAACTTTGGACAACAACACAGGCGCAAGACACAGCCTCAGCGCCGTCGTTTGAAACCTGTCTGACAGAAGCGCGCATTCTGGCAGATGCCGCCAACACACAGCCCTGCCCCGACAACATTGCAATGAACCCCGAAGAAGAAGAGCTGCGGTGGTTTTGGCTGCCTCAGGAAACCACACCCGTCGCTCCGATCGAGATGGAACAATCCGCATGATGCAAACCGCCTTCATGGCATCTCTTTGGGCGGACACTGCGCCTGCGCGCGTTCAGTCCGCCCGCCTAGAAGGCACGCAGGAAACCGACGTGGCAATCATCGGCGCAGGTTTTACAGGCCTCTCCGCCGCAATCGAAGCCGCACGCGACGGTCGGTCGGTTACTGTACTAGAGGGCAAAACCGTAGGTTGGGGCGCATCAGGACGTAACAACGGTCAAGTAATCCCGATTCTGACCTCTGCCGAACCTGACGCGTGGATCAAGCGATACGGTGCCGCAGGGGAACGGATGGTGCAGCTGATCGGCAACTCTGCTAATACCGTCTTTGATCTGGTACGTGAATTCAACATAGAAGCCGAGGCCGAACAATCCGGCTGGTTCCAACCTGCGCACAGCCCCGGCCGTATTGCGCTCTCTCAAAAGCGGGTTGAGACATGGCAACGTTACGGCTTTCCTGCTGAATTGAAAACGGCTGAAGAGTGTCGCGATTTGCTGGGGACCAATTTTTGGTTTGGGGGGATGTATAACCCTACAGGCGGGCATGTGAACCCTTTGGCACTTGCACGTGGTATGGCAAAGGCCGCCGAAGGATTAGGCGCTAAAATATGCGAGGACTCGCCCGTTATCAGCTATACTCGTGAAGGTGCCCATTGGGTTGTCAAAACGGATTCCGGCACCCTCAAGGCCCGTGCACTCATCCTCGCGACCAATGCTTATACGGGCGAGCAGACCGCCTCTCTGGCTCCTAAAATAGCAAAATCCGTCGTGCCTGTGCTGAGTTGGCAAATGGCAACGCCACCTTTGGAGGATGATCTGCGCCGCAAAATTCTGCCCGGCCGCCAAGCCGTATCCGACACACGTGGTGATTTGCGATTTTTTCGGTACGATGCAAGAAATCGTCTGATCACCGGAGGCGCAGTTATGGGGAACTTTAAAGTTTTAGAACGCGTCCGCGCCAAAGCAGCGCGTAACTTAGGCGAAGCTTTCCCCGATCTTGGTGTCCCAGAGATGACCCACGTGTGGTCAGGGTATATCGGGATGAATTGGGACCGCTTTCCTCGCGTACACAGTCTTGGCGAAAACGGCTGGGCATGGGTTGGCTGCAATGGACGCGGTGTCGCATTGGGGACAGCCCTTGGTCGCGAATTAGGCCGTGCAGCCGCAGGCACCAACATGGATGAGCTTGCCTTGCCGATAAGCGACCCGCAGCCCTTTCCACTCCACAACATAGTACGCCGCGTCGCGCCCACTTATCTGGCATGGCTGAAACGCCAAGACCTGCGCGAACCAAACACATGAGGATGACACCCAATGACGACTGATAGCGCCCCCACCGAAGGCATGGAAATCAACGCGGTTCCAATCCTTGTGCGCCGTAAGATCGAGGCAATGCTCCTCAAACATGTTTTAGAGGTCATCACAGATCGACATGATCGGGCTGAAGCCGAAGCCATCATTGGTGAAACCTGTTCACGCTCTCCGATTGAGCAAGGTCAGCAATTGGCCCAAGCCTTGGGCCGGACGCCTGATCTAACCGATTTCGCCGATATCCAACCAAACTGGACACGCGAAGACGCTCTGCAAATCGAAACCCTAGAAGCCTCCCCTGAAAAGCTGGATTTCAATGTCACGCGGTGCCGTTATTCCGAAGCCTATAAAGAAATGGGTTTAGGCGATATCGGCCACCTTTTGTCATGTAACCGCGATGCCGATTTCTGCATCGGTTACAACCCTGATATGGAGCTGACACGGACTCAAACTCTGATGAAAGGTGCCACACATTGCGACTTTCGCTACCGTATGAAAAACAAGGAATCCTGATCGACAATCGCTGAGAGATAGGTTCCAACACGTTGCCCCCAGCATCTGCATGATGTGTTATGCAGGTGCTGGGGCGTCATCACTTTGAATGATATCAAGCAGAATCTTACCGTTCGGTAATGAAAATACAATCAAAAACGCAATTTCCAAACCGCGACAAGCCCAATATTTTCTGGGGGGATATCAAGTCATTTCTTCAATGCAATGCTGTAAGAACGATGCGCAGGTACGCCGTTTCATCGCACCTTTGGCCGCTAAAATCCCCACTGGAATTGGGGGAAGATTGCTAATAAGTGGAATAAAAATCAATGGATTACCATCCGGTGCAAGAGTTCCAACGGGACGGAAATTAACGATGGAATAGCCAAATCCATTTGCCACAAGACTGCGCGCGACCGCCATATCTTTGGTCCGTTCCGAGATTACAGGCTTCACCCCTGCGACATTGAAAAATGACAAAAAATAGTCGGTACTAAGAGGAAGATCTAAAAGGACCATCTCGTGTTCAACAAGATCCTCGACGGTCAGTTGGTTGCGCGCTGACAATGGGTGGTTGGCTGCAAGCATGACATAGGGCGGCAAGGTTTTAATCTGATGAAACTCTAGATCTTTGGGAACCTCCATTGCATAGCTAAGGCTCAGGTCGATCTCAGCGCGGCGCAGCGCGGCAAAAATCTCGGGTTGCGTCAATTCAAATTGGCTCAGAACGACGGCGGGGTGTTGTTCTGTAAAACTGCGGCGTAGTTTTGGCATGATAATCTGCGCAAAACTGACAAGACATCCCAGCCTCAGCTGGCCTTGGACCGTATCAGATGTATCCCCTGCAAGGCGGCTTAGTTCTGACACCTCAAATAAGATCTTTGCAGCTTGGGCCGCCAATGTGCGCCCTGCCTCGGTAAGAGACAGACCCTGTGCACGTTTGCGCACAAACAATTTGGTATCCAACTCATCTTCTAACTGAGTCAACGCAGTTGAGATGGAGGGCGACGAGACATTCAATACACGGCTGGCCCCAGCAATACTGCCCGTTTCAGCTGTACAGGTGAAATACTCGAGCTGTCTAAGTGAGAATCGTGTTTGCATAGCTTATGCTGACTAAGACATGGAATAGTGTCAATCATTCCATGCCTTAGTCGTATCAGGATGCTCCGTAACCGGCCGCCCGACGACATTCCATAAGCTCTTGCTCAGCAGCGGAGTCGCCCGCGATGTTGAACGCAAGAAAGGGTCTCTACATTCGATCTTGCGCGGCAAGCCATAGTTGGAAATCGCGGATGGTGCCTTCGTAATCGTCTTCGGCCAGTGGTCCCGACAACGCATGCTCGGAAGCAAGCGCAACTTGCATTCGTTCCAGCTTTTCCCGGTCCTCTTGATTGACCTTTTCCCAAAGCGCGATACGTTCAGCTACGGTATCCTTATCAAGATCATCCCCATAGGTAGACAGGGTCCATTTGACCCTAATCTGCCCTGCGTTCAGTGGGAAAATACTTATTGAAACCAATAGGCTCGCAGCTTGACTAACAACTTGCGTCGGGAACAAAGCAAACAACGTAGATCGGAGCCGTTCATCTTGCGTAAGATTGGGCGCGCCCATGCCACGTGATGGGATCGACTTGGGATAGTTTGCCGCATATGATGTGAAACCGTCACCGCTTTCTAGCTTGCGAGCAAGGCCTGTAGGTGTGTAGCTGTGCAGAGTTTTGGGGTGAACAACAGAAAGATGATACCCTTCCATGAAATTCTCAACGAGACACTTCCAGTTCGTGTTCCAGACCCCTTCTGCAACATGAGCGACGCGAAAGCTCTGGCTTTCGTAATTGGCGAGCATCGCATCAAGGGTCTGATGTACAAACGGCGCGGCATCCCCGTCTAGGTTCACGTAAATAAACCCTTGCCATAGCTGCATATTATGGCGGTGCAAAGCGCAGTTTTTGGCGTCAAAACCTGCATTTTTCATACGTGCAGCTCGCAACAGACCACCATCCAAGTCGTAAGACCAAGCATGATAGGAACACACGAACCTCTTTGCATTACCGCTTCCTTCGGCCAAAGGCATCCCGCGGTGGCGACATACATTGGCCAACACGGCAATCTGACCATCCTGTTGCCGTACCACAACAAGCGGTTCATTCAACAACTGGACAGTAAAGAAATCGCCAGAGCTGGGAATTTCATCCACCCGCCCAAGGCAATGCCAGCCGCGACGTAAAACTGATGTTGCTTCTCGATCAAATTGCTCCTGAGAGGTATAAAACACTCCCGGCATTGTCATTGGGCGATCCGCGGGCAGTGATGCGATGTTTTGCAATTGCGTCGATAAACTCTGCATAGTTAAATCGCCTCTCCAATAACCGGTTGGAAGGATGTATCCATTTGGCTCATCAGATATTGCGCAAAATCGAAGTTCGGGCGTTCCAAATGGGAAAGATGCCCCGGCACGGCCCCATCGGCAGATAACCCGCGATAAACCTTCTCAGTACAGCCGCGATCTTCGACGTTGACCTCATCCAGCAGGGTTTTGAGATCGATGAGATGCTGCTGGGCGTCCGCATCATCTTTATAATCGTCTGACATGCCACCGCCAAAACGGATTTGCACGTGCCCGGGCCCTTTCGGGTGCAAGCTCAGATACCAGAAATAGCCAGGCGTCAAAGTGATCATCAGACTAGGATAAATCGCAAGCAAAAATGTGGTCCGGCGCGCGTCACCATGCAGACGGTCGTTGGTCGGGTGCGCCATAGCAATGCGCAAAGATTCATCCTTAAGGATGGTGTGGTAATTGAACGCTTTACGGCCAGGCGGGCAGATCATGTCGTTCAGTTTGGACAGCCCGCCGATCGTTGCAGCATGACAAACCGGCAAATGGTAGCTTTCCATGAAATTCTCGGCCAACACCTTCCAATTGGTGTCCCACACATGCTCTTCAAAGAAGGTTTCAGTATAGCGGGTCATATCATAGCCCGCGATAAGCTCCTCGACCTCGCTCAGTTCTTCGGCGACAGGCTGCGCATCCGGGTTGAGGGTGATGAAAACCCAACCAAGCCAATCCTCGCAAGCAATGTCAGGCAGGCTGTAATGATCCTTGCAGAAGGCTTTGTTGCCCTTCATCGCGGGTGCCCCGCGCAGGCTACCATCGAGATTATAGGTCCATGCGTGATAGGGGCAGACAATGGTTCTGGCGTTACCTCTGCCCTGCAGCAAAGTCGACATGCGATGGCGGCAGACATTCGAAAAGGCGCGTAACACATGATCTTTATCACGCAATACGATGATCGGCTGCCCCGCCAATTCGCATGTTACGTAATCGCCCGGTTTGGCCAAAGCACTGGCGCGCCCAACACAAAACCACGACTTTTTGAATACCTTTTCCAATTCTGCGTCGTGAAAGGCTTCAGACGTGTAGACAGCTGGCGGCATCGCACGCGCTTCTTCAAACGCAGTAGATACGTTATCACGAAGAGCGTTGATAGAGCTTTGCGCTTGCTCGGTTGTATTCATTTCTCTTGTTCCATCTTCAAGCCGTTTCAGGGCGATAGTCTCGGTAATTACGTTGGATTTCTCTTGAATCTGCGATATTATGGACTACATCACCTTCAATTATTAAATTTACATCTCAATAACCCTCTGAATGCGCACGAGGTGGGCGGTTATGAGGCACGACGCAAAGAGAAACGTCATGCTCACAACACGCACAAACGGGTCCACGGTATCGACCATTTTGCATTCCCCAATGTCGCGAGCTTAATGTGACAAACACGGTATTGTTCATAAAGATGTAAGTTTCTGGTTTCTTCTTAGGGAAAAACTAAGATGACTCAGCCTGTGCATGGCACGTACCGGCATCGACAATGCGATTAGGAGTCGTAAAACCCGCAAACCGATGCCCTCAGCATCAAATGGGCGTCATCTATGATATTTTGCTCATCCACGCATAAGATCTGTAACATCGACGCGCCTTTGAGAACGAAGGTTCCAAAGGCAAGCCCTGTAATTCTACGATGTCTATTGGACTAAAGTTTCTGGATAGCGGGCAGCATCACGCAGAATTCCTTCTGTGAGAATTTGAATTCCCTCTGTGTAATATGTAGGCTAAACACATGTAAAACGCAGAGGAACTATAAGCATGAGTGACCATAATGTCCCTAAACGCCGGATCGTTTCATCTCGTCATCTCGCTGATGGGGAAAATTGGGAAGCGTCAGAGATCGAATATGGCATGATTATTGCTTACAACGCATTCTCGCGCTGGATGACACGTTGCATGTCCGCAGCTGGGAACACCGATCTAACCCCATTGGAAATTCTTGTACTACACAACACCAACCACCGTGGACGTGATAAACGGTTGACCGATATCTGTTTTCTACTCAACATCGAAGACACTCACACCGTAAACTATGCTTTGCGTAAGCTTATGAAAATGGAACTTCTTGTGTCAGAGAAACGAGGCAAAGAAGTTTTTTACAGTACGTCGCCAACCGGGGAAACCCTATGCGAAGCCTACCGTGACATGCGCGATCGGTGTTTTCTGGATGGGTTGTCACGCTTGGATATGTCGGGCGAAGAGATGCGCGACATTGCGGCAAGCCTACGTGCCCTGTCTGGCCAGTATGATCAGGCCAGCAGGGCAGCAGCTTCGCTTTAGTTTGCGATATATGTTGGCAGGAACGTGACGATTTTCGGGAATAGGCAGATCAATAAGACACTAAACAAAAGCAGCAGGAAAAATGGAAATGCCGCTTTTGCGATCCTTAAAATATCGATCCCCGTCAACCCTTGGATAACAAACAGGTTGAACCCCACCGGCGGTGTAATTTGGCTCATCTCGACAACGATCACCAGATAGATACCAAACCAAATGGGGTCGATCCCGACAGCTGTTACCATAGGCATAATGATTGATGTCGTCAGAACGATGACTGAAATCCCGTCAAGAAAACAACCAAGGATGATAAAGAAAACCGTCAACGCAACCAGCAATGCGCCGACAGACAGGTTCATGTCAGAAATCCATGATGCCAGATTCCGAGGGAGCCCGGTGAACCCCATTGAGACAGATAGGAATGCCGCTCCAAGTAGGATAAACGCAATCATACATGAGGTGCGCGTCGCAGACATGACGGCTTCGCCAAATAACTTCCAACTGAACGCGCCAGAAGCCCAGGCAAGGATAGTGGCCAGCACAACGCCCAATGCCGCGGCATCCGTCGGTGAGGCCAGTCCACCATAGATAGACCCGATAACGCCCCCAATCAACAAGGCCACGGGGATCAGCCTGCGCGATGCTCGAAACTTCTCACGAAGCGAGAATGTCTCGTCGATTGCAGGTATCAAATCAGGGTTCATCCATGCGCGGACGGCAACATAACTTGCAAACAAAGTCATCAACAACAGACCGGGAATGATTGCGGCAATGAACAGACGCGCGATAGATTGCTCTGTGGCCACACCATACACGATCAAAATGATGGACGGAGGGATCAGCAAACCCAATGTTGCGGACCCCGCCAGAGTGCCCAAAATAAGGCTCTCAGGATATCCCCGTTTCGTCAATTCAGGCACGGACATACGCCCAATCGTTGCAGCCGTTGCCGCAGAAGATCCCGAAACCGCAGCAAAGATTGCGCAACCAAACACATTTACATGCAACAAACGTCCCGGCGCTCGACTAAGCCAGGGCACAAGACCCGTAAACATGTCATCGCTCATCCGCGACCGCAGCAGGATTTCCCCCATCAAGATAAACAATGGTAAAGCGGTCAAAGCCCAACTGTGAGAGTGCCCCCAAAACGTCGACGCCAAGATTAATCCAGACGGCGCGTTTGAGAAAAAAACAAGGCCAGTTAAGCCAACCAAAGACAGTGACACGGCAACCCAAACACCACTTGCCAGAAGGGTGATAAGAAGTCCAAGTAGGACCAAACCGATAAGAGGGTCAGACATTGTTAAACCTCCCCTGGGCTAGGAAGGATTGGTTTACGTGCCGAGACCAACTCAAACAGCGTATGAATTACAGCCACCAGCAAAAGAGCTATACCAAAGGCGGCAACACTCTGAGGTATCCAAAGAGAAATCGGAACAATCCCATTTGAAACATCGCCGTAATGGAGGCTTTCCGCAACCAATGCGACCATGAAATAGGTGCCATACCCGATCAGGCAGATAGCGACCCCTAGTACAAAGATCTCGGCAAAGAATTGCACGTTTTGGGGCAGACGAGACACGACAAGATTGACCCGAATATGGCCTCCTGCACGCAATGTATGTGCCATCGCAAGAAACGTAGCCCCCGCAAGCATGAACCCTGAAAAATCAGCGTAAGACGGTATTGTTGACGGGAAAACTCCCGGAGCGACCCGCCCAAAAGCATTCAGACAAATCTGCGCAGAAATCAAAAGGCAGATACATAAAATCAATCCGCCTGCGATCATACCGCATAAATCATATAGTTTCTGAAGTATGTAAGACATCACAAACCAATCCTTCTTTTATGAAAAGAGGCCGGAAGTATGCATTGACATACGACCGGCCAGTTCAGGGAGGTATCAGTTGTTATAAACTTCAAGAACCTTACGAGCGCTATCAGATGCGGAGGACTCCCAAGTCTCAAGCATGGTTGCTCCGATGCCTTGTAGACCGTCAATCAACGTCTCGCTTGGCTCGTAAACTGTGATGCCGTTCTCCGCGAGCGCAGCTGTCATGCTTTCTGCCTCAGCAACAGACATGTCCCACCCTCGCGCTTCGGCGACCTCGGCAGCGGCAAGAACAGCGGTTTGTGTATCGGCGTCCAACCGATCAAACACGCGCTGGTTCACCACCACGATATTCTTTGGAACCCATGCATTGATCGGTGCATAATGGGTAACGAAATCCCAAGCGGTTGAATTCACACCCGTTGAGGGGGACGTAATCATCGCTTCGACCTGACCAGTCGCAAAAGCTTGTGGAATGTTAGAGGCTTCGATTTGAACCGGTGCAGCACCGGCCAGTGTTGCAAATTCTTCGAGGGCCGCGTTGTAAGCACGGAAACGCAAACCATTCAGGTCATCAACCGTTGCGATTTCTCCGTTGGTATAAAGACCCTGCGCCGGCCATGGCACGGAAAACAACGGCATCAGACCTTGTTCCGCCAAAAGCTCGGTGATGACTGGCTTTTGTGCGGCCCAAAGGCGCGCGGCATCTTCATAAGATGTCGCCACGAACGGTTGGCTGTCGACACCAAACGCCAGGTCTTCGTTGGACAAACGCGACAAAAAGAACTCACCAAGTGGGACAGAGCGATTGCGAATTGCGCCTTTGATTTCCGCATGTGGAAAAAGCGATCCGGCAGAGTGAAGTGTAATGTTCAACGCGCCATCTGTCGCCGTGCGGACGTCGTCAGCGAATTGGGCGATGTTTTGCGTATGGAACGTACTGTCGCCGTATGGCGTTGGCATATCCCAATCTTGTGCAGTTGCAGCTGTTGCGCAAAAGAGCGCAGCGGTGCCGAAGAGAATGTGTTTCATGAGGTGTTTCCCTATCGAGTCAGTATGGATCTGGTTTATTCGAATCCATTACGTTGACAATTTGTCAGCGTTATACAAATAAAGCAACATAAAATTGATTCTTGGAGGTTCACGTGGATTATAAATGCAAAGGTAAGTGGCAGTTTTGGGTTGACCGTGGGGGCACCTTTACAGACATCGTCGCACGCAAACCGGATGGGACGCTCAAGACCTATAAACTTTTGTCTGAAAATCCAGAAGTTTATCCCGATGCCGCCGTTCATGGAATTAAGTCTCTTCTAGGCATCGATCCAAATGCTGAAATTTTGTCAGGTCAGATCGCTGCCGTCAAAATGGGCACCACTGTCGCCACGAATGCGCTGCTGGAACGCAAAGGCGAACGCACGGTTTTGCTCATCACAAAGGGTTTGCGTGACCTTCTGCGCATCGGATACCAAAACCGCCCTGACCTGTTTGCATTAGATATTAAACTCCCAGAACTGCTCTATGAAAACGTCATCGAAATAGACGAACGTGTCGCATCCGATGGCACAGTCATCACCCCCCTTGATACAACCAAGGCACAAGACGCGCTTTCACAGGCTTATTCTGAAGGATACCGATCGGTCGCTATCGCACTGATGCATGGATATAAATACACCGATCACGAAAAGCGATTAGGGGACATTGCGCATCAATCTGGATTTACCCAAGTCTCGCTTAGCCACGAAGCAAGCCCATTGATTAAACTGGTCTCACGTGGGGACACTGCAGTTGTTGATGCCTACCTGTCACCAATTTTGCGTCGTTACATCGACCAGGTCGCATCTGCCTTGAATGCAGACAAAGGTGGCTGTGACAAATTGATGTTCATGCAATCCAACGGAGGCTTAACCGATGCGGGGCGTTTCCAAGGGAAAGATGCCATTTTGTCAGGCCCTGCAGGGGGTGTTGTGGGCATGGTGCGCACAGCAGCCGATTTGGGAATGGACCGCCTGATTGGTTTTGATATGGGCGGCACATCTACAGATGTGTGCCACTATGCAGGCGAGTACGAGCGTTCCTTTGAAACAGAGGTCGCGGGCGTACGCATGCGCGCGCCGATGATGTCGATTCACACCGTTGCCGCGGGAGGAGGATCGATCCTGTCTTATCGTGACGGACGCATGCAAGTCGGCCCCGAAAGCGCAGGTGCCAACCCCGGTCCTGCCGCCTATCGGCGCGGTGGTCCCCTAACGGTGACGGACTGCAATGTCCTGCTTGGCAAACTCCAACCCACACAATTCCCGTCGGTTTTTGGCCCCAATGCAGACCAACCACTCGATGCTGATGTGGTTCGTGAAAAATTCTCGGCCCTCAAAGCAGACATTGGCACCGAAAAATCGGTCGAAGAAATTGCCGAAGGCTTTTTGCGGATCGCTGTTGAGAACATGGCCAATGCGATCAAGCAGATCAGTGTTCAACGCGGTTATGATGTGACCAAATACACGATGAACTGCTTTGGCGGTGCAGGTGGGCAACATGCCTGTCTTGTGGCGGATACACTTGGGATGGAAAGCATCTTTATCCACCCGTTTGCAGGTGTCTTGTCCGCGTTTGGAATGGGGCTTGCGGATGTGCGCTCTATTCATGAACATCAATTTGCCAGCTCGATCAACGACATAACACAGGCTGAAACGGCCATCCGTAACCTCGTTGAAGCAGCACAGGCGGATGTGACGGCGCAGGGGATCAGCGAGGGGGATATTTCGACGATTGTGACCGCCCATATTCGCACAGATGGCGCACATCAAACATTGGACGTCCCTTTCAGCACCCCTCAACAGATGACCGAAAGCTTCAACGCGGCCCACAAAACACGATTTGGATTTGTGCCTCATGATGCAAACCTCGTTATTGACTTGCTCACGGCAGAAGCAATTGGGTCAACCGGAGAAAATGTAACTCTCCCGAATACTGCCCATGTGGATGCGAAAACGCAGACGGCACGCATGTATTCTCAGAACACTTGGATGGATGTGCCACTGGTAAATCGTGCAACCCTCGCGATTGGTGAAACCGTATCCGGCCCGGCAATTTTAACCGAGCCAACCGGCACAAATATCATCGAGGACGGCTGGCAGGCCGAATGCGTGAAAGGTGGGAACCTTGTGTTGCGCCGCATCGTACCACTGGAACGCACCGAGGCCATTGGAACATCCGTTGACCCTGTCATGCTAGAGGTTTTCAACAACCTGTATATGTCCATTGCTGAACAGATGGGTGCGACATTGGCAAATACGGCTTATTCGGTGAACATCAAAGAACGGCTCGATTTTTCCTGCGCGATCTTCGACCACCACGGTGATCTGGTTGCCAATGCGCCGCATGTTCCTGTCCATCTTGGATCAATGTCGGGCAGTGTTCGGTCTATCTTGCGCCAAAACGCGGGGAACATTCGTCCTGGCGATGTGTTTATGATGAACAACCCGTTCAATGGCGGCACGCACTTACCGGATGTCACAGTGATTACACCCGTCTTTGACGAGGCTGGCGAAAACATCATCTATACAGTCGCCTCGCGCGGGCATCATGCCGATATTGGTGGCACGACCCCCGGTTCCGCCCCACCCGACAGCCGTCATATCGAAGAAGAAGGCGTGCTGATCGACAATTTCCGGCTGGTAAAAGAAGGGGTCCTGCAAGAGCAGCAGACACGTGATCTTTTGTCCTCCGCAAAATACCCGTGCCGAAACGTTGATCAAAATATGGCTGACCTATCCGCACAGATTGCAGCCAATGCGACCGGAGAACGGGAACTTCAAAAGATCACAAAACAATTTGGACTAGATGTCGTGCATGCCTACATGGGCCACGTACAGGACAATGCCGAAGAAAGCGTGCGCCGCGTGCTGGATGTATTGCACGACTGCCAGTTCACCTACCCATTGGACAGTGGCGCGCAGATACAGGTAAAGATCACCGTCGACAAAATAGCGCGCACTGCCGAGATCGATTTCACCGGCACATCGCGACAAGACGATCTGAACTATAATGCCCCGCTTTCGATTTGCCGTGCGGTTGTTCTTTATGTCTTCCGCACCTTGGTTGGATCCAATATTCCAATGAATGAAGGGTGCATGAAACCATTGCATCTGAAGGTTCCAAACGGGTCAATGATCAACCCCGATGAACCGGCAGCTGTGATTTCGGGCAATACCGAGGTTTCACAAGCCATCGCAGATACGCTTTATGGCGCTCTGGGGGTCATCGCTGGCAGTCAGGGGACGATGAACAATTTCGTCTACGGCAATGACATTTATCAAAACTACGAAACGATTTGTGGCGGAACCGGTGCAGGCGACGGGTTTCATGGTGCAAGCGCAGTGCATAGCCATATGACCAACACACGCATGACCGACCCTGAGGTTCTGGAAACGAGGTTCCCAGTACGTGTCGATGAATTCTCTATCCGACATGGATCTGGGGGTGCTGGACAATACACCGGCGGCAACGGCATCGTGCGCAAGTTACGCTTTAATGAACCGATGACAGTGACAACCCTTACATCACACCGCAAAACTGCGCCTCACGGTGTGGCTGGCGGGGCTGCCGGTGCTATGGGTGAAAATTCTGTTGTACGCGTGGACGGGACAATCGAAACCATGGATGGCAATGACGTGGCGCATATGAAGCCGGGCGATGTCTATGTATTGAAATCGCCGGGCGGCGGCGGATATGGAGCGGCATGATCATAAGCCGCGACATCTGAGGCATTGTATGTCTCGGCAACGACGTAGGTGGATAAAGCAAATCGTTGGCCTGACACGTTCAATGCTTGCCCAGCCACCTACGTAATCCATTTCGAAAGGGGCGTCACAGGCGGTCTATGTTGACTTTTCAACCGACCTGCCCTCGTCCCTTTCACAGGATACCGATCAATCTGCCACGTGTTCAAAATAATGCGGTATCAGGTTGATCGGCCATTTATTTTGCTCATCAGGGATGTGTTCTTCGCCCACGTCCCCACAGCCATCTCAGGCGTGGCGATGATTGCAAGTGAGATCAGCCGCATAATCCAAACGTGCACGCAGTACTCACTACATCTCAAAAGCGATGACGAAAGAGGCTACAGTTTTACGGGATCAATGTTCTCTGGTCTCCAGAGGTTTGCTGAGGCACGTGGATCACATCTGGCACAGCAAATGCGCCCTCCCCTCGGCCCTAGATTTAGCCTAGACCTAACTCCAGACTTAGCCCGTGTTTTTTTGGGGCAGTTGGATGTTCGCAACCTGCTCCGCTATAGGCGTGTTGTTTTTATGATCGTCCACATCCGAAAACTGGTCTGGGTTCTCCAGCATTTGCCATTGGCCGTCAGCGTAAACTTCCAGACCCGCAAATTTCGATTTATACGCCATCTTAGCACTGCCAGGCACCCAATAGCCTAGATACACATAAGGTAGATCAGCTTCGCGGGCGATATTGATGTGGTCTAGCACCATATAAGTGCCCAAAGACTGCTGGGGGAGATCCGGCTGGTAGAATGAATAAACCATGCTCAGCCCATCTTCGAGCACATCTGTCAAAGCCACAGCTGTCAGGTCGCCGGTTTTCGAATTCATATATTCAATAACACGACTGCGGATCGGCGTCTCTTCAACCATCGCAGCATATTCGAACACATCCATATCCGCCATACCGCCCTCGGCGTGACGACTGTCAAGATAGGTCCGAAACAGCGCGTATTGGTCTTCGGTTGCCCAAGGCGAGGTCGCGCGCCGTATCAGATGCGCATTTCGATTGCTGGTCTTACGCTGGCTGCGCGATGCTGTGAATTCCGTCACATTGATGCGTGCAGAAAGGCAGGCATTACAGTCACTACACGAGGGGCGATACAGTACGTTTTGCGAGCGGCGAAACCCTTGTTGCGACAAACTGTTGTTGAGTTGATCAACCCCCTCGCCCTGTAAAGCTGTGAACAACTTCCGTTCCAGCCGATCTTGCAGATAGGGACATGGCTGCGGGGCAGTCACATAAAACTGAGGGGCAATAGGAAGGGTATGACGCATGATAAAATAAGAGTTCGCCTACTAAGATGCTCAGGTCTTGTGAATACAGTATCATTTAGGTGCAGCTGGGCCAAGAGGACATGTTATGAATGGATAACAAGGTCACAACAGGTTCGTTATATTTGCACAAAATACCGTTCCTATTCGGCATAAACGGGTGATTTAAAGGCAAAGGGCTGTACTTACGTACAGCCCTTTGCAGTTTTGGTTCGCCGTATATGGCATATTTAGTTCGACATGAGCGCTGGAACGATTGTGACAATCGATGGGAACAGCCATAAAATCGCGAGTCCCAACACTTGGATCATCACAAACGGCAGAACCCCTCGATAGATCTGTGCCGTCGTGACCTCTTTGGGGGCAACTCCGCGCAGGTAGAACAGCGCAAAACCAAAGGGCGGTGTCAGGAACGAGGTCTGCAAGTTCACCGCGATCATGATCGTCACCCATTTGGGGTCAAACGACCCACCATAGATCACGGGCCCGACAATCGGGATCACAATGTAGATGATCTCAAGGAAATCCAAAACAAATCCCAAGATGAACAACACCAACATAACAATCAAAAAGACTGTCAGCTCATTGTCAAAACTCTTGAGGAATTGCTGGATGTAATGTTCCCCACCAAAGGAGATCACCACAAGGTTCAACAACTGAGAGCCGATCAAGATCGTAAAGACCATAGATGTCACTTTGGCTGTTTCACGGACAATCGGGCTTAGAACCCCGCCTTTAAACAGCACCCAGCAACCATACAGCAGGCCAAACAATGCAACCAGATAACACCCATAGGCAAAGATAAACGCAACGATTGTTTCGACGCCGACATCGCTTTGGTTGATCCGCAGATCAAAGTTCATACCCGTAATGATCGCAAGCGCGACAGCTGCAGTTGCCCATAAAATGACAGCCCCGCTTTCGCCTTGATCACGCAGCCGACGATAAGCCGCCAGCATAATTGCCCCACCTGCCCCAAGTGCAGCAGCCGGTGTTGGGTTGGTAATACCGCCCAAAATTGAGCCCAGAACTGCAACGATCAGCACCAGGGGTGGGAATACCACGCGGATCAAATCGTTTTGCGCCGAACGCAACGCCGCTTCTTTGGCGCCGTACATTGCCAAAGCCAAAGGCGGCAACAGCAAGATAACAGACAACAACGCGGATGTGGTTGGGGAAATCAAAACGATGTCCACCAAAGCCATCAACAACAAGCCTATGACACCAACGATCAATGGCTTGGCGTCACGCGATGGTGAAACACCGCGCCCAACGGTCAAAACCATGCCGATCAGTACAAGTATGATGGCAACACCGGTCCCAATCGGAGCCGCATTGGCAATTCTCGTCTCGCGCAGTGCTGCAATTTCATCAACGCTCAGTTTGGTCGATGCCGCGACACCGCCTGCGGCATCGATCGCTTGTTGCTCAGACACCGCGAAATCCCATGCTGATTGGCCATGCAATTCAATCATCGCCGCCTGGCATGCCTCTGAAACGCTTGTACGCAGCGAGGCCGTCTGGCCCGCATCAGAGAAACCTGACACTGTCAGATCTTGTGTTCCAACCAGTCCCAGATTGCCCAACAGGACAACGCCAACAATCAATGCAACAGGCACACCCAAGAACCATGTCAGGCCCTCAGTGCGGGTAATCGGGGTTTGTGTGCTTTCAGCAAACACAACAGGTGGTGCTTTTTCCGGATTAAGCAGCGCATAGCCAAAGGCATAAAGCGCGTAAAGCAGTGCCAACAAAATACCGGGCAACAACGCCGCCTGAAACAACGTCCCAACCGAGACAACGGCCGGTTCGCCCAAATAAGTCAACGCATCAGAACAACCAAATGACTGCGCGCGTGCCTCTTGTGCGGTGGAGTATAAATCCCCCGCCAAGGTTCCAAGCAAAACGATCACAATCGACGGAGGGATGATTTGTCCCAATGTCCCTGACGCTGCGATAACACCCGTCGCCAGCTCTGGGCTGTAATTGTTGCGCAGCATGGTCGGCAACGCCAACAACCCCATGGTGACAACCGTTGCCCCCACGATCCCAGTTGAGGCCGCCAGAAAGGCACCTACAACCACAATAGATACGGCAAGGCCACCGGGCAGTGGTCCAAAGACGCGTGCCATCGTGGTCAGAAGATCATTCGCAATCTTCGAACGCTCCAGCGTGATCCCCATCAGGACGAACATCAACACGGCCAACAGGGTCTCGATCGAAGCACCCGCAAGAACACGTTCATTGATACGGTTCACAAGGAACGACAGGTTGCGATCCATCGCCATTTCCCAGCCCTGTGGGAACACAGGTTCTGCGAGACGTGGCAAATCAGGATACCGGAAAATCGATATCGAATCTGGGCGTACACCGGTTCCGACGATATCGCGATAAGCTTGGCTTGAGGTATCAATTGCCTGATGGATCAACAAACCAGCGCTATCAAGCGCCGCGATAATTCCAAATGCAATGAGCCCTGCTCCGCCAATGGCAAAGGCCACTGGAAAGCCAGAAAGAATGCCTCCAAAGAGACAGAAAAAGACGATGATCAGGCCGATCTCAACGCCATCAAGTCCGAATAGCATGGGTATACTGCCCCCTAATTAATGTGTGCCTTCATAGGCTTCTTCGCCTGCGCCAAGCGTATCTTTGTCAAGATATTTGCCTTCGCTGTCTTCGCCTTCGATGAATTCCAGCATCGAGCGATAGAAAAAGGCGATCGCGTGCAGAAAAATCAAACCGGCAAAGGTCACCAGCAGAATTTTGAACAGGAAGTATCCGTTAAACCCGCTGGGCGAAAATCCGATTGTTTCTACGTTCCAGCGCAATGCACGCGCCTTGAGAACCAGACGTTCCAATTGGTCCGACGCCGAAGGTTTAGGTACGATCAAATGCCGCCACAGGAAGAACCAGCCGTACATCCATGTCAAAACGGCAACTGGCATCATAAAGATCAGCGACCCGACCATATCAACGACGCGTTTGGCGCGATGCGATATGCCACCATAAACCAGATCAACGCGCACATGTCCGCCTTGGACAAAGGTGTAGGTTACGCAAAACACGATCACTAACGCGTTGTAAAACTTAAGTTCTTCGGCGTACCAACTGATGTCTTTATCCAGTGCCACCCCAAGACCAAAACTCATGTCAGGGCGGGCGAAAACACGCTGCATAAACACGATTATGATCTGTTGAACCACCATCAACAATCCCGCCCACGCAGCAAAGCGGCCAATGGTATTGGCAAAGCCTTCAAGCGCGCGCACGATGCCCCACATAAAGCCGCGAAAATAGATCGCAAAGGCCGTCAACACGAGGAACAGCGTGAAAACAAAAAAGAAGAATTCCACCGATCCACCGTAATAGACAAACCGCATCAGCGATTGCTTATCCTCGGTGGTGTTGTTCCAGCTCAACCAATCCGCCCAAAGCGAAGGAGAGCTGACAGCTGCAGCAAAATTTACAAAAGCGCCAAAGATATTTTGAGCCACCCACCAAAGGAAGCCGCCAATCGCGCCGAAAAAGGAAATACTCATGTCGTCTTGCATGGCTCCCCCCGGGATTTAAAGTGTTTGAATATGTGCGGCGTCTGAAAAACGCACAACGTTAATACTGAGGAAAATGCAAAGGTTGGTCTTTATAAATCCGTTAATGCACTTGCCTCAGGCTTCAGGTTTACCGAACAAGAGAAGCCCCCCGCCACATGGCGAGGGGTAATACTTAAAGCTTAGCCCAAGACGCGGTCACGCTGTGCCGTGTACGCGCCTGACGAGCGATTGATCCAACCAGAAGAGGCTTTCATGGATGCCATCGCACTGTCATGAACAGTCTTATAGATGTCATCGCCCAGGTTTTCGGCGTGCACTTCTTGTGACGCACGACCAAAGGCATCCCAGACGGAATCTGGGAATTCGAGAACTTTAACACCGCCAGCCTGCAAGCGCTGCAAAGCTGTACCATTGTTTGCCAAGAACTGGCTCAGGTTCCACTGGTGTGCTTCGGCCGAGGCGATCTCAACAACTTTTTGATGCGCAGGCGACAGGCCTTCAAATACATCAAGGTTTACAGCAACCGACAGACCCGCACCTGGCTCGTGGAAGCCTGCAGCGTAATAAGTCTTGGTGATTTCTTGGAAGCCAGCTTTTTCATCTGCCCAAGGACCAATCCACTCCGTTCCGTCAATCGCACCAGACGACAGCGCCTGATACACTTCGGCACCGGGAATGTTCTGGATAGATGCACCCAGTTTAGACAGGGCTTGGCCACCCAATCCTGGCATACGGAACTTCAAACCGTTGAAATCGTCAGGGCTGTTGATTTCTTTTTTGAACCAGCCACCGGCTTGCGCACCTGTGTTGCCGCCCAGGAATGATTTCAAACCAAAGATCTGACCCAATTCGTTGTGCAGATCATGACCGCCTTCTTGGTAATACCAGTTTGCCAGCTCTTGCGCCGTCATGCCGAAAGGCACAGTGGTAAAGAATGCATAAGCCGGATGCTGACCTACAAAGTAGTAATCCGCACCATGATACATATCCGCCTGACCTGATGTCACAGCATCAAAGACCTCAAACGCACCGACCAATTCGCCGGCAGCTTTTAGGTCAACGGTCAAATCACCATCGGTCATTGCAGTGATGTTGTCGGCCACACGCTGTGCAGAGTCGTGTACTCCCGCAAGACCGCGTCCCCATGTGGTGACCATAGTCAATGTGCGCTTACCTTGCGCGTATGCAGGTGCAGCCAATGACGTTGCTGCAGCAGCCGAGCCACCCAACGCAGATGTTTTCAAAAAAGAACGGCGATCCATGTCTTTCCTCCCAGTTTATTTCCAGTTTATTTTTCAAAACAAGACGCGTCTCCAAATCGCGCCGATGTCCAGTGGTCCGAACATAGATGCACGGCTTGACATGTGAATACCAATTACTACGTAGCCACATCATTTTCTTGCGCGTTTCAAGGGAATTTGGACATAAAAACGCGACCCAAATCAAATCAAGCCCGTCTCTGTATTGATCGCATGCCAATTTGCGCCATGTTTCTATAAGCACAACCGAATGGGACAATTTGATTCGATTTTTATAAAACACTCACCCCGGTCTGATCAGACGCCGCACTGGATATCGCACACCGTATAGCCCACACTGGCAGCCCATAGCATCCCGTCTCCTAGTCACACCTTAACTGCAAGCGCTGTCATAAATGTTCTTATTCAGAAAACTCCTTCGACCAAGCTACGCGCAAAAGCTGTCAATGCTGGCGACCCTCCCGCTGATCGTTGCCTGCTGCGCCATTGCCGCGTTGGTGGCTTATCAATCCCGTGCGACGGCAGAACGTGAAATTCAGGCGCTTGAAAATTTGCTCCTAGAAGCAAAACAAGAAGAATTGCGCAACTATGTGACCCAAGCCCGCAACAGCTTTTCCCATATATACGGCCCCGCAGCCCCGAATGACATCGAGGCCCAGCGCGAAGTGATGCAAATGCTCAGCGCTATGATTTATGGCCGTGATGGATTCTTTTTTGTTTACGACTATGACGGCACCAATCTTGTCAGCCCCCGCCAAACTGAATTAATCAATCGCAATTGGAGCGACCTGACGGACAGCAACGGCACCCCGGTTATCGAACAACTGGTCGACACCGCACGCCAAGGCGCTGGATGGTTATCCTTTTTGTGGAACAAACCATCCACCGGGCAAGAGGCGCAGATGATTGCCTATGTCGTTGGCCTGCAAGATTGGCGATGGGCTGTAGGCACAGGTATATTTATCGATGACGTCGTCGCCTCGGTGGCCCAGTCGCGGGCGCAGGTTGAACAACGCGTGCAGCGTACCTTTGTCTATATAGGCGTCATTACACTCTTTGCTCTGATTCTCGTGTTTGCCTCCGGACTTTTGCTGAACATCCACGAACGTCGCCTTGCGGATGTTAAACTAAAGGAGCTGAACCAACGTGTTCTTGACGCCCAAGAGGATGAGCGCGGCCGAGTTGCGCGTGAGCTTCATGATGGTATCAGCCAAATCCTTGTCGGCGTGCGGTATAAATTAGAAACTGCCAAGCGACACGTACTGCGCATGCCTGCGTCTGAAACCCCAGATCCGAATGTCCCCCTCGACAGTGGTATAGAGGGCTTATCAACCGCGATTACTGAGGTCCGCCGCATAAGCCGTGACCTGCGGCCGGGTCTATTGGATGATCTCGGTCTTGGCCCCGCCCTACAAGCCCTGACAGATGAATTTGCCCAGCGCACCGGCATACAAACTGACTTTAAGACCGTGGTGTTTCGCAATCTCCTCAATCAAGATAGCAAAATCGCGCTCTACCGCATTGGGCAAGAGGCTCTGACCAATATTGAACGCCATTCAGGTGCAACGCAGGTCAGTGTCAGCCTGCGCGGCCATGCCAAGGGGGCGACCCTACGTGTCACCGATAATGGCTGTGGTCTGACACACCGCAATCGCAAGATCACGCCAGGCATTGGGTTGCGCAATATGCAAGAACGCGTCGAACAGTTAGATGGTCATCTCCGCATTAGGCCTCTCAACGATACAAAAAGCGATCATCAAGGGCTCGTTATCGAAGCAACACTCCCCTTGAAACATCTTCGCAAGCGTGATGAAGTCAGCAATTAACATGACAACACGCGATCTGGGGACGCCTTATGGCCCCATACCGGAGCCAAGATCGCACCTTGGGGGGATAAGCCATGTCCGAGACGGTTCAGTCTAAGACCACGAAAATCCTGATCGTGGATGATCATCCTATGGTCGCAGAGGGTCTGCAATCTATTTTGGAATGTTATGACGACATCGAAATCCTTGGCACGCCGTGCAATGGTCGCAAAGCCGTTGAAGCCGCAGCGCGACTGAAGCCAGATGTGATCTTGATGGATCTGAACATGCCCGACATCGGCGGACTTGGCGCCACCGAAATGATCCTAGAGCACCAACCCGAAACCCGTGTGTTAATTCTATCGATGCATAACAGTCCTGAATATATCTCAACCGCGTTGAATCACGGAGCCTGCGGTTATGTGCTCAAGGATGTACAACCGGATAAAATAAAAACCGCCATTGATGCGGTCATGGCAGGTCAAATCTATCTGTGCACTGGCGCGGCTGGATCGCTTAATCCGACAGACGGGACCACAGCACGCGAGGCCCTGACAGGGCGGGAACAAACAATCTTGCTTGAATTGGCTCAGGGCCGTGCAAACAAAGAAGTCGCCCGGACATTGGATATCTCGGTACGCACTGTTGAAACCCACCGTAAAAACATCAAACGCAAGCTTGGTATTTCCTCAACCGCAGGCCTGACCCGTTACGCACTAGAGAACGGTGTCCTACAAAGCAGCTCAATTAAAAGTCTTTGACCTCGCAGAATATTAGGTTTGCCGCAACTGTGCTGCTGCGGCAGACCCACGCTCATTCAGGATCAAACAGCGTCATATACGCCCCAAATCCTGCAGCTTCCATCTCGGCACGCGGCACAAACCGTAGCGCGGCTGAATTGATGCAATAGCGCAGCCCCCCCGTATCGACGGGCCCGTCTGGAAACACATGCCCCAAATGGCAATCTGCCGTATCGGATCGTACTTCGGTGCGGGTCATCCCGTGGGTGGTGTCATGGTGTTCTGTAACCACCTCAGGTTTGACAGGACGCGTAAAGCTGGGCCAACCACACCCACTGTCGAATTTATCCAACGACGAAAACAAAACCTCGCCTGAGACAATATCGACATAGACCCCTTCATCCTTGTGGTTCCAGAATTCATTGCGAAACGGGCGCTCCGTCCCATTTTCCTGCGTGACATGGTACTGCTCGGGCGTAAGGCGCGCGACGGCCTCAGGGAATTTGGGGGATTTGTCACTCATGCGGTGGCTCCTTTTGGTTGGATATCATATTGGGCCCGATCCTAGGAAAATCAATCATATCTCCCGTAGACCCTTTGTGACGGCGCACCTTTACAGCTATGGTCACCCAAAATATACAGGAGCCCCCATGCGTGCGATTACCTATACCGCATTCGGAACTGCCGCCGATGTCTTAACCCTTACAGACATTGCCACCCCAACACCGGCCGCTGGCGAAGTGCTGGTCAAATTGCATACGTCTGCCGTGAACCCATCCGATGTACGCGCCCGTGCCGGTGGACGCCCCGGCGTGACCAAGCCCCCCTTTGATGTGATAATCCCCCACAGCGATGGCGCAGGCGTGATTGAGGCCGTGGGCGATGGCGTTCCATTGTCGCGTATCGGAGAACGGGTTTGGATCTGGAATGGTCAATGGCAGCGCGCCTTTGGCACCGCAGCGGATTATATCGCCCTTCCCAGTCCTCAGGCGGTCACATTGCCGGATCACATCACATTCGAACAGGGGGCTGTACTTGGCATCCCTGCCCTCACGGCGTGTCATGCGGTTCTTGGGGGCGGCAGTGTTGCAGATCAGATCGTCTTGGTCAGCGGAGGCGCCGGGACCGTCGGTCATCTTGCCATTCAGATCGCGGCCGCATCCGGCGCACGGGTTATTGCAACCGCCAAAGGCGACGCAGGTCGCACCGCCGCACAGGAGGCCGGAGCCCATGCGGTATTCGACTACAGCGCCCCAGATCTTGGCGATCAGATCTTGGCCGAAACCAAAGGCGTGCTTGTGGATCGTATAATAGAGGTGGAGTTTGGCAAGAACATCGACACCAACACTCAGGTGATTGCCCCAGGCGGTACAATTGCGACCTTTGGCTCTGCCAAAGATATGACACCCACCTTACCGTTTTACCCACTGATGTTCAAAGCAGTGACCTTAGATCTGGTACTTGTCTATCTGCTGTCAGACACACAGCGGGCCACAGCAATTGCAAACCTCACCCAATTTCTAAACCAATCCGCGCTGAACCTAAGAGTTTCACACATCATGGATCTTGCCGATTGCGCCACCGCACATGACATGGTTGCACGTGGTGATCGCGCGGGCTCTGTGGTATTAAAGCTCTGACGCATAGGCACATCGTGATCCCTGTGTCATGCCTCGCATGTCTGCCCTGGGATCACTGGGGCCACAACTTGCTCAAGGACAACGACTCTCTTACCCTTAAATCGGATGAGAGTGTCGTCTCATTTCTGGGAAAATTGTCAATATGTCTCAAAATACCACTTAATCGTAATAAAATTTCAAAAAACTCCAAATTTTGAAACGTTTCACTGTTGACGCCCCCGCGAGAGGGTCATAACTTCGGTCTACGCACTTTAGGAGTTCCCAAGACATGCTTTCGCTCGTCGTGATTATTGGATATATGCGCATGGGCCGGTAACGGTAGACCAGATCTGATCCCATGCGCCTCCGAAAATCGGGGGCTTTTTTATGCGTGCTGCGCCTTTACGAACCTGCAGCGAAATGATGAACACAAACGGCGATGCAACAGCGGATATCGCCAACCGGAGCAAGACAGATGACACGTGAGATGACCGGCGCAAAAATGGTGATCGAAGCCCTGAAAGAACAGGGTGTGGATACAGTATTCGGATATCCCGGCGGCGCTGTGCTACCGATCTATGACGAGATCTTTCAGCAAAACGACATTCGCCACATTCTCGTACGCCACGAACAAGGTGCGATCCACGCCGCCGAGGGCTATGCCCGTTCAACCGGCAAACCAGGCGTCGCACTGGTGACTTCAGGTCCGGGGGCCACAAACGCGGTTACCGGCTTGACGGATGCACTGCTGGATTCAATTCCTATTGTTGTTCTGTCTGGGCAGGTTCCAACCTTTATGATTGGCTCTGACGCCTTTCAAGAGGCCGACACCGTAGGTATCACCCGCCCCTGCACCAAGCATAACTGGCTGATCAAAGACACCAACACGCTGGCCGCAACCCTGCACGAGGCCTTTCATGTCGCCACATCCGGCCGTCCGGGTCCGGTTTTGGTCGACATCCCCAAAGACGTGCAATTTGCAACCGGCACCTATCAAGAGGCCGCGCCTGCGGACAGCCATTATCAGCCCCAGACCAAAGGTGACCTCGAAGAGATCACCGAACTGGTTGCAGCGCTTGAAGTGGCCAAAAAGCCCGTATTCTATACGGGTGGCGGTGTGATCAATTCCGGCCCCGAGGCCAGTAAATTGCTTCGTGAATTGGTGGATGCCACCGGTATCCCAATCACCTCAACCCTGATGGGTCTGGGCTGCTACCCTGCATCCGGTGAAAACTGGTTGGGCATGCTGGGCATGCATGGTCTTTATGAGGCCAATATGGCCATGCACGATTGTGATCTGCTGATCAATATCGGCGCCCGCTTTGATGACCGCATTACCGGTCGATTAGATGCCTTTAGCCCGCATTCGATCAAGGCGCATATCGACATCGATCCTTCGTCGATTAACAAGGTTGTGCCCGTCGACATCCCGATCGTTGGCGACATCACCAGCGTGTTGACCGATCTGTTGGCGGTATGGAAAGAGCGCGGCTCTAAAACCGAGGCTCAAGACGTTGCGAAATGGCAAGAGCAAGTCCGCGAATGGCGAAATGTGCGGTGCCTCAGCTACACCAGCTCTGAAACCACCATCAAACCGCAATACGCGTTGGAACGTCTTGAGGCGCTGACCAAAGACAAAGACCGCTATATCACCACAGAGGTCGGCCAACACCAAATGTGGGCCGCGCAGTATCTGGGCTTTGAAGACCCCAACCGCTGGATGACCTCGGGCGGTTTGGGCACCATGGGCTACGGCACCCCCGCGTCAATCGGCGTGCAGGTGGCGCATCCGGATGCCTTGGTGATCAACGTTGCCGGCGAAGCTTCGTGGTTGATGAACATGCAAGAAATGGGCACAGCTGTTCAATTCCGCCTGCCGGTGAAACAGTTCATCTTGAACAACGAACGTCTCGGCATGGTACGTCAATGGCAAGAACTGCTGCACGGCGAACGCTATTCCCAAAGCTGGTCGCAAGCCCTGCCCGACTTTGTAAAACTCGCCGAAGCCTTTGGCGCAAAAGGTATTATCTGCAAAGACCCCAAGGACCTAGACGACGCGATCATGGAAATGATCAACTATGATGGTCCCGTGATCTTTGATTGTCTGGTGGAAAAGCACGAAAACTGCTTCCCAATGATCCCATCAGGCAAAGCGCACAACGAAATGTTGCTGGGCAATGCGGATACCCAAGGCGTTATCCAATCAAGCGGCGCGGTTTTGGTTTAAATTCGCATACATACATGTTGCGAGGTGCGTGTATTTAAAACAGCACCTTGCCCCGACTTCTGAGGAAAGGGATCTAAATGTCTGCCCTACATATCAAAAAAGGCTCAACCAAGCATTCAGCCTATAACCTGCGCCCGAACTTTTCGGATACGCGGGAACGTCATACCATCACCGTTTTGGTCGAAAACGAACCCGGTGTCCTGGCGCGCGTGATTGGTCTGTTTGCAGGTCGTGGTTACAATATCGACAGTCTGACCGTGGCCGAGGTCGACCACACCGGAAAACTGTCACGCATCACGATTGTCACCACCGGCACCCCGCAAGTGATCGAACAGATCAAAACCCAGCTTGGCCGTATTGTACCTGTACATGAGGTCACCGACCTCACCGTCGAAGGTCCATTTGTGGAGCGTGAGCTTGCGATCGTCAAAGTGGTCGGAACCGGCGATAAACGCGTCGAAGCTATGCGCTTGGCTGAAATTTTCCGCGCCAATGTTGTGGATACCACGCTGAACAGCTTCATTTTTGAAATCACCGGCACCCCTGACAAGATTGATGCCTTTGCCGATCTCATGCGTCCGTTGGGATTGTCACGTATCGCCCGCACAGGCGTCGCAGCTCTGCTACGTGGTGAATAACACCTAATACGTCACAGCTGTGATCGCTATATAGCTGTGACACAGAAAACGCGCCCAAAGTGGCGCGTTTTCTGTAAAACAGTAATCTCAGATCAACTTATACTAGGGCAGGATACAGGCTAGGGCAGGATACAGGCCTCAGCCAATCTGGCGCTTACGTCCCGCCGCCTTTAACTGCACAACATCCCCCATCTCTTTGGGATGAGATGTCTGCGCCACCTTAGTCTGAACCCGAGACAGACCAGGCAACGGCCTAATCGAGGCAGATATTGCTAAGTTCGTATTCAGACCTGCGGTCCCCTGACACGGGGTCCTTTGTACAGCTCTGTCTTCTTTCACATCAGACTCTTCGTGTAAAATATCAGCCAATTGCGAATGTGTTTCTTCTTCTAATAGACTTAGCCCACGCGCCATACGGCAACGGCCTTCGTAATAACTGTCGAAGGTCACTAAATCACCTTCTCTGAATATAATATAATCGTCTGCCCCTAAATGTGGGTCGACAAGCGGACTGACCTGCCCGCTTACGTCAGTAATATCCGCATTCTGTGTAAGTTTAGATCTCACGTAATATGCAAGATCATTTTGATCCTCACACCAAATCACAGCTTTTCCTAATTTTTGATCAGTCCAGACAACAACGCCAATCATGTTTTTCCCCAATCAATGTACCTTTCATTGTGCGGTAATTTAGCGGACACAAACATGTAAAATTGCGCTCTATCTTATTGAAATTTGTGTCGCAAACTGCATCTTAATGAAACATATTAGAGTCATGTTGATGCCAATTAGAGTCTAACCGGAGATTAAAACATGTTTAAGTTGATAAATGGCTCCCAACTCTCCCCCTAGACACCTATTAACAGACATAGGTGTAAACTAAAATTAAGAGTAACTGGACACGTTATGAACAACTCGACGCGCTCTCCTGCCGAATTACGCAATATGTTTGGCTCGAATCTGCGCCAGCTGTCACAAGGATATCCTTCGATATCAGAATTGTCCCGCCGTCTTGGAATCAATCGAACCCAATTCAACCGCTATTTGTCTGGCGAGAGTTTTCCACGCCCTGATATCTTAGACCGAATCTGCGCATTCTTTCACGTAGACGCACGTATTTTGCTTGAGCCCTTTGACTCCATTCAAACCTCGGATCCAATTCTAAATTCCCGGTTTCTTGAAGACTTTCTCGGGGTTGGTGTCCACAAAGTTGCGAAAGACACGTTTCCAACCGGTTTCTATCGCTTCACGCGACGCAGCTTTATAGGTCGGGAACAATTTGTCGTCGGGATTATCTATGTTTTTCGTGACGGCGAAGTAACCTATATCAAAGGTCGAGAACCTCGTGCAGGTATGATCTACCAAGGTCTCCCTGCTGATGGGCGCTCGCGCGAGTTCCGCGGCTATGTCACCAATCACGAGGACGGTGTCGCCTTTATTCTGGGACGTCGAAATAGTTTCACCTATTCCTTCAACTACCTCGCGCGCGTCTCCTCTGCGGAAAACAACTTGTGGATCGGTTATGTCGCCCGCAGCATCCGCGAAAGTGAAAGCGGAGATCGTGCGATACGGATGCTTTATGAATACCTTGGCCCCAGCGTCCGCGACGCTTTACCCGCCGCACGCAAAGCAGGTTTTCTCGACACGCCAGATATCATCCCTTATCACAAGCACCTCCTACGTCTTGATCAACCTTTCAGCTAATCAGATACCGACCACAGATGACTGTTACGGCGACCTGTCTCGTCGGAACAGCCATCTGGGCAACACATATTAAGGATGCCAGATCTATGACTATCTTAATCATCATCACATTTGCTGCACTGGCGGTCGGCATGATCGTGCCAACACGTTGGGGACTTTGGGGATTTATCGCCGCCGCCGCACTTATCTTCACTGCCCAAGTTGCCATTAATACATCGCAAGGCTTCGCAGAAGCGTCCATTTCAGACAGCATTCAACTGTATTTCAACGGCGATTTTTTCGCATATCTTGGATATAATGCCAAAATCACATACCGCGCCTTTGCAGGCCCTTTATTGGTATTGGCCGGTCTTATGATATATCGCCTTGGCCGCCTGTCGCAAACCAAGGCTTAAGCGACCTAAGATCTAGTCTTCGCTCTTCGCATCCGCGCGGCTTTTTCCCGCCACGTTCATCGCCAAGGTTGCAGCCATAAATTCGTCGAGATCACCATCAAGGACACCCTTGGTATCGGCGGTCTCGTAGTTGGTGCGCAAATCTTTGACCATTTGATATGGCTGCATCACATATGACCGGATCTGATTGCCCCAGCCCGCATCGCCTTTGGATTCATGCAATGCGTTGACCTCAGCGTTGCGACGATCCAGTTCCAGCTGGTACAGGCGCGACTTCAACGCCTTCATTGCGATATCGCGGTTCTGGTGCTGCGACTTCTCGGAAGACGTTACCACAATCCCCGTCGGCGCGTGCGTGATACGTACGGCAGAGTCCGTGGTGTTAACGTGCTGTCCCCCCGCCCCTGATGAACGGTAAGTATCAATGCGGATATCCGCTGGGTTGACTGCGATCTCAATATTGTCGTCGATCACAGGATAAGCCCCAACAGCGGCAAAAGATGTCTCCCGCGTACCTTTGCCAAAGGGTGAAATTCGCACCAAGCGGTGCGTGCCGCTTTCGGATTTCAACCAACCATAAGCGTTGTGGCCTTTGATCTGATATGTTGCAGACTTAATGCCCGCCTCGGTGCCTGGCTGCTCTTCTTGCAGTTCAACTTCAAACCCGCGGCTTTCGGCCCAACGCATATACATCCGCGCCAGCATCGATGCCCAGTCACAAGCCTCTGTGCCACCTGCACCGGATTTAATCTCCAGAAACGCATCATTGGAATCTGTCTCGCCATCCAAAAGCGCTTCAAGTTCTTTTTTAGCGGCGGTGTCGCGCAAAGCCGTGAGGGTTTCTTCGGCCTCGGTTACAACCTCGGCGTCATCTTCCATCTCGCCCAGTTCAATCAGCTCAAGATTGTCGCTGAGGTCCTGCTTGATGGACGTATACGTCTCAATCGCATCAACCAACTGCTGACGTTCGCGCATCAGTTTTTGTGCTGCGGCTGGATCGTCCCACAGGTTTGGATCCTCGACGCGAGCGTTGAACTCCTCCAGCCGGTGCTGCGCCGTCTCCCAATTCAGACGCTGCGCCAGCAGATCAAGCGATTTTTCAACATCATCAACAATATTCTGAATCTCAGCGCGCATGGGGCAGGTCCTGTCACTCTATTAGACTGGGGTGATAAACCACAGTTGCGATGTGAGCAAGTCGACGCAGACATGTTGTCGACCAAGATCTATCCTCATCCAGACACCGCAAGCCGATCACCTCTCCCTCGCATCGCTTCACTCTCGTTCAGATTGTCGTGTGATTGCCCCTAAACACGTTCCCAAATGCCTCTGGTACCGTAATGCTTTTGAGACACATCATTTTGCGAGGTCCAAATGACGAAACTCTTCACCACAGCCGCCATCGCTTTGTCCATCACCGCCTCGGCAGCGATGGCACATGACTGGAATTTGGATGCACAGACGTCCCATCTTGCATTCGGGTCGATCAAAAATAGCTACCTTGGGGAAACGCACGCCTTTAGTAATCTTTCGGGCACCGTCACCGAAAGCGGACAGGTCAGCATTCAAATCCCGCTGAGCAGCGTCGAAACCGGCATCGACATCCGTAACGAACGGATCGGAAAATATGTGTTTAAGGCCGCGCCAACTGCGACCCTAACTGCAGCCGTAGATATGGACACGGTGGCGGCTCTCCACCCCGGCGAGACCACGACTATGGAACTGGAGGCCACTCTCTCACTGCTAGGCGAAGATGTAGATGTCTACACAGAAATCTTCGTCGCCCGTCTGTCGGACAGCCGCGTTATGATCACAACAAATGACATGCTGTTTCTTGATACTGACGAGTTGGGGATAGATGCTGGGATAGATAAATTGCAGGAACTCGCCAGCCTCGACAGTATTTCCCGCGCGACACCGATAACGGCACGTTTCATCTTTGAACATTAAACAAACGCAAAGGGGCGCGCAGCAAGCGCGCCTTCATCACAGGTTATCCTCTCAGATCCGTGTGATGCACGAGCCTCCTGTAGCGGTGAATAATGTTTGAACCCACCTCGCAATTCAGCGGCTTTTAAAAGGCTCGCCTGCATCTAACAGCATCGAAACATCATCAAGGAACTGCGTTGCATTTGAATTTCATAAGTATTCACAAGCAAACGTAAAGTCTCTACCCGTACACCTAGGTCACGAAATCTTTCGATCTAATCATATAAGGCACTTAAATTAATGCATAAAATTTCACTTTTGCTGTCAACGACAGCAGCACTTATGGCCTCAACCGCATTCGCTTCAGATCACGCACATGATGCTGTTTCCGATGACGTCATCGCACAACAACGCGCGGCACTTGCAACATCCACAGCTGGCGCAGGATTTGGTCCACAATCCCCGCGTGACATCTCAAGTGTTCACGGCACAAACAGCCGTTCCTTTGGCACCGCGCCAGAGGTTGAGCATATGACGTTATGTGACATCCATTTCCACGAAAACGCCGAACACAAAGGTGGCCAATACACCACATACGCCGGTAACGGCGACGGCCACGGCTATGGCACCGGTTTCAAATACGACGGTGATCTAACCGAGGCTGAATTGGCAGATATCGATGTCGTTGTTGGTGAAAGCGAGCACGGCGATTTGGTACCAGGTGACACGATTGAAATACACTTTGTCTACTCCTCTGCCCAAGCGACAATCGGCAATGGCCTTGGCACCTGCCTCAGTGACGCCATTGGCAATCCACAATTGCGCGTCGAAGCTGTTGTTGCCGTCTTAGTATCCGAAGGCGGAGCTGAGTTTGGCGAAATGGCCAATATCGAAGAATATGACGGCCTGAACCAAGTTCCAAACCTTCCTGGCGATCTGGGCACTCCAGTTGTCTATAATGGGTCAACAACCGGTCCAAGTTACAACGAAAAAGGCTCACCATTCCAAGTAACCTGGAGCGTACGTCCAGAGGTCATCAAGCTCAACATCGGTTCTGTGGATGCATGGTTGCATGACAACCCGTTTGAAGAAGACCACGCTCACGGCGTACGTAATTTGGTTATGAACCCAGATCTTCTCTCCCCGATCAACTAATCTGCGTCTTTTGATACAGACCTAAAAAGGCGGGCAATATACTGCCCGCCTTTTTTGTTTAAAGGCTCTCGATGACACTCTCAACCTAGGGCAACACACCCTCAGTGGACCTGCGCCAAACTCTAGTACAAGCCACCAGAACTGATCGTCCCAAAGGTTGCTTTGGGCCCCAAAACCGCTGTCCCGCCATTTGACGTTGTGACACGGCGACTGCTGGCGCGCAGCGCGTCATCCACCAGCGGCAGGTTGGATCCTACGGCAAAGCCGCCATCAAAAGATTGACCAAAGATCGGCTCTTCACCGTTGCGGAAATATTCAGCCACAACATAATCGCCACTGGCATCATCCGCCAAACGACCACCAGTAAAGCGGTCGATTTTAATAAAGGATCCGCCATCAGGCACAGCAAAACGGCCGCCCCCATATTTCTCGGTCGCTTTGGTCATAAATTGCTGAAACACCGGTCCGCACAAGGTGCCACCATAAGCCCCTCGTCCCATCGGGCGCGGTTGATCATACCCGAAATAGCACCCCGCCACGATATTGGACGTAAAACCAACAAACCATGCATCACGGCTGTCGTTGGTTGTACCGGTCTTGCCTGCAGCTGGAACCGGTAGATTGATCACACTGCTGGCCGTACCGCGATCGACAACACCACGCATCATAGATGTCAGCTGATAAGCGGTGATCGGATCCATCACCTGTTCACGGTGGCTGACGATTTTAGGGGTACGCCCAACCTCAAGCTGATCCCAATCGCAATCGATACAATCGCGCTCGTCATGCCGATAGATTGTCCGGCCATTGCGATCTTGGACCCGGTCTACCAGGGTTGGTTCCACCCGTTCACCTCCGTTTGCAAACATCGCATAGGCAGCTGCCATCTTATAAAGCGTCGTCTCCTGCGACCCTAAAGAGTTGGCAAGAAATGTCCCCATATGGTCATAAACGCCAAAGCGCTCGGCATAGCCTGCGATCACCGGCATGCCGACCTCTTGCGCCAAACGGATGGTCATCAAGTTCCGGCTTTGCTCAATTCCCGTACGTAGGGGCGTCGGGCCATAAAACTTGTTTGACGAGTTTTTAGGCCGCCACAATCCCTGAGGCGTATCAATCTCAATGGGCGCATCCACCACAACGGTTGCAGGGCTATAGCCACTGTCCAATGCGGCCGCGTAGACAAAGGGTTTAAAACTAGAACCAGGCTGGCGTTGCGCTTGCGTGGCACGGTTAAAGACCGAATGTTGATAAGAAAAACCGCCCTGCATTGCCAACACGCGTCCCGTGTTCACATCCATCGCCACAAAGCCGCCTTGAACCTCCGGCACTTGCCGCACAGACCAGTGATCCTCGACCTGCATCGTCAAGATCACATCCCCTGCGGTGAAATTGTCAAAAAAGTCACCCTTGAGCCAGCGAATATCCGCCCGTGGCACAGTCGCGTTGCCTTCAACGCCCTCAACCCCCAACGTCAGGCTTTGTTCTTCGACCTTAAGCACAACAGCAGGCAGCCAGTCGCCCTCTTCTGTATAAATATCACGGGGCGCGCGGGTGTTCCCGAGCGCTTCACGCCAGCTAGCCTCGTCGCTTAAATCCACATCTTCTAAAACCAGACCGGTGCCGCGCCAATTCCCGCGCGTCCGGTCGAACTTTTCCAATCCCTTGCGCATGGCCAAGGCGGCTTCTTGCTGCATTTCTGCGTCGATTGTCGCTCGAATGGTAAAGCCACCGGTGAAAAACTCGCCCTCGCCAAAATCTTGCGACAACTGGCGACGGACTTCATCGGTGAAATAATCCCGTGGTGGCAGGGCTGTACGGAAGGCTTCGAAATCGCCGTTTTGCACCGAACGCAGCGGTTTCTGGACCTCAGCTTCATAGACCTCTTGTGAGATATAACCATTGTCTTCCATCTCGCGCAGCACGTAATCCCGCCGCTCACGCAGTCGTTCTTTGCGGCGCACCGGATGGAAATCAGACGGCGCTTTGGGCATCGATGCCAAAGTCGCAGCCTCATGCGGGGTCAAATCATCCAAAGTCTTATTAAAATACGTCTGCGCCGCTGCCGCCACACCATATGAATTCTGACCTAGGAAAATTTCATTCAGATACAGTTCAAGAATATCCTCCTTGTCCAGCGTCTCTTCTAGGCGGGTGGCAAGGATGATCTCTTTGATTTTACGTTCTGCTTGGCGATCACCTGACAGCAAAAAGTTCTTCATCACCTGCTGTGTAATCGTCGAGGCACCGCGTACATTTTGCCCCCGCGACTGCACCGCTTGCACACCCGCCGCCAAAATCCCGCGTGCGTCATATCCAGCATGTGTATAGAAGTTCTTATCCTCGGCCGAGATAAATGCCTGCTTCACCAAATCAGGAATATCGCTGGAGGGTGTGAACAAACGACGTTCTTTGGCAAATTCGTCAATCAACTGCCCCTCGCCCGAATAAATCCGGCTGATGGTTGGCGGTTGATATTGCGCCAGAGATTCATGACTGGGAAGATCATGGCCATAGACCCAGAAAATCGCCCCTAGGGACAAGGCCAAAACCCCGATACCAAGAGTCACAGTACTGAAAATAGAACCAAAAAAAGATAGAATAAACCGTAGCACGTCTGGCAGCCTCTCTCACGCAGTGTCCTCTATATAGAGAGGTTCTGTAGAAGGGTCAAAATCTGTTACGCATCCGCGCAATATAGTGCCCACTGGCTGCGCTTGTTGTCACCAAATAGGAACTACTATAGCATCGTAATTCCGACGTCGAAAACCTTGGACATGACGCAGCATGAACAGCTTCACTTATAGACAGCTCACAGCCGATGACGCCGCAACATGGCAAGACCTTAGGGTTGCTGGTGTCAAAAATTTTCCGCTCGGCTTCATGACTTCATTGAAAGAAGCCCTATCAACGCCCCTAGAACGATGTCGTAATATCCTGCAAGGCGGGGCATTTCGGGGCGTTTTTGAGCAGACTCAATTAATCGGTTTTTGTGGCTATCACACACACCAAATGTCACGCATTAAACATCGCGCCGAACTGGGACCTTTTTTTGTCAGCCCAACCTACCAAGGCACCGGAGCCGCCCAAATATTGATGAAAGGTGTCGCTCAGGAGGCCCGCAGAAATGGAATCGCCAAACTCGAGCTTTATGTCGACACACAAAACCCGCGCGCGATTGCATTCTACGAAGCGCAAGGCTTTCATCGTATCGCGACACATTACGATACGATTCGTATCGACGGGCAGTCTTACAATGACTACTTTTACGTCCTCAATCTTTGACCCCCCCCTTATTGACGCACCAACCCACGGCGTGCTTCGTCTGCAAGACGCCAAGCATTCAGGCCATTTAGGATGCCTTGTGCAGTGCGGGCACGCCATTTGGGGTCGTTGATAAGGACAAAGTCTTTGGGGCTCGACAAATAGCCAAGTTCAATCAAAATCGAAGGGATATCTGCCGATTTCAACACCGAGAACCCTGCCGATTGCAGTGGGCGGCGGTACATTTTGGTGTCAACCTCCTCCAGCCCTGACACAACAGACTCAGCCAATGACTGACTGCGAGGTTGGGTTTCCACACGTGCCAGATCCAACATGATATCTGTCACCTCATCATCGGTGGCGCTCAGATCTGTGCCCAGCAACAAATCAGACCGGTCATGGCGTTCGGCCAGTTTTTGCGACGCGATATCAGAGGCCTCCTCAGAGAGGGTATAAACACTCGCCCCATGCGCCACCCCCTCAGCCAGAGAATCCGCATGTAACGAGATGAACAGATCCGCTCCGGCTTGATGTGCCATAGCAATGCGCCGCTCGAGCGAGACAAAGTAATCCCCCTCCCGTGTCAGCAAAACCTCATAATTGCCGGTACGCATCATCATTTCGCCCAGCTCATAGGCAAACCGCAGAACCAAGTGTTTTTCAGAAACCCCATGGTCCGTTTCTGCCCCTGGATCCAGGCCACCATGCCCCGGGTCCAACATCACCACCAATGGCGCGTCTACATCTCGCGGCGCGCGCAATTTGATCGGCGCAGGCGCGGGCAAATCCCACCCTGTACCAACCGGCGCACCCGCATGTGCGGCAAAATGTTCGGCATCTGTCGGCGACATGCGCAAGGTAAGCACCGCATTGGCCGTTACCGTGTCAATCTCCATCGCAGCCACCGTGACCTCCATTGGCTGCGCCAGTTCAAGAACCAGCCGTGACCAACCAGGGATATATCCGCCAAATTGCGCCCCTGAAATTCGGGTGGCACGTGCAAAATTGCTGGCAGACAGACCGCTCCAATCCACTTCTTGGAAATCAAGCACCACACGTTCAGGATTGGTTTCCGTAAACACACGAAACGGCACCCCTTGGCTTAGAGAGAGGGTGACTTCGGTTTCGTCACCTGTCTCTGTCGCCTGTGTCGCCGATGGTAAGACCCGTGCAAGCCCTGAAAACTCTTGCGCGCCGGCCATAGTGGAAAGCATTAAAAACACTGCTAAACAAGACGTTAGAAACCTCATTTACGTGCCTCCATGAATGTTTTCAACCGGGCAAGCCCCTCGATGATATCATCCGTGGCGCGGGCATAGGAAAACCGCAAGGTCGTTGCCCCACGTATGGGGTCAAAATCCAGCCCCGGCGTCACAGCCACACCAGCCTGCGCCAAAATTTCCGCGGCAAAGGCACGGCTGTCGCTGGTGTAATCCGACACATCTGCATAGACATAAAACGCCCCGTCCGGTGGTGCGATCTTGTCAAATCCCGCCTCGGGCAGCCCTGCCAACATCAGCGCGCGATTGCGCCGATATACCGCAAGATTGGCCTCCAGTTCTTCGTTGCATTCCATCGCAGCCAGTGCCGCAACTTGGCTGGCATGAGGGGCGCAGATGAACATATTTTGCGCAAGCCGCTCAACCACCCGCACATGATCTTCGGGCACGACCATCCACCCTACGCGCCAACCCGTCATCGAGAAATATTTCGAAAAAGAATTAATCACATAAGCTTCGTCGGAAATCTCCAACGCGGTTACCGCTTTGGCCTCGTATTCGATACCATGGTAAATTTCATCGGAAATAAAACTTGCTCCGGCTTCGGCTGCACCACCCATCAGCGCGCCCAAAGCATCGCGGTCCAGCATCGTGCCCGACGGGTTTGCAGGTGAAGCAACCATTAACCCCTTGAGGTCCAGGCCTTGTAAATCAGCCGCCACAGGCTGCAGGCGATTCTCGGTCGCACATAGGAAATCCACCGGCTCCATCCCCAGAGCGCGCAGGATTTGGCGATAACTGGGGTAACCCGGCGCGCCAATGCCCACCCGATCCCCAGAATCGAACAAAGCAGTAAACGAAAGTAAAAAGGCAGCAGAAGAGCCCGATGTGACCACCACACGCTCTGGATTGAGGTCAACATTATACCACTCCCCATAGAGCTGCGCGATGCGTGCACGCAGCTGTGGCAAGCCCAAAGCCACAGTATAGCCAAGCGAATCGTGTTCTAACGCCCGTGCCATCGCATTGCGCGCGCCCGCAGGTGCGCCGGTGGCAGGTTGTCCCACCTCCATGTGAATAATATGACGCCCTGCCTCTTCGGCTTGGCGCGCGGCCTCCATTATATCCATCACGATAAAGGGATCGACATTTGAACGGGTTGAGTTTCGCATGATCTTCTCCCATTGTACGGCCATGATCTTTGACCGTGTATTTTTTCGGACGTCAATCCCGCACCGCCAGTTTGTTGCCCTCCGCAACAGGCATGAGCGATCTATTCCCTTTATCACAATGTATCACTCAAATATGCCTCACATTCTCGTTCATTCACTTTGGGCCTTTACCCTTTGCGTTCTCACAACAATTTCCACAGCAATGGGTGCACATGCACAGGGTTTTACGCTTCTGCGAGACGCTGACATTGAACATTCGTTAAATCGCCTCGCCCAGCCAATTTTACAGGCTGCGGGTCTAAGTTCTGATCGTGTGAGGATTTTGGTGGTCGACAACCCCAACTTTAACGCGTTTGTTCTCGATCAATCCGCGATTTTTCTCAATCATGGCCTGATCCTCAAGGCCTCTTCTCCCGAGATGTTGCAGGGTGTGATTGCCCATGAAACCGCACATATTGTAAACGGCCACATTGGTCGGCGCACAGAAAATGCCCGCAGCGCAGGAACCGCAGCGGGTTTTGGCACCGCCCTTGCGATTTTAGCAGCGGCTGCGGGTGGAGGTGAAGCAGCGGGTGGGATTGCCATTGGCACCCAAAGCTCCGCATTGCGCAACTTCCTCAGCCATACCCGTGCCGAAGAAGCCGCTGCCGACCGTACCGCCCTTGACCTGATGTTCCGTGCCGAAGTCGACCCTCGTGGCCTGCTAGACGTACACCGTCTTTTTGCGGGCCAAGAAGCGCTTAGCGCTGAAAGACAAGACCCCTACATGCGCAGCCACCCCGTCAGCCGGGACCGTGTACGTGCAGCACAGGCCTTTGTCTCGACACACAAAGTGACAACCAAATCACTGCGCGACACGGCCTATTGGCTTAAGCGGGCACAAGGCAAAATCTCGGCCTTTAAACGCGCGCCCAAATGGACACAAAGCCGTCTTGAGATCGAAGAATACGATGATATCCGCCTGATGCGCGGTGCCATTGCAAGTTTCCGCGAGAATGATCTGCCCAATGCGCTGGCGCAAATTGATCAGATCCTTGAGCTGCGTCCCCGCGACGCGCATTTGCACGAACTCAGGGGTCAGTTCTTGTTCGAAAACCGCGAATGGCAAGAGGCCCGTGCATCCTATGAACGCGCCGTAGCCCTTGCGCCGACGGATCCCTTGGTCGTTGCCAGCCTTGGCCGCGCCGAACTGGCAACAAATGATCCGTCCGAGGCCTTACGCACCATGGATCGCGCCCGGCAGTTGGATTTCCGCAACACAAAACTGCTGCGTGATATGTCACTTGCCTACGCCCAAACCAATCAGCCCGGAATGGCCGCAGTTGTCACCGCCGAACGCTACGCCCTGCGCGGGCGCCTAGACGACGCTGGATTTCATGCCAAACGGGCGATGGGCATTTTACCCAACGGGTCTCCAGCATGGCGACGTGCCGAAGATATTCAGCTTGCAGTCGAACAAAATGAGAAGAGGAAAAACAAATGAATGCGCTTTCACGCTGGGCGTCCAGTGCCTCCTGCGCCCTTGCATGCGCCCTGACTTTGAGCACACCAGCACAGGCTTTTGACATCTCTGAGATGTCTGCGTCCGAACAAGATGCTTTTGGTGCCGCCGTTCGCAGTTACCTACTTGAGAACCCTCAGGTTATTCTCGAAGCCGTCGACCAGTTGGAACAACAACAAGCCAGCGCCGAAGCCGCCCGTGACGAAGCTTTGGTTGCGCATTACCTGCCAGAGCTGCAGGACGATGGCTTTTCCTGGGTCGGGGGTAATCCTGACGGCGATATCACCATTGTTGAGTTTATGGACTATCGCTGTGGCTACTGCCGCCGCGCAGCCCCAGAGGTTGCTAAATTGCTAGAGCAAGACGGCAATGTGCGTCTGGTCATCAAGGAGTTCCCAATCCTCGGAGAGGCTTCGCTGATCTTCTCACGCTTTGCTGTTGCGACGAAACAGGTTGCAGGTGATGACGCTTACAAAGCCGTGCACGACGCTTTGCTCACCATGCGCGGTGAACCAAATGACGTGACCCTACGCCGTATGGCTGATGGTTTTGGCCTCGACACCGATGCGATTTTTGCACGAATGGACGCTCCCGAAATCACCGAGGCCCTCACCCGGACCCGTGCTTTGGCGCAAAACCTACAAATCTCTGGCACCCCTAGCTTTGTTCTGGGTCAAGAATTGCTGCGCGGCTATCTGCCTGCCGCCCAAATGCAACTGATGATCCAAGACATACGCGAGGCCCGCGGCTAACGCGCCAGTAAGATAAAATACAAATCGCCCCTTTGATTCAGACATTATCAAAGGGGCGGCATTTGATCGTTTTATAATAAGAACGTCAGACAGCCCCTTTGCAGGATTGGATCTGCGACGTCAGCCAAGCCTATGCCACACACCTTATCCAAACACCGTTGTGGTGGTAAGCTCCTCAAGATTTGGTATTGAAGCAGCCGCCCCCTTACGGGTTGTCGCTAGTGCCGCAGCTTGCACCGCAAGCTCTATAGAGGCCTCAACAGATCGCCCAGATGCAAGACCTGCTGCGAAAGTCCCATTAAAGCAATCTCCGGCCGCCACTGTGTCGACAGCACTCACTTTGGGAGCGGTTTTCTGCCCGCTCTGACCGTCGATGAACCACGCAACCCCCATCTTGCCCATCGTGACAATCGCGCCACCTGCGCCATAGTCTCCAAGCTTTTGCGCAGCATCTAACGCCTCGCTCAGGCTTTGTGGTTCATGACCTGTGATAAGCTTTGTTTCATGCGCGTTGGGTGTCAGCACGTCAAACGCAGCCAAGGCGTCATGCGGCCAAAACGGGACCGGAGCAGGCGCTGGATCCATAAGAACCAGTGCACCAGCAGCACGCGCAATCTGCGCAGCGCGACGCGATGCCTCAAACGGAATTTCATTTTGCAGCAACAGGACCTTACTGTTCGAGAGGTCATGCGCGTGAGCCTCGATAGACGCAGCCAAAAGCGCAGCATTGGCACCTGCACTCAGCTTTATGATATTGCCGCCACCTGGCCCCACATCAATAAAGGCCATGCCCGTGGCACAGTCTGCTTGAAGCGACAGCTTGGTGTTAACACCATACCCCTTCAACCGCGCCTCAACATCAGAGCCAAACGCATCACCACCAATAGCGCCAATAAATGTGGTATTGCCCCCCATACGGGACGCCGCCACGGCCTGATTGGCGCCTTTTCCCCCCAATGTGATCTGTGTTTGCCGCGTGGTTACGGTTTCTCCGACCTGTGGCCATCGTTCTAAATAAGACGTCATGTCGATGTTAATACTGCCGACAACTGTTACTTCGCTCAAAATAGAACTCCACTCACGAGGATTAAATTCATGTAAGGCCTGCGTTTTGATGATCGTTTTGGCCGCGCGCCTAAGGTATTGCACAAACACCACGGCGAAATTTCGATTGCACCACGAACGTTTCCATAAGAACGCTCGCAGGCCTTCTTCGCTCTCACATCATCAAAATCAGAAATCGCAGATTATTCCGCCGCCGCAGCAGCGGCTTCTGCATCAAGCAGCGCTGCTTTTTTCTCGACTTCTTCGACGATATTTTCAACCATTTCCGCATTGGTCATCTTATGGCTGGCCTTGCCCGCCAAATACACCATACCTGCCCCTGCGCCACCACCGGTAAAGCCCACATCCGTCATCAAAGCCTCACCTGGACCATTGACGACACATCCAATGATAGACAGGCTCATAGGTGTTTTAATGTGCTCCAGGCGTTCTTCCAATGTCTCAACGGTCTTGATGACATCAAACCCCTGACGCGCGCAGGATGGGCAGGAAATAATATTCACCCCTCGGTGGCGCAGCCCCAGCGATTTTAAGATCTCAAAACCAACTTTGACCTCTTCCACTGGATCGGCTGACAGGCTGACGCGCAGGGTGTCACCAATCCCCATCCACAGCAATTGCCCCAAGCCAATGGCGGATTTAATCGTTCCCGACATCAGCCCGCCGGCCTCGGTTATTCCCAGGTGAATCGGCGCATCCGTGGCATCTGCCAACATCTGATAGGCTGCTGCAGACATGAAAACATCCGACGCTTTGACCGAAATCTTAAACTCATGGAAATCGTGGTCTTGCAGAATTTTGATATGATCTAACCCGCTTTGCAGCATCGCATCTGGGCAGGGTTCTGCATATTTATCCAGTAAATGTTTTTCCAAGCTGCCCGCATTGACCCCAATCCGGATCGAACAGTTATGATCCCGTGCCGCACGAATAACTTCGGCCACACGTTTTTCATCGCCAATATTGCCGGGGTTAATCCGTAGACAGGCAGCCCCCGCCTCTGCGGCCTCGATCCCACGTTTATAGTGGAAATGGATATCCGCCACGATCGGAACCGGACTTTCGCGTGTGATCTCTTTCAGCGCCTTCGCCGATGCCTCATCAGGAACCGAAACCCGTACGATATCTGCCCCAACCTCTGCTGCGCGCTGTATCTGATCCAGCGTACCGGCCACATCCGTGGTCAGTGTATTGGTCATGGTTTGCACCGCAATCGGAGCATCCCCCCCAACAGGAACATTGCCCACATGGATTTGGCGGCTTTTGCGACGTTCAATATTACGCCACGGGCGGATATGATTGATGGACATCGGGTGTTCCCTGCTATTCGGCCTTAGCCTCTACATAGTCTTAAGACCTATGCACTGCAATGGCAGGGGCAATCAGCGATCGCAGGTTTTATATCAAGCCAAGGTTCACTCTGTCTCGGACTGCGCCTCAAGCTGTGCAATCATAACTGCCAGTGGGCGATTTTGCTCTGCGTTCAGATCCGCAACCTCAAATCTCTGTGTCAGCTCATCAGCGGATAGATCGATTTGCTTTGTAACGGAACCGCGCGCCCCAACGGGGCCATAATGTTGGCCATTGACCGCAAAATAAATTCCGCTGCTTTCGCCAGTCCCCAATTCATGTGCGCCAGCATCCGTTGGCACCTCATAGCTTTGTCCCGGCTCCATGATTTTTTCAAAGATCACACTGCCATCCGCAGTCTTGATCTGAACCCATGAGGGGTGCACGGCCAAAACCGTGATCGATGGCGCAACGTCTTGGACAACCTTGGGCACAGCTGGTCCAATGTCTGATGTTTGTTGTTCGGGTAAGATCGCATCAGCCAGCACGATGCTCGGCGCGCTTGGGCGGGCAAAATTACCAAATTCACGTGGGTCCAATGTCGAAATTGGTGCATCCCGTGCCACCAGAACCGGAACCTCCAACGCCTGTGGACGGTACAAACGATCCAAGGCGGTATCTTCCGTTTGCGTCGTATCACGCGGGACAGCTGCATCCAGTGGGTCAAGATCGGCCAGAACATCCGGAGTCTGATCCACAGGGGCAAAAGTCACCTGTTGCACCTCGTGCAACACGCGCCATCCACCGTATCCAAGACCTGCAATAACCGCCAAAAGCACAGCAACCGACCCAATCGCGCGCAGATCTACGCTTTCAAAGATGGCCGAGCTTTTGGGAATATAAGGTGTGGACGGAGACACAAATGCATCCCGCCCCAATCCACCACCAATAGGCAATTCGTTACCTTGAGGGCGCCGCCCCGAGGCTGCTTCGGACATGCCATGCGCAACAGAAAAGCCGCTTTCCTCGCAAAAGGTTGCAAAAGCGTCTTCGGCATCCATGTTTAGGTAACGCGCATAGGATCGCACATAGCCTGCAATGAAACCAGGCGTATCAAAGGCAGTTGGGTCACAGTTCTCGATAGCCGCGATGTAAGAGGCTTTGATGCGCAAATCGCGCTGAACATCCAGCAACGACTTACCCATGGTGGCGCGTTCGCCGCGCATTGTATCGCCAAGCCGCACTTGAAAATCATCAAAACCTTTAGGTTCTGACAATTCTTCGCGTAGGTCCGCGCTGCGCAAGGAAAAGCGCCTAATCATGCCTGTAGTCCCATCGTTCTCTGCCTTAATTTTAAGACACCTCCGTGATTCGTCCGATATTTCGATTCGAATACAGATTTATGTAGAAAACGATAACATACTTTGTATTTGGGAAAACCAGCGAGTGCGTTTATCCGGCTAATTCAGCACGATTTAGCGCACAATGCGCCCAAAGTTGATCCATCGCCTGTACTAAAGTGTCCATATCTTTCCCCCCGTGCAGAGGCGACGGTGTAAACCGCAAACGCTCAGTTCCACGAGGGACAGTGGGGTAATTGATTGGCTGTGCATAGATCCCATAGTTCTCTAACAACATGTCAGAAATGCTTTTGGTATGTACAGGATCACCAACCATTACAGGGATAATATGACTGCCATGATCAAGGATCGGCAGGCCCATCATCTTAAGACGCATCTTTAGGATACGCGCTTGTTCTTGATGTTCATCACGCAGGCTTTGTGCTGTCTTTAAATAGGCAACAGATGCCGCAGCACCTGCTGCAACTGCAGGCGCAATAGATGTGGTAAAGATAAATCCAGGCGCATAAGAGCGCACCGCATCACACATCTTATCAGATGCCGCAATATACCCCCCCATGACCCCATAAGCTTTGCCAAGGGTGCCATTGATAATATCGATGCGATCTGCAAGGCCGTCCCGTTCGCTCACCCCGCCACCACGTGGGCCATACATGCCCACTGCGTGTACTTCGTCCAGATAGGTCAGCGCATTAAATTCGTCGGCCAAATCACAGATCTCTTTGATCAGACCAAAATCGCCGTCCATCGAATAGACGGACTCAAAAGCGATCACTTTGGGCGCGTCAGGATCATCGGCTGCCAGCAATTCGCGCAGGTGATCCATGTCGTTATGACGGAAAATACGCTTGGCACCACCGTTGCGGCGCACCCCTTCGATCATCGATGCGTGGTTCAGCGCATCAGAATAAATTATCAGCCCAGGAAACAGCTTGGGCAATGTACTTAAGGTGGCATCATTGGCCACATAAGCCGAGGTAAACACCAGCGCGGCCCCCTTGCCATGCAAGTCCGCCAGTTCAGCCTCAAGCCGTTTGTGATACACAGTGGTGCCCGAAATATTACGCGTACCACCAGAGCCTGCCCCTGTGGCGTCCAGCGCTTCGCGCATCGCCTTTAGGACAACAGGGTGCTGGCCCATCCCAAGATAATCATTGCCGCACCAGACCGTCACATCCTGCTCTGTGCCGTCAGGACGGTTCCACACAGCATGAGGGAATTTACCACGCTTACGCTCGATATCAATAAAGGTTCGATACCGGCCTTCATCGTGAAGACGATCCAAAGCAACATCCAATTTCGCGGTATAGTCCACCAACGTCTCCTTCGCTACGATGAAAGCCCCCATTGCTGAGGCCTCTGCGTGGCATGTAATCTGGTCTCAACGAGCCCTGCCATAAGGGGGGTTTACACCGCCCAGCGACCGTCGCCTTGATACAGATCAAACTCACCTTTGATCGACAACTTAGAACCTTTCAAAACTTGCAACAAGCCCTCGCAATGGTTTTCACAGCCCCGTGTGTATGAAAGGTCAATTTGCCGCAGATTCCGATCCCTCAGACATCCGCCCCCTGCCAATCCATGCCCGACCTCGCAACAATAGATAGTTTTGCCCCAAAACAAGTGCCGTCCTGGGAACAATGGTATATTACACCCTGTGGTATATTACACCCTGTGGTATATTACACCCTGTGGTATATTACACCCTGTCGCTCGCCCTCTCGGCAAACACCTCTTTTGCGATGGCCAAACCATTAAGCGCCGCCGGAAAGCCCGCATAGACAGACATTTGCATCAAAACCTCGGTGATTTCCTCGCGGGTCAGCCCGACATTCAGCCCCGCCTCGATATGTATTTTCAATTGCGGCTGCGCTGTCCCCATCGCCGCCAACGCAGCAACCGTGGCAATTTCGCGTTCACGCAATCCAAGTCTGGGCCGCGAATAGATATCGCCAAACGGAAACTCAAACAGATAGGTCGCAAAATCCGGCGCGATCTCGGCGAGTGAGTCGATCACCTTTTGCCCCGCCGCCCCATCAATCCGGTCCAGCGCTTGCTTGCCGCGTTCGCGCCGTGTTTGCTCTGTCGCGTGTTCTGCCTGTGTCATGTCCTGTGTCATGTGATGTCCTTTCCATATTCCATGTATGCCCGTCGCATCCCCGCCGCATCTGTGTCGCATCTCTGCCGGACATCCTTGGCCTACGCCCTTGGAGCAACTCTAAGTCAAGACAAAACCCAAGCCGACCTAAGCCCTTGCAACAGAGCTTAAATTCGCAGCCATTTCCCACACACTGCCAAAATCACCACTCGCCGCGCCACTCTGGCTGGCACATCGTTCAAAGCGCTGATAGCCTGCACGAAATTGTGACTGCGGAGAAAATTATGTCCCTCAATGATGTCCTTAATCGCATCGACACCGATGTTGATACCGCCACGCAGCGGCTGCTTGAATTTCTGCGCATCCCATCCATTTCCACCGATCCCGCGTTCAAAGCCGATTGTGACGCGGCGGCGGATTGGTTGGTGGCAGACCTCGCTTCGATCGGAATTGACGCGCAGAAATGTCCCACCCCCGGGCATCCAATGGTGATGGGTCATATCGACAGCGATAACACCGATGCACCGCATTTGCTGTTTTATGGTCACTACGACGTGCAACCTGTTGATCCTCTTGACCTTTGGGACAGCCCGCCCTTTGAACCTGCTCTCGAAGAGACCCCGAACGGCACCGTTATCCGGGGTCGCGGGTCTTCGGATGACAAAGGCCAGCTGATGACTTTTGTCGAAGCTTGCCGCGCCTGGAAAGCAGTCCACGGCACATTCCCCTGCCGCATTATCTTCTTTTTCGAAGGCGAAGAAGAAAGCGGCTCTCCCTCGTTGATCCCCTTTCTCGAAGCCAACAAAGACGCGCTTAAGGCGGATATCGCTGTGATTTGTGACACAGGCATGGTGTCGCGGGGCGTGCCCTCTGTGGCGTCACAACTGCGCGGTATGTTGAAAGAAGAGTTCACCCTGACCGGCCCCAAAATCGACCTGCACTCGGGGTTTTATGGCGGCCCCGGCCTGAATCCGCTGCGTGAAATTTCCAATATCATCGCATCCTTCCATGACGCTGAAACGGGCGCGGTTGCGGTTGAGGGCTTTTACGACGGCGTCTCTCAGGTTCCAGACGACATCTTGCAGCAATGGGCCAACTGTGGCTTTGACGAAGCGGACTATTTTGCAACCGCAGGCTACACGCAGGCACATGGCGAAAAGGGCTACACCACCCTCGAACAACAATGGGCGCGACCCACGTTGGAAATCAACGGATTATGGGGCGGCTACCAAGGCGCGGGCAGCAAGACCGTGATCCCCTCCAAGGCCCATTGCAAACTGACCTGCCGCCTTGTGGGCGATATGGATCCCGTCCATGTGCGCGCCCAAATCCGCGCCCACGTCGAAGCGCGCCTGCCGACAGATTGCCATATCGAATGGGACCAAGATATCGACGGCGCGCCCGCCTATGTGATCGACACCACCCGGCCTGAATTCGCCGCCGCACGTGCCGCGCTTACGGATGAATGGGATCGCGAAGCTGTCTTTGCAGGCATGGGCGGATCCATCCCCGTGGCCGGTTACTTCAAATCCATCCTCGGCATGGATGCGATGCTGATCGGCTTTGCCAATGACGATGACGCGATCCATTCGCCCAACGAGAAATACGACCTGAACAGCTTTCACAAGGGCATCCGTTCTTGGGCACGGATCCTCGACGCGCTGAGCTGACGTTCGATTTAACCAACGACGCATTGCGCCGCGCCCCATATTGTATGACGGGACGCGGCGCAGTTTAAAAGACACGGGTGGCTGCGATGCGTTAGTGGCGCGCCCCGCCCCCAAATGACGCCCCGCCATGCCCAATTCCGACCCCGCCATGGCCAACACCATGTCCGTGTCCGCCACCGGGATGTGGCCCAACAACCAGTGCAACAGCCGCAAGAACCAAAAGCGCCGCAAGCGCCGGGGAATAGAGTTTCATAACAGTTCCTTTCAAAACTTATGCACCTAACACGCGGCGACCGGCACCATCCGTCGAAACACTTGTACAACCATAGGAAAATCAGCAAGATTCAGCGCAACGCGCAGGGACAGCGCGGAATGGTTATATGTGTTTTCAGGACAGGCATTAATGCATACCGGTATTGTGACAGTGATTTTAGGCGGGCTGATCGCCTTGATGATAGGGGTTGCCATGCCCGGTTGGGCCTATGCGCTGATTGTGCTGTGGGGCCTTATGTTTGCGGTTTTGAACTACAACTCTCCTGCGGATCGCCAAAGGATCCTCGCCGTCATCCAGCAGCGCGATAACCTGTACGTCTATTCCGCGCTGATCAACTGGATGAGTGTGATCCTCGCGCGCTTGATCTCGCCTGCGCTGGAAACCGATACTCCCAAACCCCCATCCGGGCAGGGCAGATTCGTGTGGTACATGACACCGCGTGCACAAGACAACGAAACCGCGACCACGTTATTGAAAAACCCATGGTCTTGGCCGATCCTGAATCTGGCGCTGAAACTCGCCGTGATCTATCCGCTGCTGTTCATGCTGTTGCAATGGGGGTGGACCGGGGATGAAACCGGCCTTGCCGGGGCGCCCCTGATCGAGGCCGAGGGTCGCATCTGGCCGCGTACCGTGCTGATAAGCCTCATTGTTATGCTCTTGCTGTACCGTATTGTGGCGTCAGCCCGTCAGCACGGTGTTTTTAAAATGCCTGCTGACGGGCTGTTTTGGGTGGTAGTAGGTGTCGCAGTCGCATTCGCAGCCCCAAGCGCATTCGCAGTCCCAGTCGCATTCGCAGGCGCAGGCATATTCGCAGTCCCAGTCGTAGTCGTATTCGCAACCGCAGTCGCAGTCCCAATCGCCGGCGCATTCGCATTCGCATTCGCAGCCCTAGTCGTAGGTGCATTAACGTGCGCAGTTGCATTCGCAGGCGCAGCGTTGACTGGTTATCTTGTCAATCAAGGCCGCGCGACATTGGGTTATGGATTGCTGATCATCAGCGCCTTATTCGCCACCTCTGCTACACTCGTTCTTGCAGACCTCCCTGATAACTTCCGTCTCTTGTTCTTCGCACTCAGCGCGCTGCCGCTGATCAATGCTGTGTTTGACTATCTCTCTTACGGGTTGACCCTTGCGCTGATCAACACGGGTCAAAAGGATGATAACAACCATCTGATCCCCCTGCTCTGGTTGATCGACATCATCGTGGCGCTGCTGATCCTTATCACGCTTGGCACCACGCTGGGGCTTTATGTGACACTGATCAACGCGCTGGCCGGGGTGCCGCATTTCGATGTCGCTGCCATCATCGCCGGATTGCACAACCCAGACACACGCGGCGAATTCACTTGGCTCTATCTGTCGATGCTGACCACATTGGTGCCCACCTTGGTGCATACGGTGCTCATGCTGCTCAGCGGCTTTACCTGGCTGCCGCAACGACTAAAGAAATGGATCGCGCATCTGATCCAATCAGGCGAGACAGATGATCTGGGGACACTGGTCGGTACCGCTCTGGCGGCAAGCATCGGAACGGCTTGCATCGGCGCGATCATCGCTGCGCTGTATTGGATCAGCCACTGGCTGCGCGTCGATTTTGAGCACTTCGGCCTGTGGCTGCTGCGCGTGGTGGAAACCCTTTTGTCCCACGCGACGTCTTTGCTGGCGCTGGCTTGATCGCAGACACCCCTGCCCGCCCGCGCCTTTGCAACGGTGTCGTGCGAAATTGTACCACTGGCGCGGCGAGGGTTTTGGTTTCTTCACCAACGTGCTAGCGCAAAGGCCTAGTCCAAAGAAAGCGCGCGCATGACACTCTCTGCCCTGATCCGCCTCGCCTTTGTTGTCTTTGTCGCGGTCAGCCTTGTGGTGATCGGCGATGTGGCAGGTAAACTGCTGAGTGCGCGGGGTGTTGAGCCGATCATGGTCGCCTGGACCCGCTTGGTCATCGGTGTCGTCGTCGTGTTGCCCTTTAGCGGCTTGAAACTGTCAGAGCTGAACAGCCTGCGTGACTGGCGGGTGCTTTTGCGTGCGGCCTGTATCACCAATGCGATATTCTGCATCCAAATGGCGCTGTTGCATGAACCCGTTGCAAACGTGTTCGGCGCTCTGTTCATCGCGCCGCTGATTTCGTTTATTCTGTCGATGGTTTTCCTTGGCGAACAGCCCTCGCGCATGCGGGCTGTCTTGCTTGGCTTGGGGTTTGTGGGTGTGCTTTTGGTGGTCAAACCCGGCTTTGGCGCATCATTCGGTATGGTCTATGGCGTGATCGCGGGGATATCTTATGGCTGTTACCTGATGCTGACGCGGGTCACCTCGCCTCTGTATCGCCCACGCTTGCTGTTGATGACCCAGCTGATCGTTGGCTCTATCGCCGTGACGCCACTGGGGATGCAAGCTGCACTCCCCGATATGACGCCCTACATGGTCCTGCTCATCCTAATCAGCGCGCTGGCCTCTGCAGGAGGGAATTTACTGCTGGCCGTGGCAAATCGCAACGCCGAAGCAAGCCTGATCGCACCACTGGTCTATACCCAACTGATCACGGCAACCGTTCTGGGCGTTGTGGTCTTTGACGACTGGCCTGACCTCTATTCTTTCGCGGGGCTTAGCCTGATCGCCCTGTCTGGCCTCGCCTCGCTGAGAAACCATCACAAAACCCAAGCACAGCGCGACACGGCATAAGCCGGCGCTATATCGTCCGGCCCCGCTCCGCAGCTTACCCCTAGGAAGCGTCCCGCAACACAGGACGCGGACGCGCATTTTCGTCCAATGCGACAAAGGTGAATATCCCCTCGGTCACCGGTGCGAATTCTTCTTGGTGACGCGCGCGGCTCCAGACACGCACATGAATGCGCATAGACGTGCGGCCGATCTTAAGCATCTCAGCATAAAACGAAACTTCATCGCCCACACGCACTGGCTTGTGAAACTGAATCTGATCCACCGAGACCGTCGACGCGCGGCCACGGCTGATCCGTGCAGCCATCGTCCCAGCAGCAAGGTCCATCTGGCTCATCAACCAGCCACCAAAGATGTCCCCTGCAGGGTTGGTATCAGTGGGCATCGCGATCACACGAACGGTTGGTTGAACTTCTGGCGGCTGAATTCCGTCGTGCATGGCAAGGGCTCCTGAAAGGCTCGGGCTATGGGCGTCTTTGCGACCCGTTGTCGCAGGGAATAGGTCGCGCCAAAAGAGCAAAATGTGGCAATCAGGTGAATTTCCACGCGATTTGTAAAGAATTTTGACACAACAGCCCAGAAAGCTGACCTTACGTCGCGCCTGCTCAGTGTCACAGACATACAGTCGCAAATGTGTAACGTAAGAAATATCAAGAAAAATTGGCGCGGTTGACGGGGCTCGAACCCGCGACCCCCGGCGTGACAGGCCGGTACTCTAACCAGCTGAGCTACAACCGCGCGTGTGTTGGTAATACCAACTATATCCAAAATATCCAATGTGTGAAATGGCGCGGTTGACGGGGCTCGAACCCGCGACCCCCGGCGTGACAGGCCGGTACTCTAACCAGCTGAGCTACAACCG
>CANMPD010000017.1 GCA_947499635.1 uncultured Paracoccaceae bacterium | reverse complement strand
AATTCTTCATCAGGCTGCGCATCTAAAAACGACAGCAAAGCCACCATACCGGGCCGCTTCATAAAGCTGCCCGCACCCGAGATCGTATCGGGGAACACCATGACGACCTCATAGCCTTTGGCTTCGGCAAATTGACGGCAGCGGGTTTCTTGGGTTTCTAAACAGTGACCGTATTTTTCTTGGCCCTTTGAGGAGACCCTGCAATAAATCAATGCTTTACGGTTTTGATTGGTCATGGGGCCTCCTGTTCTGGGTCTTGTTCTTTTGAGTATAGCACAGCCGCACGCAGAGCGTCGGTGATGTCCAATGTTTGTCCACCGGTTTCATCAGTGGTGGGCGTGCCGTTTCCGACCTCCCAACCGAGATCGACGAAGCCGAGAATGATGGACCAGAGGGTTTCGATGAGCTGACGTTTTTCCGCATCGCTTGCATCGCTGTCCTCCAGATAGGGCAGCCAGTCTTGCCAGTTTAGATGCAGGCTGGGCTGTGTGGGTTTTGGGGGTGGTGTCTTCGAGGGCGACATCTTTGGTCTTTTATTTTTGTATTTTCTGTATTGATTTCAATGGCCTGCGCGCTGATCCTTGCTAGCTGCGGCTTTGGCGTGGGGATTGTTTTTGAACCTGGCTGGACCGGCGTTGCGCAATCTCCGCCGCGCGTGCGGGTTTGTGGAACTGGTCTTCTTGCTCTTTCTCGACCTCGTAGAGATCGCGTGCATGCATATCCTTGTATGCATCGCTCATCATGGTTTTGGCGGCGGTTTTGGGCGGTAGCGGCGAGGAGGAATTCATCATTTGCGCCGCATGGGCCACGTAGTCGCAACCTTCCCAACCCGAGGGTGGGGCCTGATCCATAGGCGCTATCCGCGATAAGACGTTCTGGGTCAATATCGTGCCGATCTTTGATGCGATCCAACATGGTGCGCACTGATCCGACTTCGGCCTGTCGAATTGATCTCGTCCCCTCGACATCAACAATCACGCTGTGATCGGTATCGATCAGATAATTGGTGGAGTAGTTAAAGAAAGCGGGGCCTTTGCGGGCTGCGGTCCATTGGCTGCTGGGGTCAGAGTGTGACGTGAACTTTGGCTCTACGGTCGATGCCGCCCCGAATGCAGCATCATCCAAGGCGTCGAGATACTCGCGAACGGCGCGTAGTGCATCGCGTGGATCAATTGCGCTATGGTCCCAATCGTACTTTGGGGTGGAGTTCTGCTTGTTGGCATCAGCCTCGATCAAGCTGGCATCTGCAGCCAGACGTTGGCCACTCACCAAACCATCCGCAATGCACCGGGCGACGGTCTTCTCGAACAAATGCCGCAGGAGCTTGCTTTGCCGGAACCGTCCGTGCCGGTTCTTGGAGAAGGTGGAGTGGTTGGGCACAGGATCAGACAAATCGAGGCGACAGAACCAGCGGTATCCCAAGTGTCTGACGAGCCCCAAAACATGTTGTCTTCGCCAGATGCGGCGATCTCAAATTCAATTTCATCTTCGTTGTTTTCTAACAGTGAAATGGACCCGGAAGCACCATCCCTCGCAACAGAAAGATCAGTCAGTAAATGACCATTTATATACAATGAACATGCAAGTGGTTTAAGAGGCAGCGATTGGTTGCCCACAAGTACAGATATTCTTTGATTTGCCCGGTTCTCAATATCACTTGCAACCACAGCGCAAGCTTGTAGCTGACCAATCTTAACACCTTCTTCAATGGCTTGGACGTACTCTGAGAACCTAGGATAATCTTCTGAAAGCGAATAAAAAAGGTCAGCCTCTTCCTTATAAAGTGCCACACGTTCAAGCGTCATATTCTCAGCGAGGATCTGGTTTTTATAGACATCCAGCCCGTTCTCGATGGTTTCCTCGATACGTAACTTGGCCAGTTCCAGAAGGTCATTCGCCTCCGCTTCGAACCCGTATTCGAGGAATTCGTCATGCAAAACCAAGCCGGTCTCAAGTATGAGATCGATTTCCTGATAGGATGTGCCAGAGGTTTCAATCAAGCTTTTCGCTTCAGAAAAATTCTCAACCAAAAGTTCTTCAGAAAGGGATTCGAACCAAAAAGTAGCCGTGTCCACCGCTGTTTGCGTTTCCGGCAACAATCCTTCAATGTTGGAGACACCGAGATTCTGCACAAATTTCATGTGAGCTTGGGCGTCGTCCAGATAAGCCCCTTCGCTTGCCTGTTCATGCGCTAGGATACGATTTTCGATCCATGCCGTAAGAGATGCGTCTATTTCAGCGAGCGTCTTGGCGTCGGGCGTTTTAGCACTCAAATGTGTGTGTGTTTCGGCAATGGTTGCCTTAATCGGGCCATTATTGGCTGTTGTCTGCCTCAAGACGTTTAGAGCAGCAGCGCGCAGCGTCGCGTTCTGAAGTTGAGAAACGCGCTACGACATATTTTGTGCAACCTGCGGCTCATAAAGCTGCACAACGCTCAAAGCTGTACTAATGCGCTCGCGCCGCACGTCTTCATTATTTTCCAGCGTAGTTACTTCGATGAACTTGTCGAACTTTGACGGGTCAGCCAGTAGATTTCGAACGGCGGTTTGTGAATTCTGTGCAAAGAGCATGTAACCAGACGTTTTGTCTATTCCTTGGACCGCTCTATATGGTGAGAAAATCTCCAACATGTTTGCAAGGTCATCAAATGTTTTGATAAGTTTCGGAATACTCAAAGCATCTTTGGTTAGTCTGGATTGATCGAGTCTCAGCACCCAGTTATCAGACTTTTTGGATTGGCCTTTGATGACTTCGACTGAGTTTGTACGCCCATAAATCGAGACATGGTTCAACGATGGGCAGCTCGAAATGAGTTGGTCAAGAGCTGCTCCAAAAAGCTGCCCCAGGTCATTCACGCGAACTTCAAAAAAGGTCGCGTCGGCTGTATCAATATTAACGGATATATTCGAAGAACATTTCCACTGTTGTGAAGCCGTGATTTTTGCCGACTGATCGCTTAGAACCGCAAGGTCAGCGGTATTTGCATTCGCTGTTGCTGCGACTAAGCAGGACGAGCCGAGTAGAAAAGACAAGAATCTTATATGTTTTAACATTACTGTATGACTGCGCTTGAATCTGCGGGCTCGGAGGTTGTGTGGATAATGTGCGGTATCGTTAGATTGTTGCAAGCAGTTTCAGCACCTTTCTGTTCTATGCGCGCCAACAGATTTCGGCTTATGCAGGTTTTCAGTAGATCAATGTTAGGTGTGTTCGCATGAGAATGCAGACGGCACGCTGAGATGCCGATCTTCGAATACATCAACAGCTTCTACAATCCACGTCGTCGCCACTCAGCATTCGGCTGGAAAAGCACCGTCGTATTCGAACGGAAAGTGGCCTAAACGAGCACTTGGAGCGGCATTAAAACGGGACAGGTCCAAGTGGATTGCATGGCGAACACGGCGCTCAGGTTCTGATACATTATTTTGTCAGCAGTAGACCAATCGATGCCAACTCCACGCGCATAATAGGCTTTGAATACATCTTGGATGCTGGCGTAAGCAACAATTTAACGAGTTCTATCCATACTCTACGAAATTCAACAACCCTTGACGAACCTGTTTACCGAATAATTTCAAGTACGGTCCATGGATACAATACCTTCTTACTTGAAAAGTGTATCGAGAAATCGCCCCCACGAACCGCCTTGTAAAAGGAATTTAGAAAGGTTTTTTGGCTACACTTCAAGCGCGCCCTAAAAAGCCGGGCCACTTGTTGAGAGAAATGCCCAAGGTATTGGGCCTAATTGCGAGTTATGACATTGCCCAGTATGAGCTTATTGATCATCACCACTGATAGGAATTTTGCCCGTAGCCTACAAACCCAAATGGAAGCCTCCTATCCCGGTATGCAGGTCCTATTGGCGAATAATCTTATGATGGCTTATAATCAAGCCGAGGCGGCACAGCCAACTTTTGCTTTTGTCGAAGATGGTTTCACCAAGCTCCCAGAATTTGAAATGATGCTCGCACTGTTTTCTGCATTAGACGTGCGGTGGATCTCAGTCATGGATAATACTGCATCGACACCAGCACGCCGCTCCTCACCATTACTAAATGTTGGTGCCGGCATCTTTGAACTTACCAAAGCGGATAGTCCGCGTCAGTTTGTTCAGTACTTTGACATGATGGTGAAAGCTCCTAGGAAAAACCAAGCTCGACCTCAAGTACGAAGCGCGTCTCCGACACGTGGGCCGAATTACAAAAAGGTAATTCTCGTCGGATCCTCGACAGGCGGTGTAGAAGCTTTACGAAAACTGTTAGTCAATTTTCCTGCGGATTGCCCACCAACTTTGGTGGTGCAACACACTGGAAAAAACTTTGGAACTGGCCTTGTTTCATTGCTCGACAGAATTTCCCCGGCAAAAGTGGTCACTGCTGACGATGGCATGACGTTAGAAGCAGGTCATGTTTACATCGCTGCAGGCCAAACGCGGCACATGGGTCTCAGCAGTCGTAAACCTTATCGCATCCAAATGAAACAAGGTGGTCCAATTTCAGGTCACCAACCTTCAGTAGATGCACTTTTTTCATCTGCAGCGCCAATTGCACGCGACTGCGTTGCCTCAATATTAACGGGTATGGGGCAAGATGGGGCAAAGGGGTTGTTGGAACTCCGCAAGGGAGGTGCATCAACCTTCTCACAAGACCAGCAAAGCTCCGTAGTATACGGTATGCCACGCGTCGCTTGGGAGATGGGTGCATCTCAGAAACAAATTCCGCTGGACCGTATGGCCGGCACTCTTCTTCAGGCGTGTAAAACCTGAGATTACCAAAGCTGGGAAGGAAATTGAATTGTCTGTTTTTGCAAACTCAAAAACTGTCACGATCCTACAAGGGGATTACCAAGTCAGTAACGACCCTTCAGTGATGTTTTCAACCGTTTTGGGCTCTTGTATCGCTGCCTGCATATATGATGCCGAGAATGGAATAGGTGGTATGAACCATTTCCTTCTTGCATCATCAGGTGGTGGCGGTGCCGCTAATGCACGATACGGTATTCATGCGATGGAATTGCTGATCAACGGGATCATGAAACAGGGTGCACAGAGGGTAAATCTAAAGGCCAAGGTCTTTGGAGGTGCTAAAATGTCTGCCAATCTATCGGATATCGGTGCAAATAACGCATCCTTTGTTCAGAAATTTCTTAAGGACGAAGGCATCCCCGTGATTTCATCCTCTGTAGGTGGGACTTCGGCACGTCGTGTGCGGTTTCATGCTACAACAGGGGCTGCGCAGCAGACCCATGTCGCAGATGATCGGCGTCTAGGCGAACAGGAAAAAGCCGCTGCAGCACGTGTTGTGTCTACTCCGAAGCCTGCAGCAGCAGCAGCCGACAGCCTGACATTGTTTTAAGGTCTGATTGAGATGTTCCGTCCGAATCAAGCACCTCGGCGATCATTTCATCAGCATGGTAACATAACATAGATCATCCATGCGGACGCATATACACTGCGTCTGCATACTTACTCGGTAATAATCGGTGCTTCATCTTGTGTCGAAACCGGTCCAAATTGCGCAAGATATGCGAAAACATCTTCTGCACCTGATTTCAAACGAAAGCTCATCTTTGACCGTGCTTTGGAGTTACCTGTGAAGGCTTTTAAAAATGATCGAGGGTCTGTTACAAACTGACTAAATTGATCTTCGGTCCACACGAGACCCATTTCTGCAGCTTTTAAGTGATCTTTTCCATATCGATACCCATCAGCGGTACCAGCAACACGATCAGTTACCCCCCAAAGATTGGGGCCTGTTCGACCACCTTTCACAATAACGTCTCCATCATCAGAGACAATCATGTGACAAGACTTACACTTGTTAAATTCTCGTTTCCCGCGCTCCGGATCGCCGTCAGCATTTACGACAGTCACAATTCCACAAAATAAAATTGCGTAAGAAAGAGTTTTCATCTCTATTTTCTCCGGTTCTTAGATTTGCAACACATCAAGTCAACCCTAGATCTAAGTCAACGCGACAGTTCGTCCAAGTAATCTCCAGATCAAATTATTATCATTAAAAAAATATAGTTATTTCAGATAGGTAATACGACATATCAAGAAAATGAACATATTTCTCACAAACTCTTCAATCACCTCGAATATTCACTCTTATTGCGTCGCAGAAAATTGACCGCGGCGCATGAAGAAATCTTCGACAACGCTGGTAAATTTGTTTGAAGTCAAATTTTCCGTATCAGCCTGTTCAGCATTCATCCTAACATTTTGTGGCAACACATCTCCCCGAGCCTCAAGAAGTGCTCGAAAAAATGTCGGCGAAAACTCTGGATGAGGCTGAATTGTCATCGCACGCGTACCATAGGTAAGAATGGCGTTTTCACAGAACTCGGAAGAGCCAACGGCCGTCGCGGTTGCAGGCCGTTCGATCACTTGATCCTGATGCCACGCGATCATCTTCTGATCGCCAAAGATATCACTTTGATACGTTTGAGGACCAACCGACCATCCTTTGGTGAATTTTTCGACTTTCCCACCCAAGGCTTGCGCTAGGATTTGATGACCAAAGCAAACCCCAAAAATCGGTATCTCTGCCGCAAAACTGTCACGAAGGAAATCTTCTAGCGGCGGAATCCATCCGTGATCTTCGTAAACACCAAAACGCGATCCTGTAATCAACCAACCTTCAGCATCTTCAGGGTTGCTCGGCAATTCCCCATCAAGCACCACATAATTTTGAAATTCAAAACCTCTGCTCTCTAGATAACGCATGAAAAGTGCATCATAATCCCCGTGTTCCACCACAGTTTCATCAGGCGCACGACCCGTTTGCAAAATACCGATTTTCATGTTTCTTCCCTAGAGCTTGCCGATTTTATTTTCTTTTGCACCAGATTTTTGTGCCAAAACACATAAGAAATCATGCACCAAATGTGCTGCAGCTAATGCGGTGACTTCTGAGTGATCAAATGGTGGCGAAACTTCGACAAGATCCATCCCTATCAAATTAAGATCGGTCAATGACCGGATAAATTCAAGCGCTTGCCATGACGCTACCCCTCCGGGAACCGGAGTGCCCGTGCCTGGCGCATAGGCCGGATCTAACATATCAATGTCAAAGCTCACATAGACCGGCGCAGCTCCAGCCCGAGCTTTGAATACATCGATCGTTTTTTGAATACCATTTCGATGAATCCAGGGACTGCTGAGAATTTCGAAACCATGGTCGCTGTCATTATATGTGCGCAGTCCCACTTGGGTTGACTTGGCGACATCAATCACCCCTTCACGCGCGGCGCGTGCGAACATTGTACCATGGTCAATGGTTTGACCGTCGTCAGGCCATGTATCGCAATGAGCATCAAATTGCAGGAGTGCAATAGGACCATGGCGGTCGGCATGTGCTTTTAGCAATGGATAACTGATCGAATGATCACCGCCAATTGACACCAACATAGTATCCGTGGCGATGATCTCAGCTGCTGCGGTTTGAATAGCCCTTGCAATGGTGTCTGGATGATGAGGATCAAGTGCTACATCACCATAGTCCACAACATTTAAGGTATCGAACGGATCCATTCCCCAAGGAAACGCTTTAAGTTCGGCCAACTGGACAGAAGCCCCACGTACCGCGCGCGGACCAAGCCGACATCCCGGACGATACGTAACCGCGTTGTCAAATGGGATTCCCATCACAGCGACGTCCACATCATCAAGGTCACGCGAATAAACACGGCGCAAGAAACTGAGGGCCCCTCCATAGGTCATCTCAGGCCAGCGCCCTTTAGGCGATGTCTTTCTAAACGCTTGATCGCCAAACTGTGTCATGCTGTCCTCACAATCCAAATTGATCTTTGAAGCCATAATACCAAGACCCGATGACCGAATAAGGCACACGGAACATCCGTCCACCTGGGAAAGGGATCCATGGGACCTTGGCAAAAACATCAAAGCGCGACATATCACCGGAAATGGCCTCGGCTAGGATACGGCCAAATGTATGTGACCCCGTCACGCCGTGACCAGAATAACCATGAGCAAAATAGGTATTGTCGTTCAAGCGCCCCAGTTGAGGGACGCGACTAAAGGAAAGGGCAAAGTTCCCGCTCCAAGCATAGTCGACCTTGGTAACCTGCAGCTCCGGAAATACTTTATGCATATTCTTTCGCAACTTAGCTTCGATATCCTTGGGGTCGGCACCGCCATAGACTGTCCCGCCACCAAACAGCAGCCGATTGTCTGCAGACAGGCGGAAATAGTCGAGGATAAACCGGATATCTTCAACGCAAGTATCCGTTGGCAATAAACGCTGAGCTTGCTCAGGCGACAAGGGTTCGGTGGCTATAATTTGGGTGGAAACCGGCATAACGCGCGATGTCAATTTCGGCACCACATGACCCAAATAAGCATTGCCACACAAAACAACTTTTTTACATGTGATGCTCCCATCTGCAGTTGTCACAACTGGATGCGGTGCATCATAATTAACATCCACAACACGGGACATTTCAAAGATCGTACCACCATTTTGTTCAAACGCTGCCGCCTCGCCCAGAGCAAGATTGAGCGGGTGCATATGCCCCCCGGCAAAATCCATCATGCCACCAGCATAAACATCAGAGCCTACGTAATCACGGATCTGATCCTTGGACACCATTTCCTGCGTTTCAATGCCATACCCACGCCAAAGCGCCAAACGCTCTTCCAACTCACGCATATGCGCGTCTGTATATGCTGCAAACAAGTTTGTCGGTTTCAGATCACACTCGATACCATATGTATCGACACGATCGCGGATGATGTCGGCACCCTCCATCACCAGACCAGCGACAAAATTCGCAGTGTCTTGACCATAGCGGCGTTTGATCGTCTGAAGCGAGGCGTTCAGCCCATTGACCACCTGACCACCGTTTCGACCCGAGGCCCCCCACCCGATCCGCGCGCCTTCGACAAGAGCAACGTTATGACCTTTTTCGGCGAGATATAGCGCCGTAGACAAGCCAGAATACCCAGCACCGACGATACAGATATCAAAGTTATGGTGCCCCATCAAAGCAGGTCTAAGTGCCCTAACGTTTGCCGAAGCCGCATAATAACTTGTGGTGTGATCACAGTCTCCGGCATAATGACGATGCACGTTCATTAGACAGTCTCCAGATAGGCAGTATATTCATGACTTGGAACGACGCTCAAAAATTTACTTAGTTCTTGTTTTTTGGTCTGCGCAAACAGACGGATCAGCTGAGGATCCAAAACGTTCGGCAAAAGCGTACTGTTCTCAAAAGCCGAAATCGCATTAAACCAGTTCAGCGGCAAAGATGCGGCATCCGTTTCATAGGCATTACCGGTCGTTGGTGCTGGCGGTGTCAGCGTGTTTTCAATTCCATAGACTGCCGCGCCTAAAATAGCCGCAAGAACCAAATAGGGGTTCGCATCCCCTCCTGCGACACGGTGCTCAATACGACGTGCCGCTTTGTTGCCGCCAGGAATACGCACAGCACACGTGCGGTTTTCATAACCCCATGCAACTGCCGTCGGCGCGTGAGCATTGGGACGAATACGTCGATAACTGTTCTGGTGCGGTGCAAAAATCAACGCGCTGTCGACCATAAGCGCGATTAAGCCTGCAACGGCATGACGCATCAGATCTGAGCCCTCGTCAGTGTCATCGTTAAAGACATTTTTGCCGACTTCGTTTAACAACGAAAAATGTACGTGAAGCCCATTTCCCGCCTTATCGCCAAAAGGTTTGGCCATAAATGTCGCGCGAAATCCATGCGCGCGCGCGGTATTGCGAACAAGATTTTTAAACAAAACCGCATCATCAGCAGCCCGCAGTGCATCGTCGCTGTGCATCAGGTTAACTTCGAACTGACCTGCACCACTTTCAGAAATGGTGGCATCTGGGACGATGCCTTGGCGTGCGGATTCGGCGTAAATATCGTCTAAGAAAGGCTGCAGTTTATCAAGCTCAGCAACAGATAACACATTGTCATGCTCCAACGGTCCTGCCTCACCCGGGAGCGTTGCCGGGGCAACCTCTGTTTCGGACCCTGAAACCAAGTAAAACTCGAGTTCAGTTGCGACAACCGGCGTGTAACCATGAGATTTAAACCTATCCACAACAGCTGACAGCGCTTGACGTGGATCCGTCGCTACGGGTGTTCCCGCCGCGTCAAACATAGTGACAGGAATAAAAGCAGAGCGCTGTCCCGCGATCTGGCGTGTAACCAAACCGCGGTTTGTCACTGAGCAAATCACATCGCCGTCGCCCGTTTCAAACACGAGCTCACTGTTCTCGATATCGCATCCCCATATATCAACCGTACAGGCCGAGCAGGGCATGCGAATGCCTTCGTTGAAAACTTTTACAATATTCTCAACTGGTACCCGCTTTCCACGAAACACACCGTTGACATCACACACCGCGATCGTCGCAAAAGTGACGTCAGGATTGGCATTACACCACTCTTGTGGGTTAAATTGAGCCATTTTCACACTACTTCTCTCAAAACGTGACATCGTTGTTATTTTTGCGATATCACTCTTACCTTAAGCCAACTGGATACCCCTCCAGCACGATCAAGATCCCAATAACACGGCACCTCTAAAGCTTATCGCGCAGCGAATACCAAAGCATCGCAAGGATAAGCAAAGGCTGGCGCATCATACGCCCACCCGGAAACTTTGGTGTTGGAACACTGGACATAATATCAAATCGTTCCGATTGCCCTGCAATCATCTCGGCGGCGATTTGTCCCGAAAGCGTCCCCATGGCGACGCCCGACCCAGAAAAGCCTGACAGGCTTAGGATATTATTGGCACCGTACACTCCGTAATGTGGCATCCGGTTTAAAGTGATGCCAAGCGTCCCACCCCATGAGTAATCAATCTTTGTATCTGCAAGCTGAGGGAATATCTCGGTCATAGGTTTTCGAACCTGCGCCGCAATATCTTTTGGGAATTTATAACCATAGCTTTCGGTGCCACCGAACAACATACGATTGTCATCACTGAAACGGAAATAATTCACAACGAATTTACTATCCGCAACCGCGATGTTTTTTGTCATCACACGCGCCCGCATATCTTCGCTTAAAGGCTCAGTCGCAGCTATATAGTTATTAATTGGCATAACGCGGCGGCTTACATCCGAGTGTAAATCCCCTACATACCCATTACACCCCATGACCACATATTTTGCATAGATCCGTGCGGATGTGGTATGAACGGCCGCAATTGCCCCTTCTTTGATCTTGGTGACAAAGCTGCGCTCGTGTAAGATTGCACCTGCCCGTTGTGCCATACGGGCCAAGCCTAAAACAAATTGCAGCGGATCAATATGGCCACCCCCGGTGTCATAAGTACCGCCATAATAACATGGGGATTTCACAAGATCATACACCTGATCCTTATCCAAAAAAGATAGCTGATCATAACCGTATTTGTCATTCATCTTTTCTACATATGCACGCGATCCTTGCACATATCTCTCGCGATGATCCGTGTATAACAGACCAGGATGGAAATCAGCGTGCACCAAATCAGACTTGGCTAGATCTCGGACAAGACTCGAAGCTGCAGTGCCGACTTTCCACAATTCCATCGCACGCGTATCGCCAAGCATCTTTTCCAAGTCATCTTGATCAAGCCGTTGCCCTTGCCCAACCTGTCCGCCGTTACGTCCAGATGCACCAAAACCGATACGCTGCGCTTCTAACAGGTGCACCTTGTACCCGCGTTCGGCCAAATGCAGCGCAGCAGACAGGCCTGTAAAACCACCCCCGATCACACAGACATCACAATTAATCTGGCCTTTCGCCGCTTCGCAATCGGTAATCGGCATGATGTTACTAGCGTAGTACGACGCAGGGTATGTACCAGATTTGTCGTTTATATTTAGGAGATTCATCACACATTCAGCAGGAGATGCTGCCGCTCCCATGGTGAAATTTCCCGTTGGTATTCTTCATTTTCAGCCCGCTTCAAATCCAAGAATAACTGGCAAAAATCTGAACCGAGCACCTCCCAAATTTCAGAGGCACCTTCAAATAGATCCAGTGCAGAGCTCAGGTTTGGAGGAAGCGGTTTATCTGTTTCCCAAATCTCTTCTGTCGCCGCGGCCCGAGGGGATACCTTGTTTTTCAAACCAATATACCCACAGGCCAAAGACGCAGCAATCGCTAGATAAGGATTACAATCCATGCCAATGACACGATTTTCCAAACGTCGCGCCTCAGGGCCGGAATGAGGCACACGCAGGCCAGTCGTGCGGTTATCTGCCGCCCACTCAAGGTTGGACGGGGCCGATTGACCTTCGACAGTAATCCGACGATAGGAGTTCACATAAGGCGCCAACAATGGCACCGCTTGCATTAAATATGTCTGAGATCCACCAATAAAATGATGAAATTCATCAGTCGGATTACCATCAGCATCTGAAAAAATATTGTGCCCAGTCTCATGATCTACAATGGATTGATGAAGATGCATCGCACTGCCGGGTTCATCGCGCATTGGTTTCGCCATAAAGGTCGCGAACATCCCATTCTTCAGCGCCGCTTCGCGGATCATCCGTTTAAAATAAAATACCTGATCAGCCAATTCGATGGGGTTTCCATGAGGCAAGTTTACTTCAACTTGACCGGCTCCTCCTTCTTGAATCACCGTATCGATTTTCAATCCCTGCGTTTCAGCAAAATCATAAATGGTGTCTATAACCGGCCCAAATTCATCAACGGCTGCCATCGAGTAAACTTGGCTACCAACACACTGACGTCCGGTACGACCAACAGGTGGTTCAATCCCCTCGGTGGGGTCAATGTTTGGCTTGGTCAGATAGAATTCAATCTCGGGCGCCACGATTGGCACCCAACCCTCAGTCTCATAAAGCGCAAGCACACGACGAAGGACATTGCGTGGAGCAAGACCAAGCGGAGCGTTATCGCGGGTTTTCATATCGCAAATAACTTGAATGGACGGGTCATCACCCCATGGAATCGCGCAGGCCGTGGACATATCAGGAACCAGCGTCACATCGTGCTCGAACCACTGGTTCTCGATATCCATATCAACATATGCGCCTGATATCGTTTGATAGAACAATGATATGGGTAAAAAGAAAGCCTCGTCTGGCTTGAATTTATAGGCGGGCATCGCTTTGCCACGAGACGTGCCTGCAATATCAGAGACGATAACCTCGACCTCGTCCAGATCGCGGCCATCCAGATAATCGATAAATTCATCCGAAAGCTCATTCGCCCAAGATGTTGCTGCTTTTTTAGATTTCCGGTGTCTCACGTCAACACTCCAAGATTTTTGATCATATTATTGCGGTAGTGATTGACTTGCCAAGAGCAGCCCTTGACTAAGATCAGCCTTCAAGGCCTCGACGGCAGCCAACTCATCATTCTTCGAAAGCGCTGCAATCAGATCAGAGTGTTTATCGGGGAGGTTCGCCGTTCCATATCGACCGGAAACAACCCTGAGGCTTGGTCCGATTTGCGCCCAAAGGGATTCAACAACATTCAAAAGTATCGGAGATTCCGCAGCCTCATACAGATAGAAATGAAAAGCCTTATTGCTCTCTAGATATGCTTCGACATCTCCACGCTCAATCGCACGGTCAACCTCAACATCCATACACGATAATTCAGTAATATATTGTTTTTTAAATGATTTGCACGCTCGTCGAGTAAGCTCACTTTCAATATTAAGCCTCATAAAATAGATATCTTCCATCTGAGAACGCGTCAAAACTGGCACAATAACACGACGATTATCCAAGATTTGCAAAACATTCTCTGCAATCAATCTACGCATCGCCTCTCGCACAGGTGTCATGCCAGCCTCCAAGAAGTTGGTTAACTTCTGAATCGTCAATGGTTCTCCCGGTGCAAAACTTCCAAGAACAAGGCAATCTCTTAGCTTTTCATAAACCGCCTGATGTTCGGGCATTTTTCGCTCGTGGTGCATAACCTTACTCTCGTCGCTTGCAGTTATTTTATTCTGCCACTCTGAAACTCTAGAAAAAACTTGTGTTTGTCAAACTTTTGATCAAACATTTAACCACGACAGGAGAATGCTATGAAAAAACTCACTTCGCTTTCCATAATTGCTCTTATGACGACAACAAGCTTGGCGTCGTCAGAAGAGGTACGCGTCTACAATTGGTCTGATTACATCGACGAAGAGCTTTTAGAGAAATTCGAAGCTGAGACCGGTATCGACCTTGTTTATGATGTATTCGACAGCAATGAGGTCCTAGAGACCAAAATGCTCGCTGGGAGCTCTGGCTATGACATCGTTGTGCCAACCGGAGATTTCCTACAACGCCAGATAAGCGCCGGAGCTTTCCAAAAACTTGATCAAAACAAACTCACAAATGCCGGTAATTTATGGGATCTGATCAAAGACCGTACCGCACAGTACGACCCAGACAACGCCTATTCCATTAATTACATGTGGGGCACCACAGGCATCGGTGTAAACGTTCAAAAAGTGACCGAAATCCTTGGGGACGATGCACCAATCGATTCACTTGATTTGATCATGAACCCGGAAAATATGGAAAAGCTTGCTGAGTGTGGCGTCTATTTCCTTGATGCTCCAACCGAGGTTATACCTGCTGCCCTTGCTTATATTGGTGAACAACCCAATACGCAGGATGTTGACGTGCTGAAAAAGGCAGAGCCCATTTTAACAGCCATCGCGCCTCATGTGAAAAAATATCACAGCTCCGAATATATCAATGCACTCGCAAACGGAGATATATGTGTTGCATTTGGATGGTCCGGCGATGTTTTGCAGGCACGAGATCGCGCAGCCGAGGCCGAAAATGGCGTAGAAATCGCATATAATGCACCAACAGAAGGTGCGCTGATGTGGTTTGACCAAATGGCAATTCCTGCTGATGCACCAAACGCAGAAGGCGCCCATAAATTTCTGAACTTCATCATGGACGCTCAGAACATGGCGACAGCGTCAAACTATGTGTACTATGCCAACGGTAATCTTGCATCGCAGGAGTTTCTACTGGACGACGTCATTACCGATTCAGCGATTTATCCATCCGAAAAAACGCTTGAGAATTTGTACACAGCCTCACCTTATGAGCCCAAGACGCAACGGGTAGTCACCCGCATGTGGACTAAGATTAAATCTGGTACCTAACCAGATTGGATCCGTAACACCGTAATGTTTGGGCCGCTTGGCCCAAACACACTCTTTCGGGGGGATAGAAAATGTCCGATGCAAGCCCATTCGCACCATGGCGAGACCCTAACGCTGATCCACTTATAAACTTTTCAAATGTTACAAAAAAATATGGTAACTTTACTGCCATTAATAATGTCGATTTGAAAATCTACCCGAGGGAGTTTTTCGCACTCTTGGGCCCGTCTGGTTGCGGCAAAACCACTTTGATGCGAATGCTTGCCGGTTTCGAAGATGCGACACAAGGAACCATCACGATTGATGGTCAGGACATGCAAGGCATCCCGGCAAACAAACGCGCGGTAAATATGATGTTTCAGTCCTATGCGCTGTTCCCGCATTTATCAGTTGCCGACAATCTTGCCTTTGGGCTGAAACGCTCGGATATGCCAAAGTCAGAGATTTCTGGTCGCGTTGAAGAGATGCTTCGCTTGGTTCAGCTTACGGATTTCTCCAAACGCAAACCTCATCAATTGTCAGGTGGTCAACGTCAACGCGTTGCTCTTGCACGTGCGTTAGCCAAGGCCCCAAAACTTCTTTTACTGGATGAACCACTCGGCGCGTTAGACAAAAAATTGCGGCAAGAAACGCAGTTTGAGTTGATGGACATCCAAGAAAAAACAGGCACGACTTTTGTCATCGTGACGCATGACCAAGAAGAAGCTATGACCGTCGCCAGCCGTATTGCAGTTATGGACCACGGCAAACTGATCCAAGTGGATACACCCGACCGCGTTTATGAGGCTCCTAATTCTATCTATGTTGCTGATTTCATAGGTGATGTGAACATTATCGAAGGCAGAATATCGAGCATAAAGACAGAAGAATCCGAACTAATCTGGGCCGAAGGACAAAGACCAATTCGTGCTCAAACGGGCGCTGGTTTGGCCAAAGGGCAAAGGGGATCCTTTGCCATTCGTCCCGAAAAAATTGCAATATCCAACGATGAACCGACAGATGTGCATAATCGCGTATGCGGCGCCATTGAGGACATCGCGTATTTAGGTAATTTATCCACTTACTACGTACGCTTAGCGAATGGAACTTTGATCAAATCTCAGGTCCCCAACGATCGTCGAATTTCTCGCCGATCCTTCACCTGGAACGACAACGTGTGGCTGTCTTGGACAGATACCGCTGGTATCGTCCTCGCCACATAGGAGGCATGCTATGAAACTTGCCCGCCGTTTGTTGATTGGGGTTCCGTTTGTATGGCTCTTAATCTTATTTCTGATCCCATTTTTGATCGTACTCAAAATTGCGCTCTCGGATTACGCAATTTCTATCCCTCCTTATACGCCAACCCTAGATCCCGCAGCAGGGTGGGATGGTTTTAAAGAATTCTTCTCTCAGTTAGATTTTGAAAACTTTACCTTCCTGACCACCGATGCACTTTATTGGAAGGCCTATCTTTCAAGTCTTAAAATCGCAGCTATTTCGACATTTATTACATTGCTAATTGGCTTTCCAATTGCATACGGGATCGCGAATACGCCAGACGAGTGGCGGCCAAGCTTACTGATGCTAGTTATTTTGCCATTTTGGACAAGCTTTCTGATCCGTGTTTACGCCTGGATCGGGATCTTATCCAATGAAGGGTTTTTGAACCAAGCCCTAATATGGACCGGTATTATATCTGAGCCACTCGTGATCCTTAATACCAATACAGCCGTGTATATCGGCATTGTCTACACCTATCTGCCATTCATGATCTTACCGATTTACGCGACCCTAGAAAAATTGGATGCGTCACTGCTTGAAGCCGCCCAAGATCTAGGATGCTCGCGGACAGGCGCATTTTGGTCTGTCACACTTCACCTTGCCAAACCCGGTGTTATCGCGGGATGTTTCCTTGTTTTCATCCCCGCCCTAGGTGAATTTGTCATTCCGTCTTTACTCGGGGGGTCAAGGACACTGATGATTGGGAAGGTCTTGTGGGAAGAATTTTTCTCCAACCGCGATTGGCCTGTGGCGTCTGCAGTCGCGATTATCCTGCTGCTTATCTTGATCACGCCAATCGTCTTGTTTCAGCGCAACGAACAAAAACAACGAGAGCAAACAAAATGAGAAAGCTCACTTGGTTTAACACTGTTTCTCTGTCCGTTGGCTTTGCCTTTCTTTATATTCCGATGATCGTCTTGGTTATCTACAGCTTTAATGAATCCAAACTCGTCACCGTATGGGGTGGATTTTCAACCAAATGGTATGGCGAGCTGCTTCAGAACAAAGCTTTCTTGGATGCAGCGCTGGTCACAGCGAAGGTTGCTATCTTATCCTCAACCATAGCGACGATCCTTGGCACAATGGCCGCGTTTGTGCTTGTGCGCAGTGGTAAGTTTCTAGGACGCACCCTGTTTTCTGGCATGATATACGCGCCACTTGTGATGCCCGAAGTGATTACTGGCTTATCATTGCTCTTGTTATTTATCTCTATCGGTATGGACCGCGGTGTCACAACAATCGTTTTGGCACATGCAACATTTTCAATGTGTTATGTATCAGTTGTCGTCTCATCCCGAATGGCAACATTTGACACAAGTCTGGAAGAAGCCGCACTTGATCTCGGATGCACACCGTGGGACGCGTTTAAGTCAGTAACACTTCCAATCATTGCACCTGCCGTAATATCCGGTTGGTTACTTGCCTTTACATTATCGCTAGATGATTTGGTGATCGCATCGTTTACTGCCGGACCTTCATCAACGACTCTGCCGATCAAAATCTATTCCTCTGTCCGTTTAGGCGTAAGTCCCGAAATCAATGCATTGTCGACAATCATGATTGGTCTGGTCACAGTCGCTGTCATTATCGCATCCCTGTCATCCAAAATTTCTATTGCACGGCAGAAACGCGATGAGTACATGGCAAATCAATAAACAAACACGCGCCAAGCCAAAGATCTGAATATCTAATCTGGCGCTATGTCCATATAACAAGACTTATTTCTTTGCCGACCGGCCACCTATGATCTGATCATTCATCCGACCATGGATTTCTCGAAGGTCGCACTTGCTGCAGTTAAGGAAAGCTACTCATGACCGACTTACGCCTTAAGCTCAAAGATCCTAGCCTTTTAGAGGTTCGTGGATTCGTCAATGGTCAGTGGGTAACGACGGAGAAGACATTTCCCGTGAACAATCCGGCCACCGGAGAAGTGATCGCTCAAGTCGCTGATTTAAGCGCAGACGACACAACTGCAGCTATTGACGCGGCTTATATCGCACAAAAAGCGTTCGCGACTTGGACAGGCAAAGAACGTGGTGTCGTTCTTCGTAAATGGTATGATCTGATGGTTGCCAATGCCGATGATTTGGCGACAATTCTCACAGCTGAAATGGGCAAACCATGGGCCGAAGCCCGGGGCGAAATCATGTATGGCGCGTCATTTCTCGAATGGTTTGCCGAAGAAGCAAAGCGCGTTTACGGGGATGTGATCCCAGGCCATCAACGAGACAAGCGCATCGTGGTCTTGCGCCAACCAGTTGGCGTCGTTGGCTCTATCACTCCCTGGAATTTTCCGAACGCAATGATCGCGCGCAAGGTGGCGCCAGCACTGGCAGTCGGGTGTTCGTTTGTTGCTCGCCCTGCAGAGCTGACGCCGCTTTCAGCCCTAGCAATGGCTGTTTTAGGGGAACGTGCAGGTATCCCAGCGGGCGTCTTAAACGTTATCCCCTCCTCAGATCCCGTGAGTATCGGCGAAGAGCTTTGTGCCAACCCCAAAGTTGCAAAAATTACGTTCACGGGCTCAACGCGCGTCGGCAAAATTTTGATGAAACAGTGCAGCGACACAATTAAAAAGATGTCACTTGAACTGGGGGGGAATGCTCCATTTTTGGTATTCGACGATGCTGACATCCACGCCGCTGTTGAAGGAGCAATGATTGCAAAGTTCCGCAACAACGGTCAAACCTGCGTCTGTGCCAACCGCATCTATGTGCAGGCTGGCGTTTATGATGATTTTGCCCAAAAGCTAACCGCTCGGATGAATGATCTGAAACTTGGTGATGGCTTTGAAGAAGGCGTGAATACAGGTCCGCTTATTAATATGGCCGCAGTCGAAAAAATCACAAGTCATATCAGTGATGCCGTGCAGAAAGGCGCCACAGTCTTAACAGGCGGCAAAGCGTCTGGCCTTGGTGGAACATTCTTTGAACCAACAGTGCTAACCGGCGTAACAAGCGACATGCGGGTCTGTCGCGATGAAACCTTTGGACCTCTTGCGCCCTTGGTCAAGTTTAACGAAGAAGCAGAAGTGATCGAATTGGCAAATGCCACTGAGTTCGGACTTGCAGCTTATTTCTACAGTAAGGATCTCGGACGTGTTTGGCGCGTTGCAGAAGCCCTTGAAACTGGAATGGTTGGCGTAAACACTGGGCTCATTTCGACAGAAGTCGCACCCTTTGGTGGTGTCAAACAATCAGGTCTTGGGCGTGAAGGATCGAAATACGGGACAGATGACTTCACAGAACTAAAATACATGTGCCTTAACGTTCAATAATATTTACTCAAAGGCGCAGACATACCAATAACCTGTTTCGTATCAGCCAAGTCGCTGCCTACAATCTCGTGACTGTGACGTCTGTACCTTTGATTATGCGTATAATTTGATCAGGCGACACAGTCACGAATATAGACCCTTTGACCTGAAACGCCCTTTCGTTAGATTACAACCAATTGAAATCTAACAGATGATTTTAAACAGGGATCCGATAAATGAAACACCTCTTTTCTTCGGCGGTAACTGCCATTTTGCTCGCGGCACCTGCGATGGCTGACACTGTTCTAACCGTTGCAAATTGGCTGCCACCATCCCATCCACTTGTTTCCGAAGTCATCGTTCCCATGACAGAACAGATTTCACAAGCAACTGGCGGGGAAGTTCGCGCACAAATTTTACCTGCACCTCTTGGGCCACCGCCTGCGCATTTCGATTTTGCTGTAAATGGTGTGACAGACATCACTTTTGGCGTTCAAGGGTATAATCCAGGCCGTTTCAAAACCACCAATATCGCTGAAATCCCATTTCTAGGCGACAGTGCCGAAGCCATTTCCGTAGCATATTGGCGCACCTTTGACGCCATGCTGAAAGATGCCGGCGAATATGACAATGTAAAAGTGCTGGGCGTATTTACGCATGGGCCCGGTCAACTCTTTCTCAAAGACGGCGACACCGCATCCGTTGACCTTATGCAAGGCACAAAACTACGTGTTGGAGGTGGAATAGTACATGAGGTCGCATCAACTCTCGGCGCAGTGCCCGTTGAGGGACCAGCTTCCAAAGCCTATGAGCTGCTCAGCCAAGGCGTCGCTGACGGAATTCTTTTCCCCTATGAATCTGTGAATTTCTTTAAATTAATCCCGGAACTGCCGCAGGCTGTAACGGTACCAGGTGGTCTCTACAACGTTTCGTTTTTCGTCATCATGAACAAAGCGAAATGGGATAGCCTCAGCCCAGAACAACAAGCCGCGATCGACAGTGTCACCGGAGAGTCCCTAGCGCGGATGGCAGGACAAATGTGGGATCGTGCCGATGCGGCAGGGCGTAAAGCCATGGATGGTAAAACAACCATTACAGCAGCAACTGACGCGCAGATGGCCGCGTGGTCTCATGCACTAGAACCAGTCATTTCCGCAAAAGTCGCAGAGGTTTCTGAGACCGGTGTTGATGGCGCAGCCGCGCTAGAGATGCTCCGTGCTGAGATTGCATCTGTTGAAGCCGAATAATGCCGGAAACGCCGCAACAAGATATCCAAACATCACTAGGATGGCCCGCATTGCTTTTGGCAACGCTGGGCGGCCTTTTACTCATGGTGATGATGGGGTTAACTGTTGGAGATGTCGTCGGCCGCTATGTATTTGACGCACCAATCAAAGGCGCTACAGAATTGACGGAAATTCTGCTCAGCGCAGTTATTTTCCTCGGCCTTGGCGCTTTGTCTATGGCCGAAGATCACGTAACCGTTGATTTGGTGACAGATCACTTACCTGACTGGATCCAACCTTGGCGACAAGCTGTCATCGGACTGGCGAGCGCGGCGATATTGATCATCGTCAGTTGGCGCATTTGGATTTATGCTAGTCAAATTGGCAGCTATGGTGGGACAACTACGAACCTAGCTATTCCCATTGCACCTTTAGGGTACTTTTGTGCCATTTGCGCGTTTAGTGGCGGCCTTGTAACTGCGGCTCTACCACTCAAACGCTTATTTCTGCGAAACTGAACGCAAAGGGACGCCCGATGGAACATTGGCCCGTAGGGATGGCTGTGCTGGCAGCCTTGTTATTTTTTGGCGTACCTATTTCGATGGCATTGGCTGGCGTTGGTCTTGTTGGCGTAGCATCTATCATTGGTTGGACCCCTGCACTCTCATTGTTAGCTTCGGCGTTTTTCGACAATGGGCGTGATTATACTTTGTCCGTGTTGCCTCTATTTCTCATGATGGGAAACTTTGTAGTTCACTCGGGCATCGCAACGGAATTATATAATTCCGCCTACGCTTGGTTACGTCACCGCCAAGGGGGATTAGCAACTGCAACAGTCGTGGCTTGTGGTGCGTTTTCCTCGGTCTGCGGGTCATCCTTGGCAACTGCCGCCACAATGACGCGAATTGCCCTACCCTCAATGCGACGCTTTGGGTATCCAGATGATCTGTCAACAGCATCTATTGCGGCAGGCGGCACCTTAGGCATCTTAATTCCGCCATCCGTGATATTGGTCTTTTACGGCATTATGACACAACAGGACATTGGCAAGCTTTTCCTCGCAGGGCTCATCCCGGGTCTGATTGGTGTCATAGGTTATGTGATCGCTGTACGCGTCTCTCTATGGCTTCGTGGCGTTACATTACCGACTGAACCAAAGCTGCCTTTGCGTGATCGGTTGCGCGCTCTCAAAGGCACATCTGGAGCCTTACTTCTATTCGCTTTTGTAATGGGTGGAATTTATCTTGGGGTTTTCACACCAACCGAAAGTGCAGGCATGGGCGCAGGCGGGGCGTTATTGCTTGTTATCCTGAAAGGCCGCTTTGCAATCCCGCCACTGATGCGCGTTCTTTTCGATACAATGAAGACCACAGCAATGATGTTTTTCATTTTATTCGGCGCGCTGACTTTTAGCAACTATGTCAACATGTCCGGCATGACACAGGATATCCAGGCCTTCCTGAGCTATTTTGCAGACACTCCGATGGCCTTTATCTTGGTCGTTTTATGCATCTATCTTGTACTGGGCTGCATATTAGAAAGCTTGTCGATGATTATGCTTACTGTGCCAGTGCTCTATCCCATCGCCGATGCGCATGGAATCAATTTGATCTGGTTTGGTATTTTCGTCGTTATGGTGACCGAAGTCTCCTATATCACTCCACCAGTTGGAATGAATGCATTTGTGCTGAAATCTGTGGTACCCGATGTGCGACTTGGTACGATCTTTCGTGGACTTGTACCCTTTGTCGCGCTGGACATTTTGCGTATCGCGCTGCTAACGCTCGTGCCCAGCTTGGTTTTGATACTCGTTTAATCCTCAGCGTAATATTTGGCCCGCGACATTTTACCAATTCCCGGATTGAAGGAATTGGTTGGATCGCACCATTTATAGTGATCTGCTAAGGCTGGTTTCGCTGGATAAAGGTGACCAACGTTATGCTCTGCCGGATATTCTGCTCCGCGCTCGTCCAGTAACTCAAGCATACGTTGCTTAAGAGCTTTAACATCTACACCCTTTTTCACCACATAGTCTTGGTGCATCACATGACACATCAAATGGCCATAATACATTTTATGGACAAGCTTATCTGTTACATCACTTGGCAACTGTTCGTACCAATCTTGGTCGTTTCGACGCAACGCAATATCAAGCGCGATGATATCCTCAACGTCCTTTGAATGCACCGCCATGTAACGCACGGCTGCCCCTGCTGCTGCAAACCGATGTAAACCTGCGACTTTGGCTTCGCGTTCAGAACATTCAAAATATGCGCCTTCAACTTCATCAAAGAGCTTTACCAGATAGGCCTGGGCCTCTTCAATACCATCATCAGGCATTTTCAAGATTAAGTGGTGCTGATATTTTTCGCGATAATCGAGTATGCTTTTGGGCAGAACTCCAGGCGTTAAGCGCGAGATAAGCTGCATCACATGATCAGTTAAATTGCCAAGGCCGAAACCACGTAAACGTCCGTCGATCGCCCCTTTAAGCGCAAAGAACGTCGGTAGACGGTCCGTGCCCAACCAATCGATCATCATCACCGTATCTTTGCCGTAGCGCTCTGCGATATCGAACAAATCCCGTTCCATATATTCCGAAGAGATCGGCAATGTTTCAAAGCCACCAAGAATGTCGCGACGTAGCCGAGTTAAAACAGCGGTATCATTGGTGCCAATGTAAAATGTCTTCTGGCGCTTTGGCTTGGCAAAAGTATCAAGGCGCAATGCAAACACCGCAAGCTTACCCCCACAGCCGGAAACTTCATACAGGCCAGTTCCGTCGTTATTAAAGCGTGACGGGATATCGGAATCGATCTGACGTACTTTTTCGGCATAATTCGATGCAGAAGCATTACGCCCATCTTCCACTGGCAAGGCCGTAAAATCACCAGCCTCGAGGCGTTTCAGAATTGTTTCAGGATCATCGCCCAGATCGATCCCAAGATTATTGATCAATTTCAGTGTGCCGTTCTCGTCAATCCGCGCATAAATCGCCAGTTCGGTATAAGACGGCCCTCGCGCAACAAGCGTGCCGCCCGAACTGTTACAAACCCCGCCAACAATAGACGCTCCGATTGAGGTCGAGCCGATAACAGAATGAGGATCACGATTGAATTTCTTGAGCATACGTTCCAAAGAAAACAGTGTCGCACCAGGGAACGCCAGCACTTGGTCGCCAGACAAAATCGGCTGAATTTGATCCATACGACGAGTATTGATGACCACGACATCACGGCTGTAGCGCCCTTTGGGCGTAGAGCCCTCGGTCAGTCCCGTATTCGCTGCCTGAAAAATGATAATCTTGTCAGCTTCAACACAGGCTTTCAAAACCTTCCAATAGTCAACCAATGAGCCAGGTTGCACAACGCACAAAGCCTCCCCCTCGCCAGAGCGAAACCCGCGACGAAAACGTTCGGTCGTTTTGCTAACAGTTAAGACATGCTGCTTTCCAACGATCTCTCGGATATGGCTGAGGAGCGTTTCGTTGGTCATAGCAATCTACCTTCTATCAATTTCGGCCAATTTAACGTTCAAGTGCCACATCAACAATACACGTTGATATCCGTTTAATTGGGTAGAGCGAGAACCAATCGCACCGAAAACAAGCGCGATTGGTGATTTTACTATGCTAACTTAGTAAAAATAGCGCAGCCAGATATAGATGTTGGCAATAACCAACGTCAGAAGCATGATTGGAAATGCGACTTTCATAAAGCTCATAAATCCAATTGGTTGCTTCGCTTTCTCTGCAAACGCAGCGACAGTAAGGTTTGCGCTGGCCCCCAAGAGTGTACCGTTCCCGCCAAGGCACGCACCCATGGCAAGTGACCACCACAAAACTTCTAGGTTTTCAGGACCAAACGTACTCTCAGTCGCTTCGATCAACGGGATCATTGTTGCAACAAAAGGAATGTTATCAAGAATGGCAGACAACAAACCCGAAGCCCAGAAAATCAAGAAGGATGTCCACATTAAATCACCCTGTGTCACGTCCAGAACGTATTCGGCGAACATCTCGAGTAGGCCGACCTGCTCAACACCAGCAACGATAACAAATAGACCACCGAAGAACAGGATCGTCACCCATTCTACTTCACCAAAGATATGGTGCACCGATTCAGATTGTTGCTCAGCGTCCTGTCTCCAGTAGGCCAATAACATCAACAATGCCGCGCCAGACAACGCCGAAGTCCCGGGCTGAATGCCGTAGCTGTGACCTAGTGTGAATCCAGTTAGAACCAAAGCGAGGACAAAGAGGGATTTGATCATCAAGCGCGCGTCGGTGATTGCGCCAGATTCGTCGAATTTCATGATCCGCTCGCTAGCTTCAGCAGGAATTTTGGCGAGAGACGTACGGTTCATAAAGTAGATAATCGCCGTTAACACTACCAGACAGATACCCGAAACCGGTGCCATATTGACGAGAAAATCGTTAAAGCTAAGCCCCGCGGCGGAGCCAATCAAGATATTGGGAGGATCGCCGATAAGCGTCGCCATACCGCCAACATTTGACGCTAAAATTTCCGCCATAAAGAATGGAAATACTTTCGTATCAAGCGCATCCGTAATCAAAAGTGTGATCGGGGCAATCAACAGGACCGTGGTTACATTGTCCAACAGCGCTGAAAAGACAGCGGTGATGAGCGTCAACATAATCAAAATACCCGTCGGGTTTGCCTTAACTGATTTAGCAGCCTTAATCGCGACATACTGAAACAGACCAGACTTCGACGTAATGGCAACAATAACCATCATCCCGATTAGTAGAGCGAGCGTATTTGCATCCACACCGTTTAAAGCTTGATCTTGATTGAGGATGCCAAAGATCACCATCAGGGCTGCGCCCAGCATGGCCAGTATTGCGCGGTTTAGTTTTTCGCTGATCAACAGCGCATAGACGATGATAAGAATACCGGTAGCCATCCACAGTGGTGAAATGCCCAAAAGATCCGGTACGGAGAGCGTATGCGCTCCGTGTGATGCCGTATGTGTTGCCATATGTCTTTCTGCTTGGCGTATTAGCCAAGGACCTCGTCGATAAGAGAGTTTGAACTAACAGTTCCGATAAACTGTTTGGTGTCAGGTTCAACCAGCATCAGGTGGCGTTTAAACTTGTAGATTTGTAAAACGCCCTCCATGACTGGAGTATCTGGTGCAACAACTGGGATGTTTTCAGGACGAGACATATTGTCTTGAACCATCTCATCTTTCAGTTTTGCAACTTGTGCCTCGAAGTCAGACTTGGACAGTTTCATAAACGCCAGCTGTTCGAGGCCTACACGCGATGCATCATTAAAAAGGTCAATCGTGATGGCCTTTGGCAAGATCATTCTAAGCAGTGTCGGCGCAGAAAATACCCCGATATACTGCCCGTTATCAGCTACGACAGGCAAGAAACGCGCACGGCTTTCTTTGATTATAAGAAGGGCACTCGCAACGCTCGCGCCCGGATTTACTGTTTTCTGGATGTGTGGTGGAACCATCACATCACGACAGGTCAAACCCATCTCGTCCCTCAATTTTGTATATGCGATTTTGTATAGTGAAGCGGCGTTGCAATATGCTGCACCGGAATTTCCGATTGATATCACTCAATCGATGAACAGACCCTGAATAGAACGACCGAGATTGTCCATACCATTTAATTGATACTACAACAAAATGTTCCAATACAGGCTCAAAGGAGACACTAGACATCTGCGGTGCAATACAACGTAGCTAAGGAAACATTTCACAAAATCAAAAGTGCCGACTTCGGAATTTAACATTACGAATCATCTCATAGCGCCATCAGGCACGCCCACGGAAAATCAACCCCTGGATGTTTATACCCACGCATTAACTCAAAAAACTCGATGCAAAATCATTATTTACTCTTTATTTACTGTAATTACATTCTAGACATCACACTTAACTTAATGAAATTTCATTTATTAATTTAAGTTAAAAATTGTATTGTGACTCGTTCCATACTGATGCACACTCAATGTAGTATATTGAAATTTTAAGGATTCTATCGTGAAGAGTGTATTACTACTCGAAGATGACGAAGGTTTGAGATTTACATTTGCCATGGCTTTAAAAGACATGGGGTATAATGTGATATCTGCGGCCAACTGTGACGACGCGATTGATGCTATATCTGATACCGCGCCAAATGTGATTATTTTGGATCTAAAAATTGGCAGTGGCACATCCTTAAATGTCGCCGATTATGCCGAAATGAAATACCCAAACACGCCTGTAGTATATGTCACAGGATCAGGCATGTTCCCCAGAGGAGAGCTTTTTTCCTACAACGACAATACACGTTGGGTACTGCGCAAGCCTGTGAACCTAATAGATTTAGTTTCAATGGTCGACCATGTCGCCGAAACACCTAGGGCGGCGAGCAACCTACCTTAAAGCGACTAAGCTAATTCGCACACTATCGCAAACATGGCACCCTTGTCTGGAGTAGCTGTAGCGGTAAAGCCCCAATTGTGGCGCCGACAGATCTCAGCACATGTTGCAAGCCCCACACCAGTTCCTTCGACATCTTGGTGTACACGATGAAACGGGAGCAGAATTTTATCTGCCTCGGTTGAATCAAACCCTCGCCCATTATCGACTACGCTAAGTTTCCATTTTTGTCTGGACGTATTTTCAAGTATAAATTCAACTTCTAACGGGCGCGCCTCGCTACGAAATTTAATTGCATTACTTAGTAAATTTACAAGAACCATACGTAACAGATTTGGATCTGCCTGTATCAACACATCAGGCCCTGTCACATGAACAAAAGCCTGTGTCACAGCAATATCTTGCGATAAATCCGCTAAGACCTCGTCGATCGCCTCGCGCAAACGAACATCTTTACAACGAAGCTTGCGTGCCGTTGAAACCGAGTGGTCAAGTAAATCCGTCGTTAACGTATTCATTTGATTTGCCGCCCGTGACATGACCGACAAGAATTCTTGTGCATCTGGGGGCAAGTCTTCACCATATTTCTCGGCAAAAAACTGCAACGAGCCGATAAGTGTATTGATCGGCGTTTTCAAATCATGTGACGCCGCGTGCGCAAAGGCCTCCATTGAAATCAGTGTCTCATAAAGCTTCGTGTTCGCGACTTTTGCGTCTCTGAATCTTTCTTCTACCACCGCTCGGCGTTCATTCATTGTCCGCAAGGATTCTGCTGTAGCCTTTAGATGATCTTGCGTCATGAGGATAAGACGTTCGCCACGTGTCGCTGACTGCATAAGCGACACCCGAAATAGAGTTCCGGCAGGCGAAATTTTACGTGTCACATTCGTCTTCATCTGAAGTTCAACACTACCCTTAGCCGCACCCTTGCGGATCGCCAAAAGTGTTTGATTTTCAGAACCCGATGTCAGGTCAGAAAATAACATACCCTGTAATTTTTTATCAGAAAACGAGTCATCTGTGCCAAAACTACGTTCCGCACGTCGATTACACACCAATACTCTTCCGTGCCAATCTAAAATAAAGGACGCGTAAGGAGAATTTAAGAACGCATTCCCAATAACATTTTCATCCACGTCACATCCTTCGGGTAAATTCGCAATCGCATAAGACAAGTTGGAGCAACTAGAATTAAATTGCGTCCGAAGTACGTTAGATCTAATATTCATAACAACCCCAGAAAGAGCGTCCACTGAAATATTTTACAACCATAAGGCATTTAATCAAAAGCCTTATCAGTGTCACTTTATTGTGAAGCATAAAGCTGCAACCCACCAAACACATAGGACACTTTACCTTCATCTGTTTTCTGAGCGCTAGAGAAAAATTCTCCCTGCACATTGGCACCATCGGGGTGATCGACAATGATCTTGCACTTAAAATCTGTTCCGTGTTCCAAGGTATCCAATAGGCCGGCCTCAACGGCCCGTCGATCCGATGCATGAATCACCTTAAGCAATGCCTCTGCCGACGGGACATCTTCTAGATGACTTAGTCCAAGGTTACGAAACAACGTCTCACTCCAGGTGGAGACGTTATTTTGCACATCAATTGAGAACATGCCAACCTCCAGCTGATCCAGAACATTCTTGGAACTATCAAGCAACATCTCCCGTTCGTCTTGCTTGACCTTATCCCAACACGACCCGACAAGTTGCATAGACTCTCCTTGCGTATCTTGAAGAGTAAGAATTTTCCCCGTAATGCGTCGCGCAATCCCAAAGTCATCAAAGAAACGCATCTTAAATTCAAACGAGCCGCCATCGCGCTCTAGATCATATAGCTTGGTATTCATCTCTTCTCGGTCTTCGGGATGAATGCGCTCCATGACTTTGTTGAAGGTCAGTTCTGTACTGTTAGCGTCAACACCAAAAACATTATAGGCTGCAGGCGAGAAGTGGTCTTCGTTCGTAGCCAGATTATGTGTCCAGTACCCGACACTCGAAATCTGCCCAGCCATCGAAAGTATATCATTGAGGGGTTCATTATCGAACCGCGTCACGGTTATCGCGATTCCGATAAGTTTCTGATGTACATCTAGAACAGGTGACAGGATCAACGTGTAATATTGCCCATCAGACAATACAGGAATCCGCCGTTCTTCTTGCATCCGCAGCACAGAATTCGCGACAGGCGCAAGTGCAGGAAAACCCAATGGCAAATCGCATTGGCTAAGATGGATCCCAGAAGGAGGGAGTTCTTTTAGTTCAAAAAACTCTAAAGCAGTGCGCGAAAGACGCCGAATAATAAGAGCTTGATCTACCAGAGCAACAACATACGGAGAGGACACCATTGTCGCCTCAAGCTCAGATGCAAGAGCCTGGCGTTCTGCAGCGCTAATCTGTAATTCCTCATTGACGGTCAGTAATTCTTCATTTGTTGACTGCAACTCTTCATTTGAGGTTTCCAGCTCTTCGTTGGTTGCCTGAAATTCCTCGTTTGTCGATTGAAGCTCTTCGTTTGCAGATTGCAGTTCTTCATTGGCCGTTTGAAGCTCTTCAATGGTTTGCTGTAACGCTTCTTGTGTAGACTTAATTTCTAACTCCATGCGCTCCATATAAGCACGTTGATCGACATCAGAGATGGTTTCCAGATTAACATTCCGTGTCTCTTCGAAGACGCTATTAATACTGATAAGACACTGTAATTCCCCACCTTCACGACTCACAAAAGGGAAGGCTTGGAGTTGAATGCGGTTTCCCGTTGGGAGGTCAAGATCATGCCATCTCCCGTCGCGGCGTTCACCGTTGCGCATCGCTACAGCTATGAGACTCGCGGCTTCTGTGCGTAGAGGATCCATCAGCATCTTCACATTCAACGACGTGGAAATCCCAGCGCGGATTTCACTGTAAGTGCTAATATTGCCAAGAACTTCGATAATTTCACCAGTTCTCGTACAAATCATACCATTGGGCGCAACCGCTTTTGCAAGTGACATCTCTTCGGTCGACGTGTCGCCACCATTGCTTTGAGAGTTATAACTTCGATGCGGCGCATTCCTACGTTCCACAGCATAGGATGCGCGTGACGTCGGTATCGAAACCTCTCCGGATATACCGCGACGTTTCCCAAAAATCTTATCGGCGTTGCCTTTTGCTTCAAAAAAGACACGCATTTCTCCGACAGTTTCCGATGTTCCCAGAAACAATAACCCGCCACTGGCCATAGAGTAATGTAACCGTGTCAAAACACGTTCTTGCAATGCAAGATTAAAGTAAATCAATACATTACGGATCGTGACGAGGTCGACATTAATAAACGGTGGATCTTGGAAAACATTGTGACGTGAGAAGAGCGTAACATTACGCAACTCTTGACGAACCCCGATCTCATTGTCACCAACCGTAAAATATTCTTTTAAATAATGCGGTGGAATATCCTGTGCGGCGGCCAACGGGTACAACCCACGTCGTGCAACTTCGATCGCACTTTGATCAATATCTGTTGCGAAAATCTGCACCTTATTTTTGGTTAAAGCTGAAATGCCACCAAGACATTCAGCGACCAAAATCGCAATCGAGTAAGCTTCCTCGCCCGTGGCACACCCAGCCACCCAAATACGGATCGGGCCCGATGGACGAGATGCGAACTGACGCTCTAGATTGATATGTAATTGTCGGAATTGTTCTGGATCCCGGAAGAACCGCGTGACTGAAATCAATAAATCACGGTGTAGAGCATCCACTTCTTCGATATTTGACCGACAATGGTCAACATAATCATCGTAGGAACCAATCCCAAGGGCGTTCATGCGACGCGCGAGGCGCCGGTTTAATGTATTTTCTTTATAATCCGCGAAATCAATTTGTGTTCGTGCCTGCAGGATAGCAAATAAATCATTTAATTTATTCGTCTCATCCAGCATCGGTTGTGCAGCCCGAAGATCCCGAGGTTGCGCTAAGATTTTTTCGAAATGTTGGCCAATCATTTCCGGTGGCATTGTCAAATCGACACATCCGGTTTCGATCGCTGAACTGGGCATAACGTCGTATTTTGCGGTTGCAGGCTCCTGCGCGATAGTTATCCCCCCTGCTTCGCGGATAGACTGCACGCCATAGCTGCCATCACTTCCTGTACCAGACAGCACAATACCAACACAGTTCTCTCCACACTGCTCCGCCAAACTCTTGAACAGACGATCAGCGGATGGTTTTGGACTGGCGCTGTGACCATTCGGGATCCTCAACCTCAGCTTGCCGCCTTCATAAATAACATCCGAATTCGGCGGCGTGACATAGATCGTACCAACGACCGGCGTCACTTCCGGTTCAAGTTCGACCACTGGCAGACCAGTTTCACGGGACAATAATGCTGTCAAAACGCTTTTATGGGTCGGCGACATATGCTGTGCAATCACATAAATTGCATCAGCCTTGACTGGTAAATGCTGGACCAACAACGACAGCGCTTCTAATCCCCCAGCCGAAGAACCAATACCAACAACGCGAAATGGAGAGGGAAGAGTAGAACTTGTAGCTGGCTCCACAATCTCAGAATTTACTTGATCTTCCATGCTACCCTCGGCTCGAAAGCACAACTGATTACTAAAAGTACTAATTTAACAATTCGCATTACAGTGGCGCTTAGGCAGCAACACAAAATGTGTCGATGAGTTTTAATAACTGCCCAGGTGTCACAGGTTTCGAAGCATAACCATCCATACCCAATCGCTTAATAACCGCATCATCATGATAGGTTACGTCGGCAGTAATCGCCACGATTGGCACATCACGTGATGGGTTAGCGGATGCCGAGCGTATTTGGCGTGTTGCCTCTATACCAGAGACAACTGGCATATGAAGATCCATCAAAACTAATCCGAATTCGGCAGGTCGTTCCGCTAAAAGATCAACACCTTGTTGACCATCCTTAGCAACCTCGACTTCAACGCCGAGCGTACTGATGATTTCCTTCATCATATAGCAAGTAAATTCATCATTCTCGACCAATAAAATTTTGCGTGGATTATCCAAACAAAAGGCCCCTTCCTGAATTAGATATAAAAATCAAATAATTATTCGCAACTCCACCCAACCAGCCTCCAAGAAGGTTAACAAGCCGCTCTCATGCATGCAATTTTAATCTAACAATACATTTAATCAATTAATCAATCAACCTTAGAGTTGAATTTCAAAAAATAGAAACCTTTATAAATTGCTACTTTAGGATCCACATCTTGTTTTCATTCGCAAGATTACTTTCCAAATTCGTGAATATTACTAAAATTCAAGTAGCTCCGCGACTACCCCTGAACAATATGGCTCAAACCCAGCCACAACTCCTGAGTCTCAATAAGACTGTCACATCGCATCTGATATAGATCTGAGATGTTGATCGTATACAGTATCCTCAAGAAGGACAGTGAAACGTTTCATCACAGTCTCGTGGGATCGGTTGCCAGCCATACCAAGTGACAGCTATCCATCCGCAACTTTTACTGCGATATTCTTTAGGGTAAATCAGTAGCGTCTATTCCTGAACAGGAGGGTTCTTAAATGAAATATATTATGGCTATCGCAGCGGCATTGACGCTTGCATCCCCCATCTCAGCAGAACCCAACCCTAAAGATTGGCAATCTGTTCTGGATGAAGCAAACGGACAGACAGTTTACTGGAACGCCTGGGGCGGTGCGACTGCAACAAACGATTTTATTTCATGGATTGGGGATCGTGTTTTACAAGACTATGGCGTCACGCTCGAACATGTGAAATTGACCGATACCGCAGATGCAGTTGGCCGTGTGGTCGCAGAAAAAGCCGCTGGCACAGACCAAGGCGGCGCAGTTGACATGATTTGGATCAACGGTGCCAATTTTGCTGCAATGAAAGACGCGAACCTTTTATTTGGCCCCTTTGCAGAGGACCTACCCAACTGGCAATATGTCGACGTAACCGGTAAAACGGTCACCACAGATTTCACAGTTCCGACACAGGGCTACGAAAGTCCGTGGGCTATGGCGCAAGTCGTATTTATTCATGATAGTGAAACCTTGCCCACCCCCCCCAAATCAGCCCAGGCTTTACTGGAATGGTCCATAGCCAATCCCGGCCGCTTTACATTCCCACAGCCGCCAGATTTCCTTGGTGGAACCTTTTTGAAACAAATGCTGATCGAATTGGCATCAGACCCAGCTGCCTTACAAGCACCCGCAGGTGAAAACTATGCCGAGATCACCGCACCTCTTTGGGATTGGCTCGCTGAGTTAACACCCACGTTATGGAGACAAGGTCGCGCCTATCCACAAAGCGGACCACGTCAGTTACAGCTAATCAATGATGGCGAAGTTGACCTTGCAATCTCCTTTTCTCCGGGTGAGGCAACCGCCGCCATCGCCAACGATCAACTGCCTGAAACCGCGCGCACCTATGTGCTGGACGCAGGTACCCTAGGAAATGCAAGCTTTGTCGCGATCCCATACAACGCATCAGCCAAAGCCGGAGCAATGGTAGTCGCAAATATGCTACTCAGCCCTGAAGCCCAACTACGTGCCCAGACGCCAGATATTCTGGGCTATGGAACCGTACTGGATGTAACCACCTTACCCGAGGCACATCGCGACGCATTTGACGCACTCGAATTGGGGATCGCTACTTTGTCGCCGCAAGAATTGGGTAATGCCCTGCCTGAACCGCATTCTTCATGGATGACCCGAATAGAAGCGGACTGGAGCGAGCGATACGGCGTTGGTCACTAAATCTGCATATCAAAATACACGGACAAGATCCGTTTTAGGGGCTGCAATTTCTGCGGCCCCATTTCTTACGCTCGCAATTTTGTTGGGTCCTATCATTGCAGGCCTCTTAGGCACGCTTCTTCCTGCTGTGGGGTTATTGCGACCTGACGGAAATAATGACCTGACACGCCTGCCTTTTGACATGGCTCTTGAGACACCCGGTTTACGAACCTCTGTGTGGCTCTCGATAAAGACGGGTCTCTTGTCTACCTTGGCCGCGCTTGGTTTCGCTATTCTACTTGTCTCGGGATGGTATGGCACACGTTGGGCAGCCCGCGCCGAGCAACTTTTATCCCCGCTTTTATCTGTCCCTCACGCTGCAGCAGCCTTGGGGTTGATGTTTTTGATTGCTCCATCCGGATGGCTTGCCCGTGTAATCTCTCCCTGGGGGACTGGCTGGGTGCGCCCACCCGATCTATTGATTATTCAAGACCCGGGCGGCTGGGCTCTCACGCTTGGTCTCGCAGCTAAGGAATTGCCCTTTATCCTGCTAATGCTACTCGCAGCCCTACCACAAGCACGCCCCGCCGAGACGCTCCGCGTCACGCAAGCCTTAGGATATGGGCGTGTACGAGGTTGGATATGGACTATCTTGCCCGGGCTATACTCCCAAATTCGCCTCCCCATCTACGCGGTATTGGCCTATGGAATGTCCAATGTTGATGTCGCGCTCGTGCTTGGCCCCAACACGCCACCAACTCTGGCTGTGCGTATTTTGCAAGGTATGTCTGACGCCGAACTTAGCCAACGTGCACCTGCTGCCGTATTGGCATTGATACAACTTGTTCTTGTCATTTTCACCCTTGGCGTATGGCGCCTCGGAGAGCGAGGAGCTGCTTGGGTAGGTCGCAAGATGTTGTGGCGTGGAACACGCAGTTCTGGTGCTTTAGATACCACCTTACGCTTTGTCGGATTAGGCTGTGCTGGACTTGCCGCTTTGTCCATTTTTGGTGGCCTACTCTCTCACGCGCTTTGGTCTATCGCCGGGCGCTGGCGCTTTCCAGATGCCTGGCCCCAGACTTTAAACCTCAATACATGGAGCCGCCATGGAGCCGATATTTTAGATGTATCAACGCTCACACTTACATTGGCATCGATCGTAGCCCTGAGTGCGATAGCTTTGACAATTGGCTGTCTCGAGTCAGAACACCGCTCTGGACGCCCTATGGGACTTGGGGGACAAATTATTTTATATATGCCTCTACTATTGCCTCAGATTACGTTTCTGCCCGGGCTACAAATTCTGCTACTCCGCGGTGGTTTCAACAGTGGGTTCATCCCTGTTGTGATTAGCCACTTAGTCTTTGTTCTACCCTACGTCTATCTCGCCTTATCGGGCCCTTATCGTGCATGGGACAAACGTTATGCCACAATTGGCTGGACACTCGGTATCAGCTCAGACCGTATTTTGTGGCGCATACGCCTGCCGATGTTACTAAGATCTCTTCTCACGGCTTTTGCTGTGGGCATGGCCGTCTCGGTTGGACAATATCTACCGACACTTTTGGCCTCGGGTGGCCGAGTCTCTACATTAACAACCGAAGCGCTGGCCCTGGCATCCGGCGGAGATCGGCGTGCAACTGGGGCATGGGCATTGGCTTTGACCGCAGCCGCATGGGGACCGTTTCTACTCACCTTAATCCTGCCGCCACTCATCTATCGCAATCGCAAAGGGGTTTTGCATGGCTGACACAGGTCTATGTTTTGACGCGCTGACATTAACCCATCGCGATGGGCGTCCGCTGATTGCACTCACCCACCAGATTGCCCCAGGCCAGGTCTTATCCCTCATGGGGCCATCTGGCGTGGGCAAATCCACTTTGCTATCGGCCATCACGGGAACATTGCCGCCAGCCTTTACACAGCGTGGCACGATTGAGCTCAATGGCCGATGCCTGAACCAAGTCCCTCCGCAAAACCGCCGCGTGGGGATCCTGTTCCAAGATCACTTACTGTTCCCGCACATGTCCGTGGGCGAAAACCTTGCTTTTGGTCTGCATTGTGACGCCAGAGATAGACGCGACCACGTCTGTGAAGCACTTGAGGAGATTGATCTCGCTGGTTTTGAAGACCGCGACCCTGCGACACTATCTGGCGGCCAACGGGCGCGTGTGGCTCTGATGCGTATGCTCTTGTCAAACCCAGAAGCTTTGTTACTGGATGAACCCTTTTCTCGCTTGGATAGCGATTTACGCCACCGGATGCGGGATTTAGTTTTTTCACGTGCTCGAGATGCCGGATTACCTGTCGTTCTCGTGACCCATGACATCGCAGACACGGATGCAGCTGCAGGAGAGGTTATTCACCTTTCCCCTTCTCGCTAGGCTTTGTTCCCCCCTGTCGAATAGATTTGGGCGGGGCCCCAAAGATTTTCGTGAACGTCGTTGAAAACGTGGCTTGCGTATTAAAACCTGTCATGTGCGCGATTTCACTGTGTGACAAATGAGTGCGGCTCAATAATTCACGTGCGAGTGCTAGCCGGACGCACCTATAGTGTTGCATCACAGATTGCCCTAAGGCTTTGGTAAATTGCCTCTGTAATTGTCGCTGAGACAATCCCACCAAATCCGCTACTTGCTGTAAGTCCAACGGGTCAGCAATGTGGCTCTCCATTAAATCAATGGCATCCGCAACAGAGGTTGGCAATGAACCGTAACGCGCCTCGATACTTGCCTGTTGTGGTGCAGTTGCCTGTCGGATCTCGGTTTGAATAAACCAATCCGCAATTTTACGTGCAAAGCTGCTGCCATGGTCCGCCGAAATGAGTGCAAACATCATATCCAATGGGGCTGTTCCGCCCGCACACGTAAAGCGATCCCGATCAATTACGAAAATCCGGCGTTCAACCAAATAAGTTGCATCCAATGCACGCAATGCATCCAAATGATGCCAATGAACGGTAAATCGTCTCCGGTTCATCAAACCTGCCCGTGCGAGGATCACAGCTCCGCCCGATATCCCACCAAGCGACACACCCTGTGCATCCACCTGTCGCAACCATGTATCCAATTGTGTGTCGCGATGTTTCAAAGGATCCCCGCCCGCAACGACAAACACTAGGTCAAACGGTTGCTTTTGAGTCGCAATTGCCTCGGTTTCCAAAAAGCCAGTCAAGCTGGACCGCACGGGTCCTCCGTTCGCGGAGAGGGGAACAATGTCGTACAACCGAGTGGGAGAAAACAAATTAGCAGCACGTAAAGGTTCCATCGCGGCGGCTGTACTCATCAGTGCATATCCGTCGATAAGGTAAAACCCGATCCGCTTCCTCAACAAAATGTCCTTTTTAATAAAAATTACGTCCCTAAATATAAATACAGCGTATAAATCCAATGCTACTCTGAACACAAGTTTGGATGGAGTGCATCATGGCATTTTCGGGCTTTCGGGTCGTAAAAGAAGCTCTCACTGGGCACAAAGGCTGGGGGCCGCTCTGGCGCAATCCCGAGCCGCAAGCGCAATATGATTTTATCATCATTGGTGGCGGTGGGCATGGTTTAGCAACAGCCTATCACTTGGCTAAAACCTATGGAAAATCCCGGATTGCCGTGCTGGAAAAGGGTTGGCTGGGCTCGGGCAATATCGGCCGGAATACAACGATTATCCGATCGAATTATCTCCTACCAGGCAACCAGCCTTTTTATGAGTTCTCGATGAAGCTCTGGGAGAACCAAGAGCAAGACCTGAACTTCAACTCAATGGTATCTCAGCGGACAATCATCAACCTGTTTCATTCCGATGGGCAGCGTGATGCCTATCGTCGTCGCGGTAACGCCATGCATCTGTCTGGCGCTGGCGGTACATTGCTATCTCAGCACGAACTGCGCGAAATCGCTCCGTTTTTGAATTATGACAACGCACGGTTTCCAATTAAAGGTGGGTTGCGCCAAGAACGTGCTGGCACCGCACGTCACGATGGTGTCGCATGGGGCTATGCACGTGCGGCCGACCGTCTGGGCGTGGATCTCATCCAAAATTGCGAAGTGACCGGGTTTCGAATTCAAGCCGGCAAGCTCCAAGGTGTTGAAACGACCCGCGGCTATATTGGCGCAAAAAAAGTAGGGGTCGCCGTCGCTGGCTCCTCCAGTCGGGTTATGGCCCAAGCTGGAATACGCCTACCCATTGAGAGCCACGTATTGCAGGCCTTTGTATCAGAAGGCTTAAAGCCCATAATTCCCGGTGTGATCACCTTTGGTGCAGGACATTTTTATGTCAGCCAATCAGATAAAGGTGGGCTGGTATTTGGCGGCGATATCGACGGGTACAACACTTATGCACAACGCGGAAATTTACCCGTGATCGAAGACGTGCTCGAGGGCGGCATGGCATTGATGCCAATGCTGGGACGCGCGCGTCTGTTGCGAAGCTGGGGCGGAATTATGGATATGTCGATGGACGGCTCTCCCATAATTGACCGCACCGAGATTGAGGGCCTCTATCTCAATGCCGGTTGGTGCTATGGCGGCTTCAAAGCGACGCCAGCCTCCGGGTATACTTTCGCTCATCTGCTTGCCACGGACACTCCACATGACACTGCAACAGCTTATCGTCTTGATCGGTTTGCACGCGGCTATGTCATTGATGAAAAGGGCGTTGGCGCCCAACCAAACCTACATTGAGGTCCTGATATGCTGATCCCTCATCCTTTGCTTGGCCTTCGTGACGCACAAGAGTTCACCTACTTGGGCGACGCCACATTGTTAAACCGCCCTGACCCTCAATCCGAAACTGCTGACGCCGCATTTCATGATTATGTCTATTTGCGCGACAACCCTGCTGGTGTGCACCGTGAATTGTGGTTTCACGATGCTGGCGATCGCTCTTGGTTGGTCGTGACGCGTGACACCACAACGCATGAAATTTTAGGTGCAGAACTTGCCCGTGATGTAAAGCTGGGGATCACAGCATGACACGTCTCTCAAATGGTTTAATTGACCGCTCTTCCCCTTTGACGTTTCGGTTTAATGGCACGCGTTATCAAGGCTATGCTGGTGATACACTTGCGTCCGCTTTATTGGCAAACGGCGTGCAATTGGTTGGTCGCAGTTTTAAATACCACCGCCCACGCGGCATTTTCTCAGCAGGATCTGAGGAGCCCAACGCATTGGTTACCGTCGGACGAGATGCGCAGACGGAGCCAAACACACGTGCAACTATGGTTGAGCTTTATGACGGCCTAGAGGCATACAGCCAAAACCACGTCGGACCCTTGTCGCATGACATTATGGCCATCAATGACCTTGCCGCCCCGTTTCTATCTGCAGGCTTCTACTATAAAACCTTTATGTGGCCCAAAACATTTTGGGAAAAACTGTACGAACCGATGATCCGCCGCGCTGCAGGTTTGGGGGCTCTGTCAGGACTACCCGATCCGGCTTCTTATGACCGTGGTTTCCTGCATCCAGACCTGTTGATTATCGGCGCAGGGGCAGCTGGCCTAATATCCGCTTTAACAGCCGGACGCGCAGGCGCACATGTCGTTCTCGCAGATGAAGACAGTCGTATGGGCGGTCGCCTCTTGGCGGAAGATGGTATCATCGACGGGATCCCCGCAATCGACTGGGTCAAGACCACTTTGGACGAACTTCGCAGCTTGCCAAACGTCCGCTTAATGACACGCACAACCGTATTTGGTGCTTATGATCACGGTGTTTATGGTGCCGTAGAACGTGTCAGTGATCACCTTGCTGCCACCAACGGACAAGTTCGGCAGACATTTTGGCGTTTCACTGCAAAGCGTACGATTTTAGCGACAGGTGCAACCGAACGCCACATCCCTTTTGCCAATAACGACCGTCCCGGCATTATGCTCGCGGGGGCGATCCGTGCCTATGCCAACCGCTGGGGGGTCTCTGCTCAGCGTAAGGCGCATGATCGGATTGCGATTTTTACCAATAACGACGACGGTCACCGTACTGCCGACGCATTGAGCAAAAAAGGCTTGCCCGTTTTAGCAGTTATCGATGCCCGCCCGGATGCTAAAAGTCTTGGCCATTATCAAACCTTTGCCGGTTCCTACGTCAGCGACACCCGCGGGCGTAAAGGTGTGAACACAATCGAAGTCACACGCGATGGTCAATCGCAGTGGCTTGAATGTGGTGTTTTAGGCGTCTCCGGCGGCTGGAACCCCAACGTGCATCTCGCCTCGCATCACCGTGCACGCCCAATCTGGGATAATGAAAAGCTGTGTTTTCTACCATCAGGTGCGCCCGTTGGCATGAGCATTGCAGGCGCTGCGCGCGGACAGGGCACAACCACACAGGCCCTCGCCGATGGTCAGCACGCAGCGACAAATGCGCTGTATGAACTTGGCTTGCCTGTACAATCACATCCTGCCCCTGTCGCAAATGACGAACCCTCTAACGTCGCGCCAATTTGGCATATGCCTAGTCGTAAACGCGCATGGGTAGATTTTCAAAACGATGTCACAGTCAAAGACATCAAGCTATCGCATCAAGAGAACATGCGCGCTGTTGAACATCTCAAGCGTTGGACGACCTTGGGCATGGCCACAGATCAAGGCAAGACCTCTAATGTCACAGCACTCGCGGTTATGGCGGAACTGACCAGTCAAACAATACCGGAAACTGGCACCACTATATTTCGCCCTCCGTACACACCTGTTTCAATGGCTGTTTTGGGTGGCGGCGACACGGGTGCAAATTTCCGCCCTAGCCGCCTGACACCAACACACGAATGGGCCAAGTCCTTGGGTGCAACCTTTGTCGAAGCGGGTCAATGGATGCGCGCACAATGGTATCCACGTGCAGGTGAAACCCATTGGCGACAGTCCGTCGACCGTGAGGCGCAGGCTGTGCGTGCAAATGTAGGTATTTGTGATGTCAGCACCCTTGGTAAAATTGACGTCCAAGGCGCGGATGCCGCACTATTCCTAGACCGAATTTACTCCAACACCATAAGCACCCTAAAAGTCGGCAAAACTCGCTATGGATTGATGCTGCGCGAGGATGGTCAACTCTATGACGATGGTACCTGCGCTTGTATGGCAGAGGGGCACTACATCGTCACCACCACCACAGCCAACGCTGGGGCCGTATTTCAACGTATGGAATTTGCGCGTCAGTGTCTGTGGCCGGAATTAGATGTAACGTTGATCTCAACTACGGATGCTTGGGCGCAAATCGCCGTTGCGGGGCCAAAATCGCGACAGCTGCTATCACGTGTAGTCGATGAATTTGATCTCTCGAACACAGCATTCCCCTTCATGAGCTGCACAGAGTTAACCATCTGTAACGGCCTGCGCGCTCGCTTGTTCCGGATCTCGTTCTCGGGCGAACTTGCCTATGAACTGGCTGTCCCTGCACGATACGGCGCCGCTTTGATGGAATATTTAATGGGCAAAGGTGCAGACCTTGGCGTGACCCCTTATGGCACCGAGGCTTTGGGTGTTTTACGCATCGAAAAGGGCCATGCAACTGGCAACGAAATCACCGGCCAAACCACTGCTGCAATGTTGGGGCTGGAGAAGATGGTTTCCACCAAGAAGGACTCGATCGGGGCGATTATGTCACGTCGACAAGGCCTTGCCTCAGAAACCCGCCGCCTTGTTGGATTGGTTCCGATTGATACGAACGACCCTGTGGTCGCAGGATCGCATTTGTTTACGACGACAGCAGACCAAAATTTAAAAAACGACCAAGGCTGGATAACCTCTGCCTGCTATTCGCCCCATATCAACAGTGCCATCGGATTGGCATATCTTGAGAATGGCACAGACCGCTTCGGTGAAGAAATCATTGCAGCCAACCCACTAGAAGGCCAATCCATACGTTTGCGCGTCACTTCTGCGCATTTCATTGATCCCAAAGGAGACCGGTTGCGTGACTGATTTAACCCCTCGCACCGCACTTGGTGCAACCGCTGCGCGCAACGAAACCATCGGCGCCTACTTGATCGAGGAAAACACAGAATTGGGCCTCGCTTCTGTCGCAATTCCTGCAGAGACGATACCACCTGTACTCTTTGGACTTACACTGCCAAAACCCGGTCACCTTACTCTTGAAATCGACGGTAAATTCGCGATTTGGACTGCGCCGAACCAATGGCTTTTCGCCACAGATGGCGACGCTCATCAAGATTGCGCTGCACTGGTAAAATCCAAGATCGCGATGGCCTATATCACGGAACAAACCGATGCCTGGGTGGCGTTTAAGGTTTCGTCGCAAACTTCTGGACAGATAAACACGCTACTTGAACGACTTGTAAACCTACCCGAAACAGCGACAGATACGGGCAAGGCAACCCGTACGAATATCCACCATATGAGCGTATTTGTCTTACGCCCAACCTCCACACAGGTAACCTTCTTGGGCCCACGTACACAGGCAGGGTCGCTCTGGCATGTGCTTGAAACAACCCTGCGACAACAGCGTGCAAATAGTGGCGCGCTAAGCTGAAGTATTCAGCTCCGCAACGACAGCACGTGCGATGACACGTTCCTCATCCGTTGGAATGACAAGAATAGGCGTAGGGCCCGCATGGATCTCGGTTTGGTTATCTTTGTTGGCCTGCGTATTGACCTCAATCCCCAGGAAGCCGAGCTTTGCAAGGATACTTTCGCGGATCGTTGCAGAGTTTTCACCAACACCCCCACAAAACACCAGTACATCGACACCTCCCATAACAGCTGCCATACCGCCAATTTCACGCTGAACCCGCGCAATATAATATGATAAGGCTTCGGCTGCCTTAGACGTATCTGCTGCCTCTAGCGTTCGCATATCGTTACTCAGCTCGGACAACGCCAACAAACCAGATTTATAGTAGAGCATCTGGGTAATATCCGATGCACTCATCCCTTCATGATCCATCAAATACAATAAAACACCGGGATCAATCTGACCGCTACGCGTTGCCATAGGCAATCCATCCAATGGCGAGAATCCCATGGTTGAAGAGACCGACTTGCCCGCCTCGACCCCGCATATAGAGGCCCCGCTGCCAAGGTGACAGATGATCATCTTTTTGTCAGCCAGCTTCGGATAGCTATCCGCCACAGCACCTGACACGTAATCGTAACTCAATCCATGAAACCCATATCGGCGCACACCCGCGTCATAGAAATTGCGCGGAATGGCATAGGTGTCTTCTTCCCATGCATGCCCCCGATGAAATGCTGTATCAAAACATCCAATCTGCTTGGATTTAGGAAAAGCATTTCGTGCCGCTTGAACACCTGCAAGATTATGAGGCTGATGCAACGGCGCCAATGGCGTCAGCGCTTCCAACTCTTCGATAATATCATCGCTCAGCTCAATGGGTTCTGTTCGTTTGAACCCGCCATGCACAACCCGGTGTCCAACTCCAACAACCTCTGCACCATCTAATAGAGGATGTATTTGCGCCAAAATCACGCCAAATGCCTCGTTTTGGTTCTCACTGTGGACGTCTTTTTCAATCACACCCGTCTTGGATTTCAGCTTAAAGCGCGGTTTGGTTCCAATTCCCTCTACTTGCCCCGACGCAATAAAGTCTGGCACAGCATCGGCCGTGTACAGCGCGAATTTTACTGACGAAGACCCCGCATTTACGGTCAAAATACACTGTGTCATCAAACAAGCTTTCCAATTCGTGCCGCGTGTAAGGCAGCAACAGCACAAGACGCCAGACGTGACGTATCACTGTCTGAACGCGAATTTAAGACAATCGGACAGCGTGCCCCCATAACGACACCAGCAGCCTCAGCCTTGGCGATAAAGGCCAGTTCTTTGGCCAACATATTTCCCGCCTCAAGGTTAGGAGCAATCAAAACTTCTGCCTGCCCTGCAACTAGCCCGGTGATACCCTTGGTCTTAGCTGCAGCTAATGACACAGCATTATCCATCGCGAGTGGTCCATCCACGATCCCACCCGTGATCTGGCCACGTTCCGCCATTTTCGATAACGCCGCCGCATCTAGCGTTGAGGGAATTTTCGGGTTCACAGTTTCAACCGCAGACAAAACACCAACCTTAGGCGTATCGATACCTAAGCTGATTGCCAGATCAATCGAGTTTTGCACAATGTCGACTTTGGTTTGTAAATCCGGTGTGATGTTGATCGCAGCATCCGAAACCATCAGCAGATGCTTTAACCCAGGGACGTCCAGAACAAAAATATGGCTAACTCTACGACCCGTTTTCAACCCATCTTTTGAACTCAGGATAGGTCGTAAAAGATCATCTGTGTGCAAATGCCCCTTCATGATCGCCGCAGCTTTGTTTTCATTAACCAAATTCACCGCATGACGCGCAGCGTCAACATGACTAGGGACATCAACAATCACACAGTCTGTTAGATCAATCCCATTCTCTGAGGCAACCGCATGGATTGTCTGCTCGCAGCCAATCAATATCGGATCAATGATTGTATGATCCTTCGCCAAAATCGCCCCACGTAGGGAATCCGATGTCTCGGGTGCAACAACAGCAGTACGCATCGCAGGCAAAGGTGCTGCCATTTCAAGCAAGCGTTCAAAATGCTGATGACTAGCAACCGTAAGACCCGGCACAGATGTAATATCAAAGGTCTGTTCCGTGTCAGGTGCAACCACCTCGGCTTCACCTTCAATAATCGGCGTTCCGTTGTCTAAACACACCGTCGTCTCAAAAAATGCCAAACGCCCCTCGGCTTGTTTGCGCACAAGTGTTGCTCGTGCAACCAAAGTGTCCCCAGCTTGGGCCCTGCCAACAAAGCGCAAACTTTGCGCGTTATAGAATGTTCCAGGCCCTGGAAGTTTGTTCCCCAAAACCGCAGAGATTAGCGATGCGATCCATATGGAAGGTGCATAGGCGTCAGGTTTTCCATCAAAATCCCCATCTTCTTCGGGAAGGAACAAAGGATTAAAATTCCCCGATGCATGCGCAAAAACATAGAGATCATCTTTTTCGCATACGCGTGTCTCTTCAGCAGTCATGCCGATTTCAAGTTTATCAAAGGGGATATTATTAAATATAGTCACGGGCTCTCCTAGGAACATTGAGGTGCGCAACGTGGCTAACTGGTAACTGCAAGCGCATGATCGTGTTATGCGAGGCACTAATCAAAGTGTCCACTCAGATTATTTCACAGAACCATACGATACCAATTGAGTGTAAAATTCTTATGCACATTGCAGCAAAATCACTTTGAATGATACAATTTGTGACACTATAAATTCACGCTATATCCCATGAAAACTGGCAATGAAGTTAAAGAGACACGACATCCACTCCGTTTTCAAGTGAGGCATGTAACATCTTAAAACAACAAAATGTCTACAAAATTCAGGATGGGTGAATTTGGTAGCGGAGGAGGGACTTGAACCCCCGACACGCGGATTATGATTCCGCTGCTCTAACCAACTGAGCTACTCCGCCGTAGTGAGGGCGATGTAAGGAATGAACCCGTTAGCGTCAAGAGAAAAATACCCCTTTAGCTTATTTCCTCAAATTCAAGACGGCTTGGGTATCCAATCCCGGGGTGAGCATCCTTTGACCCGGCGAAATTCCCGATTGAAATTGGATTTAGTATTAAAGCCTGCGTCCAACATCGCACTTGTTACAGGCAAGCCTTGCATCAACAAAGTACAGGCATAGGAAATTCGAAAGCCATTGATATAGCGAGATACATTTTCACCGGTTTCACTATTGATTGCAGCTGATACTTTTTTCGCTGGCACGCCCAGCTTACGCGCCATTTTTGCCAAGGTAAGATCAGGATCTAAGTATAATCTATCTCGAGAAACACACAGGTCCAATTGTTCAAATAAGGCTTTATTTTCGGCGACTTGTTCCACCGGGTATAACGTTGTGGTATCCTCAGCTTCTTCTATATCCGTCTCGGAAATCTCTGGCAGAAGCGCCACGCCGCCTAGGGCAAGCAGGTTCAAAGAGCTAAATACGCCAATGATCCATGCTCGGTACTCCCCCTCGTTCAAGATTTGGTCCCCCCAAATCAACAGATCGCTCAGGCCCGCCGCAAATAAGACTCCACAGATAAGCCACCATAGGCGCAACGGATAGTCACCACTGCCCAAAGCCGTACGCAGCAAAGCGTCTCTGCCGCGCACCAACGATACTGCTATCCTCCCCGCATAAAGCGTAAATACAAAGATTAAAAAGACATCCAATATCTCCGTGATACGCCACACCAGCAGGGTCGTGACACAGGGCACACATAGGTGCCACAGGTCGCGCTTCTCCAAATCTCGCTGCGTTGTTTGCAAGAATGCGAACCATGCCAACGGAGACACCAAAGACGCCGTAACCGGCATTACAAATCGCAATCCGACAATTTGATAATAATGCACGAAAGCCACAAGCGCGCTTTGAAGTGCGCATATGAAAATCAATGCTAACAGCCACCCTTTGGTTTCTTTGCGAACAACAGCGCGTATCAAAAAGAACAGCAGCAGAAACGCATAAATCATCGGTACTGGCAAAACAGGCATAGGACCTCCTGAGTGAACGTCCCCATCTAATTAGTGCTAAATCCGGATCTGCACGACCTAAATCCGGTTTCAGGACGCCAGTAACAAGGCAAATCCGCCAATTTAAAGCGACAAACCTAAGATTGGATCCTAACGTGATTTACAAAACACTTCCCGCTCTGGCACTGCTTTTAAACCTCGCCGCGCCGGTGTCCGCTCACCCAGTTGGCTTAAAGACTGCACAGGTTCATGCGCCTCACCACGGGCGCGATATGAATGTATCACTCTTCTACCCTGCCGCCCCAACCGACCTAGTCACCACTCGCGTGGCCGAAAATGCTGTGTTCTTTGGACATGACGTTTATTCAGACGCTGCAGTACGGCAAACCTGTTCTCCCATTATCCTGATGTCTCATGGCTTAGGGGGACTAACCCGTTCTTTGACATGGCTTGCCACCGGCTTAGCAGAACGTGGTGCAGTCGTGATTGGTGTAGACCATCCCAATTCCAGTTTTGGAGATTTTGATATGCGCGCCGGCCTAGATCACTGGACGCGCGCACAGGACCTACAGGTTGCCCTAGATGCGATGCTCGTTCACCCAGATTTTCATGCAGCCTATCACCGCTGCACAACAGAGCCACGCGTTTACGCGACAGGGTTTTCTTATGGTGGTTGGACCGCCCTTAGCCTTGGTGGGCTACGTGGTGATGCGACAGCCTATGCACAATACTGTGCGCGTACGAATGGCGGTTCCAGTCACTGTAACGATCTTGCGCACGCCAAAGTAGACCTAGGCGATGTCGATCCGCAAAAATGGCAGGCTTCCTATCGTGACACACGCATTCAAGCCGTCGCAGCAATTGATCCAGGCTTGACCTATGATATCTCACAAGAACAGGCCGATGGCTTGGTTATTCCAAGCTTACTGATCACCCTAGGAGACGAGACGCAGCGCCTTTCTGCCACAGATATTTCACCCAATGGCAGCAACTTAATTGAGAAACTTGGGAACGTACAAACTCTTACCATCTCCCCAGCCAGCCATTTTACCGCACTCCCTCGTTGTAAACCAATCGGGGCTACCCTGTTGAAGGAAGACAATGACGACCCTGTGTGTACAGACCCTAAGGGCACTGATCGTGCAGCTGTTCACAGTAAGATCGTCAAGGCAATCGCCGACCATTTCGAACTGTAATATGCAAAAAGGCCACATCTCAAAAGTGTGGCCTTTTTAGGTTTCAAACATTGGTATTATTTAAACACCAGCATCTACGATCGCTTGTGCCAGTAGTGGCACAGTCTTAGTATTCAAACCCGCGATATTCATCCGGCTGTCGCCAACCATGTAAATACCTGCATCTACACGCATTTTTTCAACTAGATCAGGTGTAGTGCCCAGTAACGAGAACATGCCGCGGTGCTGCGCCAAAAACCCAAATCGATCCGAACCCGTCAAGCGCTGTAGTTCTGTTGCAAGTTGATGACGTAATTCCAACATGCCCAAACGCACCTCTTCCAACTCGGACTTCCAATCCGCGCGCAAAGTGTCGTCACTCAAAATCATACCAACGATACGCGCACCATGATCTGGTGGAAACGAGTAGTTCTGACGATTCAAAAAAGCCAAAGTTTGCTGGTTCAACGCCTGTGCCGACGCATTCTGCGAAATTGCCATCAACAAACCCGTGCGTTCACGGTAGATGCCAAAGTTTTTCGAACAGCTCGCCGCAACTAGACATTCAGGTGTGGAGGACGCCACCAGGCGAACGCCCGCCGCATCTTCTTCCAAGCCATCTCCAAAACCTTGATAGGCGATGTCGATCATCGGGATTAGGCCTTTGGCGTTCAGTAAATCGACGATCTCTTGCCACTGTGCCATATTCAAGTTGGCACCGGTAGGGTTATGGCAACAACCGTGCAACAGAACAACGTCGCCCGATTTCGCTGTATTCAGATCTTCCATCATCCCAGCAAAATCAACCGCACGGGTTTCGGCATCGAAATAACGGTAACCAACAGTTTCAATATTCAGATATTTGAGAATAGACAGATGGTTGGGCCAAGTCGGGTTAGACACAAAAACGCGCGCTGACGGATTGGCACGGGTAACCAGCTCAAATGCCTGACGTACAGCGCCCGTACCACCTGGCGTCGCAACAGCGGCGATTTTATCACGGGCAACACTGTCACCGAGAACTAGCTTTACCATGGTGTCGCCAAAAGTCGGATCCCCTGCAAGACCCGTATAAGCTTTCGTGGTTTGCTCTTCCCACAATTGCTTTTCAGCCGCTTTAACAGCGCGCATAACCGGCGTCACACCACTGGCATCTTTATACACGCCCACCCCAAGATCCACTTTGTTATCACGTGGATCGTCGCGGTATTGCTGTATAAGCGCGAGAATTTTATCGGCAGGTTGAGGTTTTAGGGTTTCAAACATTGCTTAGGTCTCTCCAGTCGCAACAGGTAAGGTCGGGAAAGCGCCCCATTCAGCCCAAGATCCGTCATAAAGCGCATGGTCTGTTTTCCCCATGTGCTCAAGAGCCAGACACAGAACTGAAGCCGTCACTCCCGAACCACAAGTCGTAATTACAGGTTTGTTCAAATCCACACCCGCAGATACAAAAACTGCTCGCAGATCATCAGCACTCTTCATAGTTTTATTCTGATTTAACACATCAGAAAAGGGAACGTTCTTGGACCCTGGAATATGCCCAGATCGCATGCCAGGGCGTGGTTCAACCGCAGTTCCAGCAAAACGATCTGCAGAACGGGCATCTACAATCTCAAAGTCTCCCAGCTTAGACGCTGCAGACACCTGTGTCACATCGCGCACCATTTGAGGCTGAAAATCAACGGTCATATGGCGATCTCGGATAGGTGCGAGCTCAGCCTCAACAGGCCGCCCTTCGGAGAGCCACTTTGGCAAGCCCCCGTCCAAAACGGCAACGTTCTTTTGCCCCATAAGACGGAACAACCACCACACGCGGGCAGCTGAAAACAATCCCATCCCATCATAAACGACGACTTGATGCCCGTCACCAACACCCATCGCTCGCAAACGCGACATGAATTTCTCAATAGAAGGTGCCATATGCGGCAGTTCAGAACGATGATCTGAAATGTCATCAATGTCGAAAAACCGTGCACTTGGAATATGTGCAGTTGCGAATTCAGCTTTTGGATCACGAGACATGTGCGGCAGATACCAAGACGCGTCTAGAACGCGCAGCTCTGGGTCTTTCAGATGCTCCGCCAGCCAAGCAGTCGAGACCAGTGTTTTCGGATCATCCATATTGGACACCTTTATCCTTGGGCCAAGTTCTTCAAAGCACTACTCCCGAGGGGTGTAACACGCAAGAGGGCAGCCCCTAGAAAACGGCTGCCCACAAGAATTTCGTATATCCGGTCTCATTTATTCAAACCTGTAACCCCACCTAATGGGCAGGCCGAGACCAATTATTAAAACTTAGACTCATCTTCGTCTTCATCCGCATCACTGCTGGATGGCAGATTAAAGAAGCTGTCAGCATCGACGATTGGCTCATCACGTTGCGATGGTGGGTTAGAATCAAGAGCAAAATTCTCGAGCCCCTCGATCGCGCTTGGCATCTTGGGTTCTGCATTCATCTCAAGCGACTGCTCGGTGGAAACAAGCTTACGGCGCTCGTCATCACTCATCACACCGCCCTCGGCAGCTTTGGCAGCGGCAGCTTTTTGCACTGCAGCGTCCAGTTCTGATTGCTTACACAAGCCCAGCGCAACCGGATCAATCGGCTCCATATTCGAAATATTCCAATGCGTCCGTTCGCGGATCGTTTGGATTGTTGGCTTGGTTGTCCCTACGAGTTTGGCGATTTGTGCATCTGCCAGCTCAGGGTGAAACTTCACGAGCCAAAGAATCGAATTCGGACGGTCTTGGCGCTTAGAAAGTGGCGTATAACGCGGGCCACGACGCTTCTCTTCGCCTGCTGCAGACGGGTTGAACTTGAGTTTGAGTTTATGCAGCGGATTTTTCTCGGCTGAATTAATCTCGTCCTGGGTCAACTGGTTGTTCGTAACCGGATCAAAGCCTTTTACGCCCGCAGCCACATCACCGTCGGCAATGCCCTGAATTTCTAATTCATGCATACCTACAAAATCGGCAATCTGCTTAAAGCTGATTGTTGTATTATCCACCAACCACACTGCGGTCGCTTTAGCCATCAGAGGTTTTGCCACGGCACTACTCCTGTTAAATGATATCACCCCCGACATCTTCGGATAAACCTTCCCTGTCGCCTGAAGCAGGCGGCCTGCGTATCTTGCAGGTAGGTTACCGTTGTCGGGGAACTTACAATCTATATAGTCACCTTGAACTCATAAGGAAAGAGGCGAATGCGACAACAAATTTCAGCCGTAGTTCTTGCGTTTGCGTCTTTTGCAACAGCTGTTCAAGCCGATGGAGAAACCGCTGGCGTGTTTGATTACTACGTCCTCGCACTCAGCTGGTCGCCCAATTGGTGTGCTGTCGAAGGTGATGCCAAAGGATCAGAACAATGCGACCCACGCCATGACCACGGTTGGATTTTGCATGGATTATGGCCCCAATTCCATCGCGGGTGGCCCAGCTATTGCCAAACGACTGAGAGCCCGCCCACACGTCGACAGACCTCTGAAATGGCAGACATAATGGGCACATCCGGCTTGGCCTGGCATCAATGGAAAAAACACGGCACCTGCTCTGGACTCAGTGCTGCGGAGTACTTCGACCTTTCCCGACAAGCCTATAAGCAAATCACACGGCCGACTGTTTTTCGCAACATCCCTAACGAAATACGCCTCCCCGCCTCAGTTGTGGAAGACGCCTTTTTACAGGACAATCCAAACCTGAACCGAGACAGCCTCACGATCACGTGTCGTGAGGAATATATTCAAGAGGCCCGCGTGTGTCTGAGCCGCGATTTACATCCCGTCCCTTGTGGTCGAGATGTCATTAAAGACTGCACACGACAAGACGCAAGATTTACGCCTATCCGTTAGGGCTGAACTGCCAAACATATTTTACCGACATGAGCGGAACTTTCCATATAACGATGGGCTGCGACAGCCTGTTCCAAGGGGAAGCAGCTGTCCATCACAGGGCTAAACTCCCCGGCAGCGATCATTGGCCAAACAAATTGCTGCACCTGCTGGGCAATACTCGCCTTTGCCGTGTCAGTTTGCGGGCGCAACGTCGACCCGGTGAACGTCAATCGACGCATCATGATCTGAGCAAAATTCAACTCCACCTTAGCACCCTGTAGGAATGCGATTTGCACCAATCGCCCGTCATCAGATAAAGCTTTGATATTGCGATCGATATACTCACCGCCCACCATATCCAAGATCATATTCGCGCCACCCTCAGCACGCATTACCTCGACAAAATCTGCCGTACGATAATTAATCGCAACATCTGCACCAAGATCGGAACACGCAGCGCATTTCTCGTCGGTGCCTGCAGTGACATAAACTTTAGCACCCAGTGCTTTGGCGATTTGAATCGCCGTTGTCCCAATGCCAGATGACCCGCCATGAACCAAGATCCGCTCCCCGGCCTTTAATCCACCGCGTTGCACGACGTTGGACCACACGGTGAAACATGTCTCGGGCAGACATGCAGCTTGCTTCAATGTCATACCTGCGGGGATAGGTAAACAATGGCGTGCAGGCGTCGCCACGTATTCTGCATACCCGCCGCCTGGCAACAACGCGCAAACCTGCTGACCCACGGCCCACTGCGTGACCTCGGTCCCAATTGCAACCACTTCCCCCGACGCCTCAAGGCCCGGTAGATCACTCGCCCCGACTGGCGGCGCATAGGAGCCTGCACGTTGTAGTGCATCTGGGCGGTTCACACCTGCGTAAGCAATCTTGATCACGACCTGATCCGGCATGGGTTTCGGAACTGGCCGTTGTGTTAGTTTTAAAACATCCGGTCCACCAAACTCAGTAATTTCAACGGCACGCATCATATCGGGCATTTATATTTCCTATTAATCTAAGTATCGCGCTGATTTGACCACCGTCCCGGCAACCCATCAGTCTGGGCAGGTTTGCGGATTTGTGACGCGAGCCAGTTGGGGCCTGCCAAAAAAGGTCTGAGCAATGGGTTTCCCTGAACTTTAGCTTTAAGAGCTTCGAATTTCATCACATTTTCTATACGACGATCCAGAAATTCCCAAGTTGCCTGATGGTCTTCGCTGTCATCGCCCAACCAATAAATGACCGTCGATGAATACACACCTGAAAGGGTCGCACGTTTGGTGTACCAATTTACATCTTCGGATGTATCGCCCAGCGCCGTCCAAATTGCATCTGATGTGCCCCAAATCAATTTAGTACCCTCGGCTGCATATTGCGGCAATGAAAACAACGTCACACCACGACGTACGGCTTCTTTGTCTTCAATCGCCTCAAATCGAAGTTTAACGGCCAACGCCACCCGATCTCTAAATCGCAAGGCTGACAAATCTGTCGCAGCCAGTGCTGCACACATATTTTGGTCGCCACGCTTGTGGTAGGCTACGGCGAGATCCAACGCACCGCGTGGAAACAGGGCCCTCGCCAAATTCATATCAAGACCCGAATCGCTTACACCCGCTTCAAAACTGGTCTCGCTCCACCCGTCAAAAACAACGTGGTTTAACACTGCATCCAGCAGCTGGTCATGGAATTTAAGGCTATGTTCAGTCATTTCCGAATTCTCCCGCATCAATACAGGCCTGTGCGCCTGTCCCAGTACTAGACAATTTAGATCGCGCAGGCTATATGGCCAGTTCCTGCTATTTTATTGCAACTCATATCTAGAAAGGTGGTGAAAACCACATGCAGGTTAGTGTTCGCGACAACAATGTCGATCAGGCGCTCCGTGCCCTGAAGAAAAAGCTGCAGCGCGAAGGCGTTTTCCGCGAAATGAAGCTCAAGCAACATTTCGAGAAGCCTTCTGAGAAAAAAGCGCGCGAGAAAGCTGAAGCCGTACGTCGTGCCCGTAAGCTGGCACGCAAGAAAGCACAGCGCGAGGGTATGCTCTAAGCTCCCGTCTCGGTGTAATATCTCAGTGCCAGTTTTTACTTGGATACTGTTAAGAATAGTGAACCCCTACAGCACGGCTGTAGGGGTTTTCTTTTGTAGATCGTTTGATGGCTTGTCATTTTTCAAACATACGCCTATACGATCCCCGAGAGGTTGGCGCGGGCGAGCGCCTCGCCAACCTGGTCAGATCCGGAAGGAAGCAGCCACAACGAGCCCCGCTTGGGTCGATGTCCAACCTCTCACCTTTCCCTTTATTTGACAAACACTACAAACTCTAGTGGTTTAAATTGACGAATCTACCAAGTCTTGGCTAGACTCATCGAGATGGTTTCCAAACGTCTACGCGACGTGCGGAATGAAAAGGGAACGTGGTGCCGCCAATTGGCCTATTCCACGACTGCCCCCGCAACTGTAAGCGGCGAGCCACCTGATATCACCACTGGCCAATCGGCTGGGAAGGGTCAGGACGGCGATAACCCGCAAGTCAGGAGACCTGCCATCAGACATGTAACTCGAAACCGGGCGGGGTGTCCGTGGCGAGATCTGATGCTACGGTCCGACCTTATACGGATATCTGCACATTAGATCGCCCTACTCCGCCGATACGCGCGGAGGGCGCTATGACTAAACAACTGACAAAACGCGATTTTATCACTTCAAACTGTCCGCACCTAGGGCGACCTTGCTCTGCAGTAAACCATATGTTGCGCACCTTGGCACAGGCGATGGACATGGCACAGCCTGTGACGGCCGATGATTTCGAAATCACTGGAGACAGTCAACTACAGGGATGTCCAAACGGATGCCCAGCGCGATACATCGCCAGTCACAAGCGGATTCGCATATTTTGCGGTGTTGATGCTGCAGCACAGGCTGACACGCTGGACCAATATGCCGATCACATGCTGAACCCCAGCCACACCCCTATGCCCGCGTATGTGGCGGCAAATGCTCCGCGTGCCTTTGCCGAGGCTCGTCCGCGCAGTCAAATGGTGGACGAAGCGGTCCGGCTTGCCTAGGTTGGGGCCAATTGCGCCACCATGGTGCGAATCGTAAGACCCCAACGACTTAGGCGCACCTCACATGAGCGATACCACTGGCGATACATCGACACCTTCCGTCTATCAGGTTCTAGCCCGTAAATACCGGCCAGAGACCTTTGCCGATCTGGTAGGTCAAGACGCCATGGTCCGCACGTTGAAGAATGCATTTGAGGCCGACCGCATAGCGCAAGCCTTTGTTATGACAGGCATTCGTGGCACCGGAAAAACGACAACGGCACGGATCATCGCCAAAGGCATGAACTGTATTGGTGCAGATGGTAATGCCGGCCCCACAACCGAGCCTTGCGGGGTCTGCGAGCATTGCACCGCCATCATGGCAGGCCGACATGTCGATGTGATGGAAATGGATGCCGCCTCGCGCACGGGTGTAAATGATATCCGCGAGATTATCGAAAGTGTACAATATCGCGCTGCTTCAGCACGCTATAAGATTTACATCATCGACGAAGTGCACATGCTCTCGACGAGTGCCTTTAACGCTCTGCTCAAAACGCTGGAAGAACCGCCAGCACATGTAAAGTTCATATTTGCGACCACTGAAATTCGTAAAGTCCCCGTTACGGTACTGTCACGCTGCCAACGTTTTGATCTGCGTCGCATCGAACCCGAGGTGATGATCGCGCTGCTTCGCAAAATAGCGACAGCAGAAGGTGCTGAAATTGCTGAGGATGCACTTGCTTTAATTACCCGTGCAGCCGAAGGCTCAGCACGTGACGCAACTTCGTTACTGGATCAGGCCATTTCCCACGGAGCCGGCGAAACCACTGCCGACCAAGTGCGCGCGATGTTAGGCCTTGCCGACCGAGGTCGTGTATTGGATTTGGTTGATATGATCCTGCGTGGTGATGCAGCTGCTGCACTGACCGAACTGTCCTCTCAATACGCCGAGGGTGCAGACCCAATGGCCGTTTTACGCGATCTGGCCGAAATTACCCACTGGGTTTCCGTTGTAAAAATAACTCCTGACGCATCCGAAGATCCCACAATCAGCCCTGACGAACGCGCCCGTGGCAAGCAAATGGCTGACGCCTTGCCCATGCGCGTGCTGACCCGTATGTGGCAAATGCTTCTCAAAGCTTTGGAAGAGGTCGCCGCCGCTCCTAATGCCATGATGGCTGCGGAAATGGCTGTAATCCGTCTCACTCATGTCGCGGATTTACCAGCACCCGAAGAGTTGTTACGCAAACTGCAGGACACACCTACGCCACCGCCGCCGAATGGTCCCGGTGGGGGAATGATACAATCACCATCCAGTTCTGCCTCACAACCATATAGCCGTTCCACAGGCGGTATGCCGCAAGGAAATGGCCCAGTCATGTCAGGCTCGTCTCAGGGTGGACAAGCCACAGCCCTTGCTCCTAAAGCCGAAGCTGCGCTTGCACGCTATCCAACGTTCGAACATGTGGTTGAATTGATCCGCACCAATCGTGACGGGCTGCTACTGGAATATGTCAAAACATATCTACGTCTGGTCAGCTATCAAGCAGGACGAATTACAATTCAACCTACAACTGACGCGCCCAAAGATCTGGCTGCACGTCTGGGACAACAGTTACAAAACTGGACCCAAGCCCGCTGGATCATCTCACTCGCAAATGAAGGGGGCGGTGAAACCATCACTGAGCGTGAAAACGCTGCCTATACGGCACTAGAGACTGAAGCCACAGCACACCCTTTGGTACAAGCAGTCCTTACCGCGTTTCCCAAAGCAAAAATCAAACATATCCGTACTCCCGAAGATTTAGCTGCCGAAGTCCAAGCTGATGCCCTCCCCGAAGTTGAGGATGAATGGGACCCGTTTGAAGAGTAATCCGCCTACGACCCTGTAATGACCTCTTGTTCTGTCACCACAGCATTCGTATCTAACGGCTAACATAGTCAATTGGAGTAGACAGATGTTCAAAGGCCTTGGCGGCCTCGGCGATATGGCCGGGATGATGAAAAAAGCGCAGGAAATGCAGTCCAAAATGGGCGAAATGCAAGACGAGCTGCACAATATCATGGTTGTTGGTGAAGCGGGTGCCGGTCTGGTCAAAGCAACGGCCTCTGCCAAAGGTGATCTCAAGGCACTGGATATCGATCCTTCGATCTTTAACGGCGACGATAAAGAAGTCGTAGAAGATCTGATCTTAGCTGCCGTCAAAGAAGCCCAAGCTAAAGCTGCAGAACGAGCACAAGAAGAAATGAGCAAACTAACCGACGGTCTGGGCCTGCCCGCCGGAATGAAGTTGCCATTTTAACGTTTGCATTCTGAAATAGGAGGGCGACTTCACCAGTCGCCTTTTTGACGACTAGCTATTTGCATACACTTGGCCGCAGACCGAGAATAGCGCATAATCGAACAAATATAGAACGAGGCGCTGCATAATGGTCGAACATGAAATCAAAGATGGTGATTTAGGTGATATCGAACACTTGATCTCGATGATGGCCAAACTGCCTGGTTTAGGGCCTCGCTCGGCCCGTCGCATGGTGCTGCACCTGATCCGCAAACGCGCCCTCGTATTATCACCACTAGCAGAAGCACTGGGACGGGTCGCAGAAACAGCCCGTGAATGCCTAAACTGCGGTAATATCGGCACACAGGATATTTGCGGTATCTGTCGAGACAACGAACGCGCCAATGGTGAAATCTGCGTGGTCGAAGACGTCTCGGACCTTTGGGCAATGGAACGCGCGCAAGTGTTTAAAGGCAAATACCATGTGCTTGGTGGAACCTTATCCGCACTGGATGCTGTCGGGCCTGACGAGTTACGCATACCGCGCCTTGTAGATCGTGTAAAATCCGAAGCCGCAACCGAAGTCATCCTTGCCTTAAACGCCACAATCGACGGCCAAACCACGGCCTATTACATTGCCGACCAGTTAGAGGGGCAGGTCAAGCTCACCTCACTTGCCCAAGGTGTCCCAATCGGCGGGGAACTGGATTATCTTGACGACGGTACAATCACTGCAGCCTTAAAGGCCCGCAAAGAGATTTAGATGCTCCTTTTCTAAAGTGGGCACCCTCCCCCATCCTGACTAGAGAACATCCTGCAATACATGCGACAGTGTCGTGAATGCCGCATCGCTTACATCTTTGTGCATTACTAGACGCATCACCCCATGATCGGCACCTGACAACACGATACCGCGTTGCGCGAGCTGTGCCTGCACAACGCCAATATGGCGACTAGGGCACTGCCAGAAAACCATATTGCTTGCCTGTTTTACTGTACCAATTCCAGACTTTAACAAAATATCTGCCAAAGCCTCAGCCCGTTGATGATCTTCGTGCAAGCGCTCCACATTATTCTCTAACGCATACAGGCCAGCCGCCGCCAATACCCCAGCCTGCCGCATCCCACCGCCTAACATTTTCCGCCACCGCCGCGCACGTGCCACGACATCTTTAGATCCAAGTAAAACAGACCCAACCGGCGCTCCAAGCCCCTTGGATAAGCAAACCGAAATGGTATCAAACGGGTCCGCAAGCTGCTTCGCTTCGACGCCCAGCACTGTCGTTGCATTAAAAAGGCGTGCACCATCCAAATGGGTTGATAAACCATGTGCCTGCGCAGCTGATACTAGGATCGACATCACCTCGCCTGCTATCGCTTGACCATTGTGAGTGTTTTCAAGGGACAAGAGGCGGCTCATCGGGAAATGGGGATCATCATCTTTAATTGCCTGAAGCACATCCTCAACCTTGAGGCTGCCGTCTGCAGTAACAGGCAAAGCATCAAAAACAATTCCGCCCAAGGCAGATGCACCCCCTGCCTCATACTTATGGACATGATACCCCCGTCCAGTGATAACTTCCTCACCACGACCACACTGTGAAAGCATTGCGATAAGATTGCTTTGCGTCTCTGACGCGCAAAATAACCCCGCCTCCTTGCCCAAGCGCTCTGCCAGTGTTGCTTCTAGTCGAATGATACTAGGATCTTCGCCATAAACATCATCCCCCACTTCGGCAGCCGCCATAACCGCACGCATTTCTGCATCAGGTTTGGTCACCGTATCGCTGCGCAAATCACAGATCACCTTATTGCTGGGCATAGCACCTGCTGCATATTGGTTCATCACTCTCACCTTTTTCTCGAATAAATTCACGAAGACCTAGATCTAAAACCTTGCATCACGGAATACATGAAAATCAATATAATAACATGATATCAGATACTTAATACACTCCCGATCAACCTAATCACCCAGAGAGACCCCATACATGAAAAATTGGCCTTAAATGCCGAAACCATCTGGCCCTACAGGCACACAGCAAATTCCCTCTGTGTTAATGTAACGGCACCGTCCACCCGACTCTGCCCTCCTGTCAACAGACTTACATACAGAAAGGACATGTCATGCACGGCGCGTTCACTGAAAATGACCTGAGCCACGTTATTGCAGCAGACAAAGCTCACGTCTGGCATCACCTAGTGCAGCACAAGCCATTTGAAACCTCAGATCCGCGTATTATCGTCGAAGGCAAAGGTATGCGTGTTTGGGATCAGAACGGAAAAGAGTGGCTAGATGCCGTGTCCGGTGCGGTTTGGACCGTTAACGTTGGCTACGGCCGTGAAAGTATCGCTAAAGCGATCTATGACCAACTGATGAAAGTGAACTATTTCGCGCAGGCTGCAGGGTCCATTCCTGGCGCAATATATGCGGAAAAACTGATCGAAAAAATGCCTGGTATGAGCCGTGTTTACTATGTCAGTTCCGGCTCTGAAGCGAACGAAAAAGCGTTTAAGATGATCCGCCAGATCGCTCACAAAAAGTACGGCGGCGTGAAAACTAAGATCCTGTATCGTGATCGCGACTACCACGGCTCCACCATTGCGGCACTGTCTGCTGGCGGCCAGCACGAACGCAACGCGCAATACGGCCCATTTGCACCCGATTTCATCTCCGTTCCCCATTGTATGGAGTACCGCAAACACGAGTTGGGTCTTGAGCATCTTTCGGGGCGTGAATTCGGTATTGCAGCGGCAAATCTAATCGAAGATGTTATCCTGCGTGAGGGTCCAGAAACCGTTGGCGCCCTATGCCTTGAACCCGTGACAGCAGGAGGTGGCGTCATTACGCCCCCCGAAGGTTATTGGGAACGCGTACAAGAAATCTGCAAGAAATATGACATCCTGCTGCATATCGATGAAGTGGTTTGTGGCGTTGGCCGCACCGGCAAATGGTTCGGTTACCAGCATTATGGTATCAAGCCTGATTTTGTGACTATGGCCAAAGGTGTGGCATCAGGTTACGCGGCGATTGCTTGTATGGTCACCACTGAAGAAGTCTTTGACATGTTCAAAGACGATGCCTCGGATCCAATGAACTACTTCCGTGATATCTCTACGTTTGGGGGCTGCACAGCGGGTCCAGCGGCTGCGTTAGAAAATATGCGCATCATCGAAGACGAAAATCTTCTCGAGAACTGCACCATCATGGGCGAGCGTATGATGAAAAACCTGCACGCGCTCAAAGAAAAACATACGGTTATAGGTGATGTACGCGGCAAAGGTTTGTTTCTTGGGCTCGAATTGGTCACAGACCGCGACACCCGCGATCCCGTAGACGAAGCTCTGGCACAAAAGGTCGTTAGTGAAGCAGGCAATCACGGTGTTCTGATTGGTGTAACCAACCGTTCGGTCCCTGATCGAAACAATACGCTGTGTTTCAGCCCTGCCCTCATCATCACGGCTGAAGATGTTGATCAGATCACGGATGCGGTTGATAAGGCGCTGACAACCGTCTTTGGTTAAAATATCGAGCATAGATCAAAGGTTGGTTTCATCCAATTCATCAAAGGCGGCTCTTTCGTTGGGGCCGCCTATTTTGCAGACTATATATATCATAATCAAAGGGCTATGCTTATGTGGATGACATCTCAGGCGTTGACCAGTGCCCAATGCACGCTCGCGCCTCTATCACAGGATCACGCGTCAGACCTCATCAGTGCCGCTGATGATGGCGCACTACATCAACTCTGGTACACATCCGTGCCTCGTGCTGCAGAGATCCCCGCCGAGATAGAGCGTCGCCTTGGCTTACGTGATGCAGGCACGATGGTGCCTTTTGCGATCATATCACCAGCTGGGCAAGCGGTGGGAATGACAACCTATATGAACATTGACCATAAAAACCGACGTGTCGAAATCGGTTCAACATGGTATCGTAAATCCGTTCAGCGCACAGGGTTAAACACCGCCTGCAAACGTTTGTTGTTGCAACATGCCTTTGAAGACAAGAACGCAATTGCCGTTGAGTTTCGCACTCATCGGCTGAACCGTCAAAGCAGAGCTGCAATTGAGCGTCTCGGCGCGCAGCTGGATGGCATACTGCGTGCGCATTCCATCATGCCAAACGGCACCCTACGCGATACTGCCGTTTATTCTATCACGGCTGCCGAGTGGCCTGCCATACGCACCAATCTAGATCATATGATGCTGCGCTAATTCACGCTGTGTGAGGTCTATGCCGTCTGCGCGACCGTTCCGGTCGCCCCTCCAGAGAAAGCGTCGCATCCGCACGTGGCGTTTGACTGACCACGCGGCCATTGGCGATGACGCAAAGTCTAGTGGCCCGCAGGCGCAACGCTTCAACTGGATCGTTTGCATCCAAGATAACAAGGGATGCTTTCGCACCGACATACAGCCCATAATCGTCTAGACCCATTGTTTTTGCGTTGTTTGTTGTGACCATGTCAAAACAGGTTCGCATCTCTTGAGGGCTGGTCATCTGCGCAACGTGCAGCCCCATAAAGGCCACATCCAGCATGTCAGCCGTGCCAAGCGAATACCATGGGTCAAGCACGCAATCCTGCCCCCAGCCAACGTTAATACCATGTGCCAGCATCTCCTTGACGCGCGTCAAACCGCGCCGCTTTGGATAGGTATCGTGCCGTCCCTGCAAAACGATATTGATCAATGGATTTGGAATCGCATTGATCTCGGCCTCAGCGATCAAAGGCAACAGCTTGGACACATAGTAATTGTCCATCGAATGCATCGACGTCAGATGAGACCCAGCAACCCGTCCCTGCAATCCTAAACGCTGGGTTTCAAAGGCTAACGTTTCGATATGACGTGACTGTGGATCATCAGTTTCATCGCAATGTAAATCCACCTGCAAGCCACGCTGGGCCGCAATCTCGCAAAGTTCCCTGACAGAAGCCTTGCCATCTGCCATTGTGCGTTCAAAATGTGGTATACCGCCGACAACATCGACGCCCATATCTAACGCACGTAATGTATTGTCACGCGCCGTTGGGTCACGATAAAATCCATCCTGTGGAAACGCGACCAATTGCAGATCAATATAATCTTTGACCTGCTCGCGCACATGCAACAAAGCCTCGACTCCCAAAAGTCGATCATCGCAGGTATCAACATGGCTGCGAATGGCCAAAAGCCCCATGCTCGTCGCCCAATCGCAATATGTCAGCGCGCGCTCTACAACCTCATCCTGGGTCATGACCTGCTTTAGTTCGCCCCACAGTCCGATCCCCTCCAGAAGTGTTCCAGAGGCATTGATACGTGGCAAGCCGTAGGACAAGGTGGCATCCATATGGAAATGCGGATCCACAAAAGGCGGGCTAACAAGATCCCCGGTCGCGTCGACAACGCGCTTGGCTTGAGCACTGCCCAGCGCTTCCATCGCTGTAATCTTACCACCCTGAATACCAATATCCGTGACCTGACCATCGGGCAGAGTCCCGCCCTTTACGATTAAATCAAACATCAGCGTTCTCCTTTATTAAATGGCACCATCAAGGCGGCAGGAACTTCCGCCCGGCGCGATACCATCACAAGGGCAAGGATGGAGAGGATATAGGGCATCATCAGAAATATCTGATAGGGGATTTCTGCACCAAAACTGGTTTGCTGGACACGGATTTGTAGGGCATCAAAGGCCGCAAAAAGCACAGCCCCCATCAGGGCTTTACCCGGTCGCCATGCTCCGAAAACAACAAGCGCAATACATATCCAACCCCGGCCATTCACCATTTCAAAAAAGAAACTATCAAAGGCAGACATCGTTAAAAAAGCCCCGCCCATCGCCATCAAACCACTGCCCATAATGACAGCTCCCATACGCAGACCAGTAACAGGTAATCCCTGCGCCGCCACAGCTGCTGGGTTCTCACCTGCAGCGCGTAACGCAAGACCAAGAGGTGTACGATACAGAACCACAGACACAACCAAGACCAAGATAAACGCAAGATAAGTGAAAGGTGTTTGCGAAAATAGCGCTCCGCCTAAGAGGGGTATTTCCGACAACAAGGGAATTTCGAGAGGTTGAAAAGCGTCGATCTTTGGGGGGCTCGTGACCTCTGGTAGAGCAAGCCGGTAGGCATAATAGGTCGACGATGTTGCAAGCAATGTCACTCCTAACCCAACAACATGCTGCGACAATCCAAACGGCACCGTAAGTAGGCTATGTAACAAACCAAATGCCATCCCCACAAACATAGCAATCGCAACACCCGTCCAAAGGTCTGTACCGGAATAAACTGCCATCCACCCAGCAAAAGCACCCGCCACCATGATACCTTCGATTCCAAGGTTCAAAACGCCTGCACGTTCACAGATAAGCTCTCCCAATGTGGCAAAGATCAACGGACTGGCAATGCGGATCGCGGCGGCCCAAAAACTGGCGGTGAACAGAATATCGATGATTTCCATACTTAGTCCCTTACGACGCGAAAACGGGTCAACATAATGGCGAGGACCATCAATAAAAGCGCCGTTGCAAGCATGATATCTGCTAGATAGGTGGGAACATCAGCCGCGCGGCTCATGCTATCGGCCCCCACAAAGATACCTGCCACAAACAAGGCGGCAATGATCACCCCAAGCGGGTTAAGCAAAGCAAGCATTGCGACAATAATCCCTGTGTAGCCAAAGCCCGGCGACAGATCGAGCGTCAGACTGCCCTTTAATCCCGCAACCTCAGAGAACCCCGCCAATGCAGCCAAGCCACCGGATAGCAATGCGGTTTTGACGAGTACTGTATTAACGGAAATACCTGCAAAAGCCGCAGCCTCTTTGTTCAAGCCGACAGCACGCATTTCATAACCCAGTGTACTGCGGGTTTGGATAACCCAAATTCCGATCGCAGACAGAACCGCCAAAGCAAACCCCCAATGCAGCCGCAACCCATCAACAAGACGGGGCAAGCGCGCCTCGGCGATCAATCGCGCAGACTTTGGCCAACCCATACCCATCGGATCTTTGAGCGGTCCTTCCAACAACATAGAAATAAACAACAGGAAGATAAAATTAAACAATAACGTCGTCACAACCTCGTCCACACCAAAGCGAGTTTTCAGCAAAGCAGGGGCTAACAAAAGCACTGCACCCGCAAGAATGGACACTAAAGCAAGCGTAGGTAAGATCGTAAAACTTGGCCATGGCAAGACACCGGTGCCCAACACAACAGTGATCAGCGCACCTGCATATAGCTGCGCTTCAGCTCCGATGTTCCAAAATTTGGCACGAAAGGCGACGGCGGCGGCAAGCCCTGTAAAGATCAACGGGGTGGCTCGGTTGAGCGTTTCGAGAATGGCGAACTGAGATCCAAACGCCCCCTTTAGGATCAACCCCAACACGGATAAAGGGTTCGCTCCCGCGATCATGGCAAGAAACGACGCAAAAATAACAGTTGTTATCAATGCAAGGATAGGCGGCACCATTTTACGCAGCAATGATGGCTGTGTGATAGCTTCAAGACGCATAGGACACTTCCTTGGGACTATCCCCTTGGCCAGCCATCCAAATTCCCAGCTCTGCTGGAGTCATCTCTCCGCGGGTAAATGCCGGTGACAAGCGACCATCTGCAATCACATAAATAACATCAGACAAGGTCATAATCTCGTCAAGATCCTCAGAGATCAACAACACAGACGCACCACGGTCACGCGCCTCTAATAATTGACTATGCACATAGTTCACGGCACCGATATCAAGCCCTCGGACGGGTTGGTTGGCCAAAACAATCTGGGGCTCGGCCTCTAACACGCGCCCTAAGATGAGCTTTTGCATATTCCCCCCAGACAACAATCGAATACGGGTGCCTGCACCAGGGCAACGCACATCATACTTCTCTATAATTCCATCCGCAAATGCGCGCGCTTTACGCCAATTCAACCACCCCTTTTTGCTAAAGGGTGCAGTACTATATTGTTCTAGAATTGCATTCTCGGTCAGGTCAAAATCCGCAATAGTTCCGGTTTTGTGACGATCTTCAGGAATACGAGCAACGCCATTTTGAACAGCCACACGTGGAGTCCATTTTTCCAAAACCTCGCTGCCAAGTAAAACATGCCCTTGGGCCGGCATACGTAATCCGCCAACCACATCCGCCAATGCGGCTTGTCCATTTCCTGACACGCCAGCCAAGCCAATAATTTGGTTCGCCCTCAATGCCAACGACACCGATTTCAAACCAGGAGCAGTGCCAATATTCGGTGTCGATACCTCTTTGAGCTCGAACAAAGCCTCTCCCGCTGCGCTTGTCGCTATCACGGGCGGCACAGCGTCCGTGCCCATCATCATAGCTGCCAAAGAGGTGGTATCAGTGTCCTGCACACGTGCGCTTCCAGACAACTTACCATGTCGTAGAACAACAACACGATCGGCAATTGCCATAACTTCATGTAGTTTGTGAGAGATAAAAATGATCGACAGACCGTTCGCTACGGCCTGTTTAAGCGTAACAAATAGGTCATCCACCTCTTGTGGGGTCAAAACCGCTGTTGGCTCGTCTAAAATCAAAATACGGACATCGCGGTACAGCGCCTTGAGGATCTCCACACGTTGGCGTTCGCCTACAGTTAGGTTTCCAACACGCGCCTCAGGCGACACCGCCAGTTGAAAGGTTTCGGACAACTCTACAATCCGCGCACGTGCCGCCCCTCTATCCAAGCTGGCACTGAATAGCGATCTCACGCCAAGCGTAATATTTTCTTGCACCGTCATATTATCGGCCAGCGTGAAGTGCTGATGCACCATGCCAACACCCGCATCTAATGCGGCGCGCGAATTGCCGGCTGGTAAAGTCTCACCAAACACTTCAACGGTGCCATCGTCAGCTGTATATTGGCCGAACAAAATATTCATTAGCGTGGTTTTACCCGCGCCATTCTCGCCAAGCAAAGCCACCACTTCACCTTGATTCAAAGAAAAACTAACCGCATCATTAGCGGTCAGTTTTCCAAATCGTTTAGTGATGCGGTTTAGGCGAAGAACCTCAGTCGCGTCTTTTGTCATATCGACCTAGGACGACTTTGGTTCATCGTCATTAATAATGACAGTAAAATCGCCTGACTGGATTTCAGCAGTGCGCTTGGTCACCAATTCCATCGCCGCAACAGGAACTTTACCTTCAAATGTTCCCAGTGGCGCAAGTGACGTTCCACCTTCTTTCATGAAGGAATACAGTCCGTAATCCGCAGCTTTAAAGCTACCTGCCTGCACTTCGGCAATCGCCTTATCCAGTGTCGGTTCAAAATGCCAAATCGCCGATGCCACAACAGTTTCAGGGTAATCCGATTGTGTATCGATCACATTGCCGATCGCCAGCACGCCCTTTTCTTTGGCCGCGTCTGAAACACCAAAACGCTCTGCGTACAGCATGTCTGCACCATTCTCGATCATTGCAAATGCTGTCTCTTTGGCTTTAGGCGGATCGAACCAGCTTCCGATAAAGCTGACCTGGAATTTAATATCCGGGTTCATCTCAGCAGCGCCAGCCATAAACGCATGCATCAAACGGTTCACCTCTGGGATCGGAAACCCACCAACCATGCCGATATTACCAGATTTCGTCATCGCACCTGCAATGATACCTGATAAATAAGAAGCATCTTGGATATAGTTATCAAAGACCGAGAAATTTGCGAGCGCAGCATCCTCTTTAAAGCTGGACCCCATAAGGAATGCAACGTCTGGATACTCTGCCGCGACCTCTCGTGCCTCCTGTTCAGCACCAAAGACCTCGCCAATAATCAGCTTATTCCCAGCTTCTGCGTATTCCCGCAGGACCCGAGCATAGTCTGTGTTACTCACATTTTCTGAGAACGTATAAGAAATGTCTCCACGTGCTTGCGCCGTTAATGCTGCCTTATGGATACGGCTCACCCATTGTTGCTCAACCGGTACTGTGTAAATGCCCGCAGTCTTAATTGGCTCAGCCGCAATTGCACGTCCAGAGGTTAGCATGAGCGTCGCCGTCGCAGTGGTCGCCATAAAGTGACGGCGGCTGAAGTGTGTTGCTTTTGTCATTGTGTCATCCCCGAAATTATTCTTCAGATAACACTTTAATTGACCAACTGGTCAATATCGAAGAGCTATTCTACGATTCCACTACTTTCGACCCTGCTTGCACAAAAAAACGACTTTATTTGGCGAGAATTGCAATATCCGCCCTGTAGTTTTTTTCACCAAGTATGGAACACTGAAAGTCACAGTCAGCTACTGAGACAGATTACGACACTTATGACCACTGCCGTGGTGATTAAAACTTCTCCAATCACACGACTTAAACCCTCACACACAGAAAATTATCCGATCCGCTATTAACCAAAATATCTGCATCTTAACACTCCCTTTGAAATACCTAGGGACCTCGTGACATATAATCTTGGTTAATATAAACACACCGCGAACGAGACGGCAAAACCAGAAGTCTATCGATTCGACAAATGGCTTTCCTTCATAGATCGCAAGGGTTTAAACATATCGACGCAAGTACCGTAAAAGGAGAGCTTATAACCTCCTAGCGTACAAATTCAGCACTTATATCCATAGCCTAAGAGTGCTATTTTACGGGATAATCTGCCGCAAAGCGACAAGCCTCGCTATAATCGTGTTAATAACTGTAATTATATCTTTAATATAAATTAAGATATCTCTATACCTCCAAATACTATCACAGAAAGGCTCACCATTGTGGGCGTTAATCATGTAACTAGGTATCTGGATTATGAACTATTTCAAAACAGCTGCGGCAACAGCCGCTATTGCGATCATGCCATTTGCAGCTTCTGCTGCCACAGTTTTCACACAAGATGCTGACCTTTCCGCGGACGTAGGCTACAGCTTTAGCGGCACGACATCTGCCGGCCAAAGCGGCGGCAACTTCAACTTTACCGTACTTGAAGATTTCAGCATCAATGGCTTCTCATTGACTGCATCTGGTACAAGTTCTGGTACAGACATTGAAAACACAACTTACGAAATCACTGATCCGCTTGATGAAGAATCAACATTCGGTTTCATCCTGACAACAGGTACATCAAGCTTTGGTGCTGCTGGCGTTGAAGGCGTGACAGAATTCTCTGCTGGTGATACTTTCAGCGTATTGTTCAACACAGCACCAGACGCGTTGAACCCAATCTCATACACAGTATCTTTCTTGACTGAAGCTCCTGCGCCAGTTCCAGTACCTGCAGCAGGTCTTCTGCTGTTGACAGCACTGGGCGGAACAGCTGCGATGCGTCGTCGTAAAAAAGCATAAGACTTCAATAAGATTGATAGTCTAAATGGAAAAGGGCTGCTCATCGGGGCAGCCCTTTTTTCGTATTCAAATTTTAGGTACAGATCTCGCCCTAAATAACGATCAGCATTCACTCAGTCCGCAATTCAGAAAGACTGTCCTCGAACATAGATAAAAATTCGAGGGTTAGCATCGAAGATGGCTTATGAATGGGACGTAAAAGAGACAATTGGTGCGGCACGTTCGGCAAGAATGGGCGAAAAGATACCCCACGGAATTCATAATTGCGTGCATCAAGCTCACTTACAATCGAGACTCCTGTACCGTGGCTGACCAATTCACATGCGCATGTAAATTGCCGTGTCTCAACCAATGGCTTAAACGCTTTACCTGAAGCGACAAAGGCATCCGCAACAGCACGATAAAACGGGCTGTCTTTTCGATCATGGATCATCCTCTCACCATCTAGGTCTGATGGAGTAATTTCCCCAAGCGCTTCGAACCGGTGGCCTTTCGGGAAGATACATACAGAACGCACTGCGATTTTCCGACTTTCGACGGCGGGGTGCTCTTCAAATCCGTCTGTAATAGCACAGTCGTATTGTTCCCCTATGATCCATTCTAAAATGCGTTCAGGACGGTCAGGTTCAATCGTAACAGTTACATCAGAGCGATTTTCCAAGAACTTGGAAACAAGTTCAGGCAAATGCGTTGTTGCGAAACCCGGTAAACAGGCTATTCGCAAATGCCCCGCTTGGCGTCGTGGAATATCGCGCCCAAGCTCCGAGATATATCGCATAGATTCAAGGACTCTGGCGATCTCTGGCAACAAATACCGCGCTTCTTGTGTAAGAATAATTCTTCCATCCTGACGATGATAAAGTGTAAACCCCAATTCAGCAGAGAGATCTGCAAGCAATCGACTGGTTGCTGGCTGCGAAATGCCCAATTCTTCGGCAGCACGTGAGACAGTGCCTTTTTGCGAAATAGCATGAAGCGCTTCAAGTTGGCGAAGAGAGTGTGGTTGCCTCATTGATTTTCCTTCAAAATAACGGCTTCATATATTAATATAATATAATGTTATAAAAGAACCAATCTCAATACCTGTTGCATTATGTAGCTTTACGACTAACCCTATTAGCGTATTCAACGAAGGACAGTGTAGCAGACGTGGTACATTTAATCGGTGGAGAGGCACGCGTAAAACAACAGCGGCAGATCCTGAAACGATATCTTTTGCTTAGAGTATTTGCTTTGTGTAATGCGATCTTCCCGATGTTTTTGCCTACTGTCGGGGCTATCCACGTGCCCGTCCGTGATCTCAAATTAACCTCGCATGCCCTGATCAGACAAAAATGAATAACGAAGCAATTCAGAAAAGTAATGACCTTGCAGAAGAGGTCATTCATATCGCTTCCAGCGATGAAGTGCTTTCCGCAAGACCGATATCCATGTCATATCAAATTCACGTTGACAAATTACAGCTTTCGCAGGCAAGCGAACGTAAAATCCAAGCCATATACCACCAAGTTCTGATGAATGTGCAATTATGGATAAATGTACTGATGGCGTACAACCCTGTGACCACCAGTGTTCTCTCAAGGGCAGTTTATCCACCAGTCGAAAAAAATGACGCATTCTTGGAAAAAGGCTAGCTTCATAAAATTAGGCTTCGGAATAGAGACAAAAGCCAAGACTTATAAAGACAATTAACCAACAGAGGAAAAAAGATGAATATGAAATCAACAACCGCAACAGCCTTGGTTTTGGCCTTAACCGCTGGCCATGCAGCACAAGCAGACACCTTGCGCCTTTTGACTTGGGGTGGCTACGCACCAGATAATGTAATCGAACTGTTCGAAGCAGAGACAGGACACACTGTCGAAGTCACTCCGTCAAACAACGAAGAAATGATCGCTAAGCTCAGAGCAACAGGCGGCGGTGGGTTCGATCTTGCTCAACCAAGCCAAGACCGGATTGCAGGCCCGCAGACCGAATTTGGCATCTACAAGCCAATTGATCTTTCCAAAATTGACAGCAGCCAGTTCATTGCGTCGATGTTGTCAGCCACACAAGCGAACACAACCGTCGAAGGTGAAGTTTACGGTGTACCTCACATTTGGGGGACTTCTGGTCTGGTCGTAGATACAAAAATTGCAGGCGCTGTCGCAGATTATACAGACCTATGTTCGGATGAATTTGCAGGGCGCGTCTCCTATCGTTTACGCCGCCCCACATTGATCGGCTTTGCATTCGCGATGGGCCTTGACCCATTTGCGGCGTACGGTGACGAGGCAGCATATACCGAAATCATGGGTCAAGTTGAACAAGAGCTGATTAGCTGCAAGTCCAACGTCAAAACCTATTGGAATGGCGGCGATGAACTGATGAACCTGATCCGGTCCGGTGAAGTTGTGGCATCCATGGCATGGGATACCGGTGGCTGGAAATTGAACAGTGAAATAGAAAACGTAACATTTGTTGCACCTGCATCAGGGGCACTTGGCTGGATCGATACATTTGTTCTACCTGCACGAGGCCAAGCTGATGAAGCAGCCTATGACTGGATCAATTTTGTAATGCGTCCAGAAATTGCGGCGATGATCACAGCACAGGCAGGTAACTTCACCGCGTCTCAAGGCGCAGATGCCTTTGCCTCTGATGACTTGAAAGCTCGCTACCAGGCCAGCTTCCCACAAGAAGCCATTGATAACATTCGTTGGTACCCGCCAGTACCTGCTGGTTTGGAAGTTATCGAAGGCAGCGTGTTAGATCGCGTCAACGCCGCCGGCTAAACGCACAATATTTGGCCACGCACCCAAATGCGTGGCCATTATTCAAAAAGGAAAAAAAATGGCGTCGCCCGATCTTCAGTGCACTGAGCTGACCAAAAAATACGATGAAGTCGTTGCAGTCCAAAATGTAAATTTTGAAGTACCCGCAGGTTCCTTCTTCTCAATCCTCGGACCTTCTGGCTGTGGTAAAACGACAATCATGCGTATGATCGCGGGTTTTCAGGAACCAACTTCGGGAGACATCAAAATTAAGGGAAAATCGGTTCTCAATGTGCCTCCAAACAAGAGGCCCGTGAACATGGTATTCCAGCATCTGGCTCTCTTTCCAACAATGAATATTGCTGAAAATATCGGTTATGGATTACGCCGTCGACGCATGGAAAAATCCATGATTGATCGCAAGGTTGAAGAAGCCCTAGAGCGTATCGGGCTGCCCGGGATCGGCAGTCGTGCAGTTGATGAACTTTCCGGCGGCCAAAAACAACGTATTGCAATTGCGCGCTGTATGGTCCTGGAACCAGACGTTCTATTGTTGGACGAACCGTTGGGTGCACTAGATCTCAAATTGCGTGAACAAATGAAAATCGAGCTGAAGACGCTTCAGGCTGCGTTTGATACAACATTTCTCTATATCACCCACGACCAAAGCGAAGCTCTGGTCATGTCAGATAATATTGCAGTTATGAATGCTGGCCGTTTTGAACAAGTCGCTTCTGCACAAGAATTATACCACCACCCCAAGACTGCATTTGCCGCGGGCTTTGTGGGCGACAGTAACCGTTGGACAGGTCAGGTTGTCCGCCGTGAGGGTAATCACGTTGAAATCAAGGCAACCAACGGCGGGCTCATACGATCCTTCACGACAGATCAAACTTTGACCAAAGGGGCGAAGGCTGCAGTCTTTGTCCGGCCTGAATCCATTTTGATCAGTAAAGATGACAAAGAATTCAATAACAAAGACAATGCTTTAATGGGCAAGGTCGAACAGATCTTATTCAACGGCGCTGCAAGTCGCCTGCTCGTGCGTCCCGATGACGGCGGAGACATCATCGAAGTAACGATGCCGCAAGCCGGAGGCATCAGCACTTGGGCACAAGGCGATTCTGCCCATGTGGGCTGGTCTCAAGGCCAAAGCACCGCATTTACCGAGAGGAATTGACGATGTCTGCGAACCGCAATTTCGGGTTTTATCTTCTAATCGCACCGCTCGTGCTCTGGCTTGTTTTACTAATCATTATCCCTCACATAAATCTCGCGATGTTATCCTTGCAAGAACGTGTGGGCGTGCGCCAATACGAGACAAGCCTCGCCAATTATGGAACATTTATCGAAGAACCTCTTTATCTGATGACATTCCTACGCACGGCTGTGATGTCAATTCTAGCGACGGTATTGACGTTTTTGATCGGCTTTCCGGTGGCATATTACATCGCTAAAATGGCCCAAGGTCGCACGAAGTCAGTCTTATTTCTTCTGTGCCTCATTCCATTTTGGGTGTCTGAACTTGTCCGGACATTTGGCTGGATGATTTTATTACGCGAAACCGGCGTCGTTTCTTCCTTGCTTCAATGGATAGGTTTAGCCGCTGGACCGGTTGAAATGTTATACAACGACGCTGCAATTATGGTTGGCCTAGTCTATACATCTATGCTGTTTATGGTCGTGCCACTTGTCACGACTCTGGATAGCTTGGATGATTCAGTGATTGAAGCGGGTTACGATTTGGGCGGCACCACCCCTTCCATTTTGCGCGAAATCGTTATTCCACATGCCATGCCTGGTATTGTGTCAGGCTGTATCGTCGTCTTTATGCTCTCCCTGGGCAATTACCTGACCCCCATTATGCTCGGTGGAAAAGAGAGCCTGTGGTTCACAGAGCTGGTCTATACCCAGTTTATCGTGCGCTTCAATTGGGAACTCGGCGCGGCATTCGCCTTCCTACTTTTATTTCTTTCATCGGTGATTGTGTGGGGCGCCTTGCGCCTTTCTGGACAAACACTCGCGAAAACGATGGGATAAGCAATGATACCTACTATTCCTCGCAATCGAGCCGTAGACTGGATTTACAACGCCTATATTGCGATGTTTTTTCTATACCTTGCTCTGCCATTGATTGTTGTTGTCGTATTTGCATTCAATGACAGCCAGTTTCCGTCCTTACCTTGGCAAGGCTTCACTTGGGATTGGTTTTTTGGCGACACGCACCCCAAAATTGGCGTATTTCACGAACGCTCCATTCTCAGTGCTATTGGTACATCTGTATTCGTTGGCGTTTGTGTATCTGCACTTGCAGTTTCAATTGGTACGACCAATGCCTTTCTCTTTAATCGTTACGAATTTCGAGGCAAGAATGCGCTTTATGTATTGATGATCTTACCGCTTGTTATTCCCGGTATTGTACTGGGGATCTCAATACTGGTCTTCGCCTCGTATATGGCAAATGGCGCCTGGGATCTGATGCAGATCGACATTGGTATACTACGCCCGGGCATTGCGCTTGTTGTTTTGGGACAGTTTTCTTTCGTAGCAACGATTGCAACACTCGTAGTGTCAGCCCGCCTAAAAAGCTTTGATCATACTTTAGAAGAAGCTGCGTTAAACCTAGGTGCGTCTCAATTGACGGCTGTTCGAACAGTTACCATTCCTTATCTCGCCCCTGCTTTGGTAGGCGCATTCGTGGTCGCTTTTTTGATGAGCTTTGAAAACTTCAATACGACACTGATGTTAGTCGGGTCTGACGCGCCGCTGACAATTTCTATGTTTGAGCGGTTAAAGGAAGGGTCGACGCCGCTGCTAAATGCAGTATCATTGATGCTGATGGTTGGATCTAGCTTGTTAGCTTTGGTGATGATCGCATTTCAGAAGCGGTAAGCATGACATTATATCCGTCCTCAAATGATTAAGGATATCTCATACGGTATATCTATCACGCGGCTGGAAACGCGTCTTCAACTTTAAGCGAAAAGCGAGCTATCGTATTATTTTTTATTATTTATGATAGCCTTAGCCTGATTTAATGCGCCTTTAAATTTTGGACGCCTTTGGGGTGCGCAGGAATCGATTACCGCTTGGCAGTACTGCGCGACCAAATGCGGCCGATTTAATGTGAGCAAGTAACTCAACAGTCGCTTTTGGTAAAATGGGGTTAGGCGTCGCTCACGAAGAAGACAAAAGATATCATGCCGCGTGACCGTATCATTGATACATCCTGAGATTATTTTACTCAGCACCCCCATGTGCCGCCATGTAGTCAACATGCCATGACCGTAATGTCGACAAGCATATTTTTCAACATTTTCACCACGGTAAAGAGACACATGCATTGAATCGACTGCAATTGTAGGATCGTAGAAAATTTTAGTCTTCCTACTGTTTAAAATGCCCTCCGGACCATATCCATAAGGACCGTCGAAATCTCTGATCCACGCACGGCGAAAACGACTCTCCCAGCCTACGGTGATGTCACGACTTAATGTCGCTTGTGGACTTACCGCGACCACATCTGCTCCCGGGCACGCCGCTGCAAAAGCCGTCGCGGCATATCCTCCCATAGAGGTTCCGTAAAATACGACGCGTTCAAATTGATCAAAGAATTTTTCGTCGCGTAGTCTGTCAAAAAATTCATAAACAGCAGGATCGCGATACCATGTCCACCCATGCGCCATCATTCCTAAGGCGGACCATCCTCGAGAGGCCATGAAATCCATCCCCCAAGGCAAGCGATTATCAGGATTTTGACGTGCATCGTCCAAATTTTCAAATGACACAACAAGTGTCGGACCTTGAGGAACGAACAAAGCGCGGTGCTGCGTACCCAGTTCCTCAAAAAAACCGTTCTCTCCAGCGGCGTCACGAAAGTTATCGCGCCATTGATCGCCCAGTTTATCTTTCATTTCAGTCCTAACCACCGTCACAAATCACGACATCTGCCTAAACATGTCTAATCTGACTACACTTGCTTTACGATACTCAAATATTTTGAAAACAATTAGAATCTATTACCGTGAATATCTAGCTTATCAATCACAGGTACATATCAAGTCGACATAAGAGAATTCATCACACTGTCGAAACTCAGCCATAACGCGCGAATATATTTCACTAAGTCGCAAGACTTGCTACACCCAATGAGACGCAACAAAGACATACAACGGCCGACGTCGTCTATTTCAGACGTTTTACCCGCCTTTGACAAGATTTAGAACGAGGATATACGGTGGATCAGTCATCCGAAGACAACTCATCTCATGAGAAAAGTCCCAGCTGGTATATGGAAATTTTCCCAGCAGGACCACAGGATGGTTTCTACTACAAATTCGGATATCACGCCGCATCATTTGTCGACCGCGGGACACAGCAACTGGTGGTGTCTTTTGATAACCTTTCCGATGCCGGTTATCCTCATCCAGATATCGAACCCTGGGCAGGGAAATTCATCCGCGAGCAAGGGTGGAGCCACTTGGGCATATATTCACGTGGCCCGTCTTGGTACCGGGATCCTAAACTTATCGACTTTCTTGAAAATTTGCGCACACAGGGCTTTTTCAAGCGCTTTGACAAGGTGGCAATGATTGGGACATCAATGGGCGGGTTTGCCGCATTGACCTTTAGCGCGCTTGCTCCCGGTGCGACCGTCGCGGCTCTCAGTCCGCAAAGTAGTCTAGATCCCCAATTAGTCCCTTGGGAACAACGGTTTCGTAAAGCACAAAATCAAGACTGGAGGCTACCATTCTCAGATGCTGCAGAACACACAGGCACCGCAGCAAAAATATACGCGCTTTATGACCCATTCTTGATCCCTGACAAACAGCATATCCTACGCTTGCCTCAAGAAAATATAACGCACTTAAAAGCCTTTGGTTTTGGCCATAAATCCGCGGTCCTTTTACGACGCATGGACCTGCTGAAACCAATGATGTTATGTATGGTCACGGGCAGTTTGACACCTGAAAAATTCTACCAAGACATTCGCAGCCGTAAAACGATTTACCTGTACCGTAAATCTATAGAAGACCACCTAAACGCGCGTGGAAAAGAACATCGTATACCAAATTTCGTCAGCGCATTTCGCCGTAATCTTCAAAAAAAAAGTCCAATTGAGCCAACCCCCCCCCAAGCCGAAGCCCTAAACCAAGAACAAGATGTCGTCAGTGTGACGTCTCCGCCCATAGAAACAAATTTTTCCACATCAGATCTACCCAAATCGTCTCAAGGCCCAGGCAATATATGGATGGCAGAACGCGAGGACGATACCTTGCGCTACATGTCTGACCGTTACCGGCGCGAGGTAATGGGGTTCGAGGAGCGCCAAGGTATCACTCTCGCTCAAACACCTCCAGTTGCAATTGGAATACTAGATTTCGGTAGCACCGCTCCAATCGAGCGACACATCATAGAAGATTTTGCCTTTCACGTTGTCGATGAAACACTACAGGGACAACGCCCCTCTCTCACGGCTCAAACCATGGGCGTTATTCAAGAAACCTATAAACGACATGCATCGCGCCCCTATCGGACAATTGTTGCTTTGTCTGAAACACAGCCCAGTATAACCCTGTCTGAAGCTCAGGAAGATCAAAGTCTCTTTGACACCCTGCTGGCACGCCTTGATGAAGCCAAACGTGAACTGTCCAACTGGGGTAAAACCCTTTTTGTTGATCGTATTGCAATGCGGCTTTTGTCAGGTGCTCCGTCAACGACAGAGTATGCCGCGCAAGCCCATTACGCCAGTGTTGCCAAAGCCTTTAGAACACAGGTTTGTAAGACAACCGGACAGGCCTCATTCCCCCATATGATCGTCAACCAAAGCGCTGGCACTCGCACTGACGGAACCTCTGAGGTGATACTGGCTGAGGGTCGATTAGAGCGTGATATGCCCAGCACAGATTTCATCGTCCCCACGCCGCTTTACCCTTATGCGCTGATGCCAAAAACCGCATCCACCCTAACGCCCGAAGATCAGTTATACGTTGATGAACTGGCTGTCCTCGCCCTGACTACGGTACAGCGCGGCAAACCCTGGACATGCCCCTATATGCGGTTTGCATCCTGTAAAGATGCGAAAATAACGGTAGATTTCACATCTTACACCCGTTTGCATTTAGACGATGGACCGCATGGGTTTTCGCTTTCTGGCTGCGAAAATGACGCGCAAATTACATCAGTAACATGTCATGGAAAGCAAGTTATCTTGCAGTGTGATAAGCCACCTATTGGATCATCACTGATGCTCAATTACGCTTGGGGGAAGACCTCAGATGGGCACAAAGACCATACGGCCAATCGTGGAAGCCTACGTGAAATTTGGCACAAAAAGAGTGTCATGTCTCCCGGGAAAATGTTGCACAGATATGCCCTTGCCGGACGCGTAAAGATCCTGAAGGAACAATAAAATGAGCGACCGTAAAAACATCCTTTTAATCGGTATGGACGATTGTTTTTCTTTCTGGAGATTCCGCACAAGCTTTGGCGCCCGTTTATTGACACCTAACCTAGACAGAATTTGTGCGCAGAGCGCTGCATTTAAAGCTGCCTATTGTCAAATCCCAATATGCGGCCCCTCACGTGCCAGTGCGATGTCAGGATTGTCTCCGTATGAAACGGGTATTTTCGACAATTACACAAGTATTTTTGATACGCTGCGTCCAGATCAGATGTGGCAGCACCGGCTCAAAGAGGACGGATACTATTGCTCTTCTGCGGGTAAAATTCATCACGGTTACAAACCTCTTCCCAGAGAAGTCGAGGCAACGCTTTATTCTCACCGCCTGACACGCGTCGGATTTGGTCCACACAAGCAAGCGCCCCACAAAAAGGTAGGCGGTCGTACCGGTGGCGTAGGAACAACGGACCCTAAAGATGACGCTGATTATTACGATGCAAAATCAGCAGCTGACGCTGTGAAATTTCTAAAGAGCTACGACAAAGACCAACCGTTCTATCGTGAAGTTGGGTTTCACCATCCACATCCACCGTTCAAGACACCAATGCGATACAAAGACATGTACGACATTGCTGACTTTATCCGCCCTGAAGACTGGAAAGAAGGTTTTGACCTTTCTGAATTCACAGCAATATTCATGGAAGAGAATATGGATACAGATGCTGATATCACCTATTGGCAGCAATCTATCCGCAACTATTTCTCTGCGCTAAGCCACGTCGACCATCACATTGGCGAAGTCTGGGATGCATTAAAAGCCTCTAAACACGCTGACAATACAATCGTCGTCGTGTTCTCGGATCATGGGTATCATATGGGAGATAAAAACCGCTTCCGCAAATTTACCCTATGGGAAGAGGCGACCCAAGTTCCATTTATTATTCACGACCCAAGCACCTCTGCGCAAACGATCCATGACCCCGTCGCTCTTGCCGATATGGGGCCAACAATCCTAGATTATGCAAATGCGCGCCCCATACACCTCGCTGTCGGGAAATCTCTGCGCCCCATCGTGCGCGGCGATCGCGAACCGGAGAGAGCCGTACCAACATTCTGGCACGGTAGCGCCTCTATTCGCAAAGGCGATTACCGGATCACGATCTATCAAGATGGGAGCTCGGAATTCTACAACCTTATCGATGATCCTTGGCAAACAAATAATTTGGCCGGTAAAGTCCCCCAATACGACGCCTTGCGCAAAGAACTGCTCGACACATGTAAGGACTATGGTGTCCTTGTTGTTACCCCTGATACTCCTGCACAAGCCGCGCATTATATCTCTCTTCTGGAAGGGGGCGAGCCGCCAGAAAACCTTCCGACAAACGGTGTTATTTCGGTTGGAGATCTTACCGGCACCAATGAACCTGGATATCGGAAACATCACGCAACCTTAAAGTCAGACGGAACTCTAACTGTCAGTGAGGGCTTTAAAGAGGTCCTCTTTGCTTCCGACAACAGCGGCGGGGTCAATCATTTTCGTGTTGTGTGCAACGACCAGGGCAATCGCGTTTATTTCTTTGCAGGCCATCGACGATTTACCCTCGAAGTGATTGGCGGTCCTGGCGGCGATACAATTGAAACCCAAACGGACAATCTGGTTGCTCACCTTGGATCAGGTCAAAATATGGTACGCGCCGGCGGAGCTGACGGACAAATTTTTGGCGGATACGGGACTGATACCATCCATGCAATTGCTGGCACAAACCTCATACACGGAGGGGCGGGGAATGCCTCAATCTTTGGAGGGTCAGGGAATGATACAATATACACCGGTGCAGGCATTAATTTGATTACGACTGGCGGTGGCAATAACAAGATCATCATCGACGGAGGTACAAACCGAGTTATTGTCGGTAGCGGTGAGAATAAGATCGTTCTCAAACGTACTGCACGCCCACAAATAATCGAAGACTTCAAAAACGGTGTCATTGACCTGTCAGATTGGGCCGAGTTAGGCCCTGCAATTCTTAATACCGATGATAGTCAAACGACACTCACTTGCGGGGAAGAGATCGTTACTTTCATATCAACTGATCCCAATCTCATCTCGTCACATATCGTTGGTATTCAAATATCAAAACTTACTTCGTAACTGCTGATCCTCATAGAAACTAAGATATACTCCTATCGCCTTGATTTATTGGCGCAGTTGGGATCATTAAAATTTGATGATAACACTTTGTAAATTCTCCAGGTCTAGGTTCGGGTAAGGAAGAATCCGAACTTGGGACTGGCAGAATGCAAAGGTTACACACAACCGAATTGGCAAAACCGCTTGGGACAGTAGCAATGCTGCTCTCTGGGTTTTCTATATGTGTCGCCCCATTTTTAACCGTTGCCACGTCATTTGCCTCGACACCCGCGGTAGAGAGGCCTCAGCGTATCGCCGCACTTTGTGATAATGCCGCACAAATTGCAGCTCAAAACTCGAATGTCCCCGTGGATGTTTTACGTGCCATCACACGGACCGAAACAGGCCGAGGCGGTAAATCCGGTCTAACTCCATGGCCTTGGACAGTTAATATGGAGGGTACGGGAAAATGGTTCGAAACCGAAGTCGAAGCGCGCAGCTATGTAGCGAAACATTTCGATCGCGGTGCTCGCAGCTTCGATGTGGGTTGTTTTCAGATCAATTACAAATGGCATCACGAAGCCTTCGCATCGATTGACGAGATGTTCGACCCTACTGCGAATGCCCATTATGCGGCGCGCTTTTTATCTGATCTTTATGGCGAATTTGGCTCTTGGACAAAAGCCGCCGGAGCGTTTCATTCGCGTACGCCCAAATACGCAGACAAGTACATGGCCCGTTTTGATCGCATTCGCTCGGAACTCACACCTGACCTACAATTTGCCTCTGTAAAAAGCACACAGACCTTACAGTCGCGAACAACATTCACCGGACCTAGTCCCCTTGTGGCAGGGCATCGCCCCACGCCTCTTTTAGCTCAACAAAATAACCTAACCAACTCGCATCTTGGTTCCCTCGTTCCATTGAACGGATCTTCATCCCGATCCCTGATTGCCTTCAGATAAGAGACGCTGACAGTGCCCAAATTTACGTTACAACAGATCTTTAGCCCCACCATTCTTCTGGCAATGGCTCTCATGGCGATCATCGTTATGATGATTTTACCTATGCCTGCTTGGATATTGGATGTTGGATTGGCGGTGTCTTTTGCACTCGCTATCCTGATTTTCACCATAACGCTCTTTATTGAACGGCCCTTGGATTTTTCATCGTTCCCAACGATCCTCCTTGGCTCTCTTATGTTACGTTTGTCGCTAAATGTTTCCTCTACGAAACTGATCATCGGTCAGGGCCACACTGGAACCGATGCCGCAGGTAACGTTATCCAAGGTTTTGCCCAATTCGTCATGGGCGGTAGCGTCTTTCTGGGACTTGTAGTCTTCACCGTCCTGCTGATCGTAAACTTTATGGTTATCACCAAGGGCGCAGGCCGTATGGCAGAAGTTGGCGCGCGCTTTGCTCTTGATGGGATGCCAGGTAAACAGCTCGCCATTGACTCGGATATGTCTGCGGGTGCCATCGATCACCCCACAGCACGAGAACGCCGCGAGACCGAATTATTAGAGACAACCTTTTTTGGTTCTTTGGATGGGGCTTCTAAATTTGTAAAAGGCGACGCCGTTGCAGGCCTGTTGATTACTCTCATGAATTTAGTCATGGGTTTGATCATGGGTATTCTGATCCATGGAATGCCTGCAGGTCAAGCATTTGAAACTTATGCTATTTTGACAGTTGGCGATGGTTTAGTTTCACAAATTCCATCCGTCATCATCTCAATTGCGGCAGCTTTGTTATTGGCACGTGGCGGGGCAACTGGCTCAACCGACGGTGCGATTTCCTCACAACTTGGCAAACATCCCGGCGCGTTAGGTGCAGTGGGCGTTTTGATGGCGCTCTTTGCATTGGTCCCAGGCCTGCCATTCGTACCCTTCATGGCCGGTGGTGCAATCCTAGGATATCTTTGCTACACAGGGCATAAAAAACAAGCTGAGGAAGCAAAACGCGAACTGGACGCAAAAGTTGAGGAAATCAAAGAGCCCGTTAAAACCAAAGCGCTGGGTGATATCCTTGATCTCGACGATCTCCACCTCGAATTTGCACCAGACCTTGTAAGCATGGTTCTAGACCCGGGAACCGGCCTAGATGCGCGCATTGCAAACATGCGAACTCATGTTGCGACAAGTTTTGGTCTAATCTTACCCGAAATTCGCCTAACAGATGAACCCGAATTAGAACCTGGTAGCTACCTGATCCGTATCCAAGGGGTAGAGCAAGCACGCGGAGCTCTTCGCCCAGACATGGTATTGGCCCTAATGCCAGATAATCACGCAGCCTTGCCGGCAGGTAAAGATGTGACTGAACCTGTCTATGGCGCGCCTGCTCGCTGGATCTCTGAGAAAAATCAAGAAGATGCCTCATTGATGGGAGCAACAGTCGTCGCCCCTCCTGAGATTTTGGCCACGCATTTGCTGGAAGTCGTTAAACAGAACTTCTCGCGCCTTATGACTTTGAAATCCCTGCGGCGCTTGCTCAAAGAGATGACAGAACTCAGCGATGAGTTCCGCGCACAAGCCAACAAGAAACTGTTGGATGAATTGGTTCCCGACAAGGTACCAATCGATACCCTGCACTCGGTCTTGCGCCTCCTTCTTGAGGAACGGGTATCGATCCGCAACATGCCCCTAATTCTGGAATCCATTGCCGAAGCCCGTCTTCGCACCACCACTCCTGAACTCATTTGTGAGCACGTGCGTCAACGATTAGGATTCCAATTGGTTTCAGAAATGAAAAGAGACGACGGAACAATCCCACTCGTGCAACTCGCCCCAGAATGGGAAGATACCTTCAATACATATCAGGTTGAAACACAAACAGGCTTAGATATCGCGCTACCGCCAGATACATTCAACAAGCTAGTCGAAGCGATGAGCGAGAAAATCAACACGGTCACCGAGCAAGGTGTTTTCGCTGCTGTTGTAACCTCAACACGCCGCCGCCGTTATCTGCGCACCATTTTAAGGTCCCGTGGTATTTCAAACCCCGTCCTGTCCTTTGAAGAAATTGGGCTAGAAGCCCAACCATCTCTCGTTGGGATGGTGAATGCATGACAATCAATTTCCTAACACCGGAATTGATTGAATTGCTAGGTGCCGGTTTTTGGCACCTAGCAATCGTATTTTTACGGATCGGTTCAATGACGGCGATATTGCCCGGTTTTGGTGAGGATTTCGTCCCAATTCGCATCAAGTTAGCCATCGGATTGGTTTTAACAATTGCTGTAGCCCCTACAGTACCGACGATATCAACACCTGCCAATATTCTAGAGTACGCTTCTTATTGTGGTACCGAAGCCTTAATCGGAGTTTCTATGGGGCTCGGGATAAAGTTCTTTGTTCATGCTTTACAAACAGCAGGAACCATCGCCGCGCAAACAACATCATTATCACAAGTTTTTGGGGGCGAAGGCGTCGATCCTATCCCAGCGCTTGGCGCTCTGTTATGGATTTCGGGACTAACCATCATATTCATTCTTGATTTACATCTTCGAATAATCGAGATGATGACATACACGTATAAAGTCTTTCCTGTCGGTTTTCGTATCGATGCAAGCACCTTGTCACAATGGGGAATTTATCGTGTCTCCCAAAGCTTTGCGATGGCCTTCACCCTCGCATCTCCATTCTTGGTCACTGCAATCATATATAACTTAACCCTCGGCTTTATCAGTCGCGCTATGCCGCAATTGATGATTTTTATGATTGGTGCACCAATGGTCGCCTTCGCAGGTATCGCGATTATGTTGGTTGCAAGCCCTATCATCCTTGATGTGTGGAGTAGAGCTTTGATCGTGTTTATCAATAACCCAGGAGCCGGCATAAGATGAGCGAGGGTAGCGACGACAGTGATGAAGAAAAAACCCTGGAACCAACTCCCGAGCGATTGCGCAAACTACGTGAAGACGGTCAGGTCCCCATATCACAAGACCTTTTGGTCGCCGCGTCATATATGGGTGTATTGATCGGATTTTATTTCACGGGTCAAAGCGCCGTTGTAGAAATCGGGACAATTATGATGTCCTTTCTGGATCAGTCTCATAACCTTGCGCCCTTATTCTTTAGCGATGCGCAAACTGCTCCGCTTTCGGGGGTTGTCATAAGTGACGTTTTCGTTGCGATTTTACCATGGTTTTTATTTCCAGCGGTCCTAGTTATCGTAGCAATGTTTGCTCAGAATGCCCTTGTTGTGGCTCCTAAACGCATTGAACCCAAATTATCAAAGTTTAATGTAATCAAAAACTTCCAAAACAAATTCAATCGTGCAGCAATGTTCGATTTTGCCAAGAACCTGTTTAAAATGGCAGTATACGCCATAAGTTTAGGTTTATACTTACAAGTTCGACTACCATCCATGCTTGCTGTTGTAGGTACAGGCGCAGAAATTGTTCTGCCATTTATTGCACAATTGGCATTAGAGTTTCTTTTTATTGCTCTCTTGATATCAGTGATCATCGGAGTTGTTGATGCAGTCTACCAAAAAGCTGAATTTATTCGCAAAAACATGATGTCCCTCAAAGATCTTAAAGATGAAACAAAGAGCTCTGAAGGCGATGGTCACGTAAAAGCGCAGCGTAAACAAAAAGGGCAGGCCATAGTGAAAAAGCAACTGAAAAAAGCAGTTGCTAAGGCTGACGTCATTATTGTTAACCCAACGCACTACGCCGTTGCGCTGGAATGGGATCGCCTCCCCGGCACTGCACCTATCTGTGTTGCTAAGGGCGTTGACGAAATTGCAGCCGTCATCCGTGATATAGCGAACGAGAATGGAATCCCAATTCACTCAGACCCACCAACAGCGCGTGCGCTTTATGCGACAGTGGATGTCGGTCAGGAAATCGAAGAAACGCATTACGCCCCTGTCGCTGCAGCAATCCGTTTTGCAGAAGAAATGCGCAAACGAGCAAAAGGACAAAATTGGTGAAACAGGATAAGATGCTCGCGCAGATGAAAGAGATCACAAATGCCTTGTATCTACGAGAGCATGCCCGTGTGAAACCAATCCTCGATGCTGAAGCCCGCTTGCGAGGGCAGATTCAACAACTTAAAAATCAGATACAAGACAGCCGCTCAATCGCTCATGATAGCCATGCGATGAAAAGTCTTGGTGCAGATTTTCTCTGGCAGCAATGGCATGTAAAAACTCGCCGAGAGCTAAACCAAGAACTTGCACAGGTAACAGCCAAAAAGCTGAAAGCAATGCGAAAACTGCGAAAATCATTCGGTCGCAAACACGCCGTAGAAACAATGGATGAGCAAGAAACAGAATTGCGCAAGAGATTGCGCGCACAGAAATTGCATAACCGCCTCATGAATCTAGAATAAAAACTGCACATACGCAGCCTAAATCTAGCTTGCCCTAAGCACGTATCAGCCCTAAGGCTGACGCACGTAGGAGAGCAAAATGGCACTACATCCCAACCAGATGAGTTTTCAAGGACATGCAAAAGCTATTGCATCTCTAGGTATTCCATTAATTGGAGGTCATTTAGCTCAATTTGCAATCGGTATAACCGATACGATCATGCTAGGTTGGTACGGTGTCGGGGAACTTGCCGCTGTGACCCTGGCAAGCAGTTACTTTTTTGTCTGCTTTATTCTCGGATCAGGCTTTGCATTTGCAGTTATGCCGATCGTCGCCTCAGCAAATGCACAGAACGATCATCAACGTATCCGCCGGTCGACCCGTATGGGGTTATGGTTATCGGTGGTTTTTGCAATAAGTATCATGCCGTTTTTATGGTTTGCAGGCGACGTTTTGCTGCTCCTTGGACAAGAACCAAGTGTTGCTAAACAAGCAGGTGATTATTTGCAAATAGCAGGCTGGGGGATATTCCCTGCATTGCTTGTAATGGTGTTGCGCTCATACCTTGGCGGTTTGGAACGCGCCCAAATTGTTTTATGGGTTACTGTTTTAGCTGCGGTCGTTAATGCGGCGGCCAATGCGGTGTTTATATTTGGAGCCTTTGGCTTGCCTGCATTTGGCATCACAGGTGCGGCTCTGGCTTCGCTGTTGACGCAGATCGTGTCTTTTACTGTCATTATTGCCTATGCGCTCAAACAACTGCCCGAGCATGATTTATTACGTAATCTTCACAAACCTGACTGGATAATGATGCGCGAAATTTGGCGCCATGGTTTCCCTATTGGATTGACAGCGGTATCCGAAGTCACCCTCTTTTCAGCTTCAGGTATTATGATGGGATGGCTGGGCACAAACGTTCTTGCAGCGCATGGTATCGCTGTATCGCTTTCAGGTTTGGTATTTATGTTGCATTTAGGTTTGTCAAACGTAGCAACTATTCGCGTCAGCAATGCCTTAGGGCGGATAGATCCCATACACCTAAAACGAGGTGCTGTGGTCATATCTATAATTTCATTCTCGATCGCCTGTGTGACAATCTTCTTTTTTTTAATAACCCGTGAAAGTTTAGTCGGGTTATATTTGGCAACAGACGATCCTCAACGTAACGAAATCATCGCTATCGGCGCAACATTGGTGGCGATTTCCGGCCTGTTTCAACTGGTCGATGCAATGCAAGCTGTTGCTTTGGGTTTACTACGTGGACTGTTAGATACAAAAATTCCCATGTGTTTAGCAGCTCTCAGCTATTGGGCTTTTGGAATCCCAACCGGTTACATCCTAAGTATTACAATGGGGCTTGGCGGTATTGGCGTATGGATTGGGTTGGTCATCGGCCTCGCAGCAGCAGGGGTGCTCCTCATGAGCCGCTTTTGGTTTTATTCTTTGCCGCGAGTATTCAAAGAAATAGCAAATAACGTGAACTAAATTGAGGAATCTCTCGCACACCACTTCTGTATGAATGTTAGTGTTTGCGAAGAACCGCCACTTTCTCACCGAGATATTTAACGAATACACAAAAAAGAACTCTGTTGAAATTTCAGCAGAGTGAGGTGCCCCTAGTTTCCTAGACACCTACCTTTTCCAGTTTGAGCTGTCTTTTCTCGAAGTCAACGGGCGACAGCATGCCGTTGTTTGTGTGCTTGCGCTTCGGG
>CANMPD010000016.1 GCA_947499635.1 uncultured Paracoccaceae bacterium | reverse complement strand
TTGGTTTGGTTTGGTTTGGTTTGGTTTGGTTTGGTTTGGTTTGGTTTGGTTTGGTTTGGTTTGGTTTGGTTTGGTTTGGTTTAGTTTTCTTCGAGCGGCGCTCTGTTTACGCGGTCCAATAATTTTTGGATATCGCTTCGAGCAGTTGTGCTACTTTCTATTAGAGCTCGCGCTTCGGCTAGTGGTGGCAAATCTTTAGAGATTTCAACAGCCGTTCCAATTTCACCTGTTATTTCCGCGATCTCACTAAAAGGAGCTTGGCTTCTTTTAAGTGCTTCGGCGCTTTCTAGATCCTGAGAATGCCAAAACCCACGAGCAGCTTCGTCTAAATCTTCGGCAGCTAAGAGGTATTCGCTGGCGCGATCGAATTCATGATTCATCCACAATGCTTTTGAGCGAAGTCGATCAGCATTCGGCCCTGTAACTGGCATTATTTCAATTAAAGCACGTTGTGGATCATTGCGAGAAAGTGCAACTTCAGCATTCATTAAACTCCGGTCATGATTTGGCGCTTCTAGAGATACTTTATCTAATAGAGCGGCTGCAGTGTCGGTAAATCCCAAATCAAGTAGCCGTCTTGACATCAAATCTGCGAGGTCTGTGGCTTCCGCTGCGGTTGCTCTATAGGCAAATGACATACCATATTTTAAGAATGTGAGGTCATCGGCACGTTCTGTCAGAAGTGTAAAAAATGGGATCGCAGTATTCTTGCGGGCAATTGGTCCATCGCGTTTTTCTACATTCTCAAAGCGATTGAAAGCTTCGTCGAACCTGCCTGTAAGTGCGAGCGACGTGACTTGTGCTTGGCGTAAATCAGCGCCAAGAGCGGTGTCACGGCTTTCTAGTTCATAAGATGCTGCTAGGTCAGGAACATCAGGTGACAGCGCTCTTCTTTCTTGGAAACTTAAAGTTATTAAGTCCACTAATGCTAATGGGGCATTTTGAGATCTGTCAGTAATTTCATTAGACAGCCTATCTGCGACTTCGTCTTTTCGTCCTTCAAGTTCGGCTAACGCAGCTTTGGCAAGATTTAAATCTGGGATATCTTCAACCCCACTGCGTTCTACTGATCTCAATGCTGCTTTAGCAACATGTGGATCACCAGCACTTGCAAATAATGTGCTCATTTCGGGACCAAGGTGAGCACGCGTATGAGGAGGGAGTTTCGCAAATGCTTGTTGAATAGCATCTGTGTCAGCTGTATTTTTTATAGATCCGTCAGCCATCATTGCCCAAAAAGCAGAATCCCTAGGACAAGATTGCTGTCCTGAGAATATGTGATTTGCTGGTAGCTTTTTCCCGTCCATAATATGCGCTATGGCAAGGAAGATAGCATAGTCGTCGCCGTTTTTTTTGTCGTCGGGTAATAAATTAAGCGTAGATATAGATTCTGCGCCGAAGCCGTAGTAAAGATATGTTTTAGCGAGTTTAATGACTGTGTTTGAGTTTACCTCGTCAAATTCACCGATGAGTTGACTGCGAAGATCTCCAATTTTAATGTCGAAGCGACCTTGAGTATTATCCCATTTATGCAGTGCGACTTTTGAATTTTTAATACAATGTGCAAACTCCTGATCATGCTGAAGTTGCTGAGCTAATAGACCAGTTTCACGATCAACAGCTGAGGTGACTGCAATATTAGGCAAGCTTTCCAGCGGACGATTACCATTGTCTAAAGGGTCGATAAATTGCGAGGTTTCAGCGTCGACATCGATATTTACCAAACCTTGTTGGCTGGCTCTGTCAATTTGTTGCAGTAAACGTTGCTCAAAGTCATTGATCATAACTGCTCTTTCCCCTTCTTTGATATCCATGAGGGGAGAGGGGGTGTTATTTTGATTTTTTGTTTTTTGAGACGATACTTTGATCTCGTTAACCGGTTCATTTGGTGATGCCGCAATCTGGGCCACACGATCCTGTACCAAACCACTTGATGCATTTGCTTGGTTTAGTACGCGAGCTAAATCGGTCACAGTATGTGCGTTTGTTACACTATCGGTGTCGAGCACCAGAGCCGTATCTTGGGTAGGCAAGGGAACTACTAGAGGCAATCTATCGTCAGAAGTCGCCGCAGGTAACGGCTGAGTAATTTCAGGAAGACCTTCACTTACATCGACAACTAGATAGCCGCCCGATTGTTGAAAATAATCAATTCGGCAATCACACCCAAGATCTATACGTAAGGGTTGACCAGCCGCATCTTGTCGTAATTCAGAAATGCGATCACGCGAAATCAGTGAAAAAACGGAGCTGACATCAAAGACAGTGTTTGGTGACCCAACATTGACAGTCGCAGTCCGTCCATTTTGTGTCACGGACCAATCTGTTTCGCCAGGTATACGCATGACGAGTCGTGTAAAGCCGTCATGTTCTCCCGAGCGCGTAACAATTGTCTGAGCTTGGGTCTGAGTAGCTATCACTCCTGTGATAGCGATTATGAATGCGCGCAAGATCATGCTGCGTCCTGTTTAACTTCGTTTAAAGCCTCTTCCAGCTCGGAGAAACCGGGCCGAATGTGAGAGGGAGTATTTTGACGACCCACTTCGATGCAAATAGCTGCAGCATGGTTGTGTAAATTAGCGACCAGCACTTCACGGATGAGTTGGTAAAAGTGACCATCTTCTTCGACAACGGCTTTGACCTTGCTAGCGAAGGGACCAAAAAAGCCGTAAGCTAAGAAAATTCCCAAAAATGTACCGACCAAGGCCCCACCGATCATTTTACCTAAAACTTCGGGGGGTTGGTCAATCGAGGCCATAGTTTTGATAACACCTAGAACCGCAGCCACGATACCCAACGCAGGAAACGCATCAGCCATAGCTTGTAGAGCGTGGCTTGAATGCAAAGCATGATGCATATTTGCCTCGATGCGTTTCTCCAGAACTTCTTCGACCTGATGAGGATCATCATAGTTCATCGAGGCAGAGCGCATGGTATCTGAGATCAGGTTTACAGCCTCTTTGTCCGCCAAAATTTTAGGATATTTATTGAAAATCGTTGAATTGTCTGGGTCTTCAATATGTTGCTCAACTTCGACGGGGTTAGCACGCGCAATTCGAATCAAGGCGAAAAGTAAACAGAGTAGATCTCTGAAGTCCTCAGGTTTCCACTTTGGACCTGAAAACACTTTTCCGATGTCTTTGAGGGTGTGTTTAACCCCAGCGGAATCATTGCTAAGTAGGAATGTCCCTGCGGCGGCTCCACCGATCATCATCATCTCGAACGGGAGGGCTTTTAAGATGATGCCCATTTTCCCGCCGGCTAAAACGTAACCGCCGAACACCATGATAAAAATCACAATGATCCCAACAATACCAAGCATCCGGTAATCTCCAAGTTTGACTGTTATTCTGATATTACGCGTGTCGTGTTAATAAAGGCTGACCGGCGTTATCATGTTAATCACGAGGTACGTTACCGTTGCGTCCTGCAAGTACGACACTGATTGTGTACGCAGCCTCAGGACTTAACCCAGCCATGACACCTGCCGCTGATTCGGGGCGCATGCGTGCAAGAAAGCCTGCTGCGAAACTAGGGTCCATTTCTTCGAATAAAGCTGCTGCGTCCTTAGGTTTCATATTTTCGTAGACAGCGGTAAGCGTGCCGACATCGGTTTCAGCTGCCCCATCCGCGAGTGCCAAAGTGCCAAGTAAATTCTCCTCGGCGACACGTAAGTCATCGAGTTTTTGATCAATTGCCCGATCTGCTATTTCTAACGCACGCATGCGATCTTCTAATTCAGCTTCTCTTGCAGACAGCATTTCTTCGCGCTTTTGAAACGCAGCTAGCATCGTTTGCAGTTCTTCTGAGTCCGGCGCATGTGCGTTCATCAATTCAGAAGAGGATGGGCCATTGGTATGCGGGGCGCCTAGTTCGGCGACTTCGCGTGCGATTGCAGGCCCAGCCTCGAGGGCGACTCGTAGTACTGCGGAACCGATAAGGAATACCGCGAGCAACATTAGAGTGCCTCGTTTGGTTTTGCTAAATGTTTGCTTTTTAGCTTTCTGTCCCATCATGCCACCTGTTTCCGGCTGCGGTTATGACGCATGAACATCAAGCCTGCTGCAGGTTTGGGTTCTTCATCTGCCGGTGTTTCTGATTCGGTTTCGACAACCTGATCCGTGGTTTCAACTTCGGCTGCATTGTCTTCATCATATGCAGTCGCCAGTGCGTCGTTCTCTTCGTTTTCAGAGACGGATTTTACCTCTTCAGGTTCCTCTACAGCAGGTGGTTCTGACGCAGGATCTGGAAAGTCGTGCATTGAAGCCATCATTAACTCGATGCGCTGTGCAACAGCTTCGGCGCGATTCGTGAGTTGATCGAGAGCTTTGCTCGAACCGTCTGAAACGGAACGGGCGGTTACCAATGACTTATTTAAGTCATCGACTTGGGCAGAGAGTACTGCGACGGCACCACCGACGCCTTTTTCAAGGTCATTAAAACGTTTCAATCTGCGTGACAGGATGAAACAATAAAATCCAGCACCTAGCGCACCGGCCGCAAGTAAGATGTCTGCAATAAGGTCCATTTTATCCTCCTAGTTTAATACGAAGTCCATAATTAGTAGATCGCGCACGCGGCCCTGGCCGGTTGCGATATTGATTCGACGCAGCATCTGGGCACGCAATTTTGGTAGGGCAAGAGGATCTGTCAGGTCCTCCAACTCCAATGCGCGCAGATAGCTATTCAGGACATCAGTGACACGAGGCAGAAGTGTTTCGACTTCTACTTGATTTTCCAAGTTCACCTCGAGTTGAGCCCGAAAACGCAGTTGATGAATCCCACTGGACTTTCGTAGCGTGATCACAATTGGATCCATTTCAATATAAGTGAGATTGGCGATTTCTTCGGAAGATTCGCCTTTATCCATACCTTCTGGCGCTTTTTTCTCCATGTGCTCTTCCTTGGGAGCCGCACTTGGACCAAAAGGCAAAAGACCTGAAGATACGGCGAAAAATCCACCACCTGCGCCGGCAAGTCCAAGAACCACCCCAATGATAAGGGGCATCTTGCTCTTCTTTGCGGGTTCATCTGTTTCTATGTCAGCTACAGCATCTGTCATGGCTACCCCTAAAACATCGTGCAGGATCTTAATAACCCGACAGGGACTAACCGAATGTTAAGCTCAATCGTAGAAAACGGTTGCATGCCGGACAGAATGTCGGCGCGACGGAGGTTAATGTGCAGCAGATCTTGAATATCTGGGCGGAATTAGATGCACGGAAGCGTCTGATGGCTATTGGAGCCACAGTTGCAGTGATTCTAACCGTATTCGCAATGTCGCAAGTGGCGCAGAAGCCCACTATGCAATTATTGTACGCGGGACTCGAGAGTAGTTCCGCAGGTGATGTGGTCTCCGCTTTGGAACAGAGCGGGGTTCAATACGAAGTGCGAGGTGGCTCTATTTATGTGCCGTCCTCGAATCGTGACGAGTTACGTATGACGTTGGCTAGCCAAGGACTACCTGCAAATGGTGGAAAAGGGTACGAACTACTTGATTCTCTCAGTGGTTTTGGCACGACGTCACAAATGTTTGATGCCGCGTATTGGCGTGCAAAAGAAGGTGAACTTGCCCGTACAATTGTGGCTAGCCCGCATGTAAGCCAAGCACGTGTACATATAGCAAACACTGGCGCGAATCCTTTTCAGCGTACGATTGAGCCAACTGCATCAGTGTCTTTGACACCAATGGGTTCACCGATCACTGCTGGGCAAGCGAACGCCGTACGGTTCCTTGTTGCGTCGGCTGTGACTGGATTATCCGTGGATAATGTCGCTGTAATCGACGCGAATGGATCTGTAATTGGGACTCCTGACGCATCAGGGGCCACCGCTACAGGCAGTGATGATCGCGCACAGACTCTTAAAGACCGGGTCACACGCTTGGTTGAAGCACGTGTAGGTCATAGTAATGCTGTCGTGGAAGTAAGCGTGGAAACTGTCACTGACACGGAAACGATTCGAGAAAAATCTATTGATCCTGCAAGTCGGGTTGCCATGAGCACTGACGTTGAAGAACGTAGTGACAGCTCTCAGAATCAATCCGGTGAAGTGACTGTCGCATCCAATATCCCTGATGGAGATGCTGGAACGGGTGAAGGGTCGAAAGCAAATACTTCAGCAACACGAGAGCGAATCAATTACGAAGTATCTGAGACACAAAAAGAAATCACACGTGGACCAGGTGCGATTAAGCGTCTGACCGTTGCGGTTCTTGTAAATGGTATTTTTATCCAAGATGATGCAGGCAACGCTGTCTTTGAGCCACGTGGTGACGAAGAAATGGAAGCTCTTCGCGAGCTCATTTCTGCAGCGGTTGGTTTTGATCAAAGTCGCGGTGACGTCATTACTCTTAAGTCGATGGAACTCCCCAGTGCAGAACCTGCTGGAACGGCAGTCACGTCCTCTTTTATGGATAATATCTATCTGGATGTGATGTCGATTATTCAGATGGCTGCTTTGGCCATTGTGGCTCTGGTACTTGGATTGTTTGTCGTAAGACCGATTCTCACCAGTAAAGCGCAACCTGTCGCAGCACTGCCTGCACCGGATGCACCAGCAGCACCGGCGCCTATCATCTCTGGAGCGGCTCCATCCGCGCCTGACTTTATGAGCAATCCTAATCTTGGTGAAGGTATACCGCTTGATGGCGAGCTTGATGTCGACCCAGGCGAGTTCCCGGGTTTGGGTGACTTCGGTGGTGGCTTGCCTCCACTCGGTGGTGACCTTATGGGCGGTGGCTTGCCCGCACTCGGTGGACCGGCTGGGGATGTCAACAGTGATGATCCTGTTGAGCGCCTCCGTGCGATGATCGGGGAACGCCAAGAAGAGACCGTGCAAATTCTGCGCGGATGGTTGGAAGAAGAAAAAGAGGAGCGCGCCTGATGACAATTGCCCATCTTCTTGAAGATTTCGGCATGGTCACACCTGTTGAGCCAATTGAGACTTTTTCGGAAGAAATCGTCGAAGAAGCTAAGCTTGAATCCTTTGAGAAAGGATATAGTGCAGGTTGGGATGATGCTGTTGACGCAAAAGATAAAGAAACGTCGCGCATCTCTACGATGCTTGCCAGCTCGCTTGAAGATTTGAATTTTACGTATCACGAAGCGCAAACGCAGCTGATCGAAAATTTAGATCCGATGTTCAAGGTTCTAACCAGTGTGATCTTGCCTGATACCATGGCTGCGACATTTGGACACCATATCGTCGATCATCTTACTGATATGGCCAAAGATCAAATGAACGAACCGATGAATGTCGTTGTCGGTGGTGGCGAGGCAGCTTCTTTACGCGCGCTGATTGGAGATGATTTTCCTGTCGAAGTGCATGTGCGCGAAGATGCTTCCTTTGCAGAGGGTCAAGCGCAATTGCGTGTTGGTCGTAGTGAAAGGGAACTCAATAGCGGTGCCCTGATCGATAGCATTCGCGATTCGGTCGAAGCATTCTCAGAACAATTCAAAGAGGACAACCAATATGGATGATTCAGGTGATCTGAACATGAAAGCCACTGATGCAGGGAATCCATTTGTCTCGGTGCCGGTCGAGGTGGTCGTATCTGTTGGTAAAGCACGCCCATTGATCCGAGAACTGGTGAATTTAGGCGAAAATGCTATTCTTACCCTGGATAAACGTGTCGAGGATCCGGTTGATCTTTACGTTGGTGATCGCCTTGTCGCTCGTGGTCAGCTTGAGGAAATGGAAGGCGATCAAGCAGGGCAGCTTGCGGTTCGATTGACTGAAATCGCAGATTTGCAAAGTGGGCTCGGATGATCAGACGATTATTTGCCTTAGGCGTATTGGTAAGCTTTGTCTTATTGGTACAGCCTCAGGCAGCATTAGCTCAAGAACTGAGCGTAGATCTGTCGGATGGTGGATCAATCTCTGCCAGAACTATTCAAATGGTTCTATTGATAACAGTCCTGAGCCTTGCGCCAGGATTGTTGATCATGATTACCTGCTTTCCGTTTTTGGTCACGGTTTTATCCATTATGCGTCAAGGAATGGGCCTGCAGTCGGCACCGCCGAATATGATGATGGTCAGCCTTGCTATCTTTTTGACCTATTTCATTATGGAACCGGTTTTTATGGAAGCATGGGACACCGGAATTGGGCCACTCATTGATGAACAAATGGAATTGGAACCGGCGATGATGGCCGCGATCGAACCTTTTCGCGTCTTTATGGCTCATCGTCTTGATCCAGATACATTCTATGCCATTGCGGATTTGCGACAAGATACTCAAGGAATTGATCCTACGGCAGAATCACCACTCTCAGTGTTGATCCCAAGTTTTATGCTGTCGGAAATTGCGCGAGCGTTTGAGGTCGGGTTTCTGGTCTTTTTACCTTTCTTGATCATTGATCTTGTGACTGCGGCTGTATTGATGTCGATGGGGATGATGATGGTTCCACCTGCACTGGTATCATTGCCGTTCAAGTTGGCATTTTTCGTGGTTGCAGATGGGTGGAGTTTGATCGCGACTTCTTTGGTGCGCAGTTATTACCCGTAAATAGATCGGCCTCTGTCATAATAACAGAGGCCGATTTACCTAAGGTATTTAAGAACTAGCTGATGCCGAGAGTATCAAGCGCCTTAGTTTCAATATCAGAGGCGTTCATTGCAGCAACACTGTACATATCTTTTGGACTGTCCTGATCGATGAAAACATCAGGGAAAACCATGCTGCGGAACTTTAAGCCGCTGTCGAATATGCCAGCCTCTGCCAGAAGCTGAGATACATGGGAGCCAAAACCTCCTACGGCACCTTCTTCAATACAGATTAAAGCATCATGATTGCGTGCCAGATCAAGGATCATATCTTGGTCTAAAGGTTTGGCGAACCGTGCGTCTGCGATTGTTGGAGATATTCCTTGGCTTGCCAGAGATTCAGAGGCTTTCTTGACCTCTCCAAGACGGGTGCCAAAAGATAGAAATGCGACACGACTGCCTTTTTGAATAATCCGACCTTTGCCGATTTCCAAAACCTCGGGGCTTTCGGGCATTTCGATACCTTCTCCCTCTCCACGAGGATAGCGAAAGGCGATGGGGCCGTCATCATAAGCGGCTGCCGTTGCTGTCATGTGTACAAGCTCGGCTTCGTCTGCGGCAGCCATGACGACCATATGAGGGAGGTTGGCCATAAATGCGATATCAAAACTACCTGCGTGGGTAGCACCGTCAGCTCCAACCAGGCCGGCGCGGTCAATCGCAAATCGTACTGGTAACCGTTGTATCGCCACGTCATGTACGACTTGATCATATCCTCGCTGGAGGAATGTGGAGTACATTGCACAGAAGGGCTTCATTCCGCCTGCTGCAAGGGCTGCGGCGAATGTAACGCCATGTTGTTCTGCAATTCCAACGTCAAAACAGCGGGAAGGGTAGCGTTCAGCCATCAAGTTCAACCCTGTACCATCAGGCATCGCAGCGGTCACAGCGCAAATTTTGCTATCTTTGGCCGCGAGATCGACCAAAGTGTTTCCAAATACCGATGTATAGCTAGGCGCGTTTGAGGGGGCTTTTTTCTGTTTACCCGTTAGAACGTCGAATTTTGCTGTGGCATGCCCTTTGTCGCGTGCATTTTCGGCTGGTGCGTATCCTTTTCCCTTTTTCGTTAGGACGTGGATCAATACTGGACCGGTTGCGCGATCATGCACTGTACGTAATACGGGAAGCAGCTGATCCATGTCGTGTCCGTTGATCGGACCTAGATATGAAAACCCGAGGGATTCAAAGAGCGTACCGCCGACGGCCATTCCTTTGAGCATATCTTTTGCCCGTTTCGCACCTTCCCTAAATGGTTCGGGAAGAAGGGAGACTGCGCCTTTTGCCGCAGACTTTAATTCTTGAAACGGTTGTTCAGCATAAAGACGGCTGAGGTAGGATGACATCGCGCCGACTGGTGGTGCAATGGACATCTCGTTGTCGTTGAGGATAACAAAAAGGCGTTTGCCAAGGTGGCCAGCGTTGTTCATCGCCTCGTAAGCCATGCCTGCTGACATTGAGCCGTCACCGATAACAGCAATGGCATCACCCAGTCCTTCGGCAAGATCACCGCCTAAATCACGCGCGACAGAAAACCCTAGGGCGGCAGAAATTGACGTGGAGCTATGCGCAGCCCCAAAAGGATCGTAGATGCTTTCCGATCGTTTTGTGAAGCCGGATAGGCCATCTTTCATCCGCAATGTTCGAATTCGATCACGACGGCCTGTCAGTATTTTATGTGGATAAGATTGGTGAGAGACATCCCAGATGAGTTTGTCTTTAGGCGTGTCAAACACCGCATGCAAGGCAACTGTTAACTCCACCACGCCTAGACCCGCGCCCAGATGTCCTCCGGTTTGGGAGACAGCTGCGATGGTTTCCTGGCGTAATTCATGTGCAACCTGAGCCAACTGGCTATCAGAGAGACGTTTGAGGTCCGCTGGGCTGGAGATGAGATCCAGAAGCGGTGTATGGGGTCGATCTGACTGTGGGGCTGACATAATGCGGGCTCCTCCTACGAGTCCTTAATTGTCGCGCGAAATAACGAAACGGGCGGCTTGCTTCAAGCTTTCTGCCTCTGATCCGTATGTATTTAGCGCGTCGCACGCGGATTGCACCAATTGTGCCGCACGTGCTTTGGCCGCATCCATCCCGAGCAGTGAAACAAAGGTGGCTTTTCCAGCTTTGGCATCTTTGCGTAGTGCTTTGCCGACTTTCTCTATTTCACCTTCTTCATCAAGGATATCATCCGTGATCTGAAAGGCGAGACCCAGTGCGCTGGCATATTCGTGCAAAGCCTGTGGGCTATCGCCCGCTATAATAGCACCGGCTGTCGCTGACCAATTTATTAGACACCCAGTTTTGCGATCTTGAAGCTGAGTTATTTCATCTAATGACAGTGGAGACAGCGCGCTTTCTGCTGCGATATCTAACATTTGGCCTTTGACCATTCCCTCGCGCCCTGATGCCTGTGCCAAATGCCGGAGCAGTTTTAATGCATGCGGGCCGAATTTGTCTTGCGTCAGCAACTCAAACGCGAGGGTTTGTAGGGCGTCACCAGTCAAAACTGCTGTGGCTTCATCCCATTTTTTATGAATGGTGGGCAGTCCGCGCCGTAAATCATCATCGTCCATACAGGGCAGATCATCATGCACGAGTGAGTATGCGTGAACGCATTCGATAGCCACGGCAGCATCGCGCGCAACGTCTGGCGCCACATTATGAAGACGGGCGCTTTCACTCACGAGGAAGCCACGTAACATTTTGCCGCCTAATACTGCATGCAGCATAGGTTCACCTAAGGTGGAGTCAGGGGCAATCAATGTGTGAAAGCGTGCAGAAATATCGCGCTGTGCTGTGTTTAGCACCGCTTGAAATTGCGCTGTCATATCAGATTAGCCTGCGTCGAGCGATTGGGTGCCCGTCGGGGTGCCCGCCGCGTCCAGCGTGATTGCTGCGACTTTTTCTTCCGCACGCTTGAGTTCGTCTTCGCAGCGTTTTTTTAACTTGGCCCCGCGATCGTACAGATCGATGGATTTGTCTAATGCCACGTCGCCGCGCTCTAGCTGATCCACAACCGTTTCCAACTCGCGCATGGCTTGTTCAAAACTCATGTTTTCTACGGGCGTTTGTGCGGTCGGGTCACTGGTCATTTTGCAGCCTTTATTAATTCCTCTACATGCGCTTTCGCGGATGTTGCTAACGCGTTCAGATCATATCCGCCTTCTAAAGTCGAGACGATACGCCCTTCACATGTTTTATCTGCGATATTGCAAATCTCACGGGTTAACCATGCAAAATCTTGCGTGGTCCAGTTTAATTGGGCGAGAGGGTCGTCTTTATGTGCGTCAAAGCCTGCAGATAGAATGATTAATTCTGGTTGGAAATCGCGTAAGCGCGGAAAGGCTTGGTTTAGATAAGTATCGCGCATTTCCTTGCTACCACTCTCAGGAGGCAGCGGTAGATTGAGGATGTTGCTAGACATGCCGTCCTCATGCGCAGCACCAGATCCGGGCCAGAGCGGCATTTGTTGCGAGGTAATCAACAAGGCACGCGGCTCGTCCCAAAGGATGTCTTGGGTGCCGTTTCCATGATGTACGTCGAAATCAACGACTGCGACGCGGGACAATTGATGGTAATCGAGCGCGTGTTTCGCGGCTAATGCGGCGTTGCTGAATAGACAAAATCCCATAGCCGTGTCCGTTTCTGCATGATGCCCAGGTGGGCGCGTGGCGCAAAATGCATTTTGTACCGTGTCTGAGAGGACCATATCGACCGCACGAATTACGGCACCTGCAGCACGAAAAGCCGCGTCTAGAGAGCGTGGACTAAGGAACGTGTCGCCGTCGATCTGGATGAGGCCAGTTTCTGGCCGTTCATCGCGCAATGTACTCAGATAGTCTCTGGGGTGAATACGCAGAATATCATCTTCTGCGGCCAAGGGAGCATTGATATTCTTAGTGTCTAACTCGTGGAGCGCACGCAAAACATGTTGCAGGCGGGCTGGGCACTCTGGGTGCCCATCGGGCGTTTCATGCGCCAAACAATCACCATGAGTTAAAACAGCAGTTGTCATCAGGTGATCCTGTTGTGAATTACCAGTAATAGTTAAGAATTATTATTCCCAGGACCACCAAGATATAACTAGTCTGGGGTGAGCATATAACCCGCCCCGCGTACAGTTTGCAGGTATTGAGGTTGTTTCGGATTTGGTTCGATTTTACGTCGCAAACGCGTTATTTGCACATCGACCGCCCGTTCTTGTGCCTGTCCGCGGTCACGACCAAGATCTTCAACCAATTTATTGCGGCTGATCGGCTCGTTGAGTTGAACCGAAAAAATGCGCATCAATTGGCTCTCGGTAGAGGTGAGACGGATCAGTTCGTCACCATGCCACATTTCGTTACGTTCCATATCGTATCGAATGCCACCCAATTGTAAAAACTTAGGTGCGATATCTTCGGCCTTGGTATCTGGCATCCGGCGTAAAATCGCGTTGATCCTCAACAGCAGTTCTTTGGGTTCAAAAGGCTTGGCGAGGTAATCGTCAGCCCCTGCTTCAAGCCCTTGGATTCGATCTTCAGTTTCGCCACGTGCCGTGAGTAGCAGGATTGGAGTTGTGATCGTTTTACGCAGGTCTGCAGTTAACGAAACACCATCTTCACCCGGCATCATAATGTCGAGAACAATGAGATCGAATTCGAGACCTGACAGCACGCGCCGAGCATGGGCAGCATCGCGAGCACTCGTGACCAAGAAGCCGGCCCGTGCGAGGAATTTCTTGATCAATTCACGAATACGTTCGTCATCATCTACGATCAAGAGATGGGGAGAGCTTTGTAGAGAACAGGATGTCATGTGTTGATCCTATGAATGCGATTCGCGGAGCAATTTTTGATAAGCGCGCCGCATGTCTGGGTCCATCATTGCCTCCAAAACCTTTTTAAATCCCAAAACAGCTTCGGGTCCTGCAGTTTTACAGGCACCGCGCATTCTGGAGCGCTGGGCATCCGATAGACGGCTCTCAAGTTCCTGACCTTTTTCGGTAAGAAACAAGTTTCTCTCTCGTTTATCTATTGTTCCGACGCGACTTTCAACCAAACCGTCTTCGACAAGGGTTCGTAATACGCGGTTTAGGGATTGTTTGGTAACGCCAAGTAGGTTCAGCAAGTTATTCACAGTGGTGCCCGGCGCACGGTTGATGAAATGGATGGCGCGATGATGGGCTCGTCCATATTCCATTTCTTGCAATATTCGGTCCGGATCTGCAGTAAAGCCGCGATAGGCAAAGAACATTGCCTCGATCCCTTGACGCAGTTGCTCGTCCGTTAAAAACAACAGGCCCGCGGGACCTGAGTGCCCATCTGACATGGTGACCTCTCCCTTGATTTCGAAGATCACTTTACGTCAGTGTTATTGACATTCCAAGACCCAAGATGTATCGAGTCACGACTTTAAGGAAATTTTATAACTCATTTCAGGATGTTCAACGCAATATTTAGGAATGAGCGCACCTAAGGAGAGCATATTATGGCGGCATATGACGATCGTGACGGTCAGATCTGGATGGATGGTAAGCTGGTCGATTGGCGAGACGCACAGGTGCATGTGCTGACACATGCCATGCATTATGCATCTTCGGTGTTCGAAGGCGAGCGCGCATATAATGGCAAAATCTTCAAAAGTCGCGCGCATTCGGAGCGTTTGATCGCATCAGCCGAAGCGCTAGATATGCCGATGCCGTACAGTGTTGATGAAATCGAGGCTGCAAAAGAAGAGACCTTAAAAGCGTCTGGTTTACAAGATGCTTATGTACGCGCTGTTGTTTGGCGTGGATCCGGTGAAGATATGGGGGTGGCTTCGGCTAAGAATCCTGTGCGTATGGCTATCGCGGTCTGGGGCTGGGGTGCCTATTATGGTGATGCTAAAATGCAAGGCGCCAAGCTGGATATTGCGGAATATAAACGCCCATCGCCCGAAACGATTCCCGTCCATGCTAAGGCCGCGGGTCTGTATATGATCTGCACGATCTCTAAACATAAAGCCGAAGCTAAGGGCTGTTCAGATGCTTTGTTTATGGATTATCGCGGATATGTCGCTGAGGCGACGGGTGCGAACATCTTTTTTGTGAAAGACGGTGAAGTTCATACGCCGTTGGCAGATTGCTTCTTGAATGGGATTACCCGTCAAACCGTTATTGCGATGCTGAAAGAGCGTGGCATTACGGTACATGAGCGCCGTATTTTACCGGAAGAGATGGCTGATTTTGAGCAATGCTGGCTTACCGGTACGGCAGCTGAAGTAACACCGGTTGGCGAAATTGGCTCTTACAAGTTTGAAGTGGGCGAAATGACACGTGATATCGCCGCTGCTTATGAAGAACTGGTCCGCAGTTAAGGCCGGTTGTAAGATGGGTTAGGAAAAGCGCGGGATTATGTCCTGCGCTTTTTGTTATCCGCCTTTGGGATCCAATAAACGTTTTGCCTTACCTCGTGAGAGGCCTAGCCGTCGCTCGCGTAATATGACGACAACATTAGCCAAAATAACCAACCCAGCACCGGCAAGAATAACAAGCGTGGGCCATTCATCAAACCAAACATATCCGATGAACAGCGCGAAAATCATTGAGGTATAATCATAAGGTGCGAGCAGAGACGCAGGCGCATAACGATAGGATGACGTTACCAAGATTTGAGCAATGCCGCCAATAATGCCCGTGCTGACCAATAAAAAGAGCGTATGAAGCGGTGGGACAACCCAGCCGAAGGGCAATGTCAGAAGTGATAAAATCGAAGCCGTGAGTGAGAAGTAGAACACAATGGCGGCTGTGGCCTCGATTTGTGCCATTTTACGCAGGTGAATTTGTACAAACCCTCGTGCGGCAGCAGCAGCAAGCATACATAGACTGCCGATAAGAGCAGTGTCTTGCATAGTCTCAGTGCTGCTAAGTTGCGGCGATAACATAATCAAAACGCCGAGTAGACCAACGCCGACGGCGCTAATGCGGATAAGCCTAATACGCTCGCCCAATATAACTGCGGATAAGATCAGGGTGAAAATTGGCGTGACATAGCTGAGCGCCGTAGCCTCAGGGAGCGTTAAGAGAGCGAGACCTACAAAGTTAAATCCCATTGCGGTGCTACCGACAAGACCGCGCCACATATGTAGATCAAGGTTCTTGGTTTTTAAGCCTTGGCTAAGTTCACCGCGCAACACAAGCCAAATCAGAATGATAGGAAGAGCTGCAAAGGAGCGAAAGAAAACAACTTCGCCTGTGGGAATCGTTTGTGAAACCTCTTTGACGATCCCAGACATAACCGTAAACATTCCGATGGCGATTGTTTTATACAGAATACCAAGGCCGGGACGGTTCGATACGAACAGGGTTTTTTCGGAAGATTGTTCAGGGGAGTTTGCCATGGCCCCGACCTTGAGGCCTTTGACTTAGAATGGCAATGGTCGCGGTGGGTATCGATACATTCTATTTTACCAATACCCACAAAGGGCTACTTCAGCCGATATGACCTTGATTTTCACCAATTTGTCCACGATGTAGCAAAAGATGGTCGAGGATTACACAGGCCATCATGGCCTCGGCCACTGGTACCGCGCGGATACCTACACAGGGATCGTGGCGACCTTTGGTAATGACTTCGGCCGCAGAACCATCTTTGCGAATAGACTGTCGCGGTGTGAGGATAGAAGAGGTTGGTTTGACTGCAAATCTAACCACAACATCCTGTCCCGTGGAGATGCCACCAAGAATGCCACCTGCATGGTTAGAGGAATAAACGGGTTGACCGTCGTTGCCCATAAAGATCTCGTCTGCGTTTTCAGAACCTTTGAGCATAGCAGCATTCATGCCTTCGCCGATCTCTACGGCTTTGACTGCGTTAATTGACATCATTGCAGCGGCTAAGTCTGTGTCGAGCTTACCATAGACCGGTGCTCCGATCCCAGCAGGTACACCCTGCGCGACAACTTCGACAATTGCGCCGACAGAGTCATGTGCCTTGCGTAAACCCTGAAGATAGTCTTCCCAATCTTGGACGGCATCGGCATCAGGTATCCAAAAGTCGTTTTGATCAATCACGTCCCAGTCAAATCGGCTGCGATCGATCTCCATCGCGCCCATCCGGGTCATATACCCTTTAATTTTGAGGTTCGGTACAAGTGAGTTTATGGCTTCGCGCGCAATGCCGCCTGCTGCGACGCGCGCGGCGGTTTCACGTGCGGACGAACGTCCACCACCGCGATAATCACGATTTCCATATTTTTGAAAATAAGTAATATCAGCATGGCCAGGGCGGAATGTTTGCGCAATCTCTCCATAATCACGCGACCGTTGATCTGTATTTTCGATCATCAGCTGAATGGGTGTTCCTGTTGATTTTCCGTCGAACACACCTGACAGGATTTTAACTGCGTCTGGCTCGTTACGCTGGGTGGTGTTTTTGTTCTGGCCCGGACGACGCTTGTCGAGCCACACTTGCAACATCTCGGGTGTGATCTCGATATTTGGTGGACAGCCATCAACGGTGGCACCCAAAGCGGGTCCATGGCTTTCGCCCCAAGTGGTCACACGGAAGAGATGGCCAAAACTGTTCATCGACATGGGATACAGATCTCCTTTGGGTGTGCTTTAGCGGGTGACAGCGGAATTGAGAAGAGAGGTGCGGAAAAATAGCGACTGTTTCGTCGGGTTTTCCATCTCAAATACTGATGAGATTTGGTTAGATTCAGTCTCGCGCGTGAATCTGTATCAACAGTTGAGTCACAACACCTAACGTTGATTTGAGTAATTATCCGGCTCGCGAATTATCAGAATAATGATTTCGATTGCCAGTACATATTTCTAAAACTCATCTTTTTACCATGCGACACATCGAAGCAGAGCGTGAAATTGCCATATAATCCGCAGTTTCCATGAGGGTTGCGGTGTTTTGGCAGCTAGACGTGTGAGAAACCCGTCGATACACTTTTGGGAGAGTGAGCCGTTATTTCAATATTGCTCACGCGGATGTTAGCCCGATTGGGCGATGAATTGGAGAGAAACTCGTGTCCCACGTAGATGACGAAGGAACCCGGAGAGATTTCCTCTACTACGCAACTGCCGGTGCTGGGGTGGTAACCGCCGGAGCAGCCGTTTGGCCTTTGGTGAACCAGATGAACCCTTCGGCTGATGTACAGGCATTATCCTCGATTCTCGTGGATATCAGTGGTGTAGAAGTAGGAACGCAACTCTCAGTCATGTTCCTCGGTAAACCGGTCTTTGTCCGGCGCCGAACTGCAGAAGAAATCGCCCAAGCCCGTGATGTCGATTTGACGGCGTTAATTGATGGAACATCGGAAAACCCTAACAAGCCAGGGACTGATGCAGCCGATCAAAACCGTAGTCTTGATGAAAGTGGTGAATGGTTGGTGATGACAGGGGTCTGCACCCACCTTGGATGCGTTCCACTGGGAGATGGAGCTGGCGATTTTAACGGATGGTTTTGCCCTTGCCACGGGTCACATTACGACACGGCTGGGCGAATACGAAAAGGACCAGCGCCAGAGAACCTTCATATTCCGGTGGCAGAGTTTGTCGATGAAACCACCATCAAATTAGGCTAGGGAGGAATAGCGAGATGTCGGGTATTCCACACGACCATTACGAGCCAAAGACCAAAACCGAGAAATGGTTACACAGCCGTTTGCCGATTGTTGGCCTGTTATACGATACGATTATGATTCCCACGCCAAAGAACCTGAATTGGTGGTGGATTTGGGGAATTGTACTGGCGTTCTGCCTTGCCTTACAGATCATCACAGGCATCGTTTTGGTGATGCATTATACGCCGCATGTCGATTTGGCCTTTGCCAGCATTGAACATATCATGCGTAACGTGAACGGCGGCTTTTTTATTCGCTATTTGCATATGAACGGCGCGTCATTGTTCTTTGTCGCGGTTTACATTCATATCTTCCGTGGGCTGTTTTATGGCTCGTACAAGGCTCCGCGCGAGGTGACGTGGATCATTGGGATGTTGATTTACCTGATGATGATGGGCACAGCCTTTATGGGGTATGTTTTACCATGGGGGCAGATGTCCTTTTGGGGCGCGACCGTAATTACAGGCTTGTTTGGGGCAATTCCACTTGTTGGTGAGGCAATTCAAACGTGGCTCTTGGGGGGACCGGCTGTTGGTAATGCGACGCTCAACCGCTTTTTCTCGCTTCACTATCTGTTGCCTTTTGTGATTGCAGCTTTGGTGATCGTACATATTTGGGCCTTCCACACGACAGGCAATAATAACCCAACAGGTGTCGAAGTTCGCCGTGGTTCCAAGGCTGAAGCGGAGAAAGATACGCTGCCGTTTTGGCCATATTTTGTGATCAAGGACTTCCTGGGTCTGGCCGTTGTTCTGTTGATATTCTGGGCGGTCGTTGGTTTTATGCCGAACTACCTTGGGCACCCGGATAACTATATCGAGGCCAACCCGCTTTCCACACCCGCACATATTGTGCCTGAATGGTACTTCTTGCCATTTTACGCTATTTTGCGGGCCTTTACGGCGGATGTTTGGGTGGTGCAAATCGCGTCCTTTGTGACCGGTGGAATTATCGACGCAAAGTTCTTTGGTGTAATCGCCATGTTCGGCGCGATTGCGGTAATGGCGCTTGTGCCATGGCTTGATACATCACGGGTGCGTTCTGGTGTTTATAGGCCACAGTTTAAGTGGTGGTTCTTACTACTAGTCATTGATTTCTTTGCCCTCATGTGGCTGGGAGCGATGCCCGCAGAAGAGCCTTATGCATCGTTTTCATTGATAGCATCGGCGTATTGGTTCGCATATTTTCTTGTGATCTTGCCGCTCTTGGGTGTGTTCGAGAAACCAGAAGTGCCGCCCGCGACAATCGAAGAGGATTTTGATGCCCATTACGGGGAAAAATCCAAAGCTACTCCTGCTGAGTAAAAGAGGGACAGCCATTTATGTTTAAGAAACTTATGATAGGTGCTGCCTTTGTCTCAGTGATCCTTCCTGCCGCAGTGTATGCGGCTGGGGGTGGCGAGCAGCATGTGGAGAATTTTTCGTTCTCCTTCGAGGGGCCTTTTGGGACCTATGACCAAAATCAACTCCAGCGAGGTTTGCAGGTTTATACGGAGGTGTGTGCAGCCTGTCATGGCCTCAAACTGGTGCCGATCCGAACGCTGTCTGATGAGGGTGGCGTGGGATTACCAGAAGACCAAGTGCGGGTATACGCGGCGGATAACTTTGAGGTCTTTGATGCGGTTGAGGACGATTTTCGTCCGGCGACGCCGACAGATAATTTTCCTGCCAATACCGGTGTTGGTGCCCCAGACCTAAGCTTGATGGCCAAGGCACGGGCTGGATTTCATGGCCCTTATGGTTTGGGTCTCAATCAGCTTTTCAAAGGTATGGGGGGGGCTGAATATATCGCTTCTGTCCTGTCTGGGTATACTGGACACACGAAAGAGGAAGCCGGAACAACGTTTTATGAGAATACGGCTTTTCCGGGCGGCTGGATTGCAATGGCGCCACCAATTGCGGATGAACAAGTCGAATTCATCGACGGCCACGCCAATGATGTGCATCATTTGTCTCAAGACGTTGCAGCCTTTTTGATGTGGGCAGCTGAGCCTAAGATGATGGCACGTAAAAACGCAGGGTTTGTCGGAGTGATCTTTCTGACGTTGCTCTCAGTCATGCTATATCTCACGAACAAACGTCTTTGGGCTCCGCATAAGGGTAAGAAGACCGTTTAATGTAAGGTATCAGAAACGTAAAAAGGCCGCAGTTAATGCGGCCTTTTTACGTCGATAACTAGAGCGATTAAGCTTCGCCGTTTACGCTGTCTTTAAGCGCTTTGGCGATGGTCATTTTTACGACCTTATCCGCCTCTTTCATGAACTTCTCACCTGTCGCTGGGTTGCGCACTTCACGCTCGGGGCGTTCGCGGCAATAGATTTTGCCAACACCAGGTAGTGTAACGGCACCGCCGCCGGATACTTCACGTGTGATCAAGTTACAAACGGCGTCTAATGCTGCGCCTGCAACTTTTTTGTCGCCACCCATTTCCTCAGACAGTGCTGCCACCAGCTGAGTTTTGGTCATCGGTTTGGACATTATTAATCTCCTTGGTCTTGCCCGATTTTGGGGCCTCATTGCGCGACATTAGCGTTATGTAGTGGTACAACACAACTCGTTGAGTTGACTATAGGTTGCGAAACTGCTGGTTTTAACTAGAAAATATCATATTTTGCGGAGATTTAGGTCTTTATAGGAACGCGGTTTCATCAAATGAGCGGAGTTTCCGGCTGTGCAAGCGCCCCTCAGGCATTTCCCGCAGTCGCTCCATAGCGTTAATCCCTATCTGCAGATGCCGTGAAACCTGGGTGCGATAGAAATCTGATGCCATGCCGGGCAGTTTTAATTCGCCGTGCAAGGGTTTGTCTGATACGCACAACAAGGTTCCGTATGGAACGCGGAAGCGATACCCATTGGCGGCGATTGTTGCGCTTTCCATATCCAGTGCGACAGCACGAGATTGGCTTAGCCGTTGTACGGGTCCGGAATGGTCGCGTAATTCCCAGTTACGATTGTCATGTGTCGCAACTGTTCCTGTACGCATAATCCGTTTGAGATCGTATCCTGACAACCCGGTTTCTTGTGCTACCGCTTCTTCTAGGGCGACTTGCATTTCAGCCAAAGCTGGGATTGGAACCCAGACAGGTAGATCATCGTCCAGCACGTGATCCTCGCGTAGATACGCGTGTGCGAGGACAAAATCTCCTAGCGCTTGCGTATTACGAAGACCCGCACAGTGACCGACCATAAGCCACGCGTGCGGGCGTAAAACTGCGATGTGATCTGTCGCAGTTTTTGCATTTGATGGACCAACGCCGATATTAACTAAGGTAATGCCGTTTCCGTCTTTACGCTTGAGATGGTACGTCGGCATTTGCGGTGTTTTCGATGTTGGAGGTATATTCGTATTGGAGTCGGTGATTTCAACGTCGCCTGTCGAGACAAAACTGATGTAATCACTATCGGGATCGGCGAGCTGGACACGCGCAAAGGCTTCGAATTCAGTCACATAAAACTGGTAGTTCGTGAACAGTACGTGGTTTTGAAAATGCTCAGGGCTTGTTGCCGTATAATGCGCGAGGCGTGCGAGTGAATAATCCACCCGTTGCGCGGTAAACAGGGCAAGCGGTGCAATACCATCTGTAGAGCTATAGGTTCCATTGACGATATCATCGTTGGTTGTCTTAAGGTCAGGGACATCGAAAATATCACGTAATGGGAACTGCGCGGCGCCTTCTTGAGGGACGGTTAAACCTGGCCGCGATGCGACGGCAAAATGAACGGGCATTGGTGTGTCAGACAAGCCGATGGTCACGGGTTGGTCGTGATGTTTGATTAAAAGCTGAATTTGAGTAATGAGATAAGATCGAAACAGATCGGGTCGTGTTACCGTTGTCGCGTAGGTACCTGGTGCCGAAACATGCCCATAGCTGAGGCGGCTGTCGATTTTAGCATGTGTCGTAGTGGTAAAGCGGATTTCTGGATAAAATGCGCGGACACGCGCAGTGGGTGTCTGACCGTCCTCCATTGCGGACAAAAACTGGTCACACAAGAAATTGGTTGCGCCATCATATAGTGCGATCAGGCGTTCGACAGCTGCTGTCGCATTGGTAAAGCTTTCGCTACCGGGCAGTTCAGGGGTGTTCAGTTGGGACATTTTTAAGACTCGATCACTGGAATTTGTTCAAAGCTACGCACGTCTATCAAGCCAAGGTCAGATATCCGCAATTCGGGAATGACGACCAGGGCGAGTAACGAGTGCTGCATATATGCGTTGTTTAAGTTGCACCCATAAGCTTGCATTGCCTGAACAAGGGTTTGAGCTTTTGCTGCAACCTCTGCTGCGGGTTGGTCGGACATCAAACCCGCAATGGGAAGTTCAACAAGCGCACGTTCTTTCCCATCTGCAAATAACGTAATCCCACCGCCGATTTCAGCAAGGCGATTGGCGGCCTGTGCCATATGGTTGTGACACGTTCCTACGACAATCATGTGGTGACTGTCATGTGCTACGGTTGATGCAATTGCCATGTTTCCTTGGTACCCAAAGCCGGAAACAAATCCATTGGTGACAGTGCCTGTTGCGCGATGACGTTCCACCAGTGCGATTTGGCAGGTTTCGCTCGTGCCTTGAACGACACCTGATATGACTGGGAGTTCACGTTTTAATGCTTTGGTTGGCGCTTGGTTTTCAATGACTCCGATGACGTTTGCCGTGACGTGATCGGCGTCCGCAGGGGCTGTGATTTTAAAATCTTCTTGGGTAAGCGGATGGCCAAGGTGGACGGTGTCGCGTGCCTTGTCTGGCCATTTAATATGAGGGCAGTCGACGGTTATCTGACCGCTTTGGGCAACGATTTTACCGCGTGCGAGGACCAATTCGATAGGCAGGAGGTTAAGATCGGATGTTAAAATAGCATCCGCCAGTCGCCCAGGTGTAAGAGAACCGATTTCGCGTTCTAAACCAAAATGCGTCGCGGTGTTAATTGTGGCCATTTGTAGGGCAATAACAGGATCGCACCCGCAGGCGATGGCGTGGCGTACAACCCGATCCATATGGCCCTCGTGGACCAATGTGCCAGAATGACAATCATCCGTACAAAGGATGAAGTTTCGCGGATCCAAACCCTTTTCCGTGATGGCAGTAATCTGGCTTTCTACATCGTACCAGGCAGAACCGAGCCGCATCATCGATCGCATTCCTTGACGCGCGCGCGCGATAGCATCGGCTTCACAGGTACCTTCGTGATCGTCGGCGGGACCTCCGGCGACATAGGCTGCAAATGCAGGACCTAGATCAGGGGATGCATAGTGCCCACCGATAGTTTTTCCGGCCCGCTGCGTCGCTGCAATTTCGGCAAGCATTTTAGGGTCGCCGCTGCTGACACCGGGAAAATTCATCATTTCGCCAAGACCAATAATTCCTGGCCAGCTCATCGCGTCTTGTACGTCAGCAGGGGTGATTTCGTGTCCTGTTGTCTCCAGCCCCGGGGCAGAGGGCGCGCAAGAGGGCATTTGTGTGTAGATGTTGATCGGTTGAATTAAGGCTTCGTCATGCATGAGACGTACACCTTCAAGGCCCAAGACATTGGCGATCTCATGTGGATCGGTGAACATGCTGGTCGTGCCATGCGGGATAACGGCACGGGCGAATTCAGCCGGGGTTAGCATCCCGCTTTCAATATGCATGTGAGCGTCACACAGACCGGGGATCATAAAACGACCATTCGCTTCGATCACCTCGGTTTCAGATCCTGTACAATAAGAGGCATCAGGGCCAACATAGGCAATACGCCCTGCTTTGATCGCGATGTCATGATTGGGTAAAATTTCGCGGGTATGCACATTTACCCATTTGCCTTTGCGGATCACAGTATCCGCATATTCGCGCCCTGAGGCCACTTCGATAAGTTGTGCGGCGACGTCTGGCCAACTGGATGGCCGATTTGAAGAAATCTGATCTGTCATAGCCTAGTGTTTATGATTGCGTGATTAAGTGCAAGTCCCCTAGAACGTCATCATCACAGGCCCATGAAATAGTCACAGGATTACAGCCATGGATATTGTTATTCACCATAACCGGGCGTGTGGCACGTCACGCAATGTCTTAAAATTCGTCCAAGATGCAGGGTACGATCCTGTTGTGGTTGAATATCTCGATGTGGGTTGGACACGCTCTCAGCTACAAGGGTTGTTTGCTGCGGCTGGTCTCACCCCTCGCACGGCGTTACGTACATCCAAATCACCAGCCAAGGAGTTGGGGCTTTTGGATGAAACCGTCAGTGATGAGCTAATTTTAGATCAGATGATCGCACACCCCATTCTGGTGAACCGTCCTATAGTCGCTTGTAAAAACGGTGTAAAATTATGTCGCCCCGCCCAAGAGGTTTTGGATCTTTTGGACAATTGGCCTGCGGGTCCATGGGCAAAAGAAGATGGTAGTTTGGTTCTTGATGCAGCCGGAGAGCGTGTTTGACTTATGAGGGCGCTTTTTGAAAACAAACACTCAGGGACACAACGCGGATGGAGTGCCAGATGACACAAGTTGAAAAACCAACAGTGGTGATAACGTACTGTATTGGCTGTAACTGGATGTTGCGCGCTGCTTGGATGGCTCAAGAATTGCTGATGACATTTCAAGAACAGCTAGGCGGGGTTACGCTTGTTCCTGGTGAAATCGGCGGGACGTATGAAATCCGCGTGGCAGACACTGTTCTATGGGAACGAAAACGCGATGGCGGCTTTCCTGAAGCCAAAGAGATAAAGGCGCGCTTGCGTGATGTTATCAATCCTGAACAAGATTTGGGTCATATTGACCGCATCACTTCATGATTGAAGAGGTGAGGTTACTTGAAACAGATAATTCCAAACACATTTGGTGGTTATGACTTCTGATCCCGCTCCTAAAACGCTTCTTTGTCTCGGCTATGGATATTGCGCACAGGCCTTGTCGCGTAAACTGCGCGCGAAAGGGTGGCGTGTTATTGGTACGTCACGGCAAGCATTTACATCTGAGGGTGTCTTGTGCCGGGTGTGGCCGGGGGATGAGATCTCGCTAGACGGGGTGACGCATATTCTTCATTCTATCGGCCCCAACGCGCAGGGGGATCCAGCGTTTGATGCGTTTGGCTCGCAGATCGCGCAATTGCCGAGTTTACAATGGATGGGGTATTTATCAACCACTGCGGTTTATGGTCACCGCGACGGCGCTTGGGTTTGCGAAAAGGATACTGTGGCCCCAACCAGCACACGGGGGGCATGGCGCGCAGAGGCCGAGGCTGCATGGCAGTCATATGAGAATCTGCCGTTGCATATCTTTCGTCTCGCCGGGATCTATGGTCCTGGGCGTGGGCCGTTTTCTAAACTCAAAGCAGGAAAAGCTCGGCGGATTGTAAAGGACGGTCAGGTTTTTTCGCGCATCCATGTCGATGATATCACACAGATTTTGATGGCATCTATTGAGCGTCCGAACTTTGGCGCGATTTATAACGTCTGTGATGATTTTCCTGCGCCGCCACAGGATGTTTTAGGCTATGCTGCCGAACTTTTGAACCTGCCCGCTCCCACAGAAATTCCGTTTGAAGATGCACCAATGACACCAATGGCCCGCAGCTTTTATGAAGAAAATAAGCGTGTTCGCAATGACCGTATCAAGACGGAACTGGGCGTAGAATTGTTGTATCCGGAATATCGCGCTGGGCTCAGAGCCGTCCGCGATGCGGAAGAAAACAGTTAGCTCTCCAGAAGTGGGTATCAGGGTATTGTTTTGATAGGTTACAGTGTTTTTTCCATACGGTAATTATGGAGTTCCACGCCTAATCTCGTGATGATTTGACGTTCTAAACACAGAAAATTCCGACGACTAAAGAAATGTTTGGCGGTTTGACTGGCCTCGACGTGCAAAGCAGGTATTTGCAAGGCGCGTGCTGACATTTCGAGGTGTGAATAGAGTGCTGTTCCCACCCCTTTACCTGCAACCGATGGCGCGCAGAAAAAACAATCAATATGTCCGTCCGGCTCTAATTCTATCAAGGCTTGGGCCGTGTCTTGTTCATCCACTGCGACCCAAACGTGGTGATTTCTTACATGTTCTAGAACTTTATCGACGGGCGGTGGTTCTGGGCTCCATGCGTTAAGTTGTCGTGGCGTATAGTCATGACAGGCAATTTCATGGATGGCTGTATGAAATATACGCCCCCAATCAACCGCGTCACGATTTTCAAAGGGGCGGATTTGGAAAAGCATGATGTGATAAAGCCTAGACGGATTTAGTAAGCGACAGGAACACATCCTCAAGGTCAGCTTCGGCGGTTTTTACGTCTCGAATGGTGATCTGGGCTGTATGTACGGCTTCGAGGACGGCTTCGGCGGACGTCTGGTTCGAATGATACCGAAGGACAACAGCACCGTCGGCACGCAATTCTGCGTCGATGCCGTCAGCCTGAGGTAGGGTCGTGACCTCGCATGCGGGATGAATAATCATGGAACGCTGATCCAGGCGGTCCAGCATGTTTGACGTGGTATCACGCGCGATGACTTCGCCTTGGTTGACGATTGCAATTTCATCACACATTTCCTGTGCCTCTTCCAGATAATGTGTGGTGAGAATAATCGTCATGCCCTGAGCATTTAACTGACGGACATTCTCCCAAAGCATTTGGCGCAAAGCAATATCTACACCAGCTGTAGGTTCATCAAGTACGAGGATACTTGGTTTATGAACCAATGCCTTACCCAATAATAAGCGACGGCTCATACCACCTGACAAGGTGCGGGCATAGGCATGGGCTTTGTCTTCGAGGCCGATTAAGCGCAAGATTTCGTCGCTGCGACGTTCGGATTTTGGCACACCGTACAGTCCAGCTTGCACCTCGAGTGCGGCGCGCGGCGTGAAAAAGGGGTCGAGGTTCAATTCTTGCGGCATCACGCCGATGGATGCGCGCGATTGCCGCGGGTTTTCGTCCTGATCAAATCCCCAGATCGAGACTTTCCCACTGGTTTTTTTCACGAGACCAGCCAAAATATTAATCAGCGTCGACTTTCCCGCGCCATTTGGGCCTAAAAGTCCAAAGACTGATCCGCGTGGTACCGCAAGGTCGATCCCCTTTAGGGCATGTTTCTCTGGCTGGCCTTTTTGGCCCTTGTAGGTTTTCCGCAGCGCTTCAAGGCGGATTGCATCTTCTGTCATCGGGACTCTTGCTCCGAAATTATCCATGGCTCATAGTTGGCCTAACGCATTAGCCAGAGGATCGCCAGCAATGAGCATTGAAGCGCCAGAAACAAAAATCGTGGACAGTTATCGCGTCGCTTGTGACGGGGGTGAAGGCGCCTTAGGGCATCCGCGTGTTTTTTTGCAAATTCCAGAAGATACTGGTTTTGTTGAATGCCCATATTGCGATTGCAAATATATTCACAAAAGCCATGCCAAAACATGACAAGTGAACGCTGCATTATAGCTTTTCTGAGTGTCTATATTTGAAAGCTCTTCAACATTCTGTTGTTAAACATAATGCAAAAGGTAAAGCGGTTGATTGCAGTGCCAGCTCAGATAAAGGATAAAGCCGGTCAAGCGCACATCAGAGCATAGGGCAACTGCAATGGAAAACACTAAATTCGGTACGGGCTGTCATTTGCATTTGATTGACGGATCGGCTTTTATTTTTAGGGCTTATCACGCATTGCCGCCTTTGACCCGCAAATCGGATGGTCTTCCTGTTGGGGCCGTAGCGGGTTTTTGCAATATGCTGCATCGCTATGTCGAGGGGAACACCGGCTCAGATGCGCCGACCCATGTTGCGGTGATTTTTGATCATTCGGGCAAAACCTTTCGCAATGATCTATATGATCAATACAAGGCCAACAGGCCACCGACCCCTGAAGATCTGAAACCACAGTTTCCGCTGACACGAGATGCAACACGTGCCTTTAATATTGCGTGCAAAGAGATCGAAGGCTTTGAAGCGGATGATATTATTGCGACTCTCGCCTGCCAAGCACGTGATGCGGGTGGCCGTGTGACGATTATTTCGTCTGATAAAGATCTGATGCAGCTTGTTGGTGGCGGCGTTGAAATGCTGGATGCCATGAAAAATAAACGCATCGATAGTGATGGTGTTGTTGAGAAGTTTGGGGTTGGTCCTGAACGCGTTGTTGATGTGCAAGCTTTGGCAGGGGACAGTGTTGATAACGTTCCAGGCGCACCGGGCATAGGGATTAAAACGGCTGCACTTTTGATTAACGAGTTTGGTTGTCTAGAAGATCTATTAGATCGCGCTGAAGAAATTAAGCAACCCAAGCGCCGGCAAACGTTGATCGACAAACGCGAGCAGATCGAGATGTCCAAGAAATTGGTGCAGCTCGATTGCGATATGGAACTTGGGTTTGCCTTGGAAGATTTGGAAGTCAAGGTTCCTGAAACCGAAGCGTTGCTAGGGTTCCTGACGAAAATGGAATTCAACACGTTGACCAAACGAATTGCTGGCCAAATGGGAGTGGAGGCGCCAGCTGTGTCCGTTACAGCTGCGCAAACGACCGAGGTTGCAGCACCTGAAGCACCCAGTTTTGCCGAGGTGGAATACTCATGTGTTCGAAACGCTGAGGAATTAGCCAAATGGGTCGACGATATTCGCGAGTGCGGGTGGGTGGCGGTGGATACCGAAACCACGGGCTTGAACGACATGTTGGTCGATTTGGTGGGGATTTCATTGTGCGTCGAAGCTGGAAAAGCCTGCTATATTCCACTTGCTCATAAATCTAACGACGATGATTTGTTTGGCGGGTCTGGCCTCGCCGAAGGGCAGATGCCAATTGACGAGGTTTTGGCGATCCTCAAACCGGTTCTTGAAGATCCTGCTATTTTGAAAATCGGCCAAAACATGAAATATGACGCCAAGATTTTGGTGCGTTATGGCGTTGATGTCGCACCGATTGATGACACGATGCTCCTGTCTTACAGCCTTCACGGGGGGCTGCATGGTCATGGTATGGATCTGTTGTCAGAGCGGTATTTGGACCATACACCAATTCCTATCAAGCCTTTGCTAGGTAGCGGGAAATCAGCAATTACCTTTGATAAAGTCTCGATTGAAGATGCCGTCCCTTATGCGGCCGAAGATGCAGATATCACGTTGCGGTTATGGCAATTGTTTAAGCCGCAGCTGCACGCGCAACGCGTGACCACAGTGTATGAAACTCTTGAACGCCCTTTGGTGCCAGTGTTGGCGCAGATGGAACGTCATGGCATCAAAGTTGATCGCGACACCCTCTCGCGAATGTCCAATAGCTTTGCGCAGAAAATGGCAGGTCTTGAGGCGGAGATACATGAAAGAGCAGGCGAGAGCTTTAACGTGGGTTCCCCTAAGCAATTGGGGGAAATCTTGTTCGACAAGCTTGCGTTACCAGGCGGGAAAAAAGGTAAGACAGGCGCATATGCGACGGGGGCGGATATCCTCGAAGACTTAGCGACCGAGCATGACTTGCCTGGTCTGGTTTTGGACTGGCGGCAATTGTCTAAACTCAAGTCGACCTATACGGACGCTTTGCAAGACCATATCAACCCAGATACGGGGCGTGTGCATACATCGTATTCACAAACAAGTGCAAACACAGGGCGGCTGTCATCAACCGAGCCGAACTTGCAAAATATACCTGTGCGCACCGAAGATGGGCGTCGTATCCGCGAGGCCTTTGTCGCGGATGAAGGAAATGTGCTGCTCTCGCTTGATTACAGTCAGATCGAATTGCGAATCCTAGCCCATGTTGCGGGCATTGATGCATTGAAACAAGCCTTTGCAGATGGGCACGATATTCACGCCAAGACAGCATCCGAGGTGTTTAATATCCCGATGGAGGAAATGACGCCAGAGATACGCCGCCAGGCCAAAGCGATCAATTTTGGGGTGATCTACGGGATTTCCGGTTTTGGACTTGCGCGCAATCTGCGCATTCCGCGTGGTGAAGCGCAGAAATTCATTGATCGATATTTCGAACAGTTTCCCGGAATTCGTCGATACATGGATGAAACAGTTGGGTTCGCCAAAGAAAATGGGTATGTGCAGACGCTCTTTGGACGTAAAATTCACACACCTGAAATTGCCTCCAAAGGACCGCGTGCTGGGTTCGCGAAACGTGCGGCGATTAATGCGCCGATCCAAGGGACAGCAGCGGATGTTATCCGTCGTGCAATGGTCCGAATGCCGGATGCGATTGCTCATTTACCTGCACGTATGCTGCTGCAGGTTCATGATGAATTGTTATTCGAGGTTCCTCGCGCCCATGTCGAAGAAGCAATCGCGACAGCTCGTCGTGTTATGGAAACAGCAGCGATGCCTGTCGTGCAAATGGACGTCCCATTGATTGTTGATGCAGGACAGGGGCTGAACTGGGCAGAAGCGCATTAGTAGACTGTGGTCGCAGCTCAGAGATCAACTTGAGCTTAACGACACATAAGCCCGTGTTGGGAGGAGGCCATTCACCGGCCTTCTCGTGTTCCGCGCCGGCCGATGTTGACACGGACTGTTTTGAAAGCTGTTTGAGGTCAACAATCGTCAGATTTTACGACTATAGACCTGTGAAATTGCGCCTCTGAAATTACGCCTGTGAAACCTGAGAGATCTTTTATGCCATCTCTAGCTGGGACATCCAGTTGAGACTGTCCTCGGTACGTTTCGTACTTGGGGTATATTCTGCACCGATCCATCCTGTGTAGCCGCTACTGTCGATTGCGCTAAATAGGGCGTCAAATGCAATAGGACCTTTTGAAGGCTCGCAGCGTGTCGGGGCTGACGCAATTTGGATATGTCCGATATGCTTGTTAAACATTTCCCAGACCTTCAACGCGTCGCCGTGGATGAGGTGGGCGTGATAGCTGTTATACTGCAGCTTGATATTGTGCCGGCCCACCTCGGCCAGAATATCCGCAGCCAAACCGTAATCGTCCAGAAAATATCCGGGCTGATCTATCGGATTCAAGGGCTCAATCGTGAATTGTTGATAGGGTGCAAAATCTGCTGCCCACTGAAGGTTACGAACAAAGGTTTTATGCGCTTCTGGGCCCTTAATTATGCCTGCCATGATATGAATACTGGAGGATTGTAAAACATCACTATAGCGCAGAACACGACGAATATCGCGCTGAAACCGTTCTGTGGATGATGCAACAGCGGCAAAACCAGGCTCACCCCCAGTATAGTTTGGCGGTGGGGCGTTCATCAGTGTGAGTTGTAATCCATTGCTTAAAAGTGCGCGTTGGGTATCCTTGGCGGCAAATTGATAGGGGTACAAAACCTCTACGGCTTTAAAGCCTGCCTCTGCGGCGGCATTAAACCGATCCAAATATGGAAGTTCCTTGAACAACATGGATAAATTAGCTGCGAACTTCGGCATATGTTTCCCCCAAACATAAAATTCAAATAGCACTTAGGCCGTATATCAACCGGCTTTAGACCGTTGTCTATCACTGCCAGGTGAAAGCTTTTTACTATGTGATCTAAGCAGGCCTTCGGACACAAGCCGTAATGACGCGTTCACCGTAAAATGATGCATTCGCGTTAGGGTTGAGTTTATTGTTGCCGTTGAAACAGGCGGGATTTTTATGTTTCTAGAGCGTTGGATGCGATAATTGGAAAAAACACACCGTCAGACCACACGCCAAACCATCCATCTTGATGAACGCCCAAGTCCACGAGGCGGTAAAAGCTTTTACGATCAATAAGTGCTTCAAGGCCTGCGCGTATCATAATGTAAGGCGAGGGCTCTCCAGTATCATCTAAGGTGACACGTATTGGAGTCTCAGCGCGGGCCACGACGCGATCTCCAACGTGGGTTTCAAATTCGAGCGTTTGAGCCTCATCTTTGCCACTAATATGGAAATCAACAGCGACAAAAGGCGCGTCGTCTACTTGAATGCCTACTTTTTCGGCAGGAGTGACCAGAAAGTACTTGCCGTCTTCGATTTTGAGAATCGATGAAAATAACTTCACGAGCTCAAAGCGACCAATGGGGGTGCCAAGATAAAACCAGGTTCCATCGCGTGCAATACGTATGTCTAGATCACCACAATACGCCGGATTCCACAAATGCACAGGAGGTAATCCGCTTTTACCAGCTGTTTTTGCAGCATTGGCAAGCGCGTCTGCACTGGGAGTCACGGTTTTTTGTCCATTCATAGCTTTTGCCATTCCCTGTCGAAGCGATACAGTGGGAATATAAACATCACAGGAAAGGAAGACCATGTCTGACGCCGAAGATCTCCTGTCTGAAATCGACGCATTGGAGGCCAAGCTAAAAGAGGCGAGAGCATCCATCACCCGTCGTTTTATCGGTCAAGAGCGTGTGGTTGATTTAACCTTGTCGACACTACTATGTGGAGGGCACGGTTTGTTGGTCGGTTTGCCTGGTTTGGGTAAAACACGTCTCGTTGAGGCGCTGTCCACGGTGATGGGGTTAAAAGGCAATCGAGTTCAATTTACACCAGATTTGATGCCCGCCGATATTTTAGGGTCCGAGATTTTAGAAACTGCAAACGACGGTAGTCGTATGTTTCGATTTGTAGGCGGTCCGATTTTTTGCCAGCTGTTGATGGCTGACGAAATCAACCGGGCCAGTCCACGCACTCAATCTGCGCTGTTGCAAGCGATGCAAGAGCGCGAAGTTACGGTTGCGGGACAAACGCACACTTTGGATCCGCCTTTTCACGTATTGGCGACACAAAACCCAGTTGAACAAGAGGGGACATACCCCTTGCCCGAGGCGCAGCTTGACCGGTTTTTGTTCCAAATTGATGTCAGCTACCCTGATCGTAATACAGAACGGGCAATTTTATTGGCAACGACTGGCGTGCATGAAGATGATGTGCATCAAGTGTTCAGTGCTCAAGATCTGATTAACGCGCAGACACTATTGCGACGTATGCCCGTTGGGGACAGTGTTGTTGAGGCGATTTTGGATCTCGTGCGCGCCTTTCGCCCGGACGAGGCGGGGGTTTCTGATCGTGTGGCACAAACTGTCGCGTGGGGCCCAGGTCCACGAGCAGCACAGGCGTTGATGCTGGCTGTTCGTGCACGAGCGCTTTTACAGGGGCGTTTAGCCCCAGATATCCAAGATGTCCTTGAAATGGCGCACCCGGTTTTGATTCACAGGATGCAGTTGACCTTTGCGGCGCGTGCGCGCGGAGAAAGTCTTGCGGATTTGATTGCTGCGACAGCGCAAGGCATGATCAATGGCGGGGCTGCTGCATGAGCTTGGCCCCCACGTCTCGCCGGGCAGCCGAGCAAGGGCAGGCAGGACAGTTCCGGTTGCGTGCGGAAGCTGAAGCAAGCGCCTTGCCGCCGCTTCTGGTGCAAGCTGAACATCTGGCCAGTTCTATGCTTGTCGGCGATCACGGGCGCAGGCGTTCGGGTGTCGGGGATGAATTCTGGCAATATCGTCCGGTGCAGGCAGGGGATAGCCGCCGTATGATTGATCATCGCCGGTCAGCAAAAGGCGATCAGCAATTTGTCCGCGAAAAGGAATGGCAGATCGCACAGACGGTTCATTTCTGGGCGGATCAAGGCGCTTCAATGCGATTTGCATCACAAGAGTCTGTGCCACCTAAAATCGAACGCGCCAGACTATTGGCCCTCGCAGCTGCAGTGCTGATGGTTCAGGCGGGCGAGAAAGTTGGTTTGACGGGAGGGTCTCTTCCGCCCCGACGTGGCGGCATGCAAATTTTACGTATGGCTGAGGCCTGGGGGAAACCGGATGAGGCGGATTATGCGCCTCCCGAACACCGCGCGTTAATCCCGCATGCCCGCGCTGTGTTTGTCTCGGATTTTTTGGGACCAATGGATGAATTGGAAACCGCCTTGAGCAAGGCGGCAGATCGTGGCGTGTCTGGTGTTGTGCTACAGGTTCTAGACCCTAGCGAAGAAGCGTTTCCTTTTGCGGGGCGGACGCGATTTGAAAGTGTTACGCGAGGGCTTTCATTTGAGACACTCAAAGCGTCACACCTGCGGGACCGTTATATTGAACGCTTACAGGAACGTCGCGATAAGTTAGCACATTTGTGTCGTCTGGCGGGTTGGTATTTTGGTGTGCACCACACCGACCAAAGCGCACAGGCTGGGTTGATGTGGCTCTATCATGCATTGGAGCGGAAATCATGACTGCGTTGTTTGGTATCGGTTTTCTCTCCCCATGGCTTTTGTTAGCTCTACTGGGATTACCCATTTTATGGATGTTGTTACGCGCTGTACCACCAGCGGCGAAACGGCAGGTGTTCCCCGCGATTACATTGCTGTTGGGCCTTCGAGATCAAGAGCAGATTGTTGATCGTACGCCATGGTGGTTACTTGCTTTGCGATTGTTTGCGGTGGCGGCGGTCATTATTGGATTTTCTGGTCCAATTTTAAATCCAACTACGCGCATCGACAGTCAACGCCCCTTGCTTATTGTGTCTGATGCCAGTTGGGCAGGAGCTGCCAGCTGGGATGTAACAAGAACGCAAATGGAAGCCGCGGTACAAGAGGCAAGCTTGATTGGACGGCCTGTTGCACTGCTTCAGCTTACAGCACCAGCAGCACTGCAATTTCAGCCTGCGCAGGATATTTTACCGCTGGTGTCAGGAGTAGCACCTGTCCCATGGCAGCCTGATACCGATCTATTGAAGGCATCGGTAAAGATGGCTCGAGAGACAGATTTTGCCTTTGATAGTCTGTGGATCAGCGATGGGATTACATACGATGCTGCCGAAACAACGCGATCTGAGCTAATTGAGGTTCTCGCGGGGAAAGGTAACTTAGAAGTTTTAGAACTTGGGCAAGCAGTATTAGCCCAGCAGCCGCCCCGCTTTGAGGATGGCCGTATCATTTTAACCGTGCAGCGCAGCGATACTGGCGTCGAACAACCTTTAACTTTGCAGGCGCTGGGCCTTGCACCGACGGGGCAAGAACAGATCATGGCCAGTGTCGAGAACACGTTCCCGGCCTCTGAACATACTATAAATGTTCCGCTTGTGCTTCCGTCCGAGTTGCGCGCCCGCGTTAATCGATTTGTGATTTCTGGTGTTCGATCTGCAGGTGCGATTGCACTTAGTGACGATCGTTTGCGTCGTCGAAAAGTAGCATTGATTGCGCCCGATGCAGGGAATGAAGGATTGGCACTTTTGTCGCCTCTGCATTACTTGGAGCGTGCACTCGCGCCAAATGCAGATCTTCTGACGGGAGGGCTTGCCGATATTCTGCCGGCAAATCCTGATGTGGTTATTCTGGCCGATGTTGCACAATTCACGCCGACACAGGCCGTGGAACTGCAGGCATGGGTACAAGAAGGCGGATTGTTATTACGCTTTGCCGGAGCGCGTCTTGCTGCTGCGGATACCGCGCGTAATCAAATTGAACCTTTGATGCCTATTCGCCTACGGGCAGGGGGGCGCAATGTTGGTGGCGCAATGAGTTGGGGCGCACCTAAACATCTGGCACCTTTTGCCGAGACCTCACCGTTTTATAAACTGTCTATCCCCGAGGATGTAACGGTTTCATCGCAAGTTATGGCGCAGCCTGATCCAGAACTGGCTTCGCGCGTGATTGCGGAGTTGGCCGATGGCACACCATTGGTGACGCGCAAACGGTTAGGGCAGGGGCAGGTTATCTTGTTTCATGTAACGGCTAATGCAGAATGGAGCAGTTTGCCATTATCGGGATTGTTTGTTGATATGCTAGACCGTCTTGCCGTTTCTTCGTCAACGGCAGTGCGTCAAGAACAAGATTTGGCGGGGACGATTTGGCAGCCTGTACAGGTGCTGGACGGGTTTGGGCGTTTGAGTGACGCTGGAATTTTGCCGGGAATAGACGGCGTAGATTTGGTCTCGGGTGTAACAGGTCCTGATCTGCGAGCTGGTTTGTATCTCAGTGATAATCGCAGTTTTGCACGGAATATCCTAACTGAGGCCTCTGTCCTTGAACCCGTGAATTGGCCCGCAACTGTTGCGGTGCAAGGCTATCAAGACGCACAAGAGCGTCCGATGATGGGATCTCTTCTGAGTGTGGCGCTCGTGGCCTTAATGATTGATATTATCGCGACTATTTTTCTATCAGGACTTGGCAGCAAAAGGTCAGGGAAAACGCAGTCTTTGGGCGGTATCGGGTTTCTGTGTGTACTGGTTGGTTTAGGGCTTGGCGCAGATCCGCTGTCTGCGCAGACGCAGGCGCCTAGCCCAAATGCGGATTCGATTGCTGAAATTGCGTCACAGATGCGATTAGCACATGTTCTGACCGGGAACTCAGATGTGGATCGTACGGCTCATGCAGGGTTGAGTGGACTAAGCGATATTTTGCATTTTCGAACATCTGTTGAAGCGGGTGAACCCTATGGAGTGGATCTAGAACGGGACGAATTGGCATTTTTCCCAATGTTGTATTGGCCGGTAACGACGACACAAACGATCCCATCGTCGGCGGCCTATGAACGGCTAAATACGTACCTGCGCAATGGCGGCATGATTTTGTTCGACACGCGAGATGCTGATTTAGTCAATGCTGGCCAGAACTCGTCCACGTCACGGCGCCTGCAGCAATTAGCTTTGCCTTTGAGTATCCCGCCTTTGGAACAGGTGCCACAGGACCATGTGTTGACCCGGGCCTTTTATCTCTTACAAGATTTTCCAGGACGTTATGCACGTGGCCCCGTGTGGGTCGAAGCCGCACCAAATAACGATGGCCAAGTCGACGGTGTTCCATTTCGCAACCTAAATGATGGCGTGTCACCTGTTGTGATCGGTGGAAATGATTGGGCCGCAGCCTGGGCTGTCGATGATCAAGGCCGGTCAATATATCCCGTAGGTCGAGGTTATACGGGGGAACGCCAGCGCGAGTTAGCACGCCGTTTTGGTGTGAACCTTATTATGCATGTCCTCACAGGGAACTATAAATCTGATCAGGTGCATATCCCCGCACTTTTAGATCGGTTGGGTCAATAGGAGCCACAAATGACACAAATGACACAAATGACACAAAATATCCTATTTGACCCATTGGTGCCGCTGCCATTTTTAATCGGCCTTGCGGCTTTAACCGCTGGTGTTGTGATCGTTGCGGTGTGGCGCGGCTTGAGTGGTTGGATCTTTCGTGCATTGGCTATGGTGTGTTTGCTGGTGACACTCACTGGTCCTGTTTTCCAAGAAGCGGATCAGGTGACGTTGGACGATATTGTGCTTGTGGTAGAGGATAAGACAGCAAGCAATCGTCTGGGGCAGCGACCTGACCAAGTTCTGGAAGCCCACAAAGCGCTCGAGGCTGCGTTACTGGCACGCAGGAATACAGACGTTCGTTGGATTTCTGTCGGGGATCATGACGATAACGGAGGCACGCAATTGATGTCTGCGATACGTGATGCATTGTCAGACGAACCACTGGCACGTGTCGCAGGGGTGATCGCATTAACCGATGGGCAGATCCACGATAGCGAGCAGACGCCGAATTTCCCGGCCCCTTTCCATGTGTTATTGACTGGGGAGCCTCAAGACTGGGACCGTAAACTCATTATCCGCAATGCGCCAAGTTTTGCGATTATAGGAGAACCTGTCACCCTGTCTTTACGGATTGAGGATGATGGTCCGGATCGACAAGATCCAGTATTTGCCGATTTGGAAATTGCGATTGATGGCGATGATCCGCAGAGATTTAACATTCCCGTTGGTCGGGATTTTGAGCTGCCTTTGACGTTGACCCATGGTGGGCGCAATGTGATTGAATTCTCGACACCAGAGGCGGATGGAGAACTTACTACGAGAAACAACAAAGTTCTGATTCAGATGAACGGAGTCAGAGACCGTCTACGTGTGTTACTCGTGTCGGGAGAGCCTCATCCCGGCGGGCGTACATGGCGTAACCTGTTGAAGTCAGATAGTTCTGTCGATTTAGTTCACTTTACCATTCTGCGCCCACCCGAGAAGCAAGACGGTGTCCCGGTGGATGAGTTGTCACTCATCGCGTTTCCCTCGCGCGAGCTGTTTATGGAGAAAATTCAAGACTTTGATCTAATCATTTTTGATCGATATAAACGGCGCGGGATACTGCCTTCGCTTTATCTGGATAATGTTGCAAATTATGTCAGAGGGGGAGGCGCGGTATTGGTGGCGGCCGGGCCCGATTTTGCCACTGCTGCTAGCATTTACAGAACGCCTTTGGCTGAAATCTTGCCGGCACGACCCTCTGCGCGGGTGGTCGAGCAGGCATACCGTCCGACAATTTCAGAGATAGGAGAGAAGCACCCTGTTACTGCTGATCTGACGGAAACAGCGGACTGGGGGCGTTGGTTACGACAGGTCGAAGTAATTCCCTTGGAGGGAGATATTTTGATGACAGGAGTCGATGATCGCCCATTATTGATGTTGGATCGTGTCGGAGAGGGGCGCGTGGCGCTGCTGGCGTCGGATAATGCGTGGCTTTGGGCACGTGGTTACGAAGGTGGCGGTCCGCAAATGGAGCTTTTACGGCGCTTATCTCATTGGATGATGAAAGAACCAGATCTCGAAGAGGATATGCTTTCAGCTGAGGCAACAGGGCAAACGATCCGCGTACAACGTCGCAGCTTAGGGCAAGATATCGGACAGGTGACTGTTACATATCCAGATGGCCAAGAAATACTTTTAGACCTTGAACCTACTGCAGCAGGTGTTTGGGAAGGGCGCTTTGACGGACCGATGCTTGGATTATACCGTTTGTCCGAAGGTGACAGGTCCGCAGTAATTGGGCTTGGTCCGCGATCTCCGCAGGAATTTAAATCTGTTTTGGCCACTGACGAAATTGTTCGACCGATTGTTGCGGTTCAAAAAGGAGGAAGCCTACGTTTAAGCGAAGGAACCCCTAAGCTACGCAATGTTCGTGAGGGACGACCTGCTGCAGGAGATAACTGGATTGGGTTATATCAGCGCTCAGCTCAGGAGACACTCTCTGTATCTCGTAGCCCTCTTTTTCCGATGTGGCTATTTCTTCTGTTGTCGTCAAGCTTTCTGGTATTGGCTTGGTTACGTGAAGGGAGATAGATACGTTTTTAACTTAATTCATTGGTTTGTCTAAGTTTTAGATATATCTGAGAGACGACAAAAAACGGATACGACTAAAGTCCTGATTAACTAATTTCTGCCAGATTGGCTGAAATTTACGGATCTAAGCACTTTGGGAGTTCTCGGCATGTCGCTGGCAGATAAGTTGGCACAAGAAAGACGGGCACGTCTGGCAGCTGAACGACTGTTAGAGCTCAAGCAAGCTGAATTAAGCGAGGCAAATCGCAAATTGGGTCGGCACGCCTTGGCGCTGACCAAGCGCATTGGTGTGACACAAGCAACCATTGCCACGGTGCGTGACGAAAACGAAAAAGTTAAATCGGATCTCAATACTGCTAACGAAAAAATGGAGATTGCTGAGCGGCGCCTTTGGCACTCTATTCAGGCATTTCAGGATGGATTTGCATTTTTCGACAGTAATGGGAAATTGATTGGCGCAAACACCGCGTATTTGAATATTTTCGAAGGCGTTGAAGAGGTCGCTCCAGGGATCCCTTACGTTCGTATTCTGCAGGTTCTTACAGATGAAGGATTGATTGATACCGAAGGTATGAGCGCCAAGGCGTGGCGTTCAATGATGTCTGATCGTTGGCACTCTGCCAGACCAGAGCCTACAGTTATTCGCCTGTGGAACGACCGCTATGTGAAATTGATGGATCAACGTGGGCATGATGGTGACATGGTCTCTTTGGCCTTGGATATTACCTCGACAGTTCACTACGAAGAGGAACTGCGGACCGCACGTGAGAAGGCCGAGGCCGCAAACCGCGCAAAATCAGCGTTCCTAGCAAATATGAGCCATGAAATTCGCACTCCAATGAATGGAGTTGTCGGTATGGCAGAATTGATGTTCGACACGGAACTGACAGAAGACCAACGCTTATATGCGAATACGATTAAAAATTCCGGCGAAGCCCTGCTTGTTATCATAAACGATGTTTTAGATTACTCTAAAATTGAAGCCGAGAAATTAGATCTACACCCCGAGCCCTTTGATCTAGAAACATGTATGCATGAAGTCGTTATGCTTTTGCAGGCAAACGCGCGCGATAAGGGGATTGATCTCTTAATTGATTACGATCTCTTCATGCCGACTAAATTTGTGGGTGACCCAGGGCGTATCCGGCAGGTTTTGACCAATTTAATTGGTAACGCTGTCAAGTTTACTGAAAAAGGGTATGTAAAAGCACGTGTGACAGGCGTCCCGCATCCCGAAGAGAAAAGCGTTAATGTCCACGTATCAATCGAAGATACAGGCATCGGCATTCCCGAAGAGAAGATTCAACATATCTTTGGTGAATTTAATCAAGTCGAAGACGAGCGAAATCGTAAATTCGAAGGGACAGGTCTTGGTCTCGCGATTACCGAGCGCTTGATTAAAATGATGGATGGTGAGATTTGGGTCGAAAGCCAGTTAGGCGAAGGAGCATGTTTCGGTTTCCGTATTCCGTTAAGTGAAGCCGAAAATGGTAAAATGGCGAAGCCTGAATTGCCCGCTCATTTGAGAACCGTCATGGTCGTAGATGATTTGGTGATCAATCGGGAGATCGTTGAGCGCCAGTTACAACGAATTGGTTTGCAAACGGTGTCTGCCAGCAGTGGTTCCGAGGCATTAGAGAAACTGTCGACTAATATTGACTTGGTCATTACGGATCGTAATTTACCCCAAATGGACGGCCTTAAACTTGCGCGCAGCATTAAGCACGACTGGCCGGCTCTCCCATTGTTCCTGTTGTCGTCAGATCCATCCGATAGCCATAACCCTGCGGTTCTGGATATTTTTAATTACGTCTTACAAAAGCCTTTGTCATTGAGCCTGTTGTTGAGCGGCATCAAGGCAATAGGAGATATGAGTGATAGATCCCAAGATACGGAAATAAATTCGTCTGTGCTGGAGGCGACCCAACAGGATGAAACCACTGAAGCAGACGTTGAGACGCCATCAAGTGATATTCGTATAATGCGAATTTTAGCTGCCGAAGACAATAAAACCAATCAATTGGTGTTTCGGAAAATGACTAAAGAGCTCGATATCGAGCTACGATTTGCAAATAATGGTATTGAAGCTGTGGAGCTGTACCAAAGCTTCAAACCTGACCTCATGTTTATGGATATTTCGATGCCGCAGATGGATGGAAAAGAGGCTGCACGTAACATTCGCAGAATTGAAGCCGATACGGGCAACCACGTTCCTATTGTCGCTCTGACAGCACATGCAATGGACGGTGATTCCGATGCTATCCTCGCAGCTGGAATAGATAAATACATGACCAAGCCATTGAAAAAGGCATTGATTATTGATCAAATCCGGAATCATTCTCCGAAAACAGTACGACCTGTAGACACATCACTCGAACAGGCGAGCTGATTGAGGATTAGGTTTCTCTTAGAAACACAGGCTTATTGGTTTCCGATAAAGATGGCTGATAGACATATCCACCGCTGTTAAAATCTAAGATACCTGTTTCGTCGATAATTCTATTTTGAATTATGTATCTGGCCATGGCGCCCCGAGCGCGTTTCGCATGGAAACTTACGATTTTTGGTGTGCCAGATTTATTCTCCATGAAAATTGGCGTCAAAACTTTAATTCGTAAAGTATCGAGATCAACAGCGCCAAAATATTCCTGGCTGGCGCAATTTACCAAAATTTGATTATTTATTTCTTGGGCTTGGAAATTGAGTGCCTCAGAAACCTTTGTACCCCAATAGTCGTATAAATTCTTCCCCCGCGGGTTTTGTAACCTTGAGCCCATTTCCAGACGATAAGGTTGGATGGCATCTAACGGTTTTAAAATGCCGTAAAGGCCGGACAGAATGCGAAGATGATCTTGTGCCCAATTGATTTCCTCTTCGTCCAGAGAATTGGCTTCAAGTCCCCGATACGTATCACCTGCAAAGGCAAAGAGAGCAGGACGCAGAGTGTCAATGCTGGGTTGGTGTAGGAAATTTTGGAAGCGATCATAGTTTAATTTGGCGAGATCCTCACTAATATGCATCAGCTTCATGAGATCTGAAACACTCAACGATCGAGCAATGTTTACAAGCGCGGTTGCATTATCGTGAAACTGCGGTGCGGTCATCTCTAGATCTCGCTCCGTCCAGTCTAGTTTTTTTGCTGGAGATACGACTACCTGCATGTTGGTTCCTTTCGATCTTTGGAGCAGTTTTAGCCTGCGCCGCGTAAAACGTCCAGAAATGCCCGTGCGAAACGTTCAGCGCGGCGCTCACCTAACAAACGGTTTAGACTGCTTTCATCGTCTGTTCGTAATTGAGCAATTTTTGCCAGAATTGCAGCTGAACAACTCAGCGGTTTTAAGGTGCCGCATTCACCGTGTTGTAAGCGCGCTTGAACTTCTAATAATGCATCATAAAGTTCCGCACTCCCACGACCGGCAAGTTTGCGTCGCGCAGGGTGTAGTGTTTTTGCCTCGCCCGTGATCACTTCTAGAAACGCGGCACCGTATCGTTCAAGTTTTTTCGCGCCGACGCCTGAAATACGTGCCATATCATCAAGATCATTGGGTCGCTTTTCAGCCATTTCAATCAAGGTTCTATCTGGGAATATGACATAAGCAGGAACTTTTTGCGCTTCGGCCAAAGCACGCCGTTTGGCTTTTAAGGCGGACAACAGTGGCGCATCTTCTTCGTTGATGAGCATTTTTACAGCAGGCCTACGTTGCGCCGATCGAATTGTATCCTTGCGCAATAGGATGCTGTTTTCCCCACGTAAAATGGCAATCGCGGGTTCTGTCATACGTAAGGCTCCATGACGTTCAGGGTCTGGGCGTACCAAATCCCGTCCCATCATTTGTCGAAAAATAGCCTGCCATTGCGGTTTGGGGTATTCTTTACCGCAACCAAATACGGACAAATCATCGTGTCGTTTTTCTTTGACACGGTTGGTGGCATTCCCTGTTAAAATATCGATCAGATGGCCGCTGCCATAAAACTCTTCGGTGCGTAAAATGGCTGAAAGGGCTTTGCGGACAGCGGTTGTGCCATCAAATGTGTCGACCGGAGTATTACAGAGGTCGCAATTCCCGCATTCCTCGGCGTCTTCACCAAAATATGCGAGCAGTACTTGGCGCCGGCATTTCAGTGCCTCTGCTAAGCCAAGTAAGGCGTTTAGGCGTGCATGGTCTGCCGCACGACGATCAGCAGGGGCTAGACCCTCATCGATCTGGGTACGTCGTAAACGTATGTCTTCGGGTCCATACAAGGTTAGGGTTTCCGCTGGTGCCCCATCACGCCCGGCGCGCCCGATTTCCTGATAATAGGATTCTATAGACTTGGACAAATCTGCATGGGCAACCCATCTGATATCAGGTTTATCTATTCCCATACCAAAGGCCACAGTTGCAACGACGATCAAACCGTCTTCTCGTGCAAAACGTGTTTCGACGAGGCGTCGTTCGTCAGGATCCATAGCAGCATGATAATGACATGCACTGTGCCCCGAGTCGCGTAAGGCTGCTGCTAATCCTTCTGTCTTTGCGCGAGATCCGCAGTAGACAATACCAGATTGACCTTTACGTGCCTGTGCAAACTCTAAAATCTGGCGGCGAGGATTGTCTTTGGCGGCAAAGGCGAGATGAATATTGGGGCGATCAAAGCCACGTAAAAAACTGCGAGGCGTTTCTGCGTCAAAGAGTTTTTCAATAATTTCGGCTTGGGTTTCTTGGTCGGCAGTTGCGGTAAAAGCGGCAAGTGGCACATTCAAAGCGCGCCGTAAGGCCCCAATACGCAGATAGTCAGGACGAAAATCATGCCCCCATTGACTAACGCAATGTGCTTCGTCGACGGCAATTAAGTTAACTCCGATACGTCGCAGTGTTTCCGTTGTTGCAGTGGAGGCCAGACGTTCTGGTGCCATATACAATAACTTGAGTTCGCCAGCCTCTATTGCATCCCAAACGGCGGCAGTTTCTTCATCCGTATTTGCTGACGTGAGTGCCCCAGCATTGACGCCGACCTGCTGTAGAGCGCGGACTTGATCGCGCATTAACGCTATTAGGGGTGAGATGACGACGGTTATGCCGTCTCGCAAGAGCGCAGGAATTTGGAAACATAACGACTTACCACCGCCAGTTGGCATGATCGCCAGTACGTTTTCGCCTGCTGTAACAGCGTCTACGATCTCACCTTGGCCAGGACGAAACCCTTCATACCCAAAGATGTCGCGCAAGAGTGGTAAGGCGGTGGTCATTGGATTTAGGGCCGATCAACGTCGCTAATATATGGTTTAAACCATGTAATCCCATATGGCGAATCAAGGGGCAAGACCTGTATCGAGTTTGACCGGATGTTTCTGGTTGATACAAAGTCCCGCGCGATCAGCTGTGCAAAGTGATCGCGCGAAGAGATCAGTAAAAGGCTGCTATATTGTTGGTCAGAATAATACGCAGCGCATAGACTGCGATCAAAACTACCAGCGGTGCGAGATCCAATCCCTGCATAGAAGGCAGGAACTGACGTACACGACTATAGAGCGGATCAAGCAGACGATTCAGCATATACCAGATCTGTGCCACGAATTGCTGGTTGAGGTTTAATACCTGAAAATTGATCAGCCAACTCATAATCACATGGGCAATGATGAAGAACCAGACAATATCCAGAATAAGCATCAATATTTGGAACAAGGATAGCATCGAATTCCCTTTCTTTTGTTACGTAACAGGTAGGCAGCCAAGCCCAAATGCGCAAGCTTTCCGCTAAGTCGCGGTTGACGTTAGATGAATAGGTGGCATGACAACCACAAGTATCTACGGAGAATACCAATATGTATCCTATTTCCCGCCTGATCAAAGATGTCTATCTTGCACGTCAACAATCACCACTAGGCCCATTCGAGACTCACGTCTCTCGCCATATTTGTTGGCCGTGGGATATTGATATCTGGCTTGAGTTGAACAACGGGCGGACCTTCACGCTTTATGACTTGGGACGTAGCATGTTGATGGTGCGTCTTGGCTTGTTTGCTGCAATCAAGAGCAATCATTGGGGTGTCGCAGTTGCGGGTAGTACGATTAGATATCGTAGACGAATTCGTGCTTTTGAAGCTTTTGAAATGCGCAGTCGTGGCTTGGGGTGGGACGATAAGTTTTTGTACATTGAGCAAGGCATGTGGAAAGCCAATGAAGTATGTGCCAGCCACGCCGTTCTACGTATCGCGTTTACCGATGCTAAAGGAATCGTTTCTCCTGCCAAAGTGGTTGAGGCCTGGCAAAATGAAACCCTATCCAGCCCTGTTTTACCAAAATGGATCAAGACTTGGTGTGATGCTGAAAGCCAACGACCCTGGCCACCGATGGAGGAAATGTGACGCCGTAAGCGAAGGCTCTCTTGCATTTGTATCTTAAGAAAGGTCAAAGAGAGGAAAATAGAACCAGCTGGAATTTCAGGGTAAATGGCACAATATCGCGGGCCTCGACGGATCTCGAAAGAAATTTGGGGATGGTGGTTTTTTGACTGGGCGAGTCAGCCTTACCATACCCTTCTGGTTACATTTGTATTTGGCCCGTTCTTTGCTTTTGCGGCAACACAGCATTTTTTAGATGCAGGTTTGGACACTGAGGCGGCGAAGGCACAAGCGCAGGCTATGTGGTCTGGTTGCCTGTCAGCCATCGGGCTCGCGATTGGTTTAAGCGCGCCCTTTTTGGGCGCGTTGGCTGATGCGAATGGTCACCGGATGCGCTGGATGGCTGTGTTTTCCCTTGCATGTACGATTGGGGCTGCAGGTCTTTGGTATACTGCGCCAGATGGATCAAACCTATGGTTTGCGATGGCAAGCTTTGGTGTAGGTTTTATCGCGGTCGAGTTTGCAGCGATTTTTACGAACTCCCAACTGCCAGGGCTTGCCAGTCGTGAAAAGGTTGGTGAGATTTCAGGGTCTGGGTTTGCCTTTGGTTATCTGGGCGGAGTTATTGCTCTATTTATCGCTTTGTTGCTGTTCGTCGAGCAGGGAAATGGCAAAACAATAATCGGACTGGATCCTGTTTTCGATTTAGAGCCTGCATCGAAAGAAGGCACACGTGCAATCGGGCCATTTGTCGCTATCTGGTTTGCAGTGTTTATGGTGCCGTATTTCATGTGGGTTAGGGATTCACCACGTGAAGGGGCAAAGCCGGTATCCTTTTCTCAAGCAATTTTGAACGTTGGTAAGACGATCAAGGGGCTGCGTGGACGTAAGAGCTTAACCAGCTATCTGGGCGCATCAATGCTCTATCGTGATGCGTTGAATGGTATATACGGATTTGGGGGTGTTTATGCAGGCCTCGTTTTGGGTTGGGATATTACCCAAATCGGAATATTCGGCGTCATAGCGGCAATTTCATCGGCTTTACTCAGTTGGCTGGGGGGACGTGCTGACCGTCGTTTCGGGCCAAAGCCTGTTATTTTGATGTCTATTGTCGCACTTTGTCTTGTGTGTCTGACTATTATTTGCATGTCACGTCAGCAGTTGTTTGGCTTCGCGTTACCGCCAGAATCGATGTTGCCTGATGTTATTTTCTTTGCGTGCGGTATTGTGATTGGCGGCTTTGGTGGCGCATTGCAAGCAGCGAGCAGAACTTTAATGGTACGCCATACAACCACAGAAACCGCAACTGAGGCCTTTGGCCTTTATGGGCTGACGGGCCGTGCGACTGCCTTTCTAGCGCCCGCACTTATAACGCTTGTGACGATTATTACTGAAAATGCGCGTATTGGTTTAACGCCAGTGCTTGCTTTATTCCTGCTTAGTCTGCTTTTATTACGTTGGGTGGATGCGGCAGGAGATCAGGCTTGAAAAAGAGCATATATATCGTTGCGCTTTGCTTTCTTTCTATCAGCGTAGTGGTGATAAGTGGCACTTCGGTTATGGCTGAGGTCGCGGCTAAGCAATTGTTCGGGGCGAAAACGCAGGCTTCTCAACAGCGCGCAGCCCCTTTGGGGTCCTATGCAAAAGGGTGCGTTGCCGGGGCTGTCCAGTTGCCGGAAACAGGGCCGACATGGCAAGCAATGCGCTTGTCACGTAACCGCAATTGGGGGCACCCTAAGACGGTTGATTTTGTCCAAGACCTTAGCCGCTTTGCCGCGAAGCAACCTGGTTGGGAAGGGTTATATGTTGGTGACATTAGCCAGCCGCGTGGTGGGCCGATGTTATCTGGGCACCGCAGCCATCAAATTGGTTTGGATGCAGATATCTGGATGCTGCCACCAAAGCGTCTAGATTTGAGCAAAGCTGAACGTGAAAGTATTTCGTCTATTTCTACGAGGCGCGCGAATGGTGCATATGTAAATAGTAACTGGAGCGACGCACATCACGCCGTTTTACGCACTGCGGCCAAGGATAAACGTGTGGCCCGTATCTTTGTGTTTCCTGGCGCAAAGGTGAAAATGTGCCAAGATGAAACCGGAGATCGACGCTGGTTACGTAAAATTCGCCCTTGGTGGGGACATCATTATCATTTTCATGTCCGCCTTAAGTGCCCACGCGGGGCACGTGGTTGTATCGATCAAGCGGATCCTCCCAAAGGCGATGGGTGCGCGGATGCGGAGCAATGGGTGAGTAATATTCTCAATCCGCCCAAAGCGAAACCGATTGACCCTAATGCTCCTAAACCCAAACCAAAACGACAAGGTGATTATCGACTCTCTGATTTACCACAGCAATGCGCCGAGGTACTCAAGTCGCGTTAAGGGGAGTGCCTTTGATTTGCGCTGTTAGGCCTCTCTGTTTATGTAGCCAGTATGTTATACATCAACCCCACAATATCTCTGCAAGATTGGGAAATGACCGAAAGCTTTATGCGAGCGTCAGGCCCCGGTGGGCAGAATGTAAACAAAGTCTCTTCAGCAGTTGAGCTGCGTTTCGAAGCTGAGCGATCTCCGTCTTTATCTCCTGCGGTGAAAAACCGACTAAAGCGTATCGCTGGACGTCGTTGGAGTAAGGACGGGGCCATTACCTTGCAATGTGATGAAAGCCGTAGCCAAGTTCGTAACCGCGAAATTGTACGTGAACGCCTTGTCGAAATGGTTCAAAAGGCACTGGTTGTTCCCAAGAGAAGGATTGCGACAAAACCAACACGAGGTTCTGTTGAACGACGATTGGATGCGAAGAAACGCCGGGCAGGTATTAAGTCTGGCCGCGGCAGAATTCAGGACGATTGAGGCGCGATTTGCTCTGAACTTGCGGCAGATAAACTCTCTGATTGATGATTGATACCTGCCGGTGGGATACGCTTTAAATATGACGGGCGATGCTTGAATACAGCTGTTGGCGTGTGACGGGTTTAGTGAGTCTTTGGATATGGTTGAGCGAATAGGGTAAATTTGCTGTATTTCCGTATCCAGTGATGAAAAAGAATGGGACATTCATTTGGACGAGTCTCGATGCGATAGGAGTACTTGTCTCATCCCCACCGAGATTGATGTCTAAAATGGCCACATCTGGTACATTTTCGTCGAGATATTTATGCGCACTTACGACGTTAGAGGTACGCTTGACGTCTTGAATACCGAAATCTGAAATGAGGTCACATAGATCTTGTGCGATAATAAAATTATCCTCTAGCACCATGACTGATAAAGTAGATGCAAGATGCGGTAATATTGTTTCTTCAGTATGATCTTGATCACGGTTAAATAACAGCGCTTCACTGGCTGGCGCTTGTACCGAGGTCGGTTCAGAGAGAACTGTGGAGGGGAGCGTGATTTCGGCTCGAACTCCCGTTTCATCAAAGATTAAATTTGCGGTTCCATCGAGTTCGTAAGGGACAGCTTCTTCGATTAAAATAGACCCAAACCCCATATATTCTGGCTTGGTGACGGTTGGCCCATTAAGTTCTTGCCATATAATCTGAAGACCATCGCTGGTGTCCGACAGGGACACTTCGATGTGACCATTCTCCTCTGATAGCGCACCGTGTTTGACTGCATTTGTCACCAGCTCATGAATGATCAGAGAAAAAATAGGGACTGTTTCGGCACGAACGAAATAATCGTCTCCGATAATGCGATATTGTGTCCCGATGTTGAATGGTTTGAGTTCAGAGGTGATCATATCCTTTATGTTCAAAGCTGTTGAGTTGCTTGCAGATGTGAGATCATGGGCAGCGGCGAGAGCTTGAATCCGGGCCTCAAGCGCTTCGGTGTCCGCACCTTGTGGATCATTATACCGTCTGGCTTGTCGGGACACTGATTTTACAAGCGATAGAATGTTTCGCACGCGATGGTTGAGCTCGTGGATCATTAAGTTTTGCTGACGGTTTAAAGTATTCATTAATACTCTGCGCTCGGCGGCATTCAGCAAAGACCAGATTTGTTTGGCTGTGTGTAGGGTTTCGTTACTCCAAGGGGCACAGTGATCGCGTTTTTCTTCTAGGTAAATTGAAAATGACGCACGTGGCGCAAGGCGTTTGATACCGGAATTGACCTCAATTTCTTTTTCTGGATTTCCAGCCCAAGAGATGGACTGAGTCACAGCTTCACGAAAGATGCATATCATCAGCCCAGATTTTATTGAAACGACCACGGCTCCTGCACATCCGTTTAAGTCTTCTGAAAGGGCGGGGAAACTCTTGCGCAGGCAATCAAATGTCTGAAATTTATCTGAGTTTGCATGCACGCTATCGGCTAAGGCATCCATAAGTCGCGCGTTGGGGGTTATCCCAAAGGTTGTCGTTTTCCCGCCTATAGTGCAGGCAAAGCCCTGGGCTGACATGACGTCTAAAACTGTTTTGCTCACTTCTGGTAGAGCTTCTTGCATCGATTTGTCGTCGTTCAAATCACTCAATACACCATCTGTGAAAGCGTCTACACGTGCGATCAGTTTCAGGCGTTCTTTGTTAATCAGCGTTTCGAGCTTGAGATTAAAGATCTCGAGGAAGTTGACCAGCAGATCACGCGTTGCACGGTCTGGTACCTTTGGAGACCGATGGTTGAATGAGATAACCCCCCAGAGTGCACCGTTTACCGTAATCGAGAGCGCCATAGTCGCGCGTAAACCCATATTGGCGATATACTGCAGATGAACAGGAGATACGCCACGTGCGGCGCCCAATGTCATATCAAGCGGTTTAGTTTCTTTTGAGGTCGTCAAGATTTGCGGCATAGCTTGTTCAACGTCCGCAATCATTCGCAATGGTACGCGTGACATGATGTCCCGGACTTGCGGTGGAATATCCGTGTTCGGGAAGCGAAGTCCTAACAATGGATCCATGTCACGTTCAGCGGCTTCGGCAATGACCTCACTATTATAATCTTTGTCAAAGTTATAAATGATCACGCGATCGTATTCAGTCAGAAACTGCATCAATCGCGCTGCAACCGCGATCAGCTCGCCAGGGGTTTTTCGACTGTGCAATTGTTGTGTCAGAAAACTAAGTGTTTTCAACGCATGAGATGAGCTAAGCGTGCTGTTGTGTTGCGTATGCTCGATCTCGAGAACAAAGCAGTCGCCAGATTGGTATACGCTTATATCGGTGTTTTTACCATTGAATGGAAAGGTGCCAACAAATGTGATATGTTGATCCGCGCGCGTTCCTGCAGCGGTATTTGCGATAGCATGCCAAATTTCTGATCCAAAGCGTTCTGTAAAGTTTTCCTCCAAAAGCTTCGAGGGGGTATGGCCTAGGAATATTTCAGAATTCTCGCTTACATATCGAATGTCACGTGTTCTCATATCCGCGACCAAAACACATGCAAATGATTGCACACGACCGGGAATATGAACGGGTTCAGTTGCGCAGGTATTTAACGCTTCTTCCAAATCTTCAGGTGAAATCGGCATATTCTATATCCTTTGCGGACGGTTTTACCGTTGGCAAGAGTATAGTTTCCAAATGTAGAAATGTCTCTCGCGCTCCAGAGATCGCGGCTTCTAAATTTAACTCTTGCCGTGCCAGAGAATTGAAAAACCTCTTGAGCTGCCCTGATTGGGCGTAGTCTCGGCCTAGGGTTAAGTATGCACGGGGCCATTTCGGGGCGAGGAAGTTATACTTTAACATCATTGATGCCCCAAGTGTGGAACCATTCAATACATAACCAACACCCCAAGCATATGACATGCAGTCATTTGTCTGAGACTTCCATAGTGGTTCAAGAGGATGAGAATTATTATAGGCTAAAGGAAGTCCAAGATCCTGCTCCAGTGCGACAATACGTTGATACTCAAGTTTCAGATCATCCGATATGCCACGTTGTCGCGCAGCCGGGAGGCCGAATTTTTTGTGGGTATCGATCAAAGCCCATAGGAATAATAAATATTGTTGGCGCGTTTGGAATTCCGCTTTGTTACCAAGGTACCCATCCAACCGCTGGTGCTGTGCACGAGTCGCGTGTTTGAGGTCCTGCCGTAGATTGACGAGTTTGGAGGTGCTCATTCAATTTCCTTTGGTCTCTGGGGACGCGAATATAATTGAACGTAACGTTTTAGAGTGTATACCTCAAGGGTAGTTTGACGGTCACTTGACGCCTCTGAGTTGATTTATCTTCGCCAACGGGTAGGGACAATAATAAGCGCGCCGATTGATGAAAGGATTGCGTTCCATCCTGGGGAGGAAAAACCAACCCCAAACATGAGCCGTAAGAAAAAGAACAAAAAGGCTCCGCCGATGCAGATAATAATAGACGGTAAGATCCCATTTTGGGTGAAATTAGATCGTTCCGCGATGTAGCCAACGATACCAGCAATAACGATGGTGCCAAATAGCGTAAGAAACATTGGTTATTCCTCGGATGTTGCTGAGGATGATTGTAGTCTGTCTCCGGGCTTGATGGGACAGCCGTGCAGAAATGTTTGACTGTCCTGGGCACCTTTGCCTGCTCGTTGGGCGCGTAGGATTTGTACGGCTCCGTCTGCACATGCGATGGTGAAGTTATCGTCTAAGACTGTTCCGGCGGGCGCGTCACCATTTGAGATACGGGATGCCAAAAGTTTAATGCGTTCCCCGTTCAGCATGGTCCACGCGCCCGGGAATGGTGACAAACCGCGAATTTGACGATCAACGGTTGCGGCAGGAGAGGCCCAATTTATCTGAGCTTCGGATTTATCAATCTTATGGGCGTATGTGATGCCTGTCTCTGATTGCGGCACAGCCATTAAATCGTCGAATGCTAACAGGGCTTCAACAACAAGACCCGCGCCCATTTCAGATAATCTATCATGCAGTTGCGCGGTGGTCTCGGTGTCTCCGATCAAGGTATCCTCGCGTAAGAGTACGGGGCCGGTATCCAGTCCCGCCTCCATCTGCATGATGCAAACACCGGTTTCACGGTCCCCAGCCATAATTGCGCGATGAATTGGTGCAGCCCCACGCCAGCGCGGCAATAGGCTGGCATGGATGTTGATACATCCAAGCGCGGTGCTTTCTAAAATGGCCTGGGGTAAGATAAGCCCATAGGCAACAACCACCGCAATATCGGCTTTTAGTTCGGAAAAATCGCGCTGTTCAACCTCGCCTTTAAGAGACAGGGGATGACGAACCGTAAGGCCAAGTTCTTCTGCGCGGGCATGCACAGGCGTTGGGCGCGCCTTTTTCCCACGCCCTGCTGGGCGGGGCGGTTGACAGTAAACAGCTGCGATTTCGTGACCGGCGGCGACAAGCTCCTCAAGAACAGGGACGGAAAAATCAGGTGTGCCCATAAAAATAATACGCATGTCTTATCCGTTTTTATCTGAGTTTCTGCGCTTTCTTGATCAGCATATCTCGTTTTACCTTTGAGAGGTGATCAAAATATAGTTTGCCGTTCAAATGATCGATTTGGTGCTGTACTGATGTCGCCTCGATCCCGATAAAGTCGCGTTCTTCTGTTTTACCATCTTTGTTGATAAAGCGGACTGTGACGGCTCGGGGGCGCTTAATTTTTGCTGAGACACCGGGTAGATTGGGGCTGGCCTCGTCGTGCTCACGTAGCTCTACGGAGGCGTAAAGGACTTCGGGGTTTGCAAGGCAAACCGCCTGACCGCGCTGTGTTGATCCGTCTACCACCGCAAGGCGCTTCATAATCCCGATCTGAGTTGCGGCAAGTCCGACACCTGGCATGGCTTCCATTGTGTCGATCATATCTTGCCATGTGGCATGGATATCGTCGGTGATTTCAACAACAGGGTCGGCTGTGCGTCGTAGACGTTTGTCAGGCCATGGTAGGCAAGGGCGAACAGTCATGTGTGCTTTCTAACCCCGCGCCATCTCTCGTTTGAGTTTTTGTACTTTGCGCACAATCACCTGACGTTTCATTGGTTTTAGGTAATCAATAAAGAGCTTGCCGTCCAAATGGTCAATTTCATGCTGGACACAGGTCGCCCATAGACCATCAAAGGTTTGCTGCTGTAGGTTCCCGTCACGGTCAAGCCATTCAACATCGACCTCAGCGGGACGTGTGACCTCTGCATATTGTTCTGGCAGGGACAGGCATCCTTCGTCATAGACGCTGGTTTCCTCCGAGGCGGCAACGACGCGTGGGTTAAACATGACCATTGGGTTAGGCGTGCCTTCGCCCTCACGAATACAATCCATGACGATTACACGGCTCAAAATACCAATCTGAGGCGCAGCCAAGCCGATGCCGGGTGCATCGTACATGGTTTCTAGCATGTCATCGCCGAGAGTCCGCAGATCATCACTGAGGTCCGCAACAGGATCACAGAGTTTTTTCAGTCGCGGGTCGGGGTGTATCAGGATCGAGCGTTTCATGCCTGCCATTTACGCCAAAGCTGGCGCGCTCGCAATAATTGTTACACTGGCGGTGTGCCTATTTATTGTTCCGATCATCTGCTTTTACTTGCGCTTGCTTATTGCTTGAGAGATTTTGTCACGAAATGTGCCATATCGAAACGCGAGAGCACGAGAAACACTAAGGAAATGTAATATGGATTTCGATCAAATCATCGACCGCCGCGGGACCTATGGGCAAAAGTGGGATGCGATGGAGGACCTATATAATGTGTCCCCAGACGATGGTTTGGCGATGTGGGTGGCCGATACTGATTTTGCGGTACCTGACGTGGTGTCTCGTAAGATGCACGATATGGCAGATCATGGTATCTACGGGTACACCGATGCACGCAAACCCTATGTTGGAGCTATTCAGTGGTGGATGCAAAATCGTCATGGCTGGTCCGTGGACGAGAACGCAGTGTTCACGACGACAGGCTTAGTGAATGCGATTGGCCTATGTTTGGACATCTACACCGCGCCGGGGGATGGAGTCGTGGTGTTTACGCCCGTGTATCATGCATTTGCTCGAATGATTGCACAGGCGGATCGGAAGGTCGTTGAATGCGGTCTTGTTCGACAAGATGGCACGTATCAAATGGATTTTGATGCCTATGATGCGCAGATGACCGGAAACGAGAAAATGGTTATTCTCTGCTCACCCCATAATCCAGGTGGCCGTGTGTGGACGCGTGAAGAGTTAGAGCAGGTCGCAGCATTTTGCGAACGACATGACCTGATTTTGGTCTCAGATGAGATCCACATGGATTTAGTTTTTGAAGGGCACAAACACCTCCCGATGGAAGTCGCAGTGCCTAGCGTTCAAAATCGCTTAATTACTTTGGTTGCGCCCTCAAAGACTTTTAATTTCGCGGGATTACACACGGGACAAGTCGTGATTCATGACCCCGAATTGCAGGCTGCATTTCGTAAACGTATTACAAGGCTTGGGATTTCGCCAAATACAGCGGGCGAGTTCGCGACGATAGCGGCTTATTCTCAACAAGGCGCAGAATATGTTGAACAATTGGTTGCATATCTGACTAAGAATAAACAAGTGTTTGATGAAGCAATTAATGCCATCCCGGGCCTTAAATCGATGCCACTTCAAGCGACTTATTTGGCTTGGGTGGATTTTTCTGGGACGGGTATGTCACGCGAGGAATTTACAGCTCGGGTTGAAAAATCAGCACGTATTGCGGCGAACTACGGCACTACCTTTGGCAGCGGTGGAGAGAGTTTCATGCGCTTCAATCTAGGTACACAGCATTCACGCATCAAAGAGGCTTGTGCGCGGATGGCTGAAGCCTTTGCGGATCTTCAGTAGATTTATGCAGGCATACGTAGAACGCGTGGAACTTTGAATTCTACGCGTTCTACGGCGGTTTCTACAATTTCGACGGTTACGTCATAGCGTGCATGAAAAGCATCGATGACTTCGTTGACCAAAAGTTCGGGTGCAGAGGCGCCAGCTGTGATCGCGATTGAGCGGATTCCCTTGAGTGCACGCCAGTCAACGTCGGTGGCGCGTTGGACCAATTGGGCGTAATTGCAACCTGCTTTTGCGCCAACCTCAACCAAACGGCGCGAGTTCGAAGAATTGGGTGCACCGACAACCAACAGCGCGTCAGATTTTGGAGCAACAGCTTTAACCGCCTCTTGTCGGTTTGTCGTTGCGTAGCAGATGTCTTCTTTATGGGGGCCGATGATTGCGGGAAATCGGGCCTGCAATGCGGCAACGATGTCTTTGGTATCGTCCACGGATAATGTTGTTTGGGTGACAAAGGCTAGATGCGCAGGGTCGCGAACATCGACATTGGCGACATCGTCAACGGTTTCGACAAGTAAAACCTCTCCATCAGGCAACTGTCCCATCGTTCCAATGGTTTCTGGGTGTCCTTTGTGCCCAATCATGATCATCTGCAAGCCACTTTCGGCATGGCGCTGAGCTTCGATATGAACCTTGGAAACCAATGGACAGGTTGCGTCTACATAGATCATTTCGCGGGCTTCGGCTGCGGCTGGAATGGCTTTAGGTACGCCATGAGCCGAAAAAATAACGGGCCGATCATCGGGGCAATCTGATAATTCTTCGACGAAAATCGCGCCTTTTTCGCGCAATTCATCTACCACGTATTTATTGTGAACAATTTCATGCCGTACAAAAACCGGCGCGCCCCATTTCTCGATAGCCATCTCTACGATCTTGATTGCACGGTCAACGCCTGCGCAAAATCCACGAGGCGCTGCAAGGTATAAGGTTAGGGGAGGTTGGGTGTTGGCAGTGGACATAAACGAGCCTTGTACAATCGACTTGATAGCAGAGTTAAGGTCTTATGTGGCCTAGGTCCAGTCCGGGTCGTCATTTCTACGGAGAAAGTGACGCTCAAATCCCAGGCCGAGTGGTGGCGCTGGGATTTTTGTTTTTAGCGTGTATATTCTGTCGGCTTAATCTTGGCCGTGGCTGTCTTCGGGGTATTCCCGAGCAGGGCGTCCAATAACGTCGCGCAGCTCTTCAAGTTCGATAAAGTTATCTGCTTGTCGACGCAACTCATCTGAGATCATTGGAGGTTGGCTGCGGATCGTTGATACTACCGAAACACGCACACCTTGTCGCTGTAGACTGGCCAGCAATGGACGGAAGTCACCGTCGCCGGAAAATAGGACGATGTGGTCCACATGCGGGGCCAGTTCCATCGCATCCACGGACAGCTCAATGTCCATATTGCCTTTGACTTTGCGGCGGCCCATGCTGTCGGTGTATTCTTTGGCCGGTTTTGTCACCATATTGTAGCCATTATAATGTAGCCAATCAACAAGGGGACGAATCGGAGAATACTCATCGTTTTCTAAAAGAGCCGTGTAATAAAAAGCGCGTAACAGCTTTCCACGGCGCATGAATTCTTGCCTTAGGAGTTTGTAATCAATATCAAACCCTAACGACTTCGCGGCAGCATATAGATTGGAGCCATCAATGAACAGCGCAAGCCGTTCGTCTTTATAAAACATAAAAAATTACCCTTCTGGTCTGACCGGCAACCAGGTGTTTCGTGAGTGAATTGTATATGCCTTTAGCATACCGGTTAGATTCATTCTAAAGTTTTTAATCAACGCTGCAAGGTGGCGATAATAACGAAATGATGTCAAAAGTGACGCGAAATCAGAAACTTTCCCATTGCGCGCTTGGTGGAAATTTACATCGAGGCGAAGCATCTCCTCTGGATACACTGGCTGCCGCTATTGCGGATTTTGCAAGTGAGGGTCTGTATGTAGTTGCAATATCAAGGTTTTTTGAGACTCCATGTTTCCCAGCAGGTGCGGGCCCTGACTATGTGAATGCTGTGGTGTCGTTTCGGTGTGATATACCGGCAGAAGAAATTCTAAAACGATTACATCAGATCGAGTTGCGTTTTTTACGCAGGCGTGACGCGCGTTGGGGGGGGCGGACCCTGGATTTGGACTTAATTGCATTCGAAGAAGCGGTTTTTCCTGATCTGGAGACCTATGAGCATTGGTTGAACTTACCCGCAGAGGCGCAACACGAGCAGGCACCGCAGGGGCTGATTCTACCTCATCCAAGGCTTCAGGATCGTGCGTTTGTATTGGCTCCTTTACTGGATGTTGCACCGAATTGGCGGCATCCGGTTTTAGGTCAAACGGTGACCGAACTTCATGCGTCGCTGTCAGAGACGGATTTGCGGGAGATTAAACCACTTTGATGATGTGTTTTTGTAGGCATGTGCTTGTCAAACGGTATATTTCGGCGTATTGAGAACCCTTCTAAAGTGGAAAATCTATTGGAGAGTCGCCTATGGCCCGCGTCACGGTTGAAGATTGCGTTGATAAGGTTCCCAACCGGTTTGAGTTGGTAATGCTCGCCGCACATCGTGCACGCGAAATTGCAGCTGGTGGTGAGCTAACAATTGACCGCGATAATGATAAAAACCCTGTTGTTTCATTGCGCGAAATTGCTGAGGAAACTCAGAGTGCAGACTCTCTGCGTGAGCGCCTCATCGAAAGCCATCAAACTCAGATCGAAGTTGATGAGCCAGAAGAAGACTCTATGGCATTGCTAATGGGCGGTGAAGCTGACAAACCAGCAGAAGATGATATGTCTGAAGAAAAACTTCTGCGCGCACTTATGGAAGCTCAGGGGCAAGGATAACGTCTCTGGAAATTTTTAAGATAGTAGCGGGCCAAATATGACATCTGTCGATGATCTCGTAAAATTGGTCCGTGACTATAATCCTAAAGCGAATGAAGATCGCTTAAGGGATGCATATGCATTTGGAATGGATATGCACGAAGGGCAATTTCGCCATTCTGGCGAGCCTTATTTTACGCACCCTATCGCTGTTGCGGCTATTTTGACAGAACAGCGGTTGGATGATGCGACGATAATTACCGCACTGCTGCATGACACTATCGAAGACACTAAAGCTTCTTATGAAGAGGTTGGTCGACGTTTTGGTGAAGAAGTTGCCATGCTTGTTGATGGTGTAACCAAACTTACCAATCTCCAACTTTCGTCACGAGAAACAAAGCAAGCCGAGAATTTCCGCAAGCTGTTTATGGCAATGTCCAAAGATCTGCGGGTGATTTTGGTCAAACTTGCCGATCGTTTGCATAATATGCGCACGATTCGGGCTATGCGTCCGGAAAAGCAAGCGATCAAAGCCCGCGAAACCATGGATATCTATGCACCGCTTGCGGGGCGGATGGGTATGCAATGGATGCGCGAAGAGCTTGAGGATCTCGCATTTAAAGTGCTGAATCCAGAAGGTCGTCAATCTATCATTCGCCGCTTTGTGACATTACAGCGTGAAACAGGTGATGTGATCCACCGTATTACAGGTGATATGCGCGTTGAATTTGATAAGGCTGGCCTTGAAGCTGAAGTTTTTGGACGTGCTAAAAAACCATATTCGATCTGGCGTAAAATGCAGGAGAAAGATCAGGGGTTTTCGCGTCTATCCGACATATATGGATTCCGTGTCATTACGACGAGCGAAGAGGATGCTTATCGTACGTTAGGGGTGATTCACCAACGTTGGCGGGCCGTGCCTGGGCGTTTTAAAGATTACATCAGTCAACCCAAAGCAAATGGTTATCGATCAATTCACACAACCGTATCTGGGCGTGATGGAAAGCGTGTAGAAGTCCAAATTCGGACACGCCAAATGCATGACGTTGCGGAATCTGGTGTGGCTGCGCATTGGTCGTATCGCGATGGGGTACGTACTGAAAATCCTTTTGCTGTTGATCCTGCCAAATGGATTGCCTCGCTGACTGAGCAGTTTGATGCGGAAGAGGATCATGATGAATTTCTCGAAGCGGTTAAGCTTGAGATGTACTCGGATCAGGTGTTTTGTTTTACGCCCAAAGGGGATGTAACAAATTTGCCTAAAGGGGCAACTCCGATCGATTTTGCCTATGCGATCCATACACGTATCGGACATGCCTGTGTTGGCGCAAAAGTCGATGGTATCCGTGTGCCGTTATGGACACGGTTGCGGAATGGGCAATCGGTTGAAATTATCACCGCCGAGGGGCAAACGCCGCAGGTGAGCTGGCTTGAAATTGCGAAAACAGGGAAAGCGCGAACCGCGATCCGACGTGCTCTGCGTGAAGCTGATCGTGCGCGTTTTGTAAAGCTTGGGCAGGAACTTGCCCGATCCGCGTTTGAACATGTTCAAAAGAAAGCAACCGATAAAGCACTTGAAACGGCTGCAAGGGCTTTACGTCTTAGTGATGTACATGAGCTTCTTGCGCGTTTAGGCGCAGCCGTTATCACCGCGCATGATGTGGTGCAGGCGGTATATCCAGAACTCGTCCCGCAAGAGGGCGATGAAATCTCGCCTCGCCGTGCAGTGATTGGCCTTGAACCGGGCCAGAGCTTTTATCGCGCGGCATGTTGCGAACCCCTTCCTGGGCAGCGTATCATTGGTATCACGTCAAGAGGCAAAGGGGTTGAAGTCCACGCAGCCGATTGTGCCAAGTTGATCGACTATGAGGATCAGCTGGATCGTTGGGTCGATGTGCACTGGCATTCTGGTACACATCCGGCAGCCTATGGTACGACACTTGAGCTGACCATTGGAAATGACGCCGGTGTTTTAGGGCGCGTGTGTACGTTGATTGGTGAAAAAAAGGCCAATATTTCTAATCTCGAATTTGTTGATCGCAAACCAGACTTTTACCGCTTGATGATCAATGTCGAAATGCGTGATGTGGGGCAGTTACATTCTTTGATTCTCATGCTTGAGGCAGAAAGTGATGTGGCTGCAGTTACTCGCTACCGAGACAAAAGTGCTGCTTCTTAGCAAGCTCGCTGTAGTTTAAAGTACTTGAAATGGGAGCTGGTTGTGATTTTCAGGCGTCGAGACAAACGCTCTTGGTTGCGTGTCGTCTCAGATTTTTTTTGGCCCCGTGGAGGGTGGGCGCGTGGTGCGCTTTATGTAAAGCATCGAATTCGACGCTTGCCCGATACACCTGACCGCATTGCTCGTGGAATTTGGGCAGGCATTTTTACATCTTTCAGCCCTTTGTTTGGATTGCACTTTTTCGTTGCAGCTCTTGTTGCCATATTGTTGCGTGGGAACGTTCTGGCAGCACTCATGTCGACATTTTTCGGTAACCCGCTGACTTTTGTGTTCATCGGAACCATATCGATGCGCACAGGCTATGCGATACTGGGGATGGATCGAGATAGCCGACATCATGCTGTCGGAGAAATGTTTACAGAAGCTGCCGAGAGTCTGTGGTTTAATTTCAGAACGTTGTTCACAGCAGGTCACGCAGACTGGAGTGATCTGTACGTTTTCTACCAGGATGTTTTTTTACCATATCTTATCGGGGGCATATTGCCCGGCATTGTCGTTGCAACCATAGGGTATTTGATAATCTTGCCTCTAATCTACGCGTATCAGAAACGACGGCGCGATAAAATTAAGGCCAAATTTGAGGCGATACGTCAGCGCGCGGAGTACGAGGCTGTGAACAGTCCTCATCCTCCTAAACATATATCGCAGTCGCCCCCGAAAAGTCAGATTGACTAGGGCTATGATTGGTACAATTCCGGCCTTGTCTCGCGTGAAACTCTAATTAGGGTACGCATGAAATCTTGTTAATGGAGGCTCTTGCAATGGCCGATCATTCTCTTCGTCTTGGAGTCAATATTGACCACGTCGCAACCGTGAGAAACGCGCGCGGTGGTGCTTATCCCTGCCCCATTCGCGCAGCACAGTTGGCAGAGCAGGTTGGCGCCGATGGTATTACAGCGCATCTACGCGAAGACCGTCGCCATATCACAGATGCAGATATTGAAGGTTTGATGAGTGCGTTAAAAGTACCGTTGAATTTTGAAATGGCGGCGACGCAGGAAATGCAAGATATTGCATTGCGCCACAAACCGCATGCTGTGTGTATTGTGCCTGAAAAACGCGAAGAGCGTACCACAGAAGGCGGATTGGATGTCATCCAAGAGGAAGACAGACTGAAACGGTTTATTGCACCATTGCGCGAAGCTGGGTGTCGTGTGTCTATGTTCGTTGCAGCTGATCAACAGCAAATTGAAGCGACACAGCGTATCGGTGCAGATGTAATCGAACTGCACACTGGTGCGTATTGTGATTATCATGCCGACGGTGATGTCGCAGCGCGAGAGCAAGAACTTGTATCACTGAAAAACATGGCACGTTTTGCCTACGATTTAGGACTTGAAGTCCATGCAGGTCACGGCTTGAGCTATGATACCGTTCACTCCATCGCGGCATTAAAGGAAATCAAGGAACTTAATATTGGTCACTTTTTGGTTGGAGAAGCCATATTCCGAGGCCTTGGTCCTGCAATTCAAGAGATGCGCCGCCTTATGAATGCGGCACGTGAGGTTTGAGGCGATGACAGTTAATCTCAAACGGTACGCTATGTATTATGTCGCCGTTTTGGTGGCAGCGGCAATAATCATCGGGCTTTTACGTCAACTCGCGTCAATTGATCTGGCCACGTCTTTTATTCCGATTGTACCTGCTATGGTGGCTGCAATGGTCGAGGGCCATAAGTTGTCGCGCGAGGGTGCCGAATACCCTGCTGGTAAAGCTGCTTGGATTGCAGCGGCTCAAATGACCGGGGTGGCTTTGGGGTTTAATGCTTTGTTAGGGCTTTTAGTGTTCGGAGCTCTGTCAGGTGCAGGTATCCAGATGAGCAGCATCGTTATCTTTCTAGGCTTTCTGGCATTATATTGTGTGTTTTGGTTGGTCACAAATCGTATCTTTTTAACGCAAGGCTATCGTAATGCCGCTGCGGCGCGTAAGGGCAGTTGACGTGATCCTCGGTCTGGGCAGCGATTTGGCAAATATTGAACGAATACAAGGAACACTTGATCGATTTGGTGACCGTTTCAAGCAACGTGTTTTTACAGAGCAGGAGCGTGCAAAAGCCGAAGCGCGGCGAGATGTTGCCGGGACATATGCCAAACGGTGGGCTGCGAAAGAAGCTTGCTCAAAGGCGCTTGGCACAGGAATCGCTATGGGTATTTCCTGGAAAGATATGGCGGTTTCAAATTTAAAAACCGGACAGCCGGTGATGACCGTAACGGGATGGGCGAAAGAGCGGTTGGATGAAATGACGCCACCTGGCCATGAAGCGGTTATTCATGTGACATTGACTGATGATCATCCTTGGGCACAGGCTTTTGTAGTGATAGAAGCACGACCGAATGATGTGCGGTCTTTAGCCGCTCAATCGGCGGAAGCTTGACTTGTGCCGCGCATATCCGCATGTACTGCGAAACATATAATAATTGACCGGAGAGCCTGATGGCGAGCCAGACCACTGCCGGAAATTCCTTTTGGGAAACGATTAAAACAATCGTTTGGGCGCTTGTAATTGCGGGTGTATTTCGCACTTTGTTTTTTCAGCCGTTTTGGATTCCATCGGGTTCGATGAAAGAAACATTGCTAATTGGTGATTTCTTGTTCGTGAACAAGATGGCCTATGGGTACTCGTATGCGTCTTGTCCAAGTGTACGCCTTGGCCTTGTTGGCATTGACATCGATGCGCAGGATGTTTGCGGATTTATTGATGGTGACAATACGCGTATCTTTGGTGGCGAACCCGAGCGTGGTGATGTGGTTGTGTTCCGTCACCCTGTAACAGGTGTTGATTTTATCAAACGGTTGATCGGGCTGCCTGGTGACAAAATTCAGGTTAAGGCCGGCGTGCTTTATATTAACGGTACAGCCGTTCAGCTAAAGGATGATAGCGTTTTTGAAGAGCTGAAAGCGCCGCAAGGTCCGGTTGGACGTGAACCTGCTTGTGAAAATGCGCCGGTTGGAACGGGCGGAGTCTGTGAAAAATCGCGCCAGATCGAGACATTGCCGGGTGGCGTTTCACATGCGATTATCAACATCCGTAATCAAGGGTCCGACAACACCGGGATCTACCATGTCCCTGATGGGCATTATTTCTTCATGGGTGATAATCGCGATAATTCAACTGATAGCCGTGTTGCGCAATCTGTTGGCGGTGTTGGATATGTACCCTATGAGAACCTAATTGGCCGAGCAGACCGAATTGTATTCTCATCTGCGGGACGTTCGATGTTGTTCTTCTGGACTTGGCGTAGTGACCGCTTCTTCAAAGGTGTTGAGTGAAGTTATCCAAAGACACACGAAGCTTTCAAGCACGTTTGGGGTACGAGTTTAAGGATCCCGAACTCTTGATTCGTGCGCTTACGCATCCGTCGGTGTCATCCCCCACGCGCGAAGACAACCAACGACTGGAGTTTTTGGGGGATCGGGTGCTTGGGCTTGTGATGGCGACAGCTTTGCTTGATCACGATAAGCAAGCGACCGAAGGACAGCTGGCACCGCGTTTTAATGCACTTGTACGGAAGGAAACTTGCGCAGATGTTGCACGTGAGATTGATGTTGGTTCTGTACTAAAGCTCGGCCGGTCCGAGATGATGTCAGGTGGGCGACGAAAGTTAGCATTGCTAGGGGATGCGACCGAAGCTGTGATTGCAGCCGTCTACATCGATGGCGGCTTTGACGCTGCGCAGGAAGTGATTTTGCGCTTATGGGGTGATCGTGTCGGGGCCGTGGATGAGGATGCTCGAGACCCCAAGACGGCCTTACAAGAATATGTGCAAGCCCGTCGTGAACCGCCGCCCTCCTATGTGCTTGTCGAACGATCTGGTCCGGATCACGAACCCATTTTTACCATCGCAGTTCGTTTACAAGATGGCACCGAAGAGCGCGCTACCGCAGGTTCAAAGCGATTGGCAGAACAAGCGGCCGCAAAGACGCTGTTGGAAAACTTAGTAAAATAGCAATTAGGTTACACGGATATATCCGGCGAGACCTGTCTTTTGGTGTTCGATGACATGGCAATGGAAAGCCCAATCTCCTGGGTTGTCCGCAACGAGTGCTATGTCGATGATCTCGTCCTTTAACAGCAAAGCAGTATCCGTGAGCAATGGTGGAAGGTCTCGTAAATTTGAGCGGATCGGAACAAAGGCTAGCCCGTGCAGGTGGATCGGGTGCAGATTGGGGCTTTCGTTTCGCAGACGTAAAATATAGCTCTTTCCACGTTCCAATGTCGCCAGTGGCCCAGTCGCTGGAGCAGCGTCACCTGGCCAGGGTGTTCGATTGATTGACCAGAATGTGTAGCCAAGGCTACCGCAATACCCATCATTTGGGGCGCCGCCCTCTGGTGTCCAGCCAAAGACGAATTCGTGTAATTCAGCCTGTTCAATATTGGGGAGTGCAACTGGGTTTTGGGGCAGGGGGGTAACGTCTTTGATATCACGAGACAGCGACGCCCCCACACTGCGTAAGCTGGCCATGATTTGGGTTCGACGCCCAGGAAGTTCGGCAATCAAATCAACGGTCTGTTCTTCATCAGTTGGCATTAGAACCGCAAAATCAACACGTTGACCAGGTCCGACAAATAGAGGATTTTCCTTTGATGGCAGCGCGAGATCTTGTTCGACTGGGTGCCCATCCCAAGCGATGATTTTTGCCTGAGCGTTGCCTAAGTGTAAGCGATGAATGCGTGTGGTATCAGTGTTGACGACACGCAAGCGTAATATGCTGCCTGCGGGGTGATCATAGACTGGGCTCTGTTGCCAATTGGCGGTTAAAACATTTCCATGTGTGCCTGAGCGCGCTGCGCCGCGGGCGGAATAATAGGGCAGAAATTCACCATTTTCTTTAAGGCGAAAGTCGCGAAGGTTTATGACCTGCTCGCTATCAAAGCTTGTTTCTTGATCTTCTTCGATCACCATAACGCCTGTAAGGCCATGGGCCATTTGTGACATCGTCATACAATGAGGATGATACCAATATGTTCCAGCATCCGGTGGTGTGAATTCATAAACAAAAGTTTCGCCATCTGCGATTGGCATTTGGGTGAGATATGGGACACCATCCATAGCATTTGGAATACGCAAGCCATGCCAGTGCATCGCGGTGTAATCCGAGGTCGCATTTCGTACTGACAATTGCATGGGTTGCCCCACTTTTCCGCGGATCACAGGAGGCGGTGCATTGGGGCTAAGGCTCACTAAATTTTGCGTGGGTTGATCGCGAAACTGATAGCTTGCAGATTGTATTACAAGGTTCTGTGCGTCAGGCGTTGATTGAACCAAGCGGGACGCCATAGTTGTGCTTGCCCCTAAACCGAATAAAGTAGCGCTACCAGATAAAATAAAATCGCGACGTTTCATCGTGAAGGTCCTTGCAATAGGCGTTGAAATTTCGCCAGACATCTTAACATCATCAGTATAAGTTGGGTGTTGGATGCGTTTACAAGTCATATCGCATATAAATTTGATCGCGACGATAGTACGCGCGGTCGCATGTAGCGATTATTTGCCCTCTGGCCCCAAAAACTAATCTATTGTAGGGGTACTGTTCTCAAAATGGGATTGTACGAGATGACCACACGCGCGGGCTTTATCGCCCTTATTGGCGAACCAAATGCCGGCAAATCAACACTGCTCAACCGTATGGTTGGTGCCAAGGTTTCGATTGTGACCCACAAGGTGCAAACCACACGTACCCGTATCCGCGGTGTCGCGATGCAAGGGGAGTCACAATTGGTGTTTGTGGACACGCCAGGTCTGTTTCAACCCCGGCGCAGGCTTGATCGCGCAATGATTGCAGCCGCTTGGGGGGGCGCTGCAGATGCAGATATCGTCGTCATGTTGATCGAAGCACACCGTGGCGTAACGGAAGGGGTCGAACGCATCCTTGAAGGGTTGTCCGAAGTCGCACAAGGGCGTCGCGTTGTTCTGGCCATTAATAAGATCGACCGTGTTCATGCCGAGGATCTGCTGGCGCTGACGCAAAAAATGAATGAACGTTATGAGTTCACTGAGACCTTTATGATTTCAGCAGAACGCGGTCATGGCGTGGATAAGTTGCGGGAATGGCTGGCTGATGAGCTACCAGAGGGACCGTGGCTGTATCCCGAAGACCAAATGGCAGATTTGCCATTGCGTATGATCGCGGCGGAAATGACCCGTGAAAAGCTGACGCTGCGTTTACACCAAGAGCTTCCATACCAGCTAACGGTTGAAACCGAAAGCTGGGAAGAGCGCAAAGACGGCTCAGCCAAGATAGATCAGATTATCTATGTGATCCGTGATGGTCACAAAGGGATCGTATTGGGAAAGCGTGGTGAGACGATTAAGGCGGTATCGCAAGCTGCGCGTGCTGAACTCGAGGAGTTCCTGGACCGGAAAATACACCTGTTCTTGCAAATCAAAGTGCGCCCAAATTGGCTAGAGGAGTCAGAGCGTTATTCTGAAATGGGACTTGATTTCAAAGATGGGAATTAAATTTGCTAGCGGTTGCAGATCATGCCACGGCTAACGGCGCGGTTTTGGGTTGATGCATACCTCGCGCGGTTGCGATTTCAAAACATCCCTGCATTTGTTGTGGCGCATGGCGATGACACTGCAGGTGCGGTGTTGGTTAAGTTAAACACTCTGGATGGGCAATCCGCCGTGTTCACCAGATCCTTTGACTTTAAGTTGGATGTCCGGACCTGGACCGAACTGGCGTCTGGTGATGAGGCTGACGTGGATGCGTCAATTCGTAAACAACGCAGTTTTGACAGTGACCTGTGGATCATTGAGGTCGAAGACCGAGAGGGACGCCATTTTCTGGATGAACCGGAGTTATCATAGTGGTGGAGTGGCGCGATCAAGGGATCTTGCTGAGCAGCCGACCTCATGGAGAAAGCAGCGCCATTATTGATGTTTTCACTATGGAGCATGGGCGTCATTCCGGTTTGGTCAGAGGTGGGCGTGGGCGTCGGCTCTCTCCTATTTTACAGCCAGGTGCGCAGTTGGACGTGAGGTGGTCTGCGCGCCTAGAAGGACATCTAGGCAGTTATCGTGTCGAACCTATACGCAGCCGCACGGTAACCGCATTATCTGACCGCTTGGCGCTCGCTGGTTTAAACAGTGTGACGGCTATATTATCTTGCTTCTTGCCAGAAAGAGAATGTTATTCTCTGTTGTATCAGCGCACGGAGCAGCTTCTTGATATTTTGGATCAAGAAGATTTATGGCCATTGGCTTATTTGTTCTGGGAAATGCAGCTTCTAAATGAGTTGGGTTTTGGTTTGGATCTGTCTTGCTGCGCAGTAACCGGAACATCTGATGACTTAATCTATGTTTCTCCGAAATCCGCACGGGCTGTTTCAAGATCCGCAGCGGGAGAATGGGCCGAACGAATGTTGCCTTTACCGTCAATCATGTTGGGACAATCTGGGGGGCAAGAGAGTGAGATTCTGGTTGGGCTTAATGTGACGGGCTACTTCCTTGAGCATAAGCTCGCGCCATCGCTTGGATACGAGGTGTTGCCCGAACAGCGTGGCAGGCTTATCGATCTACTGGAGCGGAAATGGTTGTGATTTCCGCGAAACAACATGAAGCGGTACTGCGCTTCTATAAGGTTAAACTTTAAAGCGCTCACTTACGTAAAGATTAGTTGTATATTGAGTGCTGCGGATGGAGCAGGTTCACATGCATGAAAAGAAAAATCCAAGTATTTTGGAAATAAACGATTTTTGGGGTGCATCTAATTGCCACTGTGCTACCGCTGCACAATGCTAGATATTCTCACCTCCCTTTCCCCGTTTGAGTGGGCCTTGGCCCTTGTTGTTGCATTCATCGCAGGAACGATAAAAGGTCTTGTTGGGTTTGCCATGCCCATGATCATGATTTCTGGGCTGAGCACCGTTGTGTCGCCTGAGCTGGCGTTGGCAGGGTTAATTTTTCCAACGTTAGCCACCAATGGTTTCCAAGCAATGCGCCAAGGTTGGCAAGTCGCTTTGGAATCTATCAAACGGTTTCGCATCTTTCTTATCGTTGGCGGTGTGATGATTATTATTGGCGCACAGCTGGTTACAATCATGCCTACGAATTTGTTGCTCTTGGGTATTGGTGTTCCGATTACAGCATTTGCACTGATGCAGGCCTTGGGACGTCCCATTACCCTGTCCAGCGCCTCACGTAATGTTGAGATTTCTGTGGCTGCTGTGGCCGGCTTTATTGGGGGGATGTCGGGCGTTTGGGGGCCTCCAACCGTTGCGTACTTGACGGCGTTAGGCACCGAGAAAAAGGAACAGGTCCGTATTCAGGGTGTGATTTATGGCTTAGGTGCTGTGTTGTTGTTGTTCGCACATATCGGATCAGGTGTTGTTCGCGCGGAAACTGTTCCGTTCTCTGTTGCGATGTTACCACCCGCACTCATCGGTATGGTACTGGGTGGCCATTTACAGGATCGTATTGATCAGAACATGTTCCGCAAAGTAACTGTTTGGGTGCTATTGATTGCTGGCGCCAACCTGATCCGTCGCGCATTAATGGGTTAATCAAACGAGACAATCTAAATGCAAACACTGGCGCGCTTTTCATTTACAACATCTCGGATCGCGGCGGGGTCTATAATCGTTGCGATCTGCGTGTTGCTTATGAAATTGTTAGCCTGGTGGGTATCAGGCTCGGTCGCTCTTTTTTCGGATGCATTAGAAAGCTGTGTCAATGTTGGTGCAGCTGTGCTTGCATGGCTTGCCGTAAAATACGCACAGCGCCCGCCCGACGAAGACCACCCGTTTGGGCATCACAAGGCGGAATATTTTGCAGCTGTTGCTGAAGGCGTTTTAATTATTCTTGCGGCTGTGCTCATTGTTGAACAGGCCGTCGAGACGATTTTCACAGGCGCTACAGGCCAAATGGGTATGTTCGCATTTGTTGTGAGTGGGGCCGCGACGGTCATTAATTTCATTTGGGCGCGCGTTTTATTACACAGTGGCAATAGTTTCAGTTCTCCGGCTTTTTCAGCTGGAGGGCGACACCTGATGAGTGATGTGTGGACATCGATCGCTGTAATATCGGGGTTATGCCTTGTTATGCTGACGGGCTGGGGCGCTTTAGATCCGATTATTGCGTTGGTTGTTGCAGTTAATATTTTACGAGAAGGTTTTCATGTGGTGTCCGATTCAATCGGTGGATTGATGGATAGCGCAGCGTCAGCTGAAGAACAGGCGCAAATTCAGGGTATTATTCATCGCAGTGCAGAAGGCGCCTTACAGATACACGGCATTAAAACCCGCCGCGCGGCCGCCGCTCTTTTTGTAGAGTTTCATATGGTTGTAGATGGGAAAATGACAGTGGAGCAGTCACACGACATTTGCGATCGAATAGAAGAAGAGATCGCTGGTGTGCTCCCTGGTGTGAATGTAACAATTCACGTGGAGCCGGAAACCAAACTTGAAGATGCTGGTATTTCACCTGTGCTTTAGTTTGTTACATCGTGAAATGGCTTTAGGGATATGTATGACAATACAGCGTGTTTGACGTTGTATGAAATATTGCAGGCGGATCATTATAGAAACTTTGCGGCTGTGACACTTACAACGAAAGAGGGCATAAAGGCCTCATCAATAAGATGAGGCCTTTGATTTTATTAGCTTATTACTGCAGCTTTTACGTCATCGTCGATAAATGGTAGATACTGTTCGAAGTTATCGCTGAACATTTCTACCAGTTTCGCGGCTTGAGCGTCATAAGCCTCTTTATCGTCCCATGTGCGACGAGGATCGAGTAGAAGCTCTGCAACACCAGGTGCAGCGGTCGGAACATCAAAGCCAAAGTTTGGATCTTTACGGAACTCGATTTGAGCTAATGATCCGTCTAAGACGGCTGTCAAAAGTGCGCGAGTCGCTTTGATTGGCATACGGGAACCTGTGCCATAAGCGCCTCCGGTCCAACCCGTGTTAACCAACCAGCATGTCGCGCCATGTTGCGCGATTTTTTCTCGCAACAGGTTACCATAAACTTCTGGTCGACGTGGCATGAATGGGGCGCCAAAGCATGTCGAGAATGTGGGTTCTGGTTCGGTCACTCCACGTTCGGTCCCTGCCACTTTAGAGGTAAAGCCTGAGAGAAAGTGATACATCGCTTGCGCGGGTGTTAAGCGTGCGATGGGCGGCAAGACGCCAAAGGCATCACATGTGAGCATGATAATGTTCTTTGGATGCCCGCCACGCGCCAAAGGAGAGGCGTTTGAGATATAGTTCAGCGGGTAAGCACAACGCATATTGGCCGTGAGACTGTCATCATCAAAGTCCAAATCAAAAGTTTCAGGATCGAAGATCATGTTCTCGATGACAGTGCCGAACTTTTCGGTTGTCGCGAAGATTTCGGGTTCGGCTTCTGGATTAAGGTTGATCGTCTTGGCATAGCAACCGCCCTCAAAGTTGAAGGTCCCATTGTCCGCCCAACCATGTTCGTCATCACCGATCAAAATACGACCAGGGTCCGCAGACAAGGTGGTTTTACCAGTCCCAGACAGGCCAAAAAAGACTGCCGTATCGACGGGGTTTCCTTTGGCGTGATTTGCTGAACAATGCATCGGCATGATGCCTTTTTCAGGCAACAGGTAATTTAGAAGTGTAAATACAGATTTTTTGTTTTCGCCCGCATACTCTGTACCACCGATCAGGATCAGCTTGCGATCAAAGTTCATCGCAATAACGGTCTCAGAGCGGCAGTCATGTTTGGCTGGATCAGCTTGGAACGACGGGCAATTTATTACTGTGAAGTCAGCAACATATTCGTTTAGATCTTCTCGATCTGGGCGACGTAATAAGTGCCGGATGAACAGGTTGTGCCACGCCAATTCGGTGACCATACGGACATTGATTGCGTGCACAGGATCAGAGCCGCCAACAAGGTCTTGTACAAAGTAATCTTTGCTCTTCATATGTTCGAGCATATCTTCGTAAAGCGCATCAAAGCCATCAGCGGACATCTCAGCGTTATTTTCCCACCAGATGTGTTCTGCGACGCTTGGCGTTTTGACGACGTGCTTATCTTTGGGAGAGCGACCGGTGAATTTCCCGGTTGTGACAAGGAATGCTCCGCCTTTGCCTAATGTGCCTTCGTCTCGAGCAAGAGCTTCTTGAATTAAAGCAGGTTCAATGAGGTTATAATAGACCTGGCCCAGCCCTTTGATACCTTGATCTTCGAGGCGAAAGTTCGGGTTTACCCGTCCAGATGTCATCTTTTCTCTCCTGGTAGCGGCGTTAATAATTTAATGGTCGCCGCATGGATTTTCCGTGTGAGATAGCCTTCCCAACACGATCTAGAGCTTCGAAAGAAGCGGATGCATTAGGTCATAACATGATGATTTCACTATTGAACACCTAGGTTTCAGTTGTTAGCGCAACCAAATCAATCTTTCGCTCATTGACCTGTTAACTTGTCGTAAATGAGTTCATTTTTATGTGTCAATTTAGGAGACAGTAACTCGAATTTGTCACAATCGTTCCCAAATGAGGCTTAGTTTCATGAATGGGGATTGATTCGTTCGTGTGAACGCGCGACAACAAAAAGAAAATAATTCCCAAAATGAGCAGTATAAGGGTAAAATTAAATGTCAAAGATCGCTTTGGTTGATGACGATCGAAATATCCTCACTTCTGTGTCGATGACGCTTGAAGCTGAGGGTTTCGAGGTCGAGACCTATAATGATGGTCAAGCTGCATTGGATGCGTTTAACAAACGTCTGCCAGATATGGCTGTGCTTGATATTAAAATGCCGCGCATGGATGGCATGGATCTGCTACAACGCTTGCGTCAGAAATCACAGATGCCTGTCATTTTTCTAACATCAAAAGATGACGAAATTGATGAGGTTCTTGGACTGCGTATGGGGGCTGATGATTATGTGAAAAAACCATTTTCACAGCGCCTATTGGTTGAACGCATTCGGGCGCTTTTACGTCGTCAAGAAGTGATGAGCGGAGAGCCTGCGGAAGTTACGCCAGAGACCAAGGTTATGGAGCGTGGTAATCTACGTATGGACCCTTTGCGTCATGCCGTGAGTTGGAAAGGGAAAGATGTCTCCCTAACCGTGACTGAATTTTTGCTTCTTCAGGCGCTTGCTCAACGGCCAGGATTTGTCAAAAGCCGAGATCAATTGATGGATGTCGCGTATGATGATCAAGTTTATGTCGATGACCGAACAATTGACAGCCATATCAAGCGCTTGCGTAAAAAAATGCGTAGTACAGATACAGAATTCTCGGCGATTGAGACGCTTTACGGAATTGGGTATCGTTACAACGAAGAATAATTGCCATATTTCTAAGCAGCCGATTGTGAGAATTGCTTGAGCGCAAGCTCTGGGCTGCGGATGGAAAGGAAAGACGCATGCGTGACACTGGTACAGTAAACAAGCATCAGGGTGATGATGTTGTTTTCGGTGATGATTGGGTTGCGCCAAGGCAAGTCAATGCGAAGGAGCTGCAAGCAAAACGTGAGGCACGTGGCTTTTCCATCCTTCATAGCTCTCCACTAACGCGCAAAATCATTATTTTTAACCTGATCGCGTTAATTCTACTGGTTGCTGGAATTCTGTATCTGAATGCATCACAGCAAAGTCTTGTGGCGCAACGGGCAGGAGCACTCGTGGCTCAAGCAAGCCTTGTTGCGGATGTGTTTGAGGCAAAAATTGGTGTTGAAACAGAGAGTACGCTAGAGCGGGATACTGCTGCCTCTACTTTCGCGAGTATCGCGCTGGAAAAAGGTATTGAGGGATATGTTTTTAACACCGATGGACAGTTAATTATCGATACAAGAGAGATAAAGCACGAAATTCTCGAACGTCCTTTAGATGATCTGACCGGGCAAAGGACTTATATTATTGACGGCCTGGAAGCGATTTGGGGTTTGTTCAGGGCGGGACGAAAACCTGCAGACGAGGGTGTGCTGGCGCCTGAAGCTATTGAGGCACTTGTTGATCGTGCATCTCGTAATGCAACCGCGTTTGGTTATGTCGAAGATTCCAATGGTGGAACCGTTTTTTCAGCCACAATGCCAATATTGAAGCAAGATACAGTTGTTGGAGTGGTCGCGATTACATCTAGGATGGGTGAAATTGATGCTTTAGCTCGATTTGAACGCGAGCGCGTTTTGCAAATGTTTGCTATTGCGCTGTTTGTGTCAATTGGCCTCAGCCTCGCGCTAGCATCGACTGTTGCAAATCCTTTAGCTGACCTTGCAGAGGCTGCTGAATTGGGGCGCGATCGGAATACGTCTCAGGTTAAACCTGGCCCTATCCGTATTCCAGATCTTTCAGCGCGCCCGGATGAGATTGGTCGATTGAGCCGCGCTTTGCGTGGAATGGTGAAAGCTTTATATAATCGTATCGATAGTAACGAACAATTTGCAGCTGATGTGGCACATGAGATTAAGAATCCTCTGGCTAGTCTGCAATCTGCTGTCGGCACGTTGCGTATGGTCAAGCGCGAAGATCAGCGGGAGAAACTGATGAATGTTATAGAACATGATGTGCGACGGCTTGATCGTTTAGTCAGCGATATCTCAAATGCATCGCGTTTGGATGCCGAGTTGGTGAAGGAAGAAGAAGAAACCTTTAATCTCGTTACGACATTGGAAAACCTGAATCAGTTTCTTGGCGAAGACGCACGTGTTGCTGGGATTGATTATATTACAGAATTGCCAAAAGAAGCGGTGATGATTAACGGCCTTGAGGCACGTTTGGCTCAAGTCTTTGTCAACTTGATCAGTAACGCCATTTCTTTTTGCGAAGACGGCGATGCAATTCGTGTTTGGGCACGCTGTCGCGGAAATAGGGTCCTTGTCGTAGTCGAAGATACTGGACCAGGTATTCCTGAACAGGCGTTGAGTAAGATTTTTACGCGCTTTTATTCACACCGACCTGAAGAGCATTTTGGAAATAATTCGGGTTTGGGCTTGGCGATCTCAAAGCAAATTATTGAAGCACATGGTGGTGTTATTTGGGCTGAAAACATTCGCCCGACTTCGGCTGATTTAACTTCTGAACCGCTTGGTGCACGTTTTGTAGTTGGCCTTCCTGTATAAGCGCATGCGTTGATGTCTACGGCTCCACTTGTTTTACACGCAAGCTGCGTTGCGCTGGGTGAGCGAGGCGTATTGATACTGGGTAAGTCTGGGGCCGGGAAATCATCTCTTGCTCTGCAGTTGATGGCATTTGGGGCTGAATTGGTCTCGGATGATCGCACAGTGCTACATCGGTTAGAAGATGCGCTGATAGCTAGTGCACCTGATGCGATTACTGGGGTAATCGAGGCAAGGGGATTAGGTCTGCTGCATGCACATGTTGCGGTGAATATTCGGGTATGTTTGGTTGTTAATCTCGACCAAATAGAAACAGATCGTTTGCCGCGCCATGAGATGACTGACATTTTGGGCTGCAGTTTACCTGTGGTGAAACGTATAGATGCTTCACATTTTGTACCCGCCTTGTTGCAATACTTAAAAGCAGGAGCTTTGGACCCTGATGACCATTATCCATCCGCCGGAAGTCGTAAAGAATAGCAGCGAAACGCCTTTAATGCTGATTACAGGGCCTTCGGGTGCCGGACGAACCACTGCTTTGAATGCTTTGGAGGACCTCGGCTATGAGGCAATAGATAATTTACCGTTGCGACTTGTGTCGGCGCTTGTTGAAACTGCGGGGGTGGATCGCCCAATGGCACTTGGACTTGATCCCCGTAATCGAGATTTTTCAACATCAGCTTTGCTGGACGTAATCGATAAACTCGCTTTGAAAGGTGAAATTGCTTTTACCGTTCTATATCTCGATACAGATCCAGAAGTTCTCCTGCGTCGCTATTCTGAAACGCGCCGCCGCCACCCAATGGCACCCGCTGAAAGCCCAGAAGTGGGGGTGCGGCGCGAGATGGGCCTGATGCATGATATTCGTGAGCGCGCGGATATGGTGATCGATACGAGTGAGTTGAATGTTCATCAACTCAAGGCAGAGATTGAACGTTTTTTTGCGCCCAAAGGGTATGACCTCGGCCTGAGTGTTCATAGTTTTTCCTACAAACGGGGGGTGCCTCGCAATGTGGATATGGTGTTTGATTGCCGTTTTCTCGCGAATCCGTATTGGGTTAAGGATCTAAGATCGCTAGATGGGCGTGATAAGAAAGTTCAGGATTATGTTTTTACAGATGAGCGATTTGAAGTGTTTTTCGAAAAAGTGGTAGACTTGATGCAAATGTTGCTGCCTGCGTATCGAGACGAGGGCAAAACCCATGTTTCTGTGGCGTTTGGATGTACGGGAGGGCAACATCGATCAGTAACTCTTGCTGAAACTTTAGCCAAAACCCTTGCGGATAGTGGGCAAGCAGTGTCAATTAGACATCGCGAGCTGCGCAGTCAGCAATAACAGTGAGAAATGGCTTGATCGGAATCGTGATCGTCGCCCACGGAGGCCTAGCCAGAGAGTATTTGGCAGCAATGGAGCACGTCGTCGGGCCTCAACCCGCATTGATGGCTATTGCGATTGGTCCGGACGATGATCGAGAGCAAAAGCAAAATGAAATTTGCGCTGCTGCAGAGCGTGTAGACAGCGGAGGGGGAGTTGTACTTGTTACAGATCTCTTTGGCGGTAGTCCCTCAAATTTATCACTTCAGGCGTGTAAGCAGGTAAATCGTAGAATCCTGTATGGTGCGAATTTACCGATGCTAATCAAACTCGCAAAATCTCGTCACATGACTGTTTCTGATGCCACGGACCAAGCCATGGTTGCAGGACGTAAATATATTAACGCACAAAATGTGGGCCTCACCGAGGGCTGATAGGACAACATGGCCGAAAGAACGTTAAAGATCATCAATCAAAAAGGTTTACATGCGCGGGCTTCGGCCAAGTTTGTCGAAGTTGCTGAGGAATTTGACGCAACGGCACATGTGACAAAAGATGGTATGTCTGCCTCAGGTGATAGTATAATGGGGCTTTTGATGTTGGCAGCCTCGATGGGAACGACTATTCACGTCGAAACCTCTGGTTCTGATGCAGATGCTCTTGCCACTGCTTTGGAAGCTTTGGTTGCTGACAAATTTGGCGAAGGCAATTAGCTTATGCCAGTTCCTGGTAAACTGGGGACACGAACAGGAAGAGATACAGTGGCGGATACGGCGCATAACGATAATTCCAGACGGGTCACCGGTGTCGACCAGAATAAGACGTCGACCGGTGAAGTATACGACCGACGCACACTAACATATGCGAATTCTTTTGATGACCGTTGGACGTCGTTGGCCATTCGTACCATTGAATGGTGTACCGGTAAGTTAGCCATTTTAAGAATGGTTAATAAGTTTGAAAAACAAAATTCTGAATATCGTGGTAATAAGTTTTGGCGCGGTGCGCTGAATATCATGGGCATCGAGCTCAAGACGCCTGAAGAGCAGATTAACCGTATCCCGCAAGAAGGGCCGGTTGTTGTTGTGGCAAATCACCCTCATGGAATGGTCGACGGGATGATCTTTGCGGATTTAATTGGCCGCCGTCGCTTAGATTACCGCATTTTGACAAGATCTGTTCTGGCTGGCCTTGATGAAGCTGCTACCTCATTTATGATCCCTGTGCCATTTCCTCATGATCCTGATGCGCAAAGGAAAATGGTGGAAATGCGCGCTAGTGCCATGGCACATCTCAAGACTGGTGGTGTAATCGCATTGTTCCCATCAGGCGTTGTGATGTCATCGGAGACTTGGTTTGGTTCAGCTATTGAGCAGGAATGGAACGTTTTTACTGCACAACTTATTCGCCGATCAGGTGCAAAAGTTGTTCCAATCTTCTTCCCCGGCTCCAACTCTCGCTGGTATCAAATAGCGTGCCGAATATCGCCGATCTTGCGGCAAGGGCTATTGCTGCATGAAATTGTACGATCATGTAACAAACCCCAAGCTCCCGTCGTTGGTGAAGTTCTGACAGATGAGCAGATGGAACAATTAGAAAGTAATCCACGCGGTTTCATGGCGTGGCTCAGATCCTATACGCTTGATCTTGGTAAGACGCCCCAAAAATAAGGTGTAGTATTTAAGGGAACGCTGTGTTCCCTTATATTTTTATCGGGTGGGCACGGGTGTCTCACCGCGATAATCATAAAACCCGCGCTGTGTTTTTCTACCAAGCCAGCCAGCTTCGACGTATTTCGTAAGCAATGGGCAGGGCCGATATTTAGTATCTGCTAGTCCATCGTGCAGTACATTCATAATCGCCAGACACGTATCAAGCCCAATGAAGTCAGCAAGTTCCAGGGGGCCCATTGGGTGGTTTGCCCCTAACTTCATCGATTCATCGATGGACCGTACGCTGCCAACACCTTCGAACAGTGTGTATACAGCTTCGTTGATCATCGGCATGAGAATACGATTTACGATAAACGCGGGGAAATCCTCTGCGCTGGCGACGGTTTTCCCTAATTTTTCAACGACAGATTGGCATGTTAAAAATGTTTCATCATCTGTCGCAATGCCGCGAATTAACTCGACCAGCTGCATAACTGGGACAGGGTTCATAAAGTGAAACCCCATGAAACGTTCGGGGCGATCTGTCCGACTCGCAAGGCGTGTTATCGAAATTGAAGATGTGTTGGATGTTAGAATTGTATGAGGTTGTAAGTGCGGTAGCAATTTTTCGAAAATAGTATGTTTAACGTGTTCATGCTCCGTCGCCGCCTCGATCACCAGATCTGTTTTCCCGATTTCCGAGATTTCTAACGTTGTTATAATATGATTTAGAGCCTCGGTCATTTGCGTGTCAGAAATGTTGCCTTTACTCACCTGACGGCTCATGTTCTTCCGGATCGTTACCAGAGCTTTATCAAGAGATTCTTCGTTTATGTCGTTGAGAACAACATCAAATCCGGATAATGCCATCACGTGAGCGATACCATTTCCCATTTGGCCTGCTCCGATCACACCGATTTTTTGCACTTTCATAGCTAAGCCCTCTTTATTTCATTATCATGATCCTAGCGTTTTCTGCAGTGCAGAAACAAGCGCGCTGATTGGTAATTCTATCAAAATGTACCTTTAGCAATTTGGCAAGCTTTGTGGCGCAAATTGGGTGTCGGGTAAACGGTGGTGGATCAAATGAGTTATGAACTCAGAAGCGCAACGGCGCTTACTGGAGTGCCGTGCAGGTACGGGCGTTCAAAATTACAAGTAAGGGGACCTCAGCGGAATCTGGATGAACCATACTTGTCGTTCGTTGGCGGAACGGATGTGTTTGGGTGTTATGTTGAAAACACATTCGTTGCTGATGTTGAATCCCATATTGGTAGGACGTGTGTGAATTTTGGGTCGCGTAATGCCGGTGTAGACAGTTTTTTGAATGATCCTTATCTTTTGGATATCGCAGCGCGTGGCGAGCTTTGTGTTGTTCAGTTGATGGGTGCGCAAAATTTGTCGAATAGATATTACAAGGTTCATCCTCGACGGAATGACCGTTTTGTCTGCGCACGTACGCCGTTGATAGATTTATTTCCTGAGGTCGATTTTACGGATTTTCATTTTACCAAACACTTGCTCACGTCATTGCGCAATGTATCCAGCGAACGTTTTGAGCATGTTCTGCTTCACCTGCAAGATAACTGGCTTGCGCGTATGGAAAAACTCATAGACGTTTTGCAAGGAAATGTTGTGTTGCTTTGGTTGCGCCGTGCTGCTCCAGAGGGGGGAGACGGGCTAGGGGATGTGCCGACGTTGGTTGAAGCCAGCATGGTCCAATCTCTAAAGAGCAATGTCCTAGATATTGTAGAAGTGAATGTGATCTGTGCTGAAAGAGCACAGGATATGGACGGGATGTTATACCGACCGGTCGAAGAAGGTATGGCAAAGGTTATGTTGGGTCCAAAAGAACACAAACGAGTTGCCCAGAATATTTCCGAATGTTTAAGCCGAGTGCTTCTAAAACATTGAGCTATGAGAATAAGGTACCATAGACATCTTTCACACGTAAAAAGGCCCGCGTAATACACGGGCCTTTAAGCATTTAGAAAACGGAAAGAGTTTAACCGAGCTTCTCTGTCAAGGCAGGAACAGCCTCGAAGAGGTCGGCAACGAGACCAAAGTCTGCAACCTGAAAGATCGGTGCTTCGTCATCTTTGTTAATTGCAACGATGATTTTGGAGTCTTTCATACCAGCCAAGTGCTGGATTGCACCTGAGATACCAACTGCAACATATAGTTCTGGTGCGACAACTTTCCCGGTTTGGCCAACTTGCCAATCGTTTGGTGCGAAACCAGAATCGACGGCCGCGCGTGATGCACCAACAGCTGCCCCAAGTTTGTCTGCAAGAGCTTCGATAATTTTGAAGTCTTCTTCAGAACCAACTCCACGGCCACCAGATACAACGATGCCTGCAGATGTGAGCTCTGGCCGGTCGCTTTCAGCAACTTTGTCTTCAACCCATGCTGAAAGTGCAGGGTCTGTTGCCGCAGGTACGCTGTCTACAGATACTGTTGCCGCTTCGCCGGCTGCATCAAAGGTTGATGTACGGAAAGAGATGACTTTGATCGGGTCCACAGATTTAACAACCTGAATTGCATTACCTGCATAGATTGGGCGTTCAAATGTGTCGGCATCTACCACAGCAGTCACATCTGAGATGACCATAACATCCAACAAGGCGGCAACACGTGGCAGAATGTTTTTCGCATCTGCCGTCGCAGGTGCAACAATGTGGCTGTAATCTGATGCTAGGCTACAAATTAATGCCGCTGTGGGTTCGGCAAGCGCATGAGCTAATGAAGCATCCTCAGATACGAGAACTTTAGCAACACCATCAATTTTGGCGGCGGCTTCGCCTGCTGCCGCAACGGAATCGCCTGCAACGAGAACAATAACGTCACCTAGAGATTTTGCTGCAGTGACTGCGCTTGCAGTCGCATCCAGCGCCAATTCGCCGTTGGCGATTTCGGCAAGGAGAAGAACAGCCATTACACAGCCCCCGCTTCTTTAAGTTTCTCGACCAGTTCATCCACAGAGCTAACTTTGACACCAGCAGCACGTACAGGTGGTTCTTTGGTTTCGACGATGGTCAAGCGTGGAGATACATCAACGCCGTAATCCGCGGCAGTTTTCTTATCCAGAGGCTTTTTCTTTGCCTTCATGATGTTTGGCAGCGACGCATAACGTGGCTCGTTTAGGCGCAAGTCAACGGTAATGATTGCAGGCATTTTAACCGAAATGGTTTGTAGGCCGCCGTCAACTTCACGCGTGACTTTTGCTGTGTCGCCATCCACGTCCAAGCCAGAAGCAAACGTACCTTGAGACCAACCCAACAGCGCAGACAGCATTTGTCCGGTTGCGTTCAGATCGTTGTCGATGGCTTGCTTACCAGCGATGACGAGGTTTGGTTGCTCTTCTGCAACGATTTTCGCGAGCAGTTTTGCAACGGCCAAAGGTTCTATGTCTGTGTGCACGTCGTCAGCAGCCACAACCAAAATCGCACGATCAGCACCCATTGCCAGCGCAGTACGCAGAGTTTCTTGGGCTTTTTCAACACCAATGGAAACAACCACGACTTCGTCGGCTTTACCTGCTTCTTTCAACTGAATCGCAGCTTCAACAGCGATTTCGTCAAAAGGGTTCATCGACATTTTTACATTTGCGAGATCAACACCGCTGCCGTCCGCATTGACGCGTACTTTCACGTTATAATCGATCACGCGCTTGACAGGCACGAGTACCTTCATTTGCGTTTCTCCTTGAAGGGTAAGTCTCGCGAGAGCGAAACTCGGGAATTCTCTCTGATGTTGATATCGAGTTGCCTAGGGTAACAACAGAGTAAAATCGTCACGTTTTAGTTCGAGGGCGTCGTCAGAAAGCTAAATAATATGTGTTTTATTATTGAACCTACAACTGTGCTTCTAACGGTTCGCCCCCGGAACCCACAATACATCTGCTTCACCATTGTTATTCGCGATACGAGACGCGACAAAAAACCAATCTGATAAGCGATTTAGGTAGGTTATTGCGGCTTGGTTTACATCCTCTGACGTCGCGAGTTCAACGACTAGTCGTTCTGCGCGTCTGGCGACGGTCCGGCACACATGTAATTGTGCAGAAAGCGCACTGCCGCCGGGTAAAACAAAACTACGTAGGGGGCTTAGATTGGTGTTCATCTCATCGATTTCCCGTTCTAGCCGGTCAACCTGAGAGGTCGCCATGCGCAAAGGGGGGTATTCTGCATCTTTATCTAAATGCATGTCAGGGCGGCACAGGTCTGCCCCTAAATCGAACAGATCATTTTGAATCCGCGCAAGCGCTATGTCCATATCACCGGTGGCCACGAGGCGTGCGGTGCCGACAAAGCTGTTAAGTTCGTCGGAAGTGCCGTAGGCCGCGACGCGGTCGGCGTATTTGGCGACGCGCGTTCCATTGCCAAGTGCCGTGTCGCCCTTATCGCCAGTGCGTGTATATATTTTGTTGAGTACGACCATGAATTATCCCCCGTGTCCGCGCAGATAGACATAAGTAACGAATAAAAGAACAGCGATAAACTGTAGCAATAAGCGTAGCCGCATGAGTTTGTTGCCGTGCTTACTGCTAAAATTGCTACCCTTTCCAAAGCTCGCAATTCCGAGCAGGAGAACCAAGGCGGTCGCGATCATCGCGAAAACCCCTATGAGGTATATTGAGCCGTCCATGGGTCTACCGTCCTTTTGTGTGCGTTATCTGCGCTTTGTTTATCAAAACGAAGATCTTATTTATAGCGGGATAGGATGCGGTCAATCGCGCGAGTGGAAAGAAATCGCCGTAATGTCGCAGCGATATATGTTGGTGTGGTGACAAAGTACCGTGATTTTGGGCGCCGCGATTCACAGGCATGTGCCAGTTTTAAGGTCACCGCAGATGGTGGTAACTCGAATGGGTCAGGGGCAGAAGCCCGATAAAGTCGATTTAACAGGCCATTTTCATACCGATCACGAAGAACAGAGCTGCGCCATTTCACATGTCTCTCAAAATGAGGGATTGAATTTTCTCGAATTTTTGATGTGATAGGTCCGGGTTCAATAAGAGAAACGTGAATCCCTGTTCCTGATAATTCTATTCTTAAGGTATCGGTCAAACCCTCTAGTGCGAATTTGGTTGATGCATAGGCGCCCCGCCATGGATAACTGACGAGCCCCAGAACAGATGAGTTTTGGACAATACGCCCATGCCCCTGAGTGCGCATAATTGGGATGGCACGGCATGTTAGGTCGTGCCAGCCGAAGAAATTGGTTTCAAAAATCTCTCTTAAGGCCTGTGTTGGTAAATCTTCGACCGCGCCGGGTAATGCATACGCGCCGTTATTAAACAGCGCATCCAACGTGCCACCAGTAATCTTCAGGACCTCTGCGAGACCTGCTTCGATGCTTTTGGGATCGCTGTAATCAATCTGAGGACTTATAAAGCCAGCCTCGCGAAGGCGCGCGCAGTCGTCTTGTTTGCGGCACGCGGCAAAAACTTGCCAGCCACGATTCCGCATCCCATATGCAGCATCCCAGCCAATCCCCGAGGAACACCCGGTGATCAAAATGGATTTAGACATTTTATTCCCTATGTAGATATCAGACGGGATCGCCTGATATGATACACAGGATTATGAGCCTTTAGGGCTCAGTAAGGAAGTCGCAACCCAGCCAACTTGGTCAGTTTTATTGATGCGCAGAAGGGCCCAGCCGGTGTTATCATCTTGTAATACATCGACCTGATCCCCGGCAAGCAAGCGCGCCAGAATCGGATAGCTGGTGTTTGGGCCCTGGCGCATATTCACTCGGGATGCGCGAACAGTACGGATGTCTGCTGTATCCTGTGGCGGGGTTGCTTCTGTGTCAGGTCCAAAACTCACGAAGGGCTCACTTAATCCGGCAAGTCCTTGTTCCAGTGACGCAAGCTGTAGGCCATGCGTGGTGAGGTTTGATTTTGGTTGATTGGTGTCGCGCTGTGCAGATGCCGGAATATTTGATTGTTTTATGATGGCTTTCTGGACGAGACTTTCAGCTGTCGAGTGCAATCGTGAAGTGCTGGCCTGGGGAATGAGCATTTTTGGTTCTAGGGAAGGGGAAACAATAGCCTTTTGATCTGTAAGAGGGCGTTCCGGAGGGGTGAAATCGGCACCACCGCTGAGCTGATAAAACGCGACGCCCATACCTAAAAACGACACAACTAAAAAACGCGACATACGTTACCCCTAAACTCAATACATAATACATTTACGAGAGGATTGGCAGAATCACTCCGTGCCGGTGAACTACAGTGAAAACGTTAAAGGGTTGAGGGGATGATTGGTGTGTTTCTCCCCATTTGATCCGATATTGTAGAGATCACGCAGTATAGCAGTGATTGCTCAAATTGGGCGGTTTGCGTGATAGGAAATTCTGAAAAATCAAGCCATGCAACAGCTTGTTCGCTTTACGCTGCGCGCTGAGGGAAGTATCACCGAATTATGACGGATTTGGTAGATGACTCTGAAAGCACGCTCCCTCAATCAGGTGAGATTAGTGAACCATTGCGCCGCGCGATTGGCGAGCGCTATCTGACGTATGCGCTGAGCACAATTATGCACAGGGCTTTGCCGGATGCGCGTGATGGGTTGAAGCCCGTTCATCGCCGGATTTTATACGCCATGAGCCGATTGCGGCTGTCGTCCACAGGAGGCTTCTTAAAATCGGCTAAGATCTCCGGTGATACGATGGGGGATTTCCACCCGCACGGAGATGCGGCGATTTACGATGCGATGGCGCGTCTGGCCCAAGATTTTAACGTGCGATACCCCTTGGTCGACGGGCAGGGGAATTTTGGGAATATCGACGGCGATAACCCAGCGGCGTCTCGATACACCGAAGCACGGATGACTTTTATCGCTGAGGCGATGCTTGAAGGTTTGAGCGAGGATGCCGTTGATTTTCGCGACAACTATGATGGCCGTTTGCAGGAACCAAGTGTATTACCTGCGACGTTCCCAAATATTTTGGCAAACGGCTCTAGCGGTATTGCCGTGGGGATGGCGACAAATATCCCGCCGCATAATATTGCAGAGTTGATTGATGCCTGTATTCATCTCATCAAATCCCCCAACGCGCAGGATGATACCCTGTTGCAATACGTGCCGGGGCCGGATTTCCCTACCGGTGGTATTATTGTTGAACCGCGTGACAATATTGCAGAGGCCTATCGAAAAGGCAGAGGGTCTTTCCGGCTACGTGCAACGCATGAAGTAGAAGATTTGGGCCGTGGACAGTGGCAAATCGTTGTTACGGAAATTCCCTATCAGGTTCAAAAATCCAAGCTGATCGAAAAAATCGCAGAGCTGATCCAGACTAAGAAAATACCAATCCTCGGGGACGTGCGTGATGAAAGCGCTGATGATATTCGTATTGTTCTCGAGCCCAAGTCAAAGAATGTCGACCCCGAAGTCTTGATGAACATGATGTTCCGACATTCCGATCTTGAATTGCGGTTCTCACTGAATATGAACGTATTGATCGATGGTGTGACACCTAAGGTCTGTTCAATGAAAGAGGTTCTACAGGCCTTTCTTGACCATAGACGTGATGTCTTGCAGCGTCGGTCCCTTCACCGGATGGCGAAGATTGACCATAGGCTTGAGGTACTTGATGGCTTTATTATCGCGTTCCTTAATTTGGATCGTGTAATCGATATCATTCGCTATGATGACGACCCCAAAGCCGCTTTGATGCGCGAAAATTGGGACCAAGATCATCCACGTGCGATGGACGAAGGTGATTACGTTACACCTGCGGTCGGTACAGGTTCTTTGAGCGAAGTGCAGGCCGAAGCGATCCTTAATATGCGGTTGCGCAGCCTGCGTAAGCTTGAGGAAATCGAACTCACTCGGGAACGTGATGCGTTGCGAGAAGAACGTTCTGGCTTGGAGGCGCTATTGGGGTCTGAAGATCTGCAATGGAAGCGTATTACAGATCAGTTGCGCGACACGAAAAAGCAATTTGGCAAAACCTATGAGGGAGGCGCGCGCCGGACGCGCTTTGCCGAGGCAGGCGAAGTTGAAGATGTGCCGTTGGAGGCCATGATTGAACGCGAGCCAATCACAGTTGTCTGCTCTCAGATGGGTTGGATTCGTGCGATGACTGGGCACATCGACCTGAATCGTGAGCTCAAGTTCAAAGATGGAGACGGACCTCGCTTTGTTTTCCATGCCGAGACCACGGACCGCCTATTGGCCTTTGCATCAAATGGACGCTTTTTCACAATTTCGGCTGCGAACCTGCCTGGTGGACGTGGAATGGGAGAACCACTACGGCTGATGGTGGATTTGCCAAACGAAGCTGAGATCGTGGACCTCTTTATCCATCGCCCAGATGGGAGGTTGTTGGTCGCTTCGGATGCAGGAAATGGCTTTATCTGTGCTGAGAAAGAAATTGTCGCACAGACCCGCGGCGGGAAACAGGTCTTGAACGTCAAAGACGATGAACGTGCTAAAATTTGTATTCCTGTAACTGGGGACCACGTCGCGGTTGTTTCGGAAAACGGTAAGTTTCTCGTATTTGCCACCGATGAAATGCCTGAATTAACACGCGGAAAAGGTGTTAAAATTCAGAAATATAATATGGCCCGCGGGCGCCAAGGCGCGCTTGAACTTGATGGCGGGTTAAGTGATCTTACGACATTTAGTTGGGAGCAAGGTCTCTTCTGGGAAATGGGTGGCGGGAAAACGCGTCACGAACCTGATCTGAGCCAATGGTTGGGCAAACGTGCAAGCGTTGGTAAGCGACCTCCCTATGGCTTCCCCAAGAATTATAAGTTCAAATAGCATCAGACCTGTTGCCTCTGTGCCGCGCTGCGCAGGGGCTTGTTTTTGCAGTTTGCGCATGGTTGGGGACCAGTTTATCACCGAGCCAGTTATAGCCGGTGTAAATCCCTACCAGTGAAAGGCGCTTTGATGATGCGCAGTCTTGTTCTCCTCGTGTTGCCGCTTGTGTTAATGGCTTGTACGGCCCCGACCCCTGAAGATGAGCTTCAGGCGCTGGGTGAGTTTCGTTTAGGGCACAATATTGTTGTCGCGCCCAATGTACAAAAAGTGCCTGGGTCACGCGATGTAACAGCCGAGGAATGGCAAGATCTTTTAAAGAGCGAAGTTCAAGCGCGGTTCTCACGTTATGACGGTGATCAACTATATCATTTTGGGATTTCGGTCGAAGGTTTCTTTGTCGCGCCTGCTGGTGTGCCACTGATTTTATCTCCTAAATCGGTACTGGCTGTTAATGTGACCGTTTGGGATGATGCAGCAGGTGCAAAGCTGAATGATGAGCCCGAAACCTTCACTGTTTTTGAAACTCCAAGTCGCGGTAGTGTGCTGTTAGGGTCTGGGTTGACGCGTACCCGTGAAGAGCAAATGCTCGGGCTGGTTCGCAATGCGGTGCGTGATATCGAGGATTGGATGGTGAAACAGCGCACCGAGCAAGGTTGGTTTGAAGCACGTGCAAATGCTGCAACCGATGCCATGCGTTTGCCGACGGAAAATACCTTGATAGCAGCGACGCAATAGCCACCTAATTGCGAAATTAAACTGTACTAATAATGAATGACTTGATTTTTGTGCGTAAACGGATTACGCCGCGCGCGCAGAGACAACCGGGTTCGTATTGACCCCCCAATTTTCAAAAGGGCGCCTAAGGAATGGCTAAGGAAAAGTTTGAACGTAATAAGCCACACGTCAACATCGGCACCATTGGCCACGTTGACCACGGTAAAAC
>CANMPD010000015.1 GCA_947499635.1 uncultured Paracoccaceae bacterium | reverse complement strand
ACAAACCAAAATCGCGCAAAACAATCAAACCAAACCTTATCCACAGACAAACACCACTTACCCACAGACACAAACACCCAAAACAATCAAATCCACAGGAATCAAACACTCAAAACAACCAAACCCAACCACCCAAAATTAAAACAAATGTCTAAATACGCCAATGAACCGCCGCAGAGCACTCAAATAACAACGGCGCCAATATATATAAGTAGTATATTGAGTGCAGAAGTGGAGCCAAACAAACCGGTTTAAACACAACAAACACACTCAACAGAATCCACCCATATTATATGGGAAGACACTATGAACACGGATGGCTTTGCAGATGGCGAAGAACAATAACGAACCAACACATGAAACACATGCATCTCGCAAAAGCTCAACAGCTGCAGGTGGATGGGGTGCGCTCAAAAGTGTTGGTCGCCAATTAATGGGATCTGGCCAACCAGTGTCTGGCGCACGCACCATGCTGAAAGCCAATCAACCTGATGGATTTGACTGTCCTGGTTGTGCTTGGGGCGATCCAGAACATGGCTCGTCCTTTGAGTTTTGCGAAAATGGTGTCAAAGCCGTCGCATGGGAGGCAACACGTGCACGGGTAACCCCCGAGTTTTTTGCGAAACATAGCGTTAGCACACTCAAGACATGGACTGATTATGATCTCGAGCATCAAGGTCGTCTTACACATCCGTTGCGTTACAATCCTGCGAGCGATCAATATGAAGCAGTCGATTGGGACACCGCTTTTGCTGAAATTGGGCAAACGTTAAAAGCCTTGGCATCACCAAACCAAGCAGAGTTCTACACATCAGGGCGCGCAAGCAACGAAGCTGCCTTTCTTTATCAGACTTTTGTGCGCCTTTTCGGAACCAATAACTTCCCCGACTGCTCCAATATGTGTCACGAAGCCAGTGGTGTCGCACTGACACAGGCAATCGGGATAGGCAAAGGCACTGTACGTTTGGAAGACTTCCACGAAGCTGATGCGATTTTCGTGGTTGGTCAAAACCCTGGTACCAACCACCCTCGCATGTTGGCCGATCTACGCGCAGCAACAGAACGTGGTGCAAAGGTTGTGGTGTTGAATACCCTCAAGGAAAAAGGGTTACACCGCTTTGCCGACCCCCAACGAAAAATCGAAATGCTCACCGGAGGATCAGAGGCCACGTCCACCGATTACTTCCGTCCGCGTTTGGGCGGGGATATGGCTGTATTTCGCGGTATGGCCAAACTTGTGTTCTCGGCTGATCAGATTGCGCGAGATGCCGGAAAGCCTGCCGTGATCGATTATGACTTCATCGCCGAACACTGTGCAGGGTTTAGTGAATACAAACAATTGGTCGAGATGACCCAATGGGATGTTATCGAAGACCAATCTGGTCTAACCCAATCCGAGATCCAACACGCCGCCGACATATATATGACCTCGGACAAGCTGATAACGACATGGGCAATGGGCATTACGCAACACGCCCATTCAGTCGCCACCATTCGAGAAATCGCGAACTTTATGTTTCTACGCGGTCAGATTGGCCGCGAAGGTGCAGGCCTATGCCCCGTACGCGGGCACTCTAATGTGCAGGGGGACCGCACCGTTGGGATCAATGACAAAGCTCCGGCTGCATTTATTGATGCAATGGAGGCGGAACTGGGGGTCTCATTACCTCGCGAACATGGCCATAATGTTTTGCAAGCAATCGGAGCAATGATGTCCGGTGAGGCAAAAGCCTTTATCGGGTTGGGTGGAAACTTCGCTCGTGCCACACCTGACAGCCCGCTTATCGCCAAAGCTATGCAAAACCTCGATCTTACCGTAAACATCGCGACCAAGCTAAATCACGGACACTTATTAACGGGCAAGGCATCCTATATCCTTCCCTGCCTAGGCCGCACGGAAATTGACCGCAACAGCGCACACGAAACGCAGATTGTCACCGTCGAAGATTCCATGTCCATGGTGCATGGTTCCGGAGGCATTAATCTGCCTGCATCAAAACACCTGAAATCCGAGGTTAGTATTATTGCCGGCATTGCAAAGGCGACAATCGGGAATGAAGTCGTAAACTGGGATGAGCTCAGCGAAAGCAACGATAAGATCCGTGATATGATCGCACGAGTCTTACCTATTTTTGGAGATTTCAACACAAGCGTGCGCCAACCACGCGGTTTCCGTTTACGAAATGCAGCCTCTTACCGTGAGTGGAATACCCCAACCCATCGCGCCAACTTTGCTGTTCTTGAATTACCCGATGCAACAGAGTGGCAACGTACGAAAGACAGCGAAAACCGTTTTGTTCTGCAAACTTTCCGCTCTCATGATCAATACAACACCACGGTCTACGGCATGGATGACCGTTACCGTGGGATATATGGTCAGAGAAACGTGGTTTTCATGCACCCCGAAGATATCGAACAGATCGGCGCGAAATCAGGTGATATAATGGATATTCAAACCCTTAGTGATGACGGAATAGACCGCATCGCAAAAGGGTTCGAACTGGTAGCTTATGACATCCCACGTGGGTGCGTTGCAGGCTATTATCCTGAACTGAATGTTTTGGTGCCTCATCAAAACTTTGGTGATCAAAGTTATACCCCGGCATCAAAATCGATCCCTGTCAGTTTTTATCCAACAGATGGGAAACAGGGTGTGTGACGGAAATCGCTTTGAGACTCTGATTACAGCACTCATTGAACAACACGGCCTGCCCTCCATAGGCGCGGGAATAGTCGCTGCCGCCTATTTAGGCTTAGCGCATGACACCCGCACCTTCGCCAAACGTCTGGACTTGGCACATGCATTGGTTATTCGTGAATGTGTCGCATTATCCCAAGACACTGCCCTTTTGGATCTGGAAAACCGCGGTGATCTCTCGCAACGTATACATTACAGTTTAACTCCTCAGGGCATAGCAATGATCGAGAGTTCACATGTCTAACCAAACACGTCCGATTACAGCTCAGCTCACTCCAAATGGGGCAGCGCTTCACAACTTACCTCGTGAAACGCCCGTTGCCATGGTCCTTGATGGCTCCAGCTCAGGTGTTCTGATGAGCAGCCCAATGGATTTACAGGATCTTGCTACCGGTTTTGCAATCAGCGAAGGTTTTATCAACGGTCTTGATGACATCCGAGAATTTGAAGAAACGGTGCATCCTTCAGGAATCGAGGCTCGGCTATGGTTGACACGAACCCCAGCAACCGCGCTTGCCAAACGTCGTCGTATGATTGCAGGGCCAGTAGGATGCGGCATGTGTGGAATTGACAGCTTAGATCAAGCCATGCGTCGCATTCCTCAGGTCAGTTTTTCAGACATGATCCTATCAGCCCAACATATAATGGCTGCACCAGATCAGCTAAGGGCACGTCAACCCTTGCACGACGAAACACGTGCCGCCCATGCTGCTGGCTTTTTGGATCAACAGGGCAATATCACAATGGTGCGCGAAGACGTCGGGCGACATAATGCATTGGATAAATTGATCGGAGGTCTAACACGTAACGCTATAGATCCCGCGTCCGGAGCCATTGTAATGACGTCCCGCTTGTCGCTAGAGTTAATTCAGAAAAGCGCCATGGTTGGCTGTGGCATAATCATTGCGGTTTCATCCCCCACTGCAGAAGCCGTCGAAGCTGCAAATCGTGCGCAGATCACAACTGTCGGATTCGCGCGACAGGATAATTATGCCTGTTTTACGCATCCTCAACGGATCGCCCCTTAAGTCGATCCCAAACCACATAAACCATCGCGGCAAGGAACAATCCCGCCATCGCATACCAAGTGAGTGCATAACTCAGATGTGAGTTCCGAAATGTAACATGCGTCAGGCCACCACGGGGATACGCCGTAATTACACCGCTATGATCCGCATCAATGAAATAGCTTTCCGTGTCTGTGAGAGTCGCATGACGTGACAACGCCTGTATATCTCGGGAAACCCATCGCTCAGATACCGGGTCGTTCTTTTCCAACACTGTGCCATCGGGTTCTGTAATACGTAAAAGCCCCGTAACATGTTGGACACCTTCAGGCTGCGCCCACTCATCCCGTGGAAAACCAGTCGGCACAAAGCCCCGATTGATCCAAATAATTTTTTGATCTGTTTGAAGAGGGGTCAACACCCAAGATCCCGCACCGAGATCAGTGAGTGCTTTGACCTTTTGGCTGAGATCATGGCGGTATTCACCATGTGTCTGAACTCTCAGGTAAGCAAAGTCTTCTTGCGTCACCGCCCCCGTAGGGGCAGCGACAGGGTCACCAAAAGCACGTGTTTCAACCGTTTCGATTAAATCAAGCTTCCAGAACAGGCGCTTAACTTGCCAGTTTCCCAGCCAGACCAGTGAAACAAATATAACACTGCAAATCGTCAGCAGAACGATATCGATCCACAGCCGTCGCTTCGTAGCACCGGCGCCTGTTGTTTGACTCATGGCAGGTTTTTCACACGTTCGATCTGTTCGTGCGCCGGCATCATGTTTTCATGCAAGTGCAACATAACCCAAATTGAACCCGACAAAATAATAGCCAAGAAAACAACCGTAATCATCAACGACATGGCCTGCCAGCCATCTTCGGCTGAGAATGTGACGTGCAAAAAATAGTAGATGTGAACCAAGATTTGAATCGCACCCAAGCCAAAGATAATCGCCAAAGCCACGTTAAGATTACTCGTCGCCCCGCTCATCACAACTGCAAAAGGAATAACAGTTAGAATGACAGATAAGACGAACCCGACCATATAGGTACGATAGGATGAAGCGGCGTCATGATGTTCAGCACTCATAGCAATACCCCAGTAAGATAAACAAAGGAGAAGACCCCGATCCAGATCAGGTCAAGGAAGTGCCAGAACAAGCTGAGACACATAATGCGGCGTTTATTTTCATGGGTTAAACCATGCATTTTCACTTGAACCAGTAGGATCACCAACCAAATCGCACCACATGTTACGTGCAGCCCGTGAGTTCCGACCAAGAACCAGAACGATGACAAGAATGCACTCGCTCCAGGTCCAGCGCCAAGATGCCATAGGTGTTGGAATTCCAAAACTTCCATAACTAAGAAGCCAAGGCCGAATAAACCCGTGATCAACAGCCAGTTGACCATCGTCTTTTGTTTATCCTGATGCATGTTGATCACGGCGAACCCGTATGTGATCGACGATATCAACAAAAACGCAGTCGACAGCGCGATTTTGTCCAGCTCGAACAGATCCGCAGGTGAAGGTCCCGCGGCATAGCTTTGCCCCAAAACAGCGTAAACGGCAAAGAGAATACCAAAGATCAGACAGTCACTCATCAAGTAGATCCAGAAACCAAGCATGGTGCCGGTTTCGTGGTGATGTTCCCCATCATCATGATGATGGGGATCTTCGGTGACATAGAATTGGTAGCCGCCTTCAGGTGCGACGGCAGTCGTATGTGCAGATGCCATTAGTAATTACTCCGCAGGTACTGAGCCAAGACGCTTGGCTTCAATTGCTGCAACTTCATCCGCAGGGACGTAATAGTCGCGATTGTAGTTAAAGGTATGTGCAATTCCCCAAACGACGGAAGCCAAGAAGGTAATCGCAGCCAGCCACATAATGTGCCAGATCAAAGCAAACCCCATCACAGTGAGCAGTCCAGAGATGATAATCCCTGAAGATGTGTAATGCGGCATATGCACAGGCAGGAAGCCAGATTTAGGGACTTCGTAACCGCTCTTTTTCATATGATCCCATGTGTCCAATTCATAAACACGCGGAGAAAATGCAAAGTTATAAAACGGCGGAGGAGAAGTTGTTGACCATTCCAGTGTACGGCCACCCCACGGATCACCTGTTTCGTCCTTAAGCTCTTCGCGCTTTAAGATAGACACGACGATCTGCACCACAAAGGACAAAACGCCTATTCCGATCATCAGTGCGCCAAGTAGGGCAAGCACAAAGTATACGGCATAAATAGTGTCCTCAAACTGGCTCAGACGACGGGTAACGCCCATCAAGCCGAGAACATACAACGGCATAAAGGCAAAGTAGAAGCCGACGACCCAGCTCCAGAAGCTGACTTTACCCCAAAACGGGTCCATTTTGAAACCAAAGGCCTTGGGCCACCAGTAGCTGATGCCTGCAAAGATCCCAAACACAACACCACCGATAATCACGTTATGGAAGTGCGCAATGAGAAACAGGGAATTGTGTACGACGTGATCTGCTGGCGGAATCGCCAAAAGAACACCTGTCAGGCCACCAATAGTAAAGGTCAGCATAAACGCGACGGTCCACATCATTGGGAGTTCGTAGCGAATACGACCTTTGTACATTGTAAACAGCCAGTTAAACAATTTAGCGCCGGTCGGGATCGAAATGATCATCGTCGTGATTCCAAAGAACGAGTTCACATCCGCACCCGCACCCATCGTAAAGAAGTGGTGCAGCCAAACCAGATAGCTCAGGATCATGATAACACAAGTCGCGTAAACCATCGATGTATACCCAAACAAACGTTTGGACGTGAATGTCGAAACAACTTCAGAGAAGATCCCGAAGATTGGCAATACAAGGATATAAACCTCTGGGTGACCCCAAATCCAAATCAGGTTCACATACATCATTGGGCTACCGCCCATGTCATTTGTGAAGAAGTGTGTCCCCAGATAACGGTCTGCAGTCAACAATGCTAAAGTTGCTGACAACACTGGGAACGTACCAATGATTAATACGTTCGTACACAGCGTGGTCCAGCAAAAGACCGGCATTTTCATCCAATCCATGCCAGGGGCACGCATTTTTACCAATGTTACCACAAGGTTGATCCCTGAAAGGGTCGTACCGATACCTGCAATGTTCAATGACCACAGATAATAGTCCATACCCACGCCTGGGCTAAACGTCAGACCTGAAAGCGGCGGATATGCCAACCAACCTGTTGCCGCAAATTCTCCGACAAACAAGGACAGCATGATCAGAATTGCACCGGATACGGTCAACCAGAAGCTAAAGTTGTTGAGGAAAGGGAATGCAACATCACGCGCACCGATTTGCAGCGGCATCACATAGTTCATGAAGCCCGTTACAAACGGCATGGCCACAAAGAAGATCATTATAACGCCGTGGACGGTGAAAATCTGATCATAGTGATGTGGAGGCAGAAAGCCCACATATCCTGCTGATGCCAAAGCTTGGTGGACGCGCATCATCAACGCATCAGCAAAGCCGCGGACAAGCATGACTGTACCAAGGACCATATACATGATCCCGATTTTTTTGTGGTCAATTGACGTGAACCACTCGTTCCATAAATATCCCCAAAGACGGTAATAGGTCACTGCAGCAACCACCGCAGCCCCTATCAGACAGGATCCCAACAACGTGGCCAGAATGATAGGGTCATGTAGAAATGGAAATGACGCCCAGTTTAGTTTACCCAGAAACCAGTGAATTTCACTGGAGTGGTCGACTATATGTGTTGAAGAAGTTGCCATGGCTCTCAGTTCGCTTGCACGTTTGATTGATTAAGGCGGGTCGGGTCAGAAGACGGAGGCAGCAGATTTACAGCCGCAACGATTTCCGTTTGGCGCGCGTACAGTTCAGGGCGCAACATAACGAATAGTGCTTCTGGGTCATCTGCAGAGCATAAACCGCGATACAGCTCGCGATTATACAAACCCTCGATACCGCCACCACCAAGTGCATCAACCATCATCATGTCATTCAGACACAAAGTATCGTCGCCGACACACATATTCAAAATCTTGTCCCACATCCCAGTTTGAATGCCGTTAAAGTATTCAATCGGATGTGCAACGGTTTTCTCTTCCAGCTTAACATAAGCTTCACGGTTCAGTTCATGTCCTTCCGCGCGAACATTTTCCACCCATGCGTCAAACCCTGCTTGGTCTGATACATGCATATCAAAATTCATATGCGAGAAGCCCTGACCACTATACTGCGAGGATAGACCACCGTAGACACCAGGCTCGTTGATCACACCGTTCAGTTCGGTCTCCATCCCTGCCATGGTGTAAATCATGCCAGCCATATCAGGTATATAGAATGCATTCATCACAGTCGCGGAGGTCAACTTGAACTCAATCGGCCGATCTGTAATCGCAGCAACCTCGTTGACGGTTGCGATATTCAGTTCAGGATAGATGAACAACCATTTCCAATCCAATGCCACCACCTGAATTTGCAAGGGTTCAACATTCGGATCTATGGGTTGAGAAGCCGACACACGATCAAGCGACTTATACGGATCCAAACGGTGGGTTGAGACCCAAGTTAGACCTGCGAGACAGACGATAATCGCCAGAGGAACTGACCAGATCACGATTTCGAGGCTAACCGAGTGATCCCAGTCAGGTTCATATGTCGCGTCTTTATTACCAGCACGGTATTTCCACGCAAAATATACTGTCAGTGCCATGACAGGAAGAATCACGATCAATATTAGTACCGTGGAATAAATGAGAAGATTGCCTTGTTGTGCGGCCACGTCACCCGAAGGGTTAAGCACCACGAGATTGCAGCCTGACAAAGCCAAGGCAGAACAAAGCAGTATGAAGATCGAGCGAAGTTTCATGACCATCCAGAAGAGCTATTGATTGATAAGATTGAGCAAGGTGACTCAGTTTTTCGTAACGTCACCTAAAACAAAGATGTGTTTACATTACACGAAAAGGCATGGAAAGATTGGAGCAGAAGACATTTTGTCACACTAAGAACGACCAACCTCTGTAGATCTATAGATGGCAGGTTTAAAAAAAAGGATGCGCATATGACCCAGTCCCAAGTTCTTCCCTCTCATGCCGTAACACTTGACGATGTAGTTACCACCGTCATCATGGCTCGGGTTACAGACTATTTTGGGTTCTTTGTCTATGCGATTGCGTCTGTTTTAGTCTTCCCCAGTCTATTCTTTCCAACTTTATCACCCGTAAGTGCCACACTTTTATCATTTTTGATCTTTTCTTTGGCATTCATCGCACGACCGATCGCGAGCCTAGCAGGAAGGCGCATTCAACAATCGATTGGGCGAGCTGGGAAAATCACACTGGCGCTTATGATTCTGGGCACCTCCACCGTCGCAATCGGATTGCTCCCTGGCTATGATGCCTTGGGGTGGACGGCACCTGTTCTTCTTGCTGTTTTACGGTTTGCTCAGGGTCTTGGGCTTGGCGGTGCATGGGACGGCATTACCCTGCAGCTCAAATCTGCGGCGCCCGCAGAACGAGACGGCCTTTACAGCATGATTCCGCAGCTCGGTGCGCCTATTGGATTTTGTGTCGCCGCATCCATGTTCTATGTCTTCACCGGTTTTCTGACCGAAACTGAATTTCTCACCTACGGCTGGAGATTTGCGTTCTTTGCCGTGATGGCTGTTAATGTTGTGTCACTATTTGCACGTATCCGTTTACTGACAACCGACTTCGGCACCGATGATACGCCTTTGGAATCAGCACCGCTCAGCAAACTGTTTGAGCAACACGGCCGTACGATCTTGCTCTCCACGTTCCTGCCTCTCGCAAGCTATGCTTTGCTGCATATGGTAACCGTTTTCCCGCTGAGCTACGTGATGCTGTTTGGCAATCAGGATATCACCCATATTCTGCTGCTCGAACTCATTGGCGGGACGATCTGCATCGGAACCGTTATATTGTCTGGTTACTTGACCGACAAATACTCGCGCCGTCGGGTTCTATGGGCGAGCACTGCGTTGATCCCTGTCCTCTGCCTCACAATTTATTCGCTTCAAACAACACCGGGCGTATACATCATTTTAGGCTTTGCAATCCTTGGCTTGGCCTATGGTCAGTCCAGTTCCATCGTACCCAAGCGCTTTTCTCCTGAATTCCGTTATTCCGGCAGCGCTATGTCAACAAACTTGACATGGATCATCGGGGCAGCTTTTGCCCCTCTGACTGCCCTAGGTATGACTGCACTCTTTGGACTTTGGGCCGCAGCCATCTATCTGCTGTCTGGTGTAGCTGCATCAATGATCGCATTATATCTGCTGCAGCAACAAGAAAACGCCAAGTAATGAGCTGTAAATGAGACACAGCAGGGAGCTACTAAGTGCTCCCTGCTGTGCTTTTAATTGGTTGTTAGATTACTTAACCAAGCAAAAGAATGTCAGACCCACCAATCGCGCGACGCAATTCATGCACCTCGGCTAACTCAGGATCTTCCGCCCAAGCCACTGCGGAAGCTCTATCTGGAAAGCTCAAGAGCGCGGCGACATCCGGCATTTCTGGCGTTCCATCAAGTATTGTGCATTCTTTAGCGGCAATCTCAGCCGTGCCCCCATGTTTTGCGAGCGCAGCAGCAGCAACATCGCGATACTGGGCCAATGCATCTGGGTTGGTCACGGTTAGTTTTACGTAGGCATATATCATATTAAACTCCTGAATTTGCTTTGATCCAAGAATACCCTGCTTCCTCACGTGCTTAAATGCGTGCATCCGCATGCAATACATGCAAAAACGCATGCATGCAGATTTCATGGGATGATTTAAAAACTGTAATGTCGGTGGTGCGCCACGGTACGCTGTCCGGGGCAGCCCAAGAGCTTGGGGTTAACTACACCACGATTGCACGTCGAATACGGCGCGCCGAAGAAACGTTGGGCCTGCATCTATTCGACCGCCTACCAGAAGGGTACCAGCCAACAGAGCCTGCCCTCAATATCGCAGCCCATGCGCATCAGATGGAGATGTCAGAACACAACCTGATGCGGACATTGCAACAAGCGGGTCCACCGCTCTCGGGGGGATTAACCTTGACCGCCCCACCCCTGTTGCTCACACATTTCCTTATGCCTGTTGTTGAAGCGTTTACAGATCTTTACCCCAACATCGACCTCACGGTCTTAGCCCGTAATGACGTGTTAGATTTAACGCGTCGTGAAGCTGACATCGCTCTGCGTATTAGCACAAGCCCTGGCGATACTCTCAAGGGGCTCCGACTGCTCGAGCAAAACACTGCTAGTTTTGCCAACGCAGATATCGCCAACCGCATTGCACAAGACCCAGATACGATGATCAACTGGGTGCTCTACACCCTACACGCCAAACTCCCCAGTCCCCTCTCCAAAGCATTTCCCAATAACCGTATTCGCATGTACTGCGATGATATGAGTACTATGGTTAGCGCTGCACAGGCGGGATTGGGTGTTGTGCGTATGCCCATGTTCATTGGGCGCAGCACCACAGGCTTGGTACAAGTGCCCGTTCTACCGCCGCAACCCTATCCCGATATATGGGTCGTAGGTCATGCGGATCTGTGGGCCTCTCCCAAACTCACAGCATTTCGCAATGTTCTTGTGACCCACTGTAAGGCAAACCGCGCTCTCTTTGTTGCATAAGAGACTTATCCGCCGCCTATCAGAAAACTCTTAATCCTGCAGACCGCGCTCCATTGCCCCCGCTTGACCCATCCGCTATCACGTCAGGCAATCTTTTCTCTTTAGTCATGGAGCCTTTGCGATGGCGTCTTATCAATATGTTTACCACATGCAGGGAGTCTCCAAGACTTATCCAGGTGGTAAAAAGTGCTTTGAAAACATTCACCTGTCCTTTTTGCCTGGCGTGAAAATTGGTGTCGTTGGTGTCAACGGCGCCGGTAAATCAACCTTGATGAAGATCATGGCCGGCATCGATACGGACTTCACAGGCGAAGCATGGTCCGCTGAAGGTGCGAGAGTTGGCTATCTGCCGCAGGAGCCACACCTAGACGAGACCTTGACCGTCCGTGAAAATGTCATGCTGGGTGTTGCTGTCAAAAAAGCCAAGGTTGATCGCTTCAACCAAATCGCTGTTGAGATGGCCGAAAACTACACAGACGAGCTGATGGAAGAGATGACAGTCCTTCAGGATCAGATCGACGCAGACAACCTGTGGGATCTGGACAGTCAGGTCGATGTCTCAATGGAGGCTCTGCGCTGCCCTCCTGATGACGCAGCCGTTGCCGATTTATCTGGGGGTGAACGCCGCCGTGTCGCGCTCTGCAAACTGCTGCTCGAAGCACCTGATATGCTGCTGCTCGATGAACCGACCAACCACTTGGATGCGGAAACCATTGCTTGGTTGCAGCAACACCTGATCGATTACAAAGGCACCATCTTGTGCGTCACCCACGATCGCTATTTCCTGGATGATATTACGAGCTGGATTCTTGAGTTGGATCGCGGCAGTGGCATCCCTTACGAGGGTAACTACTCCGCATGGTTAGAACAAAAAGCCAAGCGTCTATCGCAAGAAGCACGCGAAGACAAAGCTAAGCAAAAGACACTAGAGCGCGAATTGGAGTGGATGCAACAAGGCCAAAAAGCCCGCCAAGCAAAATCCAAAGCACGGATCGCCGCCTATAACGACCTGGCATCGCAGTCTGAACGTGAAAAGGTTGGCCGCGCACAGATCGTCATTCCCAACGGGCCGCGTCTTGGCTCTAAGGTGATCGAAGTCGAAGGTCTCGCCAAACACTATGGGGATAAACAGCTGGTCGAAGGCCTGAACTTCTCACTACCACCGGGTGGGATTGTTGGTGTGATCGGCCCCAACGGCGCGGGTAAATCAACGCTCTTTAAAATGCTAACAGGTCAAGAACAACCAGACCAAGGCAGCGTTGAGTATGGCGACACAGTAAAACTGTCTTACGTAGATCAGTCTCGCGATGATCTGAATGGCAATGACACCGTGTGGGAGGCAATCTCTGGCGGTGCAGAGATCATTGAGCTGGGCGATGCACAGGTAAACTCTCGCGCTTATTGTTCTTCGTTCAACTTTAAAGGTGGCGATCAGCAAAAGAAGCTATCCCTGCTCTCTGGTGGTGAACGGAACCGTGTACACATGGCCCGCCTGCTAAAAGACGGCGGCAATGTACTGCTATTGGATGAACCGACAAACGACTTGGACGTCGAAACACTGCGTGCGCTCGAGGATGCTTTGGTCGATTTTGCCGGTTGTGCTGTGGTTATCTCGCACGATCGCTTTTTCCTCGACCGTATTTGTACTCATATCCTCGCCTTTGAAGGCGACGCACATGTAGAGTGGTTCGAAGGCAACTTTGAAGATTATGAAGAAGACAAGAAACGACGCCTTGGTCCTGATGCCATGGAACCCAAACGTCTAAAACATAAGAAGTTCGCCCGCTAGAACCGCAGCGAATTTCAAAGCACCAACGACAAAGGGCCGGAGATTATCCGGCCCTTTTTATGTGATGTTACACCTTCACACTTCGTACATACGTCTTGACGAACTGTTTCTAAAAAAATCAGATTTTATGAAAATTAAATCATTACTTGGATTCTGATCAGATTTGATCGTCTGAGTTGAACCCTAAAATGATGATTTACTTGATATTTATGGTGATTTCAGAGCAGAACAGCTGCAGTTAACCTTTTGTTAATACTAAAGCACGCAACATCAACGAAGCTCAATAAAGTAATATATGCTTGAGGAGGCATTTTATTAGCGGAATACATTTAGTCGGAGGAGAAAATCATGATTTGGGGCGCACTAACTTTGAGTTGCCTGTTGGCACTTAGCTTGGCTGTAATGTCTGTTATAATCTTATCTTGGTCAATTTGGGCGGCTTTTGCATTATACGTTCTAGCAGGATCAACAACGACACTGCTCGCGGTTAGCACTTTGTATTTCTCCTCTCATGACTCAGTGGAATAATGCGACTCAGCACCTAATGAGCCGTTAAACGTCGCAAAAAATCTTCAACTTTTGGACCTAGATCCGCCACGATAAGCTCTACACCACGCTGATTTGGATGAATGTTATCCCTTTGCATAACGCTCACTGTCGTATCGCTCTTGCTAAGTGCTGTGGCTTTGATCGCAGTAAAGATATCTCCATATAACATGAGATCGTGTTCCATAGCGACTTTCGTGAAAATCCCGTCGAACTCGGTTTTATAGGATGTGCCATATGTCGTCGGAGCCTCAAGCCCTATTAAAAAAACCGGTATATCCTGCGCTTCAGCACCTATGATAATTTTTGACAGGTTTTCATACATCTGTTCCGGCGCCAGCCCCCTCAGAAGATCATTTCCCCCAAATAAAACAATCAATCCATTCGGATGATCGGCTAAAGTCCAGTCAACCCGTGCGGCCCCGCCAGCAGACGTCTCTCCTGACACACCTGCATTGAGAATCTGCACATCGTGCCCTCGCGCCTGTAGCCATGCCTCTAGCTGGGGAACAACCCCATCCCCCTGGGCCAGGCCATAGCCCTGTATAATGCTGTCTCCCATAGCCGTAAGTCGAACAGTATCTGCACGTACCGACCCCAGAGACACAGTCACAATCGTAAGAGCCGTTAAAAATGTTCTCACTGCACCGCAGCATAATCTATTGTGAATACGCATCCGCACTCCATATTAAGTAAAACTGTTCGATGACAACAATCGAACACCTGCTGAAAACCAAAGGTTACGACGACATGCCCAATACCCTAGATACAGATAGTAATCATATTCTTAGTCTCAAAGGGGTTGGGCTCACACTTTCGGCAAACACGGGTCCTGTTACTATTTTGCGGGACATAAATGTATCAGTCGCACAACATGAGACTTTGGCACTTGTTGGCCCATCTGGATCCGGAAAATCTTCGCTGTTGATGCTAATGGGTGGGTTAGAGCAGGTTACAACCGGTAAAATCCACGCTTTAGGCAATGACTTAACGCATATGAACGAGGATGCTCTGGCACAGTTTCGCCGTGAAAACATGGGCGTCGTCTATCAAAGCTTTCACCTCATTCCAACAATGACCGCTCTTGAAAATGTTGCGACACCTTTAGAGTTGGCAGGCCACGCCGATGCGTTTGAACGCGCACAGGCCGAATTGGAAGCCGTCGGTCTTGGACATCGCGCCAATCACATGCCCACCCAACTTTCAGGTGGCGAGCAACAGCGGGTGGCTATCGCACGAGCCTTGGCTCCGCGCCCTGCTCTGGTTCTTGCCGATGAACCAACGGGTAACCTAGACCAAGACAACGGCGAACAAATCATGGATCTGCTATTTGACTTGCGAAATCGCCATAATGCAACACTCGTTATGGTTACGCATTCCGCCGAACTCTCTGCACGATGTGACCGCGTCATCAAACTGCGCGATGGCATGTTGGAGACAGCAAGCTCATGATATCAGACACCTCAAAGAAATCAGCTTTCAACCTATCTTGGAAATTCGCCCTGCGGGAATTGCGCGGCGGAATCGACGGCTTTCGTCTGTTTCTTGCCTGCCTTGCCCTCGGCGTCGCGGTGATCGCAACCATTGGATCTTTGCGCAGTGCAATCGAAACGGGTCTCACCAGCGAAGGCGCAACGCTGCTCGGTGGAGATGCAGAAGCCACATTCACCTATCGCTTTGCCAACCCGTCAGAACGCGCGTGGCTTGATCAGCATTCTGACCGGATATCCGAAGTCGTAGAGTTTCGTTCCATGGCGACCGTCGAAGACGAGCGGACACTCACGCAGGTTAAGGCTGTCGATTCTCTTTATCCACTCTACGGCACAGTAAAACTGAACCCTGACATCCCGCTGGAACACGCATTAGACGGCAACGACACGCTGCCTGGTGGCATTATGGAACGTGTCTTATCAGACCGTCTTGGCCTAAGCGTAGGCGACACATTTAATTTAGGCTCTCAAGATTTTATCCTCTCTGCCGTTCTAGAATGGGAACCAGATTCGACAGGTTCCGGTTTTTCAAGTGGCCCACGTACATTAGTTCGCACCACAGATTTGGCCCAATCGGGGCTATTGCGCGAAGGCACGCTGTTCTCAACAAAGTACCGCCTCGGCCTGCCCCAAAATACAGATCTCGAGACAATATCAAACACTGCCAAAAGTCATTTCGCCGATGCAGGGCTACGCTGGAGGGATTCCAGAAACGGAGCCCCGCGCATCGCGCGCTTTATTGACCGTGTTGGTAGCTTCCTCGTTCTGGTTGGTATTTCCGGCCTTGCTGTTGGCGGTATTGGCGTTTCGACGGCTGTACGCGCATACCTTGCAAAGAAAACGACAACCATTGCCACATTGCGCACGCTAGGTGCAGAACGCCGTGTGATCTTCCTGACTTACTTTCTGCAAATCGGTATACTATCTCTCGTTGGGATCGGCATAGGCTTACTGATCGGTATTCTCGCACCTTTGGCTTTAGCGCCGGCCCTATCGTCTCAATTACCGTTTCCCGCTGTTGTTTCCATTTATCCATCCGCCTTGATTGAGGCCGCCCTGTACGGCGCAATCACTGCGTTGCTTTTTACGCTATGGCCTCTGGCGGCAGCAGAGCGTATTCGTGCTGCGACCCTGTATCGCGATGCGAATACCGACACGTTCCGTTGGCCTGCTCCTGGATACCTTGGAGCGATTTTTGCGCTATTGATCATCCTAGTCCTCACCACAGTGAGTTTCAGCACTCAAGTTGCCCTAACTCTTTGGACGCTCGCAGGCCTCACCGCGACAATGCTAATTTTGATATTTGCCGCCAAAGCCGTGTCTTATTCTGCGACGCTTGGTAATCGTATCACCCGTGGTCGCCCTGCTTTACGTTGGGCATTTGCCGCGATTTCCAGCGGCCGTGATGGCGCAGGTACGGCCGTATTGGCGCTGGGTCTCGGCCTCACAGTCATTGCAGCAATAGGCCAAGTCGACGGGAACATGCGCCGGGCGATTATAGGCAATTTACCCGATATTGCCCCGTCATATTTCTTTGTCGATATCCAAAGAGATCAGATGCCAGCCTTTCTGGATCGCGTCGAAAACGACCCGCAGGTTACCAAGGTTGACTATGCTCCGATGCTGCGCGGCGTGATTTCTAAAATCAATGGCCAATCCGCTGTAGATGTTGCGGGCAATCACTGGGTTATTCGCGGCGATCGCGGCATTACATATTCTGCTAGTCAATCCGCCACGACCAAACTCACGCAGGGGGAATGGTGGCCTGAAGACTATACGGGGCCGCCCCAGATTTCCTTTGCTGCAGAAGAAGGTGCAGAACTGGGTCTAAAACTTGGGGATGAATTGACAGTCAATATTCTAGGCCGTGAGATTGCTGCGACGATCACCAGTTTTCGCGATGTAGATTTTTCAAACGTGGGCCTAGATTTCATTCTAACAATGAACGAAAATGCTCTCGCGGCGGCTCCGCACTCGTATATTGCGACGATCCATGCCGCGCCCGAAGCCGAAACTATGATCTTACGTGATTTAGCAAAAACCATTCCAAACATAACGGCGATCCATGTACGTGATGCCCTGAATCGCGTCGCGACTGTTTTGCAAAAGATTGCCCGCACGACAGCCTATGGTGCGATGGCAACACTGCTTACAGGTTTCTTGGTTCTGCTCGGCACATCAGCAGCAGCAGAACCTGCCCGCCGATATGAGGCCGCCTTGCTGAAAACCCTTGGGGCAACGCGTGGCCAAATCTTGTTAAGCTTTACGTTACGTGCTGTGTTCACAGGGGCCACAGCTGGCTGTGTTGCTTTGGTGGCAGCGATCTGCGGCGCTTGGGCAATAAATCATTTTGTGTTTGAGACAACCTATAGCATCATCTGGCCAAACGCCCTGACCGTTGTGTGCGCAGGTATTACGGTGACCTTGGTATCAAGCCTTGCCTTTGCCTGGCGACCACTGTCGGCGCAGCCCACACACACATTACGGACACGTGAGTAATCTCAGCGTTAATGCCGAACTGCATGACAAACGGTGGGGCTCAGTAATCGAAAGAGATCGATATTGTCACAAATCAGGCTTTCCAGCGTAAACTCATCTAGCGCGCCATAGAAAGCTTCAGCAGCTTTGGTCAATGCCCCGCGCAAGCGGCATGCATTGATCAAAGGGCATGTATTCTCAAGATCTGCAAAACATTCAACCATCGGCAAAACACCTTCGATATCGCGAAAGACATCGCCAATTAGGATTTGCGATGGGCTGCGTCTCAAAGCCAAACCACCTTTGCGCCCTCGCTGGGTATTGAGATAACCAAGTTGGCTCAGCTGATTCACAACCTGAGCCAAGTGGTTCTCCGAAATATTGCATGTCTGTGCAATTTCCGCTTTAGTCACCAAACGATCAGGATGCGCCGCACAAAACATAAGCAAACGCATCGCAATATTGGTTCGTTTGGTAATACGCATATCAGCTCTCCACACCCTCATCAGCGAAGGCAAAGCCAGCTATTGCACAAGCCGTAAAAAGACGTTTTGACATACATCAATTCGACCATTGAAAATTTTCAGGAAAGACAGATGACCCCCTATTTCTTTGGCTTTGGCAGCCTCGTGAACACGGCAACCCACACATATGATCAAACGCAACCTGCCAGCCTACCTGGTTGGCGTCGCACTTGGATACAAACACACGCCCACCATTTGGCGTTTCTAAGTGCTGTGCCTTGTCCTCAAACAGAAATCGAAGGGTTGGTGGCAGCCGTGCCAAACGCGAACTGGGTTGCCCTTGATTTGCGGGAAACAGGTTATGATCGGCTAGATATCAGTGAACAAATCAACCACTCGATCGAGAACAAGCCAGAGGTTTCGCTCTATTCAGTCCGGCAGAATGTAGACATGCAGGGCACGCGTAAGCCCATCCTTCTCAGCTATCTAGATGTTGTCGTACAAGGTTATTTTCAGGTCTTTGGCGCAGACGGGGTTGAGCGTTTTTTCGAAACAACTGCAGCTTGGGATCACCCAATTATCGATGATCGTAACGCGCCGCGCTACCCCCGTCACCAGACTCTAAGTTCGCAAGAAGTCGAGCTAACAAACCATTATGTGACGGCAAAAGAATTAACGCTGATCGAATAATCACAGCAAGCATTCAGTCGGCTTTGACAAACAAAAAAGGCGGCCCCAAAACTGGAGCCGCCTACAAAACACCAAAATACTTTCCTTAGCCGCGTGCGCGTATGACCTGCATCAAGGACAGTAGGACGCCCATATCAGGGCCACGTTCCATACCAGTGATAGCCTTACGCAGCGGCATAAACAGACCTTTGCCTTTACGGCCTGTTGCCTCTTTCACTGCAGTGGTCCAGGTTTTCCAGCTCTCGGCGTCATATGGACCTTCGGGTAACATCGACATAGCCTCGGCGACAAATGCTTGATCTTCTTCAGCAATCAATGGATCTGCCCCATTGATGCAAAGATCCCACCAGCCACCCAAATCTTTGAGTGTCGATATGTTTTCCTTGGCCATAGCCCAGAACGCAGCCTGTTGCGCTTGAGGGACACCTAAATCGTCCAGCTCATCCTTGACCTGTTCAGCCGTCAGCCCTTGTAGATAACGCGCAGTCAACGGGTACAGGTCTTCGCTATCAAATTTCGTGGGCGCAGAGCCAAAGCGATTGATATCAAAACCTTCGATCAGCTCGGCCATCTCGGTCCGCAATTCAACCGGATCAGAAGACCCCAAACGTGCCATCAAGCTTAACAATGCCATGGGCTTTACACCCGCTTCGCGCAAATCACGCAACGCCAGCGTGCCAAGCCGTTTTGATAAGGCTTCTCCCTGAGGACCTGTCAACAACGAGTGATGCGCAAAATCAGGGCATGTTCCGCCTAACGCTTTGATAATCTGGATCTGTGTCGCCGTATTTGTCACATGGTCGGAACCACGCACCACATTGGTCACACCCATATCCGTGTCATCCACCACCGATGCAATCGTGTACAACACTTGACCGTCACCGCGGATCAATACAGGGTCTGACACCGATGCGGCATCAATTGAAATATCGCCCAGAATACCGTCAGTCCACTCAATCCGTTCTTGGTCAAGTTTAAACCGCCATACGCCATTGCCACGCTCCTCGCGCAACGCCGTTTTTTCAGCTTCAGACAGACCCAACGCAGCACGGTCGTAAACAGGCGGCTTTCCCATATTGAGTTGTTTCTTGCGTTTAAGATCCAACTCAACCGGGGTTTCAAAAGCTTCGTAAAACCGGTTAATTTCACGCAGCTTATCCGCTGCATCCGCATAGCGATCCAAACGCTTGGATTGGCGTTCAACCTTATCCCACGTCAGACCTAACCATTCCAAGTCTTGCTTGATCGCATCTACATATTCTTCTTTGGAACGTTCAGGATCCGTATCGTCGATACGCAAAATAAACGTTCCCCCGGATTTACGGGCGATCAAATAGTTCATCAAGGCAGTGCGCAGGTTCCCAACGTGGATATAGCCGGTTGGCGAGGGCGCGAAGCGGGTGGTGGTCATTCACAAATCTCCTGTTACCTGCTGCAGTGTCATACAGAGTGCATTTTGTCCAGTTCGCGTGGGCGTCGACCAAGTATAGGGACGAGCATACTATCGCAATAAGTGCACGCAACCAAACATGCACCTCAAGGTCACATCTTTACGTCGCACAAATCACGAGGTTGTTACATCAACACTTCGCCATTTGTGAGAAGTGAATTACCTATACTAAAGTTTATAAATCACGAATTCTATTGGAGATTCTAAATGACAATTTCTTTGACTCGCCGGGCCGCACTTGCAGGCGTTGCTGCAGCCCCTATCGCAGCTACAGTGGCAAGCCGCCCTGCAATTGCGGCAGGACATGATGCTCATGCCCGCAAGCCTCTCCATGCGCGCGCTTTTAACGTTGGTGATTTTACTGTCCATAGCCTCTTGGCTGGTACGGCTATACGCGAAACAGGTATGCAGGCGACGTTTGCAGGCGGCGCGACCGATGAAGAATTCGCGACGGTTGCGGCAGAAAACTTTATTCCAGGTGACGCCGGCCAGTTTTATTTCACTCCTACATTGGTGGATACTGGTTCTCAAAAGATCCTCTTTGACACGGGCCTCAATGCTGCAGGCATCACACAAGCGCTCAAAGACGCAGGCACAACCCCTGACGATATTGACGTCGTCGTGTTAACCCATATGCACCCTGACCACATCGGTGGTATGGCCGGTGAAGATGGTACAGCGACATTCGCAAATGCGCGTTTCATTACAGCGGCAAAAGAATATGATTTCTGGTCAAAAATGGATGCAGGAAATCGTGTCGGAGACGTAGTCGCCGCCAAAGTAACACCTCAAGCGGAAAAAATGACCTTTATCGAAGACGGTGGAGAAATTGCATCTGGCGTGACCGGTGTTGCAGCCTTTGGTCACACACCGGGACATATGGCCGTCATGCTAGAAAGCGCCGGCGCGCAAATGGTTCTGACTGCGGACCTTGCCAACCACTATGTGTTCGCGTTTGCACACCCTGAATGGGAAACCAGCTTTGACATGGACAAAGCTGCTGCAACAGCCGCACGCAAAAATATCCTTGGCATGCTGGCAGCCGATCGCCTTCCCATGATCGGTTACCATATGCCATTCCCTGCGGCAGGTTATGTTGAAAGCCGTGGGAATGGATTCCGCTTCGTTCCCGCTTCTTATCAAATGATATGATGGGCTAGAGTGACAGTTCTCTAAATCTAAAACCGGTCCAGCGCAAACGGCGCTGGATCTACAATCGGAGTATCCCCAGTGACCAGATCAGCCGTTAATTTTCCAGCGGCAGGGCCAATACCAAACCCGTGACCTGTGTAACCTGTGGATACAAAGAGACCCGGACGCTTGGAGACATCCGAAATAATCGGGATTTCATCTGGTGTCGCGTCGATCAACCCACCCCAACTCTGCGTCACATCCGCATTTTTCAACGCAGGGAATGCATCTCGTGCTGCTGATAATGTTCGACGTAGTGCATTTGATGATGGCTCTGGGTCGAGTATCCGTGTTTCTTCGAAAGGTGTCCGATCTTGTGGCCCCCATCGTTTGGCTTCTGCCGCTTCGATTTGCCACCGCTTAGACAAGCGCAAACCGATACTGCCGTATTGCCGCAGGTAAGCTGGGATAAACTTATAGCCAAATCGCACCATATCAGGGACAATTTCGGCTATATTTTCATAACCGCCTGCCAGTGTCATTCCACCGTCTGCCCGATGACGCATTGAAAAACCTCGTGCCCAAACTGCACATTCAGGCAGCCCGTCAACAGCTGTGATACGCATGACAGAATTCAACAGCTTTAACTGAGGAATAAAAATACCTTCATTGCGCAGGAACAATCGTGACCAAGCCCCTCCCGCGACAACCACGGTTGAAGCCGCCACGCGACCTTTTTCAGTGAAAACCCCAGATACCCGTCCAGCACTCACATCAAGCGCACGCACCGCGCAATTGGTTACGACGACCGCACCGGCTGCACGTGCACCACTCGCAATGGCATGCGTAGCCCACTGAGGTTCCGCACGCGCATCCGTCGGAGTATAATATCCCGCACGCAAACTGCTACCATATCCAGGCATCAGCGCCTCTAGTTCTGCGCCGCGTAACATTCTGCCTGTAAATTGAGATTTAAAATCAGACTGGAATTCAAAATCGTCGAATATTTTTGCCCATTTTACCAACTCGGCTTCGCGCCACCTGCGACGCGCTGCAAATAGGATACCTGAACGCGTGAAACCAGTGCGATGGCCCGTTCGGGTTTCAAGGTTTTCCCATAAGGGAAACGCATGTGACATTAACTCCATCTCGCGGGGGTCACGTTGCGACATGCGCACCCATCCCCAGTTGCGAGAGCTCTGCTCAGCAGCGATTTGTCCTTTTTCACACAAAAGGACAGAATGCCCGCGTTCAGCGAGTTCGAGAGCTGTAGACGCACCAATAATTCCGCCGCCGATGACAACAACATCAACGGAACCAGGGAGAGTGCGGTCAGCATTAAATTGAGGCAGCGCAGGACCAGACATGAAATTACTACTACTGCCCCACATACGCCACGCCTAGAAGGCAGGTGGAATTCTGAATGACATGATGCAACCTGTGTTCAAAGCGCCGCACTTTATACCTCATATATTTCATTGTTTATCACGCCACCGGTTCACAATCGGATAGCGTCGGTCCAACCAAAATGCCCGTTGCGTCAGTCGTGCACCGGGAGCAGATTGGAAGCGTTTGTACTCACTAATGTAAATCAGGTGTTCTACCCGCGTAGCGTCAGAGCGATCAAATCCCGCCTCAACACACTCTTCAATAGATCCATCCAGATCGACCAAGATTTCCAAAATTCCATCCAAAACAGGATAATCTGGCAATGAATCACTATCTTTTTGATCATCGCGCAGTTCTGCACTGGGTGGCTTATCGATGACATTAGGGCGAATTACTTCACCTTCTGGGCCCTTCATCCACGCACGATGATTTGCATTGCGCCAACGGCAGGTCTCAAAAACACGGGTTTTATAGAGATCTTTGATCGGATTATACCCACCATTCATGTCCCCATAAATCGTACAATAGCCTACGGCGACCTCAGATTTATTACCGGTCGTCAAAAGCATCTCACCAAATTTATTCGACATCGCCATCAACAAAAGTCCCCGCAAACGCGATTGCAGGTTTTCTTCGGTCAGGTCTGCATCACGACCCTCAAATAATGGTGCAAGTGTATTGGTAATCGCCGTACGTCCCTCGGAGATTGGCACGTAATCGTACTTTACGCCCAATGCGTTAGCGACAGCCTCAGCATCGTTTAACGATTCCTTTGACGTGTACTCTGATGGCAACATCACACAGCGTACATTTTCAGCGCCCAGCGCATCAACGGCAATTGCTGCAACAATTGCCGAATCAACCCCGCCAGACAAACCAAGTAAAGCCTTTTGAAAACCCGTTTTGCCCATGTAGTCCCGCAGGCTTTCCACCATCACGCGGTAGTCTTGTTCCCAAGCATCTGGCAGCGCGGCTTTTTCACTATCTACGACACGCCAACCTTGCGTTTGGCGTTCAAGATCAACATGTGTCACCGCTTCGTCAAAGACAGGCATTTGCAACGCCAAAGCCCCACCAGGATTCAGGGCAAAGCTGCCACCATCAAAAACCTGATCATCCTGACCACCCACCATGTTTAAATAAATTACAGGCAGACCAGTTTCGACAGTACGTGCAACCATGTGATTGATGCGTGTTTCCATCTTTCCACGATAGTACGGTGAGCCATTGGGAATTAATAAAAACTCTGCGCCTGTTTCCTCTAATGTTTCAGCCACATCTTCGTGCCAACCATCTTCACAAATGGGAGAGCCCACGCGTGTCTCGCCTACGCTATAAGGACCAGCCATTGGACCCGCATCAAAGATGCGCACTTCGTCGAATACCGTTTCATTTGGCAAATGATGCTTCAGTACTTTTGATGCAACCTGACCGTTTTTCAAAATCAAGTAAGCATTAAACAACTTACCATCTTCGAACCATGGACTGCCAATCGCCAAGGCCGGACCTTGCGTGGTTTTTTCAGCCAACGCTCGTACCGCAGCCATTGCAGCCTTATAAAATACCGGCTTCCTCACAAGGTCTTGCGCATTATATCCAGTGATAAACATCTCAGGCAGTGCAACAAGATCAGCGCCTGCTTCGTGACCTTTTTGCCAAGCGGCATAGGCCTTGGCCGCATTACCTTCAAGGTCGCCCACCGTGGGGTTCAACTGCGCCAATGTCACGCGAAAACGATCTGCCATAGGTGCACATCCTATCTTGGTTGGTGGTCATCAGTCCCGATCTCGCAATCGCCAAAGCAGTCGCCAGACAGGTATTCTCCTAGGCATTTATCAGGTTTTTGCCAAAGAGAAAGAGTGCAAGGTAAAACCGTTGCGACAATCCTATCCCTCCCTTAGACTTCGGAAGAAATGTAGCCCCCCGACAGGAGCTGCCGCCTTAAGATGCGGCAGGATAAGATTGCCATGACACCTCTTCGCCGCAGCTTTCGCCCCCTGATCACAGTTTGCACCGTCATCGCACTGGCTCAATACCCGTTAAGCACGACAACTTCGGCCCAGACTGCACAAATCATAAGCAAACAAGATGACATTGGCGGGATCTATGAAGGCGAGTTTCAAAATGGCCTACAACATGGGCACGGTGCCTATCGACTGCCCAATGGTTACGAATACACGGGCGAGTGGATCGAAGGTGAAATTCGCGGCACAGGTGTCGCACGTTTTCCCAACGGATCGATCTACGAAGGCGATTTCGTAAAAGGCAAACCTGAAGGTGTCGGGAAAATTACGTTTGCAGACGGCGGCACATATGAGGGCGAATGGGCTGACGGCGCCATAAATGGCCATGGCATTGCGCTTTATGCAAACGGTGTTCGCTATGACGGCGCGTTCCAGAATGCCCGTCATCATGGTCGCGGCATTATGGTCAATCCCGGCGGATACGAATACGATGGTCAATGGGTCGAAGGCCGCAAAGAAGGACAAGGCAAAATCACCTACCCGACTGGCGCGACATATACCGGGGACATCAAAGACGGGAAACTTGAAGGAACGGGCACCTTAATCATGCCTGACGGCCTCGTTTACGAGGGAGAATGGACTGCCGACCAGATGAATGGCATCGGCAAGCTCACTCAACCCAATGGAGACACCTATGAGGGACCGCTGGCCAATGGGCATCGCGAAGGTGAAGGCGTCTTAACTTACGCAAACGGCGATACATACAAGGGCATGTTCAAAGGTGACCTGCGACAAGGCCAAGGCACATTCACAGGTGCCGATGGATATATATATAGTGGACAGTGGGAAAACGGACAGATCTCGGGAAAAGGTCAGGTTACTTATCCTGATGGGTCACTTTATGTCGGAAACTTTCGCGACGATTTACCAGACGGCCACGGTAAAATTACCTATCCAGATAAGTCTACATACCAAGGGGATTGGGTTGCCGGCGTGATCGAAGGCAATGGCAAGGCCGGATACCCGAACGGAGTCGTATATGAAGGCAGCTTTAAGAACGCGAAAAACCACGGGCATGGTATAATGACCTATCCCGACGGGTATCGTTATGAAGGCAGTTGGAAAGATGGCCTGCGCGACGGCGCTGCAACCGTAACCTACTCTGACGGATCTATCTATGAAGGCACCTTCGCCTCGGGCCAACGTCACGGTGTGGGTAAAATCACCATGACAGATGGTTTCACTTATGATGGCGACTGGTCCGAAGGAAAAATCAGCGGTCAAGGCGTCGCCACCTATACAAACGGCGATGTTTACGAGGGCAGTTTCGAAAACTCTAAACGCCAAGGCCCCGGCACAATGCGCTATGCGTCTGGTCAAGAGGCCACAGGCACATGGGAGAACGGTGCATTGACCTCGGGACGTGCAGGCGTCGCAATAGAAAAAGCTGAGGACGAATAAGACGCAGAGTTCTGTGTAAATCAATCTCAGCTTAAACTTATAAAATATCTCTTTTCATTCGACACGTTCGATGTATAAATCCACACCTATGAATACGCGCTTTGATATCACCTTGTCTCGCACTGCCTTTGGCGGTGTTTATGCGCGTGACCTACTGCTCCTAATCTGCCTCTGAGCGTGCCATCCGGCGCGCCCGCTCAGAGGGATGCATGCGCGCCACGGACCAACACCAAGATGCGCCGCAACATTGATGACCGGCAACTTGGCATATAATGCACGACAGACTGAGCAAGAAAGACACCACTATGACATCTCAAGACAACGATCGCGTCCTGATTTTTGACACGACACTGCGTGACGGCGAGCAAAGCCCTGGCGCGACGATGACCCATGAAGAAAAGCTCGAAATCGCAGAGCTTTTGGATGATATGGGCGTTGATATCATCGAGGCGGGATTTCCAATTGCCTCAGAGGGCGATTTTCGCGCTGTTTCAGAGATTGCAGAGCGCTCAAAAGCATCAACTATATGCGGTTTGGCACGTGCAAACTTTAAAGACATCGATCGCTGTGCCGAAGCTGTGCGCAAAGCTGCACGCCCCCGTATCCACACTTTTATCGGTACATCTCCACTACACCGCGCCATTCCAAATTTGACTCAGGATGAAATGGCGCAGAAAATCCATGACACCGTCAGCCATGCGCGAAATCTGGTGGATGATGTGCAGTGGTCCCCTATGGACGCCACCCGAACCGAGTGGGACTATTTGTGCCGCGTCATCGAAATCGCGATCAAAGCCGGCACCACGACAATCAACATCCCCGACACCGTTGGCTATACAGCACCAATGGAAAGCGCCGACTTAATCAAACGCCTGATCGCTACGGTGCCCGGCGCAGATGACGTCATTTTCGCAACCCACTGTCACAACGATCTTGGCATGGCCACAGCAAACTCTCTGGCAGCCGTCGCAGGTGGCGCACGTCAGATTGAGTGTACAATTAACGGGCTCGGCGAACGCGCAGGAAATACTGCCTTGGAAGAGGTCGTAATGGCGCTGAAAGTGCGTAACGATATCATGCCCTGGAGCACGGGAATTGATACGCGAAAGATCATGCATATCTCGCATCGTGTTGCGACGGTTTCAGGCTTTGCAGTTCAATTCAACAAAGCCATTGTTGGTAAAAATGCCTTTGCGCATGAATCCGGCATTCACCAGGATGGCATGTTAAAGAACAAAGAAACCTTTGAAATTATGCGCCCCGAGGACGTCGGTCTGGCTGGTACATCCTTGCCCTTAGGCAAGCACTCTGGCCGTGCTGCGTTGCGGGACAAGCTGTCTCAACTTGGGTATGAGATTGGGGACAACCAGCTCAAGGATGTATTCGTACGCTTCAAAGACTTGGCCGACCGTAAGAAAGAAGTCTTTGACGACGATATCATTGCACTCATGCGTGTTGGCGAAGATGCCGAAAACGACATCCTGCAATTGGTCTCAATGAAACTCACCTGTGGTACAGGCGGACCTGCTGAGGCCACCGTTGAGATGGAAGTAGATGGCAAAGACGTAAGTGCAACATCCCAAGGGGATGGCCCTGTCGATGCGACCTTTAAAGCAATCCGTAAGATCCACCCGAACACGGCGCGCCTGCAACTGTATCAAGTAAACGCCGTTACAGCAGGCACGGATGCACAGGCAACCGTTTCGGTTCGGCTGGAAGCGGACGGAAACATCGCAACCGGCGAAAGCGCGAATACCGATACTGTTGTTGCATCTGCCAAAGCGTATATTCACGCGCTTAACCGCCTGATCGTACGCCGCGAGAAAATCGGTGAAGGTGCAGACACTCGAGAGATCTCTTACAAAGACATATAGACTGGCCGCAGTTTATATAACAAATTTCTCTTTGTTGCCCTGCCGTTCAGCTGCTGGGCAACAAAAAAACGCCATCAACCCACTGACCGCTTGGATAGAAAATAAGCAACTCAATCCAAGGCTGGCTCGACAACCTCTACCGAGTGGCCGCAGCTGTCCATCATCTTACCATAAGCCGCTGTAAAACCATTCAGTGACGCAAGATAAACCCGCTCGCTTGCTTGGGTTGGTGACACAAGGCGCACATCCAAATGGCTTCCGGACTTCATTCCCAGCAGAATATAAGCTGCATCCTGCCAGCGCATATGTGCATCAGCTTGCACAAAGCCCTCAGAGTTGAAATACCCATCAACAAGCGCATAGTATTCCAGTGTTTGATCAATAATCAATGCCACTGCCTGTCCATTTTGCATCTGGGTATTATAGCCCCGAAACGCTTGCTCAGAAACGACAACTTGTGGATAGATCTCTGGCGGGCCAGCATCGCCGCTTGATGTTGTTAATTTAACAGTCGGGTCGCCATCACCACCTGTATACGCAGTACATGTTACCTGCACATCTTCGCCGGTGTCGAACGCCTCGACATACACTTGCCAATCTCCGTAAGCCCAATATTCCGTTGCCTGAGCGGAAGCGTAAGGCAGACAGGCCATTACACCTGCTGTAACTACAGTGGTAATTTTCTTAGTCATCCAGTGCATCCAATCAGACAAAAGCGCTATCCATGCCGACTTTAGTCATGTCGTATGAAGAAGACGTTAGAGACTCTCGCGTCGCCATCCAGTCCGCATTGACAGTCACGCTGTATTAAAGTTGGTGAAAACACTTACTCAAGCGCGCAGCCTCGTCGGTGATACCATAAGGGGCCCTGACGACAAACATGCCAGACCCAATCATACGATGACCTTCCCGAGCAGGTGGAAAGCGTACCTCAAGGCGTTCTGCACCAGGTAAATCCTGATATTGCAACGCGTTCAACATAGGCTCATGCGCATTATTGGTCAAAATAGGGTACCATAAAGCAATGATCCCCACGTTCCATTTCTTGTGCAGCTTGGCGATGATCGCAGGAATGCGCCCGTAGTCTTCCTTCATTTCGTAACTGGGATCAATCAACATCAATCCGCGACGTGGAGTTGGTGGCGCCAAGGATTGCGCCAACTCAAAGCCGTCCTGATGATGGATTTTGGCGCCACTTCCACGCAAAGCGAGCCGCAGTGCAGTCACTTCTTGCGGGTGTAACTCAGCCAAATGCAAACTGTCCTGCGAACGCAACATCTCAGCGGCCAACAAGGGTGATCCAGCATAGGCTTGCGCCCCATGCCGTTCCCGCATTGCGGCCAAAACTTGCACATAGGGGTGATCTTTTGCGAACCAATCTTCGACCCGCGCAACACCTTGCGCTGCCTCACCGGTTTTCACAGCTTCTGCCGAACCCAAGTCATACAGGCCACGCCCAGCATGCGTTTCAATGTAACTGATCGCTTTGTCTTTGCGTGTCAAATAAGCTAGCATCCACGCCAAGATAGCGTGTTTCTGTACGTCAGCTAAATTGCCCGCATGAAAAATATGTTGGTATGACAGCATAACTGCTCTGTATCGCCTTTAATAAGATGGCGAAAGATACAATCGCACACCATAGCATCAGCAGTCACTTGCCGAATTCATAGCTTATTGCACACACATAGGCGCAAAAGGGTCTCGACAATCCCAATCTGTTCTTTCAAGCGCTGGCAGGGCTGCTTATAAGATACCAACCGGCGACACAACTCAGAGTCGTCAAAGTCATTTTAGCATTTTTGACAGGATTCCTCGTATATGGCGCTCTTCGGAAATCTCGGCGGTTTGTTCTCAACAGACATGGCCATTGACCTCGGTACTGCAAATACACTCGTCTACGTAAAAGGGCGCGGTGTGATTTTGTCAGAGCCGTCCGTGGTTGCCTACCACGTCAAAGATGGCGTGAAAAAAGTTTTAGCTGTCGGAGAAGACGCAAAACTTATGTTGGGGAGAACACCAGGCTCCATCGAGGCTATCCGCCCAATGCGTGAAGGTGTGATCGCCGATTTTGATACCGCCGAAGAAATGATCAAACATTTCATTCGTAAGGTTCATAAACGGTCAATTTTCAACTCACCCAAGGTTATTGTCTGTGTGCCTCACGGGGCTACACCCGTGGAAAAACGCGCTATCCGCAATTCGGTCATGGCAGCGGGCGCACGTCGCGCTGGCTTGATCGCCGAGCCAATTGCAGCGGCGATTGGTGCAGGGATGCCTATCACCGATCCAACCGGCAATATGGTTGTTGATATCGGCGGCGGTACGACCGAGGTTGCGGTCTTATCACTGGGTGATATTGTCTACGCTCGCTCTGTTCGTATCGGTGGCGACCGCATGGACGAGTCGATTATCTCTTATTTGCGCCGCCAGCAGAACCTTTTGATCGGCGAAGCCACAGCAGAGCGTATCAAGACCTCAATCGGTACAGCCCGTATGCCTGACGATGGCCGCGGCCAATCGATGCAAATTCGGGGACGTGACCTGTTAAATGGCGTTCCTAAAGAAATCGAGATCTCGCAGGCCCAAGTCGCCGAGGCCCTCGCGGAACCTGTGCAACAAATCTGCGAAGCCGTTATGACTGCGCTTGAGACGACACCACCGGATCTGGCTGCCGACATCGTTGATCGCGGTGTTATGCTCACGGGTGGCGGTGCGTTGTTGGGTGATCTTGATCTGGCATTGCGTGAACAAACCGGTTTGGCTGTCTCCATCGCCGATGAAAGTTTGAACTGCGTGGCTTTGGGCACTGGAAAAGCACTTGAGTTCGAAAAACAACTCAGCCATGCGATTGACTACGACAGTTAACGACCTTTGCCCACTCCAAGGGCGAGACATCTGAAAGGGAAGCCTTGGCCAAAGATCGGTCACAGCGCGACGATTATGCAGGGCCTTTGCGGCGCCTGTTTGTCGTGCTGCTCGCCCTATTTTTAATTGCGACATTCCTCATATGGCGGATCGACAGCCCACGTGTCGAACGCTTCCGCGCGCAAATCACCAACCGTTTTGTACCTAATATGCAATGGGTCATGGCTCCTGTGACAGGAACCATCAATCTAATCCGCGATTTCCAAAGCTATCAGCATCTCTCTGAGCAAAACCGCGAACTTAGATTTGAGCTCAGACAAATGCACGCTTGGAAAGAAGCCGCGCTGCAGTTGGAGCAGGAAAATGCGCGCCTATTGGAATTAAACAATGTACGCCTTGATCCTCAACTCACTTATATAACCGGTGTTGTGTTAGCTGACAGTGGCTCTCCTTTTCGCCAGTCTGTTCTCCTGAACGTCGGGGCACGCGATGGGATTAACGATGGTTGGGCCGCGATGGACGGTATTGGGCTGGTCGGTCGTATTTCAGGCACCGGACGCGATACAGCCCGGGTTATCTTACTCACTGATGCAGCCAGCGCCGTGCCTGCGACCGTGCAGCCGTCAGGTCAAAGCACATTGGTCACAGGTGACAACACAGCAGCACCACTACTCGGATTTATTGAAAACCGCGAAAACATCCAGCCTGGTGATCGTATCGTGTCATCTGGCGATGGAGATGTGTTTCCGGCAGGTCTCTTAATTGGTCAAGTTGCGCTGGATCGCGCTGGACGGCTCAGAGTACGCCTTTCCGCAGATTACACTCGACTAGAGTTTCTACGTGTATTGCGTCACCATGGCAGCGAGACAATCCAAAATCCGGGCCAACTCATTGCACCTGCAGACAGTCCTTTACCGCCAGCAGTGCCCCCCGAATTTTATCTCAACAATCAGAAAACCAACTCAGAGGGGCAAGATGGCTAAAACCAGCCCCTTAGGAATTTGGCTCATGCGGCTGATGTTTCTCGCGATGGCCATGACTATTATATTTGTCCAGCTGCTCCCTTTAAATACCGCGCCGTCACGCTGGGCTCCGCCAAACCTTATCCTAGTCTTTGCCCTTGCTTGGTCTGTTCGACGTCCTGATTTTGTGCCTGCGACCTTGATCGTCTTTGTCGTGTTAATTGCCGACTTTTTGTTACAACGCGCACCTGGGCTATGGACATTACTTACGTTGCTCGCTTGTGAGTTTTTGAAATCCCGTGTCGCTCCACATCGCGAAATAACTTTTATGACAGAATGGTCCGCCGTTGCCGTCGTTGTGATCGGGATTACTTTGCTCAATCGGTTAATCCTTGGCATAGTCGCAGTAGAACAGGCGCATATCACACTCGACATCGTCCAAATCATTATGAATTTACTCGCCTACCCAGTGGTTGCGGTGTTTAGCCAGACCGTATTGGGGGTAAGGCGCTTGTCCGTCGCAGAAATCGAAGCCATGGGAGGCCACAAGTGAAGCGCACTCCAAAGGAACTAGACGAAACTCATCGCCTCATGACCAAACGCACTTTGTTGCTCGGTGGGTTGCAGCTTGGCTTTGCGGGAGCGTTGGCCATGCGCATGCGGTTTCTGCAAGTGGATCAAGCGGATCAGTTCCGGTTGTTAGCTGAGGAAAACCGGATCAATATTCGGCTTTTACCCCCTGCCCGAGGCGAAATTTTTGACCGCAAAGGTCGTATTATTGCACAAAACTCTCCCTCCTACCGGATCGCTGTTGTTCCAGAGGATGCCGGCGATATAGACGCTACAATCGCAAACCTGCGCCGTCTTGTGTATATTGACGATGCCGATGTCGAACGCGCACTACGTGAAATTCGCATCTCAAAACCCTTTGTGCAAATTACTCTCGCGGATCAAGTCAGCTGGGAGGATATTGCCAAAGTCGCCGCCAATGCCCCGGCACTTCCCGGTATTTTCCCCGAAGTCGGCCTCACGCGTCTCTATCCACAACACGATACATTTGCCCATGTCATTGGTTACGTTGGCCCCGTATCAGACTATGACCTGTCCAAAATGGAAGACCCGGATCCGATCCTTCTCACCCCGCGCTTCCAATTTGGCAAAGTTGGGTTCGAAGCAAAAGAAGAGAGCACGCTCCGAGGTAAAGCCGGCACCAAAAGCGTCGAGGTAAACGCTTATGGTCGCGTGATACGCGAGCTGGAACGCAAAGAGGGTGAATCCGGCGCTGATATGCAGCTCACAATTGACGCAGCCTTGCAAAGTTACACCCAAGCCCGATTGGGCAACGAAAGCGCGGCTGCTGTCGTTATCGATATTGAGAGCGGTGATATTCAGGCGATTTGTTCCGCCCCAAGCTTTGACCCAAATCTGTTTGTGCGTGGCATTTCAGTTGCTGATTATCGGGATTTAACATCAGATCCCTATCGCCCACTTGCAAATAAAACCGTCCAAGGCACTTACCCACCTGGATCGACATTCAAGATGGTTGCTGCTCTCGCAGGACTTGAAAGCGGCTTGATCACCCCGGACGATACAGCCTATTGCCCAGGCCATCTCGAAGTTGGTGGACGTCGTTTTCACTGCTGGCGACGTGCAGGCCATGGGGTTGTTGATCTCAATACGTCTCTTAAAAGTTCATGCGATGTCTATTACTATGATCTTGCAGTCAAAGTAGGCATCGACAACATTTCCAAAATGGCACAGCGATTGGGGCTTGGGGTACATCACGAACTGCCTATGTCAGCCGTACGCGATGGTCTAGCCCCAGATCGCAAGTGGAAAGAACGTGTGCACGGTAAAGACTGGCTGGTCGGTGACACAGTAAACGCCTCAATCGGGCAGGGCTACATGCTGGCCTCTCCTATGCAACTGGCCGTGATGACCGCACGTATTGCCTCTGGTCGCTCTGTAACCCCGCGTTTGATAAAGTCAATTGACGGCGTGGAACAGCCTAGTGGCGCCGGTGAAAGCCTTGGCCTAAACGAGGACAACCTACACGCTGTACGCAAAGGTATGTACTCCGTCAGCAATGATCGTCGTGGCACCGGATACCGATCACGCATCATTGCCGATGGGATGCGCATGGCCGGAAAATCTGGCACCAGTCAAGTCCGTAACATCAGTGCAGCCGAGCGCGCAGCAGGCGTGATCCGCAACGAGGATCTGCCTTGGGATCGTCGAGATCATGCGCTATACGTGTGCTTTGCACCCTACGACAAACCTAAATACGCCGTAGCCGTTGTGGTTGAACACGGCGGCGGTGGTTCAAAAGCTGCAGCCCCGATTGCACGCGATGTCCTTCTAGAGGCATTATATGAGGGCTCTCCTCCGCTTGAGGCTTATCCAAAAGGTGATCGCGAGCGGATCAAGATCCAGCAAGAGCGTCTTGAGCAGGAACGGTTAGACAGAAACATTTCAACAACCAGTGATCAAGCATGAGTTATCTCGAACATAACGCCAAGGTGGTACCGACGGGTCTGCGCAAGCTTCTCTTTCTAAATTGGCCATTGGTCCTGCTGTTGTCTGCCGCGGCAAGTGTCGGGTTCTTGATGTTATATTCCGTTGCGGGGGGATCATTTTTTCCTTGGGTTGAACCACAAGTCAAACGGTTTGCACTCGGCATAGGAGTTATGCTGGTCGTCGCTTTGATCCCGATTTGGTTCTGGCGCAATATTTCTGTATTGGCCTATTTGGCGGCCTTCGCGCTGCTAATCGCGGTTGAGCTTTTCGGCACCGTGGGCATGGGCGCCCAGCGTTGGATTGACGTTGGCTTTATGCAACTCCAACCATCAGAGCTCATGAAAATCACATTGGTCATGGTGCTTGCTGCATATTACGATGCTCTGCCAAAAAAACGTACATCCCGTCCTTTGTTCGTACTTATTCCGGTCCTGATCATTATTTTACCGACCCTATTGGTCCTACGGCAACCTGACCTCGGGACGTCAATCTTACTTATGGCCGCCGGTGGTATTGTTATGTTTTTAGCCGGGGTACATTGGGGCTATTTTGCCTTTGTGATTGCATCTGGTGTCGCGCTGGTAACAGCTGTTTTTGAAAGCCGAGGCACCAGTTGGCAGTTGATCAAAGACTATCAATTCCGCCGGATTGATACGTTTCTGGACCCTAGCCAAGACCCATTGGGCGCAGGGTACCACATCACCCAATCCAAGATTGCATTGGGATCTGGTGGCTGGTCAGGGCGCGGATTTATGCAAGGCACACAGTCCCGGCTAAACTTTCTACCCGAGAAACATACTGATTTCATATTTACCACGCTTGCTGAAGAGTTCGGCTTCATCGGAGGCTTTACGTTATTGGCTCTCTATATGCTGATAATCGTCTTTTGCATCGCAACCGCTATTGCTGCAAAAGATCGTTTTTCTGCCTTGGTGACATTGGGAATAGCTGTGAACTTTTTCCTCTTTTTCTCCGTCAATATGTCCATGGTTATGGGGCTGGCTCCTGTCGTCGGTGTCCCGCTTCCTCTGGTATCTTACGGTGGTTCGGCTATGCTTGTATTGCTTGCAGCCTTTGGTATCGTCCAAAGCGCCAATATCCACCGCCCTCGTTAATCCCGTACAATTCTCCAAAGGCTTATCATGATCAACGTTCTATTTGCTGCCCTTCCCGAACGCTGGGACAGCTATGCTGCTCCTTTAAAGACAGCTTTTGAAAATCAGGGATTGGAGATTGATTTACGCATGGAATTTGCGCCGCAAGATGTGGATTATATCATCTATGCGCCAAATTCAGACCTGCAAGATTTCACACCTTATACACGCTGTAAGGCCGTCTTGAATCTGTGGGCAGGGGTTGAGACAATCGTTGGCAATCAAACCCTCACCCAACCTCTGTGCCGAATGGTAGATCCCGGCTTGACCCAAGCTATGGTCGAATGGGTCACAGGCCATGTGATGCGATATCATCTGGACATTGATTATTACCTTGCCAACCAAACGCAATGGACACCCAAAATTCAACCCCTGACACAGGAACGCCGTATTGCGATACTCGGCCTTGGTGCATTGGGGAGTGCATGTGGGCAAGCTTTGGCCACACTCGGGTTTCACGTTATGGGCTGGTCACGCTCTCCGAAGGAGATCGCTAACCTGGCCTGTCACTCAGGTGAGGCAGGTTTGAAGACCGTTTTATCACAGGCTGACATGGTTGTTTTACTCTTACCTGACACGCCTGATACACAAAACACATTGAACGCAGAAACCTTGTCATATTTGCCTAAAGGGGCAAAGATCATCAATCCTGGGCGTGGACCATTAATCGACGACTCGGCACTTTTGACTGCGCTGGACAGCGGACAAATCGGCCATGCAACATTGGACGTCTTCCGTATAGAACCTCTGCCCCAAGATAGCCCATATTGGGCGCATCCCAACGTTACGGTGACACCACATATTGCAGCCGAAACACGGGCCCTTACGGCCAGCCAAGTCATTGCTGAAAATATTAAATGTAGCGAGACAGGCAAGCCGTTGTTGAACCTAGTCGAACGTGAACGCGGCTATTAATTCTTGACGAGGGCAAAACAGCCCTCGTCAGTTCGCTTTGCAATTGATTATTCAGCAGCGGATAAGCCCCGCCCTTTCAACAGTGCGTCAACACCTGGCAACCGGCCACGAAATGCCCTGTACAAATCCGCTGCATCAACAGACCCACCCTTAGACAAAATATGCGTCTCTAGCGCTTGCGCACGTTCTGCATCAAAGGCTCCGCTAGCCTCCTCAAAGGCTGCAAATGCATCCGCATCCATCACTTCGGACCACATATAGCTATAATACCCGCTGGAATAACCATCGCCCGAAAATACATGCGCGAAATGTGGTGTGGCATGGCGCATAGTAATTGCCGCGGGCATACCAATTTGTTCCAAAAGTTCGGCCTGTTTAGCCATTGGGTCCGCCGGAGCATCGCCATCATGAAACGCCAGATCTACCAGCGCAGAGGCGACATATTCAACGGTCTGGAACCCCATATCATAGGTCGCCGCACCCAGAACTTTGTCGAGTAGATCCTGCGGCATCGCCTTGCCGGTCTCTACATGTGTTGCGAACTCGCGCAACACCTCAGGAACCTCTAGCCAATGTTCATAAAGCTGGCTTGGGAGCTCTACGAAATCGCGAGACACCGATGTGCCTGAGACACTTTCATAGGTCACATTCGACAACATTTGATGCAGCGCATGACCAAATTCATGAAACAACGTCCGTGCGTCATCCCAACTTAACAATGCAGGATCGCCTTTGGCAAAGTTACATACATTAATCACAATCGGCGACTGTTCCACGGGAAACTTTGCCTGTGATCGCATTGCAGAACACCATGCACCTGACCGTTTTGATCCGCGTGCAAAATAGTCCCCGATAAACACAGCCACATGTTTACCATCACGTGTCACCTCCCATGCGCGACAATCTGGATGATATAGTGGCACATCCATTGGCGTGAATTCTAAACCAAACAAGCGGTTGGCACAGGAAAAGGAAGCTTCGATCATACGATCCAATTGCAGATAAGGCTTGAGTACGGCCTCATCCAGATCATGTTCAGCTTTGCGGCGCTGCTCAGAATAAAAATGCCAATCCCACGGTTTTAGATCACCGTTAAAGCCATCTTTATGTAACATCGCAGTCAAATGATCCGCATCTTGGTCGGCCTGCGCCTTGGCTGGTTCCCAAACTTGCATCAAAAGATCATGAACCGCATCAGGCGTGCCCGCCATTTCGGTCTCCAGTTTGTATGCCGCAAAACTTTTATACCCCAGTAACTTGGCGCGCTCCTCACGCAAACTGAGGATCTCAGCCGCAATCGCACGGTTATCTGCATCACCGCCATTCGCACCCCGCGCAGACCACGCTGCAAATGAGGCTTCACGCAGGTCACGACGCGGAGAAAACTTAAGAAACGGCGTAATCACTGACCGTGCAAGTGTAACAACTGGCCCCTCGGCGCCCTGATCCTTACCTGCAGCACGCGCGGCGGCGACAACGAATTCCGGCAAGCCGATCAAATCATCCTCGGACAAAGGAAGAGACCAACTGCGTTCATCGGACAATAAATTCTGGGTAAACTGCGTTCCCAACGTCGCCAAACGTGATTTGATCTGCTGCATACGGACATCATCTGCGCCTTCCAGTGCCGCACCTCCACGTACAAAGCCACGGTATGTCAGCATCAAGACCCGGGCCTGTTCATCGCTCAGATCAAGTGTCTCTCGCTGATCCCATACAGCCTGGACTTTGGAGAACAAGGTTTTATTCGCCGTAATCGCCGAAAAATGCGCCGCAAGTTTAGGAGAAAACTCTCGCTGCAATGCTTCACGCGCTGGGTTACTATCTGCACCAGCAAGGGAATAAAATACAGACAACACTTGTTCCAGCGGCTGGCAGGGTGTTTCAAGCGCCTCGACAACATTTGCAAAGCTTGGCGCGTCAGTCGTGCTAACAATCGCTGCTATCTGAGCATTATGAGCTTCAAGCGCGGCATCAAGAGCAGGTGCAAAATCGTCGTCGGAAATTTCTGCAAAAGGAGCAATGCCAAAGGGCGTGGACCAATCAGATAGCAGTGGGTTTGCCATGGAGACCTCATGAGTATGTTTCCCCCAACGCTAGCGTCTTGCCCGCCCCGCCGCAATGCGACTTGTGTGTGCTGGTTACTCAGTCTTATCCAATCCGTGACCGCATACCGGACAATCGGGTCGTGATTTCAATGCGATTTTACGCGTCTCGCCATACAACCCATCATAAATCATCATCTGACCACGCAACCCATCGCCGGATTTTGTGATTTGTTTCAGCGCCTCAACAGCCATCATTGCGCCCAAAACACCTGGCAATGGTGCGATAACACCAGCCTCTGCACAACTTGGGGCCAAACCTGCGGATGGGGCTGATGGGAATATACACTGATAACATGGCCCACCGCGCGCAGGGTCAAACAAAGACACCTGCCCTTCCCATTGGCTCAATGCGCCGGAAATCAATGGCTTGCCCAATGCCACGGCTGTCGCATTCGCCAAATACCGTGTTTCGAAATTATCGCTACCATCCAAGATGAGATCAAAGTCTCCCAACAGCTCAGCAGCGATATCATCGGTAAAACACCGATGAAAAGGCAAGACTTTTACAAATGGATTCTGTGCACTCAGTGTTGCTTGGGCAGAAAAAACTTTGGGTGTGCCAATATCTGCATCATGGTGAATGACCTGTCGCTGTAGATTTGAATTTTCAACGACATCATCATCAATGACGCCAATCGTTCCGACACCTGCAGCGGTCAAATATTGCAAAACAGGCGCCCCAAGCCCCCCGGCGCCGATCACTAAAACCTTTGCCGCTTTCAGCCGCTTTTGTCCTTTTCCACCAAGCTCGCGTAACATGATATGACGGGCGTACCGGTTCAATTCCGTCTCTGAAAACGTTGCTGGTGTTGCGCTATCTGCGGTCTTCTCGGGCAGGGTTGCACGTTGACGCAATTTCGAGATGCCCCATGCATAACCAAAAACCAAAGTACCCAAACCGCCAAGGATCAACCAAAGCGTCGCAGTACCACCGGTTGCGACACGCAATGACGACGTCGCAGGCAAGGTCAAATGTATTAGCACAACAGTCGCATAAAGCAGCGCAATCAACACCAAACGCATGGATTTATTCCAATGTAGCAGACCACCACCCCACCAAATCATCCCGGCAACTCCAAGAACAAAGATCATAAACTGTCTTTCCTTACGTGCCCGTAGATCCAAAACCGCCCTCGCCACGCGCGCTCTCTTGTGAGAAGTCAGTCACTATTTCGAAACTTGGCCGCACAATCGGAGTAAAGACCATCTGGGCAATCCGTTCACCGGGGTGAATTTCGAATGCGCTTTCACCAACAGGATTACGATTCCATATGCTTATCATTACTTCGCCAAGATAATCTGCGTCAATCAAGCCAACACTGTTCCCCATCACCAATCCCTTTTTATGGCCCAGGCCAGACCTTGGTAAAATCAATGCAGCGAGATGCGCATGCCCCATGCCCAGCGCAAAACCAGATGAAACCAAAACAGCTGGCGCTTGGGGCTCAATTAAAATTGTCTCATCTAAGCAGGCAAACAGATCCACAGCCGCCGCCATATCAGACTGATAGCTCGGCCGTCCCCAATCGTGCAGACGACTGTCTAGGATTTTCATTTCAATCTTTGGGGTCACGGGTAGCGTCATAATTCGTCCTTGGTGCCATTTAACACATGCGCAATTTTTGCGACCAAAGTGTCGGCCACCTCGGCTTTGCTCATACGCGGCCAAGACTCCGCCCCGGCCTCGGTGATCAAGGTCACCTCATTTTCAGATCCTCCCATGATGCCCGTGTTTGGAGATACGTCATTGGCAACAATCCAATCGCACCCTTTACGCAGCCGTTTGGCTATCGCGTAATCCACAACATCATTGGTTTCAGCAGCAAATCCAATGACCAAGGCAGGACGCCCATCTGTCATTTGTGCGACGCCGCGCAAAATATCTGGGTTTTCCCCAAATTCCAACACTGGCAGGCCATCTTTGGATTTCTTCAACTTACGATCACTGGCTGATCGCACATGCCAATCCGCCACCGCAGCCGCGAAAATAGCGGCGTCGGCAGGTAAGGCCTGCATTACCGCGGTTTGCATGTCCCGAGCGCTTTCCACTTGCACCACTTGGGCACCCTCAGGGTAAGCCGCCGTTGCAGGGCCCGTGATAAACACGACCTCCGCCCCCAATGCCACCAGAGCACGGGCCAGCGCAGATCCTTGTGCACCAGAAGAGCGATTGGCGATATAGCGAACCGGGTCAATCGGTTCATGTGTTGGACCAGATGTGACAATGATGCGCTTACCAGTTAACACCTGTCGCGTGCAAAGCTGGCGGATAATAGCAGCCATAATTTCATCAGGCTCAGCCAAACGCCCCGGGCCAAATTCACCACACGCCATATGTCCTTCATTCGGACCAACAAAAGAAATACCATCCCCTTTGAGTGTTGCGATGTTACGTTGCGTTGCAGGGTGTTCCCACATTCGCACATTCATAGACGGCGCGATCAACACAGGCGTATCCGTGGCCAATAACAAGGTCGACGCCAAATCGTTTGCCATCCCCTGCGCCATCTTTGCCATCAAATCTGCTGTAGCTGGTGCCACAACGACAAGATCTGCTGAGCGGGATAGCTGAATATGACCCATTTCAGCTTCTGTTGTCAGATCAAACAGATCACGGTGAACAGCCTCCCCCGCGAGCGCTGACACCGACAAAGGTGTAACGAACTTTTCGCCGGATTGCGTCAACACAGGCGTCACATGACCACCTTGTTCGCGAATACGCCGTATAAGTTCCAAAGCTTTGTATCCGGCAATACCACCGCCAATGATCAGAAGAATACGTTTGCCCTGAAACATCGGTGCCTCTTTCGCTGTTTGATACAAGCTTATCGGCTTGTCCCTTCAGGGAAAAGGGGCAAGTTCAATGACCAGATGCTGACGAGGCATTCATTTCGCCTTTAGTTCAAAAGCAATTGCATTTCTGGCGCACTTTTCTTGAGGCTCCCGCGCATTTTCTGCAATGCTGCCGCCTCAAGCTGACGTACTCGCTCTTTGGAAAGCTTTAGCTCATTACCTAAACTCTCCAAAGTTCGTGGAGTATCCCGTAGTTGGCGCTCACGAATTATAAATTGCTCACGCTCGCTCAACTGTAACATCGCACTCAAAAGCCAATGACGCATTTGCGCACGGTCATGTTCCACCTCGACACAATGCTCGGCTTGGTCACTTTCATCTTCTAGTGCATCAATCCATTCGCGGCCTTCGTCCTCAGCCGATTGCGTCGCATTCAGCGAAAAATCTGCCCCCGAAAGGCGGCCGTCCATCATTTCGACATCCCGCACCGGCACACCCAGTTCCTCGGCCACCCGAATATGAACTTGCGCACGTTTTAGGGTTTGCCCGGCGCTTTGCGCTTCACGTTCTATCTGCGCTTGAACACGGCGCATATTGAAAAACAGCGATTTTTGTGACGATGTAGATCCAGTACGCACCATTGACCAATTGCGCATCACATATTCCTGTATAGAGGCTTTGACCCACCACGCCGAATAAGTTGAAAACCGCACCCCACGGTCCGGGTCAAATTTTTCAGCTGCCTTCATCAGCCCCACACCCGCCTCTTGGATCAAATCACCCATCGGGGCGCCGTAGCGGCGGTATTTTGACGCCATGGAAATCGCCAACCGCATATATGCAGTTACCAAACGGTGCAGTGCAGCTTCATCCCGGTTGTCACGCCATGCACAAGCAAGCGCGTGCTCTGTTTCTGCATCCAACATCTCCGCCTTCATTGCACGGCGCGGGAAAGGATTGTTTGAAATGTTATCCAAGGCCATCACTACACTCCATTACGTCGGTATTGGTTAAGTTACGTAACGGGTCAGGTTTTGGTTCAAAAAAAAATCCACATCCCATATTCACAAGCCAAAGCAACTGTGAGGGCGCCAAAGTGGATGCGAAATTGACACTGATCTTGGGCGGGGCAGCCTCGGGTAAATCAGCCTATGCAGAAACCCGGGTCATAGCGACCCGAAAACCGCGTCTGTATTGGGCAACAGCCCAAGTATTTGATACTGAAATGGCAGACAAAGTATCGCGCCACATCACCCAGCGCGGCGATAACTGGATCACTATAGAAGAACCACAAGACGCAACAAAAGCTCTGTCATCCGTCACAAAAGATATGGTCGTTTTGATGGATTGCGCCACAATGTGGCTAACCAATCATCTACTGGCAGATCATGACTTAGAATATGAAACCCGACAGCTGCTCACAGCACTCGAGAGCTGCCCCGCTGAAATTGTGGTGGTAACAAATGAAACCGGCCTCGGTATTGTTCCTGAAAATGCCCTAGCGCGACGCTTTCGCGAAGCCCAAGGGCGTCTCAACATCACACTTGCAGCCAAAGCTGACCGGGTTGTGAATGTTGTCGCAGGCTTGCCACAGATATTGAAAGGCAACGCATGACCACCCGCTTTCATCTCGTTCGTCACGGACCAACCCATGCCAAATGTATGGTCGGATGGACTGATATTCCGGCCGACCTCTCTGATCATAAACGCCTCGCGAAACTCACGGATACCTTGCCTCAAGATGCCCTAGTGATTTCTTCTGATCTGTCTCGTGCCAGTGCAACCGCTGATAGCATCGTAGGTCATCGCAACCGATTGCCTCACAGTCATGCTCTGCGCGAGATGAATTTTGGGACTTGGGAAATGCGCAGTTGGGCAGAGATTGACGCAGACACGCCGGAACAGATCCGCGCATTCTGGGACACTCCGGGTGACATTGCACCCCCAAAAGGCGAAAGCTGGAATATGTTATGCACCCGTGTAAACCATCAAATGGATTATCTAGCGCAGACCTACGCCGGTGCAGACATCATTGTTGTGGGTCATTTTGGCCAAATTCTATGCCAGATCCAACGCGCCGGCGGTTTAACAGCAATACAAGCGTTTTCTCATAAGATCGACAATCTGTCCGTTAGTCAGATCAGCCACGATAAAGGCACTTGGGATCTACACCATATCAATCAAATTCTTTGATTGCGTTCGTCAAATTTCTTCATTTTGAGAACAACATAATTCGGGTTACCCTCTACACATGACATATAAAATTTATCTCGGCGATCGTCTCTATTCTAGTTGGTCCCTGCGCGGCTGGCTGATGTTAGAGAAATTCAACATACCTCATCAGGTTCAAATGGTCGGGCTCTACTCGGGGACAATGGCCGATGATTTGGCACATTTAGCTCCGGCAAAGCTTGTCCCAGTTTTAGAAACCCCGACAGGTGAGATTATTGGCGAAAGCATTGCAATCGCAGAGACACTGGCCGAACGTCACGAAGGCCTATGGCCATCTGATCCCCACGCACGTGCCACCGCGCGTTGGTTAGTATCGGAAATGGCTTGCGGCTTTTCCTCTCTGCGCGGCTGTTGCCCGATGCAGTTAAAACATGTTTGGCAAGGTTTTGAGACCACACCCGATATCCAATCTGGTTTAGCGCGCGCGGAAACGTTATTCGCACATGCACGCAAGATCTCGGGCGCCTCAAACGGTCCTTTATTTGGTGACTATAGTCTTGCAGATGTGTTTTACACGCCTCTTGCAGCCCGTATTGTTGGGTATGATCTGCCCGTGTCAAAAGAAACTTACGCATATTGCGAGACCCTCCTCACTGACCCCGCAGTAAAGGCATGGCGAGCAGCGGCGCTGGCAGCACAAGACCCAGGTGCCTATGATATGCCTTTGCAGCACAGACCTTGGCCGTTTTAATCCTATTGATAAGCCGTCGTTTTCGCGTAACGCTAACGGTAGAATTAACCTCTTGATAACCATGATGCCCAATCCTTCTCCTTTGTTGTTAAGGGAGAAGGGTCTTGATTTCACGCGTCCAAACCGTCGCCTTCCTCGGGATCGAAGCAAGACCCGTAGAGGTGCAATGCGCCCTTGCTCCAGGGCTGCCAGCGTTTTCTATCGTAGGTCTACCTGACAAAGCAGTGAGCGAAGCGCGTGATAGGGTTCGTGCCACCTTGGCCGAACTATCAATCGCGTTGCCATCGAAACGGATCACAATCAATCTGTCTCCTGCGGATTTACCCAAAATAGGCAGTCATTTCGATTTACCTATCGCCTTTGCACTATTGAGCGCATTGGAAATCCTCCCTCCAGACGCCAGCGATGAGACCTTGGTTCTGGGTGAATTATCCCTAGACGGCCGTCTCATGCCAGTTCTTGGCGCCCTGCCCGCCGCACTCACCGCCGCAGAACAAGACCGCGCATTGCTGTGCCCTAAAGCTTCAAGTTCAGAGGCCGCTTGGGTGGACAGCGTGCGTGTCATTGGGGCCGAAACCCTAACCCAAGTTATTCGGCATTTCACCGGCCAAGCCATAATCGAAACAGCACACCCTGGCGAAGTCCATTCGGCCGTGACGGATAAGGACTTATCAGACGTCAAAGGTCAAGAAATCCCAAAACGAGCCATGGAAATTGCCGCTGCCGGGCGTCACCACATGTTAATGACGGGCCCTCCAGGATCTGGGAAATCTATGCTCGCCGCGCGGATGCCCACGCTGTTGCCTCCTCTCACTCCCAGCGAGGCTTTAGAAACATCTATGATCCATTCAATTCATGGCTTGATAAAAGACGGTGGCATCGATCGAACCCGCCCATTTCGCTCTCCGCACCACACGGCGTCTATGGCCGCTGTTGTCGGTGGAGGGCGTCAAGCTCAGCCCGGTGAAATCAGCCTAGCCCATAATGGTGTGCTGTTTATGGATGAAATGCCCGAATTTGCACGCCCCGTTCTAGAAACGCTAAGACAACCTATAGAAACCGGCGAAGTTATGATCGCGCGCGCCAATGCACATATTAAGTACCCTTGCCGGTTTCAATTGATCGCCGCGGCCAATCCCTGCCGATGCGGATACATGTCAGACGCCAACCGCGCATGCGCCCGGGCCCCGCAATGCGGTGAAGACTATTTGGGTAAGATATCTGGGCCATTGATGGATCGATTTGACCTACGCGTCATGGTTTCATCCGTATCGCTCAAAGACCTAGAGCAACGCTCGAAAGGGGACAGCTCAGCGACCATCGCCCAGCGCGTCGCAGCGGCACAAGCTATTCAAGCCAAACGTTTTCAAGGCCATCCTAATGTACGCCTAAATGCCGACGCTGAAGGAGGTTTGCTGGAAGAAATCGCATCTCCAGACACCGAGGGGCGTAAATATCTCACACGTGCGGTCGAGCGTTTCAACCTGACCGCACGAGGATATCACAGAGTTTTACGTGTCGCACGTACAGTTGCAGATCTGGATGGAGATGACGTGATCAATCGCGAACATATCAGTGAAGCCCTGTATTTCCGCTTACAAATCTAAAACAATCCAGACCTTAAGGGTAGGTGATAGTCTATGCGGACACTTTAGCTTCGATTGCATCCCAAATCTGACCAGCAACATTCACGTCATTAAAGCGCTCAAGCTCTTGTATCCCCGTCGGAGAGGTTACATTAATTTCGGTCAAATAGTCACCGATAACATCGATCCCCACAAAAACCTGTCCCTTTTCACGTAAAAGGGGTCCGATCGCCGCACAAATTTCCAAGTCACGATCAGTTAGTCCGACTTTTTCAGGGCGCCCACCCACATGCATATTTGAACGTGTCTCACCAGCAGCTGGTACACGGTTTATCGCGCCAACCGGCTCTCCATCCACAAGGATTACACGTTTATCTCCATGCTTCACCGCGGGCAGGAATTTTTGCACAATCAACGGCTCGCGACTGAATCCTGTAAACAGCTCGTGTAAAGAAGACAGATTACGATCATTGGCATCTAGACGGAAAACACCTGCACCTCCGTTTCCATACAGAGGTTTCAGGATCACATCCCCGTGCTTTTCCTTAAACGCTTTGATCGTATCCAAATCACGCGCGATTGTCGTCGGAGGGGTCAGATCCGGGAAATTCAACACCAATAGCTTTTCGGGGTAATTACGCACCCAAAACGGGTTATTCACCACCAAAGCCTTACCAGCCAAGCGATCCAGCAAATGGGTCGAGGTGATATAATGCATATCAAAAGGTGGATCTTGGCGCAGCCAGACAACGTCAAAGTCCGCCAGGTCAACTTCTTTAAAGTCCCCTAAAACGGCTGGTGCACCAGCGACACGCTGTACAACCATATCGTGACCACGCGCCGTTATACGCCCTTCTTGATAGGCGAGTTGATCCGGGCTGTAGTAAAATAGGCTATGACCGCGTTTTTGAGCTTCTTCAGCCAACCGAAATGAGCTGTCCGCAGCAACATCGACACCCATAATCGGGTCCATTTGAAAGGCGATTTTCATGGCATATTCCTTCAGATTTGTAAGCTAAATGGCGTGTCACACCAGTATCTTCAACAGGCAATGCCTAGCCGAATGCATTTTCTATAATTTCAATTTCACCGTTACCATTCACAAGCGCGACATCGACGCGGGTTTGTGTCAGCGCGCCGTTGGGGCAACTGTCTAAATAAACGGCAGCACTGGACATAATACGCGCGACCTGACGATCGGAAATCCGCTGGGCTGCCGATGCCATATCTCCTGCCTGTTTCACCTCAACAAAAATGATCAGTTCTTGGTCCTTCAAGATCAAGTCAATTTCACCGCCCGGCCCACGCCAGCGTTCAGCCAAAACAGTACATCCACGCAGTTCGTACGCGCGCCGCACGGCAGCCTCAGCAGCCAGACCAGTTAACTGCGCACGTCGTCCCCGGTTTTGTCCCAGCTGAGACATCAATCTAGCCCTCTTTTGCGATTTGAAGCGCCAATTGGTATAACTTACGCCGCGCCAACCCATGGCTTTCCGAAACAATCGCTGCCGCATCTTTCACCGAGTTATCAACAAGCGCTGCGCGTAAATCTGCTTCAACATCTGCTTCGCTTACGGTTTCACCACGAGCGCGGTCGACCAACACCACGATCTCTCCTTTCACGCCAGCTTCGCTCAGCTGCAGGGCCAATTCACTCAACGGAGCGCGGCGGACTTCTTCGAATTTTTTGGTCAGCTCTCGACACAGGGCGGCTTTGCGATCTCCCAAAACATGGTGCATATCTGCCAACGACGCTGCGATACGTTTAGGGCTCTCGTAGAACACTAATGTTCCTGGAATCCCTGTCAATTCTTCCAGACGCTTACGTCGTGCGCCCTGTGCGTTGGGTAGAAAACCCGCAAAAAAGAACGCATCTGTTGGCAACCCGCCCAGCGTCAATGCCATGAGTGCGGCGGATGGACCAGGCGCACAGGTCACATCGTATCCCGCATCGGCAGCCGCGCAGGACAATTCATACCCCGGATCTGCAATCAGCGGCATTCCTGCTTCGGATGCATAGACCACGGACTTCCCTTCCGACAACGCCGCCAACAGGCGCTCTCGTGTTCCCTGCCCGGAGTGGTCGTGATAGGCAATAACGGAACGCTCACCCAGTGGAATACCATGTATTTCTAATAACTTACGCATAGATCTGGTATCTTCGGCCGCGATCACATCGGCAGATGCCAAGAGATCAAGAGCACGCAAAGTAATGTCTCGCGCCGTGCCAATCGGCGTTGCGACAAAATATAATCCTGCTTTCAAGCTTATAAGCTTATGATTCACGCTGGATTCATCCTTTTGGTCGTCTATGATTGCTCCAAACCAAGACGGGTATCGAAATGGCCCGGAGTAGGGAGTTTATGCGCTTAATGTTTGCAGTTTTCAATCGGATCCGAAAAGTATCCATGGCAGCCATCGCTCTAGGCGGTGCCGTTTTGTTAGCCGCTTGTAATCCTCAACCGTTAGGAACAGCTGGTCAATTAATCAATACATCTCGTCCAGTCCCTGTTGCACTGCTCATTCCACGTGGTTCCGCAACACATGGGGACAATGTCCTTGCTCAAAGCTTGGAAAACTCGGCTCGTCTCGCAATTGCTGATTTGAACGGTGCAAAAATTGACCTGCGCGTTTACGACACCATGGGTAACCCTGCGCAGGCTGCGTCTGTTGCGACACAAGCAATCAACGATGGCGCGCGAATTATATTGGGTCCCGTATACGCTGAAGCTGCAAATGCTGTTGGCATCGTTGCCGCCAAGCGCAATATCAATGTGCTCGCCTTCTCAAACAACACCTCGATTTCAGGTGGTAATCTCTTTGTTTTGGGTACGTCTTTCGAAAGCAATGCCCAGCGGTTGCTTGCGTTTGCTAAGCAGCAAGGACGAAATACCATTGTCATGAGTTCCGGAAATAACGCCGCCGGTATCGCGGGACGTTCTGCCATCCAAAAGGCAGCTGCAAGCACTGGTATCACGGTTGCGCAAAACATCAGCTACGAGCTGTCTCAACAAGGTGTCATCAACGCGGTTTCTCCAATTTCAACCGCTGTCCGTAGTACCGGAGCGGATGCAATTGTGATGACGGCGACTTCTGCTGGGGCGCTTCCACTGTTAACACAATTGTTGCCCGAAGCAGGCGTAAAACCAGAAACGGTTCAATACATTGGTCTCACGCGCTGGGATATTCCATCACAAACGCTGGCGCTCCCTGGTCTACAGGGCGGTTGGTTTGCGATACCAGATCCAACAATATCCCAACAATTTCGTAACCGTTATCAGGCAAACTATGGCACAGCCCCTCACCCTATCGGTGGCCTCGCATATGACGGTATTGCAGCAATCGGCGCATTAATCGCCACAGGAAATTCGGATGCTGTAACCGCTACAGCTTTGACACAAAGCGCAGGCTTTACCGGTTCCGGTGGTATTTTCAGACTGATGCCCGACGGCACAAACCAGCGTGGTTTGGCTGTCGCAACCATCCAAGATCAAAAGGTCGTAGTCATTGACGCAGCACCAAACACCTTTGGCGAAGCAGGTCTCTAACCCTGACATCTCTACGTCATCGTTACCATCATTTGTAGGGTCGCTCATTTGCGACCCTATCGATATTTTTGATGTAGATGCGATTCATGCGCAGGTGAAGGAATTGGCCGCTCAAAAAAATGGCCAAGACTTTCGTAATGACGTTGTCGAATTACTGCGAACTGCCGTGAAAAATGGCCGCAATAATATAGCAGATGCTTTTGTCGAACATCCATTTAGCGCGGGAAAGCTGACACGGTCGTACACCTACCTGACCGATCATATAATAAAAATCGCGATGCTCACCGCGAGTGAGTATCTTCACCCTCTTCCAACACCAACAGCAGGTGAACGGATCGCGGTTTTTGCCGTCGGTGGGTATGGCCGCGGAGAGATGGCACCGTTTTCGGATGTTGATCTGTTATTTTTAACACCCTACAAAATCACCGCTTGGGCCGAAAGCGTGATTGAAACCATGCTTTATATTCTGTGGGATTTACGGCTGAAAGTTGGGCACTCCAGTCGCACAATCAAAGACTGTATTCGCTTGGGCACCGAAGATTTCACCATTCGCACCGCCATGCTCGAGCACCGTTTCATCATTGGTCACATACCATTGGCCACCGAACTTGAAGAGCGGTTACAAAAAGATCTGTTTTCAAAAGATGCCAAAGAATTTGTCGACGCGAAACTGGTAGAACGGGACAAACGTCACCAAAAACAAGGCCAGCGTTATATGGTCGAGCCCAATGTCAAAGAGGGCAAAGGCGGGCTGCGCGACCTACAATCTTTGTTCTGGATCGCGAAATATATTTACCAGGTGCGCGATGTAGCAGAATTGGTTCCGCTCGAAGTGTTTAGCGCAGAAGAGTTCGACCTTTTTGCCAAAGCTGAAAGCTTTCTATGGGCAACCCGTTCGCATCTGCATTTGCTGACCAAACGCCCGACAGAGCAACTTACTTTTGACATGCAAGTCCTTGTCGCGGAACGGATGAAATACAAGGATACCGCAGGCCGGCGCGCCGTAGAGCTCTTTATGCAAGATTATTTCCGCCATGCGACGCAAGTCGGAAATGTCACCCGCAGCCTGTTGACCAAGTTGGAAGACGAGCAGAAGAAAAGCGATCCACTGATCGAGCGTATTTTCCGCCGTCGTCCAAAGGTAAAGCCTGAGTACATCGTAACCCATAACCGTCTTAGCATCCGTGACTCAGAAGCATTTCTAAGTGACAAACTCAACCTGCTACGTATCTTCGCCGAAGCTTTGCGTACAGGCATGCGCATTCATCCTGACGCCATGCGTCTGGTTCGTGGCAATCTCGACCTGATCGATGTCGAAATGCGTTCAAACCGCGAAGCCCGCCGTATTTTTCTGGATTTATTGCTAAAGTACGGAAATCCCGAACGTGCCTTACGTCGCATGAACGAGCTTGGTGTTCTCTCGGCGTTTATACCCGAATTTGAACCTATTGTCGCAATGATGCAATTTAATATGTATCATTCCTATACAGTTGATGAGCACACTATTCAGGTGATTTCAAACTTCTCAGCCATTGAGCGAGGGAATTTGGAAGACGAACTCCCACTCGCGTCAAGCCTTATAAATAAAGGTATCAAGCGCAGTGTTTTGATCGTCGCCATGTTATTACATGATATCGGAAAAGGCCGTCCGCAGGATCATTCCATTCTGGGCGCGCAAATCGCACGCAAAATTGCACCTCGTCTGGGGTTCAACAAATCTGACAGCGAAACAATTGAATGGCTTGTCCGTTATCATTTGCTGATGTCTGACACCGCTCAAAAACGCGATATTGCCGACCCTCGCACCATTCGTGGCTTTGCCAAAGCTGTCGGCACAGTAGAACGGCTAGACTTACTGCTTTTACTCACGGTCTGTGATATTCGTGGAGTAGGCCCAGAAACGTGGAACAATTGGAAGGCCACGCTGTTGCGCGCCTTGCACAGCCAAACGCGCGAAGCACTGGAAAACGGGATGGAGAGCCTAACACGCGCCCATCGTGGTGCGAAAGCAAAGACTCGCCTCAAAGAAGCGCTGCCAGATTGGTCCAAAGCCGATCTCAAACGCGAAAAGGCCCGCCATTATCCGCCCTATTGGCAAGGCCTGCACCTGACAGCCCATGTCGAATTTGCCGAAATGCTACGCGCCTTAGACAAGCGCAATAATGCCTCTGAGATTGAAATTCGTCTACACCCTGACGATGTTAGGGACGCAACGCGTATCTGCTTTGCAATGGCTGACCACCCTGGAATCTTTACGCGCGTCACTGGTGCCTTGGCACTTGTCGGCGCCAATATTGTTGATGCACGATCCTTCACGACCAAAGACGGCTACATTACAGATGCATTTTGGGTACAAGATGCAGATGGCAGTCCCTATGAAGCAAACCGCTTAACCCGCCTGCAAGATATGATTTTGAAAACCCTACAGGGCAAAATCATCGCACGTGATGCCTTTAAATCCCGGGATAAGATCAAAAAACGTGAGCGCGCGTTTCGGGTGCCCACGCATATTACCTTTGATAACGAAGGATCCGAAATATACACGATCATTGAGGTCGACACACGTGACCGTCCAGGATTGCTGCACGATTTGACGCTGACTATGTCGGCAAACAATGTTTATGTTGCCAATTCTGTCATCGCCACCTACGGAGAGCAGGTCGTGGACACATTCTATGTAAAAGATATGTTCGGACTCAAATATTACTCGAAAAGTAAACAGGATGCGCTGGAGGCAAAACTCCGAAAAGCCATCAAAGATGGGGCGGAGCGCGCCGATAAATGAAGCCTATAAAATTATTGTCCGGCTTTCTCACGGTCGGATTTTGGACACTCGCCAGCCGTGTTCTCGGGTTCGTACGCGAAATACTAATCGCTGCCTATATCGGCCCTGGCCTGCTGGGGGACGCTTTTTACGCCGCGTTTCGCCTACCCAATTTATTTCGCCGTTTTTTCGCCGAAGGTGCATTTAATGCGGCCTTTGTGCCGATGTTTTCCAAACGTCTCGAGCAGAACCACGACACCGCACGCGATTTTGCCCAATCTGCGTTTAATCTGCTGTGCATTGCCGTTTTAAGCTTAGTCGCCCTAGGAATGATCTTCATGCCCGCACTTGTTTGGGTGACCGCAGGTGGGTTTTCTGAGCAAGGCGCAACGCTGACCACCGGATTTGCCCGCGTGATGTTTCCTTATATCCTGTTCATGTCTTTGGCAGCATTATTTTCTGGTGTTCTTAATGCCACAGGCCGTTTTGCCGCCGCTGCAGCTGCCCCTGTTTTACTGAATATAATTGCCTGCGGTGCAATGATCGTGGCTACGGTTGTTGATCAGTCTGTTATCAACTGGCTACTATGGTCCATCCCTTTTGCAGGTGTTGCGCAACTAGCTTTGGTTTGGAGAGCTGCAGACCGCGCAGGTTTCAAACTGCGCCTCGGCCGACCTACACTCACCGCCGAAATGCGCCAGATGGTGGCGGTTGCCGTACCCGCAGCCTTGGCAATGGGTGTTTCACAAATAAATTTAGTGGTCGGACAACGAGCCGCATCAGGTTTTGAGGGCGCAATTTCATGGCTCGCAATGGCGGATCGGTTGTATCAATTGCCTCTGGGTGTGGTCGGAATTGCCATTGGGATTGTACTATTGCCCGACCTATCTCGTAAAATTAGTGTTTCGGACATCAACGGTGCACGCGATGCCCTATCACGCGCCGGAGAATTTGCGCTGCTCTTGACCATACCTTCCTCTGTGGCGTTTATTGTTATCCCGTTGCCGTTGGTCTCGGTCCTATATGAACGTGGGGCAACCGACGCTCAGGACAGTATAGCCATTGCCACCGCTGTTGCGATTTACGGCTTAGGTTTACCTGCATTTGTCCTGCAAAAAGTACTACAACCGCTTTATTTTGCGCGAGAAGACACCAAAAGCCCATTTCGCTTTGCCGTGATGGCAATGGTGATAAATGCCGGGCTTGCGTTAGGGTTATTACCTGTCTTTGGCTGGATTTCGCCTGCGATCGCTGCCACCGTCGCAGCTTGGTCAATGGTGGCCTGTCTGTGGTATGGCACACGTAAAATGGGAGAGGCCGCCAGATTTGACACTCGATTTCAGTACCGAGTGTGGCGCATTTGCCTTGCCAGTATAGTTATGGGTGTCTGTGTATTCCTCGCTTATACCGCAACCGAAAGTATCTTTTCTCTCGATTACTGGCGCTACTTGGCCCTCGTTTTATTAATAATGATCGGGGCAACAAGCTATTTCATATCGGCACAGCTACTCGGCGCGATTTCTTTGTCAGAACTGAAATCAGCAGTCAAACGCAACCCTCGTTGACTTGCTATTCACGACGAATACGGGCTCGGATACGTTTCCAGCCACCAGGCACCAGAAAAAATGACATCAAAAACCCTGTCCCGAACCCGGCCAAATCTGCGATCCATTCTGGGCTACCGCCAAACAACAACCCAAACACAAGCTGCACGCCCATCAAAAACGCAATCAATGAAAACGCACGGCTTTGTTGCGCGCCCACATTGGCCAAGGATTGCCACAACAAATATGTAAACGCACCAATCAAGCCATAGACTGCAGGAAAGCCGCCAATCAACGCCACGCGCTCTCCAATGACCAACCCGTATACGAGCGCCCCTCCAATGGCAGATACGACGAAAATCACGATGACAGCGATGTCGTTCATTGCTTCGCCAACCATTTTACCCATCGCTAATAAAAAGACGCAGACAAAAATCGCTTGCGTAAAAGAGCCATTAACAAACGCATAGCTTATAAACCGCTTTACTAAATCAAACGGCCACTGATGGGTTTCAATCATCCACCATAGCTGGTGCCCCCCAAAACCATATTCCTGCAACGCCTGTAAGCGCCACCCCACCGCCTGAGGTCCACCAATCAACCCCCGTGCCCCCAAGGAAAACGTAAGTTCGATCCCCATAATCACCAAACATAATGCCAAGACCACAGGTGGTACGGAGTTAAACGGAGATTGATTTTGCGACGACATTTATGAGCTCCTGACTTGCACAAGTGTTACGACTGCGCGCATGGCACCGGTTGACGACACCTCGCCCCATGGGTAAGCGACTATGGTCCATATTTCCAGACGAGAGTTTTACCCATGAGCGATACAAGCTTCACCCCCGGTGACTTTCCAGACCGCGTTTTTTCGGGCATTCAGCCCACGGGAAATCTGCACCTTGGAAACTACCTAGGCGCCCTAAAGCGCTTCGTCGACTGGCAAAACAAAGATGCTGAAACCATCTACTGCATGGTAGACCTTCATGCGATCACCGTCTGGCAAGACCCTAAAGCGTTGCAGCAATCCACCCGCGAACTGTGCGCAGGGTTTATTGCCGCAGGGCTGGACCCCGAACAGTCCATCTTGATCAATCAATCACAAGTCCCTGAACATGCGCAATTGGCGTGGATTTTCAACTGTGTCGCCCGCATGGGCTGGATGCAGCGCATGACACAGTTCAAAGACAAGGCGGGCAAGAACGCTCAAAATGCATCGCTGGGCCTGTTTGCCTACCCCGCGTTAATGGCTGCGGATATCCTTGTGTATCACGCAACCCACGTGCCTGTCGGTGAAGATCAAAAGCAACACCTTGAACTGACTCGCGACATCGCAACCAAGTTTAATCACGACTATGGCGTTGATTTCTTTCCAATCACCGAACCCGTGATCGAAGGCGCCGGCACGCGTGTTATGTCTTTGCGTGACGGATCCAAGAAAATGTCCAAATCAGATGTCTCGGATGCGTCGCGCATTAATTTGACCGATGATGCGGACACAATTGCGAAAAAGATCCGCAAAGCCAAGACCGACCCAGAGGCACTGCCTTCCGAGGTCAAAGGCCTAGACGATCGCCCTGAAGCGCGTAATCTCATTAATATCTACGCCGGTTTAAACAATCAAAGCGTCGATGCAGTTTTGGCTGAGGTCGGCGGCAAACAATTCTCAGAATTCAAACCCATGCTCGCTGAACTCGCTGTTGAGAAGCTCTCGCCTATTACCACCGAAATGGCGCGTCTCATGCAACATCAAGATGAAATCGACAAGATCCTCGCTCGCGGTTCTGAACGCGCACGCGCGATCACAGCGCCAATTCTACGCCAGACTTACGATATTATCGGAATGGTTGCGCCCGTTGAAATCTAAGAGACTGTTTTTAGAATCACGCCTCTAGTTCAATATAAAGCCGCCTCAGGGTGGCTTTATTTTTTCTTGAACGGCGCCATGCCTGCACGTGCCAACTCATCCGCACGCTCGTTTTCAGGGTGGCCAGCATGACCTTTGACCCATTCCCACGTCACCTGATGCTGACCTTGAGCCGCGTCCAATCGCTTCCACAGTTCAACATTTTTAACCGGCTTTTTGGCCGCTGTTTTCCAGCCGTTTTTCTTCCAACCAAAAATCCAGCCAGTCACGCCATTTTTAACATAGGCACTGTCCGTCACGATCGTGATCTTTGACGGGCGTGATAAGCTCTCTAGGGCGCTAATCGCTGCCATGAGCTCCATCTGGTTATTCGTCGTCAAGGCTTCACCGCCTTGCAGCTCGCGTTCCTTGGCAATTTCGCCACCGCCATCAATCGCGCGCATCAGAACACCCCAGCCCCCGGGTCCCGGGTTTCCAGAGCAAGCTCCATCTGTATATGCATAAAGATCTAACATTGCGCCTGACTACTATGTGCAGCAACAAGACGCCAGAGAAGGATGTAGAAAGAACCCAGCTCTGTGTGAAGAAAATGAGAGGCAGGCAACCTTGACAGTGCTGGCTTCAATCAACCGACCTCTAAACACAACACGCCCCGACACCAACAGGTATCGGGGCGCGTCAGACACATTAAACTTAGGCTTTTTAGATCAATCCAGAATAGACGGCAGCCATAGTGAAAACGCAGGTACGTAGGTGATCAAGATCAAAGCACCCAACAAAGCCAGATAGAATGGCCAGATGGATTTAAGCGCCTGTTCAATCTTGATCTTGCCAACGGCACAACCAACAAACAGACAGGTTCCCACGGGCGGCGTACACAATCCAAGACCAAGGTTGATCAGCATCATGATACCAAATTGCGTTGGATCCATACCGATGCTTTTGGCGATAGGAAGGAAGATTGGCGTACAGATCAAGATCAAAGCCGCCATATCCATGATCATCCCAAGCATCAGCAAGATTACGTTGATCATCATGAGGATGACAAATTTGTTTTCGGAAATCCCGATCAACAAATCGCCCAGCTTTTCCGGCACCTGGTACAGCGCCAGCAAATATGCAAACGAGCTCGCAAACGAAATCAGGATCATAACCATCGCAGTGGTACGCACGGCCTGAGTAACAGATGTCACGAACCCTTCCCACGTCAACGTGCGATAACAAAAGGCTGTCAGCAGCAGAGCATAGATCGCACCAAAGGCACCAGATTCCGTCACGGTAAAGATACCAGACAAAACACCACCCACAATGATAACCGCCGTAATCAAACCAGGCACAGCGGATACGGCTGACATCGCAACGGCTCTCCAACCAGGGAAAGGCTCTGCGGGATAGTTGTGTTTAAGGGCAATGAAGTAAGCTGCAATGGCAAGACAGGTACACATCAAGAGACCCGGTACAACGCCCGCCAGGAAGAGTTTGGAGATAGAAATCCCGCCGCCCGCAGCAACAGCAAAAATGATCATGTTGTGGCTGGGCGGAATGACGATACCTGCAATTGACGATGTCACTGTCACGTTCACCGCATAATCAGGACGATATCCACGCTCTTTCATGACGGGAATCAAAAGCGACCCAAGTGCCGAGATATCGGCAATGGCAGAGCCAGAAATACCGCCGAATAACATTGATGAGAAAATGTTTACGGACGCCAAACCGCCACGAACATGGCCAACCAATGATTGCGCGAAACGGACCAAACGGATTGCGATGCCGCCGTGTAACATCAGTTCACCGGCAAAGACAAAGAACGGAATTGCCAATAACGAGAACACCGACACACCAGATACGGCCCGTTGGAATGTAATCATCAAAGGAAAGCCTTCATACCAGAAGGCGATGAGCGCCGAGAGGCCCATGGCAAAGGCCACTGGGATCCCCACAACAACAGAAGCGGCAAATACGCCGAGGAGAATAGTCAGGCCCATATCAGTAGTCTTCTTCTTGGTCGGGTACGAATTGTGTGTTGTAGGTCAAATCAATCGTGCGCAGTACGATACGAAGGCCACAAAATAGCATGATCAAACCGCCGCACAAAACCGATGGCAGTGTACGAATACTTTCAGGAATATTGAGCATCGGCAAAAGTGTGCTCCAGCCAAATTCAAATAATTCAAGGCTCGCAGACAACATAAAGAAGCCAAACCCTGCAAGGACAACGTCCGTAAATAGTAAGACAATACGGCGCATCTGTTTCGGCAACAAATCACGAAACACTGTAACGCCAAGGTGCGTTTGTTCGTAGATACCAACCGCAGCGCCAATAAATGCAATATAACAGATTAGTACGAGCGCAAGCTGCTCAACCCACGTTGGAGTTACGTTCAGTACATATCGCCCAAACACGAGCCACCCGAAAGTAACCACAAGGACAACCATCGCGATCGATGCAACCAAGATGCACAAACGTGCTAATAATGATTGAGCCGTAATCACCCAATGTTGTGACGCCTGATCTTCTGAATAGTGTGCCATTCCCGCTCCCTAGTATGGAACGCCCCTCCCTATCAGGTCGAAGGGGGGGGCGAGATTATTGTATTTGAACGATCAGGATTTATTTAGATCTGAACAATTCAACCAACGGTGTCAGGTCTGGGTTTGCTTCCAAGAAGGTTGCATAAACAGGTTCCATCGCTGCCTGAAATGGCGCTTTGTCTTTAATAATATTCACTTCGACGCCTGAATCGACAACTTTGTCCATGGATGCGACTTCGCGCTCCTGCCACAGCTCACGTTGGTAATCCGTAGAATGCTTACCAGCTGCAGCAACAATTTCTTGCTGTTCTGGTGTCAGCTTGTTCCACGTACGCAGAGACATGCATAGGCACTCAGGAATGATCAGGTGCTGAGACAATGAATAAAAGCCAGCGACCTCAAAGTGGTTGGTCGACTCATAAGACGGTGGATTGTTTTCCGCACCATCAACAACACCGGTTTTCAGAGATTGGTAAACCTCTGCGAATGCCATTGGTGTCGCGTTACCGCCCATCGCTTCAATCATACCAACGAACAAATCGTTGTTCATGACGCGCACTTTCATGCCTTCAACGTCCGCTGGCGTATTGATCGCCTTTTTGGAGTTATAGAAGCTACGTGCACCGGCGTCATAGTAACCCAGTGCTTTGATACCTTTGGCTTCGAGACCTGCGTTAATCGCTTCGCCTGCTTCACCGTCCATCAGCTCATACATTGCCTCCACAGAGCTGAAAATGAAAGGCAGAGACACGATGCTTGCTTCAGGTACAACCTGACCAACAGGACCCATGCTGAATACACCAAAATCCAGGGCGCCAAGGCGCAGCTGTTCAATCGCGTCAGGCTGAGATCCTAAAACACCGCCGTGGAAAACTTTCCCAGTAATCTCACTGTCTGTCTTATCGGTGATTTCTTTTACAAATGCTTCCATGCCGTGAGACACGGGATAGTCTTCAACGTGTACATTCCAGCCGCGCAGGTTTTCAGCTTGAGCTGAACCAGCAACAGTCAAACCGCACACAGCGGCAACCGCAATAGTCGCAATAGATGTCGAGAAACGTAGTGACATAGTTTTCCTCCCAAAAGTTTGTCACGTAATCCTTAGATAAACTTACAAATAATTACAAGATTTTCATTATCCACCATCTTAATTTTACAAATGTTACCCTCTAAAACCTCTTATCTATCAGATATTACGATGTTTTTCAGTGTAACAATTTCCAAACCAAAGTAACATTGGACTTAAAATCTCGAGCATATTGTAATTTTCTTATGCGTCGAACTACGAGATTGGCTCGTTTTTCCTCCAAAACAGACGCACTCAGACGTAAAATAGAGTGAGAGACACAAGATTCGAACTCCGAATCTCACCTCCAACTTCTTTCATTTGAGGCTCATAATCCAAAATTGGCAAGCATTGAGGTCTAGACCAAGCCACCAAATACAAAAGGCGAGCCACAACAGCCCGCCTTTTGTATTGCCAATTCTCGACAGAACGATGGGTCCGTAAACCCAATAAATAGCCCGTTAAGCCTGTAATTCAGCAGGTAGAATCTCTGTTGGTAAATTCTGGTAGCACACAGGACGCAAGAAACGGCGGATAGACATCGTCCCTACGGATGTAGCGCCAAAGTTTGTCGAGGCGGGGTATGGACCGCCATGCACCATCGTCGCACTCACTTCGACGCCCGTCGGGAAACCATTGGCCAAAACCCGCCCAGCTTTGCGTTCAAGTGTCGGCATAAGCACACGTGCTTGATCCGTATCACCTGCATCCATGTGCAGCGTACATGTCAATTGACCTTCAAGCGAACGTGCAAGCTCAAGCATTTGCGCTGCATCCCGAACCGTTACGACAACGCCCAGCGGACCAAATACTTCTTCGCTCAGGTCAGCATTTGCTAACCATGCATCGCCCGTGGTTGTAAACAACGCCGGAGAGGCCTCACGATCTGAATATGCACCCGGAAGCACAGTCGCAACCTCAGCTGCATTATTCATACGGTCACATCCAGCCTGATAAGCCGCGCCAATACCATTGGTTAACATCGTCTGAGCCGCAACAGGCTCCAACCCAGCAGCAGCTTCTTTTACAAAAGCTTCGCCGTCTGGCCCTTCAAGCACAACCGCGATCCCAGGGTTCGTGCAGAATTGTCCCGCGCCCATCGTCAGAGATTGTGCCCACCCCGCCGCAAGTGCAGAGCCTCGCGCCTTGAGCGCTTCTGGCAACATGAACATCGGGTTAACGGATCCAAGTTCACCAAAGAATGGAATAGGTTCTGGACGTGCCGCGCATAGATCGAACAGGGCACGACCACCACCCAGAGAGCCTGTAAAACCAACAGCACGAATCAGTGGATGTTGCACGACAGCCGTTCCAACCGCACGTGATCCACCTTGGATCTGGCTAAAGACGCCCGCAGGGACGTCACAAGCTTTGATCGCCGCGGCGATGGCTTGTGCCACGATATCAGAGACCCCCGGATGCGCAGAGTGACCTTTCACAACAACAGGGCAACCTGCCGCCAACGCAGCGGCGGTGTCACCACCCGCCGTAGAAAATGCCAACGGAAAGTTAGACGCACCAAATACAGCAACAGGACCAATTGGGCGCTGCATCAACCGCAAATCAGGGCGTGGCAACGGTGCGCGATCTGGCAGCGCTTCGTCATGGCGCACATCCAGATGAGATCCTTCTTCAACAACGTCAGCAAACAAGCGCAACTGGCCAACTGTACGGCCACGTTCGCCATTCAAACGTGCCTCAGGCAGGCCTGTTTCTTTCACGCCTTGTGCTGTGATGTCTTCACCACGTGCGTCGATTTCGTCGGCAATCCGACGTAAAAACGCAGCGCGTGTTGCGCCTGAGCTGTAACCATAGCTCCAGAAGGCCTCTTCGGCAGCTTCCACCGCACGGTTAACCAGCTCAACGGACCCTACGGCGAAGTGATCCGCCTCACCAGAGACCGGTTCATTGGCAAAGGTGGTCTCTGACTCAACCCATTCACCAGCAATCAGATGTTTTCCTGTCAGCATGATTCTTTCCTTCAGCTATGGGCTATCAAGCCCAGTCGAATATGGCCCAGCAGATGTGGTCCCGCCAAAATCATGGCGACCACAAAGGGCCGCCATAAAAATTCATGATCGGTCAAAGCCTTACGAGAAGACCAAACCACCATTGATGTCGACATTTGCGCCGGTGATAAAGGACGCTTCGTCAGATGCTAGAAAGCTTGCAGCCTTAGCAACTTCTTCCGATGTACCTTCACGCTTGAGCGGTGTGATACTCGCAACATGCGCGCGCACTTCGTCTTTGGTAAAGATGTTGTGGAAATCCGTGTCGATCATACCTGGGCACAGGGAGTTGACGCGAATCTTTGGACCCAATTCTTTGGCCAAACCGCGCGTTAACGTCATGATTGCACCTTTGGAAGCACCGTACGCCGTTGCGCCACCGCCACCGCCGTCACGACCTGCTTGGGACGCGATGGATACAATAGATGACCCTTCACCCATATGCGGTAGGCAGTCACGCACCATCAAAACAAAAGATGTCAGGTTCACATCCATAACGGCTTGCCAGTGAGCGACCGTCATTACATCCATATTGACGCGCGCAAGAATACCGCCCGTCACATGTGTTAGAATGTCAACTTTACCGAACTCTGCAACAGTCTTGGCAACCAGTGCCTGAACGTCCGCTTCTTTGGTCATGTCACCTTGCATTGCAAAAGCTTCGCCACCAGCAGCCTTGATTTCCGCAACGGCAGATTCTGCACCCTCGGAGCTCGCATGATAGTTAATAGCAACTTTTGCACCCTGTGCAGCCAAATCCATCACACAGGCACGACCGATATCGCGACCACCACCAGTAACAATTGCTACTTTACCTTTGAATTTCATAGTTTCCTCCGGTTTTCAAAACTTAGCACAGCCTTGATCGACAGGCAGTCCCGTCTGCTCAAAAGCTGTGAATGTCGATGCAAACTGCAAGCAGTTTACAACTTTCTCTCCCAGGACAGACACTTCTGCGCGCCCATCAAGTGATGAGGTAAGAACGTTGCACACCTCATATGTCGTCAGTCTAACACCATGTATGGGGAAAGCCACTTTAAACATTTGACGTTTATTTATGCAACATACTGATAATAAATCCAATTTCACAATCAAACGGCACAAACATCACGAGCAAAATACAATCTAAATGCAGGAAAACTACGTCCCACTTCCCGCGTGAATATCGCCATTTAGACCCTCCAACGGACGAAATCTCGCCTCGTCGTATCCGAGCAATATTAAATTTGCAATGCAAATAATTACAAATGTTAGTTGACAGATTACAAATTCATACGTCTTAATCACCCAAAGCTCGAACGATCTTGGAGGAGAGATCGGGCTTATTCTGGGAGGATATCATGACTATTTACACACGCTTTACGCGAATTTTTGGTGCGACCATTGCAGCATCAGCATTAACAACATCTATTGCATCGGCAGATTCCATTACACTGCGCGGTGCGAGCTTATTCGATGAAGAGCACGCCTACACCAAGACGTTACGTCAGTTCGAAAAGCTGGTAAGCGAGAACTATGACGGGGAAATTGAATTTGACCTGCGCCTCAATGGTGAATTGGGGGATGAAAGCGATTTCGTAACGTTCCTACAGCAAGGTGTCGCAATTGATTACGCAATCATGGCGCCATCTAACATGGCAACATTCGCGCCATCTATCCCGCTCATGGACATGCCGTTCCTGTTTCGTGATCTAGCCCATTGGAACACTGCCCTTTCATCGGGCGTTATGGCACCACTAGAAGCCGAGCTACTCGACAAAGCAGATATTCGCGTCATTGGTTATGCTGGTGGCGGTGTTCGAAACTTGGCATCCGCTGATGCAATTGCAAATATCGACGACTTAACAGGTCACAAGATGCGCGTGATGGGTGCGCCAATTCAGGCACAAATCTTTTCAGCCATCCAGGCCGCCCCTTCTGCGATTGCATATAACGAAGTCTACAATGCGATCCAAACAGGCGTCATTGCAGGATTTGAAAACGAAGCCGCATCTATTCAGAACCTCAAGTTTTACGAAGTAGCGCCAAATATCACGCTCACTAAACATGCTATAACTGTTCGCCCAATTGTGGTTGCAGAAAAAACCTTCCGCAAATTGCCCGAAGCACTCCAAACGGCTGTTTTGGAAGCTGGCGTGGAAGCCGGTGCCTTTGGTCGCCAACTAGAGAGCAGCCAAGACGCGGAAAAAATGCAGCAAATGATCGACGCTGGCCAAGTCCACGTCACTGAATTTGCAGGCCGTGAAAAACTACTCGATATGGTGATCCCAGTACAAGACGCCTATGCGGCCGAACTGGGCGCAACGGACCTTTTGAACGCAATCCGCGCACAATAAATCCGATATGACCCGAAACCACCGGTGCACCTAAGGCCCGGTGGTTTTATTTAAACGGAGCTACAATGACCGGTCGTCTACTCGAAAATTTCTGCGCCGCGTTGCGCGTTCTATTGGCATGCCTTATCGGCGTCTTGGCAGTCCCCGTCAGCATGCAAGTCTTGGCGCGTTATACGGGAATAATTCCTGTCTATTTGTGGACCGAAGAACTGGCCACGTTTATCTTTGTATGGATCGTAATGATCGGCTCAATGGTCGCCGTATGGGATGGCACACATTTCGACGTTCAAGTCATTCCCGACGCCAAGCACCCTGTCCTAAAGCTAATGCAAACTCTCTTTGTGATGATCGCCGTAATGTCTTTTGGCTTAATATTCGCATGGTACGGCATTGAATACGCTGAATTTGGCAACATTCAAAAATCCACGATGATGCGGGCAAATATGTTGATCACCTTCATCTCAGTCCCTATCGCTGGCGCCGTCTGGACCCTTTTTTGCGGCTATCGCATATATGAAACCATCGCTCAGTTTCGCGCTGCGCAGCAGGAGCCCACGTCATGATTGTTTCAACCGGGCTTGCCTGCGCTATCTTGGTCGGTGGCTTTATCTTTTTGGTTGCCATGCGTATTCCCGTCGCTTTTGCATTGGGCATCGCCACAATCCCCATCGTTCTGCTGGATCTGCGCCTAACACCGTTCATCGTGTTAGATCGTATGTTTCAATCGTATAATTCGTTCATTTTGCTCGCTGTGCCGTTCTTTTTGTTGGCTGCGAATTTGATGAACTCAGGGCAAATCACCGATAAGTTGATCTCGCTTGCGCGTGTTTTGACAGGTTGGATGCCAGGTGGTCTGGGCCATGTGAATGTCGCCGTATCGATGTTGTTCGCGGGCATTTCTGGCTCATCCACCGCAGACGCGGCTGGTTGTGGTAAAATCTTGATCCCTGCAATGCAAAAAGAGGGATATGATACCCGTTTCGCAATCGCAATTACCGCATGTTCATCCGTTATGGGCGTTATTATACCGCCCTCGATTCTTATGATCGTATGGGGTGGCGTCATGCAAACCTCCGTAGGAGCTTTGTTTCTTGCCGGTGCAACCCCTGGTCTTATGATCGGTCTGGCACTAATGGCCACAGTGTACGGCTACGCGCGCGTCTATAATTATCCCATCGTCGAAGTCCCAACACTGTGCAAAATATGGACAGCCTTTCGCGGTGCCTTCCTTGCCCTTTTGACCCCTGTTCTGGTGGTGGGCGGTATTGTGGGCGGTATCGTAACCCCGACCGAAAGCGCGATTATCGCCGCAGGTTATGCGTTATTTCTTGGGATGTTCGTATATCGCACCGTAACTATGCGCGACCTAGGTTTTATCCTATATGACACCGGTCGTTTTGCATCCATTTCACTGTTTGCCATCGGGACAGCCTCGGCATTTGGTTGGCTCCTCGCATTTTTCAACGTTCCCCGCCTGATTGTTGATTTCATGACCAGCTTGCAATTTGGCGGCTTTGGAACCGCAATAATCATTGCCAGTCTATTCCTCTTCTTTGGCCTGTTTATCGACGCAATACCGACAATTATCATCCTAGGCACAGTGCTTTTACCAGTCGCACAAGCGGCAGATATTCACCCCGTGGTTTTTGCCATAATTGGGATTATCTCTTTGGCTTTCGGATTGGTCACTCCGCCTTATGGGCTATGTTTACTCATATCCGCAGCCATTGGTGGCATGAATGTTGTCCAAGTCATGCGAGATGTGGCCATCATCCTCGCTCCGATGTTGTTAATTCTACTGTTGGTCATTCTCTTCCCCAACATCGCGCTGTGGTTACCCAAGCTCGTGATGCCCACTACATTTAATTAGGAGAGCTGCACTGTGCTGCCACCAGCCTTGCAGACATAGCGTTAACCCACTGTGTCTGCAGGAAAACGTAACCAATAGTCGTCCTACAAACTCAAGAAAAGATGTTTGCAAATAGATTACAACAGCCGTTACAACAATTGACAACTTTACCCTAAACTTTTATGAACTAACGATGAAACAGGGGACATCCCCGCGATTTAGCTGACCTTGAAAGTTGACAAATGACCGAACTCGCGCAAGATTTATACGACCAGCTGATGCAGGTCAGCACGGCAACACTAACCACCGCATTGTTTAAACGCGGGTTTAAAAACGTTTATATTCAAGGCGCTCAACGTATGAACCCCGGCCAAAACATGGTGGGTTTTGCATATACACTGCGTTATATTCCCGCGCGTGAAGATTTAGACGGATTAGAATCCTTTGCGGATCGTGAAAATCCGCAACGTAAAGGTGTTGAAGAATGCCCTAAGGGTGCGGTTTTTGTGATCGATTCACGTGGAGATGCAACCGCTGCCTCTGCCGGCTCTATTCTTGTAACCCGTCTTGATGTTTTGGGCTGTAATGGTGTTGTAACAGATGGTGGCTTTCGTGATGCGCCTGAAATCGCAGCTATGGACATGCCAGCCTACCACAAACAGCCTAGTGCACCCACAAACCTGACCAAACACCATGCAGTCGGCATCAACGAGGCTATTGCTTGCGGCGGAGTTTCCGTGTTTCCCGGTGACGTGATTGTCGGCGACAACGAAGGTGTGGTAGTGCTCCCCGCAAATATCGCGGACGATGTGGCAGCAGAAGCTGTAGAAATGACTGTTTTTGAGGATTTTGTGATCGAGATGGTCCAAAATGGTGCGTCAACCTTTGGTCTGTACCCACCAACTGATCCAGAAACAAAAGTCAAATTCGCCGCGTGGAGAGAACAAAAAGGAAGATAGACGACAATGGAACAAACAATCACCAAGCGGACACCGCGTAATCGTACTCTCTCAGACCAGGTGTATGAACGGGTGCTTGGCATGATTGTGGACGACCATTTCTCGGTGGGAGACAAGTTGCCAACAGAACACGCGTTAAGCGAACAGTTGCAAGTCTCCCGCCCAGTTTTACGTCAAGCTTTAAAACAGCTCAGAGAAGACGGTGTCATCGTTTCCCGGCGCGGCTCTGGATCATACATCCAGCGTCGCCCTGATGGGGCCATCTTGGATTTTGCACCAGTTGGGTCCATCGCCGATATACAACGCACATTTGAATTCCGAGAGGCAATCGAAGGCGAAACCGCTTATATCGCAGCAACGCGACGCACAGATTCAGACATAGAAGCCCTTAGCTCAACTTTACAAGAGCTAGATCGTTGTATCCGCCATGGTGAGCTTGGTGTGGATGCAGATGAAACATTTCATGTCGCAATTTGCATGGCTGCTGATAACAAGTACTTTCTTGCAGCGCGGCGTTCGATGCAGGCAAATATCTTAACAGGCATGAATTTGACCAGAAATCTATCGCTGACCAAGCCTCAGGAACGGCTTGAGCTCGTTCAAAGTGAGCACTATGCGATCTACAATGCGATAAAAGCTGGCGATCCTATGGCGGCTCGTAACGCAATGCGCGCTCATATTGAAAATGCCCGTAAACGCGTATTTGAAGGTACAAATCGAGAGTGATTTAAAAGAAAAGGCAACATATATGCCACCTTTTCGCCAGTTCAAATTTTATAGATAGATCACTCAGCCAATTCCAAACCATGCGCGTCCATGAAATCCTGACGTGGAGGCGAGAAGCTATCAACCAAGGTTCCGGCTTCAAGACAAACACAAGAATGAACTGTATTGGATGGAATGATCAGATTGTCACCGGGTTCTAAAATTCGAGTTTCACCACCAACAGTAAACTGAAACTTCCCCTTTGTCACAAACGTGCTTTGCGTATGCATGTGGTGATGCGGATCTGCATTTCCATCAGTTTCAAAGCTGAATTCAACTAACATTAGGATTTCATCAGTGCAAAGAATCCGACGTTTAGCCCCGGGGCCAGATGTCATCCAATCGGATGCAGAGTTCATTGGTTGCGGCATAGTAGGGTCTCCAATACAGCTTAAGCTAGGCAAACACACTATTTGGTGCCGTTTCGCTTGACTACAGTTGTAAAATTAGTAACTTTTCCAACTGATTTTTGTCAACTATAAGGACGCATAATGTCAACCATTTTAGGTATCGGTGAATGTATGGTCGAATTGTCCCCACGTAATGAGGGACAACTCGACAAAAGTTTCGCCGGAGATGTTTTTAATACCTTATGGTATGCACGCGCGGCCCTTGGTTCTGAATGGAACGTGGCTTTTCATTCTGGATTTGGCAACGATGCTATGTCCATCAAAATGAAAGAATTCATTGAGAATGCCGGCATCAGCTGTGCGTCATCACCAATAATCTCAGATCGTGTTCCTGGATTGTATATGATCCACTTAGACGGCGCAGAACGCAGCTTTAGCTACTGGCGTGACACTTCTGCTGCACGAAAATTGATGCAGGATGCCGAAACCTTATGGGCAAAAGTTCGCGAAAGCGATTTGGTTTTTTTGTCCGGCATAACTTTGGCAATTTTATCAGATACCGACTGCGAACGCTTGCTGAACGGGCTTCGTGATAACACCCGCCCTAATGCGAAGCTGGCATTCGACCCCAATATCCGACCTAGACTTTGGAACGATATGGATCGTATGCGCACTGTTATCTCAAAGGCGGCCAGCATCTCGAATATTGTGATGCCTAGCTTTGAAGATGAACAGGTGTGGTTTGGCGATGCAACTCCTGAAGATACAGCAAAGCGATACCAAGCCCTAGGTGCCACGCAGATTATCGTGAAAAACGGTGAAGACGCGACACTCGTGTTGCACGATGGTGAATTCTCGTTACACCCTGTCACACCTGTCTCGGGAGTTGTGGACACTACGGCTGCTGGCGACTCATTTAATGGTGGTTATTTCGCGGAACTGCTGCAAACTGATGATGTCGCCCAAGCGATAAAATCGGCACAAAGCTGCGCGGGAACCTGCGTATGCTTTAATGGCGCCTTAGTTCCTTTTGAACGCTTAACATCTTAGGTTCCACATCCTAAGTTAAGACGCGCCCCAACATAGAGCGCGTCTTATCAATTTACCTTACAACAAACTCAGCGTGCAACGCGCCGGCTGCTTTTAAGCTCTTGAGAATATCGATCATGTCACGCGGCGATACACCAAGTGCATTGAGACCAGCTACGACCTCTGACAAGGACGTTGTCTCGCGCACTTCAGCCAACTGTACGTCTACGTCTTCTTGAATACCGACTGCCGTGCGCGGCACAACAACTTGCTCACCATTCGTAAACGGATTTGGCTGCACAACCAAAGGCGCTTCTTCGATGCTAAGTGTCAAGTTACCCTGCGCGACAGCCACGTGCGAAATACGTACATCACTACCCATAACGATCGTTCCAGACCGTTGGTCTACAACCACACGCGCCTTGCGTTCAGGTTCAACCAGGACATTCTCCATCCGTCCAACGGCATGTGCTGTTGAACGCGCATTGGTTGCTCGGATATCGATCTCAACCGTGCCCGAGTCGCGCATAATTGCAACATTTCGACCAAACTCACGGTTCACCGCACGCTCGATACGGCCTGCCGTCGTGAAATCTGGTTCACGCAAAGCAAGTCTCATGGTGGACAAAGACGACAATTCAAAGTCAATCTCACGCTCGACACGCGCACCAGATGGTATCACCCCTGAGGTTGGAACTCCCTGCGTTACTTGTGCAGCTTCGCCTTCCGCAACGACCCCACCCGCTAAAATGGTCCCTTGTGCCACAGCATAGATCTGACCATCTGCAGCGTTCAACGGCGTCATAATCAGCGTGCCGCCAAGAAGACTGGAACTATCCCCAATCGCCGAAACTGTCGTATCAATGGTCGAACCGACGCGTGCAAACGGAGGTAAAGTCGCCGTTACAAAAACTGCCGCGACATTGTTCGGGCGAAAATCCTCACCTGTAACGTTCACACCGAGACGTTCTAGAATGTTACCCATAATGTCTTCGGTAAATGGTGAGTTTCGAAGGCCGTCGCCGGTCCCATCGAGACCGACAACCAAACCATACCCAACCAGATCGTTTCCACGGACCCCGTCGAATTCGACTAGATCCTTTAACCGGATGGAGTTCGCACTTGCCAATGTTGGCAACATGAGAACCAAAAGTAATGTGTGAAAAAGTCTAATCATCATACGTAGTTCAACAGGTTAAGATCAGACAAACGTGCTGTCACAGTATACAATGCTTGCAATTGGAACTCGACCTCTTCAATACGTGTCGCCGTTTCTGCAGGGTCTGCTAAGATTAGATCATTCAAGGTTACGCTCATCGACGTTAGCGCAGCCGCATTCAAGGTTTGAGCCTCCTCGATACGTTGTTCAACAAAACCCAAATCGGCCTGCAAATCGATGAGGCTCGATTGCGCATTCACAAGTTCAAGCCCTGCGCGATCCATCAGATTTGCTGCTTCGGTCTCGGATAAGCCCATAGAATCTTCGTCTGCAAGCGCTGCAACCGCCAGACCCTTCATGACATCTTTCAGTCGCTCATCATCAGCACGTACGCCAATTGACACATCAGTTGTTGCCCCGATACGAACAGGTGCCATATCCGACGACGATCCGTTGTACATGATCGTATCAAAACCTGCCGGGTCATCGAACCAATTTTCAACTGCGGTGACAATATCATCAGGATCAGTCAAGCCTGCAACTTCCGCTTCGAGCGCAGTCATCATCGTATCAGCGCCTTCCAAAGCGACAGAAGATGTATCGATACCTGCGAAAAGGCTACGTCCGGAAAGCTGGCCATTCAAATTTGAAATGGTACTTTCTAAGTGATTTCGCGCCTGACCTGCCAAGCTCTGAGTGGTTGCATCACTTGTTCCGACGGATGTCCCCAATATATCTGAGCTCAGCGCCCCCATATTGTCACTAATACGTGTGAGGTAAGTTTGCGCAGTCGTTGCAAATAATGCAGTTTCCTGCGCGGTAACTTGATAGCTATCCATGTTGGAAATAGAGCGCTCTAGATCCACAACAAACCCCAAATCTCCACCAAGTTGGGCAGGCAGATCGGATGCAACTCCGGTGCTCAACTCCTCTGTCAGGGTGCTCAATGTATCGTTCAAGTCAACACTACGCGTACGCAAGAGCAGATATTGTGACATATCTCCGAAAGATTGTACCATCATTGTTCTAGATTCCCATTATCTGATCGAGCATCTCATCCACCGCCTGAATAATCTGAGCGTTGGCTGCGTATATCGTTTCAAGCACCATGAGCTTTTGGATTTCAGCGTCTGTATCAACCCCAAGCTCGAACTCGGCCCCCAATACCTCTTGGTAAACCGTTGACGTATATGTAAGTTCCGCCTCACTCCACGTCGCTTGTTGCGTATGATACGTAAGAACGTTCGAAACCATGTCAAACGCTGTGTAATCACCCGTCCCAATCCCAAGAGATGTCACAGTGTTCTGCTCAGAAAGAGCCCCTAAATACGCGTTTAAAGTCGTAGTATCACCTGTGAGGCCAATACCAACTGCATTCAAACCATCGCGTAAACGCCAAGTTTCAGCATCACCCGTCAACGAAACACTGCTGTTCAGGACAAGGCGATTGGCAATACCTGTTACATCAGCGGTATCGTAGAAAGCGCCACTATCAGTAAACAGGCCAGCATCGGTTGGTCCCAATGTAGCGTCAACCGAACTATCCTGAAAACGCTCAATCAAATTGCCTGCAAACACATCTAAATCATCTTGCGCTTCTACTGCAGCAACATCTCGTACATAGAACTGAGCTGCGAGCTCGCCACCAGCAAGAGGACCGGTGATTGAAGTGTCGATTGCCTTACCATCGATTTCCAACCCTGACAGAAGCCCATTGTCTTGGGTCATATAGGGTGTAACGATTGAGGTCTCCTCAAAGGAAAATTCAGCAACAGAACCATTGTCTAAAAGCTTAGTACCGGTTTGAGTATAAAGCGCGAGAGAACCGTTATCGTGTTCGTATATCTGCGCTGGAATAATCGAGTTGACTGTGTCGATTGCATTATCTCGTTGATCTTCAAGTGAAGCGGTATCTAAACCAGATACTTTAGCAGCTAAAATATCATCATTGAGCTGATCAACAGTACTGAGACTCTGCTCGAGGGTACTAATCAAACCAGATATCGAATTTTCCGAGGCATTCCTTAAATCAGAGATCCCATCGGCCGCAGTATTAATGGACGCGACAAGCTCTTCGGCCTGCATCGCGATATCATTCAGTCGTGCATCGGAATCAGGAAGAGATGTCGCTTCGATTATTGCAGATTCAAAATCTGTTAATCTCTGAGATAATGAGAAATCGTCGTTTACAGTACCAAGAACATCCGAAACACCGCTGCGAAAGTCTTCCATGACTGTTGCCGATGCAAAGGACGCTTCAGCAGAACGCACACTTTTTTGAATCGCGGGATCAACAGAGCGAGAGACCGCTCCAATGTCAACGCCGCCATACACATTTGAAGTCGTATCAACTGATCGTGTATAATACCCGTCAGTCAAAGCATTCGCAATGTTATCAGAAACGACAAAGGTTTGTTTACTGACAGCGGTAATGCCTGTCATCGCACTATTAAGTGCTGAAGTAAGTGTCATCCGTGAATCACCTTCTGTGAAACGGGGGGGAAGTTTCAAGCGTCAGTGCTACCGACGCTTGAAAAATGGACCGTTATCGCTTGAGACCCGTGGTTTCTTGCAACATTTCATCTACAGTTTGGATCACCGTTGCATTGGAAGAATAAGCACGCTGAGTGACGATCATGTCGGTCAACTGACCCGCAATATCTACAGTCGATTCTTCAAGGCTATAACTGTCGATTGACCCTGCTGGTCCATTACCTGCGTCATATAAATAGAAGGCACCGGAGTCATTGGAGATTGCATAGGTTTGGGAATTAAAAGTCTCCATTCCATCAGCATTTGACATATTCGCCAAAGGCACTTGATAGGCTAGACGGCTCGTTCCATTGTCATACAGCGCATAAACCATGCCACTTTCATCAATTTCAACTCCTTCGAAATTGGCAGCAGCAGATCCATCATTTTCCGAAGTAACCCCGGTAAAATCTGCATCTACTTGTGTCATTCCACCGGCTGATCCGATTTCACCGATAGTGATCTCGATTTCACCACTGGCTGTCGTGACAATAACACTCCCGGAAGTCGCATCATATGCTGTACCCGTTGTCGTTGCGACAGATGCTAATGTACCACCATCCGTGCGGCTGTCATTAAACGTCAACGTGTATTCACCAATCGTTGTCGCACCACCAGCCGTTGCACTATCTGTGATGATCATAGTCCACTCATTCGATGCAGGGCTACCTGCCGCAGGAACTGTCGGCACAAATTCAACGGTTAAGTTTTCTGAACCACCAAGGTTATCAAAATACTCCGGGTTTATTTCGTATGAATTACCCGCGGATGTTTCCTCAGTTTCTGTAGCAGGCAAATTCACGCTAAGTGTTATAGCTGTTGTCGGATCTGCGGAAACTTGGCTAGGATTGAACTGAATAGGTTCTAACGATGCATCGGAGTCACGTGATACGGTACCGATTTCTCCATTCGTTGCCGGCCACCCCATCAAAACCAAACCTGATGAAGTCGATAGGTATCCATCGGCATTCGTCGAAAATGAACCCGTACTGGTTAACAACATCGCGGGATCTTCCCCGGATTCAACTTCTGTAAGGTCAGCTACAGGAATGAACCCATTGCCTGTAACAGAAATATCTGTCGAGCTGTCCGTTGAAATATGGGAGCCACTCTCGCTAATTCCGCGTGTTGTACTCGCCGTTACTCCACCTGCTGAGTACCCACTCTCAGAACCAAGTACCATGGAATAGAACTCTGTGGATACTTGCTTGTAACCTGAAGTATTTGCGTTCGCGATATTATCTGAAATTGTGGCCAACTTTGTGGCGTTCGCCATCAGTCCAGATACTCCGGCATTGAGCGACGAGGAAATTGTCATAGATACGCCTTTCTGCTGCATCAAATTTAATGATCTCGTTTTACAGCACACGAACTTAACGAGCAGCTAACAGATAAAATTCGATCTAAATGTTAGCTGCAATTGTTGAACTCTTATTTACTACGCAGCATCGTAATTTCGATGCGGTTGTTTCGAACCGACATTGGATTGGCGCTTGCTAACTTACGATCCGCAAACCCTGTAACACGGGCAATACGGTCAGCTGGTAGGCCCGCGACCTGCAGTAATTCCCGTGAGACATCCGCCCGTGCATGTGAAATCGCCCATACTGGATTATCAGCGACAACCAACGGAGAGGATTGGACGTGACCACCAATCGCGAGATCGTTTTCCACCTTAGCACTCACTCGCGTGACCATGCGCAACAAGTCTCGCAACAATGGTGTGGCAACATCGGTTCCAGCTTCGAATAACTTGGCCTGTTCGGTTTCAAACAACTCGATGATTAAACCTTCATCTGTCACACGTGTTACAATATGTCGTGCCAGCTCTGTGCTCACCATGCTCTCTCCGCCACGACCCAAAAGCTCTTCTTCTATCTTTTTGAGCGCCTCATTTTCAGTGCTTTCTGCAACACCTGAATCCCCTTGCGCACGAGACGCATCAGTAGGGTTTTCTTTGGTCGCCCCAATACCAGACTGCAGTTTCACATCTTCACTAAACATCGTGTCGCCTTGAAAGGCGCCATTCCCACCACCAGACACTCGACTAAGCGGGATAGAGGGAGAGAAATAATCCGCCAATCCCTTACGTTGTTTTTCCGTGGTTGCATTCAACAGCCACATCAAAAGAAAGAAAGCCATCATCGCAGTCACAAAGTCCGCATAAGCAACCTTCCATGCCCCACCATGGTGACCGTCCCCACCCGAGACCTTTTTACGTTTGATAATAGTCGGAGCTTCGTTGCCTTGCGCAGCCATAATCCACCACCTTTCTGTTCACCCACTTTCGGAATACAGAAAGGAATATAAACGAGGCCTTAACAGATAAAATTGCTCAAAGTATCAACACCCAGTCCTTACTTTTGAAGGTACTCCCCATCTAAGCAAGACCTTGAGCTGGCGGTTTAATGGCAAATTCACGCCTCAAATACGGCTGAAATGTGGCACTCGACTTATGAAATCAAGAAAAGACACTATTTCCTGAAAATCGACGACATCGATTCGTAACTCGTACCACTTAAAGCCCAACCCAGTACTGAATGGTGGCGACGTGGATTATCGACGCCATTGATGTATTCGAAGATGGCCAGTTCAGCGACCCTGCGGGTTTGCCAGATCAGCTCTGCTTTGATGGATTTGAAGAAGGTCTCGACGGGAGAGTTGTCATAGCAGTTTCCCTTATTCGATTACCAAATGCAGTCGACCTGTCATTGAATGACTTTTAACCCAGAATAAGCCGTGCGGTATCGTGCGTAGGAATCCTCGAATGCGGTTAGATGATCGGAATTGGGATGTATGATCGCCCCGGTTTCAGGTTCTCGAATGACATCACTAGGTTGCGCATCCGTGACAGCAATCATCGCAAGGCGCGCGGCACCTAGGGCAGCACCAAATTCACGGCCTTCTGGGATTCGCAAAGACACTCCGAGAATAGTCGACAACAACTTCACCCAGTACGTCGATGCACTACCGCCTCCAATTGCGGTCAAAATATCAACTTGCACACCCGTCACCTTTAGGGCTTCCAGTGAGTCCTTTAGGCCAAAGCATACGCCTTCTAACACAGCGCGCGTCAGATCGTCTCTTCCTGTGCTGGTCGCAAGGCCTGTAAAACCGCCTCGGATGTGCGCATCGTTATGCGGTGTGCGTTCACCCGACAGATAAGGCAGAAAACCTACCGTTGTGGGAGGTTGAAGATTGGTGCCCAGTGCATCCGTCAAATCCTTGGGTGATGTCCCCGTGATGAGGGATAACCAATTGAGACTGTCAGTTGCCGATAGCATAACCCCCATTTGATACCATTGATCTGGGACTGCGTGACAGAAGGTATGCAGCGCAGTTTCTGGGGCCGGGTTAAACTTGTCGCGCGCGACCAGTACAACACCCGAAGTCCCCAAAGAGACAAATCCGTCGCCCTCATTTAACACGCCAATACCGCAAGCGGCTGCAGCATTGTCTCCTGCACCTCCGCATACGATAACCTGTGCAGAAAACCCCCACCGTTCGCTAAGTTCACGGCGTAACACACCCGCCGGAGCACAGCCTTCGACAAGCCTAGGCATTTGATCCTTGGTCATTGCACCGAGATTAAGAAGGTGGTCAGACCATGCGCGCTTGCCTACATCAAGCCAAGATGTGCCCGCGCTATCGGACATGTCTGCAACAGGTTCGCCGGTTAAATAGTAATTGAGATAGGCCGTTGGTAGTAGAACTTTGGCCACCTTTTCGAACACTTCTGGTTCATTGTTTTTTACCCATAAGAGCTTGGGAGCTGTAAACCCAGGAAAGACAATATTTGCAGATATTTCACGCACTTGAGGGCTTTGATCCAACAGGGCGGCTTCTTTTTCAGCTCGTGTATCATTCCACAAAATACACGGGCGCAGAACCTCGCCAGAAGCATCCAAAAGCGTCGCACCATGCATGTGACCCGCGACACCAATTCCGCGCACTGATCTGAATTCATCAAATTTGGCAGCTAATTCCGCGAATGCCGAATCCAGTGCTGCAATCCATTGGTCCGGTGATTGCTCGGACCAACCGAATTCTGGGTGAGAGGCCTCGTACTTACTTTCAGCTGACCCAATCGATTGCCCTTCGTCGTTAACAAGAAGAGCACGTAGTCCAGACGTGCCTAGGTCAATTCCAAGAAAGCTCATCTGCTTGGGACTCCTGAATTATCATCGTATTGAACCGCCCCTTACCGGAGCCTGTTGAGTTTTTCTCGCGTGACTGTACCCGTTGTTTTTAAGTTTGCATAGAAGGGCTTCTCGCTTGCTCTCGTCTAATCGCGGTGAGGATATTCAGCAACTTAGCAGCCGCTGTGTGCAAAAATCTGCGCACTCAATTCATTGAATACGCTTAGGATCGTTTTCAGTGATTTACATGTTAATAGACGGCAATGATAAAATAATAGTCGCCTTTGGACGCGACGATGTAGACTTAGTTACACCCGAAAAACCTAATCGAGTGCGAAACTTCTTGCATATCAGCTTCTAACTGGTAGACATGCGTCAAATCGACGTAGGGAGAACCAACACAGTTGGTGCCGAAGGAGCAACCGCCCCGGAAACTCTCAGGCAACCGGACCTATGTCGATACGAAGACTCTGGAGAGTGGCTTTTAAACGTAAGCCCGCCGAAGGGATAGCAATCTCAGGCAAGTGGACAGAGGGGGCATCACGCGTGAAAGTTATACTTTTGCGCCAAAGTGGTGCCGCAAGATAACAGAATATCTGGGCGGCTATTGTAGATGAGAGGCCTTCGATGTCTGAGCTATTGCAAACCCCGTTGCATCACCTTCATGTTGCCCTTGGTGCTAAGATGGTGCCATTCGCAGGTTATTCGATGCCTGTTCAATATCTGATGGGCGTCATGCAAGAGCATATACACACTCGGACCAAGGCTGGTTTATTTGACGTCAGTCACATGGGCCAAGTCATCATCAAAGGCGCTGATTACCCAACCGCGGCCATGGCGCTAGAAACGTTGATCCCCGTCGATATCTTGGGCCTTAAGCCTGATCGGCAACGATATGGTTTCTTGACCAATGATACAGGGGGCATCTTGGATGACCTGATGCTTGCGAACCGTGGGGACCATATCTTTATGGTCGTGAACGCGGGATGCAAGATTACTGACCTTGCCCATATGAAGGCTAAGCTGTCGGGTGTTCAAATTACGGAAATTACAGATCGCGCATTGCTTGCCCTGCAAGGTCCCAGTGCCCAAGCCGTCTTATCAGAACTAAACCCGATGGCTGCAAATATGCGGTTTATGGATGTGACCTCGCTGTCGCTTGCGGGAAGCGAGTGCTGGGTATCGCGTTCAGGATATACCGGTGAAGATGGTTATGAAATTTCGGTCCCGACAGCGCAGGCCGAGGCATTGGCGAAACGCTTGCTTTCACATGCAGATGTCGAACCAATTGGTCTTGGCGCGCGCGACAGTTTACGGCTCGAAGCGGGGCTGTGTCTGTACGGTCAAGATCTGGACGATAGTTTAAACCCTGTCGAGGCATCATTGACGTGGGCGATCCAGAAGGTCAGACGAACTGATGGCGCACGTGCGGGCGGTTTCCCAGGGTCCGAAATCATCCTACCCGCATTAGATCAAGGTGTCACACGGCACCGCGTAGGATTAAAGCCCGAAGGCCGTGCCCCGATGCGTCACGATGTGCCATTGTTTCAATCTGAAAATGGCGGCGAACAAATTGGGATCATCACATCCGGAGGCTTTGGCCCCTCAATTGGTGGCCCCGTTGCAATGGGCCTCGTCGCTGACGGCCTGCATCAACCCGGGACTGTCTTATATGGTGAATTACGGGGCAAACGCTTACCCGTCACCGTCACATCCCTTCCCTTTCTACCCGCAAACTTCAAACGCTAGAGTATGGAAAAACACATGAAATTCACTGAAGAACACGAATGGCTACGCCCTGAGGATGATCTTATCGTTGTCGGAATTACCGAACATGCGACAACGCAATTGGGCGATATTGTTTTCGTCGAATTACCCGAAGTTGGCACCACTGTGACCAAGGACGAAGAAGTTGTCGTCATCGAAAGCGTAAAGGCCGCGTCTGATATTATGTCACCTATCGATGGTGAAATTGTCGAAGTCAATTCAGCCTTGGCCGACAATCCTGCCCTCGCAAACGAAGACGCCATTGGCGCTGGTTGGTTCTTCAAGATCAAACCATCTGATGCCTCACAGATGGACAGCTACATGGACGAAGCAACCTACAACGCTTTGATCTCTTAAATTCCCGGAGCCAGACATGACCTTTACCCCCACCGACTATCTACCATATGATTTTGCCAACCGACGTCACATCGGACCATCACCTGCCGAAATGACCGAGATGTTGAAAGTCGTTGGGGCTAGCGATCTAGATGCGCTCATTGATGAGACGCTTCCTGCTAAGATCCGACAAAGCGATCCGCTTGAATTTGGCAAACCCATGTCTGAGCGTGAATTGTTACATCACATGAAGGTCACCGCATCTAAGAACAAAGTTCTAACCTCCCTTATTGGTCAAGGTTATCATGGCACGGTGACGCCACCCGCGATCCAACGAAATATCTTTGAGAACCCTGCTTGGTATACGGCGTACACCCCCTACCAGCCCGAGATCTCGCAAGGCCGACTAGAAGCGCTTTTGAACTTCCAAACAATGGTCTCAGACCTAACAGGTTTGGAAGTCGCGAATGCGTCGCTTCTGGACGAGGCCACGGCTTGTGCCGAGGCCATGACGATGGCCCAGCGGGTGGCAAAGACCAAAGCTAAAGGCTTTTTTATCGACGAGAACTGTCATCCGCAAAACATTGCTGTAATGCGGACACGTGCGGCCCCCTTGGGCATTGAAATCACGGTGGGCAAGCCTGAGGACCTTGACGCAACTGCGGTTTATGGCGCCATTTTTCAATATCCAGGCACCTACGGACACTTGCGCGATTTCACCTCCGAAATTGAACAGCTTCATGAAGCCAAAGCAATCGGGATCATCGCGGCCGACCCTCTGTCGCTGACGTTACTTAAAGAACCCGGCGCGATGGGGGCAGACATTGCGATCGGGAGTACGCAACGGTTTGGCGTACCTGTTGGCTATGGTGGTCCACACGCTGCTTACATGGCGACCAGACAACGCTTTGCACGCTCTATGCCAGGGCGGCTTGTTGGCGTCTCCATTGATAGCCACGGCAACCGTGCTTACCGATTGTCACTGCAAACACGTGAACAACACATACGTCGCGAAAAAGCGACTTCAAACGTATGTACAGCACAAGCACTGCTGGCTGTTATGGCCGGTTTTTATGCAGTATTTCATGGCCCCAGTGGGCTGAAGGCGATTGCCCAACGCATTCATCGCAAAACCGCACGACTGGCCGAAGGTATTAAGAGCGCAGGCTTCGAAGTAAGGCCCGCCGCCTTTTTTGACACGATCACTGTTGAGGTTGGGCCTCTACAAGCTGCCGTGATGAAATCAGCGATAGACGAAGGAATTAATTTACGCGCCGTCGGGACCAGCCAAATTGGCATTACCTTGGATGAACGCACGCGCCCTGCCACCATTGAGGCCGTGTGGCGCGCATTTGGCATCGATCGCGAGGACAAGGATTATACTCCGCATTATTATGTGCCGCAAAAGTTGATCCGCACATCGGATTATCTGACTCATCCTGTGTTCCACATGAACCGGGCTGAAACCGAGATGATGCGTTATATGCGGCGTTTGGCTGACCGTGATCTTGCACTTGATCGCGCGATGATTCCGCTGGGATCATGTACCATGAAATTGAATTCCGCCGCTGAAATGATGCCTGTATCCTGGGACGAGTTTTCCTTGTTGCATCCGTACATCCCGCGTGACCAAGCGGCTGGATATATGGAAATGATAGAAGACCTTTCAAATAAGCTCTGCGATGTGACAGGGTATGACGCGATTTCCATGCAGCCAAATTCAGGCGCACAGGGTGAATATGCTGGCCTTTTATCTATCGCCAGTTATCACCGTGAGAACGGTCAAGGCCACCGCAACATTTGTCTCATCCCAATGTCAGCGCACGGGACAAACCCCGCTTCTGCTCAAATGGTTGGCTGGAAAGTTATCCCCGTTTTATCTGCCGCAAACGGTGATATCGACGTAGACGATTTTCGTGCCAAGGCAGAGGAATATGCGGATAATCTTGCGGCATGTATGATCACCTATCCATCTACGCACGGGGTGTTTGAAGAAACCGTGATAGATGTCTGCAAGATTGTGCATGATCACGGGGGCCAAGTGTATATCGACGGGGCCAATATGAATGCGATGGTTGGGCTTTCGCGCCCCGGTGATCTAGGCGGTGACGTCAGCCATCTGAATTTGCATAAAACGTTCTGCATTCCTCACGGCGGTGGCGGTCCAGGCATGGGCCCAATTGGCGTTAAAGATCATCTTATCGCTCACCTGCCTGGCGACCCCAACTCCGGCAAAGGTGCGGTATCGGCTGCAGCTTTCGGCTCGCCTTCGCTACTTCCAATTTCATGGGCCTATTGCTTAATGATGGGAGGCGAAGGGCTAACACAGGCGACGCGCGTTGCAATTTTAAATGCCAACTACATTGCCAGACGCCTAGAAGGTGCGTTTGATGTTTTGTACAAAGGACCAACTGGCCGGGTCGCACATGAGTGTATCATCGACACACGCCCGTTTGTCGAAAGCGCTCACATCACTGTAGACGATATCGCAAAACGGCTTATTGATTGCGGTTTTCATGCCCCAACAATGAGCTGGCCGGTAACCGGTACCTTGATGGTTGAACCGACGGAATCTGAAACAAAAGCGGAACTTGATCGTTTTTGTGACGCCATGCTCGCCATCCGAGCTGAAATCGCAGAAATTGAAAACGGGAATGCGGATCCAGAGAACAATCCTCTGAAAAATGCGCCTCATACAATGGAGGATCTCGTTAAGGATTGGGATAGACCTTATTCTAGAGAAACAGCATGCTTTCCTCCGGGGGCTTTTCGGATCGACAAATACTGGTCGCCAGTTAACCGGGTAGACAATGTTTGGGGGGATCGTAATCTAGCTTGCTCTTGCCCACCTATGGATGGTTATTTGGACGATGGAAACGGTTAAGAATTACGATTTTTCCGCCTCTTCTGCATCCCAACATGGCCCGCCTGTATCAAAAGCAAGTGGGTAAACTGATCGAGATACTGAATGTGCCTGAGCATCGCGCTGAGGCTGCTGATGTAGTTCGATCCATGGTCGAGAAGATCGTCCTGGCACCAGACGCAGGCGAAAACCGTTTGGTATCTGGTCTTCAGTAAGCGTTACAACGCCCCCCCATTTTGAGGTCTTCCTTCATTAATCACCAAGGCCTATATTGGCGGTACGCTAATAAGACACCAAGCACACGCGAGGGATCAAAGCCCAGAGGGCCAAGACGTCGTAAGACGGCTTGGTTTACGCGAGCCCGGTCTGTGGCACACAGGCGCGCCCAATCTAAAAACCGGCTAATACTGAGAATTGGAATTTAAGGTCATTACCGGCAACCTGAACCGAATATCCAAAGAAGCGACACAACTTTGGTCTTCAAAATGCCTAATTACGTCATAGAAGGTCAGATTGAGGGGATAGCCATTTATACAATTTTTGAAACTCGCTATCCTTGGCCTCAGAAAGCGCGGTTTCGCCTGCCTTTGGACTAAACAGCGCCCGCGCTACTTGCTGTCAGGCCTTGCCAAATGCGGCTGCTGCGGCGGAGGTTTCTCGATGATTTCACAAAGCTTGATGGGCTGCTCAACGGCGCGCAACAAGGGCACTTGCGACTATCGGATGACTATCCACCGCGAGAAGCTCGAACAGGACGTCCTGGGCGCACTCAAAGGCCATCTGATAGAGCCAGAGCTCTGCGCAGTTTTCTGCGACGCCTTCACAAAACACATGAACAAGCTTCGACGTGAACATGATGCGGCCACGGATCACTACCGGCGCGAGTTGATCTCGACGCGGAAAAAGCTCAACCAGATGGTCGATGCGATTGCGGAAGGCGCGCCCGTCGCCCCGATAAAAGATAAAATGCATGTGCTGGAAGACCGGCGCATCGAATTAGAGAAATTGTTGGAAGATGTGCAGGAGGCTCCGCCTCTTCTACATCCCGCGATGGCAGACATGTACGCATGTGAAGTTCAAAAACTGATCAAGACACTGAATGTGCCTGAGCATCGCGCTGAGGCCGCTGATGTGGTTCGATCTATGGTCGAGAAGATTGTTCTGACACCAGACGCAGGCGAAAACCGTCTGGTTCCTGATCTTCACGGCGACTTGGCGGGCATGCGGTGTGGTCTCGGATTGATGGGCAACAGTTGAAAGCTATCAACCTTTCCCACTACAAGCGCAAGCTATGTAGCCTATCGCAGGAACCCTATCACAGCCATGACTGGGATATGCCTGCCGGGTTTAGAGATCGCGAGAAGCGTGATCCGCTGAACTACGCCCCAATCGCCCAAGGCGATGTGTTGGTTGTGGATGAGGCTGGCATGATCGGCACCCGCCAACTTGCGCGGGTCGCCAGCAGAGTGCACGAGATCGGGGCCAAGCTGGTCTTGGTAGGCGACCCCGATCAACTGCAACCGATTGAGGCAGGCACACCGTTTCGGCAGGTGACCAACGATCATGGTGCTGCGCGCCTGACGGAAATCCACCGTCAAAAGGCCGACTGGCAGAAACAGGCTTCCCGTGAGTTAGCAGCAGGCGATGTGGTGCAAGCGGTCGAGCGATACCGCACAGGCGGAGCCGTGGTTCAGGTTGATCATCAGAGCGAAGCCATTGATGCTTTGGTGGAAACCTATATTATGGACGTGGCGGACAATGGGGCGGACAAATCCCGCCTCGCCTTTGCTCATAAACGCAAAGATGTACATGCTCTGAACCAAGCCATTCGATCTGCGCTCCGCGAAGATCAAGACGCGCCGCCGGAAACTATGTTCGCAACAGAAACCGGAAACCGCGCCTTTGCCGCAGAGGACCGGATTGTGTTCACCCGCAATGACAAGGGCATCGGCGTCAAGAACGGCATGCTCGGCACAGTGATTACGGCGCAAAATGGCGAGATCGCCGTCGCATTAGATGGCGACACGAAACGTCTCGTGCGCTTTGACCCCCAGAAATTTGAGAACTTTGACCATGGATATGCTGTCACGATCCATAAATCCCAAGGGGCGACCGTAGATCAATCCTACGTCTTGGCCTCCCGCTCAATGGATCGCCATCTTGCCTATGTCGCAATGACGCGGCATCGCGAGGACATGCGCCTGTTTATCAACGCTAAAGACAGGCCAACTTGGGCGATGCAACACCAGCAACGTAACCATCCCGAACAGGTGCGCAATCGGGGTGGTCCATCAATGGGGTAGCCCTCCGCACTGCAGCCTAATACCCTCGCAGAAATCCGGTGAAAGAAACGTATCTGATAGCGGTTGTTCGTCTCAATGGATGATGACTGGGCGCAGTTCGACATTCGTGTCGAGACGAAACGTTCTCTGCCAAAGAGCTGTTTTTGTGTAGATCGTCCGCTTCGAAGGTGAATGTCCTCCGTCGAGTTCGATTGCCTCCAAGTAGCCTAACCAGTTCAGCGGTTTCAGGACGTGCCACATCAGAAAAGAGGCATGATCCCAATACTCTCGCTCCCCCGCACTAGAGTATTCTACGTTATAAAAGGCCTTTAGCAGTTCTGCCTCGCTCACCCCTTCATGCGCCTCGACATTGATAACATTGAGCCAAATTTCCCAGTTCCCTGGAACAACGAAGGGGAAACGCTGCAATCGGCTATGATCAAAGTCGAGCAAAAATCCTTTTGTCAGCGTAGCTTGCAGGACTCCAGGCGTTTGAACCAGAACTTCAGCCTTCTTGTTGAAACGCCACTTGCCTTTGACATGACGGCCTAGCTTCATAGAGATCATCAACTGATGTAAGACTAGGACCGGTATGACATCTTCTTCGTTCAACACTTTTTGGATGCGCAAGAGTTTCTCAGCCGCGTATTCCGGCCAGTTGAAATTCTCAGCGGCCCATGTCGAAAACTGTCGGTTGAATGCCTTGCCCTTTGTCAGGCCGATCCCGTTATTTTCTTGAGCGAAACCAACTGCTTTCTGTACCGCGTCAAGCAATTTGGAGCCGCCGAGCAGTGGGTCGGAATCATCAAGCGATCTAACGTCCACGGCTATCTCCCGATATCTGGTTCACTATGTTGCCTACCCGACCGATTTAACGGGCCTGGGGCGCAAATGTGAAGTCATTCGTTCGCGCGATGCAGTCATTGGGCCAACGCATAGCGAAACCTGACTCCGAGCCCAAAGTGCTGGATGCTGCAGTATACGCGAATGGCGGCATTCAACGATCTCATATTACATGCGGCGCGGCGCAGGAATTAAACAAAATACTGAAAAGTCGACGTTTATATTGCGATTGAGTTTACGTATTTTGGCGTCGATAAACTGGTAATTTTCACTTTTGAACTTCTCGTCGAAGTTAGTTTCTACTGAAGTGGCCCCATTTCATAGGGGCCACTCCGATGCGCGTATCAGATATTCTATCGGACTTCTATTTTGAAGTTTGCTGCGGTCGCCCCAGATGTTCGTGCGCGAACCGGTCACTCTTGTGGATTTTTTCGAAGGTTTTTGGATGCACAGGTTGCTTCTGCCCCTTAAACCCCTGTGTGATATACCCCGTCGGATATTCAGGAGAACGACCTCGGGACTTGGTTGGTGGATGAATCCGGGTAATTGGGGCATCTTTACCGTGATAGATTGATACGCCACCGTTTTTGGTTGTCCGGACACCATTAACAATCTTGTACGTTGGGGTCGCAATGCCTTTTCTTGGCGTGATACGTTTCGTTTTGTCCGGTTTGATCAAGACCTTTGGTACAGGAACCCCAGCTTCAGTGCTAAAGTCCCGTTTAGGGGAGCGTGGTGTAACTGCACGCTCGAAGGGGGCGGATACTGTTCGCACCCTAATCTGACCTCCACGGTTAATTTGGATCTGCGGCAGCGCCCCAGGCACTTTAGATACCCTATTAGGGACAGTACGGGGAGGATTGGACGGTTTTGCCAAGGCAGTCGAGCGGGCACCCGGCTTGGGTCCAGCAAAACCTGAATCTGGGGAGATGCATAGCAAGCAAGAGACGCACAACACGCTCATTGCGATTAGTTTTAAGGGCTTTTTCATTGCTTTACTCCGTATGATATAAGGTCATCGTGCCGTGCGTCATTGGCCACTCGGCAGATGCTTGTTGGCTGATGAACTGAATGGCCGAATGGCGTCTTTTTGCCTCGTTGGAGGCCCACGCCAGTCTTTCCCCCTGAAGACCGGTTGGGGACAATTTCTGCAGCCAATCCAGAACCACTTCCTTTGTCTCGTAGGTATCCGAAGCGCTCAAGTAATCGACACCCCTTGGTAGAACGACTGCAACATCAGCAAGATCCCAAGGTCCTTCAAACAGACCATCGTCATGATCCAACACGGCTAACATCAATGGAACACCAAGATCACCGGGATAGTACCAGTCGCAGGTCAGGCTATTGTGGCATGTAACCTGTGCATGCCGCCCGTCCTTCGGATTGGCGGCGCTGCACCAAGTCTTAGAGCCAGATCCCATTGGCTTCATACACATCATAAGGTCGGGCGGGCTCACAAACGGAAGTGGCACAAATACCCCGCTCGCAAGACCGGATAGGTGCCCTGCACCGTCCCAAGATGTTTCTTGGAGCGTATGCGTCGAAGCCACATAAAAAACTGCTGACACGTCTTCACCATCCGACGGCTGTTCAAGCGTTCCAATGTCCATACCCCCAAACGGGCTACCGTTCGTGAAACCTGCAAAACTACCATTTGCAAAGAGGGAGTATGCGGTTATCAAAGTGGTACTGGCGAGCAGCATCCGCATGAGACCACTAATAGTCATCAAATTACCTCCAATTTAGACGGTTGGGAAAATGGCGGGCTATTAGCCCGCCGACAGAGTTCACACCGCGACCCGGCCTTCAAGGTCAGTGATAGCTTGGCGCAAGATCTGTGCAATGTTTTCGAGGTCTGCGATGATCTGTTTGCCGACCTGTGTTTGTACTTGGTGGCCAAGATAACGCGCCGCAGATTCAAACTGATCTGCATAAGAATGCAGAATCTTGACCGATGCACGAATGTCAGCGAAGCCCTGTTGAATCCCTACGATATTTTCATTGAATGCATCACTGAGCTCAGATTTTTGGCTTTCGCTGAGCATGTCATCAGAAAGCATAGCATCCAGAGCAGCCTTCTGAGATTCCAGCGCCCGCGTCATGGACTGTTCAAGGCGCCCATTCGGCTTGGTCAATTCGAAAATTTCATCAAACGCGGTCTTCCCCTCTTGAGCCTTGTCAATCGCTTCCTCGAGGCTAAGTTCACTTTCATCCAGTTCATCAGCCAAGCGCTTCAGCTTATCGGCCAAGCCCTGCTCTGCATCCTCAAATTTCTGAATATTCTCATCGAAGACCTGCTCCGGTGGAGTATCTCCGAATACTCCGGCCATGAGAGGGGCTGCAAAAAAAACCGCAAGAAGCAGAGCAACGGCTTTGGCCGTTTGTTTCAGATTAAGCATTATGACGTCTCCTAAGGTCATGTTGAACATCACAAGGCTTGGCCATCCGGGATCGTATTACGAGCCACGAAACATCCCACAAAGCAAAAACCCAGAACAGCCAAAACAAGCACGATTCTCAGAATGGACCTAAAAATCGCAATGCTTCTGGGAAATGGAAGGTCTTTCTGGGAAGATCAGGATGAAAACTGGGCGCACCAAATAGGGGTAGCGACCAAAATATCGCTAATAAATTGATTTAAAAGGAACTTACCTTGAGCGACGAATCACAGAAAGCTAAAGATCTAAGAGCAAAAGCTGCTAAAAATCAGAAGAAAGTCTCTACCGATGCATCTATAGCATTCAGATGCCTAAGTAAAATAATACATATCAAAGGCGAAAGCACGGAGCCGCATGAAGAGAGATCACCTAATCAAATTGGCGTTGATGAATTTAGAAATAGATACAATGCCTTTTTCGACGACCGTGAACGGACGATTAGCGATAGCAATATACGGAAATGGGTAGCAGAAGGTTTAAAGCCAGAGGCAGAAATTCAACCTCAGAGGCAAAAAATGAACGACCTAACGATATTTCTGCGTAGAGAGTTTTCGGTACAGTGGTCTCATTCAGCATCTGAATTCGATTACGAAATCATAAATAGAGATAAGACAGAAGGCGAAATGGTTTATCAAATGGCCCAAGCTTTCTCGTTTAATTCTGGTGGTTACGACTACGGGAAGTTGAGGTCTTTTGAAGGAGAGTATGTTTGCTATAGACGAGCTTGGGCGAGCGGCTTCGCTGACCATATTCAACGTAGCATCGTCAAAATCAAATTCACCGACTATTGGCAGATGTCAGAGATACAGAAAACGGCTTATGGTGGGCACAAGATCGATGAAACGAACAAAGGTCCAATATTGCCATTTGGCTCCAACATGTATGCCATAATCAAATCGAAAACCGTCTTAAAAATGATCGGGATAAGCAGCTTCTATCCGGAACCCGGTCTGGGTATACCTATTGAACTGTTTCACGGATTTGGTCAGGGGATATCTGGTAAAGGCCCACATCCGGGATACCCGTTTGTTTGTTCTCGCGTAGGGGACGATCAAACATATGCAGCCAGTCAGAACTTTGCAGACTTCATCGCCGATGAAAATACACGGTCAATGTCTGAAGAAGATTGGCGTGATGCCGCAAAATTCCAACGTTCACAAAAACCTGATGCAGCTACTTGCCAAGACTACATACCTGAAGATGCTATCGAAGATCCTCACGCTGAACAGTGCATTCGGATTCTTCTAAAAATGGAAGGCCAAGAGTTTCAAAAGTACCCTTCGATACGCTTGTAAGATCAACTTCTCGAATGTCGTGGAGGCCCAGTTGGTTCGTATTCAGGTTTCGGCCGCCACTACAGAATTTCGTTCGATTTGCGCTTACGTGTCTCCGAATTGCATGAGAAGAATTGCAATTTCGCCTACAAGCCATTGGTCGCTGCACAAGTCTGGAATGTCTTAAAAGAGACTAACAGCAGTCGTCCGTATCTATAGGGCGACTGTGCAATTTGATGCGCTCACTCGTACGGGCTGTTTGCAGGTTTTCTATGACCACGGTGTCTCTGGGGCCAAAGCAGAGCGCCCCGGACTTGATAAAGCCTTATACTCGCGAAGTTCAACGACTGATCAAAACTTTAACCGCCCCGGCGCACCGTGAAGAAGCCGCAGACATAATCCG
>CANMPD010000014.1 GCA_947499635.1 uncultured Paracoccaceae bacterium | reverse complement strand
GCCGCATCCGCGCCGCCAGTGTCCGCACTGTACTGTGACCCCTCAACCGAGGTCGCAACCCAGTCGCTGTCCTTGGCTGTGGCATAGATCGCGATGTCGTCCACATAGCCTTCGACACTGTCTGACCAGGTGTTGCCAAAGGTGATATTGCGCACGTAATCCGTCGACACCTCGCCAGAGATCTCCATCGTCGCCTGCGCAACACCGTCAACATACAGCGTCACAAACCCGTCGCTGCTGTCATCACCGCCGTCAAACACCAGATCCAGAACCGTCCATTGTTCCGGCAGCATCACGCCCCCATCGGTGCGCATCTCAAAGCGCCCCTCATCGGTCTGAACCCAGATCGAGATCGACCCGTCTTCTTCAACGCTGGCGGCAAAGCTCTCGTAGCGGTGCAGGAATACGCCGGTCGAGCCCGTGTCCACCTGCAGCGCCATCTCGATGGTAAAGCTGTCAAAGCTTTCCAGATGTGACACGCCACTGCGCGCCGTCATGATTTTAGAGTCCCCGTCCAGGCGGAACCCGCTTTCGTCCGTGACCTCGTCTGAGGTCTGCACAATCACGGTCGTGTCATAGCTGCTGCTGTCCGACAGATCAGACGCGCTCACACTCAGCAACTGATCCCCCGCGACCTCTGTTGTGCGCGTCACGCTGTCACTGTAGTCGCCGGATGTCACCGTCAGCGTCACATCATAGCTGCCAGCGCTGTCGTACTGCTGCGTCACAACCGCACCCGTTGCCGTCCCAACAACCGTGTCACCGTCCATAAACACCCATTCATAGGTCGCATCCGCATCCAAGTCAGACGCCATCAAACCCGTCGCGCCCGCGTCATACACAACCGTCTGAAGATCGTCGCTGCTGGCGCTTTGAGACAGAACCGCCAACATACCGCTGCCAGTACTGAGGCCGTTCAACAAATCCGGCCCAGATCCCGCGAAATCAGAATTTGGATCGATTTGCATATCGCGCAGATCGACCTCTCCGCCGAATTCGAGATTGACGAAAATCTCACCGACATATGTCGGTGAGCTGCTGTCGACATAATCAATTGCAATGTTATCGCTGAGGGTCACATCATTGCTGTGATCATCCACATCCATACCGCTGGACAAGTTACCACTGACCGTTGCGTTGGTGACATTGTTCAGTTCGATTTCAGGGGCTGTGGAGGTGCCCTGCATATAGGCGTCTTGGTTCCAGATCAGCGCATTATCTGTGATGGTAACGTCATTGGCGTCATTCACCGTGATACCATGGCTGTGGCCATTATAGATGACATTGCCGTCGATGGTGATATTTTCGTAGCTTTCGCCGGTGCTGCTGAAGGTCTCGTTGTTGATAAAGATGGTCTGCGTCGCAGTGCCATTGCCGCTATCAAAGAGATTGTCCTGGATAAGCAGGTTTTCGGTGTTCTGGATATTATAACTCGCGGACCACACCTGGATCATATCGTCGTGGTTAAAGCTATGTTCCGAGCCCAGCCAATCGCTGAATTCATTGCCCGTCACAACCGTGTCGACCACACCGGACAGGCGCAGGCCATCGCCGGTCATCTGGCTAAAGCTGTTGTCCGAAATCGTCGTATCGGTTCCATTGGCCACAAACAGCCCTTGAAAATAATTCGAAACCGTGTTGCCCGAAAAGGTAAAATCGCTGCTGCCCCAAACCGAGGCTAGGGTTCCCCCTAGGACATCGCTGGCTTCGCCGTCATAGAAATCATTGGCTGTGGATATGAAGGTGTTATTGGTAAAGCTAATCCCGTTAGAATTGTATATTTCAAGATCATCCCCGCCAGATGTACCCGTTTGATTTCCATCAAATAGCAAGTCGGTGAAACTGATATTTTGCGAGCTGGATAACTTAATTTGGTCAAACAAAGGCGGGTTTTCGGGGTCAGCTGCAGTGATCGTAATGAGCCCATCCGCACTGCCAGCCTGATAGGTGGAAATCGAATAAGGCGTATCCGTGCTTTCCACTAAAATCGTCCCGCCGCCATTAGAACTGAGCACATCAAGAGCCGCGTCCAACTCAGCACTAGAAGAGACAACAATTGTCGCGCCTTGATCGAGTGTACCCGCAAGCTCTGTACTATTTGACATGTTCATTTCTCCGCGTAGGTTCGTAAAAAGCAATCAAAAACAGGTCCTTAATCCTGACCTGACATCATGCCAGACCAGCTTTGGATTTCCTTTTTCAACACATCTAAAATCATCAAGAGAGCACGGCAAAATACAGCATAGATTGTGGCAAAACCACGCCGAGCATTTCAAATCGAACGTAACTGGTTATTGACAAGAGATTGAATGGTTAACCAAATCAATCACTGCCCTGAGGTGTAATTGACATTAAAATGGAAACAATAACTGGGTAAAAAAACAGACAGTACACCTGTAAACACACTCTTAAGGTGTATTAATAAACCACATACATTCAAAACTATAGATTGGCGGTGATAGTTCCAATTTTCGCTATCATCATCCCTGTCAAAAACCCCAAAGACTAACCTCAGGATTGTTGAAAATCTCTCTGAGGTTGAGTGGCGCTTGCGTGGAAATTACCCCGTATAGATTCGCAATTAAGAATCAACTTTGACGCCATCCACATGCTAGAACTCAAAACTGCCCCATTGACACGGCCCGTGCGAGAACAGCTTCAGAGGCCCCAAACTGGCTGCCCAGCCCCGCCTTGGGGCGTAGCCTGAAATCTTCCGCCTGTGGATCTTTGAATATGCGCATCGGAACTGTCACCACCGCATTGTGACGTAACGCCTGCGGCACATTCTTATAGGACATGGCCAAATTGTCCTGCACCAGGACGTTCTCGGTCTCGAGCCCATTGCGGTGCTTGCGCAGATGAATCCACGGCCGCCCCTCGCGCATCCCATTCAAGCGCACCACCGTGTTATTGCTGATCTCGCTGTTGCGCCCGCCAAACATGGTGATCCCGTGGTAATGATCCACCACCACCAAATTGTTGCGGATTTTGAACCCGTCATAAATTCCGTCGAACAGACCAATCCCTTGCAAACGCCCATGCAGCGGATGCGCGTCGGAGCCCGCCCATTCCACGATCACGTTTTCCTCTAGGATAAGGTTGCGCACCGCCGAGAACCGACCTTTTTTCTTAGGCGACCACGATTGAAACCCGTCATCGTGGTTCGCATCGACGTCAATACAGTCCTGCACATAATTGCCGCGAAACAGGCTGTCATCCCCCAAGCCCCGCATCGCATCACCGCTAAAGCCCAGCACCTTATTGTTGATCACCCGCGCGCCGCGCCCTTTGGTCTGAATGCCAAAGGCCACCGCCGTAATCGTATTGTCGCGCAGCGTGATATTGTCGCCCTTCACCACAAACCCGTTGTTGCGCCATGTGTACAACCAGTCTTTGGCGCTCCAGTCATAATAACTGTCGGGGGCGTCCTTGCGACCGCGCACGTCAAAGCCTTCAAACGTGATATTGGCGCTGTGATCTGTGGTTGCCACCAACACACCCGCTTTTTTCACCGCACTGTTGGGCCAGACCGACAGCCCCTTGATATAAAGGTTACGTGTCTGGCGGAGGATCAACCGCTCCATATGAACGCCACCCGGCGTTTCCGGCACGATCAAAACCTGCGTTTTGGGGGCAATGCCGCGCCATGTCACGTTTCCATACTCACCATTCATCAAGATGATATGGCTGCCGACCTTGGCTTCGACAGCATGAACAGCAGCGCCCAGATGGACGAAGGGGTGATCACGTGTGCCCTGCTGCACCTCTTGGTTCGAGACCGTGGCCTGCGGAGCCAAATAGACGGCTGTCGCCTCTGGCGGTGTCTCTAAACCAGAAGAAAGCTCAAGATCGGGCGTCGTCGCCTGCCCCATCAAAGGCCAAATACTGCACAGCCCCACCACAAGCAAAATCCACAGGTTCATACGCCCATAAGGCATATCAAAGGACATAATAGATACGGCGCGACGGCTCATGAGCATTCCCTTACAACTGCGGCATCAACAGACAGGCGCAATCCTGTGACATTTCCCTCGTAACCCAAACAGAAAAATACCCCAAATGAGGTTAACAGAGCCGTGCCTATCAATCTTCATTCCAGCTGACTATAGGCGCGCGCGCAACATATAGACAGGGCGCAAAATCCTGCTCAATTCCCGCATCATCAGCAAAGATATGCGCATTCGCAGGTGAAACGTCTGAAAAAGAGGCGGCGCGCGCCAAAGGCTTACCCGCGTTTACGCTTGACGGCCCCGCGCAATGTCTTGGCAGTGTTTAAAAACCGGCGTCGGTCAATCAACATTTCACACAGGATATAGATCACAGCCCCCAGAGGAATCAGCACCAGCACCCGTGACAGCGACGCGGCAAAAACCCCTGTGCCTGCAGCAAGCAGACCATCGCAGACCATAACAATCGCCGCCATGACAGACGCTGAAACCACCGGCCCCAGTATCACGCGATATCGCGCCCAGACCGACATGCCAACCAGCCGCCCGGCAAACCAACTGTGCAGCGGCACCAGCACAACCATCAACGCCAAACGCGCAGCAACCATCGCCACCAGCCCATAAGACACCGAAACCAAGACAACGCTGGTATTCACAATCAATGAAAAGATAGACCACTGGAACTGAAATTTAGCCTGCCCTTTGGCAGAGAACAGCACCGTATTCACATCCGTAAACACCAGTAAAAAGGCCCGCAGCGTGGTAAAGCCCAACAGCACTGCAACCATTTCCCAGCCCGCCCCCAGCACGATACGGACCACAGGCTCCGACAAAGCCCAAAGCCCCAGGCAGACCGGCGCCATGATCAGGGCCAGACCATATTGGATCTCCATCATGCCACGTGCCATCCGCTCGTCGTCATCTTGGATCGTCGACATAATCGGGAACATCACTTTGCGCACCATCTGGCCAATCACCCGCAACGGCGTCGCCGCGATTTGTTGGCTCATGGACAGATACCCCAAATCTGCGGCTGACAAACGGGCCCCAATAATCGGACGGTCAATCTGGTCTGAAAGCATCTGCACCAGCCCCGCACCCGTGACATAGCCACCATAGCCCAACAGCGGTTTAAATTCACCCCAGTCAAAACCAAAAGCCGGCCGCCAGCGCGAATAGACCGCATAAGACACCATCGTCACGGCCATCACCACCAACTGCTGCGCAATCAATGCCCCGATGCGGAACCCCATGACCGCCATGGAAATCGCCACAATAGAGCCTAAGATCGTGCCCATGATCTCGGCACGGGCAATCAAACCAAAGGCGGCGCGCCGCTCGAGCATCGCCAAAGGCACCCCTTGCAAGCCCCCCATCAAAAACAGCGGTGTAATCCAGCGCAGCGGGTCTGCCATATGCGGATTGCCCATCAAGGCACTGACCGGATCGGCAAAGACAAACAGCAAAACCGCAACCCCGCCCCCCAGAACAGAGTTGGACCAAAACACACAGAGCTCCTGTATGCGCGTGATCTCCTTACGCTGCACCAAGGCGACACGGGTGCCAAAATCCGCAAAGATCGTTGAAAAACTGGTGACAAACAGGATCAGCGCCGCGATCCCGAAATCAGCAGGGGTCAAATAGCGGGACAGCACGCCCAGCGTTACCAGTCCCGCAACCGTGCGAAACAGACGCGCGACGACAGCCCAGCTGGCCGCCCCGATAGACTTGCGCCCAAGATCCTCGCTCATAGTCGTGTCAGCCTTTTTTGTGCTTATATATAAGGTGTGCGATTAGGCGCGGTCAGACAGTATTTTGAAACGGCGCAGCAACTCGGCCTTGCGTGCCTCAAGGACAGTACGGTCACTTAGGTTGCCGGGACGCTGTGACAGATCCTTGAACTGTTCAACCAGTTTGCGGCTTTTGACCATATTGCGCAACGCATCCGCGCCGAACTTATCAATCAACTGACGCAGCGCACTGTGTCCACTGGGCGCGGTTTGCACTGCGGGGCGGTCTGTGAACGGCATTGGCGGATCTGTCAAAAGCTTGCGGTCTTGTTGCCAGACCGGACGCTCGATTGTCAGGTCGATCTCAAGACTATCAGCCCAGTCCAGCCATTTAAACGCATAGAATTTGCGCGCCATCGCAAAAGCATGCCACGGCGTGCCAAGGGCATCCGAAATAATCGCAGCATGCATGGATTCCGCAATCACCAAAGGTGCGGTGCCCAGACGACGGATCACGCTTTCAACGGATCCCTGCGGCGTCAGATATTCGATGCCGGCCTGCGCGCAGATGGCCTTCCAATTGAAATCATTGACGCCGCTGGCATGGGGGACAAACACCGGCGGGCCTTCTTTGGGGAGATCGCGAAACTGGTCCATCTCGCCAACCAAAACCGCAGGATCCGCCACGCCGACGCTTTCGTCTAAACCAAGCGCCCGGGCAGAACGTGGGCCGCGCAGGGCCACATATTCACACTCGCTTTGTGCTTCGACGCTGGGCAAATACCCATAGCCAACCCCAGATCCCATAATCAGCTTTGGCTTGCCCGTTGGCATGCCGTCATTGATCAATGTGCCAATGCCATAGGCCGTGTGATCCGTCAAAAGATCACGCCAATTGGGCAGGAACTTATCCCAATACAAAGCATTCAGATCGTCGCCGAAATTTCCACCCTCGTAATGAAAATAATGCAATTCCATTGGTTCTACCTTCCGTGCAATACGCGTTTAGAGCAGCGCATCTTGTTATATCTCATTTATACCCCCCACGGGATCAGCCTGTCGGACTTATGTGGGAGAAAATCTATTCCGGCAGGCCACGATGGCCGGCCAGTTTGGCTGCAAAAATCTTTGCCAAAGCCATGACATTCCCGGGATGTTTGCGCAACCACTGCATCAACATCTTCCATTCACGCCGCCGCAGACAACTCCAGCCATAAATACGGTTTTGTCGCAGACTTTGGCCACGCCGTGCGGCCAACACCGCGCGCAGCTCTGCGTCCAATTCGCCCTGCGCCTCCAAGGCCGCCTCAAGCCGATCGGTTTCAGCTGCAATGGCGCGATAATCCACAAGAGTAACCGATCCGGGCGAGCGTGCACCGCTGACGGCACCAATGCGGGTCGAGAATATATAATGGGCTTCGTGCAAGAACCCGAACCGCACACCGGCGCGGGTCATGGCCACATAAAGCGCGCAGTCTTCGCCGTGGCGCAGATTGGCCGGATATTGCAACAGGCCGCGCGTCTTTAAGGACGCATGATACATCGGCTTTAACAGCCCCAGATCCAGGCCTGTTGTGGCGTCATGTTCCAAAAAGTTGCGAAACGCCAGCGTGACCAAATCCCCCGAAGCTGGGTGCTGCATCTCTTGCGGCGCGGCGCAGTCGGCCTCGAGATCATAAAGCAGCGGCAAATCCGCCACCGCGTCCAGATTTTCAGCGCAGGCCAGATCCATCAACCGCGCCAGACGCCCCGTCGTATAGGCATCATCGGCGTCCAGAACCGCGATCCATTCACCGCTGGCGCGCGCCACACCTGCATTGCGCGCCGCCGCCGGGCCTTGGTTGATCTCTAGGTTTACAAAGACAATGCGCGCATCCGCACCCGCCAGATCCTGTGCCACCTGCACCGTTGCATCACTGGAGCCATCGTTGACGATGACAATCTCGAGCGGCACCGACAGGCCAACCTGAGCCTGTACCGATTGAACAGCCCGTGGCAAAAACCGCGCCGCGTTATAGGCCGGTATAATCACCGAAATCATCCCTGCGACATGCGCGGCCTGATCCTCTTTTATATTCACATTCATACCTGCATCACGCCTTTGGACAAACGGATGGCCAAACGAGAGCCGGCACAGGGGGGCTGAAATAGGAAATCGGGAAATATGTTTCCCGCAAACGTGACCATAAGGACCTCATGTATTCTTCTGTGTTACCTTAGGCTTTGAATGCATCCCCGAAATATGAGGATACGCCCAATTACTGAGCAAGCACCGCAGCCAGCACAAGACCAATAATCACGCTTTCGCGACCAGAACGTAAATGTCTGTCTGTTCTATATAACGGTTGCGCAAAAAAACGTCAGCTTTCTTACGCTTGCGCGGAAATTTGCGCTGGACGGCTGTGTCGCTGCAGGCCAATGTCACCCCATCTGTACTGATTTACTCTGGAATGTCCCACATGCCTTCTGCGCCGTCACCTCGTCTTGTTATTGCCAGTGCTGTCTTGGGCATTGGCTCTGAGGTCTGGATCGAGCGGCAGGCCCGCGGGCTGCGCGCCGCCGGATTTGACCCGCAGCTTATGGGCTGGGAACGCGCGGACGGCAGCGACACCCCCGATGACCTGCCCAGCACGATTGTCGGGCAAAGCTTTCCCAAACCTGCCACGCTGATGCAGCGTTTGCAGCGCAAGGCCGGATTGGCGGGGGCCTATCACCTAAGCTCTGAACAACGCGCCGCCGTGACACAGCAGCTTGACCAGATCAAACCCGATATCGCATTGGCACATTTTGGCTGGACCGCCATCGCATTGGCCCAAGCCCTGCCTGCGGACGTGCCGCTGGTGGTGCATGTGCATGGCCGCGATGCCTCGGCGTTGATGCAAGATGCCGCCTATCGTGCTGCCCTGCGCAAAACCCTTCGCCGCGCCAATGCGCTGGTGGCCGTCGGTGCACATCAGCTGGACAGGTTACGCCCGTTGGGTCTGCCCGCGCGTCATGCGCTGATCCCCTGCGGCGCGCCGCTGGATCTGTTTGCAGCCCAGCCTTTGCCCACGCAACCCAACAGCACCGCCTTGCGCTTTGTCTCGATCGGACGCCTGAGCGAGGAAAAAGGCATGCGCGAAACACTCGCGGCCTTTGCCAAAATCGCCCCTGACCTGCCGGGATCCGAGCTGATCTTGATTGGCTATGGCCCGCTGTTTGATCCGCTCCAGGCCGAAGTGGCCCGCCTTGGTCTGCAAGATCGCGTGCGCCTGACGGACCGCATGCCCCCGCAAGAGATCGCGCAGGAACTGGCTCAGGCACATATATATCTGCAACATTCGCGCGAACACCAAGGCTGGATCGAAGGCTTTGGCGTCACCCTAACCGAAGCCGGCGCCGCAGGGCTGCCCCTGATCGCTTCGCGGTCGGGCGGGTTGATCGACCAGATCACCGAAGGCGAAAACGGCCTGTTCTTTGCCACCGATGATGTAGACGCCCAAGCCCGCGCCATGCTGGATCTGGCAAAAGACGTCGACATGCGCAACCGCATGGGCGCGGCGGCACGCCAGTTGGCACAGCGCTTTGACAGTGCTCAAATGGCGCAAAACCTGGCGGACGTCCTGCGCGCCTGCCTCTGAGCCACCCATGCCCCACCTGCGTTTCGCGATTGCCCAAACGGCCCCTTTCAGGCATCACGGGGGGTAGTCGCCTACACTCAATGCCGGATTGACCCTTTTATGACCCAACCTGCCACAGTTTCCCCGCCACACTCCCCCCATGACAGCGCCCAAAAGGTTCTGAGACAAGAAGCCGACGCCGTCCTGTATATGGCCGACAATATCCCCGCAGATTTTGATGCGGCGGTGGCGTTGATTTTGGAAAAACAGGCCCTAACACAAGGCCGTTTGGTGATTTGTGGCATTGGAAAATCCGGCCATATCGGTAAGAAGATCGCCGCGACATTGGCTTCGACTGGCACGCCTTCGTTCTTTGTGCACCCCGCCGAGGCCAGCCATGGGGATTTGGGCATGGTCATGCCCTCGGACATCTGCCTGTTAATCTCCAACTCTGGCGAGACCTCAGAGCTTAGCGATATGGTGGCCCATTGCAGCCGCTTTTCCATCCCGCTGATTGGTATTTCCAAAAAACCACAAAGCACCCTGATGCGCGCCGCGACCTTGAAACTGACAATCCCCGATCTGCCCGAGGCCTGCGCCATCGGCATGGCGCCCACCACCTCGACCACGTTGACGCTGGCTTTGGGGGATGCTTTGGCCGTGGCCTTGATGGAACAGCGCAGCTTTCAGCCCGAAAATTTCCGCAGCTACCATCCCGGCGGCAAATTGGGCGCACGTCTCAGCACCGTGGCGCAGCTGATGCACGACGGCGATGCGGTGCCCACCGTGCCCGAAGATATGGTGATGGCCGATGTGATCTTGCACATGACCGCAAGCGGCTTTGGGATCGCAGGGGTCATCAATGCCCAAGGCCGCCTGACCGGCGTGATTTCGGACGGGGACATGCGTCGTAATATGGACGGCCTGCTAACCCGCTCTGCCACAGAGGTCGCAACCCCCGCCCCCATTACCATCGCCCCCGACAGTCTGGCAGGTGAAGCCCTCGCCGTGATGAACGATCGCAAAATCACTGCCCTGTTTGTGGTGTCAGCCGATGGCATGCCGGTGGGTATTCTCAACATTCACGACTGCCTGCGCGCCGGCGTCGCCTGATCCCTTACACATATATATGTCATCCCTGACAGGAGCCCTCGCGATGTCTGACGTCTCGATTATCATCCCCGCCCGCTACGCGTCATCGCGCTATCCAGCCAAACCTCTGGCGATGCTCAAAGGTGCAAACGGCACAGAGCGCAGCCTATTGGAACGGTCAGTTCTGGCAGCGCGCGCCGCCGCAGATGGTCAGGATATCGCGATTTATGTCGCCACCGATGATGACCGTATCGCAAATGAGGCCACCCGCATCGGGGCCGAGGTTATCCTCACCGATCCCTCCTGCCCCAATGGCACCGCCCGCGTGGCCCAAGCGGTTGAACGTGCCAATATCCAAAGCGATGTGATCGTGAATCTGCAAGGCGACGCACCGCTGACACCACCGTCCTTTGTGCGTGCACTAATCGCTGATATGCAGGCTGACCCCAGTCGTCAGGTCGCCACCCCGATCCTGCGCTGCGACGCAGAGGCCTTGGGCAATTTTCTCGAAGACCGCCGCAATGGCCGCGTCGGCGCCACCACCGTGGTGAAAAATGCACTGGGGGATGCGCTGTATTTCTCCAAAGAGGTCCTGCCTTTTACTGGCGGAAAAACCATCGTCGATGGCGTTGTTCCGGTGTTTCACCACGTGGGCCTATACGCCTATCGCCGTCACGCCCTGCAGGCCTATGTCGGCTGGGACATCGGCCCGCTGGAAACCCTCGAAGGGCTGGAGCAGCTGCGGTTTTTGGAAAACGGCCACCCCGTGCGCACCGTAGAAGTCAGCGAACCCGGCGCTGCGTTTTGGGAACTCAACAACCCCAGTGATGTGCCATTGATCGAAGGCTACCTGAAACGGATGAATATCGACTAAGCGGAGCAATCTCACAGGAGAAACCGCACAAGCGACAGACTCACATGTTGACCCGCTGCCCCGCGCCGTTATCTTGCGGGCAGCGTTCATGCATTAATACTTTCGGACAGGATGTTCATGCCCCGCCTATCTATTGCTATTGCAGCCCTTGGTCTTACATTTTTTGCCACCGGCTGTGGCCAACTGCCTGCGGGGGGGCCTGCCAGTGCTGAGATCCTCAAAGAGACCCAAGATAACGCGACCTCAGAATTCGCACTGTATCAGGTGTCTCGCGCCTTTCTGCCATCGGTACAACAATGGCCACGCACCGGAAAACAAGAAAAACTGAACTGGTTGGCGGCCTCTCAAGGCCCCAGAACCCAGATCATTCAACCTGGTGACCAGCTGGCATTGCAAATTTGGGACAGCAATGACAACTCTCTGCTGACCTCCTCAGAGCAAAAAGTCGTACAACTGCAAGGCATGCGCGTGTCGGGCAACGGCACCGTGTTTATGCCCTATGTCGGCGATATCAACGTCAACGGGCTTAGCCCCACACAGGCCCGCGCGAAACTGCAGGCCGCGCTAGAAGCCATCGTACCCTCAGCGCAGGTCCAGCTTGAGATGATCGAAGGGCGCAACAACTCTGTTGATCTGGTCTCTGGCGTGGCCAATCCCGGCACCTATCCAATGCCAGATCGCAACTATTCTGTTCTGGGGCTGATTTCCGCAGGTGGCGGTATCGGCACAGAGTTGAACAACCCGCAAATCCGTCTGGTGCGCGGCGGGCAGATCTATGGGACATCGATTGCAGCCTTGCTGGATGATCCGCAAAAGGACACCCGCCTGCGCGGTGGCGATCGCGTCTTTGTAGAGGACGACTCGCGATATTTCCTATCGTTTGGGGCCACCGGCCAAGAGGCCCTGCATGCTTTCACCAAAGACCAAATCTCGGCAATGGACGCCCTGTCGATCTCCGGCGGCTTTCAGGACACGCGCGCTGACCCCGAAGGCCTGTTAATCCTACGTGAATACCAACCCGCAGATATCGCCCCGGGCCAACGCGGACCTCGTCAAGAACGGGTGATTTTCACCCTAGATCTTACCTCGGCGGATGGGCTGTTTTCAGCGCGTAATTTTCAGGTGAACCCTGGCGATCTGGTTATCGCAACCGAAAGCCCCATCAACGACACACGCACCATCGTCAGCCTGATCGGCAGCGCCTTTGGTATTATCAACAGTGCTGGTCTCTAAACCCTAGAACCAGCGCCCAACTGCAAAGCAGGATAGGTCTTCGCCCACTTGTTCGCCCCCCGCACTGTCATAGCTGCGTGGGGTTGCAATTGTGGTTGTGGTCCCAGTCACCGCCACCATGCGCGGGCTGGCCTGTGTCGCGGTCACCGTCACCACCGGTGCAGAGACAAAGCTTTGTGGAAAGGTCCATGTACTTCCTGCTGAACGCAGCCCCCAAACAAGCTGAGTACCATCACCGTACCGCAACCATGCGCCATTGCTGTCACTGCCTCGCTCGAACACCGCGCCGGTGGGCTGGCCTGCGGATTGGCTAACAGCCCCGACAAGATTGCCCGGGCCATAGCCGTAATCGGCCCGCATCAACCGCCCTGCCGTGGTATCTGTGGCGCTGGCCTGCACAGCGGTTCCGCTGATATGGCCCGTGTTAGGCTCTATTTTTAAGGCTTCGTGCCATGTGCTGCCATCACCGCTGACTTTGACCACCAGACCCAGATCTGCCACGAGGCCAATTTCCGCATGGCCCGTAAATCCGCTTTGAAACAACAGGCTGGCCGTGTCATCGCTGGCGGCTTTGTTCACCTTTACCTGATGGCTTGTTCCTGCGTGGGAAAACAGGCTGCTGGCACCGGACACCGCCAAAGGCGTTTGTGCATCTGCCAGTGTGCCAATGCCCAAAGTGTCGCGCTGCGATTGTTCGGCGGTACGCCAGCCGCTGCCGTCCCACAGCACCAAACCATCCTGTGCAAGATCCCATGCCCGCCAGCCCAGATCCGGCGTGATAAACATCCACGCCCCTGCCTCATAGGCGGCAATCATGCCCCCCTGCCCGGCCCATTCTCCCGTAGGAGCCGTTCCCAGACCATAGGTCGCGCCGATCTGTGGTGTATCCGGGGGGGTCTCGGCCTGCGTGTCTTGCAGCACCAGTTGCACCAAATAATCCAGCCGCGTCAGCGCCGTATTATGGGTGACATGTTTCTGCGCCTGCGCAGGTTGCAGATAGGGCATATTCAAACGAGCAGAGAGGTCGGACATTGCGGCATTCCTTGCGTCAGTGGCAAAACGCGAGAAGTATCCCATGCCAAGTTAAACAGCCGCTCTCTAGGGCGTACGCTCTTTGCGCAACACACCTGCTGCCTTGCAACACCTTGGTGATTTAAAATGAAACGGTGCAAGCAGGCAAAATAAAACGGGCCCCGCAAGGCCCGCTTTAAAATCCAATACCAACGTTTTGCGTCAATCGCCCAAAGGGGCAGGCAAAACCAATCGCGACGCGATCTTAGTTGGTTGTTGTTGTTGTTGAAGACGCTGTTGAATCATCGTCATCATCAGCAACAACAGCCGCAACTGCAACCGCTGCAACAACCGCACCAATGGTGACGGCAGAAACGGCAACACCACCAACAGCCAGACCGCCTGTTGCGCCGGCACCTGCGCCAACACCAGCTGTAGTTTCGGTTTGAGCAACAACGCCAGTTGCTGCCATGATTGCCAACGCGGAAACTGCGATAATATTTTTCATGGATCTCTCTCCAAATAAACGAATAGTTGTGCGTACTCTACCTGAGAGCATGCATGATTTCAATCTAACTCATAGCAGCAATAAACTTGCAATTTGGTTTTTATTTGTCCGTTGCATAAAAACAGTCATTATTTGCTTATTCCCCATGCATTAAGGCCGGATCTCGGCGATCGCCCAACCCAAAATGCAACAAACGTGTTTGGATATAGCCCGTTTTGGGGCCCAACCACTGTCGTGACTGCCATAAACGCCCATCCCGAGAATCAATCCAATAGTCATTAACAATCTTGCCAGACGGCCCAGAAGCCCCCTGCTCCTCGATACAGGTTTCACGCAAATGATGGACTGGATACTGTTGCTCCACAATCTCAAGCTGTTGCGCCCCCTGATCAGCCACGGAACAGGCCAGCCTCACATTGGCAGATTCAAAATCCCCTGCACGATAGACATATGTGCGTGCGCCGTCCCGCCCGGGCCCGGCACGCCCGTCGCGCACCGCAGGCACCTGCCCCGACAACAGAATCTCAGGCAGCCCCCGTGTCGAGATCAGCATCCCATCGCGAAAGGTAAAGGTTTGATCTCCGGGGTTGCGCCAGACCTCAACCCGACCGGCCAAATCGTCTGAGGTCACCACATGCAGGACCAGAAAGTTACGGTCATCTGTCTGCTCATAGATCAACTCAAGCTGCGGCACCGGCACCGTATCCAGTAAGGCCCGCGTCAGCACCAAGGGCGGCGGCGGATCTTTACGGCGCAAAGAGTCGCGCAAGGTCTGTGCAACCTCCAGCGACAACGGCGTTCTCTCATCCCCTTGAGTACAGCCCAACACAGTTGCCAGACCCAAAACCCCAACCACGCCCCGCAGCCAAGATCCGCTCACAGCTTTACGCCTGCTCATTCCCAGATCCTCGCACGTTGTTGTTGCAGACTATTGGCATGGACCCGGCGAATTTCACCATAAAGCCGCCCGGGAACCGAAACCCTCTGGCCTCCATCTCGCTGGATTGGCCGCAACACCAAACCATAGGCGTTGCGCGTAGGTTTGCCCACCAGCCACCCCAGTGGAATGCTCAGTCGCAGCCCCTTGTCAAACGAGCCCTCGCCAAAGTCTTCGGCTGATACATTGGTCAATGTAAAGAACCCGCCAAAGGTCCAGCCATTGTTGAAGCTGCGCGTCAAAGACATCGTGCCACCATAATCCCCCGCCAGATAGCGCCCGACATCGACTTGCAGCAAATAGTTCTTAGGCAATTCCAAATAAGCCGAGGCATGCCCCGTGATGACATCGTAATCGCGAAAACCCAGCTGCTGGTTGAAATCACGTTGGCGCACATAATTGGCCTCAATCCCAAGCCCCAAACGGCTGTTGGCGGGTTTCCACAACACCTCGCCTGAGACACCCCCAAACATGCTCTCAAAATATCCAACACTGGCGCGCGCATAAAGATCCTGCCCCGGCTGCCAGCGCCGTTCGGCATAAAGTTGGTTTAACGTCGTATCAAACTGCGCATATTCCCGCTGCAGGGTGCGCACCTGCGGCAGGTTCGACTGGCCCGCACGCCCATCGGCGACATTGCCAAAGACACGTTGACGGACCCGCCCCGACAATCGCCACCCAGGAGCCGGCGTGTAGCTGGCTGCAAAATTCAATCCAAAATCAAGACGCAACGGCACGGATGGGTCGAAATAAGAGGGCGACGTATAAGGGCTGATTGATGTGGCAAAGGCCGGATACAGCTCGGACGAGACCAAGGCCTCTTGTGACAAAGGGGCGGCGCCTGACACGCCTGTCACCGCCCACAGCTGATCTGCGGCCTCTGGCGCATATTCCAGATTTTCCAAGTCAGACCTGCGGAATGTCACAGTAACCTGGCCAAGGCCCCGACGCGTCGGAACAAGATCAAAGGTTTCAACTGAGGCTGGCAACACCCGTGCCATAGCCCGCGCAGCGCGCCCGATCGCCAGGGTCTCGGAACGATAACGCGTATTGCGGAACCGCAGCTCGACCCGGGTGGGGTCGAATTGCACCGCCTCAAGCACCAAACCGTCTTGGCGTAATTCACCTGCCAGCACATCACGCAGGCTTACTTGCCTGTCTTGGCTGGCAACCCAAGCCTGATCCCAATGCGCCTCTGTTGTGGCCCACTGGCTGCGCGGAACCACTGAAACCGCGGCAGGCACTTGCTGCGGCACGGCCGGGAAACGCGGGTTCAGCTGCAATTGCGCCGTAACGCCAAATTCAGATCCATAGAGGTAATAAGCCCCCAATCGCAATTGACGGCTGGCCTGATATTCCACACCAAAGTTCAGGCTTGAACGACGGGTAAAGGCCTGTGCATCCTCGACCTCAAGCGTATAGACATCCGTCGAATACTCGGCCTTAAGGCCCCATTTCCCCGAGACCCACTCGATCCCGGCAAAAGGCGCGATATCTCCACGAAACCATTGATCGGTCGACAATTCCCCGCCCGTATCGCCGCCTTCAAAACTGCCGCGCGATCCCAGCGTCGCAATCGATCCCTGACTGCCAAAACGTCCCCAGCCCAAACCGCCGGTCACCTTCAAACGTCCCGGCAAACGGGACGGTTCAAAATTCTTGGTCGCCACAATATATTCGCTGCCAAACAGGCCGGTGCCTGCAAAATCCTGCAATCCCACAACCACGGCTGGGCGATACTGCCCCTCTTTGAGCAGCCGCACCCGCACATCAAAGTTGCGGTCGTAATAGGTATCAAACCCCAAAAGCAGACTGTTAGGGTCTTGGTTCACGATACCGGTATAGCGAAACCCTGCCGTCAGCCACGGCAAGGCCTGAAACTGCAGACTATACCGTGTCTGGCCCGCAAACCATGCCACGGTTGTGGCAAATTGCCCGTCTGGCAACACTTCGGCACTGGGCATATCGATCAACCCCGGCGCACCATAAAAGTTCAAGCTAGGGGATTGAGTGGCGATTTTCGGCCAAGCCAAACCGCGCGGTGCCTCTGATGCAATACCTTGTTCAGCGGTTGCCTGTTCTTGGGCTCGCCCCTGTTGAACGGTTCCAATTCCAACCAGTTGCAACAGTAAAATTATCGCAAATATATACCCGTGGCATCCAGCACGATACGCCCGCTCACGATTTCGCAATCTTGATTTGAAAGCGCCAAAAGGTTTTTTCACAGCGGCCGTCCTTTGCCTTAGTCTCGCGCGCCCACTTCAAGGCGCTGCCTGTTCTCAAATCACGTCCCAGACGCGGCAATCAAGCCTCAAGCGTTTTTGATCTGTGTAAATTTCATCGCAGGCTGCGTCATAGCAACAGTCACCTGTTAATCTGCAGCCGCCGCCCGCACCGTTGTGTCCGCAGCATTGCTTTCTAAAATCTGCGGAGCGGGCGCAACAGGCGTTGTTCCAACTACGGTGCCAAAACTCTCATAGCCTTCAACCCAGCGGGCAATCAAATTACGTGCCCCCCGAGCATCCCCAGCCGCAACCACCTGCCGCAAAGTACGCAAGAAAGAGGCAACCTCGATCTCGGACAAAACAGCCTCACGGGCGCAGCGGATTTTAGCATGGCGTGTCGGAATTAGCTCCTGACAGAGAGTAAGCTCTTCTTCCATTTTTTCTCCCGGACGTAGCCCGATGATATCAATTGCAATATCCCCGTCCGGTATTTGGTCATCCCGCACACTATAGCCCGCGCTTTCAATCACCTGACGGGCCAAGCTCAAAATAGAGACCGGCTCTCCCATATCCAAAACAAAGACTTCGCCGCCTTTGGCCTCGGATCCGGCCTGCAATACCAGCTGCACAGCCTCAGAGATGGTCATAAAGTAACGTTTCACCCGCGGATCCGTCACAGTCACTGGGCCGCCGCGTGCAATTTGCTCCTGGAACAGCGGAATAACCGACCCAGATGATCCCAAAACATTTCCAAAGCGCACCATCGTAAAGATCGTATCGCTGCGTCCTGCCCGATCCTGCACCACCAGCTCAGCCAAACGTTTCGACGCGCCCATCACATTTGTGGGACGGACTGCCTTATCTGATGAAATCAAGATGAAGCGCTCCACGCCGTACTCCGCGGCCACAGTCGCCAATGTTTGAGTCCCAAAGACATTATTGGCCAGACCTGCCAGAGGATTGGCTTCAACCAGCGGCACGTGTTTATAAGCTGCTGCATGTAGAACCACCTGAACATTATGCTCAGCCAACACTTGGCGCACCTGGCGGGGATCGGTCACAGAGCCTAAAACCGGCACCAATTCAATCGCGCTTCCCTCCAGCATCTGTAGCAATTCCTGATGCACGGTATAAAGCGCCAGCTCTGACAGCTCATATAGGATCAATTTCGTCGGACGACAGGCCAGCACTTGGCGGCAAAGTTCAGATCCGATCGATCCGCCCGCGCCGGACACCAAAACCACCCGCCCAGTATAAGATTCACTGGCATCCTGCAGGGATACATCACACGCTGCTCGCCCTAGAAAATTTTGCGGCGCAACCGGGGTCAGCTTGTCAACCAGTGCTTCTTCGCCAATTAGCTGCGCAAAAGAGGGAAGGGCGTGCACGTCAAGTCCGAGACGTTGCAGACGCTGAGTGATTTGGATTTGTTTAGGATGGCTTTGCGATGGCATCGCCAAAAGCACACGGTCAATATTACGCTCTTGTACCAAATGAGCAATGCGAGACGGCGGGTGGACCGGCAAGCCCATAAGCGTGACACCTTGCAGAGATTTATTGTCATCCACAAAGGCCACCGGCATAATTTCATCATGTGCCTTCAGTGCCTGCGCCAATTGGGTGCCCGTGTTCCCGGCCCCATAGATCAACACTTGACGATTTGGACGGGCGCGTCGGTACAGAGCCAGAACCACCTGATACAGCACCGCCCGTTGCGCGACGAGAAAGAGAAAATAGCTCAGCCCAAAAACGATAAGCGCCCCAACAGGCAGCTTAGGGCCCACGAGCATTGAGAAGCCCGCAATCACAACCATGGCGACAACTGTCACAATCGCTGTTAGCCCAACGGCATGGCGCTCATAGGACTTGAGCTGAATTTGAGGCAACCCCAACCACAAAGAAAACCATGCAATAGCAATCATTGCGTAGGGCAAAACAGGCAAGGTTTGTTGAAGCAATGCGACAGGGGATGTCGGAAGTTCTTGCACTGCAAAAGTAAACAACAACGCTAAAGGGACTAAAAGCAAATCAAGCAGTAAAACGACAGCGATTTTTTGTTTGCGATTTAACCGCTGCATAAATTGAAACAACATCATAATATATTCGTCCTAATCCTGAACCTTGATCGTGGCCCAGTTGAATTTCAATTCTGAAATTCAATTACTCCCCAGTCCTCTCACATTAGATAACATAGTTTTGAAATAGCAACAGCATTGGTTTCCCTACTGCGGCCTATGGATCTGTGAATTGACTATTTATTGCCCATCTTTTCTTTCAAGTATTTTAAGGACATCTCTTACCTATTTTAAATACGTTTACAGACTCCAAAATAGGTCATCAATGTTAACCTAATGTTACGCGTGCGCAACATTAGGTCAGTATAACTTACATAAATTCAATACCTCGTAACAAGAAACGCCCTCGATACAATCGAAGGCGTAAGGGGGCTGTGCGACAGAGAGCTCGGCAAACAAGGGCGCGTTTGCCGTGCCTTATCCGCGCGTGCTCAGCCAGTCTTTGAGTGCGGCGTGTAATGCTGTGTCAACTCCGCGTCCGGACAGTTCAATTTTACCGGTGGCATCATCATAACTTAACCGCAGGTCACCGGGGAGATCCTGCCAGTCCGCTGCATTCTTTTTGGGTATAGACTTCGGCAGGGCCTGCGCAGCGTTTTCTTTTGCGCCAGAGGGTGTGACATCTTGATCTTTGTGTAGAAATTCAGGATCTAAAGCAGGAGTTAGTCTCTGATAATTTTCAAGAGCAGTTGTTAAAACCTCGACCTCTTGAGCGGGGAGAGTGGCGGCCGTTTGGCGCAGTTGATCGCGCAGGTATGGTGCAAACCCTGCATCCGCTTCCAGACGCTGCACCAAGGCCAATCCCAACTTTTCCGAGATCGCGGTCGGAAACCGCAGTTGCGCATCAAGCATCTTGACCAACGTGGCAAAGCTCGCAATCTTGGACCGCTTGGTTCGGCTCGCATTGCCGAACAACCCTAAAATGGCGCGGCGTTGATCGTCGTATAATCCCATCTCGAGCGCCTTAAGCGCGATACGCGCGCGTTCGTAATGAGAGAGATTGACGCGGATTTCATTCTCTTCGACCATAGCGATATAAGCGCCTTGGGCATCCGAGGGCTGCACGGCGCGCGCTTTGACCGTTGCAAAACGATCAGGCTCTGAATCCTCTTTGTAGAGCCTAGACAGCGCTTCGAGGCGACGCCATCCAGAAATCAAACCATGGGTCTTGCCGTTCTTGGGGGCGTCGAATTTCACCACCTCGATCGGGGTTTGCTGACCGCGCAACATGATGGATTGCATCAACCCCTGCATCTCGGCCTCGTCATAGCCAACACGGTCGCGCACCAGATAGCTGGGGTCGATAACATCAAGGGGCAGCTCTTCGATCATCAACCCTTTGGCGCGGGCCGTTTCAAGCACACCTGACAATTCCTCAAGCGCGGCAGTGGCGGCAGCCTCTGAGGCGACCTGTGCGATTGGCGCTGCAGAGGACAGCCCCGCACCGGACAGGCTGGCGGGTTTTGAAGCCGGCTTTTGCGGCGCTGTCGATGAGGCGGCAGGATCTGCTGCACCTGAAATACCCGGAACACCCGGTGCGGTTGGGGTTGCCTGACCCTCAAGATAGGTGCCTTGGGCCGGTTGCAGACGTTTACGTTTTGCCATCTCGGTGGCTCCTGTGTCTGTATGCGGGTGGCCCATGGATCCTCCTGATAAATGATCAGGGCCTAGCCTCGCAGAAAAATCTCAAATGCGGCTCAAGACACCGCACGCAGGGGGCGCAACGCTTAGGCTGTTGCCTCGGCCTGTTGCGCCAGCTCTTCGCGCCGCCACACGCCAATGAGCAATTTTTTAAACGCCGCATAGGTGGCATCGAAAGTCTCGCGACCACGGGCATAGGTCTCGCGGTTGAAGTCGCGATAGTCTGCTTCGTAGATACCGTTGACCTGTTCGCCCGCCTGACCAATCAGCGCAGTAAAGTCCTGACGGTGCGGCGACAACACCGGCCCCATATAGGCCTGCACCAATCCGGCCAGCTCGCCCTGTTGGGCGCTGTCATAGCGGGTGATCACCGTGCGCACGGCGTCCCATTCAAAACCGATCTCAGGACGACCAAGCGCGCGTGCGGCGAGGTTCTCGCCTTCCTCAATACTGGCGAAGGTCGAATGCAGCATGTCAAAGAACCGGCCCGTGCTGTCGAACTCCAGAAAGGATGCCCCCATGGGCACTAGCAGGATATCCGCTGCGGACAGACCGTTGATGGTCAGATAGCCAAGCGCCGGGGGCGTGTCGATAAACACCACGTCGTATTGATCCAGGACACCGTCCGCCTCGAGACGTTCGGTCAGCGCATCCCAAAGTTTCCAACTGCGCGCCGCCATGCGCCAGACGGGAATTTGGAATTCCGCCCAATACAAATTGAGCTGCGCCCCGATCAGGTCAATGTTGGGCCAATGGGTGGATTGGATCACATCCGCAGCCGTCATCTCCATCGCGGCATTCAGGCTTTCGTCCAGCGGTTGCGGCGCGTCGCCACGATCCAGACGGCGCTGGTTTTCCACCCGCAGGTGTTCGCCGTAATGGCGGGCGAGCAGGGGAAAGGCCGTGGACCATTCATCCTCGACCGTGCCGCCAAAGATTGAGGTCATCGAACCCTGGCTGTCCAGATCAATCACCAGCACCTTGTAGCCATCCAGCGCCGCAGACATCGCCAGATGCGCCGAGGTTGAGGTCTTGCCCACGCCGCCCTTGAAATTGGCCACAGCAACGATTTTTGCGGGCAGGTCTTTGGGGCGGTATGGCAGGTAGTTTTTATTCTTGGCCCCCTGTGCCCCAAAGAACGCCCGCAGGCGCAGGACTTCGTCGAGGGTGAACCACTTGGCCCCGCCATCGGTTTCAGATTGGCCTTGGGGCAGGTCGGGGTTTTGTTTGAGGACACGGCGGAAATGGGCCTGCGCTACGGGGATCAGATAGCGGGTGATTTCCCAAGTGGAAAACAGACGCAACGATTTGCCACCGCCCTCGTTCATGCCGCGGCTGGCCAGATCATTGCGGCCACGGGTACAGCCTTCGGCGATGGTTGCAAAACGCGCGGTGTCTGTGGGGTGATCCAGCTCGGCCAAGGCTTGGTCGGGATCTATATTGAAATAGGGGGGCAGGGGTGTACCGGATTTGACCGCACCTGCTTTGTGGATATCTTTTGCCATGTCGTATCTGCTTTTCTGCCTGAGGGCCGCTTGACCAAGGGTAGCAGTGTGATGCCAAACCCGTGATGTGCTGCCTTTTGCCCATGATACCACAAAACGCGCCACATGGAAGATATTTGATGGTTTGAAGGTCTTTTTCTAAGCAAATCCGAAGCTTGATTCTGCAAAGCTGCTGTCTTTGCCATCTCTTTTTGCAGATTTCTTTGTGTTTTGAACGAACCATAGGCGTGGATTTGCCAGTATTTTGGATGTTTGTTTTGTTAATTTCTAGTTATTTATTAGTTAAGGCACTTATGTGAAATCGGTAAATGTCTGATTTTATGTGATTTTTGGAAGATTTTTTAAAGGCCGATGACTCTGAAACCCCGAAAGAGTGACTCTGAACCCCCGATTAAGTGACTCTGAACCCCCGATGTTTCACGGAGCTTGAGGGGTGAAGGGGCTTGTGGATAACTTTGGGTTGAGTGTAACTAAAACCACGATAAACGACTCGACCCCCACAAAAGAGGGGCGGGCACCACGAGAGCAGGACGACCACCATGTGCGCAGGCAAGCCATGGTGAGTGATTTGACGACACACACGTCGGGTTACCCACCTGAGGGGCAGGGGGAGTATTTCCTTTGCGATTTATTTGATGCGATCCCGAAAAATGATCTCGCATCGATGGAGCATCCGTTGTTTTCTCTGGCTACGCGGCCGGATTTGCGGGTGTTGAATTACGAACATAACGGCGCGGAAATCACCGTGACGCCGTCGGTCAAAGGATTGGCGACAATCCATGACAAAGACATTTTGATTTTCTGTGTGTCGCAATTGATGGCGGCGCTGAATGCGGGGCGGCAGGTTAGCCGTGTGCTGCATCTCAAGGCGCATGATCTGTTGATTGCAACCAACCGCGACACATCTGGTGATGCATACCGACGCCTGCGCGAGGCGTTTGAACGTCTGGCGGGGACGCGTATCACCACCAATATCACCACGGGTGGTCACGAGATCACATCTGGTTTTGGCCTGATCGAGAGTTGGGAAATCGTGCGTAAAGCACGCGGCGGGCGGATGGTTTCCGTGGCGGTCACCCTGTCGGATTGGCTCTATCGAGCGGTGTTGTCGAAATCGGTTCTGACGTTGAACCGCGGGTATTTTACCCTGCGCAAACCGCTGGAGCGGCGCATCTATGAGTTGGCACGTAAACATTGCGGCCGCCAAGACAGTTGGCAAATTTCTGTGGATACGCTGCTGAAGAAATCAGGATCTGCAAGCCCGCGTCGGGTGTTTCGCAAAATGCTGCGCGACATGATTGCGGCACAAAGCTTGCCGGATTACGCGATGGAAGAGTTACCCGGCGATCTGATCCGCTTTGCCCAGAAACAGGCCGTGGTGGTGGATGTGCCACCGCCAACTCTGCGCGAGGCCACTCGTGACGCGGCACGTGCGTTGATGCCGGGTGCGGATGTCTATGCGCTGGAGGCCGACTGGCGCGCGATGTGGGCACAGTCAGGTGCGCCCAAACTGCACAAACCCGATGCGGCGTTTTTGGGTTGGGTCAAAAAGCGCGCTGAGGCGGGATCCTAAAGAAAGATGATATCGTCAGCGAGGGCATTCAGGTCATTGGGGGCGATATCATGTAAAAACAGCGTATCGCCTTTTCCAAAGTCGAGCATCAGACCAGCCTCGTTTTGTGTACCATAGGTTTCCAAAACCTGCGCTGCGTCGTTGGTGTTTACCAGATCACCATCCAGAGCCAAACGATCCTGGCCCAGGGTGAAATCCATGATTTCGTCGTTATCGTCCTTGCGGGTAAAGACAAAGGTGTCAGTGGCGCTGCCGCCCTCTAGGGTGTCATCACCGCTGTCGCCAGAAAGGGTATCTTTTCCAGATCCCCCATTCAACGTGTCATCGCCACTGCCGCCTGACAGGTGATCATTCTTGCGCCCGCCATAAAGTTGATCTTTGCCGGATCCGCCATCCAGTGTGTCGTGGCCACTGTTGCCCCAGAGACGATCTTTTCCGGATCCACCTTCGAGCAAATCGGTGCCTTGGCCGCCTTCGAGGGTGTCTTTGCCAGATCCGCCAAAGAGGGTGTCATCGCCGTCCCCCCCGGAAACCTGATCATGTTTCCGCCCACCTGTCAGCCAGTCCTTGCCTGACCCGCCTTTCAGTGTGTCATGACCACTGTTGCCCCAGAGATGATCCGAGCCATCCCCGCCTTTGAGTGAATCCGTACCTTGGCCGCCTTCGAGGGTGTCGTCGCCATCGTTCCCTTTGAGTGTGTCATCGCCATCATTCCCACGGAGGATGTCATTGCCGTTGCCCCCTTCAAGAGAGTCTTTTTGACTGCCCCCTTTTAGACTGTCATTGCCGTCATCCCCTTTCAGCCAATCGCCGTCGTCGCCCCCCGTGAGCGTGTCATTGCCATAGCCGCCTGTTAACTGGTCTGCACCATCGTCGCCGGATAGGCTGTCGTTCCCATCCTCGCCATAAAGCGTATCATTGCCCCCCTCGCCAAACAGGCTGTCATCGCCGTCACGGCCCCAGATTTCATTATGAACCGAGGTGCCATGCAAAACATCATCGCCAGCTTGGCCAAGCAAGACGCCCGTTTCGACAACTGCGACGGGTTCAAAAATGACTGTACTGGGGCGGATCAAGCCCGATAGCATATCGGTAAGAAAGAAATCATCTCTACTAAGTGTGCTGTTATCGCTTGTGTAGAGACGAATTTCTTCGGTGTTATAGCGTAATACAGCCCCATTGCTTTGGGCGGTTATGTCCAGTTGCGAGACCGATGTGAGGCCGCTCCAGGCTGAGAGGTCCAGCCTGTCCATGCTGGGGTCAAAGCCGATGATGTCTTCGCGGGCGCCATCGGCCGAGAAGACAAACACATCCGCGCCTGCCCCCCCGACAAGCACATCCGTCCCACCCCCATCCAAAAGGTGGCCACCGGTATCCGCAGCCGTAAGCCGATCATTGCTGTCGCCACCAATTTGCAGCAACCCGTCTAGGGGCTCGGTTCGAATATGGCTAACGCCTGCTTCGATTTGAGAGGTGGCAAAGATATGTAACTGATCTTGATCAATGGTCAGGGCCAGACCGTTGACGTTATTAAGGCCCAACATGGTGCTGTCGGCGATACTGTCAATCACATGCAATGTCCCCCCTGGCAACAGGGTTAACAACGTTAACCCATCATCACCGCCGCCGGCCACAATCCACAGTTGGTCATTATATGTGATGGTTTCCATGACGCTGAGCGTGCCAAATCGTGTGGTGAGCGTGTCACTGAGGTGATCGCGCAGACTGAGGCTGCCGTCTTGGGCCACGGCCATGACCGAAATAGAACTGCTGCCCGCAGCCCCTACAAGCAGCAGGGTTTCGCCATCCAGGGTGACGCTGTGTAATGCGGTGGGCGTGTTGAGCCCGACTGTTTCCTGTGCGCCCAAACTGTCGATCAGGGACAGTTTGCCGTTATCCTTGAGGCGATAGCTGCTGATGCCGCTTTCACTTTGGGAGGCGGTAAAAACATAGGTGTTGCCGCCGAATGTGGCGCTGGCCATGTGTGTGACACTGTTGGCGTAGCTGTTATTGGTATCTGATACACTGTGTATGTGTGTCAGGCTGCCGTTGGATTCTTGTCGCAATGTATAGATTTGGTCAGTCTGCGCGCGTGTAATGATAAAATAGACCTGATCCGAAACGACGGTTGCCAAGACACTGGCGGCATCACCGGCAAAGCTGGATTGCTCTGAATAGAGCCACATTGAACGGGTGAGTTCCGGGGTGGTTTGCGCGCTGTCGACCATGTCTTGCAACAGATTACTATCCAGTGACAGGCTGCGATTTCCGGCGATAACTTGGGTGAGCGGGGCGCTGTCTGTTCGGGTCTGTATATGGGTCAATGTTCCCTGTGACAGGGTAAAAACATATGTGGTTATCCCCTGTTGCACCACCAGTCTTGAGCCTGACATGGTAAGATGCGGTGCTGTGGCCACATGGGTGGTACTGTCGCCATTTGCGACGGCTTGAGCGTGTAGTAATGCCATTGTCTCACCCCCACGGTTCGTTCCGGCGTTCAATCTGCCTTTGAACCTGACGGGGGAGGGGGGAAAGTCTGTGTTTGATTTGTGATCAAACCATGACTTAACCTGAGGATTGTTTCGTTATTTTACGTAATGTTGCGCAAAGGGGATGTTTTTTTACGTTACGATGATGTCCGGCTGGATTGGCAGACCCTAAGATTGGCCAACTTGGCCGGACGTCATTTTGAGGTGGTGAAACCTGTGTAACTTTATCGGTTTCGCGCCTCTTTAATTACGAGTTTGCCATAGCGCACAGCCAGATAAGCGACACGGCGTATGTGGCTTACCAGGGCCAGCGCTTCTAACTTGAGCTCGGTTTTATACTCGTGACGGATCACGGTCAGGTTCAAAACGGAGTTCTTGATTTTCTTCTCTACTCTGGGGGGCAGGGCAGGTGCCGTGTTGTTGGTCTCGTACTTATCAAACATGGATTCGCTGGGGATTGTGTCTTCCCAACTGGTCTCGAAATAACGTGCAGCAATATCTGTAGTTTGCGCGCTAAAATAGGCGCGAATATCATTCGCGGTTTGTTTGTCGCAGCCAACAAAACCCTTTTGGTTGAGTTTGTGGATATTAGACAGCGTTTTGAAACAGACCCGTTTCAAGCGCAGAGCTTTTGGTGAGAGGTCCGCAGGGAGCTGCGCCGCGATTTGACGGGCTAAGGCAACGGTTGCGGGACCAACACTTTGGTTCTGGCGCGGCAGTGCCTGCCAGTTGATGGCGTTGACCTGCGCGCTTGTACGTCCAAGCGCGGTGAGAAGCTTTTCTTCGAGCGGCACCCCACCTGAAGTATAAGGGACAACCAAAACTTTTGCAGCCTCTTCAAAAGGTTTCAGTACCAAGGGATAATTAAAGGTGCGGGTGTCGCGTCGTTGTGCAACGTATTCATCAAAGCTGAGATCAAAGCGCAGGTTTTTGACGTCTTGGACATAACGGCTGTTCAAATAGGCGGGTAGGTCGCGCAGAAAGACAACAAAGGTGGTTTCCATGCCTTGCGCGGTAAAAAAATCCGAAATGAGTTTTGCGACAGGCGCGGTCTGGATTTTATCACTGAAGGTCTCGGCGGAAATGATTACATCATCGCTGTGTGTTTCGATTTCACGTTTGAGCTTTTTCCAAGAACGAGACTCTGAAAGAGGCATACCGGTGTTACGCACATGGAGGCTGAGTCTTTTGTGTGCCGAGCTATTGGGCGGCAGACCCGCCTTTGGGTAAGACAGCCCCAATTCATGCAGTTTCTCTCTGTTGGCATGTAACCAGTTTTGTAAATACGTAGTCCCAGTCTTGTGGGTGCCGATATGAACGAAAGCTTGTCTTGTCATTTGTAAAAGGTCCTGAGGGTCAAATCGTCTCTGCAGTGTTGTTTGGGCGACCGTATGTATGGAGAACAAAAGGTGCAAGCTGATGTTATTGGCTACGATCCATATTGGCTTTATGATATCGTATGGCCTCGCGGACGTTGTCGAAATAATGTGCGGTGCCATTTTCCAGGACGGCGCCTGCGTTACACAAGGCGCGCACTTCGCTCATGGAGTGGGTCACGACCACAGCGCTGGAATGTTGCATACGGTTGTGAAACAGCTGCGCGCTTTTGCGGCGAAAGGCCTTATCACCGACCGATGTAACTTCGTCCACCAAATAGGTGTCAAAATCCAAAGCCATGGAAACCCCAAAGGCCAGACGTGATTTCATCCCCGATGAATAGCTGCGCACCGGCATATGCAAATGACTGCCTAGACTGGCAAAATCAGCGACAAAATCGAGCATCTCATCAGTATCAACACCATAAATACGCGCCACAAAACGGGCATTTTGCGCGCCTGTAAGATCGCGGTGGAACGATCCGGCAAACCCCACTGGAAACGAGACAGCTCCCGACCGGATCACCCGACCGCTATCGGGGCTCATGTTGCCAGAGATGATTTGCAGCAGGGTGGATTTTCCTGCGCCATTGCGCCCCAAAAGCGCAACTGACTTTCCCGTGGGAATGGTCAGGTTGATATTGCGCGCCACATATTTGCGCCCCGTTGGGGTGGGAAAGCTCTTGGTGAGATTTTCCAGAACGATCATGGGCTCTGTCTTTCTGCGTCTTAACGACGGTCTCGTAGAGAATAATACAACAGGCAGCCTGTGCTCCAGACCATCAGCGAAAACAGCGCGGTTAAACCCAACAAGAGCAAGCGGCGCGGGTATTGTGGGCTTTCGGCCAAAGTTGGGGCCAAATAGGCCGCAAGATAACGGCTTTGTCGTTGGGCTTCGGCTTGGGCGATGTCATAATTTTTCAGGGCGCCTGAATATTTTTGTTCAACAAATTCTTGTTCGACAGTGAGGCGTTCAAATTCGGCAACCAATGTCGCGTAATCTTCGCCATCTGCGGCATCGCCGCCGCTGCCAAATTTTTCGCGTTCTTGCGCAATCCGGGCGCGCAAAGCCGCAATACGTTGTTCGCTTTGCTCGAGACGTGGGTCATTGGGTTGGATGTTGATCAATAGAACATCATAGTTGATCAGCTCATTCCCCAATTGTTGCTGCAACGTATTGAGCAGCCCCATTTGTAGTTGAATATCGGCGCTGGGGTCGACGATTTGGGTGCGTGACCGAAAGGCCGTGAGATTCTGACGGGCTGTTTTGAGCTGTTCTACCACTTGATCCAGCTCTTCGCGGGCATAGCGGATCGCATCCTCGCGGGCGATCGCCGAGAGCTGGTTGATCATTTTTGAGCTCTCGGTAAAGATCAGCTGTGCAATATTCTGGGCGTCTTGTGGGGTGAAGGCCTTGACCTTGAGTTCGATTAACCCCGTGCCCGGTGCATAAGAGATCAGGACCATGCGGTGCCAATAGCGCACCAGGTCCTCAATGCTGCTGTCTTTTGGCAAAGACAAAAGCGGGTCTATATCATGATGAAGACTGTACATCGCGTGCAATCCCAATTGATCGTCTACGCGTTTGACCATTTCTTGGGACTGGATGAATTCATAAAGAATATCACTGTCGGATGAGCTGGAATTAGATAGGCTGCTGAGCCCACCAAGCAAATCAACAGCAGACGGGGCCTCTTCGCTGCGCACTGTAAACCCAAGATCCGAGGTGTATTGATCCTGCGCATGTTCCCACAGGTAATATCCAGCCCCACTCACAGGAAGCAGTACCAAGAGCACAAAGCTTAGCATCATCCCCAAATGGCGGGATTTGCGGCGCGCTTGACGGGCGGGGGCATAGACCGGATCAGCGGCGGGACCTGTTCTAGCCTGAGCCGCTGCTGCACGTTTTTTGGCGGCCTGCTTTTGGGCGCGTTTTTTTTCAAGCGCGAGGCTTGTCATCTCTTTTGCCAGCTCTTCTGGGGGACGATCTGTGTCGGATATATCTGTTCCCTGCGGGGGAGGTGATTGCTTCTCTAGCAAGATTATGGTCCAAACAGTTGTTTTCTGAATGCTTGTGTTCGTGATTTCACAAACCGTATGAAAGTGCCAGTCTTAATGTCCCAGGACTCTTCTTCTTCCGCTGTTGCGCAACCTCAAACACACAGGGGAGCAGAGACATCTGCGCGCGCGTCACCGCAGATGTTGACGCAAGAAAAACCTGCGTCAGTTGTGCGCGCGCGCCTGCGGTATCAGGGCCTTCGTGCGGTAATTGCCTTGGTTTTGCGCGAAATGTCGACGACGTATGGTCGAAATCCTGGTGGATATCTTTGGGCCTTTATTCAGCCTTTGGCGATGATTGCGATCCTGACGGTTGCGTTTTCTTTATTGTTGCGCACGCCCTCTCTGGGGACCAGCTTTTTGCTGTTTTATGCCAGTGGTTTCCTCACAATGCGCATGTACCAAGAAGTGGGGCAGGTTGTCGGAACTGCCATTTCGTTTAATAAAGCGCTGCTTGCTTATCCGCGGGTGACCTATGTCGATGCGATTTTTGCGCGGGCTCTTTTGGCTGTTTTGACGCAAACCATGGTGTCGGTTATCGTGGTTGCCGGCATTTTTGTGTATGATGATGTGCGGGGGATTTTAAACTTTACGCCGATTTTATACACGGTTGCGATGGCCATCGTCTTGGGGGTGGGGATCGGGACGTTCAATTGCTATATGAGCGTGTCATTCCCTGTCTATAAAACTGTCTGGGGGATTGTGACCCGGCCTTTGCTGTTGGTGTCTGGGATATTTTACATCTACGAAGATTTGCCAGAGTCTGCCCAGAATATATTATGGTATAACCCGTTGATTCATTTAACAGGTATGATGCGGACAGGGTTTTATTCTTATTATCAGCCCGACTATGTGTCGCCTACCTATGTGATGTTGGTGGCGCTGGTTCCGTTCTTTTTCGGCGTCTTGCTGTTGCGCCGGTTTAGCAAAGATATTCTTTATAAATAGGGATTTATGAATGAGGTAGGCTTTGCGGTTTTGTCTGAGAAGCCTATGAAATGCAAAAGGCCGCCTGATGTGGCGGCCTTTTGAAATATTTGGCGGGCTTATGCAGAATGGTCTGATTTGACCCATTTCAGCTTGTCGCGCTGAACCTGTTCAACAGGTAGGATATCTTGGCCCTTGTAAGCCAAAGCAGCATCGACGTTTTTCAGGTCACGGCAGAGGCGACGCATTCCATCAGGCTCGAGGCTTGCGGCGTGATCAGTGCCTTTCCAGGTGCGGTCCAGTGTAAAGTGACGCTCAATATGGGTGAACTCACCTTTGCCATCAACCTGCATCGCGCGACCAACGGCCAGTGCGGCGACGTCTGCGGAAATGCCCAGATGGTGACCTGAGAAACCGATACCTTTGACGGTGGTGCCGAATTTTTCCATTAGATTGCGGATTTCAAACATGCAGATGTCTTCGAAAGCAACCGGATAGCCTGAGGTGCAGGAGTAAACCACCAAATCCTTGGCGCGACCGCGTTCGGCATAGAAATTCACCAGATCGACGATTTCGGTACCAGTGGACATGCCGGTAGAGACATGGATCTCGCCGCTATAGTGCTCGCACAGATAGCCTTGCAGGTCATAGTGCTGGTTGGTCGCCGAAGGAATTTTCAGCAAAGGCGGGTTCAAGGCCGCCATTTCCTTGGCTGAGGTCAAATCCCAGACGCTTGTTGAATAGGCAATGCCATTTTCCGCACAGCAATCAATCAGCTCTTTGTGCTGGTCTGTATCAAATTCTAAAAATTCACGGTGGGCCCCGTATGTGTTGCCATAGGCGTTTTCAGGGACCGGGTGAGGGGTGTCATATTGTTCTGATGTGAGTAATTCACGGTTGTGACGCTTTTGGAACTTTGCGATGTCTGCTTTACAAACATGTGCCGCGACGCGGATTAGTTCTTTGGCTATTTCCATTTCGCCTTTGTGATTACATCCAATTTCTGCAATGACTTTAACGGCAGTTCTTTCGTCGCTCATAATGCTTTGTCCAATGTTCCAAGATGATCTGAGGCTATGGCCGAATGCGGTGCCCACAGATATGACATCTGCGTTTTAACTGAACACACCCAATGCGGCAAATGGGAAATGAAATGATATATCTTGACGCGAGTTCGCCGATTGCTGGCTGCAATGATATCGTCACGGTGATCATGCCAGTGTACAATGCGCAGGCCAGTCTGTCGCGGGCTGTGGCCTCGGTTAGGTTGCAGGACTACCGTCACTGGGAACTGCTGTTGATCGAAGACGGCAGTATGGATACCTCTTTACAGATGTGTCGGGCCTATGCGGCCGAAGATACGCGTATTCGCTTGATTGAAAACGGGTGTAATCGGGGGGCGGCAGCGGCGCGAAATGCGGGACTGATCGAGGCACAGGGGCGTTATGTTGCGTTTCTGGATGCGGATGATGAATGGTTGCCGTGTAAGTTGTCGCGCCAAGTTGCGTTTATGCAAGCCCAGGGCGCCGTGCTAAGTTATAGCGATTTTCTGCGCCGCGATCCCAAACGAGGGGATCACCATGTGCAGGTGCCGCACACCGTGACGCAGGCTGATCTCATGCGGGGGAATGTGATCGGCTGTTTGACTGCGATGTATGATCGGGACTACTTTGGTGACGTCTCCATGCCGGCAATGGCGTATAGCGAAGACTATGCCTTTTGGTTGCAGCTTTTGGCACGCACGCCACAAGCCCATGGCTTACAAGACGTTCTGGCAGTGTATCATGTGACGGCAGGATCTTTAAGTTCCAACCGCACCAAAGCCTTGCGGGCGACATGGCAGATCTATCGGCAACACTTGGGCCTGACGGCCATTGGTGCGAGCTGGTGTCTTATACATCACCTTGTGCGTCGTCTGCGGCGCGGGTAAATCGGCGGCATGAAATGTTCTGAAAAATCGCAGAGCTCCTCATCCGAGGGCGGCTGTAACGTGACGATTGCGATATCGACTTTGGGCGATGGTATCGCGCGTATTCGCTTGCCTGAACCGCGGGCGGGCGTGTCCTATCTGGTGTTGCACCAACAGCCGACCGCAGCTGATGTTTTAGAAAATGCACAGGGTACCCGTACGGATGTACGAGTGGTTCCTTTGTCGTCTGTGGGATTGTCCAACAGCCGTAATGCGGCCCTAACAGAGGCAAAAGATGATTTTATCCTCTTTTCAGATGACGATGTGGTCTTGGATCTTGAGGGTATCTGCGTGTTGGCGCAACGTTTGCAGACCGATGATCGTCTGGCGTTGGTGGTAGGTTGGCGGGCAGAAACCGCGATGAAAACAACAGATGAGATCGCGCTGACGCGGCTCAACACTGGGCGTGTCTGCGCACCTGAGTTTATGATCCGCCGCAAATCTATTTTACAAGCTGGGGTGAGATTCGATCCTGAATTTGGTCTTGGTGCGCGTTATGGCGTGGGCGAAGATTATGTTTTTGTCACAGATATTCTGCGCGCAGGCTTAACGGGGCAGGGCTTGCCCGTGGTGGTAGGGGAACACCCCCATGACAGCACAGGGGACAAATGGGATTCTGTCGAGCTGATGCACGCGCGCTTTGCGGTATTAAAACGCGTGTTCGGGCCTGCGGCCCGTGGCATCTGGATATTGTATCTGCTCAAACACCGCCGTCGCTTGGGTGGATTGAGGCTTGCGTTGAAATTTTGGAACCTGACACTGACGCGCGGATAAATGTGGAATAAAGCGGGTCTTCATCTGCGTTTTCTTTGGCGTTATTCTCGGGGTTGTATCGATCCTGTTTTACCTGCAGGTTCTTTGGGTTATGCTGGTTTTGAGGCAGCTTCGTGATTGAGATCGCTTTGAGTGATGAAAATGATTAATTTTGAGTTTAGTTGAAAGATATTGCAGCGTAATACGCTCTTTCTATGGGACAATCACGGCTGGTTCGCATAACGTCCAACGAAATAATGATAACCGCTTATGCCTATCGTAAATAACCGGAATGGGCTGCTAGACGATACATGGGGTGAAAAATGCCGTCGGATGATAAACTCTCTTCTTTGATGACCGATGTTGTGCGTTATGAACGTACGATTGGGGAGTTGTTGGAAAAGAATGAAACCCTAAATCAAGAAGTCGCAACCTACAAAGCGGGATTGTCCGCGGCCTTTGATAATCGCCAGGAAAGCATGGGGTCCGAACTGGCGGCGTTAAACAATATGGTTTTGCGTTTGTCTGAGCAACAGGGCCGTCAATTTGATATGCTGTTTCGTTTGATGGCGCAGCGCGGGCAAGGCAATAAGGCTGAGAACGCGGCTGTGGAATCTCTGCTGGCACAGGGATTTGACCGCTCGGCGGCATTTTCTGAGACTATGTCGCGTTTCGTCACTGGCCATATGGCGGAACGCACATCGTGTTTCTCCATTGATGTATCTGAGGATGAGGGCGTACGGGCTTTGCGTGGAACTGTGTCACGTGATGCTGAAATTACGCCTACTGACGGTCTTGCTGTGATCTTAACCGAGAATGCTGAAACCGGGGTTCATAGTTTAATTTTTCCCTGTAGTGAGGTCTCGGCCACCTCGTTTCGTGGTTTTGTTGCAGAGGTTCTACCTCAAGAGGTAAAAGTTCTGCGCATAAGAGTGCGCCAAGGTGATAATTGGCTTAACCACGCAGAAATCAATGTTGATTTGAAGACCCTACGCCACGCTAATTTTCAGACATCGTTTACGCTGGGACACCGCGAGGTCAATGTAACGCCGTTGGAGCAAGATTGGGTTCGTATTCAGATTGGGGCGTCGCTTGAGTTGGGGGACAGCCCTATCGAGATCGAACTCATATCTATGAATCAGGTGACCTCGAATTCGTCCCAACGAAAAGGCAGCGGGCGACGTGCTTTTGCTGTCAGAACGTTGGAAATCCTGCGCTCGGAAGGGTTGAAGCTGTCGCAGTCGAATGAAAATGCTCATGCGGAATTAAGTGATCCTAGCCGGACTGCGCCTTCGGTGACGCAAGTGGAAATTAAAACACCAAACCAAGAGCGCCAGAGACGTGAAAAGCGCGAGGCTTATTTGGCATCGGGTGCCTATCGCAAGCTTAACCGGTTCCGCAATATTCACGCGGGAAAACGTGCATTTATTATCGGCAACGGTCCGTCTATCAACGATCAAGATTTGACGTTATTGAAAGATGAGGTGACATTCGTCACCAATTGGTTCGTCAACCATCCTCAATATAATGAAATTGATCCAAGCTATTTCTGTGTCTCGTCACATGAAATGTTTGGCGGTTGGGGGACACCAGAACCGAGTGCGAACCAAGACTGGCTGCAGCAGATGCTTGCGCGCGGCTCACGTGCTCATAAATTCTTTTCGTATCCGTTCCGAGACTTCTTGATTGGGGATGGCGTTTTCCCCGAAGACCAATGTGACTTTTTGCTGTTTGACCGACCAAAATACCAGGTAGACCAAAAGGGTGATATCAATTTAGATCTGACCCAACCGATGGATGATGGTTATACTGGTATTGTCACGTTCTGCCTGCCATTGGCGCACTTCATGGGTATCAAGGAAATATACTTGTTAGGTTGCGATTGTGATTATGGTCTGACGACACCGGATGCCCCCAAATCATATTTTTATGACTTTTCAAAGCACACGACAAAAACAACGTCTCATGAGGGGCTTACTCGGGTTTGGGCAGAGAATGGGCCGGTGTTCCAGAGCTATGAAATTGTGCGGAACCGCTTTTTACAAGACGGTATCCAGATTATAAATTGTACAAATGGCGGCCGACTTGAGGTTTTCCCGCGGGCACGTTTTGAAGATATTATTGCGAATAAGTCATGATCTTAAATGCAGCGTCTTTGATTGAGAATTGTGCTACGCCTGCGCGCGCACAGGACACTGTCCTGTGCTCGGTGGTCAGTGATGATTTCGCTGCGGGTTTTATTTTGATGGAACGCAGCCTGCGTAAGCATAATCCAGATTGGACTTACCCGATCGTGGCGGTCCACAGCAGTATCAAGCCTTTGTCTGAACTGACCAAGCAGGTGATCCGTGAACATTGTGACAATGTGCACTTTGCGAGTACAAATGATGTCGCGATGGAGCCTATTTATCAATACGCCCGCGAGGTGATTGGCACTCCGGATCGCTTGTTTCCTGCGTTTGCATTATTGGAAATATTACGCTGGTCCTTTTTTAAACGCGTCATTGCGATTGATAGCGATGTGATTATTCGTGGTTCGCTCGAGCCGCTGTTACATGCTTCGGCCCCTTTGTCGGCGGTACGTGCCTATCATTCAGAACTCAACACACCTATGAGGTTTGTGAATACCGGTGTTATGGTGCTGAATGAAACCTTTTTGCGGGGGTTTGAATTCAGTCGCATGCGTGAAATGCTGGGTGATCGCGTGCCTCGCCCCGGCACAGGTAAAGCAGATCAGGCAATTTTGAATATCCTGATGCACAACACTGCCCTTGGCTATCTGCCGCCACGCTTTAACTATACGAAGCGGTCATTACTGCTCGACATGCAGCAGCAGGGTCTGGATGTGTCCTCTCCTGAGGATGTCGAAGCGTATTTGGACGCTGAAGATATTCGTATCTTTCATTATGTTGGAGAAAAGCCTTGGAACCCAAAAATTCGCGCGCGCGAAGAAGCGTATGAGGCTATGGAAGCCATGTGGCACCGCGCCTGCGAAGATTTCGGAAAGCGCAGCCTTTTTCAGATGATGGATGTTCAACGGCGGGGCTGGCAAAATCGATATATGCAAAGCGTGCGTCGCGCACATGAAAAACAGACCTCGTCTGAGGCGGCTTTCGAGCGGCAAGTCGCAATAAATATGGGCCTTTAAGAGCTGACTGACGAATAGGAGAATTTGCAATGGCTTCGGAAATCGGGCAGCCGGTGGTGGATTTTTTCATTGTGGGAGCAATGAAATCGGGCACCTCCACATTGCGTGACATGTTGCGCCAGCACGCCGAAATCAATCTCTATCGCGGAGAAATCCATTACTTTGACAAGCCGACGTTGTTTGAGCAGGGTAATGATTGGTATCATGCGCATTTCGATTTCACACAAGAGGGTGTGTTACATGGCGACAAAAGCCCATCGTACAGTCTGAGCAAGGACGTGCCAGCCCGGATGCATGCCTATAATCCACAGGCGCGTTTGATCTGGATTCTCCGCAACCCAGTAAAGCGGGTTGTATCCAATTTCCACCATGCCAAAAAGCGTGACCGAGAGGCTATGTCCATCGAAGAGTCTTTGTTGCAAGCTGAAGACTTGGCTGCAACGAACAGCCCCGCCGCTTATTTGTTCCGGTCTCAATACGAACGTCACCTTGCCATGTTTGAGGAATATTTCGACGATGATCATCATTATATTATGATTTTCGAAGAGCTTTTGGCCGATCCAGAGCAAGAGCTGCAAAAGTTGACGGCATGGCTTGGTGTGTCTAGCGCGGCTGAGCTAGAGTTGACGCATAGCAACGAAGGCCGTTCGGTGATCAAGCGCAAGTTTCCAGTTGAGCCCGAGACCGTTGCGCAGCTTGATGAGTTGTTGAAACCCACTGTGGCCGCAATCGAAGCACGCTTGGGCCGCCGTATCCCATCTTGGTCGTGATATCGTGACCCATTCACAGAGTGATTTTCCGAGTGTAACGCTCGTTTTACAAGAAAGTTTTACGTAATGGCACTTGCGTTGCATATTCCAAATGTCTTCGAACATCATCAGATCAATGAGACGCCTTCGCATTGCCTCTTGGTTGTTTTTTCAGCGGCGAATGCATCAGGCTTTACGTTCTTTCGCAGTACAGAGGAGCTGGAACCGGACCGGTTACATATTCGCGATCCCGAGGGAAACGCATGGTATCAAAATGGTTTGTCTGAAGGCGAATGCCTTGATGACATCGAAGCGCGGATCGCAGAGGTTGCTAAAAACTACCGTGAGGTCTGGATGATTGGATCGTCTATGGGGGGCTATGCGGCGCTTTATTTTGGGGCGCGACTTAAGGCTAAGCGGGTTCTAGCTGTGGCACCTCAGATTATCGTCGGCAGTCGCTTTTCGCGAGGGCCGCGATCGGATGTTGCGGTGCAGACACCCAATATCGCAGACTTGGTCCGTGGTGCGACCACCACCCAATACACTATTATCTTTGGCAGTTTTGATCTGATCGACACGTATAATATTGCACAGTTGTACACTGAAGATTCAATGCCACTGCATATCAGAGTTTTGCAATATGAGGGGCAGGATCATATGTTGCCCGTACGCCTTGAGCAGGAATATACGCTGAAGCGTTACTTCGAAATGATCCTCACTAAAGGATCTGTGCCGCAGATTTCCATTCCCTACCAAGAAGGCCGTCCTTTGGATGAGGATAAACTCTCGGTACTGGAACGCTATGTGCGTTATCTGGTGAAAAAGGACTTTATTGGTTCTTATACAGAGTTGCAGGCAGAGTGCTTGCGCTTTCCTGATTGGCATGCGTTGCATTATTATTGGCTGCTCAGCGGATATCGTGCGGGAATTCCACCTGCTGACTTAAAAGAAGCCGCATGCAATGTGTCAGAACGGCATCCGGGGGCGATTGATTTTGCCTTTTTGGCGGCCCAGTGTTGTGAGGGCACCGCAGATATAGAAACCGCACGCTTCTATTTAAATCGGGTCTTTTCCATTCGCAAATCCCATCCAGCGGGCCGTAAAATGTTAGAGCGGTTGGACGCACAATAACCACGCGCGCACGGGTCTCGGTCCCAGAGAAGAGAGCGGGTGATCAAAGCGTGTAGGATATGTTTTTGCGATCCGCCGGCGCGATATACGTCTCAAAAAGTTTGGTATTGCTGTCGTGATGGGCGCGTAAAATAGCGTCACGCTGATGATCGCTGAGCAATGTTGGGCGAGGGTAGATCGTATTCGGGTAGGTCTCTTGTAGGCGAAGGCGTAGGCTGCGCAGGTCTTTGAAATCCTGTAATGGAGCAAGGCGCAGAAATTCTGATAGGGCGTGAGCGGAAAAACTGCGATTTTCATAGATTTCGGGGGTCAAATCCAACCCGTCGGTCGCACAAATTGAGCTGAGGAAATCGCGGGCGTAGGCCTCTTTGCCGCGCCGAATGGTTTCAAAGGGACGGATGATAAGGTTCTCTGCCCCAAAATGGCTAGCCATACGATCCGCCAAATTTAGCCAAGATAGTGCATGGGCATCAAAACTGTTGAGATAGGTGTCAAAGTTACTCCAGCTATCATCTGCCAAAAGACGACTGTGGTCCAAATGGATGGAGGTGGCCAGTGTCTGCAAGCGGTTGATAAAACTGGCTTCGATGAAATCATCTTGGCGGCGCACATAGAAGATGATCTTACGCGACATGCCTTGGGTGAGTTGTGCCAACACTTTTAAGACCATATCTGCATTTGGATAAACTGTGGTGCACCCCCCGAGATCTGACGTACCGAAGAGTGTTTCGGATGTTAAAATCGCATTGGACCAATCTTGGTTGAAGGCTTTCAGTTTACGCCCAAAGGTACGGCGGCGTTTTATGAAAGCCTCGCGATCCTTGTCGCGGAGGAAATGCCAAAACAGATGACGTGGTTGAATTTTGACACGCGCCACGCCCCGGCTTTCTAAAGCAGCTTCGTTGTGTTTGAGGATGTTTTGTAGAAGGGTTGTCGCCGTTTTATGGGCTCCCAAATGGATATAGAGTGTCATATGTGATCCTGATGGGGGTCGCCCGAGCTGTACCGCATAGCCTTATGTTGTACCGTTTTATCGTGAGGTGAGCTGAAAGGGGCGTTGGGAAAAATTTTCGATGTTTTGTAACACGCGGGTCCCTAAGTCGTTTGTGCAAAACATTGTTTCCAGCCAGTCTGCATCGGGTGCCTGGGCACGTAGGTGCAGCATCTCATCCAACGATGTAATCAAGCGGCTGTCTGCAAACAACTTGCGCATGGGGGTAACCAGCGGATCGACATAGTTGTCGACGAAATCCAAATGTACCATGCAGGGCACTCCGGTACGGATGACATCAATGGCTGCGGTCGATGTGCAGGTGATGCCAAGGGCGGCGGTCTCTAGGGCTTCGTCCATGGTACAGGCGGTAAATTTTAGATTATCCGGCATGTGATCCAGTTGATCAGCCAGTCCTGGATAGTCGTATTTCTCCAGATGCAGGTGCTGTTGATTTTCGCCGGGTAAGTGGCGCAGTTTTATCCAGACATTGCGATCAGGATTGGCCTGCGCAATTGCAGCCATGACCCGCAGCATATGCAGTCGGCCGCGTTGTGTTGAGGGGGACAGGGCCTGTGTAAAGAAATAGATATCACGGCGCGCTGCCAGTTCTTGGGGGGATAAGGTTTGGGGCGTGGTGAATGAGGGATGTCCAAACTCGACCTCTTGCCACATGCGGTCAGGCCAATCGCGGAACATATCTTCAAAGACTGCAAGCTCGGGGGAGGGGAAGATATAGACCGCATCACAAAAGCGGCGACGCTTGTAGCCATTTTTCGGCGTAAAATCCAACCCCCCTAAAAAGCCTATGACACAGGGGCGTTCTGCGGTAACCGAGGTGACTTTTTGGCTGATTTCATCACCAAGATGGCGATAGACGCGGCTGGTTAAAATTGCGCGATGACTGCGTGCGTGCAGTAGGGTGTGAAAGTCCGCTTTATCCTGAAAGGCAAAGTCAGGCCCTTCGGGCAACAATTGGACCATTTGGCGATATGACAAAGCATTTTCGCTGACCACCCAGCCCAAATGGATGGTTAAATTCGGATCAGCCGCCTGTAGGCAGGTTCGCATGCGGCGGGCAAAAAACAAGGTCGAGTCATCGCTGAACAACAGCAAAATAGGGCGTTCGAGAAACGCAATATCGGCGGGCTGTTGCGTGGGGGCATAAGGCTGTGCGGGCAGGTGCGGCGCATTCATTGTTTTGCCTCTATGTGTTTTGCCCGGGTGTGTTCTATCCCTGTGTGTGGATTGCGTTCAAACGCTGCTAAGATGTCCATCTGCCTTTGATTGTGCTTTTTGTGCTGAGGCAGGCTATGGGCGCGTTGGTTTTGATTGTTTTTCAACATGTCAGCCATATACCGCAAAGGCGTGCCAACCTGTGTGCGAGACACGCGGTAAAGTAGCTGGCCCAGAGCGGTTTTTTTTAGTTTTGCAATCATATCAGATTATTCCCAGCGACCAAACACCTTTTGCGGGATTTACACAAGCAGATGGGGTTTGTAAACGAAAGGGAGTGTCATGGTTGGCATCTGGTCTGTGAGAGATCTGTGATGCTGCCTTACGCATCAGTTTTGCTTCTCAGAGCTGCAAATTTTAGGGATATTTATGCCGCATTCAGTCTCTTCTCAAATCCAGCCGCAGGCAGCCTGCGTTATTCTTGCGCGAGGAGGCTCTAAAGGGGTTCCAGGTAAAAACCTGCGTCCCGTCGGAGGGGTTTCTTTAATCGGCCGTGCGGTGCGGGCTGCACGGGCTGCGACGCAGATTGCAGGGGTATATGTGTCTACGGATGACGCAGCGATCGCGGCTGAGGCGGCGTTGCACGGCGCCAAGATCATTGACCGTCCGGCTGAATTATCTGGAGATACCGCAACATCCGAGGCGGGGTGGTTGCATGCGGTGCCTGTGATGCAGCAAGATTTACCGCATTTGTCACGGCTGGTATTTTTACAATGTACGTCGCCGTTTATCACCGGACAAGATATTGATGGTTGCCTGAATGAGATGACGGCACGAGCCGCAGACTGTGCCCTATCTGTGACCGAAGACCACTCGTTCTTATGGGGTTTGGATGCCAGTGGAATGGGCGTCGGCACGAACCATAACGAACGTGAACAGCGTAAACGGCGCCAAGATTTACCGCCGCAATATTGTGAAAGCGGTGCCATTTACTGCGTCGCGCTTGAGCCGTTTTTGCGCACGGGCCAACGGTTTTGCGGCACGGTTGCGCTCTACCCAGTCGACCATCCCCCGATTGAAATCGATACCTTGCAAGATTTCGCGCTATGTTCACAACTGGCACAGGCAGGGGGGCGCAGTGAAATTGCATCTGAGCGCCTTGCTGCCGTTAAGGCCATCGTGATGGATTTTGATGGGGTTCATACGGATAATCTCGTAACCACGGATCAAAATGGTGTTGAAAGCGTGCGCACATCGCGTGGGGATGGCATGGGGATTTCCCATCTGCGCGACAGTGGCCAGTTCGAGATGATGATATTGTCTAAGGAACGCAATCCGGTGGTGTTAAAGCGGGCTGAAAAATTAAAGCTTGAAGTGCACCACTCGGTTGATGACAAGGTTGCAGCGCTGCAGGAATGGCTGGCAGAGCGGGGGCTTGGTTGGCAGGACCTGCTTTATGTGGGCAATGATGTAAATGATCGCGGCGCGATGGAGCATGCGGGTCTGTCTGCGTGTCCCAGTGACTCTCATCCTGACATATTGGGAATAGCGGATTGGATCTTGCCGCTGCCTGGTGGTCACGGCGCGCTGCGGGCGATGTCAGATGTCATTATGTCTGTGGTTGCGAAATAGGGCTCTCCTTTTATGAACACGCGGCGTTTCGTAATCGCTGGCAATGGCCCATCGATTGCACAGCTGCCCCCCGGGGTCTTACACGAGGATGATTTTATCATTCGGGTGAATAACTTCTTTTTTGAGCCGTTATACTATTTGGGGCGACGGGTGGATCTGGCCTATATGGCGGGAGATCCGCGGGTTGCGCCCTTTATGTTTGAGACATTGCATCGGTGGCGCGCGGATTATGATTTACGGGCCTTAAGCAGCCATAACCCTAAGGTTTGGCGCGCGGGCCAACGCCGGTTCGCAGATCTGTTGCAGCCCATGCGCTATCGCGATGCGCAGCTTGAGGCAGATGTGCAGCAGTTGATTACACAGTCGGGAAAGCATCCGACATCCGGGATTTATGCGATCTTGTTGGCGCATGCGATGGGGGCGTCTGAAATTTTGATGCTGGGATTTGATTTTTATGCCCAGCCTCAGCGCTATCCCTTTTCTGTCGGGCGACATTATCGCGCCTTGATGGGGCAGGATGTGGCACAGCGCGGGATGGATCGACGTTTGCATGACCAAGAGTTGGATTTAGACATATTACGGCTTTTACAGCGTCGCGCAGATGTGACGTTGCTGACGGCAGACGACATTCCAGTTTTACATGGGATTGCGCAGGTGGTGACGCCGCAAAAGACTGTATCGCAAATACCGCATATGCTGCAACCTCGGCCGGATGCCCCTAAGGATTGGGTGGCTTGGAGTGGTTTTTATCCTATTGCATGTTTAAAACTATTACGTCGCTTGAGTGCCTGTTGGCATAAAATAGTGCAGAGATTAGAAAGTGGATTTGGAAAATGACGAGAGGGTCTGAAGCGTGGAAACAGGATCTGACGCGCTGGATCAATGAGGCTGCTTTGCCACTTTGGACCCGTATCGGTGTGGACCACAGCACAGGCACCGTATGGGAGGCGTTGGACCATCAGGGTCAACCTCTCCCGGATATGCAGCGCCGCTTGCGTGTACAGGCGCGGCAGGCATATTGTTTTTCCAAATCTGATGTAGCAGAGCACCAAGATCTGGCGTTACAGCTGTTTCGCTTTGTGATGGATCAGGGCTTTGATCCTGAAACTGGGTACATGGCAGCATATCTTGATGCAGACACCCGTATTTTGACAGCGCCGCATGACCTTTATGACATGTCTTTTGTATTTCTGGCCGCCTCGGGGTTGATTGACGCAGGTTTTGATATGTCCAAGGATCTCGCCCGTCTTGAGGCGGCGTTGGCGCAGCTTAAGGCACCGCGGGGATGGTATGAAAATGCAGCCCGCAGCCTGCCGCGGCGTCAAAACCCACATATGCATATGTTCGAAGCCTTTACAGCGCTGTTTGCCTCTACGGGCGCGCCGCGTTTTCGGGATATGGCCGAAGAATGCCTTGGTTTGTTTCGCGATGTGTTTCTTGCGCGCGATGGACGGGTTCTGGAATACTTTGACACCGACATGCAGCCCCTTGAGGATTGCGAGCAGGTCATAGAGCCAGGGCATATGGCGGAATGGGTCTATTTGTTGGATCGATACGAGGCGGCGACAGGGCGCGATTGTGGTGTGGATTTGGCACATCTGTTTCGGGCCGTATTACAGCGTCAGGATGGTACAGGGTTGTTGCCAGACCGCTATGAGCCCAAGATGTCAGACAGTCGTCGTTTGTGGCCGCAAACAGAATTGTTTAAAGCAGTACTTGCACTGAAACAAAGAGGCTTGGCATTCCCTGACGATATTCAGCCTGATGATGTACTTGAAAGAATTTGGCATACGTATTTTGCGGTCCCAGTTCGCGGCGGTTGGTATGATCAATTCAGCAGGGATGAGGTATTGCTGTCCCAAAATATGCCAGCTTCGACCTTTTATCATATTCTCATCGCCTTTCGTTTCTACATCAGCGATGGAAAAACAGTTTAACACGACGCAGATACGCGTGATCGGCGTTTTTCGGATTATATTCGGCCCCTGTAGGGGCTAGCTTATCACAGGAGATTAAGATGTTTACGCAAGGGACAAAAAGATGAAAATAGCCGTTGCAGGTCTAGGCTATGTTGGCCTTTCAAATGCTGTTTTGCTGGCGCAACATAACACGGTGATCGCTGTGGATGTGTCCGAAGAGCGTGTGCAGATGGTCAATGCGGGCAAATGCCCTATTGTGGACACCGAGTTAGAGGATTTCCTCGCCAACAAAGAATTATCCCTTTCGGCCACCACAAACGCCGGTGCCGCCTATGGGGATGCGGATTATGTGATTGTCGCCACGCCGACCAATTACGATTCCAAAAGCAACTATTTTGACACCTCTAGTGTTGAGGCGGTGATCAAACAGGTGATTGCGGTCAATCCCAAGGCAACGATTATCATCAAATCCACAATCCCTGTGGGCTATGTCACGCAGCTGCGCGCCGAGCTTGAAACTGACCAAGTGGTGTTCAGCCCCGAATTCCTGCGCGAAGGCCGTGCGCTTTATGACAACCTTCACCCCTCGCGTATCATTGTTGGCGAACAATCCGAACGCGCGCGGATCTTTGCCGATCTTCTGTTGCAAGGCGCGATCAAAAAAGACGTCGATCTGTTGTTCACCGATGCGGACGAAGCCGAGGCGATCAAACTGTTCGCCAATACCTACCTCGCCATGCGCGTTGCGTTTTTCAACGAACTCGACAGCTATTCCATGGCGGCCGGTATGGACAGCCGTCAGATCATTGATGGCGTTAGCCTGGACCCGCGCATCGGTGGTCATTACAACAACCCGTCCTTTGGCTATGGCGGCTATTGCCTGCCCAAAGACACCAAACAGCTGTTGGCCAATTATAACCACGTGCCACAAAACATCATTCGCGCCATTGTGGATGCCAACCGCACCCGCAAAGATTTCCTGTCGGATCAAATCTTGATGCGCGGCCCCAAAGTGGTGGGCATCCACCGTTTGGTCATGAAAGCTGGCAGTGACAATTTCCGCCAATCATCGATCCAGGGCATCATGAAACGGCTCAAGGCCAAAGGTGTCGAAGTGGTGGTCTATGAGCCTGTGCTCGAGGACGATACCTTCTTTAACTCGCGGGTCATCAACGATCTGGCTGCCTTTAAGGCCGAGTCCGATGTGATTGTTGCCAACCGCATGACCGACGAAATCAAAGATGTCGCCGACAAGGTCTTTACCCGCGATCTCTTTGGGTCAGACTAGAAAGCAGACGTAAGATGCAAACAGTTCTGGTTACCGGCTCTGCTGGCTTTATCGGGTTTCACCTCAGCCAGCTTTTGCTGACGCAGGGCTATCGCGTGATCGGGCTTGATGCCTTAAGCGACTATTATGACGTCACCCTCAAAGAGGCACGTCATCAGATGCTGGCACAGGCGAAAAACGGGGAGAATTTCATCCCCGTGATCGGCAAGGTGGAAACCCCCGGCCTGGTTCTGGATCTGTTTGCAACTCACACACCCGATTACGTGGTACATCTGGCCGCACAGGCCGGTGTGCGCTACTCAATTGAGAACCCGCGCTCCTATCTCGAGAGCAACCTGATCGGTACCTTTGAGCTCCTCGAGGCCGCGCGCGCGCATCCGCCAAAACATATGCTCTTGGCCTCGACCTCCTCGGCTTATGGCGCCAATACGCAGATGCCCTATGCCGAGACCCAGCGTGCAGACCACCAAATGTCCTTTTATGCGGCGACCAAGAAATCCACGGAAAACATGTCGCATTCCTATGCACATCTGTTTGATCTGTCGGTGACCATGTTCCGGTTCTTCACCGTCTATGGTCCTTGGGGACGCCCCGATATGGCGCTGTTCAAATTCACCAAAGCCATTCTAGAAGGCACGCCGATCGACGTCTATAACCACGGCGATATGAAGCGTGACTTTACCTATGTGTCTGATTTGGTCGAAGCGATCCGTCTGCTGCTGGATGCCATTCCCCAACGCCCTACCGATGGGATCGTGCCTGAGGGCGACAGCCTGTCACCGGTGGCCCCCCATCGCGTGGTCAATATCGGCAATTCCGACGCCGTGCAGCTAACAGATTTCATTGCCGCCATCGAGGATGCAACCGGCATCACCGCCGAGAAAAACCTGATGCCCATGCAACCCGGCGACGTGCCTGCCACCTGGGCCAATGCAGAGCTGCTGCAAAGCCTAACGGGGTACCGCCCCCAAACCGACGTCAAAGACGGCGTTGCGGCCTTTGTTACATGGTATCGCAAGCACTACCGCTCAAACGAGGCTGGGCAGGGGGCGTCTTAACGACGCGTCCTTATCACCTGGTTCCTATGTGATTTGGTTAGACAAAGATAATGTCATCGGCCAGCGTATTCAGGGCCGATTGGGTGCTGTGGTTTGAAAGGATCAGGCGATCGCCACTGCCGAAATCAAAGGTGATACCGCTGTCTGAGACTGTGGCATAGCGGTCTATCACATCTGTTGCGTCACTGCGCGTGCCTACCAAATCTTGCGACAGGCTGAGGATATCAAGCCCAAGTTCGAAATCCGTAATTTCATCGATATTGGCACCGACATCAAAGATGAATTCATCCGCGCCGTCGCCACCGATTAGGGTGTCATTGCCTTGTTCACCGGACAAGGTGTCGGACCCTTTGCCGCCTTTAAGGAGGTCGTCGCCTTTGCCTGCCTTGAGCAGGTCATCTCCGTTATCGCCCTTGAGGGTGTCGTCGCCTTTGCCACCTTTAAGAATGTCTTTGCCGCTGCCGCCTTTAAGAAGATCGTCCCCGTTATCGCCGCGTAATGTATCCTTGTTGCTACCACCGTTGAGTGTATCGGTTCCCGTGCCGCCGCTCAGGTCGTCTTTGCCGCTGCTGCCTTTAAGGGTGTCATTGCCTTTGCCACCTTCGATCGTATCCTTGCCACTTCCGCCTTTAAGCGTGTCATGACCTTTCCCACCATCGAGGGTATCGTTGTCGCCGCCACCCGAGAGTGAATCATTGTCAGCCCCGCCTTTGAGACGGTCATGGCCCTGGCCTCCAACGAGGACATCTTCACCGGCGTTACCATACAGTTGGTCCACGCCGTCTTCGCCATACAGTATGTCTGCGCCGAGGCCTCCGGTGAGGCTGTCATTGCCGGCATTGCCGATCAGGGTGTTGTCAGAGTCGTTGCCGACCACGGTGTCATTGCCATCGCCGAGAGTCGCATTTTCGATGATCGTGCCGCGGGCGATGCCGATATTGCCGATAAGCCCTCCCACATCAGAAAAGCTTTCGTCATTAAGATCGACTCGGTTGTCGTAAGCATCATAATCGTCGAGATTAAGCGTATCGGTGCCATCCACATCATAGATGGTAAAGGCAACTGCCTCGTCTGGGATATCGTCGAGCAGGTCACTGAAGTACCCATCAAGCTCGGTGCCCTTGCCCCAGGTTGTGTCCCCGCCCGAGGCGCTGTCACTGTCAGCGGCACCGTATAGGTTTTGAATGGCAACAATATCCGCCATCATTGCAGAGGTGACCGCGGCATAGCTTGCGTCGGTTGTGGGGTTCTCGTCTTGTGAAAAATAGGACATCACCGAGACCTGCCAACTGTCATTGGCAAAGGTGGCATCGGTACTATAGTTGCCGGATCCGTTGTAGTCGCCTTGATGTCCCAGACCCAGCGCATGGCCGATTTCATGGATATAGGTGGCGAATGTGTAGCTCGACAGATCCGATCCATAAAGAGAAATCCACGAGGTCGACACATTGACAGTGGCATCCGTGATATAGCCATTAAATCCGACATCACTGTCTGCATAGGCGCCGATGTCATTGTCTTGGAAGGTGATATCAGCCCCGGAGAACACTTCGACGAATTCAATATCGGCAACCAGTTCCCAAGCCTCAAACGCCCATTCGGCCAGCTTTTGCCCGTCAGAGGTGAGCCCCGTGATATCAACAGTGATTTGATTATTGGTGCGGGTGTCAAACTGGCTGCCGGTGCGGCCGGTGTCTTCCCAATAGCCATCGGTGAGATAATCCGCCAGCTCATCCAAGGTGGCTGTTTCCAGTGTACGTGAGTTGAGCTCAACCGTATAGCTGCCGGTTCTTAAGCTATTGAAACCGCTGACGCCGATGTAATATGTGCCACTGTTGCTGGCCGTGTAGTTGAGCAGGGAGTCAAATCCACTGCCGCCATCATCATTGTAGGCCAGGAGGGTACCATTGCTATCGTAAAGGCGCAGATAAGTATCCGCGAGTGTGCCACCACCAGAGTGCACACCGCGTGCAGCGATATCATAGGTTTGACCCGCATCTAATGTGGTGGCGATCCAATCATGATCACCTGCAAATGCGATGGTTCCAAAGAAACTGTCACCATCTTCGATTTCGTATGGGGTGAACCGATTACCAGAGGCATCTCCGATGGATTCGCGAATTGCGGCAGCGCTTTGAGACGTTCCATGTACATGGCGTTGTGGGTCAAAGGTCGCGGTCAGAGCACAAATTTCACACATTTAAAATCAAGATCCGTTGGTTATTTATCACATAAAAACACACACAATTAGACTGTGCTATATTAAAAGAATGAATTTATTTACATCTGTTTAGGGAGTGTAGCAATATCGGGACTGCTTTGTGGCGAAAAGAACGAATTGCCATGTTATAAAATTTAGGGCGGTGCACATGGCGCGGTTTTGAATCTGATTTTAGAATTTCATAAAATAGATTTCACCATCCTTAACATAATTATAATTATAATAAAGGGCTTATGTAAGGGAGCGGGCTCCCCCGAGGTAAGACCTCTATCAGAAACCAATGGGTTACGAATGGAAGATCCCCGCAGACATCTTTCAAGAAAAGATGATGGAAGAGATCGACAAGGCACCCTCCCCTCAGAAGTCGTAGAAGTCGCTCTCCACCTGTTGTTCACATCCCTTTAATCGGCCTAGAGTTGTGCATAGATGTCATTGTGGCGTATGATGTCATCCTCGCCGACATAGGCGCCGGTTTGGACTTCGATCAGGACCATGGGCACCTTACCGGGGTTTTCCATGCTGTGAACACTGCCCAAGGGGACGTAGACCGATTGGTTTTCGGTGACGAGACGTATGTCACCGTCTACGGTTACTCTGGCGGTGCCTTCAACGACGATCCAATGTTCAGAGCGATGGAAATGGCTTTGAAGAGAGAGCGCCGCGCCGGGAAATACCGTGATACGTTTCACCTGAAAGCGATTGCTGACCACCAGGCTTTCAGACCACCCCCACGGGCGGTGTTCTTTTGGAAATGTTGTGGCCTGTGTGGCCCCTTTTTCTTTCAACTTTGTGACGGCCAGTTTGACGTCTTGAGCGCGGGACTTATCCGCGATCAAGACCGCATCGTTCATCGCCACTGCAATAATGCCGTTCAACCCAACGCCGACCACCTCAAGATGATCGCTGTCTGACCGCAGCAATGTGTCGTTGCAGTCAATTGCGGTCACGGTACCGCTGGTGACAAGGCCATTTTTATCCGGATCAGACTCGCGCCAGATTGTATCCCAACCGCCCAAATCGGACCAGGCGCTGTCAAAGGGAACCACCGCGAGATTACTGGCACGTTCCATTACAGCGTAGTCGATCGAGATATTGTCTGCTCGGGCCCATGCCTCGGGGTCTAGGCGCAGAAAACCAAGGTCGGGTTTGGCCTGTGTCACGGCGGTGCGCACGGGTTCCATCAGGTTGGGGGCATGGGTTTCAAAGGCTGAGATGATATCTTTTGCGGCAAATAGAAAGATCCCGGCATTCCATTTGAAATGTCCTGCGGCCAACATCTGGGTTGCGCGCGCCGTGTCCGGTTTCTCGACGAACTGCTTGAGAGCAACAGCCGCGCCATCTTGCGGATCGGCTGCTAGTTCGAGATATCCATAACCGGTTTCGGCATGTGTGGGTGTGATGCCGAAGGTGACGATTTTGTTTTGTTTAACGGCGTCCAGCCCTTTAGCGACCGCTTTGTGAAAGGCAGCCGTGTCAGGCACCACATGGTCGGACGGGGCGACCAAGAGCACCGCGTCGGGGTCATCGGTCACGGCATTTAAAGCGGCGGCTAAAATCGCAGGGGCCGTATTGCGCCCTTGGGGTTCGATTATAATGGCGCCGGGGTCAATCCCGATGGATTGTAATTGTGCAGGAACGATAAACCGGAAATCTGCGTTGGTCAGGACGACCGGTGCGGTGAAATCAACGGATTCATTGCGGCCGGACAACCGTTTTGCAGAGGCTTGAAACAGGGTTTCTTCCCCCAACAAAGGCACGAATTGTTTTGGATAACTGTTCCGAGACAAGGGCCACAACCGCGTACCGGAGCCACCACAAAGAAGGACTGGGGTTATGCGCACTACTGAACGTCTCCGTTTAGACTGTATGGTGTATCAGGTAATCTAAGCCTTTATGGCAATGCAAGGACTACTGCCAAACCATAAATATTGTGCATGTGACTGAACTGCACTCTCGCCTCAGAGGGTCACTTGCAAAAAGCGAAGGTTTTCGTTTGCGCCGATATAAGCGGCGGATAGCACACCTGTGGCATAGGCTCCGGTGTCGATGGCGATACACCCTGCTGCTGCAGCAGGTCTATCTTGGATGACATGGCCATGGGCGACCCAAATTCCGTCGCGACGGCGTAATTGGTTGAATTTGGGATGCCCCCAGATCAAGTGTCGCGGATCTTGTCTGTCCAGACGTACCTGTGGATGTGCTCCGGCATGTGCGATGAAGATATTACCGTTGAAATGCGAGGTCGGGAGGGATTTCAGCCAGTTGACGAGCTCCGCCCCCATCTCTTTCGTTAACGCATTTCGACACTCTAGCAAGGCTTCGGCTTGTGTCTTTTTCACGCCTGTGAACTGTGACAGTTTCAACCCAAAGGAGGCCAGTGTTTGGGTGCCACCGTGTTTCAACCACCGCGTGCCCTCGCGGGTCGGGGCCTCTAGAAATCGCAGCAGCATGTCTTCGTGATTGCCTTTGAGACAAATCAAATTGGGGGACGCGTGTAAAAACCGCAACACTTGTGCGCTGTTGGGGCCCCGGTCGATATAGTCGCCGACCAAGACGATCTGGGTCTCTTGTGGGATCTGTTCGAGCATCTTTTGCAAGAGGTCGTAACAGCCATGCAGATCACCTATCACCGCTAAAGAGCGGTCAGGCTGCGGGGGTAAGAAGGCTCTTTGAGCCTGAAAGCGGTGAAACAGCTTTGATAACACGGCTTGGAATACTTCCTGAAATTTGGAGAAGCAGATTTAGATTTTGCAAAGCCCCTAAGGGATGAGAGGCGCGCTTTTGTTGGCTGGCTAGCGACGGAATAAATTGCCAATGGTTTGAAACACAAGGTCAAAATCGTAACACATATTCTGATGGCGTTGATAAATCAGATCTAGCCGCGCTTTGGCAGGAACGCAAATGCGCGAATAGACATCATGGGTCTCTGCGGCGGTCTGGCAGCGTTCCAGTAGGGCGGTTTCATGTTTGTGATAGCTAATCGAGGCCAAGCCCGTGACGCCGGGGCGGGATTTTAGCACCTGTTCGTAGATCTCGGGATGGGCTTCGACATATTGGCGCAGCGGCGGGCGCGGGCCGACAAAGGATAAATCACCTTTGAGAATATTCCAAAGCTGGGGAAATTCATCCAAACGTTTCCCGCGCAACCAAGCGCCGGTTTTGGTGATGCGCGCGGCTTTGTCACCGCCCGAGACACCGCTGTCACTCTCGGTCACGGTCATGGTGCGCAGTTTCCACAGCATAAAGGGTTGGTCGACGCCTTTCATCCGCTGTGAGACATAAAACACCGGCCGTCCTTCTTTGAGCAGTAACCACAGCAAGAGCACCAAAAGGATTGGTCCCAAAACCACGATCAAAAGCGTGACAAAAAACAAATCAAATAGGCGTTTATCCCAGGTCATAATGATATCTCTGTTTGGGGCGTATTGCGGATTTGAGCACAATAGCGGTGCCAGTCTTGTACCAAATCCTCGGGCGTGGCCGGTTTGAGTGGCACAAACCCTGCCAGGCGCGTTACGTCAAGGGTGACATTTGCAATTGCGCTCGGGCCGGCAGCTTTGCAACGATAAGGTCGCGCTGCCGCTTGCAGCAAGGCTCCCATGGCCACAGGGCTGGGCTGGGCAATATTCAAAACCGCAGGCAGATCCGGTTCCTGCATCAAATGCGCCAGAACATCAGCCAGAGTTTGCACACCGATATAGCTGCGCTTTGGGGTGTCACCATTTGCGAACTGATCCAATGTGAAATCAGGCCGCCAGCCCCCTAAGATGGCATCAAACCCCGCGATATTGCCGATGCGTAGGACCGTCACTTTGACGCCCCGCTGGTGCCCCAGCGCAATGGCTTGCGCTTCCATCTCACTCTTGGCGTGCCCGTATGGTGACTGGGGGGCTAGGGGGGTGTTTTCGTGCAGGGGCGCATCCTGTGAGGGCGCACCATAGACTGCCGCCGAAGAGGCCAAAAAGACCCGCGCCCCCACACCTGCGGCGGCCACACATGCAAGACCCAAACGGACGTGGTCTTGCATGTTGTTGTCGGTGCCCCGTGCGGGCATCCGTGCAGGCAGGCGTCCCGGCACAGGTCCTGCCAGACATAAAATTTGCCGCGGCGCCTGCCCCTGTGGTTGCGCGGCCTGAGACAGCGCATCTGGGTTTTTAAGCGGGTCAAATTGAACAAAACGGGGGTCTGGGTCAGCGATGTGTTGTGCGCGACTGTGCCAAACTGCGGCGTTGCGTCCCCAATATCGCTGTAACAGCAGCCCAATACGCCCATTGGCCCCTATAACCAGCGGCTTGATTCCAGACTGAAAGCGCCCTGCTTGATCCGAGGTCTGTGATGGGGCAGCTTGATCTGTAAATGTCATATTGATCTGTTATCTTCCGGGTAAACGCGTAATCCCCAAGCAGGCTTTTGCGCAATATTGTTAAACTTATTTGACCATAGCTGACAAAGACTTGAAGAAAAACCGCAGTCTGTTAAGCGATTTAAGAGGTTCTGTACGTGTGGCGAAAGTTGCTCAATTTATCTGCAAGATGGCAGAGCCGACCATAAAGAGGTCGCCGTCTTGTAGGTCGGATTTTATAGTTATCAGATGGCGTTAGGCCGTCGAAAAGGAAGATTATGCAGATTGAAAAGACCCCGCTGATTGATGTTTTGATGATCACGCCGCCACGTTTCGGGGATCATCGTGGTTTTTTCTCTGAGAGCTGGAACAAAAGCAAATTTGAACAGGCTGGTGTTCATTTGCCTGAATTTGTGCAGGACAATCACTCGCTCTCAAGCGAGGTTGGCACGGTTCGGGGCTTGCATTTTCAATCTCCACCGCATGCACAGGGCAAGCTTGTGCGCTGCGGCCGTGGTAAGATTTATGATGTGGCTGTGGATGTGCGCAAAGGTTCACCCAGTTTTGGGAAATGGTTTGGAGCTGAGTTGTCGTTTGAGAACGGTGTGCAGCTGTGGATCCCCGGGGGATTTTTGCACGGGTTCATGACGCTCGAACCCGACAGCGAGATCATTTATAAATGCACCGATCACTATGCGCCTGAATGTGATGGCGCGGTGAAATGGGACAGCTGTGGTATCGACTGGCCGCTGGACGGCATCACACCGGCAATTTCTGAAAAAGACGATAAGGCGCAGACGCTGGCGGCGTTTGACAGCCCCTTTACCTATTCCGCTTAAGAGAGGCGATGCGTTATGAAAATTCTTATTACAGGCGGCGCAGGCTTTATCGGCTCTGCTGTGGTGCGTCAGGCGGTTGCGGCCGGCCATGAGGTTGTCAACCTAGATGCGTTGACCTATGCGGCTTGCGAAGCCAATGTGGCCTCTGTCGCAGACAGCCCGCTTTATGCGTTTGAACAGGCTGATATTCGCGATCGTGCCGCATTAGACACTGTTTTTGCCAAACATGCCCCGGATACAGTGATGCATCTGGCAGCAGAAAGTCATGTAGATCGTTCGATTGACGGGCCGTCTGATTTTGTCGAAACCAATATCACCGGCACGTTTAATATGCTGGAAGCCGCACGCAAATATTGGCTGGATGCAGGCAAGCCTGCGGGGTTTCGCTTTCACCATATCTCGACAGATGAGGTCTATGGCTCTTTGCCCAATGACCCAGACGTGATGTTCACCGAAGACACGGGCTATGATCCGCGTTCGCCCTATTCGGCGTCCAAGGCGGCCAGTGATCACTTGGTCCGCGCCTGGGCCGAGACCTATGGCCTGCCAGTGGTGCTGACGAATTGCTCAAACAACTATGGCCCCTTCCACTTCCCTGAAAAACTGATCCCCGTGGTGATCTTGAACGCGTTGGCGGGCAAGGATCTGCCGATCTATGGAGACGGGTCTAACATTCGCGATTGGCTATACGTCGAAGATCACGCCGACGCGCTGTTGTTGGTGCTGCAAAAAGGCGCATTGGGCCGCAGCTATAACATCGGTGGCGAGAACGAGCGCACCAACCTTGAGCTGGTGAAAACCCTTTGCGCGATTTTAGACGAGAAACAGCCCAAAGCGGCGGGGTCTTACGCGGATCAAATCACCTTTGTAACGGATCGTCCGGGCCATGATGCACGTTATGCGATCGACCCCACCCGTATCCGAGACGAGCTGGGCTGGCGGCCTTCTGTGACCGTCGAAGAAGGGCTGGCGAAAACCGTGCAATGGTATCTGGACAACGAGAGCTGGTGGAAACCGCTGCAAGCACGCCAAGGTGTGGGCGAACGTCTGGGCACAAGCCCAAAATCCAAAGCATAGGGGATTTGATATGAAACTTCTCGTCTTTGGCGAAATTGGCCAATTGGGTCAGGAATTACAACTGCAAGCCGGGGATATCACCCTTGAGATGCGCGGGCTTGAGGATGCGGATTTCACCAACCCTGAGGCCTGTGCCGAATGGATCCGCAAAACCGACGCCGATGCGGTGATCAATGCGGTAGCTTACACGGCGGTCGATAAGGCCGAAGAGGACGAGGCGGTGGCCTTGTTGGTTAATGCCACAACCCCTGCGGCCCTGGCCAAAGCAGCCGCCGAACGTGGCCTGCCCTTTGTGCATGTCTCAACCGATTATGTGTATGACGGCACCGGTACAGAACCTTGGTCAACAGATGCGCCAACCGCCCCGATCAACGCCTATGGGCGGACAAAGCTGGCGGGCGACGAGGCGGTGGTTGCCGCAGGAGGAGCTTATGCCATTTTGCGCACCTCTTGGGTGGTTTCGGCCCATGGCAATAACTTTATCAAAACCATGCTGCGCCTCGGTGCGGATCGTGACAAGTTGACGATTATTGCTGATCAAATCGGCGCGCCAACACCGGCACGGGATCTGGCGCTTGCCTGTCTTAGCATCGCCAAGCAGTTGATGGATGCGCCGGACAAATCCGGCATTTATCATTTCCAAGGCGCCCCTTTGGCAAGCTGGGCTGATTTCGCCCGCGAGATCTTTGCACAGGCGCATTTGACCTGCGAGGTGGTCGATATTCCAACCACGGATTATCCGACGCCGGCAGCACGTCCGCTGAATTCGCGGCTGGATTGCTCAACATTAGAGACTGTTTTTGGCATTGCACAGCCTGACTGGACCCGCAGTCTGGCCGTTATTTTAAAAGATTTGGGAGAGACCGCATGAGCACGCAGCGTAAAGGTATTATTCTGGCCGGCGGCTCTGGCACGCGGCTTTATCCGATCACCATGGGCGTGTCGAAACAGCTGCTGCCGATCTATGACAAGCCCATGATCTACTATCCGATTTCGGTGTTGATGCTGGCAGGCATCCGTGAGATTTGCATCATCACCACGCCGCAGGACCAAGACCAGTTCAAACGGACTTTGGGTGATGGCAGCCAATGGGGTGTGGCGCTGACCTATGTTGTGCAGCCTTCGCCGGACGGTCTGGCGCAAGCGTTCATTCTGGCCGAAGACTTTCTGGACGGCGCGCCCTCGGCACTGGTTCTGGGTGATAACATCTTCTTTGGGCACGGTCTGCCGGATATTCTGGCCGCCGCGGACAGCAAAGAGGTTGGCGGCACAGTGTTTGGCTATCACGTGGCCGATCCAGAACGTTACGGTGTGGTGGATTTTGACGCCGACGGCAAAGCGCGCGAAATTATCGAGAAACCCGAGGTGCCGCCGTCAAACTATGCGGTCACGGGATTGTATTTTCTGGACTCCACCGCGCCAGAACGTGCCAAAGCGGTCAAAGCGTCACCGCGCGGCGAGCTGGAGATCACGGATCTTTTGCAGATGTATCTTGATGATGGCACATTGTCGGTGGAGACTATGGGCCGCGGTTATGCTTGGCTTGATACTGGGACCCATGCCTCACTGTTGGATGCAGGTAATTTTGTGCGAACCCTCACCACCCGTCAGGGTCTGCAAACCGGCTGCCTTGAGGAAATTGCCTATGAGCAGGGTTGGATTTCTGATGCAGATTTGGCAAAGCGCGCAGAGATGCTTAAGAAAAACGAATATGGTAAGTATCTCAAAGGCTTGGTGAAGTAACTCCGGATGAAGATCCTTTTTGTTCATCAAAATATGCCCGGCCAGTACCGCGAATTAATCCAGTTTCTGGTTGGGCAAAACTTACATGAATTGGTGTTCCTGACCCAACGCCAAGGTCCCGATATTTCCGGTGTGACGCGGTTGACGTATAAGCCGTTTCACAAACCAGATGCGCAGGCTTTTGGTTTGTCCAAAGATTGGGAAACGGCCGCAGGCGCAGGATTTGGCGCAGTGCGGGCGCTGCAAACCTATGCGCGTGACACAGGGTTTCGCCCAGATATCATCCTCGGGCATACGGGGTGGGGCGAGATGTCCTTTCTCAAAGATCTATGGCCCGACGTGCCGATCATCGGTTTTTTTGAATATTATTATAATATGACCGGCGGCATGGTTGGCTTTGACCAAGAAGAACCTCTGAGCGCACATTCCGCATATTTCAACCGGGCCCGCAATGTCGTGCCATGTTTGAATATGCCGGTGGTCGACATAGGTCACGCCCCCACCTATTGGCAACGCGATCGGTTTCCCAAACTGTTTCACAATCACATGTATGTCTGCCATGATGGCATCCGCACCGACAAGCTAGGCCCGAATGGGGATGTTTCGGTGGAACTTGGCCGTCTAGATGCCCCTTTGACCCGCGATGATGAGGTGGTGACCTATATTGCCCGCAATATGGAACGTGCCCGTGGGTTTCACATCATGATGCGCGCCCTGCCCGAGATTCAAGCCGCCCGTCCCAACGCGCGTATTTTGATGATTGGTGGGAATGAGGTCTCCTATGGTCGCGACAGCGATCATCCGGGTGGTTTGCGTGGAGAGATGGAGACGGAACTTGGGGATCGTGTTGACTGGAGCCGTGTGCATTTCTTGGGCCGCGTCCCATATGCGGATCTGTGTCGCATTATCCAGCTGAGCCGGTGTCACATCTATCTGACGATGCCTTTCGTTCTAAGCTGGTCTTTGCTTGAGGCAATGGCGATGCAGGCCACCATTGTGGCAGCAGATGTCGCTCCGGTACGCGAGGCTGTGACCCACGGAGAAACCGGTATGTTGGTGGATTTCTTTGACCCCAGCGCATTGGCTGCTCAAGTGAGCGATATTCTTGCGCGTCCGCAGGATTTTGCGCACCTTGGCCTCAATGCGCGTCAACATGTGGTGGAAACGTATGATTTTCTGACACGCTGTCTGCCCGAACATATTGCACAGATAAATGCGCTGGTGCCGCATTTAGATCCAATCCGGCTGTAAATCTTGTGATCCATAAAAAAACCGCGCAAAACGGCGCGGTCTTTTAAAAACAGTCTTATTGGGCAGCGAAGCTTCAGTGACCGCTGCCTTTGAATACAACAGATACAGTTGCCGCAATCAGGCGCAGATCTTCGCGGAACGACAGGCCACGGTTATAGCTGGTGTCGTAATGGGCGCGCTCTGCAAATGTGCTTTCATTGCGTGCAGATACTTGCCAAGGACCTGTGATGCCAGGGCGAACTGCAAAGTAATGCTTGCCTGGATAAAGGCTGCGTTGGTTTTCCATCATAGGACGTGGACCCACAATGCTCATCTCGCCCATGAGGACGTTCCAAAGCTGAGGCAGTTCATCCATGGATGTTTTGCGGATAAAGCGACCCATTTTTGTGATGCGCGGGTCTTGCTTAAGCTTTTGATCGCGATCCCACTCTTCTTTGGCAGCGGGGTTGCTTGCGATGTATTCTTGAAGTTTTTCTTCGGCGTTATGCACCATCGAACGCAATTTCCACATGCGATAAGAATTGCCATTCAGGCCAATACGCATTTGTGAATAAAACGGACGCCCGCCATCCATAGCAACCAGTGCAATCACAGGCAGTAACAGAGGGAGGATAAGAGGTGCGGCCAGCAAAACCAGCGTAATATCAAGCGTGCGCTTACCCCACCGACGGTAGATGCTGCGACGCCGCGAAGTGCGCTGAACATTAGTCTGACTCAAAGCGGGGAAATCCGCCGATTCTGCAGGGATAGCGTGATAATTTGGATCAAATCGTAAGGTCATGAGCGTTGAACCTCGGGAGTGTTTCATAGGCTGCAAGACGTAGATGCAACAGGGTTAGAACTAAAAGCCAAGAAAGCGGAGAACTCTGATAAGTCCTTAACTTTACAAGCAAAATATAAATTAGCAGGAGGTGTGATGGAGGTCACAAAATATTCGTATCATACTACCTTACCTATCATGTTCACTGTTATTTGTATATTTGTTTTATGGCTTTGACTCAAAATCATTTAAATTTTTACGCGTTTGGCGATTTTTGTAGCACATGATGTGCAGGTGCAGCATTACGGGATGCAATATTGGGCTATGGTGTCTTCAAACTGTGGTCGGCTACTCTTTATTCGGCCTGTCTAACAACGATGTATGTACAATTTATGCGTAACTAATCGGTTTCTACCGGATCAGAGGCCCGCGTTATATTCAGGCCCAATAATTGATCAAACTTGGATGGCTATCAGACAGATTGATAAGCCAGCAAGAGGAGGTCAAATTCTAAAGACCAGTCAAAGCGGGGATGAAATTGCCGTCTGTGGGCACTTTGGATGTGAAGCTTGTAAAGGCGTCGCCCGGGGTAGATGGGCAACCAACAGCGACACGGGCCTTAGTGGACGTTGGGTTCGCGTTCATAGCTGCAAAAGGTGCGGCTGGAACAGCAGTTTTAAAAGGTAACATGTATCCCCCCTAAAAGGATAACGTAAGACTCGTTAAGCTAAGTGCGCCTACTGGCGCCGCAGAGCTTGATCAAACACACATGACGCCACTCTGATTCGTATTTTAGTAACTACAATTAATTCATATCAGGGCGGAGGGGAGTTTCAACAAATTAACGTCAAAATTTATTTATATCCTTAATATAGGTTAATATACTTATGGATACAGGTTAAAAAAATAGCAAATTACGGGTCTGCGCAACTTTTAATTGATCTAATGGGATGCGGTCACCCCAATTAATACAGCGAAACATATCACCCTCGAGAAAGTGTTCTTTGAGCAGAGTGCACATCCACCCCGTTAACCATTAATATCATATAGTATTGATTTTAATCGATAAAATGAATAAAGGCCGCATTTTCAATATATACCGAAAAACATAAAGTTTTGGGATTGGAAAATTAAAACGTGATCGCTTTAATGTGAAAACATGTTTTTAAAACGCACGTAATAAAACCCTGCCCCTGAAAATAGTTTCTTAAGGTGAATGTGCAAAAACCACAGAGGTAGGTTATGAGCTATACCACCCCATGATATATGTGGAAGAATATAGGCCCAGACAGAAAAATGATTCTGCTTTAGCCCGTCAGCTTTATTATTTATGTGGCGCTAAATTTATTTGATCACATATTTATATTTTACGCCGATATAAGCTGCAAAACGGTGATTTTTGAGCGATATATTGCGCATTCAGGCAAAAAAATCACCTCCGCGCCGAAAAAGCCTGAAATTTATCAGAAAATTTAGTAGAATCACACGTACATGTGATCCTTGTGTGGACTGATTAACGGTGGGCAGGCAAATGCGTGTACACCGATCCGTTTCCATCAGAATCTATATGTCTAAATCGTTGTGCCTTAGGCATGACATAACAAAGGTAAGACTTATGAAAAACACTTTCAAGACTGCCGCCCTGGTTGGGGCCCTGGCCTTGGGTGCCGGATCATCAGCTCAGGCTTCTACAAGCGTTAGCTTTGACCCAACGGTCAGCCTATTCGCACCGTTTGTTTATTCGTTCACTCTGGACGAAGAGTCCACGGTCGATATCGCCGTGTCTAGTACAGAGATCGATCCATTTTATGCGCTTCTGGACCAGACCGACTTTGACGACAGCGTCATCTCCTTCACAACAGGTGATGAAGCCGGCAGCTACACATTAGAAGCTGGCCTGTATTCGCTATTCGTTTCCTCGTTGGGCCTGTTCAGCGGTGAAACAAATGTATCGCTGTCAATCTCACCTGTTCCGCTTCCAGCTGCACTGCCTTTGATGGCAACTGCTCTGTTTGGTGCAGGTTTTGTTGGGCGTCGTCGTAAAGACAAACTGGCTGCCTAAAGGCACATCACGTTATATTCGTGACCTACATTTTCTAAAAGCCCCGAGCTCTCCCGTTCGGGGCTTTTTCATTTGCAGGGTTATATGTGTGCGGGGCGCGTGTTCAGGCCATAGGATACAGACAAAAAGGCAGAGGAAACATTCCCCCTGCCTTATATATATATGTGCTGATGTCGCGTTTTTTAGTTTGGTACAAACTCTGGCAAGCGCTTCAAGCTATGAGAGATCAGGTCTTGCAAGCGTGCCTCGGCATCGGCCTCGGTCTCATTTGGGCGGATCGGGGTGATATAACGTACCAGAGCACCGTCAGAGCGACCCCGTGTAAAGCTGTCGGACAGAACAGACATCTTTGCTTTGAAATCATTGGTCATGCGTTTGCCGCGCTGCTCAAACCAGTAATACACCAACTGGCTTTGAACGCCGTTTTGGATAACCGCACGGTTGACGTCAAAGCTTCCGTAAACCGTATCAGGCATATGAACGGTTTTATTTTCCAAGGAATAGATTTCCCAGCCCCCAGCCGGCAAACATACCTCAGGCGAGTGGATCCCCTGCCCTTCGGTCTGTTTATTATAAAAGGCCACGAACATGCCCACAGCATCGGCTTGACCCGGGGCTGCGTAGCTTGCGTTCAGATAGTCATCGGCGGCCAATACCTCTTCGATCTCTTTGTCCAAGGAACTGGTGGATCCAGACCATGGGCCAAACTGACGTGGATAGATGGCAAAAGGCTGACGATCAATCGTGGCGATTTTCACACCTGGGTCGCTCATCCATACGGCACTGAACACGGCTGTCATTGCCACCAAACCATAAAGCGCCGCAGTCGAACGAGTCCGGGTTACCGTCATTGCGAGGGGTCCCAGACCATCTGTGTCTAGGTCAATTGCTTCGGACAGCGGGCGTGGCTCATCGGTAAAGCGCTGCAAGGCCCATGCCATCATGAACAGGATCGCGATGCAGCTGATAAAGATGACCCAGCCTTCAAAGAAGTGCAAAAACCCTTCGGCTTGACCGATGCCATAGCTGTTGACCAAAATCCCGATCACACCGATGCGGACCGAATTCATAAAGACCGTCAAAGGCGCCGCAGCCAACAGCAGCACAGCTTTGTGCCAGATTGGACCACGATAGAGAATCGAAAACAGATAGGAAAAGCTGAGAATCGGGAACAGATAACGCAGACCAGAGCAGGCTTCGGCAACTTGAAGTTTATAAACCCCAAGGTCGATCACATTGCCTTCAAGGAAAACCGGAACACCGGCCAGGCGTACAAAATACACACCCAATTCCGAGCTAATGCCCTGCAATATTGTGGTCAATTTCCAGTACACAAACTGTGGCAACGGCAGCATAAAGACCAGATGGAATACAGGCAGCATATGGGTGCGCCCCCGCTTCCAACCAAAGAGCACCAGCACCACAGCCGCCACCCAAAAGATGTAACCATAGGTCACAATATCAGGGATACGGGCCAAATTCCCTATTAATGCCAGCACCAAAGCACCTGCACCGACCAACAGCCCCGGGCCGCGGTCCGTGACCACTTTTGGCAAAGGCGGGCCTTGGCGCAACTCGCGCAGAAAGAGATACATAGAGATAATAGGGATCAGCGGCCCATGGCTATATTCCGGCGTGCCCCAGCTTTCGGCAAGGTCAACAAATCCAATCCAGAAAATCGGAATGGCGACGATATTCAGTGCCAGAAAGCTCCAAAATCCGGCGGTCGGCCATGTGAAGGAATTCCAAAAAGGGGCAGGAGCAGGCATAGAAGACATTGTGAAACCCAGACGTCATAGGAAATATACTGATGGTAGGTGTTCACAACAATTTACAGGATAATGAACACTAGGTCAGCCTTGATTGCCCATCTATATTCATTTTTTCGCCGAATTCTCAAACATCTTCGTGAACATTGGTAAATTTTAACTCAATTATGAGGGAAATCAAATCAGGATTGATTTTCTGGGTCACGGCCGTTTTTTAATCGCGCCAAAAGCGCCATGGTTCCCATGCCTGTCAGACACCCACCCAAATGGGTTTGCCATGCAAGCTGTCCATCCATGGCCCAATACATCACAACATTCATTAAAATCAGGACGAAACTTTGCCAGATAAACATGCTCCAACGATACTGTGTCGCGCTTGAGTTCTGCCAGCCCAACCAGATCAGGGCCCCGGCAAGTCCAAACAGCGATCCAGAAGCACCCACCATCGGATAAGGCGATTGCGCCAAAAGAGCATAGCCCACAGCCCCGCCTATGGCCGAGTTCGCATAAATCAGCAAAAATTGCTTAGGGCTGCTGCCTTCGATGACCAGAAACCCCAAAGACCACATGGTGAACATGTTAAATCCTAAATGCCACAGGCCTGTGTGCAAAAAGGAATAACTCAGAAACATGGTCAGCGCTTGCATCGGGTAATTGGGGCGCCAGTCACGTAACAACCCCGGCCAGAACGCGGCATAGCTTTCAAAGCCGCGGCGCAGACGTTCGGGCGTATCCCCCCATAACGGCGCCATCTGGATACAGATCTCTGGCAAGAGACATAGCAAAACGACCCCACATAAGGTGCGATAAATCACACGTGTTTCTGGAAGGTTACCTCCTGAGGGGTCCGATTGCATGATCGGATCAGTTAAGCCAAGTGAAAGCGTGGCTTAATGTAAAAAAGACGCTGTTTGACTGGGCTGTCGTGCCGTTGTCGCGACTTTCGCGAAAACTATAGCCTGTGACCAAGGTAACATCCTCTGTAAGCGCGTAATTCAAAGACAGCGACAGGTTTGTTGCATCGCTGTCATCATTAGAATTGGTGAGAGTTTGGATATCATTGTAGCTGACATTCAATCCCAAGCTCGCATTTGCCGTCAAGACGTGTTGCAAGGACAATGAGGCGCGCGTTACAGCACGGTCTTCCAGATCGGTCGTCGAGGACACTCTGCGCAGGGCCAAGGCCGTGAGCGAAGAGCGCTGACTAAAGGCATGATCATATTGCAAAGACCCGATCAACACGCTTTCGCCGCTTTCGCCCTGGCTGACACCAACACTGGTGTCCAATTCCCCCAGCTGAGTGGCCGTGCCGTAAGACAAAACCAATTCATCACGATCACCAGTGGCTGCAACCGTATGGTCAAAATCAAGGCCAATCTCGCCGAGGCCATGATCACGGGTGATCCCGGCAGAAAAGGTGAGGCCGGAAAATTCTGTAATCACACTGTTGCGGTCTGTTTCCACGTCCCGATAGCCAAGTGACGTCGACACGGCCGTTTGCTGGTTCAGCGCATATGTCAAGGTGCTGCGTACAGCACGGGTCAGCCGTTCGGTGTTATCTGCGTCATCTTCGGTGAACCTGCGCCAGGTCAGAACATTGCTTAATCGCGCCGTATCAGACAGACGCAATCCGTTTTCCAATCGCACGGCCACGGTTTCGTTATCTGAAAAATCATCGTCGACGACGCCATCTTCCAAATCATAACGCAAGGCACCATAGGTCAGATCGACAGCATAAGACACAGGGGCCTCTGTGCCATATTCAAACCCAAAATCAAGAGCCGTGCGTTTTCGAGTGCCGTCAATAATGCCCAGTTCGAGGTCACCACTGACCGTATCGGCGACCAAATCCAGATCGCTGATGTCGGATTCACTGTAATCTGCCCCAAAGCTTAGAGTGCTGTTGGCTTCGGTCAGCGCATAATCCAGCTCAATACTGGGGGTGTCAAAATGGTTTTCCGAATTAAAAGGCTCGTCTTCAACGAGGTAGGCCGCACCTAGGTTCAAGGCAAAGCTTTGATTGTGGGTTGCGCGGCGCACAGCCAAGGCCGCCCGGTTTTCCCATGCCGTGGTATTGCCCAAAGATGTCGAGTTGAGATCTTCGTTGTCGTTGTAAGTCAATCCTGTCGACAGGGTGAGTGTTGCTGAGTTGCTGGGCGCATCCTGCGCATAAAGCAAGGTTGCCGCGCTCGCAGCTGACACCACAGACACCGCAAATGCCAAACGCACAGGAGGCGGCGTGGTGAGTAGGTGACAAACCCCATATGGCTTTATGTTTGGCATTGCCTGTCTTTCTCTTTAGCGTCTTTAACCGCGGTACTTTGGCTCGAACAAAGCACCTATCTGATCGCAAACCTCTGCGTTCAGTCATCAAATCCTAGCGCGCCGCAGGGCAACATGTCAGCACAATGAACGTTTACGTCCATGCGCCCTGCAATATGGCGCGACATCACATTACTCGAACAATTTACGCTCGGGGACTACGATCACATCGCCGCGCTTCACCAGGGTAAAGCCTGGGATCCCTTCGCCCGTTTTATAGTTGTACAGATACGTATGTTCCGTGCCAGTTGCAGGATCTGCACGGCGCAATTCGATGCGCTTTGTCGCTGCAAACCGTGTAAACCCGCCGCCCTGCGCCAGAGTTTGCAACAGGGTTGCGCCGGATTTGACTTCAATAACACCGGGATTGTTGACTTCACCCATGATAAAGATGTCGGTCACAGGCGCATCAAACAGGCTGTTATCTTTCAAGGACTGCACAGATACATAAACCGTCGGAGCTACGGCGAAGTCTTTCGCCATGGCACGAGACAGGGATTGTCGCACAGAGGCTGCGCTGCGGCCAGCAACACGAACGGTGCCCGCGCCGGGAAAACTGATGGTGCCATCGGGCAGGACCAATGCATTCCGGTTTAGGGTGTTGTCTTCCAAAACCTCAATGCGCAGACTATCGCCGGGCATGATTTGATAGGCTTGGGCCTGTGCGTTTTGGGGGGTGCTTGTCAAAATGAGGGCCGCGATAAGCGCAGCAGGTGCCACAAGAGCACTCAGCATCACGCGGCCGATCCGTGTCAGTTTGCGAGTAAAATATTCAACCATGTTTTTCGCCTCTATCAAGTTCGGGTCTGGTGTGATGATCAGACCGTACCTTTATGTTCCATGTTTTCGCTGTGAATGTTCACGACGGTTTTTATCGCGCTTTTACCGGGTTTAACTGCCTTTGGATAGCTGATGATTGATCCGTGTCGATACAGGTTTTGTTAAGTATCTTTTGTCTTTTCTCAGCCTCATGGCGCAAGCTTTATAAGTCAATTATTTTTGAACCGCGGCAAGAAAACACCAAAGCAGCAGCTTGATTTAGCTGGATCAGACTGTTCCGGTTTTAAAACGTCGTTTTGTTGTACAGATAAAATGGTTGATGAAATATAACCACCCTTTGAATCCGCGCAGAGTATTTAGCAGGGTATTTACGTGGCCTCATGGCAAAATACGCAGATGTCGGCTGGTGGTTTGCACGCAATATAACTGTGTGTCTGTCCGCAAATAAACGCCAGTCAGACACACAGTTGTTCAAGCGGTGTCCCGTCTTAGCTTAGACCTGCCAAGGCGGTCTCGATGTCAGGCCGCAACGCATTATATTGCGCCCCGCCCTGATCGATCAAAATAATGGCACGTTCATATTGGCTCCGCGCCTGTGTCACATTGCCTTGCGCCTCATAGACACGGCCCAGATGGAACTGAACACTCGGGTCATTTGGCAATCCCTGTGCAGCCTTGCGCAAATGGTTCAATGCGCTGTCCAACTCGCCCCGACGAAAGGCGATCCAGCCATAGGTGTCTTGAAATGCGGGCTGTTCAAGTCCACGCAGGCGACGCGCAACCGTAAAGGCCCGCTGCAGGCTTTCGTCGTCATCCCGCAACGTGGTCAAAAGGCTGGCATAGTTATTGGCCACAATCAGGTTTTCACTGTTGTTGTCATACATCAGCTCGTAGATTGCCAAGGCTTTGTCGCTCTCGCCGCGTTGTTCGTAGTCCCCAGCCAGCAGAAGTTGCAACTGCGGAGATCCGGGAATGACGTCGCGGGCCTTCAGCAACACATCGCGCGCCACGTCCAGCGCTTCGGCTGAATTGCCGCTTTGCGCAGCCGTGCGACGCTCCAGACGGTAGAGCGCAATCCAAGGTTCAATGGCTTTGGGTTCGGCCTGTAACAGCGCCCGCAGGACCTCTGCGGCTTCGTCGCTTTGGTTGTTGAAATCCAGTGTCACCGCATAAACGAACTGCGCCGCCAGATCATCTGGGTTCTTCTGCGCATGGCTGCGTGCAAGGGCAAAGGCCTCTTCATAGCGGCCTGCCAGCAAATTGGCGCGAATAATCGTGGCATCGCTTTGTGAACCATCTTCGCTATTATTGGCGAGGAACTCCATCAAAGCATCCGTCTTTTGCTGGCGCAACAACAATGTCGCTTGCATCCGGCTTGCAGCCTCTTTGGCTTGTGCCGCAGCTTGGGCCTGACGGGGATTATCCGATTGTGACAGGCTGCGCAGACGTGCCACATCCTGTTCCACACGGCTCCAGTCTTCAAGCTCGATATGGACCTGCCCCAAGGCAACCAACAGTTGCACATTGGTGTTGTTCAGTCGCAAAGATTCAACCAAGATATTTTCCGCCGAGCGGAACTGGCCATCTGCCATCAGATATCGGGCAAACACCAAGCTTTCCCGCGGCGCTTGCTGCGAGGCTTCGACCGCCAGACTCAGCATTTCCCCCATCAAAGACCGGCTGCCTTCGCGTTCATGGGCACGGGCAAGCAATGTCATGATCTGCGCATCCCGAGGCGCCTGCCCCAAAGCGTCACGCAACAGCACAATCGCATCACCGGTCTGGTCATCTTCGATCAACCAAGCGGCCTTCATCTTGCGCGCCTCGGTTTGGCCTTCGTCACTGTCCAGAACGGTTTCGACCAACTGGCGGGCCCCGACATTATTGCCTGTGCTTTCATACATACGTGCCAAAGACACCCGCGCACGGTTGTTCTCGATGTCCAAAGGCGCCTCGGCTAGAACGCCTTCGAGATAGGCAATCCCAGCCTCTCTTTGTTGCAAAACAAACATCAACGAGGCGCGTAGAGAGTCAAACTGAATCTGGTTTTGGGCAACGTCGCCGGGCACTTGCGGGCTTTCCAACAGTTGCTCAAGCTCGGTCAAAGCAATTTGCGATCCCCGCAGGCTGGACAAGAACTGCAACAACCGCAGCCGTGCAGCAGGAGAGCTGCTTTCGGGGTCGATTTGCTGGCGCAGCCAATCCTCGGCACCGTCCAGACGGTCATTTTGTACGTACCACCCCACCAAGAGCTGGTCGACGGTCTTATCCTCGGGGAAACGGCGCGCCATTTCTTGCAATGTCGCATCAATAGCATCGTTATCTTGGTAGGCAGACAACACGCCCAGCTTGAGCCGGTACAGATCAAGCCGATCTGGCGTCTGTCCCAAAGAGACCTCTAGCGCGCTCAGTGCTTGGGACCAGTCCTGAATATCGATATAGTTCTGGATCAAAACCTGACGGGCATAAAGTTGGGTGCCATCCTCGCGCAAGACCGCTGACGCGGCTTTGATGGCTTCGTCACGGGCGGCGGCGTCATTGTCTTGACGGGCGCGCACATAGTCCATGAAACTGTCCATCGCCAACAACTCTGGATCCTGCGGTGTTGCCGCGATCGCCACATCTAGATATTTACGAGCTGTCGCCAGATCCTGACCTTGCAGAGACATTTCCGCCAAAGCGCGGCTGCCCTCGATGTCATCTGGATATTGCTCAACCAGGCGCAGGTACTGCCCCATCGCATCCCGGAAATCGCCCTGCTCGCGCGCCGTTTTTGCATAAAGCTTGCGCGCCTCGCGGTGGCTGCCATCCAAATCAAAGACATTGCGCAATTCAATCATTGCACGAGCTTCATCGCCCTGTGCCATAAGTGTGAGCGCATTTTGATAATGGCGTTCAGCGCGTTCTTCAGAACTTTCACACGCAGCAAGAGTGAGACAAAGAGCACTGGTCAAGAGTATTTTCTTTAGCACGACGAATCCAATAATTAGTAGCTGATGCACAGAATAGCATATTTGATAGACTTTTGTGCGCAGAGGGAAACAACTTCTTGCGACCCAAGTAAAAAATTGCACCGAAATTCCGCAAAATAAGAGGAACTCGCAAGGGACATATTGGAGAAGGCGAGAAATTGCTGCATGAAAGACCACCTATATGTAAAAAGGCAACTGTGATGCTAGTAGGTGAGGATGTTGAATAGGGAATTTGGTTTTGGAATGAATGAAATTTTACAGCCCCAGTTAAATAGGGCGCGCACACACAACATAAATGCTATCTCGCTATGAGGCATCAATCCATATAAAGATGTCCCAAACCTGTTGCACAGACCTGCAAATAGAGGCATGCAAATTCAAGTCTGTTAAACAGGTGTGCACATTATGGTGTACAGCCCCTTGCGGCGCTCGGTATGAGCGTTTGCAGTCAAGTAAACTCGCAAGCTTCACCGCGCTCTGGAAGAATTGATGACAAGTGAATTTCCCTATATTGACCACTTCCCCGGCTTAAAGGATCGCCCCTTCACGCTGTTGCCAGATCCTGATTTTCTGTACATGTCCCAGCAACACAAAAGAGCAAAAGCCATTTTAGAATATGGCCTGTTCTCTCGGGCACCTGTGACATTGCTCACCGGTGAAATTGGCGCGGGGAAAACCACGGTTTTACAAAGCCTGATGCGTGATTTCAGCTCGGATATAACAGTCGGCCTGATTTCCAACGTACAAGGTGGACGTGGCGAGTTGTTGCAATGGGTGTTGCATGCCTACGGTCAGGTCCTCGAAGACAAAGCCGATTATGTGGTGTTGTTTAAGCAGTTTCAGGATTTCCTGATCGAAGAATACGCGCGCGGACGGCGGGTGATTTTGATGGTCGACGAGGCCCAAAACCTCTCTGCGGAGGGTCTCGAAGAGATCCGTATGCTGACCAACATCAATGCAAACAAAGACGAGGTTCTGCAACTTGTCTTGGTGGGGCAACCCGAATTGCGTGATATCATACGCCGCCCTGAAATGCGCCAGCTGGCCCAGCGGATCACCGCCTCATTCCATCTGAAAGCGATGCAAGAAGAGGATGTGCACGACTATGTTCGACACCGGCTGATCGTAGCTGGTGCCACGGGAGATGAAATTGCTGCCGCCGCTATATCAAAAATTTATGCCGTCACGCAGGGCGTGCCCCGCCTGATCAATCAAATTTGCGAACTCGCCTTATTCTATGCCTGGAGCGCCAATGCTTCCGCCGTCACACCTGCGGTGGTGCAAGAGGTGCTCAATGATGAGATCGTGTTTGCCATACAAAAAGATCGGGCTGACAATAGCCCTGAACTGGAGAAGCCTTAAACCATGTTCGACCTCCGTTTTTATGCGTTGATTTTCCTGCGGCGCCTGCCGCTCTTTCTGATTGTTTCCGGGCTGATTGCCGGTGTGTCTATTGTGGCCGCCATCACTTTGCCCCCGGCTTATGTCAGCCGTGTTCAGGTGATTGTGGAAAGTTCACAAATCCCCGGCAACCTGGCGCAATCCACTGTACGCGTCACACCGCGTGAACAGTTGCAGCTGTTTGAAACCCGCCTGCTGACCCGAGCCAACCTATTGGACATCGCCCAACGTGTCCAAGCTCTGTCGGATATGGAAACCATGTCACCGGATCAAATCGTTGCCGCGATGCGCGCACGCACCACCATTCGCACCAGCAGTGCCCGTGATGCGGTGACCTTGATGACCCTTTCCTTTGAGGCCTATACCGCGCCCAAAGCTGCCGCCGTGTTGAATGAATACCTCACGATCCTCCTGCGCGAAGATGCTGAGTTCCGTTCGTCTCGGGCGGGGTCGACACAGGACTTTTTCCAACAAGAGGTCGAACGTCTCAGCAACAACCTCGCCGAGAAAAGCGGCGCAATTGTTGCGTTTAAAAATGAGAACGTCGACGCGCTGCCGGACAGTTTAAACTATCGCCGCCAGCAACAATCCAGCAATGCCTCTCGCTTGGCTCAGATCGAACGCGAACTCTCTAATCTAGAAGAGCAACGCACCCGCCTCGTCGAAGTCTACAAAAGCTCAGGTTCTGTGGCCAACAGTGGTGTTACAACCACAACCGCGCCCACGTCTCCTTTGGCGCGACGGATTCAGGATCTGGAACTGCAAATGTCCGATTTGCTGACCGTCTATAACGAAAACAGCCCCCGTGTTGTGGTGGTGCGTGACCGTATCGCCAGCCTGCGGGCACAGATGACCGCGGCCACCGCAGCGATCCCTGAGACCACAGACGAGGAACAGCCCGTCGATCCCGTCAGCCCCGGCGAGACGATTTTGAACCTGCAACTTGCGGAAATCGACTCTAAGGTTGAAATCCTGTTGGCAGATCAAACCCGCCTCAGCGGGCTGCAAGACGAGTTGACCGAGAGTATTTCCCGCACGCCCGCCAATGCAGTGACATTAGAAGGCCTGACACGGGATTATTCCAACATCCAGCGCCAGTATGACACTGCCGTTGACCGCCTGTCCAAGGCCTCGACCGGTGAGCGGATTGAAACTCTGTCACGCGGACAGCGGATTTCGGTTGTGGAACAGCCAACCGTCCCGTCACGCCCGACCAAACCCAACCGGGTGGTCATCGCAGGTGGCGGTACGGGCTTTGGCATCTTTTTGGCCACGTTCATGATCGTCGTGATCGAGATCTTTAACCGCACCGTGCGCCGCCCTGTGGATTTGGTGAACAGCCTTGGCATCACGCCGCTGGCCACCATTCCCTATATTCGCTCTGATCGCGAAATAAACAGGGGCCGCATCCGCCGCATCTTGGCTATATTTGTGGTGATCGCTGGCGTGCCTGCCGCGCTTTATGCGATCCATACATTCTATATGCCCATTGATCAGATCGCTGAAAAAATCATGAATAAAATCGGTATTCGGGGGTAGGCAGACCACCTGCTGGTCTCATGCAGCGCTTTAGCGCTGCGACAATGCCCCAACGATAGGAGTTTTCACCATGGAACGATTGCAAAGCGCCCTTCAAAAAGCGCGCGAACGCCGCCGCGGCGGTCTGGCTGACCGTGCGAAACGCAGCACAGCTGGCAACCAAAGCTCGACCCCCTACACACAGATCGAAGGGGATCTGCAAAGCGCCTGGTCAGCGATCCCTCCGCTTGAGTTATCCTCCAGAAGCCTGCGGAATAACTTGATTGCCGAAAGCAAATCAGACCTGTCGCAAACCGCGCCTTTTGATTTGCTGCGCACCCGCCTTGTACAGATGGTGCAGCAAAACGACTGGCGTCGGATCGCCGTTGTCTCTGCTGTGGCTGGCGAAGGCAAATCATTGGTCACGCTGAACCTGTCCTTTGCCCTCGCCCGTCAGGATGATCTGCGCATCTCTGTCTATGATATGGATTTGCGCCGCCCGTCTTTGTGCAAAAAGCTTGGCTTGGACGACATCGGAGCTTTGTCTGCTGTCTTCCGGCAGGAGCGTGACTTTAACCAGCATGCCCGCCGTTTTGGTGACAATCTGATCTTTGCACTGAATTCAGTGGTGGAACGCAACCCCTCCGAGCTGCTGCAAAGTCGTACAACAATCGAGATGCTCGAAGCCCTCGAGGATGCCTATCGCCCGGATATCGAACTGTTCGACATGCCCCCAATGAGCGCCGTTGATGATGCCCATGGCTTCCTCACCCAAGTGGATGCCGCCATTATTGTGGCCGAGGCCGAAAGCACGTCGATCAAACAAATCGATGTCGCCGAACGCCAAGTGGCCGCGCTGACACAGGTTGCCGGTGTTGTGTTGAACAAATGCAACTTTACCGATGGCATCTATGGCATGGACTACGAATATTACTAACCCCTCACAGGGGATCACCTGACGTCACGTCTCGTCACAGGATTTCCGTGGTAAGGATACCAATATGAGTGCGCAGCCTCCCTCCAACAGCAGCCCCTATGAGGCGGCTGTTGTCATTCCCCATTACAATGACACCATCCGCCTGCGCAAATGTCTGCAGGCGCTGGTGCCCCAGTTGCGTGCAGACCGCCCGGTTGAGGTGATCGTCGCCGACAATGCCTCGACCGATGATATCTCGGAGATTGTCAGCGATTTTCCACAGGTACGGTTTGTCACTGAGACCAAGAAAGGCGCTGCCGAGGCGCGCAATGGTGGCGTGCGGGCCAGCTCTGCACCACGGCTGTTCTTTATTGACGCCGATTGCATTCCTGCCGACGACTGGTTGGGCATGGCCTTGGACTTACCCGCCAGTGACGGCATGATTGGCGGCACGGTGAATGTCTTTGACGAAACCCCCGCACCACGTTCTGGTGCCGAAGGGTTTGAGACCATTTTTGCCTTTCAACAACGCGCTTACGTGGCACGGGGCTTTTCGGTGACGGCCAATTTGCTGACAACCCGCGCCACCTTTGATGCGGTGGGTGATTTTAACCCCCGCGTTGTCGAAGACAGCGACTGGTGCCACCGCGCTGGCGATCTGGGATACAGCATCCGCTTTGTGCCAGAACTGATTGTCTCGCACCCCACGCGTCAGGATTGGGCGGCGCTGCGTAAGAAATGGCGCAGAACCACCTCGGAGAATTACTTTGTCGGTGGCACCGATGCCAAATCCCGCCTCAAATGGGGGCTGCGTGCCTTTGCCGTCGCAGGATCTGGCCTGCTGCATATTCCTCGCGTGCTGCGCCATTCTGCGCTGACTTCGCAGGAAAAACCTGCAACGGTTGTAACCCTAATCCGCCTTCGTCTGGCGCGTGCGGGGTGGATGATCAAACAAGCTCTGTTCAGCGAACCCCCTATTAATATGTAAATCCCTTTATTAGAGACTGATTTTCAGGAGATCTGCGTGCCTATTCTTCACCCTACATCACTTGCGGACCTAAACACTCTTGGGGCGCAGATCACCGTGATTGGTGCGGGCCCCATAGGTTTGAATATGGCAATCGCCCTGTCGGATCGTGGCTTTAAGGTGCTGGTGTTGGAAAGTGGCACCGAGGCCAAACTGCCCGAACGTCAAGATCTGGCCGCCGATCATATCCTCACCCCTGACACGCACCACGCCCCCGAGATCACCACCGCCCGCCGTTTGGGCGGTGCCGGCGGGCTGTGGGGCGGGCGCTGCGTGCCCTGTGACGAGATTGATTTTCGCGACCGTCCCTGGTTGGATTTGACCGCATGGCCGATCACCAAAGCGGATCTGGACCCGCACTTGCACGAGGCCTGCGATCTAATGGGGGCGGGCAAACCGGTGTTTTCTTCGCCTATTGCCGATTTAAACGCCACCTCAGACCGCTTTACCACCGATCGGTTGGAGCGCTGGACAAACCAGCCCCGCGCCCATGTCAAACACCGCGAACGGCTGGAAAACGACCCGAATATCACTGTGGCGCTTGATGTGACCGTCACAGGCTTTGTGCTGCAAGACGACCAAATTGACGCGCTGAATGTGTACCTGCACGCCAGTGACACCCCTGCCCAAACCCTGCCCGTGACGCAGGTTATCTTGGCCGCAGGCGGCAATGCCTCGACCCGGTTGCTGCTAAATGTGCAGGCCGACACCCCTGATCTATTTGGCGGGGCAGATGGGCCGTTGGGCAAGTTTTACATGGGGCATGTGAACGGGCAGATCGCCGATATCGTTTTTGACAACCAAACCCTGCATGATGCGCTGACCTATCATGTGGATGACCATGGCTCTTATGTGCGCCGCCGCATCACGCCGTCGGATGCCTGCCAACAAGAGGCCGGCATTGCCAATGTGGCCTTTTGGCCGGTGGTGCCAGAAATTTCCGAAGCCGAGCACCGCTCGGGTCCCTTATCCAGCGTCTTTCTGGGTCTCACCGCGCCAGTGATCGGCAAACGTATCATCGCCGAACCGATCCGCCTGCGCCACTGTGGGCCTGGTCCTTACAAACGTCTGCGCCATATCTGGAACGTGCTGCGCGACCCGCTGTCCACGCTCAGCTTTGCACCATGGTTCATCTATCACCGCTATTTCGCACCCAACCGTATTCCCGGGTTCTTTCTGACCAACCCCGCGCGCCGTTATGGGCTGGAGTTTCACTCAGAGCATCTGCCCGCGCCCGACAGCCAGATGCGTCTGAGCACCGAGCGTGACGCGACGGGCCTGCGCCGGATGGATATTGATTTCCGCTTTAGTGACCGCGATATCGACAGTGTCTTGCGCGCGCATGACGAGATCGAAACATGGTTAACACATGAGGGCTTTGGCCGGCTTGTCTATCGCTATAGCGAAGCAGATCGCCGCAAAGGTGTCCTGCAAGAAGCCAAGCACGGCAACCACCAAGAGGGCACCATTCGTATGGGCACCGACCGCAACAGCGCGGTGGTGGACGGCTTGGGTCAAAGCTTTGATCTCAAAAATCTCAAGGTCATCTCGACCGGTATTTTGCCAACGTCTTCGCAGGCCAACCCCACGCTGACCGCACTGCAAATTGGCTTGCGCCTTGCGGATCATCTCGCGGGTTCACACAAGGAAACCACCCCCCATGCATAAAGTCTCCCTAGGTAAGATCGGCGTCGAAACCTCGGCTCTTGGCATGGGCTGTGCCTCGCTGGGGTCGCGCATCTCTGCGGCCAAGGGACATGAGGCGCTTGAGCGCGCTTGGGAGGCAGGCGTGCGCTGGTATGATGTGGCCCCTGCCTATGGCGCAGGCGAGGCCGAGGGGCTGTTGGGGGATTTTCTGAAAACCAAGCCCGCGGATGCGGCGCAGATCTGCACCAAGGTTGGCCTGTTGCCACCGCCTCAAAGCGCGGCAAAGAAACTGATCCGCACAGTCTTGCGCCCTGCTGTGGGTGCGCTTGGGCCTCTGCGGGCAATGATCCGCAAATCCGGCGCCACTGCCAACCATAAAACACCCCTCAGCCCTGATCTGTTGCGCACGTCCCTCGAGCAGTCCCTTACCCGGCTAAAGGTCGAGCAGGTCACACTTTATGCCTTACACAACGCCGACCCCGCCGATCTGCAACGGGATGATATTCTGCGCGTGCTCGAAGACCTGATTGCCACAGGGAAAACCCGCGCGGTTGCCGTGGCTGGGGACGGGGACGCCGCCCTTGCAGCCTGTGCCAAAGGCGCGCCGTTTTCAGCTGTACAGCTTGCTCATCCGGCGCAGGATCTGGCCCCGTTACAGGCGGCTCAAGCCGCAAACCTTGATGCCATCACCCATTCCGTCTTTGGCGTCGCAGGAGAGCTTGCCGCCCTTGAACACCGCCTGCGCCAAGATCCAAGCCTACAAACCCCGATCACCGAGGCTGGTTTTGTCAAACCCGATGCAAGCCCCAAGGAAATCGCCGCCGCAGCCTTGCTTGCACGCGCGCGTGCCGCCAATCCAAACGGTGTGGTGCTGTGTTCGATGTTCTCCCCCCGCAGCCTGAAACAAAATGTCGCCGCGGCCCAAACGGCACCAACCGCCCCACCTTTGTGAGGGCGCAAGAAATAATTGAAGACATGATTGAAGACAGGGCAACCTGATGTTCGTTTCAGCACGTCTTGCACCTTATTCAAGCGCCTGACGTAAATAGATGCAGTGGTCGGCAATAATCCCCCTATCAGGACAAGTAACATGGGATCACATGTTGTAATGTGTTAACCAAGGTTCTACCCTGAATGCACAAAGTAAAAACCTTTATTCACAAATTTGTACCAACGCAGGTGCAGGCATAAAAGCGCCAACAAAAGATGCCCGTTCAAAGCAACGCATTACAACCTGAGATTTGACCACACCAGACCTCGATTTGCTGCTGTGAAACAGACGTAAAGACCCTCACGGGATTTAAGAAAGACCGCCTAAAATGTCCTATTTTTGGAATTTATCTCTTCATCCCGCCTCTGATCCAGCGTTGATTTTATCGGATAAAACGCAGATTAGTTACGGTGAGTTGGATCAGGCCGCTCAAGATTGGGCTGAACAAATCAAGACTTACGCAGCCGCGAATCCTGCTTGTCTCTTGGCTCTTGAATTTGAAACAAGCACCGACTCTATCGCTGCGTATCTGGGGGCTTTGCAATCTGGTCTACCCGTGGTGTTGGTTGAGCCGGGCCACGCAGGCCCCGAGACGCCGCTGCAAAAAGTTTACACTCCCGAAATTTTGATTCGACGTGAAACCCGTGATGGGCCTTTGGCGTTGCACCGCAATACGGTTGCAACCGACCCCAACGTATCTGCGCCTCATCCGGACCTGAGTATTCTGCTGTCCACGTCCGGCAGCACCGGTGACCCCAAACTGGTCCGCCTGTCAGCGCAGAACATTCATTCCAACGCGGACTCCATCGCCGAGTATCTTGAGCTCACCAACCAAGACCGCGCGATGTTGACCCTGCCGCTGTTTTATTCCTACGGCCTATCGGTGCTGAATTCCTATCTGGCACGGGGTGCGGCATTGGTGCTGAATGATGACTCCGTAGTAGAGCCACAATTCTGGGATGTGTTCCAAGCCACAAAAGCCACCAGCCTGGCGCTGGTTCCACATCAGTTTGATTTGCTGGAAAGCTCGGGCTTTTTGAAAAACGCGCCGACACAGGCCCCAAGCCTGCGGTATATCACTCAGGCCGGTGGCCGGCTCGAGCCCGAAACCGCCCGCCGCTTTGCCACCGCTGGATCGACGCAGGGGTGGGATTTGGTGCTGATGTACGGTCAAACCGAAGCTGCACCACGCATCTCTTGGGTGCCACCCAAAAGCCTACCCGCCGCAGCCGATACCATCGGCCAGGCCGTGCCCGGCGGCAAGCTATGGATCGCCGATGAAGATGGCGCCGAAATCACCGCCAGCAATGTTGCGGGTGAATTGGTCTATGAAGGCCCCAATGTCATGATGGGCTATGGCCAGTGTCGCGAAGATCTGTCGCGTGCCGCCGAAACCCCCGCGCTTAAGACCGGCGATATTGCCGAACGCACCACAGACGGGTTCTTCCGCATTGTGGGCCGGATGAAGCGCTTTGTGAAAATCTTTGGTCTGCGCCTTAGCCTTGATCAAATCGAGGCCCTGCTGGCCCGCCATGGCCACCCAACCGAAGCGGTCGCAGTCCATGACAAACTGGTGCTGCTGCACCGCGAGGCCGACCAAGGCGAGACTGTCCGCCAGATTGTCTCTGACGAATATGATTTGCCCCTGTCGGTCCTACACATTGCCCCTCTTGCAGAGCTGCCGCTGTTGGCCTCTGGCAAGACCGACCGCCCCGCCCTGCAGCGTATTGCCGCCGAAGCTCTGGCGCAGGACGAGGCAAATGCCCTGCCCTCTTCTGAGGTCAGCATCAGCGAAGTTCTGGCCCATGCCACCCGCAGCCGCACGGTCGGCCCCAACGACAGCTTCAACTCGCTGGGCGGAGATTCCCTAAGCTACCTTCAGGTGCAAATGGCCCTCGAAGAGCATCTTGGTCATGCGCCCCAACGCTGGGAAGACATGAAATTGTCCGAGCTTGAGGCCCTGACCCCGAAAAAAGACGGTGCTAAATGGGGGCAGTTGAACATGGATGTTCTGCTGCGCTTGGCCGCGATCTGTCTGATTGTTGCCCAACACGCCAGCAACTATCCGCTTTATGGCGGCACCTGGATTTTGATCACCTTGATGGGCTATTCTGCCGCGCGCTTCCAGTTCCCAAGCATCAAAAAAGGTCAAGCCAAATCCATTGCATGGCAGATGCTTTACCCGATTATCCCGCTCTATTTCCTGATTATGGTCACCTATAATCTCGGCCGCGACGAGGTGCCGTGGAAATTCTATCTCTTGATGGGAGATTATCACATCTGGGTGGACAGCTCGTCCTTCTTGATCGTGTATTGGTTCGTAGGTCTTTATTTCAAGCTGGTCTTGATGCTCTTGGCCTTTGCCGCCGTGCCTTATTTGCGCACAAGCTTGACCCATGCACCCTTTGTGCTGCCCTTTGGTCTGTCTCTGGTCTGTCTGATTGCGATTACCAATATGGTGCTGACCGGTCAAAGCGACGGGCGCCATATCCTATGGCCGATCCCCCATGTGGGCAGCCACGGGTTTTTAGAATGCCTGCCGCTGTTCTTTGCGGGTTGGATGATCCATATACGTCAGAAAGCCTGGCAGATCCCTATCATCTTTGCCATCACGATCTGGAACAGCGCACTTTTGATGCAGCTAGAGGTCGCCTTTTACACGGTTGTCTTGCTGAACATCTCGGTGGCCCTATTGGTCAGTGGTCTACATATTACCCTGCCACGCGGCCTAAACCGGGCATTGCAACAGGCGGCAGGGCTGACCTTGTTTGTCTATCTGCTCCATCACGCGGTGACATATGTCGCCCGCTACACCTCGCTGGCATTGCCCAACTTTGAGGCGGTGGTCTTTTCGGTGCCGATTTCGTTCTTGGTCGCCTATATGGGCAAACGCGCCTTTGACTACTTTGACGAGTGGGTGCGCGAACCCCGCGCACGCAAGGCCAAGGCATCGCAGACCTGAATGCGCGCATAAGCCGAAACACGATAAGACAGACATAAAAAGGGGGGCCATATGTGCCCCCCTTTTGCGTCATCTAAGTGACCCCCATGTCCGCCTGTGTCTGGCCCGTGTCTGGCCTGTGTCTGCTGCCTATACGTGTTCGCCTGTACCTGTTCACATATAGCTGCTGTGCTTGGTTGTATGTACGCGGCCTCTTATTCACATCAACACGGTCACGACCTATCAGCCGCGCTGTTTTTGCACCTTGCTGAGGTTACGGTCACACCACTGCATCCACTTTGCTTCAATCTGGTTCAGGATGCCTTTCTTTTGCAGCACCGGCTTTTCCACCAATGTCCATGAGAAATGCGCAATGACTGTTGTCACGATAAGTGACGTGACAAAACAGGTGAACCACCCCATTTGCGATGGCCACACATAGATCAATGTCTGCTGTACGATGCCGTGATACAAAAAGATCCCATAAGACAGATCTGCGTGGCGCAGGGCTGCAATCCGGCGGGGGTTCATCAGCCCCAGATAAGGCGTCAAGCAGACGCTCAGAACCAAAGAGACCAGACTGCCCAACCGGAACCACATCCCCTGCCCGTCGCCCAAGACTTCACCCAAAAGACGAAAGACAACGATGCCCGCGATCAGCCCGATCGTGATGCCTCGTGAATAAGGGATCTTGTCGCGGTACACATAAAACAACACCCCCGCGAGGAAACACAGCACCAGCCCAGGCCCACGCGCACGGCCAGATCCCGCAATAAAGCGGCCAAAGTTGATTTCGCCCGCATCATAGCACAGCAGGGCAGCCAACAAGACAAAGGCGATCGGAAACACGATGCGATGGGTTTTCCCCCCCACAAGGATCAAGACCGCCAGCGCCATATAGCAATACAACTCGTAAGGGACGGTCCAAAGCTGCACATTGGCCTTATCCGGCACCGGGTTGGTGGTAAATGTATGCGGCAAATACTGGGTGGTGTGACCGGTGACATTCAACAGATAGCGAAAGAAACCCTGGTCGGTAAAATACTCACCCAAAGACAGTGACGTCACAAAAGGCCCCAGCAAAAACGCCGTCAGCAAGATTTCCATCGCCAAAGCCGGATAAATCCGCATCACCCGCAGACCCAGGAATTTGACCAAAGACGCACAGCGATACATGCTGCCCGCGACCAGAAAACCGGATAGGGCAAAGAACATCGGTAAAATCGTCGGCGGTATGATATTGGCAGGGAAAGCAAAAAACAGCAGCTGATGTTCAACCGGAAAGGTCAATGTGTGGCCAAAGCTGTGCACGAACAGCACCAGAACCGACAAGATGATCCGCATATAATCAAATCCGGACGGCCGGCCGCCTTCTAGCGCAAGCTTATCCCCAAGTGTCATCACAATCCAAATCCAATCAATGTGTAAATGAAAGATATAACTGCTGATAACGACACATATTTCCACCTGTCAACGTGCAGACCGTATCCGCGTTGCAATCGGGCGCAGATCCGGCTGAGATCAGCCAACGCGGCACGCTACAGAGGCATAACAGACGCAAAAGCCTCACAATTCAGCCCCAATAAATTCAAACCTGAGGTACAGGGTTGACTCTCTTGGGGATGAACCAAAATTTGCCCGATCCATTGGGTGCCTTACGTCACCGTTGCCGTGAAATCCGGATGCCAGCGCCCGTCTGTGACCCCGCCCGTCACCGGCAGGCCACGCCCCAGGATATCGCGCGTCCAACTCTCGTAGCAAACCCCGTCAACAATCGCGGTCTCGTCCGTGGCGTCGCCGGCTGCGCGGCCTTGGCCGTTGGGGTTCAGCTCCACGACCTCTCCGCTGGACCAGTCACCACTGTCTTTGGTCAACACCACTGCACCCTCTGTAAGCGTTGCCGTGAACCCCTCATAGCTGCCATCGACTTTCCATGACCGCAGCGCCGCGGGCGCAGGTGACGTCAGTGTACCGCCGTTTGGCAACACCGGCGTGATGGTGATCCGATTGCCCACACGCACCAGATCCGTGGACCAATAGGGGTTTTGCGACCCATCCAGCCCAAGCGCACGCGCCGCGCCGATCGCCACACGCACCATCAACAAGGGCGATCCCATCACGCTTGTGCTATCCGCATGTGGTCCTGCGCCTGTCTCAATCTGGTAATCACAAGACGGCGGACCAACCGTCAGCCCCAGTGATTGCGCACGTGCCACCCCTTCGGCACGGCGAGCATTTGGGTTATTTATATAAAGGTTGTCGCTGCCATCTGTCGCCCCTGTCCAAACGTGACGGGTTGGCGGGTTATAGGCATAGGCAAAACCGCTCTCTAGGATATCGGTCAGGCTATTGTTTCCCGCAAGAGACGTGCCGCCGCGATAGAGTTCTTCGATCATATCGGCGTAATGCGTGCGCACCGCATCAGAGGTCACCCATTGGTCAACAACCGCAGACAGACGTCCCCCCATCAGGTCAATCTTATCGCGCAATTGCTGCCAAGACCGCGACCCCGTGCCTGCTGCCGTGTTTGTCCCATCATCCGCATAAAGCAGCGCACGACCGGTTTCCTTGACAGACAGATCCACCAGACAAATCGGCGCATCTGTGAACTGCGCCATCTGGTTTGCAAAGGCGCGAATGGGGCCATGATTGGTCCAATAATCATCCACCACACCGATGCGATTGGCCTGCTGTGCACCGGGGTACACAGATGGCGTGGCATTGTCATCGTCCTGCCAATCATTGGTGACAAACACTGCATTGCCTGCTGTGTTCAACACCTCTGTATAGCCCTGCAAACCGCCAGCCATGGCATTATCGCACTGGCTTTGACCAAGCAGACCAATGGCATAGCCCACATAAACCCGATCAAACGACGTGACGCTTGCAGCACCCTCAGAAAGCCGTGCTTGCAGGAAATACCCGCCACCGCGTGACAGAGGCAACGTAATGGTGCCCGATGCCACTCCATCTGTGACCACACCAAGATCAACATATTCTGTCGCCCATGTGCCATCTGGATAGAAGGCGCGCAGCTGAACGGTTTCACCCTCATGACCCTCGGCATCGACAGTCACCTCAAGGGGCGCAGTCGATTGTGACGGAAGCACCGCACAAAACGTCCCGTCCACCGTGGGGGATGTGATCCGCAGGGAGGTGCCAAACGGTGTGCCTCGGCGCGTCTGATCCGCCCCAGACACATAGGTCGTACCGGTGTCATTCAATTGCGCCGCACCTGTTTGATAATCAAAGGGGGCATCAAGGCCTATTCCGAAATCGCGATAGTAGCGCAAATTGCCATTGCCAACCGCCGCCAGATCCGCAACAGCATCCCCATCCACAAAAAGCCCCACCAGATCGGCCACTGTTGTTGGATCTGTGTTGGATGTATCAGAGCCATCATAGCCCGTACGCATAATCCGCCCAATACGCCCCGGCCAGCGCAAGCCAGCCCCGGCTTCGCCGCCATCAGCAGTGATCGCGGCACCCGAAGACAGAATGGCCCCAATACCATATCCGCCACCAACAGGCTCTGAAATAGAGACTGAATTGACCGTTTCGGTCGTGCTGTGAACCGTGCCGTCCCGGCCAATCCAGCCAAATTCCCAGATTTTACTAGAACCAGACCGAACGACGCGGACAAATAAAGCACATTCTTGCTCTGTCCATTCGGGGGTCACCATACTCACGGTTGCCCCGCCGCCGCCCAGATAGCGGATTTCAAAACACCCCGGGTTGGTGGCGGCATTGGCATCGCGCAGACGCACGCCAAATGTTTGTCCAGGCCCCCAACCATTGCCCATAATCTCAAAATGATCCGCATAGGCGAAATCAACAGAGCGGCAGATGCGTTTATGCAAATCAAGGCCCAGTTCCGCGTAAAACACCACACCTGTCAGCGTCAGCGTGATCACTTCAGACGGCTGCCAGATCGCGCCCATCTGCCCCAGATCATGCGACCCCGCGCGCCCGTTGCCCGAGGGAAATTGCAATGACCCTGCCAACGTGGTGGTGTCCAGCAGATAACCCGGCACCTGTGTGCCCAAATAGCCAACAGGATCGACCAAGACACTGTCCCCCGGCGACGTTGGCAAGATCACCTCACCCCCGCTGGCCGCAACCGGCCCAAGCCATGTAACGCCTGCATCCAGTGAATAGCGTACCGAGGCCAGATTGGCATGTGCCACCCGTGTGCTGCCATCTGCGCGCGCCGTTAGGGTTGCCGCCGTGCCCCCCGAGAAAAACCCACCTGAAAGCGCCGCCATTAGTAGACCCCCACGATATCAGCCGCATCCGTGCCCGTGGCCCATAGGCGTTTTACCCGCAACCCATGCACCCCGCCTGCTGCCAGATTGACCAGCGTCACCTTGTCCTGTGTCGCATCCCCCACAAGGGTCACCACAACTGTGCCGCCGCTGCCCAGATACAGCCCTCGGGTGGGGCGGTCTAAATCGGTGACATCACTGGGGGTCAGGCTGCGAAGCTGCATGGCCGGACTTTCCAGCCCTGGCTGTAGGGATTTAAACGGGTCAGACATTTGCACATCTCTCTGGTGAGGTTTCGAATGGCCCTCATCCTGCCAAAGCCGCCTTCAAAATTTCCAACCACGGCGCGCGCGCCCTGTGCAACACCCCCAGAACAGCTGGCGTGCCGACCCCATCTAAGAGGCGTTGGTTTGACAGTTAGGTATTTGATAGAGATGTGAAATTTCCCGCAACAACGGCGCGGTGTTGATCTGTGCAGCCACCTCAGAGGTTGGATGCAGCCCATCCGGAATGGCCTGCGCACGCGATCGGTTCTGCAGACCCTGCCGCCACTGCGGGCGTAGATCTGCAAAGCCAATATGCGCAAACTCTCTTGCCAGCCGCCGATAAGAGCGCAGGTAAACCCCGTAAGCGGGACGCGCAGCGCGGCGCAGCCCATAGATCGGGTTGAGGTTCAGCAAGATCACCCGCTGTGCAGGCAGCATTTGCACAATATCACGGTGGATCTGCGCTGAGGTCCAGGGCCAGATCTTGCGGCGCAGATCGCTGTCATTGGCGAGAAACTCTACCAAGACCAGATCCATCGCACCGGGTCGCTCTGTGCGCAGCTGCTGTGCGCCCCAATCACTGGTCGCCCCGCCTCGCGCTGTGACCTGCAGGGCCACCGGCACCCCCAGACAGGTTTCCAGCTGCTGAGCCAATTGCGCGGGCCAAATCTCTCCGGCGCTTAGACTGGTGCCCAATACCCCCATCTGAAACGGACGCTCCCGGGCCAGAACTGGCGCAGGCAGAGACACAGGCGCCGCCGCAATTCGGGCAGTGCCGCCCCAATAGCCCCCCACAGAGAACATGGCACAGCCCAACAGGCCTAAGCCCCCCAACAGCAAAAGCAGTGGGCGGCCCATGGCTTTAAGCCTCGGCAACAGCGTCTTGAGTTTGCACTCCGGCTTGGTCTCCGGTTTGCGCTTGAGCTGCCGCCTGGGCCTCTTGTTCCAGTGCCCATTGCGGGTCAATCCGGCCTAGGGTCAACAGGCGCACATTTTCACGGATCACCACCGCAGGGTTGCCCGCCACAATGCAATTGTCCGGCACCGATTTTGTCACAACTGATCCAGCCCCCACGATACATTGGTTGCCAATCGTCACCCCCGGCAAAATCAGCGATCGACCGCCAATAAAGCAGTTCTCGCCAATGCGGGTATGGACTTTGATGTTGCGTGTCATATCATGGGTGAGAATACGCGCCTCAAAGGCCACATAGGTATGAGCCCCCACATGGATGCCTTGTGGAAAGGTACGGTCGAATTTTGCCGACAACGACATATCGACTGTGTCGTGAATATCCATCTGCCAGAACTTTTGCAGATAGCGGCGTTTGCCATCAACGAGAAGACGGCGCAGCTTCTTGAGCTTATTTAAAGAGCGGCCCATAGGTGTTCCCACTTATTCTATAATCTTATTTTTATAATTTAGCCTCTAGCCCAAAAGCATCAGTCCAGCAGTGTCCGACTTTTGAGATAGAGAAAATTCAAAGCATGTTTCACCATATCTGCACCAGAGACGCTGCTGCAAGCGCGGCGCGCATACCCGGCGGCGCGCGCATAATCGCCCGTCATCCGATGCGCACCCGCCAGACGGTGCAGGTGATGCGCCATCATACCCGGATATTTCGCGATTAAATCCTGATGTTTGGTCAAAATGCGCTCTTGGGCAGCGGTGCGTTTTTTGGGGGATTTGGTGATGGAATTGTCAGACATGCGCTGGATCACCAGATCTTCATCGATGAAATCAACCGGTCCTTCTTGGGCGACGCGCAGCATCAATTCCCAATCAACGAGGGCCTGCAATTCTTCGTCAAAGCCTGCAACGCGGTCAAAGACGTCGCGGCGAATGATCAGCATCTGGGTCGACAGATAGCTTGATTTGATCAAGCTGGGCAGGATGTCTCCGGATAATGGCGTGATGGCAGGGTCTGGAAACCGCGCCTGCACCGGGGTCTGTGGCTGGGCATCCGCCTTGACTTGCATACCGCAGTAAGACGCCACATTGTCGCTGTCCTCAAGACCGGCCATTTGTCGTTCCAACTTTAAAGGCAGCCAGACATCATCGCTGTCTTGAAAGGCGACCCAAGGCGTTGCAGACGCTACCAGAGACACCCCGTGATTGCGCGCCGAAGACACGCCTTTGCGCGGGTTACGCGCCAAACGCAGACGCGGATCATCCAGACTTTGCAGCACCTCCCAGGTGCCATCGGTTGACCCATCGTCCACCGCAATCACCTCAAGATCGCGATAGCTTTGATCAAGTACGCTGGTGATCGCCTCTGCCGCGGTGTCTTCGCGGTTGTAACAGGGAACGATTACACTCACCCGTGGGGCTGTTTGCGCACCAGTATCGTTGGGGCTGTCGTTAGATGTGGTCTGCATAAAATTACTTTCGAGTGTAATGATGAAAAGACGTCTGCGAGCGCGTGACATCGCCCTTTTGACGCCGGCCAAAGGCGCGTTCTAAAATACGATCAAGAGGACGGCGGGCCTTTGTGGTTGGCACGCTCAGGGCCTCTGGTGACCGTTGGAATTGACCCGTTGCAACCGCATCAGCGGCCTGTTCCTGAAACACAGGTGCAAAACGGGTGAAATGCATCCCCCCCCGCGAGGTATCCGCACGCAGCATTGTCTCTTTGGGGGCGTCAGAATAGAGCCACGCCCCAGCCCCCAGATAGAACATCACAAAGACCAATACCGTGGTCCAGATATAGACAGTTGCCATCACTAGGATCAGACCAACCAATGCGATCAGATAGCCTTCGCGCAGACGGCGAACCTCAGCATCATGGATTGGGGCCATCATGGCTTTCCACAGGTGTACCAAAAAGCTGGACAACAATAAGAACAGTCCAACTTTACCAAAGCGGATCGCCATCAAAAGCCAGAAATTATCCACCGATTTTGTCAACCAATGCGGGCGCGGATAGCCGCTAAAGCCAACCCCAAAAATAGGATTACGCTGTACGGCGGCCCAGCCATATTCAAAAATGGTCACCCGCGTCCAAGCCGAGTGTTTGTTAAACGTCAGCGTATCAATGATAATCGTGACCGGCGTTCGGTTCGACGAGACGTCAATCAACACATAAAGCACGATCGACAAGATGATCAGCAGTCTCCATTTGCTGCCGGTCAAAAAGCCCCAGGCCAGAATCATCACCTGCAACGCAATCGCCAACAGCGGCGCGGCCGACAAAGCCGAAAAGCTGGAATAAACCATAACCGGTAGCACCAAAGCCAAGACCCAGCGTTTGCGCACCATCATCACCACATTGGCAACCGTAATCGCACAAAACAGCCCCCAAAGAATTGGGTGTTCAAACACGGTATAGACCCGCTCAAGCCCCAGCCGCCCATAGGCGCTTTGGTGGCGTGTCACGGTCTCAAGCTTTAAAACATTGGCCACAAAATCCGGGATCAGCATTTTGGCCGTCAGGTTTTCATAGATCGTAAACGGCAACAGCGCGATGATCGCGCCACAGACAAAGGTAAAGACCAGACGATAATCGGCGGCATTGCGCACCAGAACCCGGCCGACCAAATACCCGCCGACCGCCTCGACGGCCGTGATGCCCGCAAAAGCAATCCGCGCCGTGCCGTGCACTTTGGCCAAGGCGATGATCATCCAAAAGCCAAAACTGATCATCAAAATATCAACCAGTGTCACCCGGCCGCATTTCCCAGACAGGATGGTCAATCCCAAAGGGATACAGGCAATCAGCAAAAACAGCCGGTTTGGCGACAGGGCAAAATCCGCGACGTGGAACATCATCGGCAGGAAGATTGTCGTCAAGAACACACACAACAACGGCCCATTGGTCAGCTTGCTGCTCTGTGTTGCCGAGCGACGATCCCAGTCGCTGGTGATTGTTTTGGTATCTACAGCAACCACGAAAGCTCCCATCGGGCTATGACCGCGTAACGCTGAAATATCAGGCGCTCAGTTCGCGGAGGAATTGTAATCTCCCAAAGATTACCTTAGCCCAGCTCACACGGCAAGTATTCACAACCGCTATCCGCCGCGTTCAAACCCCCAACTGGGAGAATAAAATGCGATATGATCGACAATTGCGCACGGCTTTCCTCTCGGGGGTCTTGTTTTGCTTGACCTGCGGGGTGGTCCTGCCTGCTGCCAGTTTGTTATTTTGGCCGGATAAAGGCATCTTGGGATTGTTTCGTCTGCTGCTCGAAGGCGTGCTGCCTTATATGCTGCTATTGGGCTTGGGGCTGTCGATCTGGTTTGCCGCCTTGGGGCATTGGCGACTTGGAGGTCTCTTTGCGATTGTGGCTGCCATCGGCATGGTCTTGCCTATTCTATCCGTCACCCAAAGACTTCAGCCCGCCCCCGCCGACCTTGCCGCCTCTTCTGCTCTTGCAGGCCAGTCCGCACAGACCTCTCATCTGGATGTCATCTGGATCAATCTGCTGTTTGAAAACCTGCAACCGCCCAGCTATCTGGCCCGCGCGTTGCTCAACAGTGGTGCGGATCTGATTGTCGTCGCCGAGGCCGAGCCCCTGCGCGATATGCGCGATATGCTGGCCGAGGTCTATCCGCACCAATTGGGCTGCGCCGCCAAAGCCTGCAATTTATTGGTCCTGTCGCGCGTGCCTTTTGAAGACGGCGCTAAAATTCAAAAAACCTCGCGCCCTGAAACCATCACCCGGTTCCAACTGGTCGGCCACACCCCCACCATTATCGCCACCCATCTGGTCAAGCCTTGGTATGCGGGCTTTATCAGCGTCGATGAATGGTACCTAGAAACCTATACCGAGGCCGCACAGGCAGAGGGGCGGCCTATTTTGGTAATGGGCGATTTCAACACGCCTGCCTGGGGGAAATTGCTGCAAACCTATATGCAGACCTATGACCTTTACTGGAGCCAATGGCCCGTGGCCACATGGCCTGTGGTCGCCGCAGGCGCAGGTGTTGCCATTGACCACATGTTAGTGGGCGACGGCGCGCGGTTACAGAACCAGCGCGCCTTTGGGGTAAATTTAGGGTCTAATCACCGTGGATTGCGCGCCGATTTATATTGGTCAGACAACGGCTAATAGCCCGCCAACCAATCCTTGCGCAAAGACCAGACGTGGTTCCATTTCTCGGCGGTCTCTTTAAAGCGCGCCTTGCCGGTGGCCGCCAGCGCCCGCGCGGCTCCAACACGCAATGCGCCCCAAAGCCACATCAAAAACACCCCCAACGGCACCATCGCGGCGGGCCAGTGGTCGCGGATCAATGTTGCGCGCCCTTTGGCCACCATCACCACTTTGCGCGCAGGCTTTCCCGCCGAGGCACCCACCAAATGCATAATCTGCGCATCCGGTGTGATCATTGGCCGGTACCCCAGCTTTTTGGCACGCAGACACAGGTCCGCCTCTTCGCCATACATAAAGAACTTAAGATCGAACCCGCCCAATTCGTTCCACAACGCACGCGGGATCATCAGGAAACAGCCGACAACAATATCCACCTCGCGCACCGTGTCGCGTTTCCAGCTTGGCATATTCTCGGGATTGAACATCTCAGAGCCGCGAAAAACCGCGGTCAGCCCCGTTGCCATACAAAAGGCCGACCACGGTGTAATCCGGTTCAAACAGGACAGCGCATTCAGCGATCCATCCGGAAACACAGTGCGCCCGCCGGTGATCCCCGCCTCGGGATGGGCTTTGGCAAAGGCCAGCAAATTATCAATCGCGCCCGCGTGTACCTCGGTGTCGGGATTTAACAGCAACAGCCAATCGGTTTTCGCCGCCTGTGCAATCACATTATTGGCGCGCGCAAACCCCATGTTGTCCTTGGAGGCGATCAGCTCAACCTGAGGAAAGGCCTGTGCCACCGCTTCGGCGGATCCATCCGGAGAATCATTGTCGATCACCACCACATGGGCACTGGCCTCATGTGTGGTTTCAAACAGCGTTTCCAAACATTTCAACGTCAAAGCCTTGGTATTATAGCTAACGATGATCACAGTCAGCTCTGCAGGGCTGCCAATTGCCCCTGTCAGTGCAAGCGGCCCGCTTGATGCCGTAATTTCATCCATCTGTCTCGCCCCTTAGCTTGTATTCTCATTGGTTTTCGCCGCACAATACGCAGGAATACCTCACCCAATACACGAGGGCCTGCCACCGGGGAAAGACATCTCCGCGTCTTTGTGCAGGTTTTCACCAGATAAAATAATTTTAGCCAAAAGCGCAGACACTCATGCCTTCAAAAACTTCTTCGAAAAAGATTATTGCAATCGCATCCGGTGGTGGCCACTGGCAACAGCTGATGCTGATGCGTCCCGCCTTTGCTGGTCAGCAAGTGCTCTTTTTGACCACTTTGGCCGGGCTGCCAGAACAATTTGACGCCACACCTGCGCGGATTATTCCCGATTGCAACCGCGATGAGAAACGCCAAATTCTGCGCTGCGCCAATGCCTTGCTGCGTCTGATGATCCGAGAACGCCCTGATGTCGTGATCTCAACCGGCGCCCTGCCCGGCGTGATGGCACTGGCACTGGGGCGTCTGTTTGGCGCGCGCACCATATGGGTCGACAGCGTCGCCAATGCCGAAGAAATGTCCATGTCCGGCAAGCTTGCCAAACGCGTGGCACATCTGTGGATGTCACAATGGGATCACGTCGCCCAAGAAGCAGGCGCCGAATATGCAGGAGCCGTGTTATGATTTTTGCCACCGTTGGCACACAGCTGCCTTTTCCCCGCCTGATCGACACGCTGAATGGTCTTGCCAAAGACATCGACGAAAAGATCGTCGCCCAAGTTGGCACCACCGAGACAGACACATCTGCTTCGTCTTGGCGAAATCTGGACCTGCGCCCGACCCTAACCCCAGATGAATTCGGCACATTGTTTCAAAACGCGCGAGTCATCGTGGCCCATGCAGGAATTGGCACGATCTTGTCAGCCAAACGCTGGGGGAAACCGCTGATCATTCTACCACGTCGGCATGCCTTGGGCGAACATCGCAACGACCACCAACTTGCCACGGCCCAGCAGGTGCAATCCCTCACTGGCATCCATGTTGCTTGGGAGGCCAGCGACTTGGCCGCGCTTTTGGCGCAGCCCGACCTTGCCTGCGCCACGCAGGATCAAAGCCCGTCACATGCGGCCCTGATTGGCAAGCTGCGCGACTTTATCCTTGCGTAAAAACAGTCTCTAATAATGGGTTTCAGAGCCCCGCACATGATAGCGGGGCTCTGAAATACAGGTCTGGGATCCCAGTTTGGAGATCCCAGAGATCTGACACTTCATTCTACACAAGGCTGTCTTGTGACAACAGCGCCTGGATCGACAGATCATCCAACTGGCCTGTCACTGCATCGCTGTCATCGCCAAGACGCAGCACCGTGCCTGCGCCCAGATCAAATGTACCACTGGCTGCGGTCGATCCCAAAACGGTTCCTCCGGCAGAAAGCGCAACCTGCGCCCCATCATAGATCAGTTCCAGATCATCCCAGTCAGATCCGCCCAGCTCCACCGCATCCGCTGCTGTGGTAAAGGTGAACGCATCTTCATCCGTCACCAGATCCACCGTCACACTGGCATCCTCATTGATCTCGATCCGCAAATCGTCGTCGATCTCCAACAAGACCCCTGCGCTGTCCAACTGAACCGCAACATCAATGTCCAAGGTCTCTGCCGTGACATAACTGTCATCCGCCAGATCCACCTCTAGGGTCTGATCAAAGACAAATGTATCCGCATCACTGCCGTCGTTGAAATCTAGCGCAACGATCTGATCCCCCGCCTGAGCAACCGTCTCATTGGTCGCCGCAGCTTCGGCGACCCAGTCGCTGTCCTTGGCTGTCGCATAAATCGCGATGTCGTCGATATAGCCTTCAACACTGTCAACCCAGGTATTCCCAAAGGTGATATTGCGCATATATTGCGTCGAAACTTCGCCGGAAACCGCAATAGACGCCAATGCCTCGCCATCCACATAAAGCGTCAGCGCTCCATCCGTATCATCCCCGTCAAAGACCAAACTGACATGCGCCCACTCCTCTGCCGTGAGTGCACCAGCTTCGGTTTCCATCACAAAAGTGCCATCTGACGTCTCTAATGCCACACGGATCACCCCGTCTTCTTCGACGCTGGCGGCAAAGCTCTGATAGCGGTGCAGGAATACGCCGGTCGAGCCCGTGTCCACCTGCAGCGCCATCTCTATCGTAAAGCTGTCAAAGCTTTCCAGATGTGACACGCCACTGCGCGCCGTCATGATTTTAGAGTCCCCGTCCAGGCGGAACCCGCTTTCGTCCGTGACCTCGTCTGAGGTCTGCACAATCACGGTCGTGTCATAGCTGCTGCTGTCCGACAGATCAGACGCGCTCACACTCAGCAACTGATCCCCCGCAACCTCTGTTGTGCGCGTCACGCTGTCACTGTAGTCGCCGGATGTCACCGTCAGCGTCACGTCATAGCTGCCAGCGCTGTCGTACTGCTGCGTCACAACCGCACCCGTTGCCGTCCCAACAACCGTGTCACCGTCCATAAACACCCATTCATAGGTCGCATCCGCATCCAGATCAGACGCCATCAAACCCGTCGCACCCGCGTCATACACAACCGTCTGAAGATCGTCCTCGGCCACGCTGTGATCCACCGCGATAAAGAGCTGATCCTGCGCCGTTGCACTGGTTAGGCTCACATCATCCAGAACCGCAACCAGCGCACCGCTGCTGTCGCCCAGCTCAAGATCTCCCGACAGCTCAACCGCGCCCTCGGTCTCAACCCGGCCCACAAGCGTGCCATCCACCGTCAGGCTCAGCTGGTCCCCGTCAAATGTCAGCGCAATATCGCGCGCCACACCATCCGCAGGCACAATCCCGTCGTAGGTCGTAAAGTTATAAGACCCCTCAGTCGTGTTCAGATAGACCGTCACCGCCCCATCCGCATCCGTCGACACCCGCAACACGCCCGGGTTCGCAATCAAAATGCCCGCATCACTGACCTGTGCCGTCAGCGACAGCGTAAAGTCAGGTGTCAAAGCCGCAAGCTTTTGGTCGAGATCCACAACCAGCGTCTCGCCGGCCCCCAGCGACAGACCACCACCCGTGACCGTCCCTGTTGTGGACAGATCCGTGCCCAGGCCCGCCGCATCCGACAGATCGCCTCCGTCAAAATCAAGCGACAGCAGCGTTGTCGCAGGCAGGCCACCCGCCGCATC
>CANMPD010000013.1 GCA_947499635.1 uncultured Paracoccaceae bacterium | reverse complement strand
ATCACATACTGCCCAAAAGAAGGCGCTAGAACTCCGGTATTATCCTTACTGTTCAAAGCCTTAGGTGCATTTAGAGAAAGGGAATTCTTAAATGGTGCTGCTGGAGAGAATCGAACTCTCGACCTCTCCCTTACCAAGGGAGTGCTCTACCTCTGAGCTACAGCAGCGCCGTGAAGGGGCTTCTAGGCATATTCGTAAAGGGATGCAAGAGGATCTGGACGGTTTTTTTCGACTAGGTTACAGAAGTGTTATGTCAGAAAAAAAGCAACCATCCCAGACAAACACATCCACCAATACCACGGCCAATACGCGCAAAACCCAATCTGCGCGTGAAGATCGCTTGAAGGCCGCGCTTAAGGCCAATATGGCGCGTCGTAAGACGCAGGCCAAAGCCCGCACGCAAGAGACACAAAACAAGACAGCCCAAGACGTCGCAGACACGTCAGATACACAAGTCGGGACGCAAGCGATCCCCACAGACGAGGCCGAAAGGTAAAGAGCAGATGGATTCGATTTTAGTAACCGGCAATGGCCCCCTCAACGGCCAAATCCCAATCGCGGGCGCGAAGAATGCCTGTTTGACATTAATGCCAGCTACCTTGCTGAGCGATGAACCGCTGACACTGACCAATGCGCCGCGTCTCAGCGATATTCGCACAATGACCATGTTGCTTCAGTCCCTTGGCGCCGAAGTCAGCACAATGGCGGAAGGTCAGGTACTCGCGCTGTCATCCCATGGCACGGTCACACCACATGCGGATTATGATATCGTGCGCAAAATGCGCGCCTCAAATCTGGTATTGGGGCCGTTGCTTGCGCGGTTAGGGCACGCTGTGGTTTCTCTGCCGGGCGGTTGTGCGATTGGCGCACGCCCTATGGATATTCACATTACTGCGCTTGAGGCTTTGGGCGCGGAGATTGAGCTTAAAGACGGTTATTTACACGCGACCACGCAGGGCGGGCTTAAGGGCGGCGTGCACGAAATGCGCTTTGCCTCTGTCGGCGCGACCGAGAATTTTGTTATGGCCGCAACTCTCGCCAAAGGCACATCGGTGCTAAAAAATGCGGCGCGCGAACCTGAGATCGTCGATTTGGTCCACTGCCTGCGCAAAATGGGCGCGCAGATCGAAGGGGAAGGCACCTCTGAGATCACCATTCAGGGCGTTGACCGTCTGGGCGGCGCAACCCATGCGGTTGTCACCGATCGGATCGAACTGGGCACCTATATGTTGGCACCCGCGATTTGCGGTGGCAAGGTTGAGCTGCTGGGCGGGCGACGTGCGTTGCTGTCTGCCTTTTGTGACAAACTCGAAGAAGCCGGTGTCGAGATCGCAGAAACCGACGCAGGCCTTGTTGTAGCACATAAAACCGGCCGCGTGCGCGCCGTGGATGTGGTGACCGAACCCTACCCCGGCTTTCCCACTGATTTGCAGGCGCAAATGATGGCTCTGATGTGCACAGCCGAGGGCACAGCCTCACTGGAAGAAACCATTTTTGAAAACCGCTTTATGCATGCGCCCGAACTCACCCGTATGGGGGCACAAATCGAAGTACAAGGTGGCACAGCCAAGGTCACCGGGGTCGAACGTCTCAAAGGTGCCCGCGTAATGGCAACCGATTTGCGCGCCTCTGTGTCACTGATCCTCGCAGGCCTCGCGGCTGAGGGCGAGACCACAGTCAGCCGCGTCTACCATCTGGATCGTGGTTATGAACAGGTTGTGCGTAAATTCGCAGGCGTCGGTGCGAAGGTCGAGCGGATCAAGGAGGACTGATGTCAGACGCAACCTTTGACCAGGGCCACGAAGCTCCGCTGAACCTTGGGGCTCTCTCTTCAGAGGATCTAGAAATCGTCTCCACCCTCGCCCAGGATGCGGTGTTTGGTATAGGTGATATGACATGGCGCGCCACCGAACGTCGCTTTGCCATATTGCTGAACCGATTCCGCTGGGAAGACCACGACGCTGCCACACGCCGCAGTCGTCCCTATGAGCGTGTGCGGTCACTGTTGGTGATAGATCACGTACTGGGCGTGTCCTCGCAGGGTATCGATCGCAGTGATAAGGATATGGTGTTGTCTCTCTTGAATATCGCCTTTGTCCCCACAACCGAAGGCGCAGGCCATGTGATGCTTACGTTTGCAGGCACTGGTGACGCACTACGGCTATCGGTCGAAGCCCTGGAACTGACACTCAAAGACGTCACGCGTCCGTACGAGGCTCTCTCCGGCAAGGCACCCCATCACAGCGATTAAAAAAGATCGATACAATCAGATGATCAGGCACTCCCGCCTGCTTTTCCAGCTTTAAAAAGCTGACATATCAGTTGGGCCAAGCCCAAAGCGAAACCCCTCATACAAATATCCCCGATACTGAATGCATTTAAACGTACCTTCCCATTGCCGAGGGTCACGCCTCAATCTATATCCTTGCCCTAAAGGAGTGCCACATGCCCGTATTTCTGCGCACATCAGATACAGATTTCGAAAATCGCTTTCAGGCACTGCTTGGCGCGAAGCGTGAAGATAGTCCTGACGTTGACATCGTCGTCGCGAACATCATCGCCGATATTCGCGCCCGTGGGGATGTTGCGCTGGTCGAGTTAACCAATAAATTCGACCGCACCGAACTCACACCAGCAGATCTACGCATCACAAATTCCGAGATCGACGCAGCCATTGCGACCGTTCCAGCCGCTGAACGCAGCGCACTTGAATTGGCCGCCGAGCGCATCCGCGCCTACCACCTCGCCCAGATGCCGCACGACAAAGAATGGCAGGATGACGCTGGTGCCACGCTTGGTTGGCGGTGGAGCGCCGTGTCTGCGGCGGGACTGTATGTGCCCGGTGGTTTGGCCTCCTATCCATCCTCTGTCTTGATGAACGCAATCCCGGCCAAGGTCGCCGGCGTCGCTCGTTTGGCGATCACCGTACCCACCCCCGATGGCGTGTTAAATCCACTGGTCCTACTCGCCGCACGCCTCTCTGGTGTTGATGAAATCTATCGCGTGGGCGGTGCACAAGCGATCGCAGCCTTGGCCTATGGCACGGAAACCATCGCACCTGTCGATAAAATTACCGGCCCAGGCAATGCATTTGTCGCAGCCGCAAAACGCCGTGTATTCGGCAAGGTTGGCATCGACATGATTGCGGGCCCTTCGGAAATTCTGGTCATCGCAGACAAAAACAACAATCCAGACTGGATCGCATTGGATCTGCTCAGCCAAGCTGAGCACGACGAAAGCGCCCAATCTATTTTGATCACTGACGATGCAGCCTTTGGCCAAGCCGTCGCTAAAGCCGTAGATAAACGTCTTGAAACCTTAGAGCGCCGTGCCATCGCAGGGGCCAGTTGGCGTGACTTTGGTGCAATCATCACCGTCGACACTTTGGATAAAGCCGCACAACTGTCTAATCGGATTGCACCCGAACACCTTGAACTTTGCGTGGCCGATCCACAAACATTAAGCCAACAGACCATTCACGCAGGGGCTATATTCATGGGCCAATACACGCCCGAAGCCATCGGTGACTATGTTGGCGGGCCAAACCACGTCCTGCCCACGGCACGATCCGCCCGCTTTTCGTCAGGTCTTTCTGTGATGGATTTTCTAAAACGAACCACGCTCAGCCACATGTCTCCTGACGCCCTACGCGCAATCGGTCCGGCGGCGGTCACTCTCGCCACAAGTGAAAGCCTCGAAGCACATGGCCTGTCGGTGCAGGTCCGTCTGGACGCCTTAAACTCTTAAACAAACGCAGATGCTGTCGGCCTCACGGCTGGCAGTCGCTCGAATGCGAGTGATTTTTATGATCGCCTGCAACGTATTTTGGGGTGCATTGTTACGCAGCCTCGCCTAGGCTGCTTCAAACATCACCAAAACAGACAGTCCACGTAGCAGACACACCCCGCGAGCGCCCCATGAGCCATATCAGCAAAATCGAGTTGAACGACAACGGTTTGCCAGTCCCCACACCAGAGGTCGAACAAGAACGCAAGGTTGCCATCTTTGACTTGCTCGAGGACAACAGTTTTGTGCTGCCGCCCCGCGAGGATCAACCGGCTGTCCCTGGCCCTTACCACCTACGTCTGAGCATTCGGGAAAAACGCCTAGTGTTTGATGTCAAAACCGAAAGCGATAGCCCCGCAGCCGAGTTTCACCTGTCCCTGTCACCTTTTCGGCAAGTCATCAAAGACTATGGCCAAATCTGCGAAAGTTACTTCAACGCGGTGAAAACTCTGCCTGCCAGTCAAATCGAAACGATCGACATGGCCCGGCGCGGCATTCACAACGAAGGCAGCCGTGTCCTGCAAGAACGTCTCGCTGGCAAGGCCCAAGTCGATACTGACACCGCGCGCCGCCTCTTCACCCTGATCTGTATTTTACATTTCGGAGGGTAATGCGTGGATCCCCTACCCCAGTCGATCCTCTTTTGTTGTGACCACAATGCCGTTCGCTCACCCATGGCAGAAGGGATCATGAAAAAACTATTTGGCACAGGGACTTATGTACAATCGGCAGGCGTGAAAAACGACCTTGAAATCGACGGTTTTTGCATCACCGTTTGTCAGGAAATTGACGTAGAACTTAGTCGCCACCGCTCCCGTTCTTTTGCCGAGATGGAAGAATGGGGCGAACATATTTCATCCTATGATTTGATTGTCGCCCTCTCACCTGCCAGTCAACGCCAAGCCCTGGAACTCACCCGACATTTCAGCCTAGAGGTCGAATATTGGCCCACCATGGATCCCACAGGTCTGGGTGAAACCCGCGAGGCTAAATTGGAAAGTTATCGCCAAACCCGTGACCAAATTCGCACGCGCCTCATTGACCGTTGGGGGCAGCCTCTTGCGATGAACGCAACCACAGCTTTCAAACCGTGACCGTGTATCGCGGCTCTTTTACAACGTCGCCCGCTCTGCAACGCTGCACAGCAGCATCGCGGTTGATTTGCGCAAGCCATTACGATTTAACAAATACATGATGATTTATCTCCCCATTGCCGAAGTTGCAGTCAACGCCTTTGTCGTTCTTGGACTTGGTGGAATGGTTGGCATTCTATCTGGCATGTTTGGCGTCGGCGGCGGCTTTTTGTTGACGCCTCTGCTGTTCTTTATCGGCATCCCTCCGGCTGTTGCCGTGGCAACTGGTGCCAATCAAATCGTGGCCTCATCAGTGTCAGGTGTTTTGGCCCATTTTCGCCGCCGCAGTGTTGACATCAAAATGGGCATCATCTTGCAAATCGGTGGGATTGCGGGTGCAATCATCGGGGTTTTGATATTTAACTATCTGAAATCATTAGGGCAAATAGACCTTTTTGTCACCCTATGCTATGTGCTGTTTCTCGGTGTCGTTGGCGGTCTCATGTTTATCGAAAGCATCAGCGCGCTGCGTAAATCCAATCGCGGTGCCACGCCTGCACGCCCCAGCCGCGCGTGGCTGCATGCCCTGCCATTTAAAACCCGTTTCCGCACCTCAGCGCTCTATATCTCAGTTCTTCCACCTATCGGCGTCGGGTTCTTTGTGGGCATTTTAACCGCCATCATGGGCGTGGGCGGCGGTTTCATTATGGTTCCCGCAATGATCTACCTGCTGGGTATGCCAACCAAAGTGGTTGTTGGCACCTCGCTGTTTCAAATCATCCTTGTAACGGGTGCCAGCACTATGCTGCACGCAATTACCAACCAAACCGTGGACATCATCCTTGCGATTTTACTGCTGCTGGGTGGTGTCATCGGCGCGCAATTTGGCACCCGCATCGGCGCGCTCCTCAAGGCGGAACAGCTGCGTATCCTTTTGGCTGCCCTGGTGCTCTTGGTCTGTGGCAAACTCGGTCTTGATCTGGTGATCCCCCCGAGCGAAGTCTTTACCCTCAGTGCGCCAGAATGACTGCTATGATAAAATACCTGCTTTTGGCCCTCACCCTACTCAGCTTACCAGCCCGCGCCGAAGAAGTCGTCTTGGGGCTCAGCCATGATGAGGTCGCAATCACTGCCACGTTTGACGGGTCAGAGATCCTCATTTTCGGGGCTGTCAAACGTGAAACACCCATTCCGCAAGATGCGCCGTTACAGGTGGTCGTCACGGTCTCGGGCCCGCTCGAACCGCTCATGGTACGTCGCAAGGACCGCCAATGGGGCATTTGGGTCAATACACAAAGCGTCTTGGTTGACCATGCTCCCAGCTTTTACACCGTCGCAACCAGTGCCCCCTTGAGTGAGGTCATAACGGACACTCAGGACCTGCGGCATAAAATCTCAATTCGTCGTGCCATCCGCTTGGTTGGCGCAGGCGTTCATGACAGTCAAGATTTCTCCGAAGCGGTCATTCGGATTCGCGAAAAAGACAACCTGTATTCCCTACGCGAAAGCACGGTAGCGATTGACCAAGACACCCTGTTTCGCACAGCACTGTCTATGCCTTCAGACCTACGCGAAGGTGCCTATCGAACCCGTATTTTCCTAACCCGTAACGGCGAAGTTGTCTCTCATTACGAGACATCTATAAATGTGCAAAAAGTTGGTATGGAACGGTTTTTATACAATCTATCTCAGCAGAATCCCGCAATCTATGGCGTGTTAGCCCTGATTATTGCAGCCATTAGCGGCTGGGGTGCCTCTGCGATTTTCCGCCTGATCCGTGACGCGTAACGCGTCCTAGATCTGTGCCTAGACATCCTCTGCATCTTGCATTTCAAGCGTCAGCGTTGGCGCAGCAACACCGCGCAAATCATCAATCGGTAAGCCTGCGCTTGGCTTTGACAGACGATTGCGGACCACCCAAATCAACCGCTCCTGCGCACGGGTGATCGCCACATAAGCCAGCCGCTTCCACAGCGGTTGCCCTGCCTCAACCCGCCCCATCCGCGCCGCGGCATATAGGTCGGGAGCAAAGACCTGCGCAGTCTCCCATTGCGAGCCCTGCGCTTTGTGGATTGTCACAGCTGCCCCATGCAAAAACGTCGCGCCCATATGGGCCGCAAATGGGATAAACGGCTCTTCTTCATCAGGTTTTTCGATCTTAACAATCGATGCTGCCGACACCTGTGGATCTTCGGCCCCCATCACATGCAACCGTGAAAATCCAGGCTTGCGCCCCGGCCCCAGATAGACGACCTGCGCGCCCTTGATCAGACCGCGCGCCTCAAGATCCAGACGCTTTTTACGGTGTTTCAATGGCAGTTCCAGACCATCGCAAATCAACGGCTCACCGGCCAATAGTTCGGTTTCAGGTGCGCCGTACACGGCACGAAAGGCGTTGATCAACCGGATACGGGTCGCATTGCGCCAGACCAACACGGGCGAACGCGCCATCAGGTCAACCTCTACCCGTTGCCCCCAGACCACGCGCTCGTCCCGGCGGGCCGCCTCTTCGATCATGCGTTCAAACTGCTCAAACCCCAATTGCGGGTCCGCCAACGCATGAGCCAGATCCAAGATCGGATTGTCAGCTTCTTGGCGGTGAATACGGCTTAGAATTAACTGTCGTTTTGGTGGCAGTGTCTCAAACACCATCGAACCCGACTGATTCACTGGCGCCAACTGCGCCGGATCACCAAACAACACCAGATTGGGGAAAATATCCTTCAGATCTTCGAACTGCCGATTATCCAACATCGAGGCCTCATCGATGAAACCAATGTCCAACGGATCCTCGCGCCGTTTCCAGCCGGTGATAAAATCAGACCCCCGCAACCCCGCCGCAGCAAGCGCGCCAGGAATGGATTTGTTCTTTTCATAAAAAGCTTTAGCCCGCGCCAGCGCCTCTTCGGTTAGCCCTTCGATTTCAGGCTGATCGCCTTGCTCGGCCAACCACTCGGCGATTTTCTCAAACTCAGGATCATAAACGGGTGTGTATAAAATACGGTGGATCGTCGTTGCAGGCACGCCCCGCAGACGTAACACGCTGGCGGCCTTGTTGGTCGGGGCCAAAATGGCCAACGTCCGCTTGTCATCGCTTTTCTTCCGGCTCTCGTAGTCGCCAGAAACAACCTCAACCCCTGCCGCTTCAAGCGCCTTGTAAAATTGCGCCAACAGCAAGGTCTTACCTGATCCGGCCTTACCGATAACAGCCATGACACCGCCCTCACCACGCGGCGGATGCAGCAAATCATCCTCCAGATCGATCCCCGCTTCGTACAACATTTCTGTCATCCGATCAAAGGCTACGGCCTGATCCTCGGACAACTCCACAGCAGGAACCGCAGGCGTTTTTGCAGGTGCTGCCGGGTCACCGAACATATCAGAAGAAGAAGAGCTAGTCATTTCACGGGACCATCACAAGACGCATCAATCATGGGCTGACCCTATCCCCACGGGGCAACAGACGCCATAGCAGAAGGCCGTGGTCCAGCATCCAACAAGAATAAAGACGGACAATAAAGAATACAAAAAGACGTGCAGGGCTCAATCTGCACGTCTTTCAACAATTGGGTTAATCTGGTTTTGGCCCTCCAACCTCGGCCAGATCACTCTCTCCCAAAAGTGTTCTATGCTCCCCCTCCAAGGCGCATAAAACTGAATACACTTGCCTGCGATACCTCTCATTTTGATCCATCTTCACAAAGATCAAAGGGAGTTAAACAACTGGCTTTCTTGGAGTTTACTCTAAAATTAGCTACGCAATATTGCAATAAGTATTTTAAAATTTTTGTAATTTTATGTCTGTCACAAATTTATCAACAGATTTAACACCTGTAATAATGGTCCAGATAGAGATGATAAACGTCTTATTTCTTGTGCAGATGATCAACGGAATTCGCATAAAAAACAAGGAGTTCAATGTATTTTTCGACAGGCGTAATATGCCCATCGATATCACAGACCACTCCGCGACGCATCAACTGCCAAAGCGCGTCATCAAGCACCGCGTCATAGGTTTCTTCTGGCATGTGAATAGCCGACAAAGGCATTGAGTCGGCAAGTTGCGCAATATTCGTACGCAGCTCTTTTCGACTCTGTGCCCCGTGTTCCATCAAGATCCATGCCACCAAAGGCACAGGCAAGACTGGCACCGCGTCGCCAATACGTTGCATCAATTCCTGGGCCAGACGTCGGGTAAACTGCTCGCTCACTCGACTGATGCCCTGCCGCTTTTCGTTTGAGACATCCGGTGCCGTACTGTGCACGATACTGTTATGAAATTGCGTCAAGCTCAGCGGTTGCCCAAAACTGACGGCAGCCGTGCCAAATCGATAGTACCGCCGCGTCACCCACAGCCATAGCTGACGCAGCATTCGCAACATGATGATCCCAATGCGCGCCTTAAATCGCCGCTCTCCCCCGCGCGCGGCGGAGGTTAGGATACGGTCCTCCAACACGCGATCGTAATTCAGCGCAACAGGTACAAACACAACATCTTTGCCGGCGGGCGCAGTCCCATCGACCATATATTTCAACAATCCTAACTTAGGCGCTGCAAGGTACCCGTTCAGACTCAAGCCGCCTTCTGGGAAAATCGCCTGCGTAACCCCACCTTTGGTTGCATGACGCACATAGGTCGCCAAAACACTGCGATACAGATCATTGCGGGATCGACGCCGAATAAAGTAAGCCCCCATAGCGCGGATCAAACGGCTAAGTGGCCAAACCTGCGCCCATTCCCCCACAGCGTATGACAAAGCAGATCGATCCGCTGCCAAATACGTGACCAACACGTAATCCATATTTGACCGGTGATTCATGACGAAAATCACAGTGGCGTCACTGTCAATCTCCGCAATCGCGGCCTCATCCACATAGCCCAACCGCACACGGTAAATCGCATTAGACACAAATCGCGCCGCGCGAATCGCGAAACCAAAATAGGCAATTGCGGAAAACGACGGCACAATTTCGCGCGCATAACGTTTGGCTTTTTCAAAAGCTACATTTTCAGGAATACCTTCTTCCGCCGCATGATCGGCAATTGCTTGCCCAACGGCGGGATCATAAATCAATCTCTGAATCATGTCGTAACGACGTGCGAGACGAAAAGGTTCAATCGGGCGCTCAAGGCGACGGTTCAATCGGGCAACAGCACGTTCCAGACGGCGCCTAAAAAACCAGCGTACAGATGGGAATAAAAAATGCGACGCAAAAGTAATCGCTGCAAAAACAACGATTAAAACAAAAAACCAAATCGGAAGCTCAATCGTTTGCGACATTAAAGCACACTCTACCACTTATGCAGGCAGACAAGTAACACCTATTGCTAAATTGTCTACTCCCATAAGAAAATATAAATAGATGTAAAATGAACGACGGATAATAAACTTAATTTCGTTTAATGTAATCTTGTTCACACAAGTCACAATCGCGATAAGAAAAATTCGATGTATCTAGTAACCCTATATAATAATGTACTAAAACCATAATCGTGCGACGAATCGATTAACTTGCAAAATTTCGCCGACGCTCTGGAAATTTTACACCGGCTCCTGTATTTCAAAAATTATCACTCTTCCAATATGGCTACGTTATGAAAATCGACCTTTCACAAATGACTCGAAAAGACCTTTTGCAACTAGAACAAGATGTAAAAGCTGCTTTTAAAAATGCCGAAGCGCGCGAGCTAAGCGAAGCGCGCAAGGCAATAGAGCTAACCGCAGCTGAATATGGATATTCCGTAGACGAGCTTCTGGGGAAAGGTCCAAAAACATCTGATAAGAAAACGAAAGCTGTTGCGAAATATCGCAATCCCGAAAACCATGAAGAAACATGGACGGGACGTGGCCGCAAACCACATTGGCTGCACGAAGCCCTCACAAAGGGTTTGGATATCTCTGATCTGGAAATTTAAATGACTGTACACATTGGTGCCGAAAAAAACGATTATGCAGAGACCGTTTTGCTACCCGGTGACCCTTACCGCGCGAAATGGGCCGCAGAAACATTTTTAAAAGATGTGCGTCAGGTCAATAATGTGCGCGGCATGTTGGGCTTTACTGGCACATGGAACGGAAACCCTGTCTCAATCCAAGGCAGCGGTATGGGCATGCCTTCGCTGTCGATTTACGTCAACGAATTGATCCGTGATTTTGATGCCAAAACTCTGATCCGTATTGGATCTTGTGGCGGCATGCAGCCCCAAGTTAAAATTCGCGACGTGATCATCGCGATGACCACGACCAGCATCACGACCCCCAGCAGCAGCATTTTACGCGAACTGAACTTTGCGCCCTGCGCGGATTGGTCCCTGCTGCACGCAGCAGTGCAAGCGGCTGAAACCAAGGGTGCGACAACCCATGTTGGTAATATTTTCTCGACCGACACATTTTATGACGAACGTCCCGATCTAAACGAACAGATGACCCGTCACGGGGTGTTGGGTGTCGAAATGGAAGCGGCCGAACTCTATACACTCGCGGCACGCCATAACTGTCGTGCTTTGGCAGTTCTGACTGTCTCGGATCACTTGCAAACCGGCGAAGCCTTGCCTTCGGATCAACGCGAACGTAGCTTTGGTGACATGGTCGAAATCGCACTTGAGGCGGCTTTTGCCTAAATAACAAATCGGGCAGCCACTCTGCCCGACTAACGTCGCGATCCCGAGAGGCTTGTTGAACATAAGTCTAAGCCTCTCTCGCATCGCCTTGCGCCCTGCCCCCACTGGCCCCGCACTAAGACATATCAGATACGCAGCATCTTGGATTGAAACGAGGGTGCTAACCTATCAGATATCACCCCAAACCATGACTGCGATCATAGCCATTGCGGGCTGGGCTGCTCCAGTCTGACAAGCTATTTGGTGAGGGGGCGAAAACCTCAACCTTGAGCGGATAACACGCCGCAGTATCACTGGTGTGCTCGCTCGAACAATCGCCGCCTGGGCATGCACTTAAGGCGCCAAGTATGTCAATTTCCGCGAAAAACTCTAAATAGTCACCTGGCCGTACCGGGCTTGCTTTCATGAAATACTGGCCCGTATCGCGGGTAAAACCTGTGCACATAAAGACGTTCAAAACATCATGCACGTGCTGCTCCACCTCAGCCGGATCAACCCGTAAATAGGCCGCCAGCGCGCGTATCAGGTTCGAGTGGCAACAGTGATGATACTGTACATCAGATAGCAGGTTTCCAGTATAAGGATCACAGCGTGTGCCGATCACATCATGAACCGATCCACCAAAAGCGTCGATCCCATACCAGCCCAACGTATCGTGCACGATTGTCGCCATTGGGCGCAGATACGGAAAGCTGCTCCACATCCGTTCGCCCGTGGTGATATGGGTGCCATGCAGTGCACGGGTTTTGCCAGAATAAAACCGTTCGCTCAGATCCTTTGCATTCCACAGATTCAAATCACCAACTTGAGACCCTTCAATGGACGTGATCCGAAAAAAATGACCCGCAGGCGCGGTAAAGCACCCTGCGTCACGCGGAGGGACTATCACCTCATCGACTTTTTGCGCCCCTGCACGTGCGGCGCGATACAGCGCCATTGGTGGGACCGGCAATGTCTCGTTCGGGTAACAAATGACAGGTGCCACCGCGCGGCGATCCTGTCCATCTACGGGTTCCACAACAGAGAGAGTTTCAGAATGGCTCATGCGACAAAACCGCAATACATCACCTCTGCCGAAACAGCGGCGTCCATCAGGTCTGCAACAAAAGTATATGGCTTCATGGTGTTTCTCCGTTCAAAGTCATCACCGGCACATATCGCTTGCGGCGGAAATATACTTAGAATTGGCTACCTGATCAGCCACGGCATGCAAAGTAACCCATCGGTGATATACGGAAAATAATCAAATCCACGAGGCAAAGTTGCCTAGGATTTTGGCGCAAGACATTTGGTCGATGTCTGTGCCCGTGCCCCACAATAGGCACAAGCCCAATCCCCGGCTTGCCGATCTTCGCGCCAACGGCAATTTCGGGTCAATGTAGTGGTTTTACGCCGCCAATACAGGTAGGCAAGCACACCCCCCAAAAGCAGCAGCGCCAAAATCGGCATTAGGCCGCTTGATAATAAGCCGGAGCGCTTTGATCCGCCAGATCTTCGGCTGGTTTCGCTGCCGCCGTATCTGCATCAAAATAAGACAGGCTGTCATTTAGGATTGCCAGCGCCTGTGCGGCCTTGAGATCAATTGCGGATTTTTTGCTGTCTACAACGGTTAAATTGGTCATCAGGTCATCTCCAGATTTAGCGCCCCACGCTCTCTGGACACTACAAAATCCTGGTGCGAGGGACATCAGACAGTTTCGCAAACGCGTCATGCACCAAATGCAAAGCGTTGCCTGCCCTCCGCACGCCTTGCTGATCAGGATTTAACAACAAACTGTCACACTCTGCATGTCGCGACATATCATCAGGAGTACCCCCTGCCAAAGACCACCCCCTCATTGGGTGTAGGTAGGGTTTGGTTTGATCTGACCAAAGCGGGGCTTTCCACCCCGTTCCCACTCCGCCCCCCTCTCGGGCGGCCGCCTTTTATTGCTGAACGTAACCTACACAGCCCCAAAACGACAAACCCCCACAGCACAGGGCTGCGGGGGCTTACATTGGCACGACCAAAAGCGCTTAGACTGCGCGCTCGACCATCATTTGTTTGATATGTGCAATTGCCTTGGCCGGGTTCAGACCCTTAGGGCAAGTTTTTGCACAGTTCATAATGGTGTGGCAGCGATACAGTTTGAACGGATCCTCAAGGTTATCAAGGCGTTCACCAGTAGATTCATCGCGTGAATCAATGATCCAGCGATAGGCATGCAGCAACGCAGCTGGGCCGAGGTAACGATCACCATTCCACCAATAGCTCGGGCACGACGTTGAACAGCTGGCACACATCACGCACTCATATAGACCATCCAGTTTCTTACGATCCTCGATGGACTGTTTCCACTCTTTGGCGGGACGGTTGGTTTTGGTTTCCAACCACGGCATGATTGACGCGTGCTGCGCATAGAAATGCGTCAGATCGGGGATCAAATCTTTGACCACAGACATGTGCGGCAACGGGTAGATTTTTACATCGCCCTTTACCTCGTCCAGACCATAGATACAGGCCAACGTGTTGATCCCGTCAATGTTCATCGCGCAAGATCCACAAATCCCTTCGCGGCACGAGCGGCGGAAGGTCAGAGTCGGATCGATCTCGTTTTTAATCTTGATCAACGCGTCCAGAATCATCGGACCACATTTGTCCATATCAAGGAAATATGTGTCCAGCTGTGGGTTTTTCCCATCATCCGGGTTCCAGCGGTAAATCTGGAATTTCCGGACATTGGTTGCGCCTTCTGGCTTGGGCCAGGTTTTCCCGACAGTCATTCGGGAGTTCTTTGGAAGTGCAAATTCGACCATCTGGGCGTCTCCTTAGAAGGTGCGTGCCTTGGGGGCGATTTTCGCCAGCGAAATACCGCCTTCGTCTTCGGTGGTAAGCGGATCAGTGATAACCGGACGGAAACTGAGGGTCACATCGTTGCCTTCAACATGGCTCACGGTGTGCACACGCCAGTTTTCGTCATCACGCGTTGCGTAATCTTCGTGGGCATGCGCGCCGCGGCTTTCCTTACGCGCCTCGGCACCGACGATAGTCGCCAATGCGTTGGGCATCAGGTTGGTCAACTCAAGCGTTTCCATCAGATCCGAATTCCACACCAATGAGGTGTCGGTGACATGCAGATCATCCAGTTTGGTTGCAATTGCGGTCATCTTGTCGACACCCTCTTTGAGGGTTTTATCCGTCCGGAATACCGCTGCATCCGCTTGCATCGTCCGCTGCATCTCTAGACGCAGTTCCGCTGTTGGCACGCCACCTTTGGCATTGCGCAACCCATCAAAGCGGTCAAACGCCTTGTCAACAGAGGCTTGGTTTAGCACGGGGTTCGCCGCCTCGGCGTCAACAATCTTACCCGCGCGGATCGCAGCCGCACGACCAAAGACAACGAGGTCGATTAAAGAGTTAGAACCCAAACGGTTCGCACCATGAACCGAGGCACAGCCAGCCTCGCCCACAGCCATCAGGCCAGGAACGGTACCGGTTGGATTTTCAGGCGTCGGGTTCAGAACCTCACCCCAATAGTTGGTCGGGATACCGCCCATGTTATAGTGAACAGTTGGCAGAACCGGGATCGGCTCTTTGTTCACGTCAACACCGGCAAAAATCTTGGCTGATTCCGAGATGCCTGGCAGACGTTCTGCAAGCGCTTCTGGTGGCAGGTGTGACAGGTTCAGGTGGATGTGATCCCCATGTTCACCGACACCACGACCTTCGCGAATTTCCATCGTCATAGAGCGCGAAACATAATCGCGTGGTGCGAGGTCTTTATAGTTCGGCGCGTAACGCTCCATGAAACGTTCGCCTTCGGAGTTGGTCAGATACCCGCCTTCGCCGCGCGCGCCTTCGGTGATCAGACAGCCAGAGCCGTAGATACCAGTTGGGTGGAACTGAACAAATTCCATATCTTGCAGCGCCAGACCCGCACGGGCCACCATGCCGCCACCGTCACCAGTGCAGGTATGCGCAGAGGTCGCCGAGAAATAGGCACGGCCGTAACCACCAGTCGCCAAAACAACCATCTTGGCGTTGAACACATGCATGGTGCCATCGTCGAGCTTCCAGCAAACAACACCCTGACATTGCCCGTCTTCGGACATGATCAGATCGATCGCGAAATATTCAACATAGAATTCCGCGTTGTTTTTCAACGATTGACCATACAGCGTGTGCAGGATCGCGTGGCCGGTCCGGTCGGCCGCAGCACAGGTGCGCTGAACCGCAGGGCCTTCGCCGAATTCTGTGGTGTGACCACCAAAGGGACGTTGGTAGATTTTACCCTCTTCGGTACGTGAAAATGGCACACCGTAGTGGTCCAGCTCGTAAACTGCTTTGGGGGCTTCACGCGCGAGGTATTCCATCGCATCGGTGTCGCCCAACCAGTCAGAGCCCTTGACGGTGTCATACATATGCCACTGCCAGTTATCTGGACCCATGTTAGACAAAGATGCCGCGATGCCGCCCTGTGCCGCAACTGTGTGGCTGCGGGTTGGGAAAACTTTGGTTACACAAGCGGTGCGCAAACCCTGCTCGGCCATGCCGAGGGTTGCGCGCAAACCCGCCCCACCTGCGCCTACGACAACGACGTCGTATTCGTGGGTTTCATATTCATATGCTGCTGTCATCAGTCGAATTCCTTATCGCGGGCGTTACAGCGCAAGTTTGACGAGGGAATAGAGACCCGCGGCAATCAAGGTGTAGGAAAACGCGGTCACGGCGACCAGCGCCAGTTTCTCGGCCACGCCATGCATGTAATCTTCTATTGCGGCCTGTGCTTCGCGCATCATGTGCACGATGATCACGCTGAGGCTCAGCCCTGTTAGGATCGCGATGCCCGGGCGGCTGAAATAGGCAACCACCTCTTCGTAGGTGCCGCCAATGCCAGCGCCAACGATAAAGATGAACAAAGGAACACAGGGCACCAGCAAAATGGATGTCACCATCATCTGCCAGTGGTGATGTGTACCTGCGCCAGATGCCCCAAGGCCAACTGCGCGTTTACGGTCGGTCAAATATCGCATGGTTTGCTCCTTAGACCACAATCATCGTGAAGAGGGTCAGGACGGTCGCACCAATAAACATGCCCATCCCCATTTTTTCAGAAATCTCAACCTCAAGGCAATAGCCGAAGTCCCAGATTACGTGACGCAAACGGCCCAGCATATGATACCACAACGCCCATGTCGCGCCCAGCAACATCAGATCCCCAAACCAGCTGCGGATAAATCCATCAATCCCGGCAAAGCCTGCGTCTGAGCTGGCAACACCCAGCAACCACCAGACTGCGAACACGGCCAAAACCAGCGTAGCAATACCTGTGATACGGACCATGATGGATGACCCCGAGGTCATCTGCGGTCGATAGATCGTGATATGTGGCGAAAGCGGGCGGTTGCCCCGATTGACATCGGCCATGTCGGCTCCTTTTCCGGTTAGCTGCACTTGTTCTAGCTGATTTTTAACTGCTGTCATCCGAACGAGAGGTAAAAATCCCCATTAAATGTTGCATGAATAGCAAAAAAAACACGTTGTGATCACAAGATTAATTTGCGTGATCACAAAATAAAATTGACTGATTTACTAAGGAAACGCCCTCCTGAATCAGTTAATCAAACGTAACCACGAGACGCCAAGACGGAAAGATCAACAGATTCTGCGCCTGTGTTTCAGTGGGTCGCCTGGGGATCACACACGGGTTTGATGCGTCATTACGCATTGTCAGCGATATTATCATGCACAGATAAATCTCGAGACAAAGACCCGTTTCAACCTTAGCTTGGTAGACCAACCTTGAACGAAGCCGTTGGTCTTCTAGAGCCAATAACTGCCTGGATCATCATCAAAGGCACCCCCCAAGTGGTGTCCTAAGCCTAAGCCGCAAATTTGGCCTTATATCTGCTGGAACATCTCGTGGCGTGATATATGAAAGTGTCGCGAGCGATGTCTTGGTCTTGAAGCTTTCTATGCGGTAAAGAACACAGACGTACATATTATGTGCTCGGCAAAAGATTCGAAAACAACGCTCTGTTTGGTTTTAACTGCCAACGAGGCTTTAACAGGCGACGAGAAAATACACATGCACACAAACAGTTACTATGCTGCGACTCGCAATGACGTTGCCGGCTTTCCACAACTACGTGAAGATATCCGCGTCGATGTTGCCATCATTGGCGGTGGATTTTCCGGTGTCTCCGCCGCGGTCGAGCTTGTGGAGCGTGGCTACACAGTCGCTGTTTTAGAGGCGCAGCAGATCGGCTGGGGCGCAACGGGGCGCAATGGCGGACAGATCACCGGGAGCTTGTCCGGGGACAAAGCGATGGTACGTGAATTCCGCAAAACGGTAGGCGAGGATGCTGATACTTTCGTGTGGAACCTGCGATGGCACGGTCACGATATCATCCGCAAACGTGTCGAAAAATACGGCATCCAATGCGATCTAAAATTTGGGCAAATGCAAACGGCGATGACCCAAAGCCATATGGCGGAACTGTCGCAAATACATGACGAAGGCCAAGCCCGCGGCATGGGCGAACACCTGAGCTTTCTAACAGCTGCCGAGGTGGGTGACCGCCTCGAGAGCGACCTATACTGCGGCGGGTTGTTGAATACGAAAAACATGCATGTGCATTCGCTAAACCTATGTCTGGGCGAAGCGCGCGCAGCCGAGGCCGCAGGTGCGCGTATTTTCGAACAATCCAAAGTGACCAAAATCGACCATGGCACGACACCAAAAGTGCACACAGAACATGGCACTGTAACAGCCAATAGCGTGCTCATCGCGGGAAATGCCTATCACCTGCTCGAGCAAAAAACACTGGGTGGGGCGCTGTTTCCTGCGTCTCTCGGCATCATGGCGACAGAGCCATTGGGCGCGGATGCGGATAAGATCAATCCGGATGACCTCGCCGTTTATGATTCCCGTTTTGTGTTGGACTATTATCGTTTGACCGCGGACAAGCGTCTATTGTTTGGCGGTGGTACCAATTATTCGGGGCGCGACACAGACGATATCGCCGCCGAATTGTGCCCAGCGCTTGAACGTACATTCCCGCGTCTCAAGGGTGTGCAGATTGAATATCAATGGTCCGGCATTGATGGAATTATCATCAACCGCATCCCCGAGGTCGGCAAAATATCTGACAATGTGTTCTATGTCCAAGGGTTCTCGGGCCACGGCATCGCCTTGACCCATGTCTTGGGCGAGATCATGGCAGAGGCTATTGCCGGTCAGCTGAACCAATTCGAAGTCTTCGCAAATGTACGTCACCTGCGCCTGCCGTTTGGACGTTCCATGGGCAGTCAGCTCATTGCGCTTGGCATGATCTATTACAAGCTTCTCGAAAAATTCCGCTGACACAAGGCCAATAGCGGCTTTTACGGATGACGGGCTGATCTATTGCGCCGCGTTATGGGCGTGAACCAATCCTGATTGGGTTACTGCCCGTATAGGGTTGGTGAAAACCGTTTGACCGCGTCCGATTTAACAGAGCTTGGGGCGACGCCAAACGTGCGTTTGAATGCCTTGCTAAAATGAGACACGTCCGAAAATCCAAAATCCAGTGCGAGATTGGTGACAGACACATGCGGATCCTTGGACAGAACCATATGTGCGCGGTTCAGACGCTCTTGCCACAGCCAGCGCATTGGCGTTGTGCCCAGCCCACCAAAGAGCCTGTTTAACGAACGTGCGGATATCCCCTGATTTGTGCAAATCAAGCCGATGCTCAATTCGGCGTTTGTAAGGTTCTTGATCATGAACCTCTGTACGTCGCGCAGCTGACGTTCTTTGTGCGATATCTCAACAAAGTCATCGGCACGGAATGTGTGGTCGATGCTTGAAAAAATAAGATCCAGTGCCGAGGCCTCGACTTTTTCGGCCAGATTATTGTCATGCAGAGCAGTGTTGGGTTGCAGTTGATCTAGGATAAGACGCGTGAAACGGCCTCCTTGTGAATTCACTGGAACCTTTCGCGCTGTCAGTTCACTCACCCGGCTTAACCGACCAACCGCCTGTGATCTGGGAATGGCCGCGACCAAGCCCTGAACGTTGCCGACAAAATTCATCTTGAAAGCATTGGATTGATCATAAAGCACCACATCACCGGGCCGTATTGTCACGCCCCTGTCCGATTGCAGGAGATCAATTCTGCCGTGTTTCACCGTACAGATCATAATATGATCTCGGGGGTCTCTGCGGATATCAGATGTACGTCGTACCAGCGGCATATCAGAATCCCGCGAGTTTGCGGTGATATCACCCAGCGCGATGGACCCTGACCTCCAGGATTTTACCACGCCCCTGAATTCTGGGTTATGGATGTTTTCGCATTCCGTTGTCGAAAAGTCCCGGCAAGTTGATTGGTGCCAGCTGTCAAATCCCGGAGTCAATATTTCGGTAGGGTTGCTTATACTCCCCTGCATCGCGTTCTCCTGATCAGTCCCTGTGTCACAGGTTAACAAGAGAAATCAAATCGCATTTATGCAAGATTCGTCGTTAGCCGAGCGAACTTTCCCTCTGCAAAGACTTTGGCCGTTTGAGACAACTTTTTGGCACACAGATACAAGCGCTTCTGCGGTTTTTCATTTATATTCAATGCAATACAGCACCGGAAAAAGAAGAGGAGCCCAGCCAACTTCTGCCGTCGCAGTCAAACTGCACACATCACGACGACATATTTTGGGCACAAAAGTCAACGTTTGCCTAATTTTCTGTCATCTTGAGGCGACAGCGGAAACCCGACTTTGCATGGTTATTCAGCCCAGTCGAATATCAAGAATGGCACCCGTTTGCATGTGATCAACAGATCAAATTACGCATGCCCGCCGGGTCAATTTGAAAGCCTTTCGTAGCTCAAAGCCTCAATTCGTCTCCTGTCTATCCTAAGTCGGCTTCAAGCCCTGCCCGAGCCCAGATCCAGTTCGGCCGCTACCCAGCTCTGACCCAATTCCGGTCTATCCAAAGCGACAACTCTGCCAAAACATCAGGTGGAATTTCAAAAATTATAAGTCTCGCATCAAGCAAGACACACCAACAGAAGGAAAAACCAATGTCAGTTTCACGTCGAAGCTTCCTTAGAAATTCAGTTGCAGGTGGTGTTGCACTTGCCGCACCGGCGCTGATTGCCAATGTGGCCCGTGCAGCAGACGGCCCGATCAAACTTGGCAGTCTTCATGACCTCTCCGGCCCTCTCGCCGCAACGGGTGAGCCGATGGTTTATGCCACTGAGCTGGCGGTCAAAGAAATCAATGCTGCTGGCGGTCTGTTAGGTCGCGAAGTTGAGTTGATCAATTATGACACCCAATCCAATATCCAGCTTTATTCGCAATTTGCCCAACAGCTCGCGGTACGTGATAAAGTAGACGTTGTTCACGGTGGTATCACCTCTGCGTCTCGCGAAGCGATCCGTCCGATTTTCAACCGTTTCCGCACGCTTTATTTCTACAACACCCTCTATGAAGGTGGTGTGTGCGACCGCAACACATTCAACTTTGGCACCACACCGGCGCAAACAGTTGAAAAGCTTGTCCCCTATGCAATGAACCTATGGGGCAAAAAGGTCTATATTATTGCGGCGGACTATAACTATGGTCAGATCACCGCAAAATGGATGCGGAAATACGTCGAAGACAATGGCGGTGAGGTTCTCTCGACCGACTTCTTCCCACTGGACGTGACAAACTTTGGCCCATCCATTTCACGTATCCAAGCCGCAAAGCCAGACATGTTATTGTCAGCAATGGTCGGCGGCAACCATACCGCGTTTTATCGCCAATGGGCCGCTGCCGGTTTGAAAGACGAAATCCCAATCGCCTCAACAACATTTGGTTTGGTCAACGAACCTGCAACACTGGAAGCCGCTGAAAGCAAAGGTGTTCTGGGCAGCTATGGCTATTTCGAAGAGCTGCAGACCCCTGCAAGCAAAGCCTTTGTAGAGGCCATCAAAGCAGAACACGGGGCGCAGACACCCTATATCAGTGAACCTGCTGCGGCGACCTATGAGGCGGTTCACCTCTGGGCGAAAGGCGTTGCACTGGCGGGAACAGCGGATCGTATGCCGGTCATCGAGGCACTTGAAACCGGTCTCTCTTTTGATGGGCCAAGCGGCAACGTTCTGATTGATCCGATAACCCACCACGTAACACGCAATGCTTTCCTTGCAGAGGTCAACGACAAGTCTTGGAACGTTTTAGAAACTTTCACGGCGCAGCAACCACTGGACACAGCAGCCGTCTGTGATCTCGAAGCGAACCCGAACGACACAACCCATTACGAAATCGATATTTAAGGATCTGAAAATGGATATCGCGATCATCGTTGGTCTGGACATCATCAGTGGCATTGCTTCGCTCTTACTTATCAGTGCCGGGCTCGCGGTGATTTTCGGTATGATGAAAATCATCAACCTCGCGCATGGGGAATTCCTCATGCTCGGGGCCTACACAACTGTTCTGTCGGTTTCGGCAGGGATCAATATCTGGATTGCTATGTTGGTGATCTCTCCGATTGTCGTAGGGCTTATCGGGGTGATTGTTGAACGCTGCCTCATCCAGTTTCTCTATGGACGTTTGGTCGACACGATGTTGGCGACCTGGGGTCTGAGCCTGGTTATCGTCGGCACGACGACGATGATCTTTGGCAACACAATTGTCGGCGTCGCCTCGCCCTTGGGGGGCTTTAAGGTCGGGCAATATCAATCCAGCCTTTATACGCCGTTTCTTGCGGTCATGGCCGTGCTGCTGATGGTTCTCATTTGGGTCGTCATGCGCTTTACCCGTGCAGGTTTAATCGCACGGGCCGTTATGCAAAACCCCGATATGGCCGCCACATTGGGGGTAAACCCAGCCAAGGTATATATGGCGACTTTCGGCGCAGGCGCCGCGATTTCAGGCCTTGCCGGTGGCTTGCTGGCACCTGTGGCTGGCATCGTTCCAACGATGGGCGCGGCTTATATCGCAAAGGCGTTCATCACCGTGGTCGGGGGTGGAACATCTATCCTCTGGGGGTTGATCACCGCATCGGGCCTGTTTGGTTTCATCAATCAGATCGCGGCTTTTTTGACCACACCGGTCTACGGCGAAGTCATCTTGTTCATTGCCGCCGTTGTTCTCATTCGACTGTTGCCAATGGGAATCTCCGGTAAATTTTTCAAAGGACGTCTTTAATGCCTAACATGAACGGAATGAAAATCGCCCTTATCGGCTCCGCGATTGCGGCACTGGGCGTGATCACCGCACCGCTTTATGTGGATCTGTTTCAACTGATGCAGCTGACCGTTTTTGCGGCGATGGCCATTCTGGCCCTTAGCCTCGGGTTTATCTGGGGATATGGCGGGATCCTGTGCTTTGGTCAGACATCGTTCTTTGGACTGGGCGCGTATGCCTATGCCATCGCGGCCATCAATTATGGCGACAGCACCCCTGCGTTGGTCATCGCCATAATTGTGCCAGTCATCTTTGCGGCACTTTTGGGTTATTTCATGATCTACGGTGGCATCAGCGACGTGTACCTTGGGGTCATCACCTTGACGGTGTCCCTTATTCTGCTGAACCTCGTAAACTCCACCGCTGGCGATTTTTACAAGATTGGCAATGCGCGACTTGGTGGATTTAACGGGATACCCGGTGTGCCAACCATCAATATGCCCGGAGATAGCAGCTATATCCTAAGCCCCGAACAAGCGTGGGTTCTGACCGGGCTTGCATTAATTGCCGTATACCTTGGCCTGCGCGCCCTTATCGCCAGCACCTTTGGGCGGATCATTATTGCCATTCGCGAAAATGAAACACGTGCCGCACTTTTGGGATATGATCCCCGCGTTTACAAGCTGTTGACCTTTATGATCGGAGGCGCCGTAGCCGGATTTGCAGGGGCGCTTTACGTGAATTGGGGGGCTTTTGTGAGCCCGACAATCTTTGCCCTGGGCCTCTCTGCGCAGATCATCATCTGGGTCATTATTGGCGGGCGTGGCACGTTGATTGGGCCGATTATTGGCTGTCTGCTCGTGCAATGGATGGTCACCGAAATCGGCGCGCAACAGACGCTGGACGCAAACTTTATCTTGGGCGCCGTCTTGATTGGCTTTGTCCTGCTGGTCCCCAAAGGCATCGCACCCACGATACGTGATCTCGTGGCATCGCGCCTACAGCGCAACAAAAGCGCCACCGCAATCGAGGATGTCAAACCATGACCCCGACACCACTTTTAGAGACCCGCAACCTGACAGTCCGGTTTGGAGGGGTGACCGCGGTCAACACAGTCAACTTCTCTCTTAAGGAACAGGAATTACGGTGCCTGATCGGACCAAACGGGGCAGGAAAATCGACGTTTTTCAAATTGCTCACCGGTCAATTACCGCCCACCGAAGGGCATGTGCATCTGCGTGGCCAAGACATCTCTGGCGCGATGCCTCACCAGATTTCGCGGCTGGGCGTCGGTATCAAGACACAGGTCCCGAATGTGTTTAACGCAATGACTGTCGAAGAAAACCTCTGGATCGCTGCACGTCGCAACCACTTGCCAAAGTTTTCAACCGATCTGGCCGAGAAAATCATGGTGCAATTGCGACTGACAGGCATTGCAAAGCGCGAGGTCGGGCAATTGTCACATGGCCAGCGCCAATGGGTCGAAATCGGCACGGTGCTCGCAGGTGAACCTGATCTCATTTTGCTAGATGAACCTGCGGCGGGCATGACCCATGACGAAGTGGAACGAACGGCCGAGCTGATCCTTGAGATCAACAAAAAACGCGCTTTGATCGTTGTGGAACATGACATGCAATTCATCAAGATGATCGCAAAAACCGTGACGGTTCTCCACCAAGGCGCCGTTTTGATCGAAGACGATGTGCGCACCGTCCTGCAAGACAAGCGGGTGCAAGATGTCTATCTTGGGAAAGGGTTAGCAGCATGATCCTAGAGGTAAATGACCTTCGGTCCGGCTATGGCCGCATTCCAATCCTGATGGGTGTCACCCTGAATGTCACAGAAGGCGAATTTCTGGGCATATTGGGCCACAACGGCATGGGCAAAACCACCTTGATGAACACGTTGATGGGGCATCTTCCGACCACAGGGGGCACCGTCCGCTTTGCAGGTCAAGACATCACCAAGCTAAAATCCCACCAGAGGTCTCGGACCGGTTTGGGTTTGGTCCCGCAGGGGCGTCAGATTTTTGCCGACCTCACGGTATATGAAAATTTGCGCATGGGCATGGCTGGCCAATCCGCTGAAGATACCGAATTTATGGATGACATTCTGTCCCTGTTCCCGCGTCTGCAGCGTTTGCTGGAACGACGTGGCGGGGCCTTATCAGGTGGCGAACAGCAACTCTTGGCCCTGGCGCGGTGCCTGTGTGCGCGGCCTAAATTGATGCTTTTGGATGAACCAACCGAGGGTATCCAACCCTCAATCCTGGATGAAATCGTCGAGACCCTTCTGGTGCTGCGCACACGTGGGCTGTCGCTTATTCTGGTCGAGCAGAACCTTGATTTCATTGCCGCTTTATCAAGCCGCATTCTAACAATCCAAAAAGGTGCCATCGCCGGAGAGATGTCTCCGCAAGACCTGCAAAACCCAGAAATCGTTTCCAAATTCGTTGGTATGACAGCTGATTGACCAGCCACCGGATCAATCAGTGCAACTGCCTAAAAACATTTCAGAACAAATCACAACAGTGGAGAAAATCATGACGGTAACACGACCAAGCATCGAGCAAATCATGAACATCGGTGCGAATTTGGGTATGACCCTGACCCACGCCGAAGCCGAAGAATACCTTGGCCTTATGGCAGGAAACCTTGCCGCCTATGATATCGTAGACGCAGAGCCCGATTTCACCCCGCCCGTTACCTATCCCCGCACGCCCGGTGTGGCCCTTGCCCCCAAGGACAACCCGTTTGGGGCCTGGGCGCGCAAGGTCACTGTGCAAGGGGCCCCAGAAGGCAAGCTCAAGGGCAAATCCGTTGCTGTGAAAGACAATGTCGCAATGGCGGGCGTGCCAATGACAAACGGGGCCTCAACATTGGAAGGGTTTATCCCCGTTGCAGATGCCACGATCGTAACACGTATGCTTGACGCTGGTGCAACCATCGAAGGCAAGTCTGTTTCAGAATATTTCTGCCTGTCCGGAGGCAGCCATACCTCTCAACCTGGCATGGTACACAACCCGCATCGAGCCGGATATTCGGCCGGTGGTTCATCTTCGGGGTCTGCCGCGCTTGTTGGGGGTGGTCTGGTTGATATGGCGATTGGTGGCGACCAAGGTGGCTCTATCCGCATGCCCGCGTCTTTCTGCGGAATTGCTGGGATGAAGCCCACCCATGGCTTGGTGCCCTATACCGGCGTCATGCCAATCGAGTCGACAATCGACCACACGGGCCCGATGACCAATACAGTTGCCGATAACGCCTTGCTTCTAGAGGTTCTGGCCGGCGCTGACGGGTTGGACCCGCGCCAATACGCCCCCAAAGTGGACTCGTATACCAAGGGGTTGGATCGTGGCGTCAAAGGTATGAAAATCGGCGTCGTCAAAGAAGGCTTTACTGCCGCGAACCTGATGCCGGGTGTTGCCGATTCCGTCAAAGAAGCCGCAGAAACATTCCGCAGCCTTGGCGCCATCGTCGAAGAGGTGTCCATCCCTGATCACTTGTTAGCCGGCGCAATCTGGGCCCCTATCGCGCTTGAAGGTCTGCAATGGCAGATGATGCAGGGCAATGGCATGGGCATGAACTGGAAGGGTGCCTATGATGTCGGGCTTATAGATTACCACGCAGGGTGGCGCCAAAATACTGACGATCTGTCAGAAAGCCTCAAAATCAGCATGCTGCTGGGCCAATACGGTATCGACCACTATAATGGTCGCTATTATGCCAAGGCGCAAAACATCGCGCGCAAGGTCAAGGCAAGCTATGATGCGGCATTTGCCAAATATGACATCTTGCTGATGCCAACCCTGCCGATCACAGCCTCTAAACTGCCCGAAGCCGGGGCCTCGATTACCGAGGTCGTCACACGCGCTTTTGAGATGATCGCCAATACAGCGCAGTTCGATGTGACAGGTCATCCGTCCATGTCGATCCCCTGTGGTCAGGTTGACGGCTTACCGGTTGGTCTGATGTTGACGGGTGCTGATTATAACGAAAGCACCATTTACACAGCCGCGGCCGCCTTTGAAGCAACCGTCGACTGGACAGGCGGGTCCGCGACCTAGAACCAGACAGGACCACATTATGTGGTCCTGCGCACAACCAGGCCGGACGCTTTTGCAACCGGCCTGTCTCTTCATGCTTTGCCACAGCCCGCAACCAACGCCCAGCGCAGCGAACGCCTTCATCCGCGACGATGACATCCCCGCATTGATGTTGAAATAAAAAGGAAATCTCATGACCATCACCCGACCGACCGTTGAAGAGGTTCAAGCCGCCGCATTAGAAATCGGCATACATTTCGACGCCGCCGAAGCCGCAATTTACCATGAATTGATGCAGGGTCAGCTTGATGCTTATGATCTGGTGGATAGTCTCGAAGAGGACTTACCCGAGGTGACGTATCCGCGTGCCAGCGGAGAAAAACCAGCGCCCGAGGACAACCCCTATAATGCGTGGGCCATCAAGGCGGCCCTCAAGGGGGCTGCCACAGGCAAACTTGCGAACAAACGTGTCGCGATCAAGGATAATGTTTGTGTTGCGGGTTTACCGATGGCGAACGGCACCTCCATTTTGTCAGAATATGTCCCGGATATAGACGCGACCATTGTAACGCGTATCTTGGACGCAGGTGGTGAGATCCTTGGAAAAGCCAATTGCGAATTCTATTGCGCATCGGGGGGAAGCCATACCTCTATAAACGGGTTTGTCGAAAATCCGAAGGTGCCGGGCTTTAACGCAGGGGGGTCGTCTTCGGGGTCAGCGGCCTTGGTTGCCGCAGGATTGGTAGATATGGCAACCGGCGGTGATCAGGGGGGCTCTGTCCGTATTCCGGCGTCTTATTGTGGTGTCGTGGGATTAAAGCCAACCCACGGGCTTGTGCCTTACACTGGTATTTTCGCCGTGGAACTCACGCTGGATCACGCGGGGCCAATTACCCGGACCGTGGCGGATAACGCATTGATGCTAGAGGTTATGGCCGGACCGGATGGTCTTGACCCACGCCAGAGCGGCGCCCCCTCTCAGCCCTATACCGAAGCGCTGGATCGCGGTGTCAAAGGCTTGCGGATTGGCATTGTCCCCGAGGGCTTTGGCACACCTGGTGCGGAAGCTGAAGTGGACGAGCGTGTGATGGAGGCTGCTCAAAAACTTGCGGCAGCAGGCGCAATCGTCAGCACAGTCTCCGTTCCGCTGCATGCCGCTGGTGCCGCAATCTGGACGCCTATTTTTCTCGAGGGCGCATATGATCTGATGATGCGTCACAATGCATACGGCACGAATATGAAGACCGTGTTCCTCGAGGGTCTGTTAGACGCCCAAAAAGGATGGAAGGACCGTGCGGATGAGCTGTCTGAAACCATGAAGTTAGGGATGCTAACGGGACACTTCGCATCCTCGCGCAACGACGGACGGTACTATGGCAAGGCGCAGAACCTCAACCGGCTTTTGACCGCTGATTACGAGCGCGCCTTGTCTGAGGTGGACGTCTTGCTGATGCCAACAACACCTATTGCAACCACGCGTTTGCCTGCAAAGGATGCCGGACCCGCAGAGGTGATCGCACGCGCCTTTGAAATGGTTGGCAATACAGCGCCCGCCTGTGCCACAGGTCATCCCGCCATATCTGTTCCTGTGGGTGACACCGCAGATGGCCGCCCCATCGGTGCGATGCTCACTGCACGCCATCACGACGAGATGACATTGTTCAGCGTGGCACAAGCCCTAGAAACCGCATATGCGTAAGATAAGATCTTGCGTTGCGTGCAATACAGCACGCAACGCAAAGCCCGAAAGATACAACCGTCATGCTGCCATTGACGGTCGACGTCCGCCTTTCAGTCAGGCTTAAAGTGCTGCGCTTTGCGTGTCTGGTTTGCGCGCAAAACGCTCTGCCACAAAGAACAGGACCGCGGCAAAACTGGCGGGAACCAAAAGCCCAAGCGACATCGGCAGTGCAGTGGAGGTGCCCCCGATGGCAACGCTGGACGAAACAGTAAAGGCGATGGCAAACTGAATGGCACCCAGCAAGGCCGACCCCATGCCAGCCCCTGCTTTGGTCAATTCCATCGCAATCGCCATTGCGTTGGATGAAAGCAGCCCAACCAAACCAATCGAGACCCACAGCGGAACAGCAAAAGCGATAAGTGAGTTTGACTGAGACATCACTGTAAGCACCAATGTTGATGCAACAAACAAGGGCAACACCGCTTTAAGGATCTGCTCAGGGCTATAGCGATTGAGCAAGACCCCGTTCACCCGTCCGAAAATAATCAACGCGGTTGCAATGACGGCAAACATGATCCCAAATTCAAATGAGCTTAGCCCGAAAATCCCCTGGAAGACGCCCGACGATCCGGTGATGAACGCAAACATGCCACTTTGAATCATGCCTGCAACAAGCGCCATCGTAACAAATTTGCCCTGCGACAGCAGCAATCCAGCGGTTTTCATACCTGTGCGAAATGGCTGTTCCTTGCGCTCAGCAACGGGCAACGTTTCGGGCAACGTCACACAGGACAGGGCCAGCGCGACAACACTGATGAGGGCCATGGTCACAAAGATTGACTTCCAGCCGAACGTCTCAAGCAGGAGGCTCCCTAATGTGGGTGAAACAATCGGCCCGATCGTCAATAACATGACAAGTACAGTCATGACTTTTGCAGCCTGTCGCCCCTCATAGAGGTCTTTCACCATGGCGCGACCAACCACCATACCAGCGCTTGCGCCGATTGCCTGGATGAAACGCAACGCATTGAACCACGCGATATTGCTGAGCAAAGGCAAGATGATAGAGGTGCCCGTAAACAATACGATCCCAACCAGCAACGGCGCCTTACGACCATAGGTGTCCGTCAACGGGCCAATCAGTATTTGACCAAAACAAAGCCCCAGAAAAAATATCGACAAAGAAAGTTCGGCGGCTGTGTGGCTGGCGTTCATAGACGTCGCCAGATCACCCAGCGCGGCAAGATACATATCTGTGGCCAAGGGCGGAAAGATTGAGAGCAAGCCCAACGTCGCCGTAATGGCAACGGCACGGCGTGGTGTGAGGGAAATACGAGACATTTTTGCTCCATGCATATTGTTAGGTGCGTTTTTAGATTGCAGTCTAAATTTAATTAATGGATTAAAGTCTAATAAGCAATATGATATAACTCTGCGTTATCGAACAGGAGCTGTGCATGTCGGAAAAAAAAGCGGGTGGACGCCCTATTAACGCGCAAGCAAGCACAGCGTTGAAAGCCGCTGCGCTGCATTTGGTGCGGGAGTACGGTTATGAAAACGTCTCGATCGCAGCGATTATCAAAGAAGCGGGTGTGGCGCGGCAAACGCTTTACAACCGCTGGAGCACCAAGGCAGATCTTGTTCTTGAGGCGGTCTTTGAGGCAACGAACACTTATGCTGCCCAGCCACGTTGGGATGATGCGAAAGACTGTCGAACCTTACTAGAAGAATTCTTGGTGAAAATCTTCGAGCACTTGAACATCGACGGTGACACTTTGCGGGCGCTTGTGGCATCCGCGCAGCGTGATGCTGCGTTTCAGGCGTCGTTTTACACGCGCTTTGTTTTACCTCGGGAAGAAATGATCACAAGCCTACTGCGCCACGCCCAAGAGCGCGGGGAGCTTTCTTCGGGCCGCGATGCTGTCATGATGTCAGCCTTGGTTCATGGCGCCTTTTGGTATCGGCTTTTGAATCGAAACCCGTTGGATGCCAAGCTTGCCAAGGACATAACATCCGAGATCTTTGTGTGATGGCCTCAAGTTTACTGGCATCCCATGCGCCATCAAAACCTGCGCATTCCTACAGATAACAATAGGACGGTTGCTGCCGAAAGAATTGATGCGGCATTCATTTCTTGCAGAAAATATCTAACATTGCCGCAGAGATTTTCCTATCGTTACAGTGCCACGGCCCCGTGGGGCGGCACATTCCAGCGTTACCAACTGGATGTTACGCGCTGTTTCCCATCGTTGCCTTCGTAACAGAAGTGTCATTTTAAAAATCTTGCATAGTGTGCACGTTTTGCATATACGGCAACAAAATTTAAGACAGTCAAGAATGGAGACCCATATGATGGTTCGCGTTTGGAAGATGACAGGGGCCGCCGTCGCGTTGGCTGCATCAAGCACATTGCTTGCCGCCCAGGGTGCGCCATTTGGTGAGATGCCACCGATGGGCCCGAGCGAGGTTGGTGTCATCGCGGTCAATTTGCAAGAGATCCCCCGCGTCGTAACCTCTCCGGGGCGTGCTGTTGCGTCCCAAGACGTCAGCGTACGTCCGCGTGTGGGAGGTGTTATAGAGGAGATACTTTACACGCCGGGTCAGCTCCTCAAAGTGGGCGATCCGCTTTTTCGCATTGACGATGCCTCATATGTCGCGGCTGTCGCAACCGCACGTGCAGATGTGGCAACAGCCGAGGCAAACTTGCCTGTGATGCAGGCCGCATATGATCGTGCGCAGCAATTGTCTGGACGCGGTTATACCGAAGCCGAAGTAGAGGCTGCACAGTCTAGTCTAGCTGAGGCCAAAGCGACACTGGACGCGAATAAGGCCGCGCTGGACTATGCCGAAACCGAATTGTCGTGGACAACACTGCGCAGCCCCATCGCGGGACGTGCGGATGTGACCTCTGTTTCCGTAGGAGATCTGGTCACAGCAAGCCAAGCGGATGAATTGACGACGATTGTCACATCCGATCCAATTTACGTGGATATGGTTGAATCCAGCTCGCGCATTTTATCAGTCCGCAAAGGGATCGCAGAGGGAACTCTGGAGCGCAACGATAACCTTGAGGCCACTTTGACGCTTGAAAACGGCGACATCTACCGTGGCGTCGGAGAGCTGGTTACCCCTAGCAACACTGTATCGACAACCACCGGAACGGTGACCATCCGCTTTGCCTTTGACAACCCCGAACAAATCATCATCCCCGGAATGTTTGTACGCGGCGCAGTTACATTGGGAACAATGCAAGCATATCTGGTGCCACAACGTGCAACATCGCGCAGTAACTCAGGCAAGTTGACCGCATATGTTGTCGGCGAGGACAATATAGTCGAACAGGTCACACTTGTGGATGAAGGGGCTTATGAAAACGCCTGGATCGTGCGCGAAGGCTTAAGCGATGGCGATCAACTGGTGGTGGATGGTTTCTCATCACTGCGGTCCGGCCAAGAGGTGAGCCCTGTGCCTGTCACAATAGATGAGAACGGCGTGACGCAGGATATTTCTGCCGATACTGCCCCTGCGGTCGAGGAATAATCCATGGCGTCTTTCTTTATTCACCGCCCGGTTTTTGCCTGGGTTCTTGCCATCGCGACCATGTTGCTTGGCGCGTACAGCATGACCAGCCTGCCGATTTCGCAATATCCTGACATCGCACCCACAACAGTGCGCATCTCTGCATCCTACACCGGGGCCTCGGCTGCAACGGTCGAGAACTCTGTAACCACCGTGATCGAGAGCGGGCTGACAGGGTTGGACGGTCTCACCTATATGACCTCGTCCTCGAGCGAAGGTTCGGCCAGTATTTCTTTGACTTTTGACGGCACGATCGATCCTGATATGGCGCAGGTTCAGGTGCAAAACAAACTGCAGCTCGTGGAATCGCAACTGCCTGACGTGGTCACAAACCTAGGCGTTTCGGTTACCCGTTCGACAACCTCGGTCCTGTTGGTCGGCGCTTTGGTCAGTGAAGACGGCAAATATTCTTCCCTTGAACTGGGCGATCTTCTTAGCAGTACGATCGAAGATGCGGTTCAACGGACATCCGGCGTCGGCTCGATCAGCTTGTTTGGCACAGAATATGCGATGCGTATCTGGTTGAACCCCGAAAAACTGTACCAGTACCAGCTGACATCCGTGGATGTCACAACAGCGGTTTCAGAGCAGAATACAAACGTCACCGTCGGCAGCCTGGGCGACCAACCTGTTGTCACAGGACAGCAATTCACGGTTTCACTGTCCGCGCAGTCTCAACTTGAGAGTGTCGGGGACTTTGAAAATATCCTGCTAAAAACAAATGAAGACGGATCTGCAGTCTATCTCGCGGACGTGGCCACTGTCGAGCTGGGCGCAGAAGACTATGGCAGTGTTAGCCGTTTCAACGGCAAACCTGCTGCGGGCTTTGCTGTAAACCTGTCTTCAGGCGCCAACGCGGTAGATACTGCAGAGGCTGTGCGCGAAGTCGTTGACGGGTTGTCAGGCGCTTTGCCCGAAGGTGTGAGCGTTGAATACCCCTACGACACGTCCCCCTTTGTGGAGCAATCGATCGAGCAGGTCTATGAGACACTCATCGAAGCGATCATTCTAGTGTTCCTCGTCATCTTTATCTTTTTGCAAAGCTGGCGCGCGACGATCATTCCGACCATTGCTGTGCCTGTTGTTTTACTAGGTACCTTTGGAATTTTGGCGGCCTTTGATATGTCGATCAATACATTGTCGATGTTTGCCTTGGTCTTGGCCATTGGTCTGCTGGTCGATGATGCGATTGTTGTGGTCGAAAACGTCGAACGTGTGATGGAGGAAGAAGGGCTGGATGTGGTTGCCGCAACTGAGAAAAGCATGGGGGAAATCTCATCCGCTTTGATCGGTATTGTGATGGTCCTGTCCGCGGTGTTCTTGCCGATGGCCTTTATGTCCGGATCAACCGGCGTGATTTACAAACAGTTCTCGGTCACAATCATTTCGGCCATGGTCTTGTCGCTGTTTGTCGCCTTGATCCTGACACCTGCCATGTGTGCCCAGCTTTTGAAGCCCAATCATGACAAGAAAATCATCGCCCCTTTGCGTTGGTTTAATACGGGCCTTGAGCGCCTGACGGATCGCTATGGTACGGTTGTCGGAGGGCTTTCGCTGCGACCGTTTCGAATGGTCGCGGTACTGGGTCTGATCAGCTTTGGTGCGTATTGGATCTATGATCGCCTGCCCAGTTCCTTTCTTCCGACCGAAGATCAGGGCGTTTTGATGACGATGATCGAACTGCCCCAAGGGTCAACCGCGCAGCAGACGCAAAACACGATTGAACAGATCGAAAACTACCTGCTGACAGAAGAAACGGAAATGGTCGATGGCGTCTTTGCCAACGTAGGCTTTAGCTTTTCTGGTTCGGGGCAGCGGTATGGGATGATGTTCATCCGCCTCAAAGACTATGACGATCGTCCCGGCACGGATGCCCAAGATCTGATGGGACGGGCAAATGGCCGGTTCTTCCAGTCGCGCCTCGGCAGTATCTTTGTCCTGCAACCTCCTGCTATTCAGGGCCTAGGCACAACGTCGGGCTTTACCATGTATCTGGTTGATCAATCAGGCGCTGGCATGGATGCTCTGAGCGCCGCTGCGGACCAATTGGTTGCGGATGGGCTTGCCAATGGTCAGGTCACCAACCTGCGCGGCAACGATGCCGCAACTGAACCTGCCCTAAAGATGCAGATAGATCAGCAAAAAGCAGAGGCCTTTGGTGTGTCATTGTCCACCGTCAACACAATGCTGACCACTGTCTTTTCAGGCACCTATGTAAACGATTTCCCTCTTGGAAATGACCTGCGCGAAGTCATCGTCCAAGGCGGCACTAATTGGCGTATGCAGCCTGAGGATATTGATCAATGGTACGTCGACAACGACAATTCTGAAATGGTGCCCTTGTCTTCCTTTATCAGCCGCGATTGGGAAACGATCACACCCAATCTGGCACGCTATGGCGGCACCCGCGCGCTGGAGTTGTCCGGCGAAGCAGCCGCGGGCGTGAGCTCGGGTGATGCGATGGACGTGATGGAGGAGCTCACTGCCAATTTGGATGGGTCATATGCCTCTGCATGGACGGGGCTTAGCTATCAGGAACGTCTTTCCGGCGATCAGGAGGCCATTCTCTATACCATCTCGGCCTTGGTTGTGTTCTTGTGTCTCGCCGCTTTGTACGAAAGCTGGGCCGTGCCTTTCGCTGTGATGTTGTCAGTGCCTGTCGGGATCTTCGGTGCACTGGTGACGACGTGGTATTTCGGCCAGTCAAACGATGTCTATTTCAAGGTGGGCTTGTTGACGACCATCGGTCTTGCAGCGCGTAATGCCATTTTGATTGTCGAATTTGCCGAAGTTCTACGCGCGCAAGGCAAGGAATTGCGAGACGCGGCAAAGATCGCAGCCCGCCAACGTCTGCGTCCTATTTTGATGACCTCGCTTGCGTTTGGCTTTGGTATTATGCCGTTGGTGCTGGCGTCAGGCGCTGGTGCAAATGCGCAAAAATCTATCGGCACGGGGATGCTTGGTGGGATTATCTTTTCCGCAGTGATCGGGATTGTGCTGGTTCCCGTGTTCTATGTTGCGGTTATCAAAACCACGGAACTGTTCCGTAAACCAATGGAGAAAGCCCAATGAAACCATACTATCTCGCATTGGGCCTGCTTGTCGCGGGTTGCACGGTAGGCACCGATTATCAACGCCCTGCGGTTTCAGTTGAAGACCGTTTCGTAGAAGGCAGCGCCCAATCCATCGGCGAAGTTTCCCAACAGAAATGGTGGCTTAGCTACAATGACGCGACGCTAAGTCGCTTTATTGAACGCGGCCTTGCCCAGAACCTTGATAGCCAAGCTGCGATTGAGGCAATCCGTCAAGCACAAGCCGAATTGCGTCAAACTGGTTTGAACGCTTCGTTAGACGGATCTCTGTCTGCTTCGACAACCAAAGCAGGCGGTGACGACATCAGTGGCACCTCTACAACGGACAGCGGTACATTAAGCGCATCTTTGGTGATCGACCTGTTTGGTGGCATCCGGCGCGAGCGTGAAGCGGCAATCGCGTCTCTGGCCGGCGCGCGCGATGATGCGGAAACTGTCAGGTTGGCATGGCTGGCGGAATTGGTCTCGGCCTATTCCAATGCTCGTTACTATCAAGAGGCATTGGCGCTGACGCGAACCACAATCAACACACGGCAAGAAACGGTTGATATCACCAACAGCCAATTCCAGGCCGGTGCTTCAACCGAATATGAACTCGCAGAAGCACAGGCTTTGCTGTCAACGGCCCGTGCAGATTTACCTGAATTCGCAGCATTGTTTGACGCAAATGTCTATGCCATCGCAACTTTGTTGAACGAACCCTCAGGCATCATTGTCGCACAGATGCAAAAGGGGTCACCCCAATTGCGGACCCCGCGCGATGGGGCCATAGGTGTGCCCGCAGATCTGTTGCGTAACCGCCCCGACGTGCGCAGCGCCGAAACAGATCTGGCTGCTGCTTTTGCCAATGTTGGCGTTGCGGAATCTGCGCTCTATCCGGCGCTGACACTTTCGGGCTCAATCGGGCGCTCAGAGGGTGCTGATTCTTGGAGCTTTGGGCCGCAATTGTCCTTGCCAGTCTTCAACAGAGGCCTTTTGAAAGCACAAAGAGACGCCCAGATCTCGGTCGCGAAACAGGCCGAGATCGCATGGCGTTCAGCGATAAATGACGCTGTTGAGGATGTTCAGGTCGCCCAATCCAGCCTGTCCAGAAACCGCCAACGCGCCGCATTGTTGCGCACGGCGGCAAGTGACTATGGTCGTGCCCTGTCGCTTGCGCAGGAAAACTATCGCAATGGCGCCATTACACTGCTTGATCTGCTGGATACGGACCGTAACGCAAATACGGCCAAAATCTCGGCGGCTTCGGCGGTGAATGACGCAGCCCAAGCCTGGGCGACCTTAAAGATTGTCACCGGCGCAGGGGCAGCTGTGAACGAAACGGAAGGCAATTAAAGGCAATATGCACAGCGTTTCGCAGAGAGGGCGCTGTGCTCGAGATCTCACCTTGGTTCGTATTCGTAACGTCCAACCGAAATTTGAAGAGGATTTGCACATGAAATTAACTGCCATAACCTTCACCCTTGTCGTCGCTGGCACCTTTGGCGTGGTGACCCCTCAGAAATCACATGCGGATGCACCTGCCATCCAAACCCAGGGGCCTATAATCCACCTCGCCGATAACCTTGACGAGCAGGCTTTGCTTGGCTGGTGCATCGATACCGAAGGGCGCGGGCTGGGCGAGCAACTGCAAGCACATTCCTGCAAGCCTGCAGGAGACGACGTGTTGTTTTCGTTCTCACCAGACAGTGGGATGATTGAATCAGCCACCTATAATGGCCTGTGCATGGCCTATAATGCGCCCGAAAACGCCGTCAATCCCTTTGGCTTGATCACCTGCGACAGTGCCGACGCAACACAGCATTTTGCTTACGACGCCACCAAAATGGAAATCCATTTCGCCTCGGACGCGTCTCAGTGCCTGACAGTCTCTCCGATCATTGATGACGCCGGCCCTTACCAATCGCGGGATCTGATCGTTGCTGCCTGTGAGGAACTGGAGCCGAGCTTCAAACAATGGGTCATTCGAGACTAACCCAGTTCTTTAAGCATAGCTTCTTTTGCACAGGGTCGTACACTTGGTTCAAAACAGCTTAGTATACGGCCGCCAACAAAGCCCGTGTATATTCATGTTGCGGGGCCTCAAATATTTGCTCGACACTGCCTGTCTCGATCACATCGCCCTGCCTCATCACCACGACATTATGTGACATCGCACGCACCACGTTCAGGTCATGCGAGATAAACAAATAGGCCAGCCCGTGGCGTTGCTGTAAGTCGCGCAAGAGTTCCACGATTTGCACCTGCACCGTCATATCCAGTGCTGAGGTTGGCTCGTCCAGAACAACAAGCTTGGGACGTAACACCATCGCACGTGCAATTGCGATACGTTGACGTTGGCCACCGGAAAATTCATGCGGGTAGCGGTCCATTGCATCCGGATCAAGGCCAACCTCGACCATGATGTCCGCCACCAGTTCACGAGGATTTCGACCTTGGTCAACATCGTGGATCGCCAAACCTTCGGAAATGATCTGGGCGCAGGTCATCCGCGGAGACAAGGCTCCAAACGGATCTTGGAACACGATTTGCATATCTTTGCGCAAACGGCGTAAGTCCCGTGTTGACCATTGGCGCAGATCCTGGCCCTGAAAATCCACACGGCCTTCGGATGCAATCAAGCGCATGATTGCCAAAGCCATTGTGGTTTTACCTGATCCGGATTCGCCCACGATGCCCAATGTTTCCCCGGCCCGCACCGAAAGCGACATAGGATTGACCGCTTTGATGTGACCAACTGTGCGCTTTAACAGGCCGCGTTGGATGGGGAACCAAACTTTGAGATCCTGTGCGCTCACCAATTCTGCGGCATCACTTGCAACCGGCGCAGGTGCCCCCGATGAGGCAGCGCCAAGCAGTTTTTTGGTGTATTCATGCTGGGGGTTGTCAAAGATCTCGGCGACCACACCCGTTTCGACGATCTCGCCATCCTTCATAACGCAAACACGGTCTGCAAAACGGCGCACGATCCCCAGATCATGCGTGATAAACAACAGCCCCATACCTTCGGCGTCTTTTAAGTCGGCCAAGAGTTCGAGAATTTGCGCCTGAATGGTAACATCTAGCGCGGTTGTGGGTTCATCCGCGATCAAGATATCGGGTTTATTGGCCAATGCCATTGCGATCATCACCCGCTGACGTTGCCCACCGGACAGTTGATGCGGGTAAGATGACAGGCGGCTTTCGGCCTCGCGAATACCGACTTTCTCAAGCAGTTCAATGATACGGCTGCGCGCCTTTGCGCCAACGACCCCTTGGTGCAGTGCAAGGGCTTCGCCCAGCTGTTTCTCAATCGTGTGTAATGGGTTGAGCGATGTCATCGGCTCTTGAAAGATAAAAGAGATATCGTTGCCGCGCACCCGGCGCAGTTCACGTTCTGGCGCGCCGATCAATTCGACATTGTCATAGACAACAGAGCCTTCGACGCTGGCACTGTCACCCAACAACTGTACCGTAGACAGGGCCGATACGGACTTGCCGGAACCAGATTCGCCCACAAGCGCGACGGTCTCGCCACGGTTTACGCTAAACGATACGCCTTTGACGGCTTGCGAAATACGCCCCTCTTGCCGGAAGGAGACACGTAAGTTTTTCACCTCAAGCAATGCGCTCATGAAAATGTTTTCCTTGGATCAAAGGCGTCTCGTACGCCCTCAAAAATAAAGACCAGCAGCGACAGCATCGCGGCAAAAGTGAAAAACGCCACGAATGCCAACCAAGGGGCCTGGAGGTTTTGTTTCGCTTGTAATGTCAGCTCGCCTAGTGAGGGGGCTGATGAGGGCAGACCAAAGCCTAGGAAGTCCAACGATGCGAGCCCCCCGATTGTGCCCGTCACAATAAAGGGCAGCATGGTAAGCGTCGCAACCATCGCGTTTGGTAACATGTGTCGAAACATAATCGTCAAGTTACTGACGCCCAGTGCTTTGGCTGCACGAACATATTCAAGATTGCGCGCCCGCAAGAATTCAGCCCGAACAACCCCGACCAGCGCGGTCCAGCCAAATAAGATCGATAAAATCACCAACAGCCAGAAACTTCGCCCCAAAATCGAGAACAGGATAATGATGATGTAAAGTGACGGAATTGATGACCAGACTTCGATAAAGCGTTGAAAAACCAGATCGGTCAAACCACCAAAAAAGCCCTGAATGGCCCCCGCAAAGATACCGATTAACGTCGCCGCCCCTGTCACAATAAGCGTATACACAATCGACAGGCGGAACCCGTAAATCACGCGTGCGAAAACATCCCGCTTGGTATCATCCGTCCCCAACCAATTTTGACTGCTTGGCGGCAAGGGTGCTGCGCCGGGACGGTCAACTGTGGTGTCAAAACTGTAGGGAATGACCGGCCATAAAGACCACCCCTTGTAGAAACCCTCGGCTTGATATGTGCCTGCGTCGACCTCTTCGATGATCTCTTCTGGGATATCAAAACAATCCTCAAGCCCCCCAGTCGCAATCAAACATTGCACCTCTGGGTCGCCATAGACGGCTTCGGTTTTAAAATCGCCGCCAAAATCGGTTTCTGGGTAGAATTTAAAGATCGGCGTAAAATATTCGCCCCGATATTGCACCAGGATAGGTTTGTCGTTGGCGATAAAATCCGCGCACAGAGACAAGCCAAACAGCACCGAAAAGATCCACAAAGACCAGAAGGCACGGCGGTTTCTTTGGAAATTGTTCCAACGGCGTTTGTTTAATGGTGAGAGCGCCATGATCTCAGCCCTCTCTCTTTTCAAAGTCGATCCGTGGATCAACCAGAACATACATGATGTCGGAAATAATACCGACAACCAGCCCCATCAGACCAAAGATAAACAGCGTGCCAAACATCACAGGATAATCACGCGCCACTGTGGCCTCAAAACCCAGACGGCCAATACCATCAAGGGAAAAGATCGTTTCGATAATCAGACTGCCGGAAAAGAAAATGCCAACAAACACGGATGGGAAACCGGCGATCACAATCAGCATCGCGTTGCGAAACACATGGCTATAGAGCACGCGTGCGTCGCTTAGACCTTTGGCCCGCGCCGTCATCACATATTGTTTTTTGATCTCATCCAAGAACGAGTTTTTCGTCAGCAACGTCAATGTGGCGAACGCAGAGATTGTAGAGGCAATAATCGGCAGAGCGATATGCCACAAATAATCCCCGATCTTTCCCAGAAGGCTGAGGTTTTCCCAATTGTCAGAGGTCAGCCCTCGAAGCGGGAAAATTTGCCAATAGGATCCGCCTGCAAACAGCACCAATAGAAGGATTGCAAACAAGAACCCCGGTATAGCGTAGGCCGCAATGATAATAGCACTTGTCCAGCTGTCAAATTTTGATCCATCTTTCAATGCCTTACGCACTCCAAGCGGGATCGAAATCAGATAGGCGATCAAGGTGGACCACAATCCAAGCGAAATAGAGACAGGCATTTTCTCTAACACAAGATCCACAACAGAAATTTTGCGGAAATAGCTCTCGCCAAAATCAAACCGGATGTAGCTCCACATCATATCCACAAACCGTTGCAGCGGTGGCTTGTCGAAACCGAACTCGCGCTCAAGCTCTTCGATGTATTCCTGCGGCAGACCGCGCGCGCCTGAATATTGGTTTGGCACCGCATTTTCGAGACCAATATCACCAGAAATTTCTCCGCCGCCACTGCCAGAGAAGCTGGAGAACACATCGCCGCCGCCCTGTTGCTGGGCAATAATCTGTTCAATCGGTCCCCCCGGAACAAATTGGATCAAAGCAAAGTTGATGACCATAATCCCGAACAATGTCGGAATGACCAAAAGGAGCCGTCTTAGGATATAGGATGCCATGGCTGATTTTATCGCAACGAACCAGCGTCAACGAGTGACTGGTGCTTGTCTTCGTTGAACCACCAGAAATCCAGCTGTCCCAGGGCAAATGGCGGCAGGTTTTCGGGGTGTTCGTATTGATCAAAATAGGCAACCGTGTGGACATTCTTGAACCACTGCGGCACCCAGAACCGCTTGGCACGTAAGACACGGTCAAGTGCATTTACGCCGGCGGTCAAATCATCTTGGGTATTGGCCGCGACGGTTGCATCGACCAGCGCATCCACCGCCGGATCATCCAGCCCCATCAAATTGCGAGAACTGCCGTCTTTTGCAGAGCTATGGAACCACTGTTTCAGACTGCTTCCCGGTTCCCAGCTCATGACAAACGAATGGGTTGTCATATCAAAATCGTAATCGCGTGTGCGCGCAACCTCTTGTGCAAAATCAACCCGATTTGCGACCGCCTTGATGCCCAGACGCTCAAGATTGGCGACGAATGGCAGGTTCACGCGATCAAACGCCGGAGAGGAATATAGAAACTCAACGGTTAGAACCTCGCCATCTTTGCGGCGCAACCCGTCGTCTCCAACACTCCAGCCTGCTTCGTCCAACAACGCGCTGGCGCTACGCAAGGCTTTTCGATCCAGCGTACGACGTTCGGAGAGAACCGGAGGTTGCACGATCTCATCCGTCAAGATCTCGGGTGCAAGATCACCACGTGCGACCAATGGTTCTAACAGAGCCAATTCCCCTTTGCTGGGCGTTCCTGTGGCTTCCAAATAGGTGCCACCCCCCCAGAAACTGCGGGTACGCTCGTACAACCCGTAAAACAAAGATTGATTGGACCATTCAAAATTGAACATCATGCCAATAGCTTCTCGGACGCGGATGTCCTGAAACTTTTCACGGCGCAGGTTGAAGACATAGCTTTGCCCCTGCGCGAGATTTCCGTTGGCCAGCGTTTCAATCTTGACCGCGCCGGACTGAACACCCGGGAATTCATATCCCGTGGCCCATTGTTTAGAGCTGTTTTCGTTGCGAAACGTATATTCGCCGGCCTTAAAGGCCTCAAACGCAGCAGCCCCATCAGCGAAATATTCCACCCGAATTTGGTCAAAGTTATTGCGACCTAGGTTTTGTGGCAGCTCTGCGCCCCAGTAGTCATCCCGTCGTCTGTAGACAATATTTCGATTAACGTCATAACTGTCCAATTCATACGCACCAGTGCCCATAATCGGGGTTAGCGACCCTTCGTCTAAGCGGTGCCCCCCCTCTTCGAACCAGGCTTTGGAAAACACTGAAATCCCGCCTGCAAACCCAATGCGGTCGCGCAATGGGCTGTCTGGAGAAAACACAAATTTCACACGATGCGCATCCAGAACCTCGACTGTGGTGATCATCGCCCCAAACGCCGCCCGGAAAGATGGCAGTCCCTGTTCGATAAAGAGATCATACGAGAATTTAACGTCTTCTGCGGTGAGGGCCGTGCCATCCGCAAAACGAACCTCGGAGCGCAGGTCAAAGATGACATATTCCAGCGTTTCAGGGAATTCTATCGTCTCACATAGCAAGCAGTACAGCCCTGTCGCGTCGTCTGCAAAACTGGTCATCAGGCTTTCATGGCCGATACTGCCATATCCCCCTGAACGTCCTTTGCGCGTATATGGATTAAAGCTGTCAAAGCCCCCAGGCGCCCAAACCGAGATCTCACCGCCCTTTGGCGCATCCGGGTTGACGTAGTCTAAATGGGGATAATCTGCATCGTATTTCAGATTGCCAAAATAGTTGTAACCATAGCTTTTAATCAGCGTCTCTTGCGCTTTGGAAGGCAACGCCCAGAGCATAAGAACCAAAACAGATAGGACGCTCAGACTGAATATCGCAAAAACCTTACTCGACCACGACAATGTAGGATGTGCTGCGAATGTCTTTGCAGCTTTGGCCACGTTGGTGAATTGTTGCGTCATCTATCGTCCTTTTTCATGCCTGTTGAATTCGAAAATTCTGATCAATAGCTGATTTACTCTTACCAAGCTAAGACCCGCAACTACAGGATTACAAGACGTGATTACAGGATTGTAATCAATTGCACCAAATTAACGATACCCATGCAACGGCTGCGATCAGTAAAGATGGGCTGCAAACGAAAAAGGCCTCTGCACAGGTTAAAACCTTTGGCAAAGACCCATCTCTAAAGCGCAATAGCCCGTAAGTGCGATTTTAATACATCGCCTTACGAACCCAAGTTTTATTGACCAATCGATTGCAGGTAAGCAATCACATTCGCACGGTCAGTTTCCTTTTTCAGCCCTGCAAAGCTCATGGTTGTTCCTTTGGCATAGGCAGAAGGCTTTTCAAGAAAACCGTTCAAATCCTCAGGCGTCCAATTTCCCCCAAGCGCGGTCAAGGCACCCGAATAGCCAAAGCCACCAACACTGGCTTTGGGGCGGTCTACGATACCAAACAGATATGGGCCCGTGGCATTCGCGCCATCTTCCAGTTTGTGACACGCGGTACATTTGCGAAATACTTTGGCCCCTTTTGCAGGATCTGCCGAAGCCAAGAGTTCAGCGAAATCAACCTCTGGTTCATCGGAACTGCTGCCGGCATCTGCAACTTCGATGACGTATGAGGCCTCACCGCCATGAGATCCAACATGGAACAACCCACCCGCAAGCCATTTCGCGAGAAGTAAAACCAAAAAGGCCCCGCAAAACCCTGCTGTGGCTTTCGTCAGTGTCATCGTATCAAACATGTTAGCGAACTCCTGTAGGCTGGCTCTTGAAATTAAGCGTAAGGCTTCCCCTGTCACCTGACAAGGTGTAGACACCGCGACTAAATGCCCACTCTGTTGAGTTTGCGCTAAGATATTGTTGCCGAGGCCGAAAAATGACCCAAAGAATCGCAATTCAAGGCGAACCTGGCTCTTATAGCCACGAAGCTTGTCGTAATAAGCGCCCTGAGATGGAAATCTTACCCTGCCGAGGGTTTGAAGATGCGATAAACGCCGTACGCTCAGGCGAAGCAGAGCTGGCGATGTTGCCGATTGAAAACACAACTTATGGACGTGTCGCGGACATTCATCGTCTCTTGCCACATTCTGGGTTACACATCATCGATGAGGCATTTGTCCGGGTTCACATCAATCTGCTTGCAGTCCCTGGCGCGACGCTTGAGGATATCTCCGAGGCGTATTCACATATGGTCCTGCTGCCTCAATGCGCCAATTTCTTAGAACAGAATGCTATTCGCGGCAGGGTTAGTTCAGACAATGCCCGTGCCGCACGCGAGGTGGCCGCCAAAGGCGATAAAACGCAGGCTGCCTTGGCCAGCGAATTGGCTGGGGAAATTTATGGTCTAGACGTGTTGGCCCGCAACATTGAGGACGAAGGTAATAACACCACACGCTTTTTAACCATGGCACGTCAACCTGATCACAGCCGTAGAGGGGATCAGGGGATGATCACCAGTTTTGTCTTTGAAGTCCGCAACATTCCCGCAGCCCTGTACAAAGCCATGGGAGGATTTGCGACCAATGGCGTCAATATGACCAAATTGGAGAGTTATATGGTGGGTGGATCGTTTACTGCCACACAGTTTTACGCGGACATAGACGGGCATCCAGACGACGCCAACGTCAAACTTGCCCTAGACGAATTACAGTATTTCACCAACAATATCAAAATACTAGGGGTCTATCCGGCAGATCGCCAGCGCTAGCGCCTGCGATCTGATCCACACTAGGACACAGCAGGACGTCCGGCGGCAATCTCGACAAAATCGCGCACACGCTTACGGTAATTGCGCGCGATCTTGCTTCTTGCCAACTTCAGCGATTGAAGCAAGACACGTCCGGCAAGTGTACGCGGCTTTAACACCGTCGTCATTGTAAGCCGCGTTCGTTTGGGGGACAGCGCAATTAATTCAATAATCAGCTCGCCAACCAAACCCGTGCCTTCGGCATCAATCTTGATAAGGGTTGGTCCGCTATACTCAGATATCTTGAGCTTAACGTCGCGTTTTACCCCACGCAGATCGAATGATACATCCCAGCCCAGACCATTTTGCAGATCTTCGAGGGCACCAATACGTTGGACATTTACGCCACGGCGAATAGCTGAACGTTCAAAACTCTCGAAATCAGACATTGCCGCAAACAACTCATTGATCGGAGTATTTGTGTCCTCTTTGGCAACAAACTGCATGTGATCTCTCTTTGATATAAGTGTGCAACTCTATAAAGCACATGTATTAATATTGATACTCGATTACCCGAGCGTATCTGCGAGCCAGTTTTCAAGGAGAAAATAAGCAATTGCTCCTTTGCGTGCTGGTGTAATACGCGGGTGAACGCCTGCGAAGATATCCATTACCTCTTGTTTACTCAACCAGATCGCATCTTCAATCTCGTTTGGATCAATGGTAATTTCTTCCGAGGTGGCTTGTGCAGAACAGCCAAACATTAGTGACATTGGAAACGCCCAAGGCTGGCTGGCTTGATACATAACAGGACCAACCTGCACGCCAGTTTCCTCAAGCACTTCACGACGCACCGCTGCTTCGATGGTTTCGCCCGGCTCGACAAATCCGGCCAATAAAGAATACATCCCCTCGGGCCAACCAGGGGAGCGCCCCATAAGCACCCGGTCTTGATACGTAACCAACATAATGACGACGGGATCAGTACGTGGAAAATGTGGCGCCTCGCACTGTGTACACTTTCGCTGCCAGCCTGCTTGGGCCAATGCAGAAGGAGCACCGCACTTGGAACAGAACTGGTGACTGTCATGCCAACTTAGCACCGCACGCGCAGTCGCTGCCAGTTCTGCCTCACGCGCGCTTAGAAATGTCATCACATTACGCAGATCGGCAAACGCATAATTGGCAGGTAACCCAGGGTGCCGTTGCACGCTTGAATCGAAAACTTGCCCCTCGATTCCGCTCTCGTCGGGATCAGGTTCCCATGCGCTAATGTCAGCAGCAAAATATGCGCCGCCTGTTTCATTCAGCCCTAAAAAGATCAACTGATCCAGCGCGTTATTCAGCAACGTATGGTCCAGCGGCAGGAGGACCAGCCCGTCTGCAGTCTGGTCCTCATAGGTACATAGTGGTTTTCCACGCCAAAAAACCGCCACACGGCTTGCCACGTCTGCTTTCAGCGACATCAACCGTTCTGGATCAACACGCACATGTGCAGCACGATCCAAACTGCTGCCACCAAAGGTAACCTGCTTATCGCGCATTTTCATAACCTCGCAAACCGGAATATTCAGGTTGTGTAACAAAACACAACCGGCTTGCCCTCGTTTAGCGACAGTTCATTACCTATGCAAAGAAAGCTTTTGGTAAAATCAGGCGTCTGTTGCCATTGAGAACCGATCATCTCAATATCGCACCCCTAACACCCAGAACCATACACTCGGTACTACCTTCGTCAGGTAGCCTCGTCGTGATCTGGTGTGATGTGGTTAGTAGATTTTCGGAACGTACAACTCATCTGGGAGCACCTGACGTTCGTAGTCTGGATTGTACTCACGGTCAGGCAAGCTTACCTTTTCGTGTGGCACTTCCTCATAGGGGATCCGCGACAGGATATGCTCAATACAATTGAGCCGCTCTCGCTTTTTGTCGTTTCCTTCCACAACAAACCAAGGGGCCTCGGCGATATTTGTCCGCTCGAACATCTCTTCTTTGGCTTTCGTGTATTGCTCCCAACGCACACGGCTTTCCAAATCCATAGGAGACAATTTCCACTGTTTCATTGGATCATGAATGCGCATCATAAACCGCAGCTGTTGTTCTTCGTCAGTAATCGAGAACCAATATTTCAAAACAATTATACCAGAACGCACAAGCATACGTTCGAATTCTGGGACATCTTGTAAGAATTGCTCAACCTGCTGATCATCGGCAAAGCCCATGACACGTTCAACACCTGCGCGGTTATACCATGACCGGTCAAACAGAACGATTTCACCGCCCGCTGGCAGATGTGGAACATAACGTTGAAAATACCATTGGCTCTGTTCACGCCGCGATGGCGCTGGAAGCGCAACGACACGGGCGATACGCGGATTCAAACGTTGCGTAATCCGCTTAATCACGCCACCTTTGCCGGCGCTGTCGCGCCCTTCCATAATGATGCAAACTTTGGCACCCGTATGTTGAACCCAATCCTGTAGCTTGATCAGCTCAGCTTGGAGGCGCAATAGATTTTGGAAGTAGACCTTACGGTCCAGCATTTCAGGGTGTTGTTCTTTGTAGATCTTACGCAATTCCATAGACAGCATGGGTTCTGCGAATTCGATCTCAAAGTCTTCGTCCAACGTATCCTGCAGCTCGGCTTCCAACCAATCAAATGTGGTGTTATCTGTCTCGCTGCTCACGTTGGTATTCCTTTGTCTTAAAGTCAGTGGTTCGGTAACCGTTACATGTAATCTTTTAATGTCAGAAACGATAAAAGTTTAAAGTTTCCCGCGATCTTGAACACATGGGATCACATCGCGCTGCAAGAGCAAAAGCTTGCCCTTTACTCTACAACTAAGCAATATCAGCCCTCTAGCACAGAATTAGACTGGCAGAGCCGTGGTTTTAAATACGGTGCGCAACGCAAACGAGCTCTGCATTTGGGCGACGCCTGGTAATCGTGCAAGAGACTGGCGGTGAATGCGTGCAAAATCTTCGGTATTCTCAGCGACCACTTTAAGAATATAGTCCGCCGTACCTGCCATCAAATGACACTCCAATACAGCCGGAATACATCGCACCGCTTTTTCAAATGCCTCGAGAACCTCATCCGCCTGCCCCGACAACGTGATTTCAACAAAAACCGTTGTGGGAACTTGTAATTTACGCGCATCCAGCAAGGCGACGTAGTCGCGAATATAGCCTTCGTTTTCCAACCGCTGCACCCGTCGGTGACATGCTGACGCGGACAGGTTTACCTGTTCACTGAGGTCAGAATTAGAAACACGCCCTTTCTTTTGTAAAACAGAGAGGATGCGCCGATCCGTTTGATCAAGTGTCATTTCAAAGCATCCACATTTCGACGATTTCAAACTATGCGAATGGCCTTCGAAAATTAAGGCCAATCTGCACTTTTTATTGTTTTATTTTAAATTCAAAATTCCCCTAACGCATAAGTTGTAATGTAATTATTTGACTGTTTACACGTCAAACTCATAACTTTAGGATCGATCAACTTTTACGAAAGGCGCATGAGACGCCTAAAGAGGAGACAGAGAACGATGGAACAAGTTATTGATCAAGCCTATTCATATTGGCCGATCCTTTTAAGTGGCGCCAAAGCTTTGGCTGTTCTGGTCCTTGGCTGGATGGCTGCGGGTTGGGTGGCAAATACAGTACGCGCCCGTGTCAACGCGACCCCGCATATCGACGATACACTGGGAAATTTCGCCGCAAGCATGATACGTTGGGTGCTGCTGGCAATCGTCGCAGTCGCCGTTTTAGGCATTTTCGGCATCGAAGCGACAAGTCTTGTTGCCATGTTGGGTGCTGCAACCTTGGCCATTGGCTTGGCCTTACAAGGCACATTAAGCGACATCGCGGCCGGCTTTATGCTCATCCTGTTTCGCCCGTATAAATTGGGTCAGTTTGTCGACATCGGTGGCACAGCTGGGACCGTGAAAGACGTTAATCTGTTTATAACAGAGCTGGTGACACCAGATAACGTACAAATCATCGTTCCAAATGGCCAAGCTTGGGGTTCAATCATCACAAACTTTTCCGCCCATGATACGCGTCGCGTCGATCTCACATTTGGTATTGATTATGGCGATGATATTGAAAAAGCAAAAAGCATCATTTCACGTCTTGCCTCTGCAGATGAGCGCGTGAAACAAGATCCAGCGCCTTGGGTGCGTGTCACCAACCTTGGCGACAGCTCAGTCGATATAACAACCCGCCTGTGGTGCGAGGCTGCTGATTATTGGGAGTTGAAGTTTGCAATGACCCAAGGCGTAAAAGAAGCCTTTGACGCTGAGGGCATTTCTATTCCTTACCCACATAGTGTGGAAATTCAAAAAGCCGGCTAACAGACACGCCAATCAAAAAAGCGCCGCGGCTGATTTAGCTGCGGCGCTTTTTTTAATAATTCCGGTAAAAGATTAACCGCGCAATTCACCACCTGTGGCTTTTGTGACCTTTGCCACAATTTTCGCACTCACCCCTTCGATGTCTTTTTCCGTCAGCGTTTTATCACTGGGTTGCAAACGCACAGTGATCGCAAGAGATTTCTTGCCTTCGCCAACGCTGCCACCGATGAATTCATCAAAGACACGCACATCTTCGATCAAAGTCTTGTCCGCACCTGTCGCAGCATTCACAAGTGTCAGCGCTTCGACAGTTGCATCCACAACAAAGGCAAAGTCACGTTCCACGGCTTGCAGATCACTGATGTTCAATGCACCACGGTTCGCACCGGATTTACGCGGCAACGGAATTTCATCAGGGTAAATAGTAAAGCCAACGGCAGACCCTTTGAGGCCCAACTCGTCAAGAACTCTGGGGTGTAATTCACCAAATACACCTAGCGTTTTCTTGGGCCCTAAACAAATGCGGCCATGACGACCCGGATGCCACCAAGCATCGCCTTCGCGCAAAATTTGGACTTTCGCAGGTGCACCAATCGCCGCAAGCACGGCTTCGATGTCAGACTTGGCATCATACACATCCATCTCGCGAGAGCTGCCATGCACATCTTTGGGACCGTTCTTATTGATCAACACTCCCGAAATTTGGATACGCTCTTGACCCGGTTCGCCACCTGTAAAGGTTGGGCCAACTTCAAAAAACGCCATATCCTGGTTGCCGCGCGCCTGATTGCGCCCTGCGGCTTGCAAAAGGCCGGGCAACAAATCAGGGCGTAGGTGGGACATCTCGGATGAGATTGGGTTTGCCAACATCGTTGCATCATCACCGCCACCAAACAGGCTGGCAGATGCTTTATCAATGAAAGTGTAGCTAACCACCTCATTATAACCAAGTGCGGCACAGGTACGACGCGCCATTTGCAGGCGCCGTTGCTGTGGTGTCATAACGGATTTCGGGATGCCATCGGTGAGACGTGGAAGCGGCTTGCCCTCAAGCTTGGTCAGAGATGCTATACGAGCCACTTCTTCGACCAAATCGGCTTCGCCTTGAACATCAGGACGCCAGCTTGGAACATGTGCCATATCGCCATCCAAACGAAAGCCCAAGCGCGTCAATGTTTGGCGCTGCTCGCTCTCGGCGATATCCATACCCACCAGCGATTGCACACGCTCTGCGTTCAACCGATACGCACGTGCATAATCAGGGACTTGTCCTGCTGATACCAATTCCGATGGTTCACCTCCGCAAAGATCCAAGATCATACGCGTTGCGCGTTCCAGACCCTCGTAAGTAGACTCTGGATCAATACCGCGTTCAAAGCGATAGCGTGCATCAGAATTAATCTTGAGCGCACGGCCAGTCATAGCAATCTGCACATGATCCCAGAACGCACTTTCAAGGAAGACATCAACCGTCTCGTCAGTGCATCCTGTTGCGTCGCCACCCATAATCCCGGCGAGGCTCTCAACACCGTTATCATCCGAAATAACCATCTGCCCGGCTTGCAGCGTATAGGTTTTTTCGTCCAACGCGACCAGTGTCTCACCGCCGACTGCGCGATGCACACGTAGGTTGCCCTGGACTTTTGCTGCATCAAACACATGCAGCGGACGGTTTTGGTCGAAGGTGAAGAAGTTGGTAATGTCCACAAGCGCCGAGATCGGACGCAGGCCGATTGCCGTCAGGCGGTCCTGTAACCACTGTGGGCTTGGCCCGTTTTTAACACCACGGATAACCCGACCAGTGAAATACGGTGCCCCGTCCAAGGTGTCATCATCAATGCTAACTTTGATTGGACACGCAAACTGGCCTTCTATTGCGTCAAAACCTGTGGCTTTCAAAGTACCGAGGCCTCGCGCAGCCAAGTCTCGCGCAATGCCAAACACACCCAATGCATCCGGACGGTTGGGTGTAATCGCAATTTCAATGACCGGATCCACTTTGGATGGATCATTTGCAGCAAGCCAGTCCACCAGTTTTTCACCAACTTCGCCGGTGTCCAGCTCAACAATTCCGTCGTGATCTTCGCCGAGTTCTAGCTCTTTCCACGAGGCCATCATACCGTGGCTTTCAACGCCGCGAATTTTACCAACGGATAGCGTGAAATCCAGACCTGGGACATAATCCCCTGGCTTGGCCAAAACCACTGTGATCCCTGCCCGCGCATTGGGTGCGCCACAAACGATTTGCTTTTCACCTTCGTCGGTCATGACTTTGCAGACACGCAACCTGTCTGCGTCTGGATGCTGTTCAGCTTCGGTGATTTTAGCAAGCGTAAAAGCGCTCAGCGCATCGCGCGGGTTTAAGATCCCTTCGACCTCAAGACCAAGGTCGGTCAGGGTTTCAGAAATTTCCTCGAGCGGAGCCTCGGTATCGAGGTGATCCTTGAGCCAGGAGAGAGTGAATTTCATATCTCAGCGCCCTTTTCGTAATTCGGTTATTGGCACTCGATCACGTAATATACGCATACATTGGCCAGAATAATGTGCCGCAGCTTTTCTGCGACAAAGACAATTAGCGACTTAGCCCACCGTGCAGTGTCGGCACGTCGAGACAGCTGAAGCCATAGTGGCGCAGCCAGCGTAGATCGCTCTCAAAGAATGCACGCAAATCGGGGATACCGTATTTCAACATTGCCAAACGGTCGATACCAATACCAAAAGCAAAGCCTTGATAGACATCTGGATCAATACCACCAGCCGCAATCACCTTTGGATGCACCATGCCAGAGCCCAAAATCTCAAGCCAGTCATCGCCTTCGCCAATTTTCAGCGTGCCACCTTCCCAAGAGCAGCGAATATCAACTTCGGCAGAGGGCTCGGTAAAGGGAAAATGCGAGGCGCGAAAGCGCAGCTCAACATCGTCCACCTCAAAGAATGCTTTTACGAATTCTTCGAGCACCCACTTAAGGTTGGCCATCGAGATGTTTTTATCCAGCGCCAATCCTTCGACCTGATGGAACATCGGCGTGTGCGTCTGATCGTAATCAGCGCGATACACTCCGCCTGGGCAGATAATACGCAGCGGCGCACCCATTTTTTCCATAGAGCGGATCTGAACAGGCGACGTATGCGTACGCAACACATGCGGAGGACGATCATCCCCTTCGGCGCGGTGCATATAAAACGTGTCCATTTCCGCGCGCGCAGGGTGGTGGCCCGGAATGTTCAACGCATCAAAGTTATACCAATCGGTATCAACACGTGGCCCTTCTTGGACAGAAAAACCCAGCTCGGCAAAGATCGCGGTGAGTTCTTCAGAGGCTTGAGAAATAGGGTGCAAAGATCCAACACCGCGCGGGCGTGTTGGCAAAGTCACGTCAAGCCATTCAGAACGCAGTCGCTCATCCAAAGCAGCATCCGCTAGGGCTGCTTTCTTCGCAAGCAAAGCCGAATTAATTTCATCTTTTAACGCGTTTAAAGCAGGTCCGGCGACTTGTCGTTGCTCGGGTGTCATTTTCCCAAGCTCGCGCATTTTCAGCGCCACTTCGCCTTTTTTACCAACGGCCGCAAGCCGCACAGCTTCAAGTTCAGCTTCATCAGACGCATTTGCAATCTGCGTTAAGTATTTTACCTTCAGATCGTCCATGACGGCCTCTCAAGTTTCTCTTTCTGCCCTGCTACCACACAGGACATCGAAAGCAAGAGATTGCAACGCAGTTAAGTTACCAAAGGCTCTGGAACGCGCGTTATCAGACGCAATATACGTCGCAGCACCAGTGCCCCCCACAGGGCAAGGCGCAAGATACCGCAGAGGCAACCACAAAACGCAAAAAAACCCACTACACAGTGTAGCGGGTTTTTCGTTTTAACGTTTTGAAAGCTTAAGCAGCCAATGCGCCTTGAGCTTGGCGAACAATTGCGCCGAATGCTTCGGGCTCGTGAACAGCCAGATCAGCCAGAACTTTACGGTCTACTTCAATACCAGCCAAGTTCAGGCCGTTAATGAAGCGGGAGTATGTCAGAGCTTCGTCATGTGCACGAACAGCCGCGTTGATACGCTGGATCCACAACGCGCGGAAATTGCGCTTGCGATTCTTCCGGTCACGGGTTGCATATTGGTTCGCTTTGTCGACGGCCTGACGGGCGACTTTAAAGGTACTCTTACGGCGGCCATAATAACCTTTAGCTGCCTTGATTACCTTCTTGTGACGGGCGTGAGTGACGGTTCCACCTTTTACGCGGGACATATCTCAGATCTCCTCTTAGCGGTCGTAGGGCATGTAGCCCTTGACGATCTTTGCGTCCGGTGCGGACAAGGTGGATGTACCGCGTGCATCACGCAGGAATTTGTTAGTGCGCTTGATCATACCGTGCTGTTTGCCGGCCTGAGCAGCTTTTACCTTGCCAGATGCAGTCATCTTAAAGCGCTTTTTCGCGCTCGACTTGGTCTTCATTTTAGGCATTTTCGTCTCCTTTTTTTCTTGTTCGCCGCAAGCGATTATTAGGATCGCGGATGCACGCGACTCGGCATGCCACATTGGCCGGCCGCGCGAACAGATCAGGTCCTTAAGTGAGGATAGGGAAAAGAGCAAGAGATTCGATTAGAAAAGTCGTGCCATAACCGAGAAAAATACACTCGGGAGTTCTGAGAAAGAGTAGCCCGTCGGACTATACCCATAAGCTACGGCGATATTTACCGCCGCAGCCAAAAGTAAGATGATACCAAAGACAGGTTTCTTGCCATTGCTCCAACCTGCAACACATGCAGGTATACCAAGCCAAGCAAGAAACGCCCCTATGACAAGAAGACCATCATATCCGATCACACCAAACCCCTCGTTTCAGGTTTGGTAACAACCCTACTCTGGGTCGGTGTTGTAAATCAAACGTTCATCGCAGGGCGCAATACGTAGGATATTTGTTGTTCCCGGTACGTTAAACGGCACACCAGCCGTCACAACGATCTGATCCGTTTCCGACGCGAAACCCGCCGCACGTGCCGTACGCGCCGCTGAAACAACCGCACCTTTAAAGCGGTCAACAGTCGGCGTCACAACGCAATAGCACCCCCAGCTCAGTGCCATACGACGCGCTGTATCCAGGATCGGCGTGAGTGTGATAATTGGCACCAATGGACGTTCACGTGCAGTCAACTGACCCGTTGTCCCAGATTGCGTAAAGCAACAGATCGCTTTTACGTTTGTTGTTTCTGCAATTTCACGCGCCGCGGATACGATCCCATCCGCAAGTGTATTCCCACTCGAGGAACGAGAGGCCGCGATGATATCGCCATAGGTCGGATCGCTTTCGACTTCGGTCGCGACACGGTCCATCGTGCTTACGGCTTCGATCGGGTAATCCCCAGCAGCGGATTCTGCTGACAACATAATCGCGTCGCTGCCTTCGTAGATTGCTGTCGCAACATCCGAGACCTCGGCACGTGTTGGCATTGGGCTTTCAATCATGCTCTCAAGCATCTGTGTCGCAACAATCACAGGCTTGGCCGCTGCGCGACATTTGCGCACCAGACGTTTTTGAATCGGTGGTACCGCCGCAACAGGAAGCTCCACCCCAAGATCACCACGCGCGACCATAATACCATCGGAGGCATCGAGAATTTCATCAAACTGATCAACAGCCGAAGGTTTTTCGATTTTAGACAGGATAGCGGCACGACCATCCGCGAGAACACGTGCTTCGAAAACGTCTTTAGCACGCTGCACAAAAGAAAGCGCGAGCCAATCAACACCCAAATCACACACGAATTCCAAATCAGCACGGTCTTTATCAGAAAGCGCGGCTAGAGGTAGAACAACATCGGGTACGTTTACCCCTTTGCGGTTGGAAATCACACCACCGGTCGTGACGACACAATTCGCATATTCCGCAGAGCAATCTTCGACTTTCAGGCGAATTTTACCGTCGTTTACCAAGAGGCTCGCACCAGGTTCGAGCGCTTGAAAAATTTCAGGGTGCGGCAGGCAAACCCGGTTCAAATCGCCTTCTGTGGGATCAAGATCCAGGCGGAACTTGGCACCGGCTTCCAACGTCTCAGAACCATTTGCAAAAACGCCCACGCGTAATTTCGGCCCCTGCAAGTCAGCAAGGATCGCGATCGGGCTGTCCAAATCTTCTTCAACTTGACGAATAATCTTATGCTTCTCTGCGATCTCTGCATGAGATCCATGAGACATATTCAAACGAAAAACATCCGCGCCTGCCTCATGCAACGCACGGATCATGTCGTAGGTTTCAGATGCTGGGCCGAGTGTGGCGACGATTTTAACACTACGCGTGCGTTTCATAGGCTCGATTTCCTCCAGGTATAGCTATTTGGCTTTGTAGCTATCATGTACTGCTATAGTAAATGTTATCGCAAACATCGCCATAGACCTTATGACTCAATTTCATTTTTGCCGCAACTGTCCTAAAGCTACGCACCAAATGGTGACATATTAGTGAAAAAAACTCAAAAAGGAACGGAAGTTGCACATGGATGATCAAACCAAACTCGAACTGGAAGCCGCAGCGTTTCGCCGCCTGCGTCAGCACCTCATGCAAGACCGTACAGATGTACAAAACATTGACATGATGAACCTTGCAGGATTTTGCCGAAATTGTCTAAGCCGCTGGTACCAAGAAGCTGCAAGCGAACGTGGCCTTGAGATGACCAAAGACCAAGCACGAGAGACTTTCTATGGAATGACCATGGATGACTGGAAAGCGAATTATCAAACCGACGCCAGCCCAGCGCAAAAATCAGACTTTGATACCGCATTCAAAGAGAATGTGACTGACAAAGCCCAATGAAAAAGACCGCCCAACAGGGCGGCCTATATCTGAAACATCTGATTTCTTTAGCTTAAATAGCCGCGTTCAGGCTCTCTTCCAGATAGATCTCACGCAAGCGTTTCGCAATCGGACCCGGTGTTCCGTCACCAAGTGTCACGCCATCAATCTCGATGACTGGCATGACAAAGGCTGATGCTGATGTTGTAAAGGCTTCGTCCGCATCTTTGGCTTCGTCGATCGTGAACAAACGTTCTTCGACCTTCATCTGCGCTTCTTGTGCCATCCGCAGCACAGCTTTGCGCGTGATACCATGAAGGATGTCATTTGACAGCGGACGCGTAACGATTTTGCCATCTTTGACGTAATATGCATTGTTGGACGTGCCCTCGGTCACGTACCCATCTTGGGTCATCCACGCATCATCACAGCCGGCTTTTTTCGCCATCATTTTACCCATAGACGGGTACAATAACTGAACAGTCTTAATATCGCGACGTCCCCAACGCACATCCTCGATCGAGATGATTTTAGCGCCTTTTTTCGAAGCGGCACTGTTTGCAAGTCCGGGTTTATTTTGCGTAAAAAGCACCAACGATGGCGGCGTGTCTTCTGGAGGGAACACAAAATCGCGGTCACCGTCAGAGCCACGTGACACCTGTAAGTACACGAGACCTTCATCGATATTATTTTGCTCAACCAATTTGCGATGGATCTCTAGTAGCTCTTCTTTGGTGCAAGGGTTTTGCATGTCCAGCTCATTGAGTGAGCGCTGCAAACGGACGGCATGACCTTCAAAATCGATCAGTTTCCCGCCCAGAACGCTGGTTACTTCGTAAACTGCGTCTGCAAAAAGAAAACCACGGTCAAAGATCGAAATCTTGGCTTCGGTCTCGGGTAAGTATTCGCCATTCACATAAACGGTGCGGGTCATGGTAGTCTCCTTATCCCCAAAGGGTTGCAAGCGGGGGGTGCACCCCGTCCGCGTCAAATTTTAATGCAGTGTCTCGGTCTTCGGCCAGAAGGAGCGGCCCGTCAAGATCTGTCACCATCGCCCCCTGTGCAACAAGCGTTGCAGGCGCCATAGCCAAAGACGATCCAACCATGCAACCCACCATCACCTTAAAGCCTTGCTCTAATGCGGCATCGCGTAACTTAAGTGCCTCGGTCAGGCCACCGGTTTTATCAAGCTTGATGTTAATCACATCATATTTGCCTTTAAGCTTGGACAGACTGTCGCGATCATGACAGCTTTCGTCCGCACACACTGGCAAGGGGCGCTCCATCTCAAGCAAAGCATCATCGGCAGCTGCCGGCAGTGGTTGTTCGACCAGTTCAACCCCTAGCCCAACCAGATGCGGTGCAAGCTTGGCGTAGATATCAGGAGACCAACCTTCGTTAGCGTCAATGATGATTTTGGCCTTGGGCGCGCCACGGCGTACAGCCTCAAGGCGTGGCATATCGTCGGCTGTCCCCAACTTAATCTTCAGCAAAGGACGGTGCGCATGTTCGCGTGCCTGCTTTTCCATTTCAGCCGGTTCAGCCAGGGAAAGGGTATAAGCGGTAATCTCTGGGCGGGGTGCAGGCAGGCCCGCGAGTTCCCAAACAGGTTTGCCCGCTTTTTTAGCTTCAAGATCCCACAAAGCACAATCAACCGCATTACGTGCAGCACCAGCAGGAAGCAAAGATTGCAACTGGTCACGGGTAAATTGATTTGGCAACGCTTCGATTTCGGCAGTCACACTCTCGAGTGTTTCATTATATCGTGCGTACGGGACACATTCGCCCCACCCCACGTATGAACCCTCTTTTATACGAACCGTTAAAACATGTGCGGCTGTCCGCGAACCGCGTGAAATTGTAAAAACCTGCGCAAGCTTAAAAACATCCCGCGTTACAGTGATTTCCATAACTTATCCTTTGGACATATGCCCATTGCAGCAAAACGGGGGACGGCCATGCCATCCCCCGCTGTTAATGTCACACAGCTGCCAGTGCGTCCACCAGGCGCCCTGCGCCGTGACGATACGGATCTACAGCTGGAAGGCCCATTTCATCTTCGACCTGAGCCAGATAGGCAGTTGCCTCGTCTTCACTCAGGTGCTGTGTATTCACTGAAATACCAACAACCTGACAGGCAGGGTTTGCAACTTTGGCCAGCGACAAAGCTGTGTCACGCAAAACTTCGAGGGACGGCAGACTGAATTCTGGCAAACCACGCATGTGTTCACGCGTTGGTTCGTGACACAAGATCAATGCATCAGGTTGACCGCCATGTACCAGCGCCATTGTCACACCAGAATAAGACACATGGAACAAAGACCCTTGGCCTTCGATCAAGTCCCAATGATCTTCATCATTGTCAGGTGTCAGATATTCAACCGCACCCGCCATAAAGTCAGCGACGACAGCATCCAAAGGCACACCACCCCCAGTAATCAAGATGCCCGTTTGACCCGTCGCGCGGAACGTCGATTTCATGTTGCGCTTTTGCATTTCTGCATCCATCGCCAAGGCTGTGTACATCTTGCCAACAGAACAATCTGTCCCAACAGCCAAACAACGCTTACCGCTGCGAGGCTTACCATTGGCAATCGGATAATCGACACTTGGGACACGGACATCATACAAATTACGTCCATGTGCTTGGGCTGCTGCAACTAAATCGCTCTCTTCGTTCAACAAGTTATGTAGACCAGATGCGATATCAAAGCCCATCTCGAGCGCCTGAAGCAGAACTTTTTTCCAAGCCGCTGAGATAACACCGCCTCGATTTGCAACACCAATCACAAGCGTCTTTGCGCCAGCTTCCTTGGCATCGGACAATGTCATCTCAGTCAAACCAAGATCCGCGCCACAACCAGCAAGACTCAATTGCCCAACAGCAAAATCGGGACGCCAATCGCGAATACCAATGGCAACTTTTGCAGCAAGCATATCGGGTACATCACCCAAAAACAGCAGATAAGGAGTTTCGATCATGGCCGCAGCCCTCTGTTACAAGTGAATTTTTTGCCACTATACCTCATTATTCGTGCAAAAACTTTTCTATCTTCCCATTGCATACGGCATTAACGCGATAATCTTGCTTATTAGGGTAATTTATCGGGAAAATATTCCAATTATTAAGATTAGGAAAACGAAACATGTCGCACGAACACGTTTGCGCCTCATTAAATCGGATGTTTCGTGTCGGATCAGTTGGCTTGTGACATCCTTACTCATCCAGATCACGTGACCTGCAAATAGTGCTTAAGATGCGTAAAAATCGCTTTTCACTCTCAATCGGGAACATTCGAGCGTCTTTGATTGAGGGAATAAAGCCTGTGACATATGTGCGAGCTGTCGCGCTTTGTGCCGTCTGCAATAAAAAGGCGACCCAGTAGATGCTAAACAATGCTGAAATTGTGATGACTGCGCGTTGCTGTATCGTGTTTACGAGACAAACACTTAGGTCAAACAGTCGAATTAGGCCTCGATTATTCGTGCAGACCTTTAGAAAGTTGGTGGTCGTAATGTGAAAAACACAGGCAGCCAAAATGCTGCCTGTGTCCTTTTCAATATTATTAATATTATTGGAACAGTTGGAGCAGGGTATTTGGCTGCTCGTTTGCAATCCCCAACGACTGCACTGCAAGTTCTTGCTGTGTTTGCAGAGCCGTCAGACGCGCAGAGGCCTCTTCCATATTCGTGTCCGTCATCGTCGAAACACCAAGGGTCATCGAGTCGACAAGATCACTAACGAAGGATGCTTGATCTTCAAGACGCGCAGCAGTCGCACCCAGTATCGCAGCACCATCAATCGCAATCTGCAGCAACGATTCAATTTCGCCCAACGCGGATTCCGCAGAGGCACTATCAGTAATAACTGTTAGCTCTGACGAAAGATCCAGAGTGCTTTCAAAACCAAGCGCATCAACGGTAATTTCAACAGCGGATACTGTACCACCAGCGCCCACGCGGTCAAGCGAACCTAGAATACCCAACTGGGTTTCCGTACCATCAATTGTATTACTTAGCAGGTTTGCGCCATTGAACTGCGCAGCGCCAATAATTGACGCGATTTGAGCTGCCTTGGAATCAATATCATTTTGAATTGTTTCGTGCTCAACACTCTCGGACTGTGCAGAAACAATAAGCTCTTTCATTTCATTCAGCGTTTCAACGATCTGCTCAGCCGCAGCAGAAGCAACACCAACGGTCGCTTCACCAATGGCCAAACCGTCTTCGATTGCTTCAAAACCTCGGATGTCAGATTCCATCGTTTTGGAAATCGCCCAAATCGCGGCATTATCCTTAGCTGTTTCGACTTCTTTACCTGTAGAAATGGCATTTTGAGTCATCAGCAAATCGTCGCTGACTTGGCTCAATGTTTGAAGCGCGACCATCGCACCATTGTTTGTTAGAATGCTGGACACAGTTCTATTTCCTTCATCAAGGAGCACTTTGGCCCCGGTAGCTATCCCTGCTCCTTATGGAGCACTCGTTCGTCAACTAGCGACACTATGCATCCACCCTTCGGCTTCCGCGCCACACTCAATGAGTATGCAGATAAGAATTTAGACGAAAGTGTTCTAACGAAACGCTAAAAGCGTGGATTATAAAGCTAAAATGCGATTCAAAATGGAGTCATCAGCACTCTCGACAGAGCTCACAAACGGAACAGTCACAACCATGTGTAGGGTTTTTCGTCAAAATTCGAAGCTGCACACCCCTATAAAGCCTTAGAAAATTGCGTTTATGGGGCTATTGTGCTCATCATCGCTGTCGGGACGGAGAAATTTACAGTGCTGATTGTACTACGCTACATCCAAAAGAAATTCCTCTGTATGCTCGCGTTCAGTCTCTGCATTGGCCATCCCAACCTGACAAAAGCAGAGGCCACACTTAATATTTTTGCCGCTGCCAGCTTAAAGGGTCCATTAGACAAGGCTGCTGCCGTGTACAGCGAGTCGCAAAATGTGTCTGTGACGGTCTCTTTTGCAAGCTCTGCCGCAGCCGCGCGACAGATAACCCATGGCGCACCCGCGGATGTCTATATATCTGCCAATGCAATGTGGGCGGAATATCTTCTGCAACGTCGCGCGTTGATCGATTCCACACGGCGCGATTTGTTTTCGAATCGTCTAACCCTAATCACAAACAGCGCGGATCTTACATTCCAAGGCTGGACCAAGTTCGCAGAGCACCTAGAAGACAACAGAATCGCCATTGGTCAAACCCAAACCGTCCCCGCAGGTATTTATGCGTATCAAGCATTGAATGCCTTGGGCATCTGGCCTGAAATTAAAAACAACGTCTTAGAGACAGAAAATGTGCGCGCGGCTCTCGCATATGTACGCACCAAAGCCGTCCCCTTTGGTATCGTTTACGAAAGTGACCTTATGGAACAAACCGGTGTCTATAAAGTCGCAACCTTCCCTCAAAACACACATGATCCTATTCGTTATGTTGGTGCAGTGGTATCAACAGGTCAGATAAACGCTGCCAAAGATTTTTTAGACTATCTAGCAACAGCACCGGCACGAGACATTTTCACTTCATATGGGTTTTCACAATTAGTCGAATGACCTTATCGATATTAAGCCCCGAAGAATGGACCGCAGTACAACTGTCTCTTAAAGTTGCGATCTGGGCCACGATATTCTCGCTCCCCATTGCCACAGCTGTTTCTTATGTGCTGGCTCGACATGTTTTTTGGGGCAAGCAAGTTCTAAATGCCCTTATGCATCTGCCCCTAATTCTCCCCCCGGTGGTGACGGGATACTTACTGTTACTGAGTTTTGGCCCCCAAGGCCCTATTGGCCAAATACTAGAACCTCTTGGGCTGAGTGTTGCATTTCGTTGGAGTGGTGCAGCGCTTGCCGCAGCGGTTATGGGCTTTCCGCTTTTGGTGCGAGCCATGCGTTTATCATTCGAAGCCGTCGACCCTAAGTTAGAAGAAGCGGCAAGAACCCTCGGCGCGCCAGCTCCATGGGTCTTTATAACCGTCACATTGCCATTGGCTGTACCCGGCATACTCACCGGTATGATCCTGTGCTTTGCAAAAGCTATGGGCGAGTTCGGCGCCACCATCACATTTGTTGCCAATATACCCGGGGAAACGCAGACACTGCCCTCGGCTATCTATGCGCTATTACAGGCCCCCGGCCAAGAAATTGCGGCCATTCGTTTGGTCACCTTATCCATATTCATATCGATTACTGCCTTACTTGTCTCAGAATATCTTGCCAAACGCGTTGCCGCGCGCATCGATGGTAAAGGCGTAAAACACATATGAGCTTTGACGTTGATATAACCTGCCAACAGGGAAATTTTGAAATCTCGGCAAAGTTCAGCACCCCAAGCGGGGTGACTGTTTTATTTGGCCCCTCCGGCGCAGGTAAATCGACGTTGATAAATGCCATTGCAGGCCTCGTCACCCCTCAACATGGACATATCCACGTCGGAGGACACCTGCTATTTGACAGCCAAACCGGAGAGAACCTCCCCACTCATAGGCGGCAATTGGGCTATATCTTTCAGGAAAGTCGCCTGTTTCCTCATATGAACGTTCAGCGGAATTTGGTCTATGGGCGCCGCTTTGCGCGCGGCTCTACATCCGTGGTTCAATTTGAACATATCGTCGAATTGCTAGATCTAGCACCTTTACTTAATCGCCGCCCTGTTGGGCTTTCGGGCGGAGAAAAACAAAGAATCGCAATCGGTCGCGCCTTGCTGTCATCACCAAGGTTGATATTGGCGGACGAACCTTTGGCGGCTCTCGACCAAGCCCGTAAGGCCGAGCTTTTGCCCTACTTTGAGCGCTTACGGGATGAGCTGAATATTCCTATTCTATATGTCACACATAGTGTCTCAGAGGTTGCGCGCTTGGCGACGACCGTTGTGACAATAAAAGACGGGCAAGTGATCAGCCTAGGGTCTGCGGAACACACCTTTGCGGACAATGCGGCAATGCCGGACGGCCAGGTCGGTGCTCTCATCACGGCTCATGTCAAATGTCATCATGACGATGGTCTGAGCGAGTTAAACGCCGCGGGTATTCCACTTCATTTACCCATGCCGCAGCATCCAGTCGGAACCAAAGTGAGATTGCGTATCGCCGCTCAAGATGTGGTTATCGCCACGCACCCGCCAAAGGGGGTGTCTGCGCTGAACATTATCTCTGGCTGCATTTTACGATTAGCACCAGGCACAGGCCCCGACATTATGGTAACCGTTGATACGACAGCAGGTAAAATTCTAGCCTGCCTCACCAAACGGTCTGCATCCATATTACAACTTACCGAGGGAATGGATTGTTTTGTTATTATAAAATCCATGGCTCTAGCTGATGACAATGCCGGGGGTGTATACCCTCACCATAAATTATAGATAATCTATCTTTTCATTTTTAGTAACCGACCTTATACCCCCACCTGTCCTAATCCGTGACGAGGTGCGCCGTGATCGACATTACAGACGTAGATTTGAAGTATGGTGACAGAACCATCTTGAAAAACCTATCGTTGCGCCTCACTGAAAAACGTATTGGGATCGTCGGCAGTAATGGCAGCGGAAAAAGCAGCTTTGCCCGGTTACTGAACGGTTTGGTGTTACCCGACCAGGGCCAAGTTTTGGTGGATGGCATCGACACAGCAAAAAATGCAAAGGCCGTCCGACGCAAGGTCGGCTTTGTTTTCCAAAATCCCGACAACCAGATCGTGATGCCCATAGTGGAAGAAGATCTCGCCTTTGGTCTTAAGAATCGCGGCCTCTCTAAAGCCGAACAAGCCGTCAAAATTGATGCCATACTTAAGCATTACGATTTGGATGAGCATCGGAACCACCCAGCACATCTGCTGAGCGGCGGCCAGAAACAGCTGCTGGCAATCGCCGGTGTCCTGGTCATGCAACCGAGCTACGTGGTGATGGATGAGCCCACAACGTTGTTAGACCTGCGTAATACCATGCGAATTTCACGCGCGATTGATGCGCTTGAACAGCCGGTAATTATTGTCACTCATGATCTGGATCTGCTCTCTGATTTTGACAGAGTCATCGCCTTCGACCAAGGGCGCATTCTTGCGGATGATACGCCCTCTGCAGCATTGAAAACGTATATCACGGCGATGACCCATGCATGACCTTTATCGCCCCGGCAACAGCCTGTTCCACCGAATGCACGCCGGTCACAAAGTGCTGTGTCTTGTTTTCGCTGGCAGCACAATTTTTCTGGTCAGCAACTTAATCACGCTGATAGCCGCGCTTGTTATGATAACCTTTTGCTATCGTCTTGCCGGTCTAAGCCTGAGCGATGCGTATCAGCAGCTACGCCCGGTTGTCGTTGTCTTGCTATTGATTTTGATTGTTCAGGGTCTCATCCACTCTTGGACATTAGGCTTTACCGTGATTGCGCGATTTGCGTTTCTGTTGTTGGCTGCGGGGTTGTTGACGCTGACAACCCGCGTCAGCGACATGATCACAACGATCGAAAGCAATTTACACTGGCTGCGGCCCATTGGTGTGAATCCAGGGAAGGTGAGTCTCGCGATTTCCCTCACCCTACGTTTCATTCCCGTCATGCGTCGCGTCACAACAGAAGTGCGCGAAGCACAAAAAGTCCGAGGGTTAGAGCGCAACCTCCCCGCCCTTGCCATCCCCGTGATCACCAGAATGCTGAAAATGTCAGACGATATTTCAGACGCTCTTGATGCCCGTGGTTACGACCCACATTAATTTAGCAGGACCAACTCTCATGAACACGAAAGACATCGTTTATATAGCACTCTTTGCGGCACTCATCGCGGTTCTGGGTGTTTTCCCACCGATTACCGTACCCGTTATCGGTGTCCCAATCACCGCCCAAAGCATGGGTGTAATGTTAGCTGGTGCGCTCGCGGGGGCGAAACGTGGTGGTCTGGCTGTTGTATTGTTTCTGCTTCTGGTCGCAGTGGGCTTGCCGCTTTTGTCTGGAGGCCGTGGTGGTGTTGGCGTCTTTTTCGGGGCATCCGCAGGTTTCCTATTCGCGTACCCCCTCGCCGCTGTGATCATTGGCTCTCTATTCGAACGAAATGCGACACTCCCTACGTGGCCCGTTGCATTTGCATATGTGACCCTCGGAGGTATCTTGTTTCTCTACGCGATCGGCATCCCTTGGATCGCGGTTGTCGCGAATATTCCTTTGTCCAAGGCTGCTATCGGATCTATCGCTTATATTCCCGGTGATCTGATCAAAGCTGGACTAACGGTGGCGATTACCCTCGGCGTGCGGCGTGCATATCCAGCCCACTAGACGAAATGGGGGATACGGCAATCAACTCCCGTATCCCCATACAAATACCTAGACAACTAAGTCCATTCGCGTTTGCTCACCCACGTCGAAAACACGTTTGTACCGTTGAATTTCTTCGTCCGGTCCCATCGCTTTTTCGGGATTATCTGACAATTTAACAGTCGGCCGCCCATTTGCAGAAATCGCTTTGCAGACCAACGAGAATGGCGCAAGATTATCATCCGGAGCCAGTCCACGAAAATCATTGGTGAGCAATGTCCCCCAGCCAAAAGACAATTGAACGCGGCCATAGAACCTCGCGTGTAATTCTTTGATTTTGTCGACGTCTAACCCATCTGAAAAAATGACACGTTTTTCCAATGGGTTTTCGCCTCGATCCCGCCACCAGCGGATCGCCGCTTCGGCACCTTCTGCAGGGTTCCCACTGTCGATACGGATCCCCGTCCAGCCAGCCAACCAATCAGGTGCCCGATCCAAAAACCGCTTGGTCCCATAAGTATCAGGTAAAATAATCCTCAGGTTGCCTTCGTGTTCGTCATGCCAATCCGACAAAACATCATAAGGCGCTTGAGCCAATTCAACGTCATCTCGGGCCAGCGCGGAATAAATCATTGGCAACTCATGCGCATTGGTCCCGATCGCCTCCACTTCGCGACGCATCGCGATCAGGCAATTTGACGTGCCAATAAACTTGTCCCCCAAACCTTCAATCATCGCCTGTGCACACCAGTCCTGCCACAAGAAGCTGTGTCGGCGGCGGGTCCCGAAATCTGCGATAGACAGACCGTCTACTGCGCGAAGTTGGTCAATTTTTTCCCACACACGTGTCATCGCCCGCGCATAGAGTATCTGCAGTTCAAAACGTCCCATTTGATCGAGGACCGCCCGTGAACGCAATTCCATCAACACTGCAAGCGCCGGAACCTCCCAGAGCATGGCCTCAGGCCAAGACCCTTCAAAAGTCAGCTCATATTGGTCACCCTTACGCTCAAGGTGATACGCAGGCAGTTGTAAATTTTCGAACCACTCCATGAAATCGGGCCGAAACATCTGCCGCTTACCATAGAATGTATTGCCTCGCAGCCACGTGCTTTCCCCCCGAGACAGCGACAAGGATCGGATGTGGTCTAACTGCTCGCGCAATTCCCCTTCGTCGATCAATTTCGCAAGTGGAACGTCCTTGGAGCGGTTGATAAGAGAGAAAACAACTTGCGTGTCGCGCTGGTTGCGGAACACCGACTGGCACATAAGAAGCTTGTAAAAATCTGTGTCGATCAATGAACGGACGATCGGATCGATCTTCCATTTATGATTATAGACACGCGTTGCAATATCCAAAGCAAGGCCTTTCTAGCACGAGCGCTGTAGAGACTAGAGATCGTCAGCGTTGCCGGAAACTTCGTACTCTGACCGCGCACGCTTTTCCGCCACCTGCATCAATATCTCTAGGACTTTGTTGCGAGCAAGTGGTTTAGTCAAAAATTCGTCCATTCCCGCCGCCAGGCATGCTTCACGACTGTGTTCATCCACATTAGCAGTAAGGGCTGCAATAAATGGCTGTCGTGAAAGTTTTTCCCGTATGTCGCGCGTCGCCTCAATACCGTTTTTACGCGGCATCGATACGTCCATAAAGACCATGTCAGGTGCAAAGTCCTGTGCGATATCTACAGCCTCAATACCGTCTGTCGCGAACTCCAGCTCAATCGGGCACCCTAGAAGAAATTTATTCAAAATCAAACGATTGACCGCGTTATCCTCGGCGATAAGGACACGTAATCCAGTCAGTTTGCTATAATCATAGCTGCTGGGTTCTTGTTGTTCTTTTTCCTGATGTTTATTCGCCTTAACGACCGAAATCCCAACTTCTGCAGTAAAGACAGACCCTACCCCCAACTCAGACGTGACTACGATGTCTCCACCCATAGCCTCAGCAATACGTTTTGAGATTGCGAGCCCAAGGCCAGTCCCACCAAAACGGCGGGAAATTGCTGCATCCGCTTGAGAAAATCGGTCAAAAATATCGGCCCGGTCCTCATCGGCAATCCCAATTCCCGTATCCGCAACAGAAAATACCAGCATCGTCTGCCCATTTCGTTCCCGAATGGTCACGTTTATATCAACCCGCCCCTGAGACGTGAATTTAACGGCATTGCCCACAAGATTTACAATCACTTGTCGAAGCCTGCGATCGTCGGCACATACGTGAGCTGGCACATTCTCTGTAATCACAAGAGACAGGCTTAGGCCTTTTTCAATCGCTTGGATCTGTAGCAGACGCACTGCCTCTTCAAAACATTTACGCAAATCAAATTCAACATCACAAAGGTTGACCCCGTTTGCATCAATTTTTGACAGGTCTAAAACGTCGTTTATCAGACCCAACAGAGCCTGCGAGGAGCTGAGAATCGTATCAATATATAGTCTTTGATCAGGGTTGAGGGGGGTGTCTTGTAAAAGCTGTGCCATCCCAATGACACCATTCATTGGTGTGCGAAATTCATGGCTCATCGTCGCCAAGAACTCATCCTTAACACGCGCGCCTTCTTCTGCAGCCAAGCGTGCAGCTTCCAGATCACGTTCGTGCTGCTTTGTTTTGGTAATATTACGTTCAACCGCAATAAAGGATTCCAAGACGCCGTTTTGATCAAAGACGGGCACCTGATTTGTGTCGACCCAAATAATAGTTCCGTCTTTACAACGCCCTTTAAGTTCCATTCGAAATGGTTCTGAATCCGTTTTACTGCGCAAAAGATCAATTTCTGAAGCATCGTGACCAGGATCTTCTCCGGGATCAAATAGATCGTGAGGCGTTCTTCCCAGGGCCTCCTCAACGGTGTAACCCGTCATTGTTGTAAAAGCCTCATTGGCCCACAAAATTTCGTTGTCGCGTCCTAGCAACATCACGCTATCATTTGCATTTTCTGCAATGAGTGCCAGCCTACGCGCATCTTGTGTTTGACTGTATAGACGCGAATTCGCATCATAAAGGGCTTGCTGCTGTTCGGCTTGGGCTTTCATGTACTGACGTGAGCGACGTTTGCGCTGTTGGACGTAGATACACACCCAAGTCAATGAGGCCCAAAAAAATACTGTCCCAATCCACAGCAATCCGACATCAGTATAATCTACTGAGGTGTTATAAAAAACCATGTCAAATAAGACGATTGAGATCGGCGCGATTGATAAGGCACCGACACGTAACAAACTTGCTGATCGAACATAGCGAATTTCAAGAATGCTCATAAATATTGGGCCAACCACCAAACACATAGCAAAAAATGCATAAGACATATCTGCATAGGTGCCCCCGCTTTCGTGTAAGCGTGGCAAAGCTATAAAAACTAATGTGATTGCAATGTTCAGTAATGCGAATATCGATATCAATATATGTGGGTATTTAAGGTCGCCCCCGGAATTCAGACGTCGGGCCAATGATCGTAAATAAACGTATTCCAGCGCGTCGATCATTACGTAACACACAAGCAGTACAAAAGGCACAAGTGTTTGAAACCAAAAATAAAAGGCAATGGAAAATACCGAGCTATATACGCATCGAACCCAGAACCGATCGCAACGCACTTTCGCATAGTTTAGCATTTGTCCCGAACGGCTAAATTGCTTTTCGTATGACGCAGCTAAGCTTTGTTGATGGTCGTCCATTTCGGCCATATTCTATCGTAACCTTTTAAACCTGTTACCGCCTTTGCGATGAAAAGACGCTAAAGAAGAAACTCCACATCATTGCGCATTGTAATCTTTGCGGCATCAAGCGCGCCTTATAAGTTTACCGTGCACGCCTTGTGGATATCAATAGTGATTGAAAATACATACTTACGCGAAACTAACGCGCGCTATTTACATTGAGATCCGTATTATTTGATTAATTACAAACAAAATATTGTAACCGCAAATAGAGAGGGCCCCCTAATTGGACTAGAAATACTGTATATATCAATCTTCATCAGTGCATTTTCTGTCTCGTTACTCAATATATCTATATTATCCATCACGATGACTTCTGCGATGCTTTGCATATCACGCGCTTAGTAATTACCTTATTTCGCTTGAAACGGCCCTACTCAAAATATGTGGATGAAAGACATGTTTTTTACATGCCTTTTCACGAACAGAAAGGGTTGAAACACAACAAACATCGTTTTATGGGCGATATATGTATACCATCGCCGCCTTATATCAGTTCACACGCTTTCCAAATCCAGCCGATATTCAACCTGATTTGCTGGCATGCTGTGTTGAAAATAACATCACCGGATCCCTTTTACTTGCCAGTGAAGGGATCAACGGCACAATTGCAGGCAGCCGCCAGGGCATTCAAACGGTGCTTGCCTACATTAAAACGCTGCCTGGCTGCGCTGACCTTGAATGGAAAGAAGCAACAGCAGAGCTGCCGCCATTCAAAAAAATGAAAGTGCGCCTCAAAAAAGAGATCGTTACGATGGGGCAACCTGACGTCGATCCCAAGTCCAAGGTTGGCAATTACGTTGAGCCCCAGGATTGGAACGCGCTTATCCGTTCAGAGGATGTTGTCGTCATTGACACACGCAACGACTATGAAGTGGCAATCGGCACCTTCGAAGGCGCTGTTGACCCTAAAACTGAGAGCTTTCGTGAATTCCCAAAATGGTGGGAAGACAACAAAGAACGTTTTCATAATAAACGCGTTGCGATGTTCTGCACTGGTGGAATCCGTTGCGAAAAATCAACCAATTACCTGCTAGGACAGGGTGTCGAAGATGTTTACCATCTAAAAGGCGGCATATTGCGTTATCTAGAAGAAATGCCTGCCGAGGAAAGCACATGGCAGGGGGATTGTTTTGTCTTTGATACGCGAGTCTCAGTTGGCCACGGATTAGAGATTGGCCCACACGAGCTTTGTTATGGCTGCCGGCGCCCAATTTTACCCGAGGATAAAACACGTCCCGAATATGAGCATGGTGTCTCTTGCCACCAATGCATTGAGGAGACATCCGACTTTGACAAGGGTCGTTTTCGCGAACGCCAAAAACAAATCCGTCTCGCAGAAGAGCGTGGCGTTCCACATCCATCATAATGTCAAAGGTGCCATAGCTCATCGCTACGGCACCTTTTTTTCGACTTAAGCCAAGTTAGAAACGATGGACGTAGCTTAGGCCTACGACAACCGGATCGATCTCAGCTGTCCCAATAGATGTTCCACCCAGCGATGCGTCTGTCTCGATATCGATGTAGCGAACATTAAATCGGATTGCGCCATGATCTGACACTTGCCAGTCGGCACCAATAGACGCGGCCAATCCCAAACTGTTATCAAGCTCCAAATCACCAAGTGCGGTTTCTTCTTCAAAGAAGATCGTATAATTTACGCCAAGGCCGAAAAATGGCTTAATCTTCCCTTTGGTCGGGGCATGGTACACCAACGACAAAGTTGGAGGCAGCTGCTTAGTAGACGCGCTGCCAACCCCAGAAATTGAGATGTCATGCTCAAACGGGGTTGCAGCGAGCAGCTCAATACCCAAGTTGTCGCGAATAAAATACTCGGCAGTCAGAGATATTTGCGTTTCATCGTCCACCGATACATTCGCGCCGGCGAGTTGCCCATTTCCAGATTTCGGATTTACATTTGCAATACCAACGCCAAACGTCCAATCCCCCTGGGATTGCGCCTGAGCGGCGCCGGAAGCGCAAACAGCTATACTCGCGACGGCAAGTGTGGAAATCAGGGTTTTCATCGTTGTTGTCCCTTACTGTATCATTACAGGGTCAACATAGGCACCATTACAAAGCTGTCTCTGATCCAGATCAAAAGAGCTCAGCTTTATACAAAAATACCGTATAATGTGGGATCAATCTAAGAGCATGCTGTGCATCAGCCCGCAGCAATGCGGCTATGTCGAGGGGAGAATATTCCCCTCGACGGTGGTCACTGGTTTTGAGGAACAATTATCCTAGAAATCAAGATTCTCGACATTCAGTGCATTGTTCTGGATAAATTCGCGCCGAGGCTCAACAACATCGCCCATAAGTTTCGTGAACAGATCATCTGCTTCGATCATATCATCGACCTGTACCTGCAACAGGGTACGCGCATCAGGATCAAGGGTTGTCTCCCACAACTGATCTGGGTTCATTTCACCCAAACCTTTATAACGCTGTAGCGACAGTCCTTTTTCGCCCTCTTCTAGAATGGCTTGCAACAGTCCAAGTGGGCCATGGATGACCTGATTGCGGTCCTTGCGCTGCAACGAAGCCGTGGTGCCATAGATTTCTTGCAACGACTGCGTGAAGCTGCCCGTACGACGTGCCTCGCCGGAACGTAACATTGGACCATCCAGCGTACGAACCTCTTCAACACCACGCAAAATACGTGCAAGACGAATACCATGATCCTGCGTGATACGCCCCTGCCAACCGCGTTCATATTCTAGGGCAATCAGATCCAACCGCTTGGCAACAACATCTGCAACACCTTGTAGATCGGCATCTACAGCACCAGGGACAAATGCTCCTGCGATGGCAGCTTGTTCAAGAATATGACGTGGATAATGCGTTGGGAACGCGTCAACAACACGTTTCAGGCGACGTGCCTCATCAACCACACGTGCCAAATCTGCACCCGCGATTTCAGATCCATTGCCCAGCTTCAGGACAGCACCGTCAACGCCTTGATTGATCAGATAATCATCCAGCGCAGCCTGATCCTTGAGGTAAACCTCGGATTTACCGCGCGCAACTTTATATAAAGGTGGTTGCGCAATATAGAGATAACCGCCTTCGATCAGTTCGGGCATTTGACGGTAGAAGAACGTGAGCAGCAACGTACGAATATGCGCACCATCGACATCCGCATCAGTCATAATGACGATTTTATGGTAGCGCAGCTTTTCAATATTGAATTCGTCACGACCAATGCCCGTGCCCAACGCCATGACCAAGTTGCCAATTTCCTGCGACCCTAGCATCCGGTCAAAACGCGCCCGTTCGACGTTGAGGATTTTCCCGCGCAACGGCAAAATCGCCTGTGTTTGGCGGTCACGTCCTGTCTGTGCCGAACCACCAGCGGAATCACCCTCGACCAGGAAAACTTCGGTTTTGGATGGGTCTTTTTCAGAGCAATCCTTAAGCTTACCGGCAAGGAAATTCACATCCATCGCAGTTTTACGGCGGGTCAGCTCTCGTGCTTTACGGGCCGCTTCACGTGCGAATGCAGCCTCGACAATCTTACCGATAACTTGCTTTGCGACATTGGGGTTTTCCTCAAACCACTCCGCCAGCTTCTCTCCCATCAAACTTTCGACCACAGGGCGTACCTCGGACGAAACCAATTTGTCTTTAGTCTGAGACGAGAATTTAGGATCAGGGACTTTAACAGACAATACGCATGTCAAACCTTCACGCGCGTCGTCTCCGGTAAAGTTAATTTTTTCCCGCTTTGCGATGCCTGATGACTGCGCATAGCTGTTAATTGTACGGGTAAGAGCCCCGCGAAATCCCGCTATATGGGTGCCACCGTCACGCTGAGGAATATTGTTGGTAAACGGTAAAACCGTCTCGTGGTAGCTGTCGTTCCACCACATGGCGATTTCAACACCAATATCGTCTTTCTCGCCTTTGATATAAATCGGAGCATCCATCACCGGGTTTTTAGACCGATCCAGATACTTAACAAATTCGTTCACGCCACCATCGTAAAACAGCTCGCTCTCGAGCGGTTCTGCTGGGCGCTCATCCGTGACGAAAATGCGTACACCCGAATTAAGAAAGGCGAGTTCACGCAGGCGCTTTTCGAGTGTTTCAAACACATAGTTAAGATTAGAGAATGTCGTCGTAGATGCCAAAAACCGTACTTCGGTCCCTGTACGATCACCACACTCTCCCACGACCTCAAGATGCTTTACCGTGTCACCGCGTTCAAAGCGTGCGACGTGTTCTTTTCCCGCACGCCAAATGCGCAGCTCTAACCAATCCGACAGGGCGTTTACAACCGAGACACCGACCCCGTGCAAGCCACCAGAGACCTTGTAGGAATTGCTGTCGAACTTACCACCTGCGTGCAACTGTGTCATAATAACCTCTGCAGCAGAGACCCCTTCTTCAGCGTGAATATCCACAGGAATACCGCGACCATTGTCACTGACCGATACGCTGGAATCTGCATGAATTGTCACTGTTACACGGTCAGCGTGACCCGCTAAGGCTTCATCGATGCCATTGTCGACAACCTCGTAAACCATGTGGTGTAGCCCCGACCCATCATCGGTATCACCAATATACATGCCCGGGCGTTTACGAACAGCTTCTAGTCCCTTGAGAACCTTGATAGAATCCGCACCATATTCTGCTGGGGTTTGATCGTTCTCGGACATGTAAGCCTTCCTAAATTTACTTTAGATTTTTATACGCCCATACGGCCAGAATGTCACGCACAAGCCTCGGTTTTATATATGTTTTCAACCATATTTCGCGCTGTGCTCTGCCCTCTTAGCATCCCTAGGTTTCCTGCTCTCACATCACATAGGTCAAACACCACAAGATGGTGGTTTTCACCTTAGATCGCTTACACTCAGCCAAGGTTTGAGCCTGCTTTAAATCTGCGAAACCTCACTGATACCGTGACTGTCTGTAACCTCTAAAATTTGCGCTCTGCCATGCAATTCAGAAAACAACTCGGCTCCGGTACCTGTCATCCAAGCTTGTGTACCCAGCACACAAATTTCATCATAAAGCACGGCACGTCGATCCGCATCCAGATGGGCTGCAACCTCATCAAGCAGCAAGATAGGCGGCACGCCATGCGTCTCGGCCAAGGCGCGAGCATTTGCGAGGATCAATGAAACCAAAAGGGCCTTTTGCTCACCAGTAGAGCAGTCACGCGCTGCGACCCCTTTGGTCCGATAAGTTCCCAACAAATCACTGCGGTGTGGACCAACCAAGGTACGCCCAGCAGACAGATCTCGAAAACGACTTTCATCTAAGGCAGTAACAAAATCAGCGACCGAGGTCGGCATGCTTCCTTCGCTTTGAATGAGCTCTAACTCAGCCGCCGGAAAAGCTGATTTTGCATCATCTTGCGCCAAACGTAGCCGATCAACCGCATTGGTGCGGTTTTGGTGTATGGCATGTCCCGCCTCTGCCATTTGCGCTTCCAAAACGCGGTACCATGCTGCATCGCGGATATTTTCTTTTAGCAACTTGTTGCGCTCGCGCATCGCGCGCTCATACGCAAGCGTTGCTTCGGCGTGGCTGGGGTCAAAGCTGAGCACTATACGATCCAAAAATCGGCGACGCCCTTCGGCACCTTCAATCCACAACCGGTCCATTGTTGGGACCAACCATACGACCCGTGCAACTTGTCCAAGCGCAATTTGATTGGCGGATTTGTTATCGATCTTCACCTGTCGCGCAGCACCGCCTTCGGACCAAGTATCGATTTCATAAGCTTGTGTTGGGCTTTGCAATACACCTGAAAGCTTCCAGCCCAAGGCTTCTGGCCGGCGTGTCATCTCCGCTGCAGATGCACGACGCAATCCGCGACCTGGTGAAAACAGCGAAACGGCCTCAAGAATATTGGTTTTCCCGGCCCCGTTGCTGCCATAGATCGCTACAGGACGGCCATCCAAACGAAGTTCCGCCCGCAAATGCGAGCGGAAATGCGATAGCATCAAAGAAGTAAGGGCAAACACGTAATACGCCTAAAACGCCAAATCAGACCCGCATCGGCATAACGACATATACTGCACTTTGGTCGGTGCCTTCGCGCATCAAAGTTGGGTCGCCCGAGGAATTGAACATAAATACGGCGTTCTCGCGGTCAACCTGATTGGCAATTTCGAGCAGATACTTCGCGTTAAATCCGATCTCCAAGGGTTCATCATTATAGGCAACGATAAGCTCTTCTTCGGCAGCACCACTGTCCGGTGCATTCACGGACAAGACCAATTTATCCTCGCCAAGTTGCAGTTTAACAGCGCGTGAGCGTTCCGAGGATACGGTTGCAACCCGATCCACAGCTTTTGTGAATTCTGATGCGTCCACCTCAAGCTTGCGCGTGTTCCCCACCGGGATAACCCGCGTATAATCCGGAAATGTCCCGTCAATCACCTTAGATGTCAGCGTAATAGTCGGTGTTGCAAAACGCACCTTTGTGTCGGAGACGGATACTGCAATATCCATTTCATCATCATCCAACAATTTACGCAATTCGCCAACAGTCTTACGCGGAACAATGACACCGGGCATATCTTCTGCGCCCATAGGCAAATCCGCATCGATACGTGCGAGGCGATGCCCATCTGTGGCCACGCACCGCAGTGCTTTGCCCACATCAGCCCCATCTGCAACATGCATATACACACCGTTGAGATAATAGCGGGTCTCTTCCGTTGAGATCGCAAATTTTGATTTATCAAACAAGCGACGCAAAACGGCGGCATTTGCAGTGAAATTGGAATGGTATTCTGCGCTCGCCATAACCGGGAAATCTTCACGCGGCAGTGTCGCAAGTGAAAAGTTCGAACGCCCCGCCTCGACGGTCAAACGGCCGGTTGTCGCATCAGATGTCAGCGTGACAAGCGCCCCGTCGGGCAGCTTGCGTACAATTTCGTGCAACGTGGTCGCAGCAACAGTTGTCGCACCTGCGCGATCCACTTGAGCCAGAGCCTTATCGACCACTTCGATATCAAGATCCGTGGCCCGAAACTGAACAGTTTCACCATCGGCTTCAATCAAAACATTGGCCAAGATCGGAATAGTATTACGGCGTTCAACAACGGATTGAGCCTGGGACACAGCCTTAAGCAGAGTACCGCGTTCGATGCTGATCTTCATTCCATCATTCCTCTTTGTCTGGCTCACCCAAAATGGGACCTACAATATTGCTCAATGTGATTGCGGCAAAGGACAGATTAACGCCCTCTCTTCCCAACACAAGGTTTCTTATCGATTCTTCTGTGGCTTTTCGCAGAGGGTCAAGAGCCATATCAAGACTGCAACGTGAAATTTTTTAAACACACAAATAAGATGTTACAAAGAACACAATCGAATAGAAAAAGCAGCCCCGATATGCCCCGGAGCTGCAACAGAATAGTGATCTACAATAGGTTAAGCCTCTAAAGAACGCCGCAGCATTTCAACATCTTCGGCGATTTGGCCGTCGATTGTTCTAAGTTCTTCAATTCGCTTAACACCGTGCATCACGGTTGTATGGTCTCGTCCACCAAAACGACGCCCAATTTCAGGCAGGCTTCGGCTTGTGAGTTGCTTACTCAGGTACATCGCAACCTGACGCGGCCGCGCATAGGAACGAAGGCGTTTGGGTCCAATAATATCAGACATGCGAATATTGTAGTACTCAGAAACTTTACGCTGGATCTCTTCAACCGTGATTTTACGTTCCGAGGCCCGCAAAACATCCGCCAAACAATCCTGCGTCAGCTCCATATCAATTTCACGGCCCACAAGAGACGCAAAAGCGAACAAACGTGTAAGTGCGCCTTCTAGAACACGCACATTTGTGGAAATTCTATGCGCCAACAACTCAAGAACGCCATCCGCGATTTTAAGTTCAGGGTATGTTGCACGCTGATGCTGGACCTTGGTCTGCAAAATACCCAAACGCAACTCATAGTCGGTCGGATGCAAATCAACGACAAGACCACATTGCAGTCGTGATTTCACCCTATCCTCGAGATCTTTAATCTCGCCCGGGGCACGGTCTGCAGAAATAATGATCTGCTTATTCTGATCTACCAGCGCATTAAACGTATGAAAGAACTCTTCTTGAGTGCTGTCTTTACCCGCAATGAACTGAACATCATCAACCATCAGAACATCAACGGAACGGAAGAGATGTTTAAAGTCCATCATCTTACGCTCGCGCAGTGCTTGCACAAAGCGATACATAAATTGTTCAGCCGACAGATAAAGCACATTCAGGTGTGGATTCTTATCTTTCAGCTCCCATGCGATAGCATGCATCAAGTGCGTTTTACCAAGGCCAACCCCACCATAAAGAACAAGCGGGTTAAACGTGACTGGTCCACCTTCTCCAACGCGGCGCGCAGCAGCATGCGCGAGTTCGTTTGGTTTCCCAACAACGAAAGTCTCAAACGTAAACCGCGGATCCAGCGGTGCTGCTTGCAGCTCTTCTAACGGGGATGCCTTATCAGCGGAGCCATTTCCACTTTCGGTAACAGCATGTGATGCTTCGGATTTTTGCGCCGGTACAAAAGTCGCCGCCGCTTCAGAAAAGCCTGACTGAGTTTTATCCACGCTCGCCTTAGCGCTGTCCACAACAGGGCGCATTGGAGAGTTAGCAGCAACTTTAAAAGCCAATCTTTGAACAATTTCGCCCGAGATATTAAACTCGTGCAGAATAAGATCAGAAAAATTCTGACTTACGTAATTGCCCATAAAGTTTGTAGGCACATGAAAGGTTGCAACCCCAGCCGTAACCTGTTGCAGCTCGAGGGGTTCGATCCAGGTTGTGTAATTATTCTTGCCAACCGTCTTCAGCAAACGGTTTCTTAACTGGCCCCATTTTTCGTCGTTCATGCCGCGCCTCACGCAATCCATTTGTTCGGTCTTTTTCACAGACCTTTTCATTGTCCCAACACCAGAAATACTGGCAACGATTTCATCGAAACCCATCGCGGTCGCACAACCAATAACAGCCGGGACATGTCCCACCAGATGTAAGCAACATTAAAGATATCAGCACACACACAGCCAACACCTTCACGATGGATTTAAACTCTCTTAAAGGACGACAGGCTTAAGCTAAAAATGAGTGCAATTGCACATAGCTTTCCAGCCACTTAAAATGTGCATACACACGTTTTAAGCGTTTTACGCAGCTAATACCCGTTAGCTACGTGATAAGCAGTCTGTCCCCCAAGCGAGTGAATCGCTGAATCATTTGTACCAATTCTGCCCCCTACACAGCAACGAAACTATGATGTTGACTCTACAATCGGTGATAAAGAATCTCTTACCTCATGAGAAACTGCTCAATCTGCACACGAACAAAAAAGGGCATCGCAATAAGCGACACCCTTTTTTATATTCATTTATTGAAATCGGAGATCGTTAACTTACGACCGATCTCGCAACCGAAAATCAGCCCAGCGCTTTAACGCGAGAAGACAGGCGGGACATTTTACGTGACGCTGTATTCTTGTGGTAAACACCTTTGCTCACACCGCGCATCAACTCAGGCTGAGCAGCACGCAAAGCAGAGATTGCTTCGGCTTTATCACCTGTTTCAATTGCTTCTTCTACTTTACGCAGGAATGTACGGATACGCGAACGACGTGCTTTGTTAATAGCAAAGCGCTTTTCATTTTGGCGTGCGCGCTTTTTAGCCTGTGGTGTATTTGCCATTTTGATCTGACCTTAGGTTAGAGTTCGAATATAAATAGGCGCATACCATCCAAACCCAGACCACTGTCGTCGGTGTGATTCTAGCCTAAGCGGGCTGCACGCGCATGTATGACGACGCTGGCTATAGAGAAACGCCTCTGAATGCAAGTGCTAAGGAGCCGCTTACATTTTCCAGGCAAGCCTATATTACTTATCTCGGAATTGAGCTTCTCGTTTTTCAAGAAACGCCGCCATGCCTTCCTTTTGATCTTCGGTCGCAAACATTGAGTGAAAAGCGCGACGTTCAAACAGCAGGCCCTCATTGAGCGTTGTTTCAAAAGAACGGTTCACTGCCTCTTTAACAGCCATAGTTGTCACCAGAGACTTTTCAACGATCTTATGCGCCGCAGCCATCGCTTCTTCCATCAATCTTTTTGAGGGAACCACGCGTGAGGCAAGCCCGATCTTTTCAGCTTCCTCAGCGGTCATAAAGCGACCGGTTAAATTCATATCCATTGCCTTGGATTTGCCGATAAGCCGCGTGAGACGTTGTGTCCCCCCCATACCGGCAACAATACCTAAATTGATTTCAGGTTGGCCAAACTTGGCCGTATCGGACGCGATAATAAAGTCGCACATCATCGCCAACTCGCATCCCCCGCCCAGCGCATACCCTGAAACAGCCGCAATAATTGGCTTGCGGATTGCTGTGATACGGTCATTTGCCTCGGCGAACAGGTTTGCGGAAAAAACATCCGCATAGCTCATCTCTGCCATTTCTTTGACGTCAGCACCTGCTGCAAACGCTTTCTCAGATCCGGTTAGGATAATACAGCGTGTCTTCTCGCTTGAATCTGCTTCCTCCAGCGCACTGCACAGCTCCTTGAGCAGTACAGAATTGAGCGCGTTCAACGCTTCAGGCCGGTGCAGTTTGATCGTGCAGACGTGGTCCTGATTTTCAACGTTGATCGTCTCATAAGCCATGGCAATTCACTTCCCGTTGTTGCTCTTAATCTCGAGTCATTACCATGGTCGCTCCCATGTTCAAGCTATCTTTGACACTGATCACAGTAGAAGCTAGAGCGCCCCGACTGCACAACCCGTTGAACGTTGCCAACACAACTTTCGCGTTTACATGGCTGACCTTCCCGCCCATAAACATCAAAGGTATGCTGAAAATATCCAAGTTCTCCATTGGCTTGCCGGAAATCTTTAAGCGAAGATCCCCCTGCCGCAATCGCATCTCGCAAGACCTCACGAATGACGACAACGAGCTGTGAAATATCATCGACGGAAATTTCCTTGGACACACACATTGGTGATATGCCTGCCCGAAAAAGCGCCTCACATACGTAGATGTTGCCCAAGCCTGCCACGATTCTCTGATCAAGAAGCGCCGATTTGACTGGCGATTTCTTATTCTTAAAAGCTGCGATCAGATGTGAGTCGTGAAAATCATTCCCCAAAGGTTCTGGCCCCAGCACTTGTAAAAGTTTATGCGCCTCTGCCGTATCGGTCGGCAATAAATCCATCGCTCCGAATCTGCGAGGGTCATTAAAGGTAATGCGCGCGCCACTCTCCATATCAAACACAACATGATCGTGTTTTTCTTGTGATGGGTGTTCATGCGCAAACTGACCTAGCGGGTCCCCTGAAACAGTCATCCGCCCCGACATTCCCAAATGCACCAATAGCGTCTCGCCTGTATCCAGATCTGCAAGGATATACTTAGACCGGCGCCGCAGCTTCATCACACGCGCGCCAGTTAGACGTTCTGCCATATTATCTGGGAATGGCCAGCGCAGATCAGGTCTGCGAACATGCGCCTGTGAAATGACACCGCCCTCCATCGATGGGCGCAACCCGTTCATTACAGTTTCGACTTCGGGCAATTCTGGCATTTCATCACTCCTAGGACCACAGGGCGCATTGTGCCTGCTCGTTAACGCACTATAACAAGATGGAAACATGCGGAACGGCAAAGTCCTGTGGAGGATCTTATGAACGACAACAATCAATCCACCACCCATTTTGGTTTTGAAACCGTCCCTGAACATGAAAAAGCGGGACGCGTACAGGGCGTCTTTAATTCAGTCGCATCTAAATATGACATTATGAACGATGTCATGAGCCTTGGCATCCATCGTGTTTGGAAAGATGCGATGATGGATTGGCTCGCACCACGTGCGGGTCAACGGCTTTTAGATGTCGCAGGCGGAACCGGTGACATTTCTTTCCGGTTTTTAAAACGCGCTGGTAGCGGACATTCTACTGTACTTGATCTGACACAACCAATGCTCGAAGAGGGGCGCAAACGCGCAGAGGCCGAAGATCTAGCCGAAAGTCTGAACTGGGTGACCGGCGATGCCATGGCATTGCCTTTTGCGGATAATACCTTTGATGTCTACACGATCTCATTTGGGATTCGTAACGTGACCCGCCCTCAAGAAGCTCTGAACGAAGCATTTCGTGTCCTAAAACCTGGCGGACGTCTTATGGTTCTAGAGTTCTCCCAATTGCCAAACGACGGCCTGCAAAAGCTCTATGATCTTTACAGCTTCAACGTTATCCCACGCATGGGCAAGATGATTGCCGGCGACTACGACAGCTATCAATATCTAGTCGAATCAATCCGCAATTTCCCAGACCAAGAAACGTTCCTCGCAATGGTACGTGAGGCCGGGTTCGAAAATGCAAAATATCGCAATATGTCGATGGGCATTGCTTGTCTTCACTCTGGATGGAAAATCTAACTCATGCGCGGCCCGCATAATATAATTCGCCTCATTCGTACTGGCGCAACCTTGGTACGCTCTGATGCCATGAATGTGGTTCTCGACGCATTTGATGCGCCTGCATCACTACGCGCGATGGCCTACGCGCTAAGTTGGCCGTTTCAATTTATCGGCTATCGCGGCGACCCGAGCTTGCCTCCGGCAACACGCGCAATTGCAGCACTTGGCCCAGCCTATATTAAGTTTGGCCAGATCCTTTCGACACGCCCTGATGTCGTTGGTCCAGAGCTTGCCGCGCAATTGCGTGTCTTACAAGACAGCCTCCCTCCTTTTTCCCGCGATGAAGCAATGGCGGAAGTCGAACGTGAACTTGGATTGCCCGCCGCAGAAATTTTCTCGGAATTTTCAGAACCTGTCGCCGCGGCATCGATCGCGCAGGTTCACCGCGCCCGTTTAGCGCAAAGTGGCCAAGAAGTCGCTGTAAAGGTGCTCCGTCCTGGTATTGAGCGCGCGTTTCACAAAGATGTAGATGCGTTTTATTTCGCCGCGCGTATCGTTGACCTCTTTGCACCAAGTGCAAAACGTTTACGCCCAATGGATGTGATCTCTCACTTCGAAGGTGTCGTGAACGGAGAGTTGAATCTCCTCCTTGAAAGCGCAGCAGCTTCCGAATTTGCTGCCAATACCGAGCATGACGAGAATTTTGTCCTGCCTAAGATCATGTGGGACCACTCATCGCGTCGCGTAATGACTATGGGGTGGGCAGATGGTCTACCGATTGGCGACAATGATCTGCTGGACGCAGCCGGCCACGATCGCACCGCATTGGGACATCGTGTCCTGACCTTATTTTTAAAACATGCTTTGCGCGACGGATTTTTCCATGCCGACATGCACCAGGGCAATATGAAAGTCGCCGCCAATGGTGACATTATTGCCTACGATTTTGGCATCATGGGTCATATCGATGAGTACACACGCCGCGTCTATGCGGAAATTCTCTATGGTTTTATCAGTCGAGACTACAAACGCGTCGCAGAGGTTCATTTCGAAGCTGGCTATGTCCCCGCGCATCAAGATGTCGATGAATTTGCCCGCGCTTTACGCGCTGTAGGTGAACCTATTTTTGGTATGGATGCCACGCATATCTCGATGGGGCGCCTATTGAATTATCTGTTCGAAGTGACCGAGCGCTTTGGCATGGAAACGCGCACAGAACTAATTTTACTACAACGCACCATGGTCGTGGTCGAAGGTGTGGCACGCTCGCTGGATCCGCACATCAATATTTGGCACGTTGCGCAGCCAGTTGTCGAAGATTATATCAAAACCTCAATTGGCCCACGCGCGATCCTGTCCGATATTGCAAAAACAGCAAGAGTCATCGCTCGTTTCGGCCCACGACTCCCCTCTCTCGTTGAAGCAGCACTTATTGCGCAAAACCAAACAGACAAAAGTAGAGACAAATCTTGGATGCGTCCTGCTGCCTTGGGCATCGCAGCAGGTGCAGTTTTGGTTCTGGTCGCAGGGCATATATTTTAACCCTGCGCCCTCGTCTAAGACGTTATATTAACCCTGCGTAATTTCCACACGGCCCGTTTCCGTTAAAAGGGCGACATTGCTTCCCTCAAATACCGCAGGCACCAAGGTGCGCCCGTAGGCTGCACCACCATCAAGATCAATACGATTTCCAAAATGTGTTGGTGTCTCAAGTGCCGTATGTCCATGTACCACAAGCCATGGATGTGGTTCTTGGTACTCAAGGAATCCTTGTCGGATCCACATCAAATCATGATCGCTTTGCTCACCAAGAGGGACGCCCGGTCGAATACCGGCATGAACAAACAACAAAGGACCATGCGCATAATAGCTCCGCAAACCTTGTAAAAACGCGACGTGTTCTGGTGGCACAGCAATACGCGCTTGCTGGTGAACATCCCACTTACGATCTCGAGGCCCTGCATCCACCCCATACGAGGCCAATGTCTGTGGACCACCAATACGGTCCTGCAGATAATACAACTCGACTGGTAGATGGGGGTCTTCTCGTGGGAAATCTTCCAAAAACCACTCGAACATTCGGTCATGGTTTCCCTTAAGAAATATCCAGTTTCGCCCGGCGTCTTTCCCCGCGATCAGACGGTCAATCACCGCCTTGCTATCGGGACCGCGGTCAACGTAGTCCCCTAAAAAGACAATATGAGCATCAGCGCCTCCATCTGCCTCAACCAGCGTCAATGCCCGCTCAAGTTTATCAAGATGTCCATGGATATCGCCAATAACATAGATTGGATTGCTCATACGAAAGGCTCCTCATTTGTAATCAGCTCTGCTTTTGTAGCAAAAGCATAAATTGACCCACATGACACATAAAAACGACCCACTCTCACGAGCAGGCCGTCTTAGTTAGTAAAATAGACGCGCTTTAGACGTCAAATTTCAGAGGCTTAATCTGCGTGAACAAGCCCAGTTCTGCCAATTTAGCGCGCGCTTCAGCAGGAACAGGTGCATCAACATACAAAAGCGCAATTGCTTCACCACCGACATCCGCACGACCTAGGGTAAAGTTTGCGATATTCACATCGTTGTCACCCATTGTCTTACCCAACACACCGATTATACCAGGGCTGTCTTTGTTGGTGGTATAGAGCATATGTGAACCGATTTCGGCATCAATGTTGATGCCCTTGATCTGGATAAACCGGGGTTTACCATCCGCAAAACATGTCCCTGCGATCGAACGTTCGCGTTTTGCAGTCACAACCGTCACCTTGATGTATCCATCAAAGGAACCGGATTTATCCTGATTGGTCGTCGAAATTTTTATGCCACGTTCTTTGGCAATAACGGGCGCCGAGACCATGTTTACATCAGGATTTACGTTTTTCATAAGTCCCGCAATAACCGCACAATTCAACGCATCGAGGTTCATTTCTGCGACAACGCCATCGTACAGGATATTAATTGCAGTGATCGGCTCGTCGGACATTTGACCTGCAAAGTTGCCCAAATGATCTGCCAACTTGATCCATGGGCCCATAACTTTCGCCTCTTCGGCGGTTACCGACGGCATATTCAACGCGTTCTCGACTGCACCGGTCAGCAGATAGTTCGACATTTGCTCTGCCACTTGCAGGGCAACATTTTCTTGTGCTTCTGTTGTCGCAGCCCCAAGGTGTGGTGTGCAGACAACATTTGGCAGATTGAAAAGCACGTTTTCTTTGGCGGGTTCTTCAGCGAAAACATCAAACGCCGCACCTGCAACATGCCCAGACTTCAACAACTCTGCCAATGCCACTTCATCAACCAAACCACCGCGTGCACAGTTAATGATGCGAACGCCTTTTTTGGTTTTTGCCAAATTTTCCGCGGAAAGGATATTTTTGGTGCCGTCCGTCAAAGGAACATGCAAAGTGATAAAGTCAGCTTGGGCCAGCAACTCTTCAAGCTCAACCTTTTTGACGCCCATCTTGTCCGCTTTTTCTTGCGATAAGAATGGGTCAAACGCCACCACTTTCATTCTCAGGCCGCGCGCACGTTCGCAGACGATCCCGCCAATGTTACCTGCGCCGATCACACCCAATGTTTTATTGGTGAGTTCAACGCCCATAAATTTGGACTTTTCCCATTTGCCAGCATGCGTGGATGCGGATGCCTCAGGGATCTGGCGTGCCACAGCGAACATCATTGCAATCGCATGTTCGGCGGTCGTGATCATATTGCCAAAAGGCGTGTTCATCACGATCACACCCTTCTTCGAAGAGGCTTCCTTGTCGACGTTATCTGTGCCGATACCAGCACGTCCAACAACCTTAAGATTGGTTGCCGCCTCAAGAATCGTTGGCGTCACACGGGTTGCCGAGCGAATAGCAAGGCCGTCATACTGGCCAATAATTTCGGCCAATTTCGCTTTATCTTTGCCAACATCTGGCAAAAAATCTACGTCGATGCCGCGATCGCGAAAGATTTGAACAGCGGTTTCAGACAGTTTATCAGAGACAAGTACCTTGGGAGCCATGATTTTGGTCCTTCATATCGGGAGGCCAATGCGTATCGGCCAATTATTATACAAGATGGGACGCCCGGCGTTTCCGCCGAGCAACAAACCTTAAGCTTGCGCTGCGATTTCCGCCTCAAAGGCCCATTGCAACCACGGAAGCATCGCCGCAATGTCAGCCGTCTCGACAGTACCACCACACCAAATCCGAAGACCGGCTGGCGCATCGCGATAAGCGCCGATATCCAGCGCGATATTTTCCGCTTCCAGACGTTTTGCAACTGCCTTGGCAAAAGCAGCACCATCCTGAATACGTGCATCAGCGAACTTCAGGCACACTGACGTATTTGACCGCGTCGCGTCATCAGCAGCTAAGTTATCGATCCAAGCGTTTTCAGCAACAAATGCATGTACAGCATTGGCGTTCGCGTCCGCACGACCAATCAGCCCTTTAAGACCACCGACTGAACGCGCCCAATCCAGGGCGAGCAGGTAATCTTCAACCGCCAACATGGACGGCGTATTAATAGTCGCCCCCGTAAAGATACCATCAATAAGCTTACCGCCTTTGGTCAAACGGAAGATCTTTGGCAACGGCCACGCAGGCGTATAACTTTCAAGGCGTGCAACAGCGCGTGGGCTTAGAACGATCATCCCGTGTGCAGCTTCCCCGCCCAGAACTTTCTGCCAAGAGAACGTGGTGACATCCAGTTTGTCCCAAGGCAAATCCTGAGCAAAAGCAGCAGACGTTGCATCGCAAATTGTCAGCCCTTCGCGGTCATCGCTAATCCAGTCACCATTTGGAACACGCACGCCAGATGTTGTCCCGTTCCACGTGAAGACGACGTCGTTTTTTGGATCAATCGTCGTCATATCAACGATTTGTCCATAGTCAGCTGTTTTGACCTCGGCGTCGATTTTCAACTGTTTAACGACGTCAGTCACCCAACCAGCACCAAAGCTTTCCCAAGCAACCATTTCGACTTTGCGTTCCCCAAGGAGATTCCACATAGCCATTTCAACTGCGCCAGTGTCAGACGCAGGAACGATACCGATTTTATAATCAGCTGGGATTCCTAAAACTTCGCGCGTGCCTTCGATGGCAGCCTTCAACTTATCCTTACCGACTGCGGCACGGTGACTGCGGCCCAGAGGCGCACCAGCGAGTTTTGTCAAATCAAATGAAGGAGGTTTGGCACAGGGGCCAGAAGAAAAGCGCGGGTTTTCCGGGCGCGCTGCCGGTTGTTCAATAGCCATTAATGCTATCCTTTCAGATATACGCCTCTCGTTGGGGAGAGGTGTCCCGCCGACCGCATTAAGCGGCTAGAGACCAAAGCTCAACAGTAAAAATATCTCAATTGCGTCTTATTGCTGCAATTTTCCGACACACAGTGACGCACTACGACGCCAATAGGAAACTTTGCCAAATTTCGCTTCGGCCCTAGCCCCAGCTGTATCGCAAGGATAAGAAAGGGCAACTCCGCCACAAAGGAATTCGCCATGTTTGTCGCTACCCTGATCGTGAACCCCGCCACTCCCTTGCTTGAGGCCCCTTTAGTCGAGGCTCTACGCAATGCTTGGGGAGGAGGTGAAATCACCTGGTTAAACGCAAATATCGCAGCTGAATTCGCGTTCGAAACACTCCCAGACAACCGTTGGGATGTCTGGAGCGACCTGCAAAACAACAAAATAGATATCGTAATCCAGCCTGTGGAAGGTCGGCGTAAGAAAATGCTGTTAGCCGATATGGACAGCACCATGATCCAGCAAGAATGTATTGACGAGCTGGCCGACGAAGCCGGCGTAGGAGAGCGTGTAAAGGATATTACGGCTCGTGCGATGAATGGTGAGCTGGACTTTGAAGGCGCCCTACGGGAACGTGTCAGCTTGCTCAAAGGGTTACCCGAAAGTGTTATAAAAGATGTCCTGAAATCACGGATTACATTCATGCCCGGAGGTAAAGAACTCCTCGCAACCATGAAGACAAACGGTAGCTATGCCGCGCTTGTTTCTGGTGGATTTACCGCTTTTACGCACCATGTAGCCGCTGAACTTGGTTTTGACGAAAACCGTGCCAATACGCTGCTCGTCAATGATAATGTCCTGACAGGCGAAGTCGGTATGCCAATCCTAGGCCGCCAAGCCAAAGTGACCGCATTGGAAGAAATTACTGCACGTCTGGGCCTTTCGCAGGACGATGTTATTGCGGTTGGTGATGGCGCCAATGATCTTGGAATGTTAGGTCGCGCGGGCGCCGGTGTCGCCTTGCATGCAAAACCTTCAGTGGCTGCTGAATGTGACATCCGCATCAACTATGGCGATCTGACAGCACTCCTGTATCTGCAAGGCTACAGCAAAAACGATTTCGCGCATTAATCCATGTTTGAAGTCAGCACTGAAATTCTTCTGCTTCTGGTCTTAACCGGTTTTGTCGCTGGATTTGTCGACGCCATAGCAGGCGGCGGCGGATTAATTACTTTGCCAGTGATTTTCATGGCAGGCTTAGATCCCATTACCGCACTGGCTACGAACAAAGTTCAATCCGTATTTGGGACAGCGTCCTCAGCTTTGTCATATGCGCGCGGCGGGCATGTGGACTTGCGCGAACAAGCCATTCCTGCATTGGTCTCGTTGATAGCCGCATTTGCCGGGTCCCTCTTAATCACAGTGCTTCCGACAGACTTTATCAGACTCTTACTCCCCTTTTTACTCATTTCAATCGCACTGTTTTTTGCGTTCAAAAAAGGGCTAGATGACACCAGTCGACAGCGGCGCATGTCGCAGGGCTTACTGCTTGTAACGCTTATTCCAGTGGTCGCAGGATACGATGGATTAATCGGGCCCGGAACAGGCAGCTTCTTTATGCTGGGGTTTGTCACTCTTGCTGGGTATGGAATTTTAAAAGCGACAGCTCATACCAAATTTCTAAATTTAGCATCCAATTTTGGCAGCCTACTTGCCTTTTCCCTCGTCGCGACTCCATTGTGGGCTACGGGACTTGCAATGGGTGTTGCGCAATTCATCGGCGCGCAATTTGGCGCTGCAGTTGCACAACGCATCGGTGCGCCTGTTATTAAACCTTTGCTCGTGATCAGTTCCCTCAGTCTTGCAGGTAAACTGATATGGGATCTTTTCTGAAATTAATCTGTGCCGCACCTCAAAAGGCAAGCGTGACACAAGATTGAAATCACCCCACAAGGCCAGACACTGGCCGCATTTCGCCGCAATGCGTTCCTGCCCAGTTCGTAATTGGGGCTTGTGTATAGGCCTGCGCCTCTGGATGATCAGCATCTAGAACACCATAACGCACCAACAAAGCAGCAATAACAGTCTCCGCCGCGCGTGTCGCGCCATCAGAGATTTTTAACGCAATCCCGATTTTCTTCTCGGGGATAATTGCAACAAAGACTCCTTCGGCGCCGGTTTTAATCGCGGCTCTCCCCTGCGTCGCCCGCATAAGACGGGTACATGCCCGTCCTCGGCCTGCCACCAGCTCGGGATGTGCGATCATTGCTTCGACCAATTGTGTGGCACTGCGTGCAGAAATATCATTACGTGCGGAGGCACTCGCAAACCATGCCATTGCGCGCGCCAAGCCATGAACTGTTGTGGCAAAATTTGGAGCAGAACACCCGTCTATCCCGTAACCTGGACTTGTTGCATCGGTCACTTCTTCAAAGGCTGTACGGCAGGCTTTTTGTACTGGATGAGAAATATCGACGTAATCAGATGACGCTTGTAAATGCTGCGTAAGCGTTAAGAAACCAGCATGCTTACCAGAACAGTTATTGTGGAACTGGCACGCGCTTTGTCCTGCACGGATCATATTGTCACGCAGTTCCCTATCACGTGTCGGCTGCACTCCGCAAAGAAGGCTCGCCTCATTGAGCCCCAAGGTATCAAGCCAGTTTTGTACCCGACTTGTATGAATGTCCGCCCCGTTATGAGAGGCGCACGCAAGCGCAAGTTGCTCACTTGTCAGGTGATGCTTTGCTGCAGCGCCGGATGTCACCAAGGGTAGAGCTTGGATCATTTTTGCCGAGGATCGAGGGTAGATCACCGCATCGGCATCCCCCCAGGCCCGCAAAATTTCTCCATCGTCACGACAGACAACCGCGTGTCCGCTATGTTCACTCTCAAGGAGATCTCCACGCCAAAGTTCAACAAGAGGTACGCTACGACGATGAGGGGACATGAGGTCTGTGCCTTTCTGGGTATGAATTACGAGGCAAAGCCACATTCGTATGTTTATCACCTACTTTTTCTTATGAATATGGCATATTCCTGCCGAATGCGACTTTTCCACATAGCTCTTACTTGCTTATTGTGGTTGTGTCTTCGCAGTTCGTCGGGCGCAAAGAAACTGCAAAAAGCAGACCTCGAACAGCGGGAAATCAGATTCAAGATCGTCTTGGAGGCGGGACATATGTTGAAAACAACAGGCAAAATTGCAGGCGCAATGCTTATGGCAGCTTTAACCAGCGGCTTTTTGGTAAACCCAGCGACAGCGCAAAGCGCAGGTACACAGACTGCGGTAAATTCACAAGTTGATTGGGATGTGATCGAAGCAACTGACCCGCGTCAGTGCTATGCGCGCTCTACTCCCAAGGATACTGTCAACACCCGTGATGGACGTGTTGTCCCTGTACGACGCAGTGACATTTTACTCTTTGTTTTTTACCAAGCAGAGCAAGGTAATACACCTTTCGTCACATTTACCGGTGGCTACCCATTTGCCCCCAACTCTCAGGTTGATCTCAAAATCGGCGACGTTGAATTTAAACTGTTCACAGATGGAGAATGGGCATGGCCAGAAAGTGCTGGCGATGATGCCAAAATTGTCGCTGAAATGAAACGAGGTGCATCGGCTATCTTGACGGCACGCTCGGCACGTGGGACCCAAACCAAAGATACGTTTTCGCTGTTGGGATTTACGGCCGCTTTGGATGACGCAAGCAAGCGCTGCAAATAACCGCAACGCTGACAAACTATAATAAGTAAAATATGCTGCTATGCATATCGGGTATAGCAGCGTGTCTTGGGCTGTCATGGTCCGGAATCATTTTGATCTTTCTCTCGTTTCGGATATAGAGCGTCATTCACGTAGTTGCGCCTGACCAATTCACAGGTGCGTTTTGCCCTATGCCACATCCATCCGACGTCTTAACGTGCCCAATCTGAGTGTCAAAATCATGTCCGATAAACAAATCGCTTCTAAAGCACCGATTACCCAAGATGTGATGACCCTACCCCGTAAAGAACCTGTGGGCGGGAAAATAAACTTGGTTGGCCTCACTCGCACACAGATGCGTGAGGCATTGATCACCCATGGCACGGCTGAAAAACAGGCAAAGATGCGTGTTGGGCAAATCTGGCAATGGATTTACCAATGGGGCAAACGCGACTTTGCCGATATGACAAATCTCGCCAAAGCTTACCGGGCACAGCTTGAAGAACATTTTGAAATCCGCATTCCCGAAGTTGTCTCAAAGCAAGTATCGACAGATGGAACCCGCAAATATCTTGTCCGCATCAATGGCGGTCATGAAGTCGAAGTTGTGTACATTCCAGAAGACGACCGTGGGACACTTTGTATTTCGTCGCAGGTCGGTTGCACATTGACCTGTTCGTTCTGCCATACAGGAACGCAAAAACTGGTCCGCAACCTCACAGCCGCTGAGGTCGTTGGTCAAGTTATGATGGCGCGCGATGATCTAGATGAATGGCCTGTGCCGGGCACCCGCAAAGATGACACGAGCCGTAAGCTGTCAAACATCGTTTTGATGGGCATGGGCGAACCACTATACAACTTTGAAAACGTCCGGGACGCGATGAAGATCGCGATGGACCCTGAAGGAATTTCTTTTTCACGCCGCAGGATCACCCTCTCCACATCTGGTGTTGTCCCCGAAATCGCACGCACTGCCGAAGAAATCGGGTGCCTGTTGGCAATTTCATTTCATGCAACAACAAATGATGTCCGCGATATCCTGGTTCCGATCAACAAACGTTGGGATATTGAACAGCTTTTGCAATCTTTGGCAGACTACCCAAAGGTGTCCAATTCAGAGCGGATCACATTTGAATATGTTATGCTTGCCGGTGTAAATGATAGCGATGAAGATGCTCATCGCCTTGTTGACCATATCAAACGTTATAAAATCCCGGCGAAAATCAACTTAATCCCATTCAACGAATGGCCAGGCAGCCCGTATAAGCGATCTTCGAACAATCGCATTCGTGCGTTTTCAGATATTGTGCACGACGCTGGATACGCATCCCCCGTGCGCAAAACACGCGGTGATGATATCATGGCAGCCTGTGGACAGTTGAAATCAGCAACCGAACGCGCAAGAAAATCTCGCAAACAGATCGAAGCTGAAGCTGCGACACCAAAGCTTTAAAATCGGAACATTACCTAATTTAACTGTATGGAACAAATGATTGCACAGGGTTCAAACTCTGCGCAATCTTATTTGATACGTTTTACAGCCTACTCACGGCCAGGTAAGGTGTCACGGGTCGGTGCAGGTCGCCAAGCATCGATAATTTCAAATGCTTCGGCAGAGCTATCAACAAAATGAAACAGTTCTAGGTCGCTTGCTGCAATCGTGCCAGCATCCGACAAAGCCTCCCAATTAATGATTGTTTTCCAAAACTCGCGTCCAAACAAAACAATTGGGACTGGCTCCATACGGCCTGTTTGGATAAGCGTAAGCGCCTCGAACAATTCGTCTAATGTCCCAAAGCCGCCTGGAAAGACGCAAATCGCTTCGGCGCGCATGAGGAAGTGCATTTTCCGGATCGCAAAATAATGAAAGTTAAAGCATAATTCCGGCGTCACATATTCATTCGGCGCTTGCTCATGCGGCAACACAATATTCAAACCGATCGAAGCTCCCCCCGCATCAACAGCACCTAGGTTTCCGGCCTCCATCACCCCAGGGCCACCACCTGTAACCACCACATGTTTACGGCCTTGTGTTGCCAAAGAACGCTGTGTCATTTCTTTGGCAAACACGCGAGCCTCTTCATAAAAGTGACTAAGGTCCGCAAGCGTTTTGGTCCGTGCTTTGTCTTTGTTCGCTGGCGACGGAATACGCGCACCCCCAAACATCACAACCGTACTTTCAATGCCTTGCTCATCCAGCATCAATTGTGGTTTGAGCAATTCAAGTTGCAATCTTACCGGACGCAGCTCCTCGCGGCATAAGAAATCATCATCGGCAAATGCCAAACGGTACACCGGTGAATTTGTCTGCGGTGTTGAAGGAACATGACCAGCGCGGTCAATATCCGCATGGGCATCAGTTAAACGGCTGTGGCGGTCATCACTCATTTAGCAAGCCTGTCATTTGAAGAAAAACAAAGCCTATAGGTAACGCGTTCACAACACATTAACTAGTGTTTTCCAATGCAGCCCATTAACGCCCCTTGCTTAGATTGCCGTCGCCACCTATCGAACATACATGATCGAGACAACCGCAGACCGAATTTACAAAACGCTATTAGAACGCATTGTCACCGGGGATCTGAAAGCAGAAGATAAACTGCGCCAAGATCACTTAGCCCGTCAATACGAGACAAGCCACGTTCCGATTCGAGAAGCGTTGTTGCGCCTAGAAGCCAAGGGTCTGGCCTATTCCGTCCCTCATAAAGGCACCCGTGTCGCATCACTTGAACCCACTGAAATTCGCGAAGTTATCGAAATGCGGATCGCTCTGGAAAGTCTGGCACTCTCTCATGCTATTCCACAGATGACGGATCAGGTTTTGGCAAATGCTGACCAAGTACGCCAAGACTGTGATGCTGCCAAAACAATGTTAGCATGGAACCGTGCGGATCGCATATTTCATCTCACGCTTTTATCTGCCTGCAAGATGCCGCGCTTACTTGCAAGTATTGAGGATTTGCAAATTCTAACCGCCCGCCACATCTTTGTTCATTTCGCAGCTGACTGGGTTTCGCGCAATGATCCTGATCATACGGTTTTACTTGAGGCTTGCCGCAACGGAGAAGTCGTCAAAGCACGTGATTGCCTGCGCGATCATTTACGCCGTGTTCTATAAATAAAATTACGTCTCACGTGAAACAATGTCACGGTACCCCATGACCTTTCTTGTGAATAGCGTTATGAAGCCGCGAACTGAACTTTAAACTGGAGTGAAAGCACATGTCGAACGCGCAGCTGGAAGCCGCAATCGAGGCCGCATGGGAGGCCCGTGACACGATTACCCCTGCAACAACGGGAGAATCACGCGAGGCTATCGAGGACACATTAAGCGCGTTGGACAGTGGCGCACTACGTGTCGCAGAGAAACAAGATGATGGTTCTTGGTATGTAAACCAGTGGGCTAAAAAAGCCGTCTTGCTCGGGTTTCGCATCAAAGACATGGAAGAGCAATCAGGCGGCCCACAAGGTTCTGGCTGGTGGGACAAAGTCGACAGCAAATTCAAAGGCTGGGGCGAAGCACAATGGAAAGAAGCAGGCTTTCGCGCCGTTCCTAATGCTGTTGTTCGCAAGTCCGCCTATGTCGCTCCTGGCGTTGTCTTGATGCCATCCTTTGTGAATTTAGGTGCCTTTATCGACTCTGGTACGATGGTCGACACTTGGGCCACTGTTGGTTCTTGCGCTCAAATCGGTAAGAATGTGCACTTGTCTGGCGGCGTCGGAATTGGTGGTGTTTTAGAGCCAATGCAAGCAGGCCCAACCATCATCGAAGATAACTGCTTTATTGGCGCTCGCTCCGAGGTCGTTGAAGGCTGTATTGTTCGCGAAGGATCTGTTTTGGGCATGGGCGTATTTATCGGCCAATCAACCAAGATCGTAGATCGTGAAACCGGCGAAGTTACCTATGGTGAAGTTCCCCCCTATTCGGTTGTTGTCGCAGGGTCGATGCCCTCCAAAAACGGAATCAATCTGTACTGTGCAGTGATTGTAAAACGCGTCGATGAAAAGACACGTTCCAAAACTGGCATCAACGAACTACTGCGCGATTAAAACAAGTCTGCAATGAGACCTTAACGCCCCCCAATTGGGGGCGTTTTTCTATTGGTGTACGCTCAACCAAAGTAAAGACATTGACCACGCACGAAAAGCTTGGCACAGGTCGATTATGAGTGAAAAGAAAATCTCCCGCCAACAAGTCTACACCCTTCTTGTCCAAATCGGACGCAAGGACGGAGACGGGCTGCCTAAAGACGCAACAGGCGCAGCCTTGATGATCTACGCCTCGGGCGTGGATGAAGCCGAAGCTGTGCGCGAAACAGTTGCTATCCTAAAACAGGCCGATACCGCGCCCTTGGACGTTACAGGATATGGCACAATCCAAGAACGCGAAGCCGCCGGACATGAGATCGAAACTGAAGAGCGGACACTGATGCAACGTGCGTTAGAAGAAAATGCCGTTATCGTCGCTCAGATGACACCATACTTTGGAGACGAGATCTCTGCCGCTGAAAACGGTTTGCTGCACTAAGCTCCTGCTCGACGTTACTGTCGAGCACCAAACCATTTAGTATATATCTGATCATAACTTCCATCTTCTTGCATCAAGAGCAGCTCGCGGTTCAAAGGTTCTACAAAATCAGAGTCATCCGCGAACAGAAAGCCATAGTACTCCGCAAGAAAACGGCTTCCGATTACTCGACCAAACTGATACCCACCTTCGTTCACATAATGATCTAAAATAGGCGCATCGAATACAACAATTTTGATTGCACCCGTTTCAAACGCATTAATCAAGCCTGTTAGATCACGATAAGCAATCACATCAATTTCCCGGCGCGTCAAAAACCCTTGGGCCGTTGACCCCGAAATCGTGCCCACGCGCTTACCATATAAATCATTTACTCCGGTCACTGTGCCTGTGATTGCTTCAACAGTCATAACAGCGGTTATTTTCGCAACAAAGACCGACACAATAAACAGCGACGACAACACAAGGCAAACCGCGAACACGCGCCCAAAAACACTGCGAGGAACACGCTCTTCAAAGCCTCCATTCACCACCAAATTCAGTGCCCACCAAAAGGAGGGAAACCAAGCCTCTTTTAAAGGTCGGTCAAAATAGGGCTGCGCTTTGCGTTCAAAGACCCACATGAGCATCCCACCAGCCGACAGCATTAGGAATGCGATACCAATTGCAAAAACCAAGTCCCAGGAAAACAGCGCCCGCATCAAATTGGGCTCCAAGACATCCTCTGCGGACACCATAATTGACAGCCCGCTTTCAAAAATTGGCTGGCTAAAGTCCATGGTTGCTTCGCGTGAAGCCGTGATTGAGATATTAGCAGCCGCAACATCTGCATTTTCATCTTCTACGGCTGCAAGCATTGCCGCAAAGTTATCATTGCGTTGGATATTCAAATTCCAATTCAGCCGGTCCGCGATTTCAGACAAGAGATCCAAGCTAAACCCGGTCTCTTCCCCTTCTTTCACCATAGAAAATGGTGGCCGTGTCACCGTCTGCACCGTGAGATCGCGCGACTCCTGCGCCATCGCTCCAAACGCTGCAAGAGAAAATTGAAATGCCAACAGAAGGCCTAGACAAAAGAAGCGCACGGTCAGTCCAAACATTGCAAAATGATCTAACTACGTCGCATAAGTTTTCTATGCAGACAGTGCAAGCGCAACTGGTTATGCCCTGTTGTTATCTCCCAAATCGCAGCACTAAAAACACGTTTATTAACATATAGTAGCCTCCCAATGCACAAAGGCCTCCCGATTGGGAGGCCTTTGCCTTGATCGTAAATCCGTAAGTCCGGACTTAGTCGATGATTTTAGA
>CANMPD010000012.1 GCA_947499635.1 uncultured Paracoccaceae bacterium | reverse complement strand
GCCACCCTCAATTTCGTCCTGCAGATACTCGGCGTCTCCAGCGAAGTGTCGGATGGTATCATCGCCGTTGCCTGCTTTTATGGTGTCTTGATCGGTGCCACCATCGAGGATGTCATCCCCTGCGCCGCCATACAAATAATCGGTTCCGGATCCACCATGGAGCGAGTCGTTTCCAGCTTCTCCCACCAGAACATCGTCTCCCGCACCACCGGAAAGCGTGTCATTGCCGTTTGTCCCGTAGAAAAGGTCTGAAGCTTCAGTTCCAACTAAATTCATTCTAACTTCCATTCGTCATTGAAAAATAAATATCGTAACACTCTGAGGAAAAAGTTAACAATTTCCTAAGATCACGTGTGGGTCAACGAAAACGTCCAATCACCAGGATAAGGACTTTGGGAAGTAAGTTGTGGAGCTGCCAATAGCCTAGGATGTCCCTAGCGTTGAATTTGGCCAAGTAGATGCAACTTTTGTCTCTTGATGGGTACTTGGCAACAGTGGTTCTAATTTTAGCAGATACTGTTTGCTGCGCTTCAACCTCCTTTGAGCGTGCGCAGAATTTCCTTGGTTGGCAGCGTGGCGTGGGATGTCCGGTTTCCGCCAAGCGTTTCCAGAATTTCAAGCTTGACGGACACCTAGGTCGCGTTGAGCTGGGCGACTCAAGAAACCCGTGTAAGGAGACATTTGTCGGCTGAGAGCGGTGGCATTCGTTCAAAGACTTGAGCTAGGTAGACAGTCATAGAAGGCAGCTTCCCATTTTCTCATTATGTTCTGTATTTGTCTTGGGGAAATATTTTCCTAACATACTGAAAAAACAAAATAACCATCGGCCTTGAAAATCGTTGAACGTTAACGCGTTCCCAGGGATCGACTCCCTGGCTCCCCGCCATTTCACTATCGCTTGACAAAATGCCCTTTAATGCATTGAAAACACTATTGGTTTTTGCGGTTCAAAAATCTTTGTTTCGGGTGTATGGAATTGGCGTTGTAAATACCAAGTTTAGCAGGGCTTTGTAGTCGTCGATTTGACCTGTTTCCCAGAGTTTCCTTGGATTTGCGAGGCAATCCAGGGCGGTTCGGAAACTTTGATCGAAGTCTTTAGCTTTGTTTTAGCCAGATCTTCGGCAATGGCTGTTTTAGAGCGTTACAGTCAGAGACGTGGATAAAATGTATCAGTTTCGGTAACCTTGCGAGGCTTCACCCTCAAGGTGTTGTTCGCGAGTTAATCACTTGATCAACGAAGCGCACTGCTTCCGATTGTATTTCGTTAAGATCGAAATTATCCTTTGTTTGCGCGACGTGAATCCAGATGCCATCCATGTAGCCTTGAATCGCATTTGTCATGACTTGCACATCTTCTTTCGAGACAAGAGACTTGAGTGGTGAAACAATATTGCTTTTCACGCGTGCCCTGTTGATCTTATGGAGTCTGGCCAGTTTTGGCCGATAGGGAGCAAATGCCCAGAACTGGGTCCAAACACGGCAAGTTTCTCGTGTTAAAACACGCCATCAAAATTATCCTGAACAATGGCATGTAATCGGTCTGCGGAACTTCAAGCCGACGCTAACCGCACTAGAAAACGCAGCCGTACTCGCGGGAAGGACGGAAAACTGATCGCTAGGACTACAGGAGATAACCGTTGGGTGAGGTAGGTAGAGGCATCTTGTAGTTCTTAATGCTTTCTGGTGTGGACAGTGATTTGAGGTGTTGAAAATCATTGATCAAATCCGGATCTGGTTCATGGTGGGCCCCAAAACGGATCAGTTTTGAACAGTATTCACTGTAGAAAATGATGTATTGAGATACATTCTTGTTCTTTCTACCATCCCAGCTCAGTTCGCTGTCTCGTGCTTTCTGGAACATTGCAAGCGCTTGATCATTTTGGCCGACCCGCCATAGAGCAACCGCTATTTGGGACATTATTATTTGTTTTGGTCCATTGGGAGCGTGAATTTTTCGTAACCTTTTCAGCCTTGTAGAGTCTGGAAGATTTTTCGAAAATCCAGAGTATGCCCAGAACCAACGTATGTTGAGTGGGAGCCACCTAATGTAAGCTACGATTTTAGAAATCATCAGCAATGCCTTCTAATTGACGTATATCTGCCGGTAGGACGCCAACCCAAAGCTTCCACCTTATCAAACCCTCGCCGCACTAGAGCGCGACATCAACAAGCTTTCTAAGCGTATTTAAAAGCTAAACCGGAAGGAGGCGCTGAATGAAAAGCAGCGTAACAACCTCAAAACAGCTAGCCGTCAAGTAGTTCGCATTCACTTTTTGTCATCGCAGCTAGGTCAATTGGGTGGGCGTCTTTCACCACTCCCAGAATAGCCTACCATCCAGTTTTGTGGCGTTTGATCGGCGGGCGACGATACGAGCTCTCTTAGAGTAAGCGATACTGATACGCAAGACCAAGCAGCGACAAGAGGTGGCGCATGCTTCCTTAAAGCAACGCCTCTTTACCCCCGAAGTAATAATGAATGTTGCCCGTGGAGACCTGTGCATCCTTTGCGATCTGGGCGACGGTCAAGTCCGCAATCCCATGCCTGTAGATGGCAGTTATCGTCGCCTGACTAAGCTGGTTACGCCGAATGGAACTGATTATTGATGTCCAATCTCGCTTCCAATCATCTGTACACCCGCTACGTCAAAAAAATTTATAGCACGGATGTGCAATAAGCATTAGATTTGTGCAAAATATTTCTGCTCGCAAACAACTCTGCTAGCAGAAGCGGAGAACCGCATATACCAATTGGGAAGGCAATAAATGGCTACTATACTATCAATGATCATATCTTTTGGGATCGTGCTTGCACTTGTTTTAGTCGCATTCTGCGTTGTCAAATGGTGGAATCTACGTGCTATCGGGGTTACACCTGTGCCGCTTTTCACCTTTATCGCTATTTTGTTCACATCTGGACTGGATGTGGGCCTGATAATGTTTCCGCTTGGTGAGTTTCCGACCTATGCAGACCCTGCCAATGCGGCGGAATACGGGTTCACAAACCCTCTCGCGATTGAGTTTGGATTCTGGGGATTCTTGATTTGGAGCTTTTACTTCCTGACCAGCTTTTACTTTTGCGTTGTGGAGCCAAGGGTCAAATTCTTTCAGATCCCGTTTGTTAAGATACTGAACAATATCGTTATTGTCGGAACCTGTGCGTTCACGGCCAGCTTGTTTCTTGTTTATTTGCCATTCTATATCCCAGAGCTAGGCGATGGTGAGACGGTGATCACCACGTTCTATCTAATCGTTTTCTGCGTTATTCTGGCGGCTGCATATTCAAGTACGGACATCAAATTTGTCCGCATACTGAGTGTCGGCTCAGCCTTTTTGTTTATTGGGCTGATTGTATTCATGTGGCTGTATGCAGGCATGGGTTTTGGAGCGATGGCAGCAAACTTGAGCGATCTCACGACAGGGTACTTCGGGAACATTCATAAATTTGCGACCCCGATCAATGACTACCATGAGTTTTATCTGTTCTGGTGGTTTGCTTGGTCGATCATGATCGGTCAGTTTACATCGCGATTCATAGGCGGATTGCGCACGCAATATTTGTTGCTGGCCTTGCTGGTTGTCCCATCCATCCCGCTCGCGATCTGGTTCTCTGTGCTGTATTTCTATTACGCCAATGGGATCGATACGACGGGCGTATTGAACATCGCCATGGTTATCGTTGGGGTGACCTTCGTGATTAACTCGTTAGACAGTTTGATCCGTCTTTATTCAGACAATCTTACGCTCACGCCAGATCGCTTAGGTAAAGTTGGATACATCGCAGCCAATGTCGCGGTTCTATTCGGACTAACATTGGCTTTCCAAAGTCAGTGGCTGCAAATTCAGTGGATTGGCGCAGTTGTTATTGGGATCTACCTTGCCTGCGTCATCTATATTCTGCTGACGAAGCGTGCAGAGGTTGCCGCTGTTGATGCATCCCCAGAAGAGAACGTCCTCGATTTCGATAAGATCGATGCTGCTCACTAGTAAAACCTGCTTGTTCCCGGTGCAAATTGCTCCGGGAGCGAGTGATCTGGTATTCGGGCGCCTCTAGTATTTGATGAGGACCATAAAAAGCCAAAATGAAAAGTAATTTATGTTTAACCGTTTTCAAAAGTGGCTCTTGTTACAATTTAGTTCACTGGAATAACCAAACAGGCGCGAGGTTCACGCCCATCTGATTATTAGAGCAGGCTTTTTGCGGTCGTTGCGTGTCCCTAAACGCTCTGACGTTTTGAAAATTTCTTTGAACGTTGCAGGCCCCACCACGCGAACGCGAAATAGATCAATGTGCACCAGATGGTAGTTTGGTAAAAGAGCTCGCGATTATCGTGATAAGCGTACAGATCAGGGCTGTTGAAGAGGACCCGCCAAGCAAGCACTGCGGGCACAAGAAGGCCAATGACAATCCAGACCACTTTGATGAGCTTGGACAGAGTTGTGGTGTCTGTAACGGGGTTGTAGGTCTCTGTTTGTGCTAATTCTTTGTGGTGCTCGACAATTCTCTGGTTAAAGTCAGCTTCGCGTTTCTCAGCATCAGGGTAGTGTTCGCCAGCGCCTGCTTGTTTCGCTAAAAAGGTATAAAGCAGGATCGACAGAGCCCAAGTTGGCAAGAATAAATAAACAAAAGGAATGATATTGATCGCGTTCAAAGCGAAACCAAAGATCAAACACGCCCCCCATGTGATCAACGCAGGCATGTTGTCTTTTGCGCCTTTAAGGCGGTGCCAATTGGGCTTCATCCCGATGCGCGAAAAGATTTGTTGTTCTGCAAACACGATGCCACCGACCGGTACAAGCACCAGACCCGCATAGGCGAGGATGGGCAGGATGCTGCGATAGATGAATGGGAAGCAGCTTCCGACCACGACCACAGCGCCCACCATGAGTGTGATCTTTTGACGAGAGACTGTGGGGAAGACAGCCTGTGCAGCGAGACCGGCACGGTAGAGATTGGGATTGGCCGTTGTCCAGCCCGCAATGACGACGATCACAAAACCAGTGGCTCCCAATGCGTAGTACGCAACATCGCCAGGGGAGACGACAGCGACGTTTAGCTTCATGACTGATGCTGTCGCGGCCCCCATAAGCGCTGCCGATATCCAGGCAATGTAGTGGCCAAACATCATTCCTGTCGCTGTACATAGACCATAGACGGACTTGCGTGCATATCGAAGGAGCGCCATGTCGACGAGGCCGAAATGAGCAAATGTATTAGCGGCCCATGCAAAACCAATTACCTCGAATAAACCTATTCCCGGTTCACCTTGTGCATTGATGCCTGTAAACACCGTTGCCCCGGCCAGATCTATGAAATCGGTAAAGCTCGCTAAGCTTGTATGTCCAGTTAGGGTGTCGTTTAGGGATGGGATCAACACCATGCCGCCAGCTGTGAACATCACCATCAGCCAGGGCGTGCAAATTGTCGCAAATTCAGCCACCACATTGAACCCAAAATAGGCAACGGAAACCGCGATCATACTTGCGGATGCAGCAATAAGGGCAAAGGTGATGTCGCTTGGATAAGGGTGAATTTGTGGCGGTATATCGAACAAAGCCCTAACCGCAGTCGCTGAAACGGTGATCATCGCTGCCGAAATGGCTATGAAAATTAGCGCGTTCGCACCGTTGTACAGGCGTGGAAGCAGGGCCCCCATGTAGTTATCTAAGTAGGAATACAGGCTAAGCCGTGTTTTGACGGCGATTGGTGCAGTTATAAGCCAGAAGCTAAGCACCGCGAGTGCGTTTCCAATGAGCAACCCGATGAGAATATCACCGATCGTCGCGCCCATGGCCACGAATGCGGCTCCAATGACAAATTCAGTGGCAGCAACATGTTCGGAGCCATAAAGCCCAAGAAAGTGACCTGCCCCATGTAGCCTGTGTTGCGGCACTGGCAGCTGCTCGTCGTCTATTTCGGATATAGGCCGATCGTATAGAGTCGTATTATCAGTCATCATTATCCCCCGCTTAGGTGCGTTGGTTGTATTCGTTGTTTCTAAGTTATCTATCTGAAAGGCTCGCTTACGATTAAGGAGGTACGCATGTTCACTCGCTTTTGCGGCCATCCATTAGGCGTTTCCCACGGCTTGCGTCGACCACTTACCCTGCTGGAATAGCGCGGGCAATGCGACATTCTCCTTAGTTTTAGGATTTGTTTGGACAAAGCCGTGATGACCCTCGATCCAGAAATGCTGTCGAGTGTTGAACGCCTGCCTATGTAAACCGTCTGCTTCGTCTGAAATAAGTCGCGAGGCCTGCGCCATAGGTTCAATCCGTAATGGTGCTTCTGTCGATCCCGATGGGAAATTCAATCACGTACCAGAGCCGAGAAATATCTTTATTGGCGCTTTTCGTAGCGTCGCCAGTTTGATCTTCAAAATTAAGTTAAAGCTGTTGGTGCACTTTTGAGGCGCTAAGACATTGTACCTATCCGAGTGGGGACGTATTTAAGTAGTACTCTATCTGCGAAAGGGCAGGGTATGGCCGAAGTTGCAAAGATCTGTGTTATTGGACTAGGGTATGTCGGACTGCCGTTGGCAGTGGAATTTGCGAAACATCGCCCAGTGGTAGGGTTTGATATTAATCCTGCCCGTATCGATGAATTGTCACGTTCCCTTGATCGCACCGGTGAGATTGATGTCAATGAACTTGCCTCTGCGAAGTATCTGGAATTAACGAGCGATTTTAGCGCAATTGCGGATGCGCGAATTTATATTGTGACAGTTCCGACACCGATCGACAGCAGTCGACGCCCAGATCTGAGGCCCTTACTTGCAGCCAGCCGAACGGTGGGGCAGGCGTTAAAACCGAATGATATCGTTATTTATGAAAGTACTGTGTATCCCGGCGCGACAGAAGAAGACTGTGTGCCTATCTTGGAAGCAGAGAGTGGGTTGGTCTTTAATCGTGACTTTTATGTTGGTTATAGTCCCGAGCGGATAAACCCAGGGGATAAAACACGCCGGTTGCCCGATATTGTCAAAGTCACGTCGGGCTCCACGCCCGATGTTGCTGCGCATATCGATGCATTGTATCGCGAAATTATTGTGGCCGGAACCTACCAAGCAGAAAGTATCCGGGTTGCTGAAGCCGCCAAAGTGATTGAGAACAGCCAACGCGATATTAATATCGCTCTCGTGAATGAACTGGCCAAAATCTTTAACCGGATGGATATTGATACAGAGGCCGTTTTACAGGCAGCCGGGACGAAATGGAATTTTTTAAATTTCCGGCCCGGCCTGGTCGGGGGGCACTGTATTGGTGTTGACCCATATTATCTGACCCATAAGGCGCAAGAACTAGGCTATTTCCCAGAGGTGCTGCTTGCTGGGCGGCGTTTAAATGATGGCATGGGGGAGTATGTGGCAAATCAATTGGTGAAAACCATGCTGAAGGCACAAGTTCCAGTTGTCGATGCGCGTGTACTTGTCCTGGGATTGGCGTTTAAAGAAAACTGTCCTGATTTGCGCAATACGCGTGTCATTGATGTTGTGGATGCACTGAAAGATTACGGTATTCTTGTTGATGTGCATGACCCGCACGTAGACGTAGTCGAAGCCCTGTCGGAGTATGATCTTGCTCTTACGCAAGAGCTGGAAAATGGCACTTATGATGCTGTGGTTTTGGCTGTTGCGCATGATGAGTATAAAGCCATGGGAAGCGATATGATCCGAGCGTTAGGTCGTTCTGGGGCCGTGATCTATGACTTGAAATACATACTTCCGGCGGAAGACGCCGATTTGAGACTATAAGCATCCTTTCGAAGGATGTTTGTATAACAAGGTATGGATTCAATAGGTGTATCGCAACGCGCTAAGCAGTGCGCGCTGCTGTATCGATGTCATCGTAAGCCTCAATTTTAATATATTTAATTTACCTCGGCCCCTTAGAAGGGACAAATGTTAATTGGCTTCTTGAAAAGACTTACCGAACGGTTAACATTGCGATGGCGTAGTTTGATATGTGCGGTAATTTGTAATTGTTTCATGATGATAACGATTTTGTTTGAAATGTTCACGAAATGGTTAAACCAACGGCTACAAAAGGCATAATTTGTTCTAACTGCGATAAAATCAAAGATTTGGAAACGATCTGGAACGTTATACTATTTTCGCAGGTTTATGAAATATAACGACAACGGTGCCGCTCGTTTTACAAAGATCTGGAAAGGTCGACTTTGAAAAAGCTAGGATTGGGAATGCGAAGATCAACTGGCATTTTGTTTCAAATCGTGATGTCCATGTCTTTGGCGGCACTTCTGGTGGTCGTGGTTGTGGGAAGTGTTGCGCGTAGGTATGAAATACAGCGCGTAAACGAACAACTCAGCGAACAAGCCAGTTTGACCGTTTCTTTGCTAAGCGGCTTGATGCTTGAAGCGATTATTGTCGAAGATGTCCGATTTTTGGAAACAGGGCTTATCGAGGCGATATCGCGGTACCCTAAAATTTTATCGATTCATATCGAAAATTCCGAGAATGATATAATCGCAGAAGCCTCTAACCCTTTGAATAGGCTCGCAGAAGATTTTGTAACCTATCGTCGACCGGTTGAGTTTGAGGGATTTATATTCGGGACTATGGTGGTGCAATGGTCAACCGAAGAAGGCGCGGTTATGGTCCGTGAAAAAGTCAGTCAGACTATTATGTGGACCGTCCTCGCTGTGGTTGCCATCTCGCTGTTGATGCTCTACCTTGTGTACCGCTTGGCCTTATCCCCTTTGCAATCTGTACATAAACGAATGTCAAACGCGATATCAGGGGATGGAACATTATCGATCCCGCTCCCTTGGTACGCTAGCCGTGAATATCAGGCGCTGGATTTTTCTGTCGGTGTCCTTGAACGTACTTTTTCGGAACGAGACGAACGCGAAGCAGCGCTTGTACGTGCACATGAGGAAGCGGAAATCGCCAGCCGTGCGAAATCTGATTTTCTTGCGAATATGTCTCATGAAATCCGCACACCGATGAATGGCGTGATTGGCATGGCCGAGGTGTTGCAGGAAACCAAACTGACCTCTGAACAGGCGCTATATACCGAAACAATCGTACGTTCGGGGAATTCCCTTCTGACAATTATCAATGACATCCTGTCGTTCTCTAAGGTCGAGGCAGGGAAGTTTGAATTGTCTAACGAGGTTTTTAACCTTCGGTGTATGTTTGACGATGTGGTGATGCTGTTAGGGCCCAGAGCACTCGAAAAGGATGTGGATGTTCGTTTGGATTATGCTGCGAACCTTCCAGAGACATATTTTGGCGATGCCGGTCGCATTCGTCAGATTGTGACCAATATTTTGGGAAACGCGATCAAATTTACGAACGAAGGGTTTGTCAAAATTAACGTAACAGGTGTGCTGAAAGGCGAGAATTGTCACCTGCATGTCAGTATCGTTGATACAGGCATCGGGATTCCTGCGGATAAAATGGAGATCATTTTTAATGCATTTGAGCAGGCAGACAGCGGTGCAACACGCAACTATGAAGGAACCGGGTTAGGGTTGGCAATCTCGACGCGTCTGGTGAATTTGATGGGGGGCGAAATCTATGCCACGTCCCGTGAAGGTGAGGGGTCTATTTTTAATATCGATCTCGTTTTGCCTAGTGCCGAGGCTTTAGATAAGCAGGCGCCTTCCGTGTCGGAAACAAATGCCGCGGCGCCGATACAGACATTTAAGGCCGATGGCGCATTATGTGTTTTGATGGCTGAAGACAACAAGACGAACCAATTGGTGGTGTCTCGGATGCTGAAGGATCTCGATGTTCACCTACTGATCGCGGGCAACGGGCAAGAGGCCTGTGATATGTTCCAAGAACATCACCCTGACCTTGTGCTGATGGATATGATGATGCCGGTAAAGGATGGCCTCGTTGCAACACGAGAAATACGCGAATATGAAACGGCGACTGGCCAAAGCTCGGTTCCGATCATTGCGTTGACGGCCAATGCGCTCGCATCGCATCAAGATGCGTGTCGTGAATCCGGCATGAACGATTTCTTACCAAAGCCGATTAGAAAGGACGCTTTGGTAACCTGTATTCGCAGTTGGGTGCAAGAATCGACCGGCAGATCTGTGGATGTAGATCGTATTTCCCTGTGAGATTGCAGGCGGACCAGTTAGGCGGACCGGGGCGCGTATTTCTAATTTCGACCGCGTATAATTTGCCGGGCTACCCCTGATATTACAAATAGTATTGTTGCGACGCAAACGATGCTGGGTCCGGTTGGCGTATCTAACTGCAGTGAGGTGTTTAACCCGCCTATCACAGCAAATGCCCCAAGCCCTGCAGCTGCTAACACCATTTGTTCTGGGGTCTTTGCCAGTGGGCGGGCAGCGGCGGCGGGTATGAGCAGCATTGCAGCAATCAGCAATACGCCTACCACTTTGATCGCGACAGCCACCACGATTGCGAGTGCGATAGTCAAGGCGAGTTGTTCGCGTTTTGGATCAAGCCCCGCAGCTTGCGCAAGTTCGGGATTTAACGTCGCCGTCAAAAGCGGCGACCAACGCCAATATAATAAGGCCAAAATGAGCGCGGCTCCGCTCCAGATTACGATCAGATCACTTAGGTTTACCGCAAGTATATCCCCAAAGAGATAGGCCATCAGGTCAATGCGTACCCCCTGCAAAAAAGATACGGCAACCAGTCCGAATGCCAAGGCAGAGTGGGCCATAACTCCCAAAAGCGTATCCATTGTATAGCCACGCCCGGATAGGGTCGACACAGTCAGCGCCATAGTCAACGCCATCATGAGAACGCCACCAAAAATAGAAGTGTCAAATGCCAAGGCAAGCGCGACCCCCAAAATTGAGGCATGCGCTGTTGCATCGCCAAAATACGCCATGCGACGCCATACGACAAAGCAGCCCAGAGGTGCAGCTGCAAATACCACACCCAACCCAGCAAGAGCGGCGCGGATCAAAAAATCGTCTACAAACATCGTCTTATGTCTTTACCCTGAGAATATTGTCTTCATGCGACTGTTCACAGTCATCTGGGCAGCTCGTACTGTGTTCATGACTATGATCATGATCGTGTCGATATAGCGCCAGCGCGCCTTGGGTGCCAGATCCAAAAAGAGCACGGTATTCTGGTGCGGTGGCAACCTGTGCTGGTGCCCCTTCGCAGCATATATGGCCATTTAAACATATGACACGGTCCGAGGCTGCCATGACGACGTGCAATTCATGGCTGACCATCAAAATGGCACAACCTAAGTCTCTGCGCAGGGTTTCAACCAAGCGATAAAATGCTGCTGAACCGGGCTGGTCTAACCCCTGTGTCGCTTCGTCTAAGATCAACAAATCCGGCTCTGAGAGCAAAGCGCGCGCCAGTAAGACGCGCTGGAATTGTCCGCCTGAAAGCCCAACCATTTGTCGTTGGGCAAGACCCGTTACATTTACTTGTTCAAGGGCTGCTTGCGCCTGTTCATCGCTGACCTTGTGAGGCAAGCTGAGAAAGCGGCGGACGGTGAGAGGCAGTGTCGGATCAATATGCAACTTCTGCGGAACGTACCCAATACGCAGCTTTGGGTTGCGTTGTACAAAACCTGTGCTTGGGGGCAAAGCACCAACAACGGCGCGCAACAGAGTTGATTTACCTGATCCGTTGGGGCCGACGACCGTTATAATCTCTCCACGATCAATGTGGAAATCCACATTCCTAAGCGCAGGTGTACTGTTATGTTTCAACGTCACATTCCGCAGTGTGACAAGACGTTGGGGTGTGTCAGTGTCGTTACGCACAGCTTCTGATGCGGTGGCAGCACGGTTTAACCATGGCATTTGGGGCATAATCCTTCGGCCTCAATAACGGCGCGTTCGATGATGAAACCAGCTTGTTGGGCGGCGGCATCTAATTGGCTTTGAGCAGCTTTACGGGGCGCCTCTGCAATCGCATCGCAGCTTCGGCAAATCATAAAAACAGGGGCATGCGCGTCGTCAAGATGCGCGCAGGCGATAAAGGCGTTTAAACGCTCAACTCGATGGGCAAAACCATTTGTGGTCAGGAAATCCAGTGCACGATAGGCCACAGGGGGCTGCGCGCCATGACCTTCGCTGCGCAGGACTTCTAGAATGTCATAAGCTCCCAACGCTCGGTGTTTTTCTAACAAGATTTCAAACACGCGGCGGCGAATTGGGGTGAATTGTAAGCCTTTTTCTTTGCACCGCTGTTCGACCAAAGTCAGGCTCGATTGGATGCAGCTCTTGTGATCATGGGTGTCAAAGCCGATCGCGTCCATTGTTACCGTCCTGTTTGAGAGGAGAATTTATTTCCTCTTGATATGTTATATTATCGCATTTATCAAGGCGATGAATTGTTATAGTATTACATATGCTCTGACGCCCTAACAAACTATACAGGATTGATATCTATGCCCCGTGCACTCTTGACGACCAGTGCGGCTATCGCGCTAACGGCCTCTGCTTTTACCTCTGCATCTTATGCAGATACGCCAAAGGTCGTAACGGATATTGCGCCGATTCACGGATTGGTTTCCCGTGTGATGCAGGGTGTGGGCGAGGCTGATTTGATCGTGCCGGCGGGAGCTTCGCCGCACTCATACGCACTGCGCCCTAGTCAAGCGCGTGCATTGTCAAAGGCTGATGCCGTGTTTTGGGTGGGCAGTGAACTGGAGCGTTGGTTGGGTGAAACCGTCACGAAACTTGCAACAAGCGCGCATGTAATTGAGTTGTTGGACACAGATGGTACCGTTCGGCTGGAGTTCCGAGAAGGTGCAACATTTGCAGCACATGACCACGGGGACCATGATGAGCACGGTCACGATGATCATGATGAGCATGGCCACGATGATCATGATGAGCATGGCCACGATGATCATGATGAGCATGGTCATGACGATCATGATGACCATGGTCATGAAGGGCACAGTCACGAAGGTATTGATCCGCACGCCTGGTTGTCACCTGTCAACGGTAAGATCTGGCTCGATGTGATTGCACATGAGTTGGCCGAGATCGATCCGGAGCACGCCGAAACATATTTTGCGAACGCAAAAGCCGGGCAGGCTGAGATTGATGTGACCGTCGCGAAAATCTCGGCACAGCTTGCACCCGTTCATGAGGCGCGGTTTATTGTTTTCCATGATGCCTATCAATATTTCGAACAGGCATTTGACTTAAATGCGCTGGGTGCGATTTCTCTTGGGGATGCATCTGACCCTTCGGCCGGTCGTATTGCAGAATTGCGTAGCGCCGTGTCTGAATTCTCGCCGGTTTGTGTTTTCTCTGAGCCGCAGTTTAACCCTGGTCTGGTGGATACCGTGATCCAAGACAGCGGCGCAAACACAGTTGTTTTGGATCCGATTGGAATGGATGTTGCACTTGGAGCGCAATTTTACCCGGGATTGCTGGAAAGCCTAGGTCAGAGCATAGTTGATTGTCTCTCGAAAGACTAAGCACCCTGATCTAATCCGATCTAAAGAAAAAAGCCCCCTGTTTTGCAGGGGGCATTCCGGACTTTAGGTCACAAAAGTAACGCCTGCAGAGTTTTTACCCGGCAGGCGTTTGGTATTGAATAATTTTTTCGGATAGTAAAGGTTTCATAACCTGGAGGAAAAGTCCCAGGACCATACTTTTCAAAAAATGTGCTGAAGTCTTCGGTTTTGGGAGCTTTGGCCAATATGACCACTGCCTGAGGGAGGGCGACTTGACGAAACGAAACAGAACGAAAGGCTGTGACGTCCGTGCCCAAACGGTCTCTTTCCCAAATCTACCCTGAAATCGGGAATACAATCAACTTCAACTGTTGCGCCTGATTTCATCCATCAATCCTTCGCTGGGTGGAGGGAGGGGTAAAACCCAGTATCCTTACTTCTCTTTTGGGGCGCTGGTAAACAAGGAGCGGTCCACTTTGAAGGAAAGCCCGCCATGGCCTTTGCGGAAGTCCACGGGATCACTGGCCGCAAAGGTCCGAACCTTGTGTGACGGCGCGATCACGGCAGCCGGTGTCGCAAGCGTTGCCGCATCAAGGTGAACAACGACATCGTCTTTGATTACATCGAGCGTTCCAGAGGATGTGGCCGGCAAAGGCCGGGCTTTAATCTAGACCGGCACAAAATCCGCGGCTTCAACTCAGGTGACCAATTTGGGACTGTTGCATTAACTCGAAACGCTTGGGTGCGGGTCGATTTTGGCGCGATCTCGAAATAACATATAGGAAAAATTATTAGTATCGAGTAGCAGGTTGCTTCCCGAAAAAGCAATATTCTCTTGTTTTCGTTTAATGCAACAGTCTCCTTCTAAATGCTTAAAGCACCAAAATATCATCCACTGCTACCATAATTAAATCATCTGTAGCATCAGTGAGCGTAAGGATTATAGATAGGTCGGATTGGCCTTCTTCCTTCGTCCAGAGATGAAATCTCACAGACCAAGATGATGGTACTTCGTTCTCAATTTGAATGGCGTCAATGTTCGTATAACTCTCTTCCGGAGGAAGAACGAGTGTGCGACCGTACTCTTTAACTACGTTGGCAATCTCAGTGGCACTTAACCTGTTTCCGGCGCTCAATTTTTCGATAGAGAGGTAATCTCTTTTGACAAGCATTTGGACAACAAGACTTGTCGCTCTCGATATCTTTAAGTCTTCACTCATTCTGGACTTGTCCCGTTTTAGTGCGGCTCCAATTATTCACTTAAGCGGCCTTTTGTTCGAAGGCCAATGGGTTTTTCCAGCCGAGGCTGAATGCCTGGGTCGTGGATTGTAGAATCCATTGATGTATTTGAAGATGGCTATCTCGGCATCGCGGCGCGTGTGCCAGAAGCGTTGCCAAAGCAATTCTACCTTGGTCGTCTTGAAGAAGGTTTTCAACCGCTGCGTTATCATAACAGTTGCCAGTCCCACTCATCCACTGCCCCGGCAGTGCATGTTTACATGCATGAGAGGGGGGCACCCTGAAGCCATGCTGGCGCAGGATTTTCTGGTAGTCATGAGAGCAGTATTGTCTACCGCGATCGGTATGGTGGATGCAGCCCTTCGGTGGCCGCTGCAACGCAATCGCCATGTTCAGTGCCCGGATCGCCAGATCGCGTTTCATCCGGTTGCTGACGGCCCAACCAATGACGCGCGGGGAATGCAGGTCGAAGATGACAGCCAGATAGAACCAACCCTCCTGTATTCTGACATAACTTATGTCGCCTGCCTATTTTTGGTTGGGGCGGTCTGCATGGAAGTTCCTGTTCACCAAGTTCGGCGCGATTTTGAAGCTATGGTTGCTATCCGTGGCCGCCTTAAACTTCTTTTTCTCTTCAACATAAGGCTGTTCTGTCGCATCAAGCGGTCGATGGGGCGATGAGCTTGGGTGGATTCATGCCGTTTCGGAGTTTGGGAGGTGCTGTTTGCGAAACGGCCTCAGATGATGCTTGCAGATCTTCTTGATGGACCAATCAGAAGCTATTTTTACGGCCATCATCATTTGAAATGCAAGGGAACTTAGCCCTTCGGTAAATTGAAGCATGGCGTGGCGGTCTTGATCCAATCGTATGCAAGATACCTTGATTGCGCTGAAAATCCGCTGATAGCCGATTCTGTGGAAAACACCGTGTTGCAGGCGCAGAAAATATTGTTTCAAACACAGTGCGAGTGCCTTTCTTGTCAGGCTTCGCACCTTTGCTGCAGTGCAGGAAAGATCTTGGCTAGTTTGCGGAGGTTTTGGGCGGTTGCGGCGAGGAGGAATTCGTCATTTGCACCGCATGGTCCTCGTAATCGGAGCCGTCCCAAGCCGAGGATGCGTTTAAGGTGGGCGAAGAGCATCTCGACCTTCTTTCGCAACCTCATTGAGACAGCATACTGCTTGGTTTTGGCAATATCGCGGGCCACTTGGCGGGCGTGCTTCAACGCCTGATATTTAGCGACGCCTTTACCGGTCGGCCCACGGTTCGGGTCCGAGTAATTGCGTCGGAATTGCTTGAGCGGCTCGCCTTCAGAGCAGATGTATTGGTTGTTCTCAGGGTCCCATTCGAAGTCAGTGCGGCTCCATGTGCCGTCAGTCCGTCCAGCTTTATCCAGCACAGGAATGTGAGGTTTGATGTTGCGATCAACCAGCCATCCCAACATTGGTCCTGATCCATAGGCACTGTCTGCGATCAATCGCTCAGGATCGATGTCATGCAGATCCTTAATCTTATCAAGCATGGTACGCACTGAGCTGCCGGATAGTAGACCTGGTGCCCTCGACATCCACAATCACGCTATGGTCAGTATCAATGAGATAATTGGTGGAATAGCTAAAGAACGCAGGGCCTTTGCGGGCTGCAGTCCACTGACTGGCAGGGTCGGAATGAGATGTGAATTTTGGCTCAACCTGCGGTGCTGCGCCAAAACCTGCGTCGCCTAAGACGTCGAGGTACTCCTTTACGGCGCGGGGCGCATCGTTAGGATCAATAGCATTGTTGTCCCAATCTTCCTTCGGTGTGGAATTCTGTTTGTTGGCGTCAGCCTCAATCAAGCTGGCATCCGAGGCGAGACGCTGGCCGCTCACCAAGCTATCCGCGATGCACCTCGCAACGGTCTTCTCGAACAAATGCCGCAGCAGTTTGCTTTCCCGAAAGCGCCCGTGACGGTTCTTTGAAATACGCAATGGTCAGGAATGCGCTCGTTCAGATCGAGGCGACAGAACCAACGATACGCCAGGTTCAAATGAACCTCTTCGCACAGCCGTCGCTCAGACCGAATGCCAAAGCAATATCCCACCAGAAGCATGCGGATCAGCAACTTAGGATCAATCGAAGGGCGGCCCGTGTGGCTGTAAAACTCGGCTATGTATTGACGGATGTCATCAAGATCGACGAACGGGTCAATCGATCGCAACAGGTGATCTTGGGGAACATGGTCTTCAAGCGAGAACTCATAAAACAGCGCCGCCTGCGCTTCTTGCTTCGGTCCCATCATCGCCAAATCCTCCAACCAATAAAGGAATTGAATCAGCTAATAAGCCCTCGATCAAGGAAGAGTTTTTCAACAGAATTCGCCAAAAGTCTCATTATTTTGCTCAGTCGTAAATGGAAAAGGGATCGGCATCTTTGCCCGTGTGGAAGTGGTTCGAGGTTACGTGATTGCTGCTGTGTTAATCTCGATGCGGTCCCAAAGAAGGTTTACTACAAAAAGATTCGCCCCCTGCTCACACGATTTAAGGACTACCTCGAAGAGAGTGCACCAAAAAATGTGGCCCCGCCAAAATGGCGGAGCCATGTCTTAAAGTCCGGAATGCCCCCTGTTTTGCAGGGGGCTTTTGTTTGTTATCAGGTGTTTATTGCAAGCCAGGTTAGGCGAGGCTGGGGAGCCAAAGTACAATAGAGGGAAAGGCTACCAGCAGCGCGATAGTGATAGCGTCCGCAATAAAGAAGGGCGTCACGCCTGTGAAAACATCCTGAACGGACAAATCATCTCTTACGCCTGCAACGACGAAACAGTTGAGGCCGATGGGGGGCGTGATCAGGCAGAACTCTGCCATTTTCACAACCAAGATCCCAAACCAGATCGCGCACATGGGGCCTGACATACCAAAGGCACTGTCAGCCGCCGCAACGCTTTCGCCGCCGTTTAAGGCCATAACAGCTGGATATACGACAGGTAGGGTAAGCAGCAGCATGCCAATGGCATCCATAAACATGCCCAACACCGCATAAGCGAGCAAAATGCAGACCAAAATCAGCATGGGGGACAAGGTCAGTGACGTGATCCAATCAGCAAAGGCGCCAGGCAGGTCAGCAAAGCCCAAAAACCGCACGTAGATCAGGACACCCCAGATGATGGTAAAGATCATGACCGAGAGTTTCGCTGTTTCAAGCAGTGCAGATCTTAGCTCGCTCCAGCGCATGCCACGATAAAGCGCCATCAAGAACACGACAAACGCCCCGATTGCGCCACCTTCGGTTGGTGTGCCCCATGCGTCGCCGCCAAAGGGGTTGTAGACGAACAAGATAATTGTCGCGACCACAAAGAGAATAGGTAGGGCCGGAGGTAATGACGCAAAGCGTTCGCCCCAGGTAAACCCTGTGACGCGCGGGCCAAATCCTTTAATTGTTAAGGCGAGGCCAACGATCAATAAACCGTAGATCACTGCAGAAAACGCGCCGGGGATAAAGCCTGCCAAGAGCAGCTTGCCCACGTCTTGTTCCACGATAATAGCGTAGATCACCAGAATAGCTGAAGGAGGGATCAGCGATGCCAAGGTGCCGCCTGCCGCGACAACTCCGGCTGCAAAGCGTTTGTCATATCCGATAGCGAGCATTTCGGGGATCGCAATACGTGCAAAAACAGCCGAAGTTGCTACAGAGGCGCCAGACACCGCTGCAAAGCCTGCGGTGGCAAATACGGTTGAGACCGCAAGACCACCCGGTACCCAAGCGAGCCAGCGTTTTGCCGCTTCAAACAGCGCCTTTGTCAGACCTGCGTAATAGGCAAGATATCCGATCAGAATAAAGGTTGGGATCAAGGACAGAGCCTGACTGGAGACCTTAGAGTGCGGAACTTGCCCAGCCGTTTTAACCGCAATCGTTAGGGCGCGAGAAAAGCGTGCAGGATCATAACCGAACTTAGCCCAAAAGATCCAGATTAGGCCAATCATACCGGCAAGAGCGGCAGCAAAGGCGACGCGCATTCCTAAAACAACCGTCACAAGCAATCCGCCCGTAACGATTAGTCCAATATCAATGGGTTCCATTAGTTCGGATCCTTTTCTTCGCGTTCAGCCAATTGATCCGCTTCCATGGCGGCTTGGGTCGCAGCATCGGCGACCAACGGGACGGCTATTGGTGTCGTATCGTTTCGGATAAAGGCGCGTATATACGCGTAAATTTGTAAAACAAGGCGTAGGCACAAAACGAAAAACGCAACGGGAGCGAGTAGTTTGGCAGGCCAAATGGGCAAAGCAATGTCCATTGAACTGTCGGTGCTCCACATGGGGGCATACCAATCAAAACTACGATCGAAATGGGCCCAACTGCCCCAAACCATGAGCACCATCAATGCCAACATCGCCAGAGTTGTGATGAGTTCAACGAGATACAGCGCGCGCCCTTTAAGTGCGCCTACCAGCATATCCATGCGAATATGCCCGCCATCACGTTGGGTGAAGGATATCCCCATAAAGGCGATGAGTGGCATGGCTTGCTCGATCCAATCCACATATCCGGGCAGGGGCGCGTTAAATCCATTGCGCCCGCTCACAGACACTACGGCCAGGAGCATAAGAGAGAACACCGCAAGGCCAGAAAGCAGGGCTAAAATACCTTCGAGTTTATAAAGAGTGCGATCGATGCGGCTGAGGCCACTGTCATCGGTCAGCACCAAAGAGGATCCGGCCATTTGCTGGTATCTCCTGTATCCAAAAAGATAGCCCCGCCCGTGCTATCAACATGTGTTGAAACGCGCGAGCGAGGCTGATGAGTTACGTTTATAGGTTATTTGCTGTCAGCGATCATACCCGTGACCATGTCATATAGTTCTTGAGCGGGCAGGCCACGTGCCGTGTTTGCTTCGATCCAAGCTTGAGCCGCAGGTTCGGCGGCAGCCGTTTTGAAGGCTGCCAGTTCTTCGTCGCTAAATGTGACCTGCGTGATGCCGCGCTCTTCGAGAGTCGGACCCCAAGCTGACATTGTTTTCGTGTTATATTCGTCAACATAATAAGCCAGTGCTTCATCTACTGATGACATCAGGGCTTCGCGTTCTGCATCTGTCAGGAATTCTAGCGCGTCATTATTGACAACAACCGGGCAGTTCACAGTGCCTGGGTTTAGGTTTGTCGTCCACCAGTTTGCATTTTCAACGGTGCCGAATGACATATGTGCATGAGGTGCAAAGGCGACCGCTTTGATAACGCCGGAATCCATCGCTTGACGAACTTCGGTTGCAGACATCGACGTTGGAACAGCGCCGACGGTCTCCATGGCATTTCCGATGCCACCAGTGGCACGAACAGTCATACCTGCAAAGTCTTCAACTGTGTGAGGCACATCACCAGTGCCGACGATATTATACTGTGGCAGGGGGGACGGCATCAGCAGAGTTGCATTCCAGCGGCCCAGATCTTTGACAACGGCAGGGTGCTGGTACACGGCCATGGACAGTTCAATCTCTTGCTCCAGCGAGGACACGCCAAGGAATGGGAGCTCAAGCACGGTGATCGATGGGTTCTTGTCGCGGTGGTAGCCTGCGCAGAACTGGGCCATTTCAAATGCACCGATGGAAATGCCATCAAGGTTTTCGCGGTTGTTGGACAGACCACCATAAGAAATGTTCATGGTGAATTCGCCATTGGTTTTTTCGGAAACCAACTCGGCAAGCTTTTCAACATTTTCTGTAAAGGCGCGGCGCTTCCCCCAAAGAGACACGTTCCATTCGGTTGCCATCGCTTCGGTTGCAAAAGCAAGAGACAGGCCCGCGACCGTGGCGAGTTTGAGTGTAGATTTCATAAGTAGTCCTCCCAAAATCTGCGTTTAAACGCAATTTCTGTAGATAATTGAGGAAAAATAGAGTCATCGCAACAGGAAAAAAGTGTATTCACATTGTGGTTATAGGCATCGCTGATTTCAGGGTGTGGCGTTTCTTGATCTGAGTTGGTACACAGCGCGCGACTTTGTCCGTAAGTAAAGTATACGGGCTCAGCACCGGCGACAGTCAGTGAACTGTCAGGGATCCGAGGAGAATGTGATGAGCGCCACTGCCCGCAAGACGGCCTTAAACGCCGATGATATTCGCGCGCTAAAAGGTCAACGCCCGATTGTGAGCCTGACAGCTTATACGACACCGATGGCGCAGATGATGGACGCGCATTGTGATTTTGTTCTCGTGGGTGACAGTGTCGGTATGGTGTTGCATGGACTGACGTCGACCCTTGGCGTGACTATGGACATGATGATCCTGCATGGTCAGGCTGTGTCCCGTGGGCTGAGGCAGGCAATGATGGTTATTGATATGCCATTTGGCTCGTACGAAGAGAGCCCCGCACAGGCTTTTCGCAACGCAGCGCGCTTGATGGCAGAAACCAACGCTGCTGCTGTCAAACTGGAGGGCGGTGTCGAAATGGCCGATACCATCCGCTTTTTGATCTCACGCGGTATTCCTGTCATGGCGCATATTGGCCTTACTCCACAATCGGTTAACACGTTGGGTGGGTACAAAGTGCAAGGCCGAGGGGATGCAGCGCAGCGGCTTTTGGCAGATGCACAAGCGATCGAGGAAGCTGGCGCATTTAGCGTAGTACTGGAAAAAGTACCCTCCGTGCTGGCGGATGAAATTACGCAACAAATTTCGATCCCAACTATTGGTATTGGCGCTTCGGTGAATTGCGATGGTCAGGTTTTGGTTGTTGACGACATGCTGGGCTTTTTCACAGCGTTCAAGCCAAAGTTCGTTAAACGCTACGCCAATTTAGGCAACGATGCCGAGGCCGCCGTGGCGCAATACGCGTCAGAGGTCCGGGCGCGCGAATTTCCTGCGCCAGAGCATGTTTTTGCAGCCTCCGCGCCGCGCAAAACGTAAATTTATTCGACAAAGGCTGAACGAATGACCGCACCAATTTTGCGTCGTCTGAGTGAGATGCGCGCTTTGCGCCGTGAGTGGACGATGCGTGGAGAAACCGTAGGTCTGGTTCCAACGATGGGTGCCTTGCATCAGGGACATTTGTCACTGGTCAAAGCGGCGAAAGCCGCATGCGACCGTGTTGTCGTCACGATTTTCGTGAATCCAAAGCAATTCAATAATCCAGCTGATTTAGCGAACTACCCCCGTACGGAAGAGGACGACGCGCAAAAGCTTGCTCCTTTGGGTGTGGATGCGATTTATGTGCCAGACCCTGACGAAATCTACCCAGAGGGGTTTGCCACAGAGGTTGCTGTTGCTGGGGCGATTATTGATGTGATGGAAGGACCTTTTCGTCCGGGTCATTTTGAAGGGGTTGCGACTGTTGTCGCCAAGCTCTTTTTGCAAACTGGGGCAGATCACGCCTTTTTTGGTGAAAAGGATTATCAGCAATTGCTGGTTGTGCGTCGCATGGCACAGGATATGGATATCCCAATTACAGTTGTCGGATGTGAAACCGTCCGCGAGACAGGTGGATTGGCGATGTCGTCGCGCAATGTTCAACTGACGCCACAAGGGCTGGACACGGCTGCGCATATTTACCGAATTTTGACTGCGATGGCGCAGCAACTGCGTGCGGGGCAAGCCTATGCGCCATTGCAGTCAGCAGCGTTGAACGAATTGGCGGATTTAGGCTTTGGAGACGTCGAGTATCTGGATCTGCGTTGCGCAGACACACTGGTTTCGCTACCTGTCGCTGATAGACCAGCACGCCTCTTTATTGCTGTCTGGCTTGAAGATGTGCGATTAATCGACAATATCCCTGTATGACACCGTTGTATCTTTTGGGCAGGTAATAAGCCATTTATGCCAAAGGCCGTGACCGTTTAAGACAACACTATAAGACCAATCAAAGACCCACTACAGACCAGAGCCGGAGAGTATCTCGTATGACCATACCGAAACCTGTCGTTCTTTGTATCCTCGATGGTTGGGGGAGCGCAGAGCCAAGCGAGGCGAATGCGCCGGCTCTTGCGAAAACCCCAACCTTTGACAAAATCATGGCAACAGGCCCGCAGGCCCGGTTAATCACACACGGCCCAGATGTGGGTTTACCCAGCGGGCAAATGGGAAATTCCGAGGTGGGTCACACCAATATTGGGGCCGGACGTGTTGTTGCAATGGACCTTGGTCAAATCGATCTTGCAATCGAAGATGGGTCGTTCTTTGAAAATGCGAGTCTGCAGGATTTCATCGCCAAATTGAAAAAAACAGGCGGGGCGGCACATCTACTGGGATTGGTGTCCGATGGTGGCGTGCACGGACATGTCACGCATATTTTAGCAGCGATAAAGGCCATTCGCGACGCGGGGGTGCCTGTTTGGTTGCACGCTGTGACAGATGGTCGTGATGTCGCTCCCAAGTCTGCGCTAAAATATCTGAGCCAACTTGAGGCAGGAATGGCTGAGGGTGCAAAAATCGCAACCGTCACCGGTCGCTATTTCGCATTGGATCGAGACAACCGTTGGGGGCGTGTGTCTCAAGCCTATGATGCGATGGTAAATGGAAAAGGACAGCAGGTCGCATCATCTGCAACAGCGGCGGTTGAGGCCAGCTATGAGCGCGACGCACTGGATGAATTTGTCGAGGCCACTGTGATTGATGGTTTTGGTGGTGTGCAGGATGGCGATGGTGTCTTTTGTTTGAACTTTCGCGCAGACCGTGCCCGTGAAATTCTACGTGCCATTGGCGAGCCTGAGTTCTCTGAATTTGAAACCGGTCCGCGCCCGTCTCTTGCTGCCTTATTGGGGATGGTAGAATATTCGGCAGATCACAACAGCTATATGACCACGGCTTACCCCAAGCGTGCGCTTGTGAACACTTTGGGTGAATGGGTTGCCAAACACGGCAAGCGGCAATTCCGCTTGGCCGAGACCGAGAAATACCCCCATGTAACGTTCTTTTTGAACGGTGGTAAAGAAACCCCAGAAGAGGGCGAAGATCGCTATATGCCGCAATCGCCCAAGGTTGCGACCTATGATCTGCAACCGGAAATGTCTGCCCCCGAAGTGACGGCGAAATTCGTCGAAGCGATTGAGGCAGGGTATGATCTGATCGTCACCAACTACGCCAATCCTGATATGGTCGGACATACAGGCGATTTACAGGCCGCAATGGCAGCCTGCGAAGCTGTGGATCAGGGGTTAGCACAGGTGGTAACAGCGCTTGAGGCCGCAGGGGGGACAATGATTGTCACTGCGGACCACGGGAATTGCGAAATGATGATGGACCCACAAACAGGCGGGGCACATACGGCACATACCACCAATTTGGTTCCCGTTGCTTTGGTCGGTGGCCCTCAGGGGGTGCAGCTGAATCACGGACGGCTTGCGGATCTTGCGCCGACGTTGCTGGATTTAATGGGGTTAGAGCAACCGGAAGAGATGACCGGAACCAGTTTGCTTGTGCGCGGGGCCTAAAACGCGATGTTGACTGCTCGTTCACTTGGCGTCGCTTTGGCTATACTGCTTACGTTCAATAATATTGGCAGTGTTCGCGCACAGGATACGCTTGTACAGAACGCTCAGGATGCGGTCGAACGACTGGAGGCCGCCTCGGCGCAACTCTCATCCGCGCAAACTGCAAGTGATCGTGTCAAGGCTCTGACGGAAACGGTGCGGGCCTATGAGGCCGGGCTGCAATCCATGCGTGATGGGTTGCGGCGCGTGGCGCGGCGGGAAACGCAGCTCTCAACACAGCTGGCCGCACGTGAAGGCGAAGTGGCGGATTTGCTAGGGGTGATCACCACGATCGAAACCTCGACCCCGCCGGTTTTGATGCTGCATCCCTCTGGTCCGCTTGGTGCAGCGCGGTCTGCAATGATGCTGGCCGAAGTGACACCGGGGTTGCAAGCCCGTGTAGATGCACTGAAATCTGACTTGCAAGAGGTTCAAAACTTGCGGGTTTTGCAACAAAATGCGGCCACACAATTGGAAGATGGGTTACAGGGCGTCCAAGAGGCCCGCACAGCCCTGTCTACGGCCATTGCCGACCGGCAGGATTTGCCGCAACGATATGTGGAAGATCCAATTCAAACGGCTATTCTTGTTGCCTCTTCTGAAACGCTGACAAGTTTTGCGGATGGTTTAGCACAGATTGCTGAAAGTGATGGGTTGGCGCCACAGGACGTGGATATTTCTGAGCTGCGCGGTTCTTTGGAAATGCCTGTGTCGGGATTGAAGCTACGTGGATATGGCCAACGCGATGCGGCTGGCGTCGTTAGGCCAGGCATTTTGATTGCAACACGCCCGCGTGCCTTAGTGACCAGCCCAACCGCCGCAACGATTCGCTATCGCGGCCCGTTACTGGATTTGGGAAACGTCATGATTCTGGAACCACAACCGGACACGCTCTTTATATTGTCTGGTTTGGCTGAAGTGTACGGTGACGCTGGTCAGGTGATACCTGAGGGCACACCGATCGGGCTAATGGGCGGGCAAGCGCCAGAAGCGGGTGCTATTTTGTCACTTAGTAGTGAAGGGGCTGGAACTGATCGTTCAGAAACGCTCTATATAGAAACTAGGATGGAAAACAGTCCGGTGGACCCCGAAACATGGTTTCGCATCGGACAAGGTGGATAGGCATTACATGAATAAATTTGCGATGGCCGCTCTGGGCGGTACCCTCGCCGGGTTTTTGGCTACAACCTACGTAGCGGCCCCGTTGTTTGCACAAGATGCACGCGAGACCAACGTTTACGAACAGCTTGATCTGTTTGGAGATATTTTTGAGCGTATTCGCGCACAATATGTTGAAGAAGTTGATGAGAAAGATCTGATCGAAGCCGCGATTGGTGGCATGTTGCAGTCGCTTGATCCGCATTCGTCTTATTTATCGCCAGATGACGCCGCCAATATGCGGGTTCAGACACGGGGTGAATTCGGGGGCCTAGGTATCGAAGTCACCCAGGAAGAGGGCTTTGTCAAAGTTGTCTCCCCTATTGACGGAACACCTGCAGATCAGGCCGGCATCGAAGCGGGTGATTTTATCACGCATGTCGATGGCGAAAGTGTTCTGGGATTGTCGTTGGATTTGGCGGTTGATTTGATGCGTGGCCCAGTTGGGTCCGAGATCTTGATCACGATTGTGCGCGAAGGTGAAGATGAGCCCTTTGACGTGACAATCGTGCGCGATACGATCAAGTTGACAGCTGTACGTGCCCGTACCGAAGGCGATACGGTTGTACTACGTGTCACCACATTTAATGATCAAACGACCCCCAATTTGGAAAGCAGCCTTATCGAACAGGTTGAGTCACTGGGTGGCATGGAGAACGTCAATGGTGTTGTCCTCGACCTGCGCAACAACCCTGGTGGTTTGTTAACACAGGCAATTCGTGTGTCTGATAGCTTCTTGGAAAGCGGAGAAATCGTGTCCACTCGGGGCCGTAACCCAGAGGACGGCGAGCGCTTTAACGCGACAGCAGGTGACTTGATTGATGGTAAACCGATCGTCGTTTTGATCAACGGCGGCTCTGCATCTGCATCCGAGATCGTGGCCGGGGCGTTGCAAGATCATCGTCGTGCAATTGTTGTGGGGACAAAATCCTTTGGGAAAGGGTCAGTCCAAACAGTAATGCCACTGCGCAGTGATGGTGCAATGCGTCTGACAACCGCGCGTTATTATACTCCATCAGGGCGGTCTATTCAGGCGCTGGGCGTGAGTCCCGACATCGTGGTCGAACAGCCGCGACGTGTGCCCGAAGCAGAAGAAGACGAAGTAAGTACAGCAATTCGTCAACGTTCTGAGGCCGATCTGCGTGGCAGCTTGAACAATGACAGCCTGTCCGAAGACGAAATTCGTCAAATCGAGGCAGATCGTGAAAAGACTGAAAAAGCTGCGGAATTGCGCCTCGAAGATTATCAGCTCGCCTATGCTATCGATATTCTGAAAGGTCTCAATGCGTTGGGTCCTAAGGAATAAGCGCTAAACAATATTATTAGAAAAACGCCTTTCGAATTTCGGAGGGCGTTTTTTATGGCGTATGAAATCAACGCCTGATTTTCGGCGGTTCATACCCTGTGGCTAGGTTACAATAGATAATGATGTTTGATTTGCCTGATTCCCCGACCCTTTACACGGCTCTGCTCGAGCGCGACGACAGCTATGATGGACGTGCCTATGTCTGTGTGTCCTCGACGGGTATTTTTTGTCGCCTGACATGTCCTGCCCGTAAGCCAAAATACGAAAACTGCACGTTTTTTGCCACGCCCGGCGAATGTATTGAGGCAGGTTTTCGCGCCTGTAAACGTTGTACTCCGCTGAATGCGGCAGCGGGAAATGATCCCATGGTTCAGGCGCTTTTAACAGCGCTAGAGGCGCGACCACAGTATCGATGGTCGGAAGGGGATCTTGGTCAAATGGGGTATGACCCCTCGACTGTGCGGCGTAGTTTTAAACGCCGGTTTGGAATGACATTTCTTGATATGGCCCGTCAACGTCGCTTGCGTGAAGGGTTTACGATCCTAACTGCGGGTGAGCTGGTTATTGCAGCGCAGATTGAAGCAGGTTTTGAAAGTCCTGCCGCGTTTCGCGATGCTTTTGCCAAATTGGTTGGAATGGCACCGGGGCACTTTCGTAAAGATGCAGAATTGTTGGCGGATTGAATTGATACGCCTTTGGGCGCGATGGTTGCGATTGGATGTCAGCACAGGTTGCATTTATTAGAATTCGCGGATCGCAAGGCCCTATCGACCGAAGTGTCAAAACTGCATAAATCGCAACCCGGCGGCATTGGATTTGGGCGAACAAAGATCATTGACCAAGCCGAACAAGAACTGGCACAGTTTTTCGCGGGTACACGTGATTGTTTTGAAACGCCACTTGCCCTCCATGGTACTGCATTTCAGGTGCAGGTGTGGCAAGCGTTACAGGATATTCCCGCAGGGCAAACCAAAAGTTATGGGCAGCTGGCGTGTGATTTGGGCAAACCAACCGGGGCCCGCGCTGTGGCGCGCGCGAATGGGTCTAATCAAATTGCACTGATGATCCCATGCCACCGTGTGATTGGTGCGGACGGGTCATTGACCGGGTATGGGGGCGGGCTTTGGCGTAAACAGCGTTTGGTTGAGATTGAGCTGCAGTACCGCCGCTCGGTTTGATCAGCTTTCACGGCAATGGCGCCGAAACATCTGTTTGAGCATATCTAGCTCTGCGCGCAGCAGTTCAATTTCGGTGCGCAAATCATCTGCAATTGGCTCATCGATGAAGAGATTGAAGTGACCAAGAGTAAGATCCTCTGTCATATCGTGAATTAAAAAGCAGTGTACCCCATCTTGCAGCGCTGATTGTGGAACTTCAAAATGTAGACTCCATTGTGTGTCATCTTCCATCTGCTCAAGGATAAGCGTTTCTAACGGGTGATCCTGAAAACGCACTTGAACATCCGGTTGGCCTTCCGCAGCGCCGTGGATGATCCCTTCCCATTGGCCATTCTGGAAGCGGATTTTTTGCAGTGAAAGAGTACTCATAGGGCTCTCGCTTAGATATTTGCACGCAAATAGCGTGCAAAAGTAAGGTCACGGATGACGATTTGATTCATTTCTGGGGCTTCAAAGATAAAATCAAGCCACGCATTCTCGAGACGTTTTTCGTTGATATCAGTGTCGGCTAGATCAAATGCAACACTTGTCTGATTTTTTGAGACATGCAGCTCTTGTGTGATTTGTTCGGTGTTCGGGCCATTTTTAATGTTCAGGCGGGCAAATATCTTAAACGGCGCCTCACTCACGATTATACCGTCCAACTGTATAACATGCTGCTTGTTAAGACCCTCTAAGGCGTCATGGGGGAGATTGATGGCAATAGACATAAAGCTGCCCTGAAACTTGAACACCTCCAGACGCAGAGCAAACGGAGCAAGATCTTCCTCGCGAGTATTGCGCAGTTGTCGTAGCGAGATTTCTCGCAGGGGACAGTCGTGAAACAGCTGAATCTCATTCCCCAGAAACGCCTTGCTTGTTGCGCCAGACAGGCCTCTTGTTGAAAGCGGACCGCGCCAGAGTGCAGGTCGCCACGACCAATCAGTGCCAAGAGGCCGTGGAAAGAAAGTCGATCCGATACGCGGCAAAGCCAGACGTTGGTTCGCCGTATGAATGACCAAATTCAAAGTATGTCGCAATTTGCGCGCATCCTCCCGCCGCTTGCGCAACAGTGACATGGGGCTCGTGTCGGCTTGTTCGACGTAATTTTGCCAGTCCCGCTGGGATAAAGCCGTTAAAAGACGATGGATTATCCCAACCATGTCATACCTTCTATCCAGATATAAAACGCTTTTTTGTAATACAACTGCATATCCTATAGGGGGGAATTGGGGCCTAACCGTGGCCGCTGTGTTGTTCTTGCACGCGGTTTAAAGCCAGCTGTATGGCGTTGTCTCGGCGTGGCTGTTGGTGATTGGTTCGGGCAGATGCGGCGGTGATAACCTCATTGTAACGGGATGTAATCTTGCTGTGTAGATGTGCCTACATTTCGCATGAAAGAAAATACACTCTCTGTAGAATATCGTTTCATTGTTGTGTTGCAGCAAGAACCCTCAGGCGCAGACAGAATCAACCAGTGATTATCACAACTGGTCAGGAACGAATATGCGTTGCTGCAAGGTTTCGATGCGATCACCGATAAACGATGTAAATTTCAGTTTTCGCAACTACCTCGAGCGGTTTTTATCCCTCTCGCAAGGATGGCGATACTGCAAATGCCAGAGAGAAGGTAGATATTCGTACAAGAAATGCCGGGACAATTGTGCTGACGCAGGTTTGTGTCCGTGCGGTATTTGTCTATGTTCTGCTCAAGATTTATCCTTTTGCAAGGTGCGCAAATGAGGGTGTTGATTGCAATTGCTCTGCGCTGGTCTTATCTGGGAACAAACGACGCTAAATATGCCCACTGTTAGAGGCCTTTGATGAACTGGATCAGCAATTACGTCCGTCCGCGGATCAACTCGATTTTTTCTCGCCGCGAGGTGCCTGAAAATCTGTGGAAAAAATGTAGCGAATGCGGCACGATGCTTTTCCATCGCGAGCTGAGTGATAACCTGAATGTCTGTACCAATTGCGGACACCACATGAATATCACACCGCGTGATCGGTTTGCTGCATTGTTTGATGGTGGGATATTTACAGAGATTGATGTGCCTGAACCGGTCGCAGACCCTTTGAAGTTCCGGGATCAAAAACGCTACCCTGACCGGATGCGTGCCGCGCAGAAAAAAACTGGTGAAGCCGAGGCTATGTTGATTGCAGCAGGCGAGATCGGTCGTACGCCAATTGTGGCCGCTGCGCAGGATTTCACGTTTATGGGCGGGTCTATGGGCATGTATGTCGGCAATGCGATTATTGCTGCTGCCGAAGAAGCCGTGCGCTTAGAGCGTCCACTGGTTCTATTTTCCGCAGCCGGTGGTGCGCGCATGCAAGAGGGCATTTTAAGCCTGATGCAAATGCCACGAACAACGGTTGCCATTCAGATGCTCAAAGAGGCGAACCTACCTTACATCGTGGTGCTGACGCATCCGACGACGGGAGGGGTGACGGCATCCTACGCTATGCTTGGGGATGTACATATCTCTGAACCCAACGCATTGATCTGTTTTGCAGGGCCGCGGGTGATTGAACAAACCATTCGTGAAAAACTGCCCGAGGGTTTTCAGCGCGCCGAATATTTGCTGGATCATGGAATGTTGGACCGTGTGATACCACGCACGCAAATGCGGGAAGAGCTGATCACGATTATCCGTATGCTTATGGGGCTGCCCCCTCAAGTTATGGGAGAACTGCCTGCACCAGCCGTCGAAGAGGTTCTTGCAGAAGAACCTGTGGTAGAGACGCCAGAAGAGACAGATGACGTGCAACTCGCCTAAGCGTGCGACGTTAAACTGTGAGGTTTTAGACCCGCTGAACATCTGTTTGGCGGGTTTTTAAACACCAGGCACCAGATAGATTTGGATATTGATGATGACCCAAACCTCTGACGATATTCTTGCGCAAATGATGGCGTTGCATCCCAAGATTATTGATCTAACATTGGATCGTGTGTGGGAACTGTTAGCCGCGCTTGACAATCCGCAAGATAAATTACCACCGGTTATTCATATCGCGGGCACGAATGGCAAAGGATCAACGCAGGCGATGATCCGAGCGGGGCTTGAAGGGTGGGGAAAGTCGGTTCACGCCTATACGTCGCCCCATTTGGCACGGTTCCATGAACGTATCCGTCTGAGGGGGGAATTAATCTCTGAAGCGGCGCTGATTGCGTTGCTAAACGCGTGTTACGCGGCCAATGCGGGGCGCTCAATAACCTATTTTGAGATCACAACGGTTGCAGGCTTATTGGCCTTTGCGCGGACAAAGGCGGATTATACGCTTTTGGAAGTTGGGCTTGGGGGGCGTTTGGATGCAACGAATGTCATCACGCCTGAGATCTCGGTGATCACGCCTATTTCAATCGATCACGAGCAATTCTTGGGGGATACCCTGGCAAAAATTGCTGCAGAGAAGGCTGGCATTATCAAACGAGGCATTCCTGTGATCGTCGGCCCCCAGCCAGACGAAGCAATGGAAGTGATCGAGGCAACAGCTATGCGCCTCGGGGCCCCGGTTTTGGCCTTTGGTCAGCACTGGCACGTTTGGGAAGAACGTGGTCGATTGGTGTTTCAGGACGAACGGGGATTGCTTGACCTGCCTTTGCCAAGTTTGATGGGCAAACACCAAATCCAAAACGCGGGGGCGGCATTGGCAGCCCTGAGATACCTTGGTGCGAGTGAGACGGCTTGCGACGCTGCCATGACCAATGCGCAGTGGCCTGCACGGATGCAACGCTTGAAGGCCGGACCGTTGGTGGATTTGGCCGGAAAGGCTGAAGTCTGGTTGGATGGAGGGCATAACGTGGCTGCTGGGCTGGCGTTGGCGGATGTCTTGGCCAATTTATCGCAACGTCCGACGCATTTGGTATGTGGGATGCTGAACACAAAGGATGTGCAGGGGTATATGGCACCTCTGGCGCAGTGCGCCCAAAGCTTAACAGCCGTTTCTATTCCTGATGAAGTCAATACACTGAGCGCCGAAGATACCAAGGACGCAGCCACAGCTGAAGGGATTTTAGCGTTTCAGGCCGAGAGTGTTGAGGTCGCGGTTCAGCAGATCATCGAGAAGGATCCAATCGCGCGTATTTTGATTTGTGGGTCGCTTTACCTTGCTGGGCATGTGTTGCGTCACAACTCCTGAGTAAGCAGATACTCCCGCCCGTTCTCGATTTTACAATCTCGCCCCGTTGGGCCGGGCGCATCGCTGACGCGATGCGCTTGCGTCCTATTCAGAGGTTGTTCCCCAGCTCTTGTCTTGCATCTCACGCAGACGCGATGCAGTGCGTTCAAATTCAAACACACCTTCGCCCTCAAGATACAGAACTTCAGGCTCTGCTGCGGCTGAGCAAATCAACCGTACCTGAGCCTCGTAGAGAGCATCAATCAGGGTCACAAAACGTTTGGCTTCGTTGAAGTTACTCCGGTTCAGTGCCGGGATATCGTCGAGCATCAAGACGTTAACTGCCTGAGCGATCTCTAGATAATCACCAGGACCCAGCATGGCGCCACAAAGATCAAAGAAACGCGCGCGACCGACACCGTTGTGATAGGCGGGAATGGTCAGCGTTCTGCCTTTGACTTTTAAATCCAGCGGTTGCGAATGCCCCCCAGTGAAGTCTGACCAGATCGCATCCATTTGACTGCGTGTGTCTGGATTAAGAGGAGAGAAATAAACTTGCCCTCCTTTTAGACGGTCTTGGCGATAATCAGTGGGTGATACCATTTCCCAAACCGTCATCTTGTCTTTGATGATCTCGATGAACGGTAAAAAGAGTTGCCGGTTTAGGCCATTTTTGTACAGATCGTCCGGGATGCGGTTGGAGGTTGTGACAACTGTGACACCGGCCGCAAATAAAGCTTCAAACAGGCGGCCGACGATCATTGCGTCTGTAATATCGGTGATTTGCATTTCGTCAAATGCAAGCAGGCGCACCGAACTTGCGACATCTGCGGCAACCGGGGCAAGCGTATCTTCGATACCATTTTGCCGCGCTTGGTGCATTTTTGCATGAATTTCTTGCATAAAGGCGTGAAAATGCACGCGTCGTTTTGGGATATCGCCGAGGCTTTCGACAAAAAGATCCATCACCATGGATTTTCCACGACCGACCCCCCCCCATAGATACAGGCCTTTGACATCGGGACGCACGGGTTTGCGAAAGAAACCTTGTTTAATTGGTTCGGCGTTCAACCCGTCAGAAATGCGTTGAAATTCAGGGATTACAGCCAGTTGCGCCGTGTCAGGGCGAATATCGCCAGCGTCGACTTTGGATTGATACAGTGTGCTTAAGTTTGTCATGGCGAAGGGATGGCCTTTAACCTTGGAAGAGGACAGGGCGTTTTGTGTGCGAGGGTGTACAAATTTTGTGATTGAATACGTCAAAGATGTTCATTTGACCATAGTATACAAAAGCGTCACACCTGAGGGATCAGGTGTGGAGAATAGAATGGCCGAGACGAAACCCTTACTGAATCCAGTCCTCATCGTCGGCTGTGTCATCATTATGGTGAGTTTTGCTATTCGCGCATCGTTTGGGGTGTTTCAGATCCCGATTGCAGAAGATTTTAACTGGTTACGGGCAGAGTTTTCTCTGGCTATCGCTATTCAGAATTTGGCTTGGGGTATCGGGCAACCAATTTTCGGCGCGCTTGCCGAACGGATCGGTGATCGTAAAGCCATCGTTATTGGCGCGTTGATCTACGCAAGTGGATTGGTGCTCAGTTCCGGAGCAACGTCACCATTTGAGATGCAAGCCTATGAATGGTTGGTTGGCTTTGGGATCGCAGGAACGGGGTTTGGAGTCGTGTTGGCAGTTGTCGGGCGGGCGAGCTCTGACGAGAATCGTTCGATGTCCTTGGCGATTGTCACTGCGGCGGGGTCAGGAGGACAAATCTTTGGCGCGCCCTTGGCCGAGTTTCTGTTGAGTTTTATGGCTTGGCAGAGCGTGTTCATCGTGTTTGCCGTTGTCGTTTTGTCGTTGATTTTGACATTGCCGATGATGCGCCTGCCACAGCCTGCCAGTAAAGCCGAACTTGAAGAGAGCATGGGCACGATTTTGGGCAAGGCCTTTAAAGACCCAACTTATACTTTATTGTTCTTGGGATTTTTCAGCTGCGGTTATCAACTTGCGTTTATCACGGCGCATTTTCCTGCCTTTGTGACAGAGATGTGTGGGCCAATCCTACCCGGTGGAGCACTGCATTCGATTGGTATTACAACCACATCCGTTTTGGGGGCGGTGTCTATTTCATTGATTGGCGCAGCCAATGTCGGTGGGACCCTGTTTGCAGGGTGGCTGGGCAAGCGATACTCAAAAAAGTACCTGTTGGCCGGGATTTATACCGCACGCACAGTGGTCGCCACTGTGTTTATCTTAATGCCCATCACGCCGGTTTCAGTGTTGGTCTTCTCGGTCGCTATGGGATCTTTGTGGTTGGCCACTGTACCGCTGACCTCAGGGTTGATTGCTCATATTTACGGCTTGCGCTGTATGGGAACGCTATATGGTATTGTATTCTTTAGTCACCAAGTTGGCGGTTTTTTAGGGGTCTGGCTGGGGGGGCGTATGTACGATGTCTATGGGGATTACACCATGGTTTGGTGGATCGGCATCGGTGTTGGCGCCTTTAGCGCATTGGTGCACCTTCCCGTGCGCGAACGGCCACTTGCAGCGGCAACCTGACCCTTAGACCGCTTCGTCGTTGGACAGCAGACCTTCGCGAACGAGACAATCAGCCCACAGGTTAGGTGTGGTGAACAAATGTGTTTTCCAACCCCGAGCGTCCGCTGCGGCGATGTTTTCCGGGCGATCATCTGCAAAGATGAGCTGGTTGCCTGATAATCCCGACCCTTGTTCGAGATGTTCGTAAATTTCGGGATCTGGCTTAATACATTTGAGTTGCCCAGAGATATAAGCCTGATCAAACTCGTGCAGCACAGGATAGTCTTTTAAAGCGATTTCAAAGGTTTCAATTCCAAAATTGCTTAGTGCAAAAACAGGGATATCCTTGGCGCGTAAAGCCCGCAACAGGCGTACGGAATGCGGAATGTCGGGCGAGGCCATTTCAAGCCAGCGATCATGCCACAAACGAATTTCTGCGGCCCATTTAGGGTGTGCTTGGGCCAAGTCATAGATAGTGTCACGAAAGGGTGCGCCACGGTCAATGTCGAGATTGGCTTCGTGTAAAGGGACTTCGTCAAACAAAGATTTACTGCGTTCTACGCCAATTTGCGCATGGTAAAAAGCTTCGGGTTCCCAATTGATAAGGACACGACCAATATCGAAAACGACGGCTTTGATTGTCATGAGAATACCCTTATTTGGCTGATTTTGCAGCGCGAATCTCACGCTCTAATGCGTCGAGAAAACGAGATCTGTCAGCTTTGGTAAAGCCTTTTCCGCCCCCCGCCATCCCCAACGGGTTGGCTGCGCGTAGATCCGCCATGAGATCACGCATCGCAAGTTGCTGGCCAATATTGGCGGTGGTAAAGGCCTCGCCATTGTGGCGTAAAACCCGAGCGCCTGTTTCAATGCACTTGGCCGCCAGTGGGATATCACCTGTGACGACCACATCGCCTGGCCCGCAGCGGTCTGCGATCCACATATCTGCCACGTCAGGGCCATCAGCCACGACAATTGTTTGAACCAACGGGTTTTGTGACGGGCGCAAGCCGCCGTTTGAGACAACAAACATGGGCCACCCATGACGGGTGGCGACACGTTCGGCCTCGGCCTTTACAGGGCAAGCATCTGCGTCAATGTAGAGCCCGCTCACTCTTTCGCCTTAGCCGTGTTTTTTGCGTCTGTCTTTGGGGCCGCTTTCTTACGCGGGGCCTTCTTCTCGGGCGCGGTGTCGCGATATTCCTCGGGGATCGGCATACGGTTGAACGCGTCTAGACCTGCGACCTTATAGGCCTCGGCCAAGGTTGGGTAATTGAAGGTGTTTTGAACGAAATAGTCCACGGTGCCTTGCAGGTTCAAAACAGCCTGAGCGATGTGAATCAGCTCTGTCGCGCCTTCTCCTACGATTTGAACACCCAAAACACGGCGCGTTTTGAGAGAGAAGAGCATTTTTAGAAATCCGTGCTCTAGCCCCATAATATGCCCACGTGAGGTTTCCCGGAAACGGGCAATGCCAACCTCATAAGGGACTTCGCGTTCTTTAAGCTCTTCTTCGGACATGCCGCAGGTGGACATTTCTGGCACGGAATAAATGCCATATGGAAACCATGGGCTTTCCGGAACGGTTGGAACATTCATCGCATGGCAAGCCGCAACGCGGCCCTGTTGCTGCGATGTGGACGCGAGCGAAGGGTGTCCGATAACGTCACCGGTGGCATAGATATGCGGCACCTCTGTTTGGTAGCTTTTACGCTCAACACTGACACGGCCACGGTGGTCTGTTTTCAGGCCAACTTTTGCCAGATTGAGCTTGTCAGTGTTGCCCATCCGTCCAGCCGCAAAGAGCAGCATATCGCCACGTATATGACGCCCATTGGCGAGTGTGACTTCGATGTGTTCTTCTTCGTCCTTGATGCTGTCGATCGCAGAGCCAAGGCGTAAATCAACACCGTTTTCGCGGATTTGATGGGTGAATTCCTGAATCAAACGCTGGTCGATAAAATCAAGGAAGGTGTCTCGAGGCTCGATCAGTGTGACACGGACATCCAGTGCTGCAAACATGGTGGCATATTCTACACCAATCACGCCGGCGCCAACGACGATGAGCGCGCGGGGAATTTCCTCCATTTCCAGAAATTCATCACCGTCGACGATGGTGGTGCCGTTAAAGGGGACATAATCGGGGCGGTAGGTGCGCGTGCCGGTCGCGATCAGGAACTTCTCGCCGGTGACGCGCGTTGTATCGCCTGCTTCGGTTTCGACTTCTAATTCATTGGGGCCAACGAAATGCGCCAATCCCGCCAATGTCTCTACGTGGTTTCGGTTGAACTGATGCTCCAGTACATCCACCTCGTGATCGAGGGTCATATGTAGACGCCCTTTGAGGTCTTCGGCTTTAATCTGATCTTTGACTCGGTAGGAGCGCCCGTAAAAACTGCGTTCACGCCAACCGCTGAGGTTTAAAACAGTCTCGCGCAGGGTTTTTGACGGGATTGTACCAGTATGGACTGACACGCCGCCAAGACGGTCTTTACGGTCGATAACCAACACGCTGCGTTTGAGTTTTGCTGCTTGAATTGCGGCCGTCCGTCCCGAGGGTCCGGAGCCAATGATGATCAGATCATAGTCAAAGTCGCTCATAGTTTACTCCGCGTATAGGGCATCTGCATGGAAGGAGATGTGATCTTCCATAAATGTGGACACAAAGAAATAGCTGTGGTCGTAGCCTGGCTGTAATCGCAAGGTTGCTTGTTGACGACGTTCATTCACCGCCTGGGCGAGGGCTTCGGGTTTGAGTAAGTCAAGAAAGGTATCGCCGGTGCCGGTGTCGATCAAGATCGGGCCGTCAAACCCCTTTTCACGCATCAACAGGCTGGCGTCATGGGCCGACCACGTGCTTTCGTCATCGCCAAGATAGGCCGACAATTGCTTGCGTCCCCAATCACTGGCGGTGGGATTTGAAATTGGGGCAAAAGCCGATACTGATTTGAAACGACCCGGCAGGTTCATGGCCAGCGTGAGGGCACCATGCCCCCCCATAGAATGGCCGGTGATGGATTGACGGTTCATATCCAGATTGAATTTTTCGCCCAGCAATGCAGGCAATTCATCGGCGATATAATCCCACATCCGAAAATGTGCATCCCACGGAGCCTGAGTGGCGTTGACATAAAACCCAGCCCCTTGGCCCAGATCATATGTGTCATCATCGGCAACGCCTTCGCCGCGCGGTGAAGTGTCGGGAAACACAATGGCAATCCCCTGTTCCGCGCACCAGCTTTGCGCGCCGGCCTTGGTCATGGCGTTTTCATGGGTGCAGGTTAAGCCGGACAAATACCACAACACGGGAACAGGGCCATCTTTGGCGTCATCGGGCAGAAACAGCCCAAAGGTCATGTCGCAGTTTGTTGATGTGCTGGCGTGGCGATATACGCCTTGTGTGCCGCCAAATGCCCGATTCTCGGATACGGTTTCCACGGAAGACCTCCTGATATTCCTTTTGCCAATCGCTATCGTTGTCTGCGGCAATATGCCAGTGTGGCGACGTTAGCTTTATCTCTTTTTACGCGAATTGGTTTTTAAAAGCTGAAGTTTGATCGTCTGTCAGACACTTAATCCCGCCAAGAGTGCAGGAATGCAGCAGTTCCGCCTAGTGTTGGGTCTCGCCTTTGTCGACGGTAAAGAAATAGTCGCTTGGGTGATCACCAAAGACCACATCGTCGGGCACGGCCTCAGGACCGGTCAAAAAGACAGCAGACCCGAAATGTCGGTGAAGTTTTGAAAGTCTTTCCATGCGTGCACTAGTGAGGGTTTGAAAAAACTCCTGTTGTGCAGGCTGAGCTTTTAACGCGTCAATTTTGGTGCGGTGGGCGGCGACGCATTTATGGTGCTGCGCCGCGATTTCTGGATCTGACATCAAAATTTTGAGCCGCTCTTCCATCATTGGGATACGCGCTTTGATTGAGTTTTCTTCGACAGCGTTGTTATTCATACGAAACCAGTAAGCCAGACCTTGATCGCGATCGACGTGGTTCACACGGCCACGGTCCCGTTTCACTAAAAAACTTTCGGCGTTGCGTACGGCGTAATGGTTGAGACTGACCAAATCATATCCGTAGGTTTCGGTAGTGGACCGCCACGCGTTGCGGTATTCTCCTCGGGGCAGGGGTTGTCCTGAACCATTCACCCAGTTGATTTTTTCCCATAACTGCGGGTGCAGGCCCTTGGGGCGGTGAACGCCCATCTTTTTAAAGATGCCGGTGTTGCGAAACAGGGTCTTAAATCCCCACGCTTGATGGGGTTTGGGAGAGTATTCTTCAGCGCAACGGTTGAATTGACCAATCGTATAGATGTCTTCAAAATCATGGCGGTCGCCATTGCCAAACAGGCGCCAGGTGCAAGAGATCATATTGGCGTCGCCAACGGTCTGGTACAGCTCTGCAAGGGTGCCATTGCCGACTTTAATATTGATGAATTCGTCCACATCCATGCAAATCGCCCAGTCCGCCGATTTCAGCATGTCTTCACCTTCAGCGGCCTGAAGTGCGGCGTGCTGTGGTTTTAAATTCATCTCGCGAAAAGGGTTCTGACGGTGTTGTAGAATGCCTTTGCTTTGCAACAAGTCAAACATCGTATCGGTGCCATCGGTACAATCGTTTGTGTAAACAAGAAAGTTTTCCACCCCGATCGCCTGATGATAGGCCAGCCATTCAAGGATAAAAGGGCCTTCGTTTTTCATCGTGGTCACGATTGCTGTACGAATATTGTCTGCGTTGGGGGCGGTGTATTCTATTTCTGGTGGTCGGATAGGTTTGAAATCAAAGATCTCTTGTGATGCTGTCAACAAAGCGGTGTTTTCAACAAGACTGGACTGAGGGACAATTTGCCCGAACTTTCCCACAGGGTGGCGTATTGCCATATGTGCAAAGAAATTAGCTTGCGCGACTGATGTCGTGTGAGAGATTTTTCGGAACTTCAAAACAGCCTCTGCAGGCAAGCCCGAGGGGGTCACACACCAACGTGCTCTAAATCGCGGCGTGTCAAACTGAACACAGATATGGTCGGCAAAACTGACCTCTTGCCCTTTGCGAATGCGCCACGGATAACAGTGCTGTCCACGCAAAGCGACGACCGCGCCAGGGGTGGTCGCGGCTATGTCAAAAGGCGTCTCAAAGGGTTTTCCAGCCCGAGCATTCTGTAAAGCATCACTGGGCGCATACATCAGATCACATAGATCTAGATTGGCGACCGCGCGAACATCTCGCAGAAAACGTGCACGGATCACTTCGTAAATTGACCCCTCATAAAGGGGGGAAAACCACGGATCGGCGGCTGGGACTTCCATGCGATCTTTGCCGGGGGCCTCTGCGATACAAAACGGGTGGTGTTCATGTGGCTGTTCTGGATGTCCCAGCGGGATACCACTTTCGACCACGATGATCTTTAGATCACGTTTCGAGGATGCAAGCGCACCCGTTAAATCACGGAGAAAATGGTCATCTTGACCGGATGGCCCACGATTTACCAGAACGGCAGCCGTAACGCCAAAGAAATCATGATGATAAAACAACCACTTCGTGACGATTTCAACAGGTTGACCATTACGCAACGCGACCAGAACATTGCGCCCTGACAGCAGTTCGGGCTCGGCTGGCGCAACTTCGAGATCATCAGGAAATGTATCAACCTGCACAATTGGTGCGTCATTTATCGTTAAGACGGCTTCAAGAGGAGATTGACAATAAACCGCAGCCAGTTGCGCCGATGTCATGCGCGCAAAAAACACGGGCCCTGCGCCTGCGCTCGTGTCCACAGCATCTAGAATTGTTAAGCCATCGCGTGTTTGTGTTGCCAGATGTCGCGTAAAAAGCTGCGCGGTGCTCATCTTAAATCGTTCCTTTAGAGATCAGAACGGCAACGCACCGTTCTGGTTCCTGTCTCTAGCGTTTGTGTAGAACCGCAATCTGGTGGCGCTTGTTTCGATTGTAATCAACTTGAAAAACGAAACACCCAGAGATTTCAGGAGCTATGGCTTCGAACGCAGATTGCATATCACTGTCAGCATGTTTGAAGACCTTGTCGACCTGATAACGATAGAACAGATCACCGGTTTTGGTGAAGTTATCGGGTTCTAGGTCAGCGGGTTGCCAACGTAATCCTTCGAAGATGTAGATCCCTCCGGATGCGAGTTTGCTCCACATTTCGATAAATGCGTTTTGTTGATGGTGGGACGCCTGCGATCCAGTGTCGATAACCACATCCAGATTGGGCAGCTTTGCGACAATTGGCGTAAACGCATCGCGTGTATCCATGTCACAGCTTTGATAGCTGACACGGTCATGTTTCACGGGTGACATTTTTGCGCGCCCGAGCGCGTGCAGCTGCGCGTCGGGGAGGTAGGTGATCCATGTTTGCAATGACGGCTTTGCTACGTCAGCTTTGTCTGCAGTGATTTGAAGCAGATTTTTGATTTGCGCACGGTTGTTGACGAACAACATTTGATAAAGCGCAGCCGAGCTTTGTGTCTCAGCTTCTTGTCCCACGAGGTCGACCAAATTGATCAAGGCGGGTTGCTCAGGCTGTACTGACTGATCTGGTTCGGGTTTTGCAACAGGCAGAGGGGCCAGTTTCGGATCAATGTCATGCTTGTTCAGCAATTGCCCAATCAGACTTTTGGGATGTGGTTCACCCCCTTCTTTTTCAACCAGACGCTTGCGCATCCGGCGGCCATAAAAATGGATCGATTTTGTGTTCTTAGTGACATAAGGTGTGACATCAAAATTGCGTTTCAACATCATACGCCGGTCTTTGAACGTGAACGGATACAACCCTTCTTGGGGCAGGGCGTATTTGGCGTCGCCAGTTACGTGCAAGAAATGCGTGATCGCATGCGGACCCCATACACCCCATGGCTGTTCACTGGCGTGCACTGGTACCCCAGCAGCCTTAGCGTTGATAAGTTCTTGTTCATACTCGGGGCCGTAATAGCTGGGGATTGCGAATTCATCTGATGTGAACTCGAGCAGCGCATCCAGCGTTTCCGAATCGTGCGGCAGTCCTAAGACACCGCCATTGATATGCGTTTTGGATTCCCAGCCGTAAAAATGGCCGTTGGGCGTTTCAAAGGGGCGATAGCAATAGGCATCGGTGTCGGCCCAAATCATATTACGGCTGGCTTTAAGCATTTTATAGCGAAAGACATCGGAGTGAAGCGCAGGGCTGCCGGTCCGTTTATGGACGAGAAAGCCGTCACGAGGCAGGAATTGCCCAGCATCATCCATTTCGACACCGTCAGGGACGTTATAAACATCACCATAGTGGTACAATACCACCTCATGACCTGCGTCAACAAAGGATTTAACACAGAGCTGCTCGAGGTAGCTGAGAGGGCCTTCCATCCACAGCATGCCAATCGTACTTAGTTTCATGGTCTTTCCCTCATAACACCACTGACTTGCGCGCAATCTTTCAGAAAACTACGACTAAGTTAAGGCGGTATCGCAAGACATAAAAATATTCTGTCTATCGCGAGTTTGGTTGCTGATATGGTGAAGAAATCACGCTTGATATGATAGTTTGTAAGGTGATCTTTTAAAAATCCATAAGTTTTAGGTCTTGGCGCCGTTGCAGTACAAGCCGGCACCATAATGGACAAAGCCTCCGTTTTGCGGAGGCTTTGTTGTTAACGTTCCTTCACGTAAGGCTCTCCACCTGCTTTGGGGGGGACCGCCTTGCCGACAAAACCTGCCAAGATCACCACGGTCAGAATATAAGGAAGGGCTTCCATAACCTGAACAGGAATTGTCAAACCCAGGATCTCTATACTTTGGAAACGCAGGGCTATGGCTTGCAGTAAGCCAAACAACAGGCACGCACCAAGGGCATGCCATGGCCGCCATTTGGCAAAAATCAGCGCAGCGAGGGCAATATAACCACGTCCCGAGCTCATTTCTTTCACAAAACCTGCCTGTAAACCTGTGGCCAGATATGCACCGGCGATGCCGCATAGAACACCGCAGATCCCGACCGCTGCAAAACGCAGCCGCACGACGGAAATACCTGCTGTGTCGACCGCTGCGGGGTTTTCTCCGACAGCGCGCAAGCGCAGGCCAAAGCGAGTCCGAAACAGTATCCACCATGTGGCGGGAACACAGGCGAGGGCCAGATAAACGATAAAGCTATGTCCCGAAATCAGTTCCGAATAGATCGGCCCAAGGAGTGGTACATCCGCCAGAGCATCCGCAAAAGGCAGCGTAATGTCTTCGAACCGTCCATTTCCAATCAAGGACGGAGTGCGCCCGCCTTGTTGGAACCAGCTTTGCGCGATGAGGACCGTTAGACCTGAGGCAAGGAAATTGATCGCAACGCCTGAGATCAATTGGTTCCCACGAAACGTTATCGAGGCCACGCCATGCAGCCCAGACAGGATCAGTGATGCGGCAATCCCTGCCAGCATACCAAGCCAAACATTGCCACTGACAGCCGCAACCGCGGCCGAGAAAAACGCGGCCATCAGCATCTTACCTTCAAGCCCGATGTCAAAAATGCCAGCACGTTCGGAAAACAACCCGGCAAGGCAGCATAGCAAGAGCGGAGTTGCCATACGTAATGTGCTGTCTAAAACTTGGATGAGTGTCAGGAAGTCCATCAGTTGGGCTCCTTTCGCAGCGCAAGGAACAGACGTTCAAGTGGAATACGGACCATATTGTCCAAGGCACCGGTGAATAGGATGACCAAGGCTTGGATGACGACGATCAGCTCGGTTGGGATATTGGTCCAAAGGGCAAGTTCCGCGCCGCCTTGATATAAGAAGCCAAATAAAATTGCAGCAAGCAGCACGCCAAAAGGGTGATTGCGCCCCATTAAAGCAACAGCAATGCCGATAAAGCCTGCACCTTCGGTGGCGTTGAGAACCAGCCGTTCGGCTTCTCCCATAACATTGTTGATGGCCATCAATCCACATAGAGCCCCAGAAATCATCATGGTGATCATGATGATCCGTACGGACGAAATCCCTGCATAGCGCGCCGCAGCCTCGGATTTGCCAAGAGCCCGGATTTCAAATCCCAGCGGTGTACGCCAGATAATGCCCCAGACGGCGACACAAGACAAAAGCGCCACAAACAGCGTCACATTGGCTGGCGCCGATTTTGAAAACTCAATTCCCAATGGTGCCAATAGATCATGTAATGTGGGCAGCTGCACGGCTTCGGGAAATTTGGCGCTTGCGGGATCCATCGCGCCTTGCGGCCTAAGAACCTCGACCAGCATGTAATTTATCACGGCAAAAGCGATGAAATTAAACATGATCGTGGTGATCACGATGTGGCTGCCCCGTTTGGCCTGCAGATAACCGGGGATTGCGGCCCAGACCGCACCAAAAATACCAGCACCCAATGCGGCAACAATCAAGGCGATCGACCAATGGGGAAGGGGCAGGTGTAAGCAAACCAACGCCACACCAAGGCCGCCCAACATCGCCTGACCTTCGCCACCAATATTGAACAACCCTGCATGTGCGGCGATTGCAACCGCAAGACCGGTGAACAGGAAATTCGTCGTGTAATACAGCGTGTAACCCCAGCCATAGGTTGATCCAAGCGCACCGGTGATCATCAGGTTCAGCGCTTCGATTGGGTCTTCGCCAATTGCAAGAATAACGAGGGCAGAGATAAGGGCGGCTAACAACAGGCTAATCACAGGGATTAGAACAACGTCTGCCCATTTTGGCATCTTTTCCATTTACGCGGCCTCCCCCGCGATTCCGGCCATCATCAGGCCAAGCTCTTTTTCATTGGTGTCAGCGGTGGCACGTTCGCCCATGATATTGCCGTCAAACATGACTGCAACGCGGTCGCTGAGCGATAGGATCTCTTCGAGTTCTACAGACACAAGCAAGATCGCTTTACCTTGATCGCGCAGAGCCACGATTTGCTGGTGAATGAATTCAATGGCACCGATGTCCACGCCGCGGGTTGGTTGGCCGATTAGTAGCAGGTCTGGATTGCGTTCGATTTCGCGCGCGACAACGATCTTTTGTTGATTTCCACCAGAAAAGCTTTTTGCGGCCAACCACGGATGCGGAGGGCGCACATCAAATTTCGCCATCTTTGCCTCAGTGTCGGCACGCAATTCGGCATTGTTCATCAACAGGCCAGATTGATATTCTGGGGCGCGGTGATAGCCAAAGGCTACATTTTCCCAGGCATGAAAGTCCATGATCAAACCTTCGCGCTGCCGGTCTTCGGGGACATGCCCAATTTTGTCGGCACGGCGCTGTTTGGCATCAGATCCCGGGCCTTTTAACGACAAAGGTTGCCCATGTAGCTTTACTGTACCCTCAATACGCGCGCCATCACTGGACATACCGCCCAGAACTTCGAGAAATTCAGATTGACCATTGCCAGCAACACCGGCAATGCCCAGAATTTCGCCTGCGCGCAAAGTGAGGTTGATGCCTTTAACACGCAAAACGCCTGCTTCATCCGTGACGCGTAAATTCTCAATCTCAAGGATCGGTGCGCCGGGTTGCGCAGGTGTTTTGTCTACTTGTAGCAAAACTTTGCGCCCAACCATAAGCTCGGCCAGCTCTTCGGGAGAGGTTTCTGCAGTCTTCACGGTTGCAGTCATGCGCCCGCGGTGCATTACCGATACGGTATCGGTATATTCCATGATTTCGCGCATTTTATGCGTGATCAACAAGATGGTTTTCCCCTCGCTGCGCAAACGATCAAGAATCCGAAACAGCTGGTCGGCTTCTGCAGGGGTCAACACGCCTGTGGGCTCATCTAAAATCAAAATTTGGGCTTTGCGATACAGTGCTTTGAGAATCTCGACTCGTTGCTGCATTCCAACACCGATCTCATCAATCCGCGCGTCGGGATCGACAGACAGCTCATACTCACGTGCCAGGGCTTTCAATTCTTTACGGGCGCGGCTCAGCGAGGGCATCAAAAGACCGCTGTCCTCAGCCCCCAATACGATGTTTTCCAGAACAGTGAAGTTCTCAACCAGTTTAAAGTGTTGAAATACCATGCCAATACCCGCAGCAATTGCGGTCTGGCTGTCGGGAATTTCCGTGCGTGTCCCGTTGATCCATATCTCGCCTTTATCGGCTTTGTAGAACCCGTAAAGGATACTCATCAACGTTGATTTTCCCGCGCCATTCTCACCGATGATACCGTGAATCGTACCAGGAAGGACGCTGATAGAGATGTCTTTGTTGGCCTGTACTGGGCCAAAGGCCTTTGAAATCCCCTTAAGTTCAAGAGCAGGGCTATCGGTGTGCGGTGCCGTCATGCGGGCGTCCCTCAGATTTTCGTGTCAGCGTATTCGTTTTATTCAGAACGTATTGTATAAAACACGTGCAATAAAAACCAAACCCGGAGGACGCGTAAAACGTCCTCCGGGTAAAATTTCAGCAGCTTACATAGTGATTTCTACAAAATCAGAAATCGAGTACGGGGCAGCTGCTGTTTTCATAGTAGCTGACAACATTCAGTTCACCTGCGATGATTTTTTCGCGCGCGGCATCGGCCGTAGCAGCCATTTCTTCAGTGATCAGCGAAGCATTGTTTTCATCCAGCGCATAGCCAACGCCTTCTTCTGCGAGACCCATAGCAAAGACACCGGTTTCCAGATCATCACCAGCAGTCAGAGCGTCGTAAACAGCAACATCAACGCGTTTTAGCATAGATGTCAGGACTTTGCCCGGGTGCAAATGGTTTTGGTTGCTGTCAACGCCAATGGACAAAATGCCTTCGTCGGCAGCTGTTTGCAGAACGCCAACACCGGTTCCGCCCGCGGCTGCGTAAACCACATCAGCGCCTTGTGCGATCTGAGCTTTGGTCAATTCGGAGCCCTTTACAGGATCATTCCATGCGGCAGGTGTGGTGCCGGTCATGTTTGCGATCAGCTTGATGTCAGGGTTTACCGCTTTGGCACCTTGGGCATAGCCGCAGGCAAAGTGGCGAATTAAGGGAATATCCATGCCACCCACAAATCCGACGGTGTCGTTTTGGGATTTCATCGCTGCCAACATACCAACGAGATATGAACCCTCGTGCTCAGCAAAGCCGATTTGGCGAATGTTCTCGGCTTCTAACCATGTGACGTCAATGGCGACAAAATTGGTATCAGGATAATCAGGCGCCACTGTCGCCAGCGGATCTGCCATGGCGAAGCCAACTGTTATGATTGGGTTGGCACCGGTGTCAGCAAAGCGGCGCAAAGCCTGCTCACGCTGAGCTTCGGATTTCAGTTCAATCTCTAGATACTTGCTATCGGTTTCATCCGCCCAACGTTTTGCACCGTTATATGCAGCTTCGTTAAAGGATTTGTCGAACTTGCCACCAAGATCAAAGATGATCGCAGGATTGGCAAGAGCTGCGCCTGCGCTTAAGGCGATGGATGCAGCTGCGCCCATAAGGGTTTTGGTCAGAGTCATTGGTTACTCCCAGTTATGTGTCTTTCCTCGCGGTGATTGTTCTAGCTGTCACGCGAGATGCCAGCGATTATGCGAGGTGGTTATTCAAATGATAGCATAATTTAGACGTTCGTCTTTGTGTAGGGTCAACCGCTTTTTAACCTATTGGACAAAACAAAACACTTTTCCGTTAGGGAAGCTGACGTTTCATAAGCACAGCGGCCACGGGTGGTGCATTCTTACGCGTGTAATAGGCTTTGCGATGACCGACACGGATGAAACCAAGTTTCAAGTAAAGGTGTTGGGCAGAGTGATTGTCTTGCGCAACCTCGAGGAAAGCATCGCGTGCACTTTTTGCCGTAACTGCGGACATCCAGCGTTGCATAAGGGCATGGGCCAGTCCTTGACGTTGATGATCTGGGTGAGTGGCAAGGGTAAGCAGCTCGGCTTCGTCTGCGATGACACGCCCTAGGGCAAAACAGTATCTGTTTCCGATAGCAAAGGTAAAGCGATCCTTCAGAAGGCTTTCAAACTCGACCTTACCCCAAGGGCGCGACTGGTTGAATGCAGCGCGATGAGTGTCGGCCATTTGATCCGCGGTTAGATCAGTCATCGAGGAGGTCGGGCGCGCTGTCGCGCGCGGGCGCGGCGTCGGCAGCGCGTAGATAAAGCGGAGCGGGCGCGCCTGGGTTGCATCGGTAGCGTTGCGCGGCAAGCGCCGCGATACGTCGAGTGATCTCAAGTGGCATTGCGGCTGGCGCAATGGTTAGCCCTGCGTCGCGCGCGCTGTCTTCGGCCTCTTGAACGGGCATGAGACGCGGCGCGGTCTCTGTGGGGATTTGGGCATAGACATGATCGCGGGGGGCAGGAATCGCGGTAAGGCAGCCCACTGTGGCGCGGGCCTCAAATCCATCCACGCCCACGGCCGGAATATTCAACCCAAGCGCCAAACCTCGGGCGGCTGATACTGAGACGCGAATGCCTGTGAAGTTCCCAGGACCCGTTCCCACTCCAATCGCGTCAAGCTGAGACCAGGTTGTATCACCGGCGGCCATGACCTCTTGCAACAGGGGGAACAATCGTTCGGCTTGGCCGCGGGTCATCTCTTGTGCGCACTCTGCGATAACCACATCTGCGCAAGTGAGTGTTGCAGCGCAATAGGGCCCGGAGGTGTCGAAAGCCAATACAAGCGGTTCACGTGTCAAAGAAGATGTCTCCGGCAGTATGCAGTTCTGTACGTTCTGAGGTGTGTTTGTGACGAGAGGTATCTGTTGCAGGCTGTACACGAAGACTCTGGCTACAAATACCTAAATCTGAACTGTATTTGGAAAATACAGGAGCATCATAGGGTATCAGCGTTGTCCATGAGCGACCACCACTCATGTGGTGATGGTCACTGGGGTCAAAGCGAAATGTATAATGATCGATGTAATGCGCTGTTATAGCAGCGCGTTGTTGCTGTAAGGGGTGTCGCTGGCGTCAGACAGCAACCGGGCGCACCTCGGTGACCTCAGGGATATAGTGGCGCAACAAGTTTTCGATCCCCATTTTCAACGTGAGTGTTGAAGATGGGCAACCCGCGCAGGCGCCCTGCATGTGCAGGTAAACAATACCGCGTTCAAAGCCATGGAATGTGATGTCACCCCCATCTTGTGCAACGGCAGGGCGAACACGGCTATCCAGAAGATCCTTGATCTGATCAACGATTTCGCCATCTTCTCCGGTATGCTCGGCATGGGCTGGCGTTTGTGCTGTCCCACTTGCCATGACGGGCTGACCAGATTGATAGTGCTCCATCACGGCACCCAAAATAGCGGGTTTGATGTGGTCCCACTCCAATGTCTCTTCCTTGGTGACTGTTACAAAGTCATGACCAAAAAACACACCGGTGACGCCCTCAACGGCAAAAATACGCGTAGCGAGCGGAGAGTGCTGTGCAGCATCACGTGACGCAAAATCTGCGGTGCCTGCGTCCAAGACGGTTTGACCTGGCAAGAACTTGAGTGTTGCAGGGTTTGGTGTGGATTCGGTTTGAATAAACATATGGAGCCTCCGAATGGGTCCCTATGGATATGCGCGCCCCTGCATCTAAAGTCAAGTTTTAGAATCGTTCTAAATTCGAAGGCTGTAAAATTAACTGTCAAAACACCGTGAAGCAGGGGGGTATGACGTTCTACGTAATCGCTTCTAGCTTTTCTTTGGACAAATCGCCAGGAACGATCGTGACCGGTACGGGAAGCGAGCCTGCGCTTTTGGTCAGTTGTGTAACCAAGGGGCCGGGGCCTTTACGATCACTTGCCGCGCCCAAAACCAAAACGCCGACTTCGGGATCTTCTGCGATTTGATTCATGATTTCTTGGACAGGTTTTCCTTCGCGAATGACCAATTCGGGGTCTACATGCTGTTTGTCGCGCATCCATTTGGCGAAAACCTCAAAGTGCGCATGGATACGTTCGCGCGCCTCTTGGCGCATGACTTCGCCGACGCCGATCCAGTGATTGAATTCTTCAGGCGGAATAATCGCCAAGATCTCAACACCACCTCCGGTATTTGCTGCACGCATTGCAGCAAAACGCAGGGCGTTCAAGCACTCACGGCTATCATCTAGGACAACAAGGAATTTGCGCATAGGAGCCTCTGATTGTTCAGGGGTCAGTGTGGCGCAACCTGATCTTATGCGCAAGGGTCACGGTCGTCAGCAATCAGCGTCAGTTGCGTATATATGTTGCTAGTCTGCAATAGATATAGTGTAAGCAATTAATTTACAGGCTACATCTTCGAAAAACACTAGGTAATCGCGGTTTTTATGCAATATTGAGTATAGAAGACTGATTCGAACGCTACCATTGGTGGTGTTTCGCCAGATTTTTGATGATTACACTCTAATCGGAGACGTAATAACGAAGTGAGTATCTTATTAGCCATACGCGCTGCCATGCGGGCTTATTTGTCCAGAGACATGCTGTTACGGTCTCTTGCTTGCTTTTTTTATTCCAATCTATTTGCCACGTATCGTGATGTTCTGTCACCTCGTCGATTTTCGACGGTGTTGATGGGGATATATCGTATCTTGGCGTGGCGAATTTTGTCTCTGATCTATCAGAGAGATTACATTGTGCTGTCGCGGGTATCCGTGGCGCAAGTGAGCCGCATTGGGCTGGGGAGCCTTCTGTGGTGTGGGTTAAAGAGCTGTGTTCAGTTCGGTGGGGGCCGAGAGACCAATTCTGTGAAAGGAGTTCGGTATGAATGCTATCAACGGTACTATTCTTCCTGCGACGACCAGTGTTGTTTCCAGCCGTGCCGAGGTTGAAGACTTAATTGATCGTCTGAAACGCTTACAAACCCGAGCAGCGGTTCGATCCGAAGCCCGCAGAGCTCTGCTAGACCAGCGTGGCCAGATGTCAGCGCGGGCTCGGCTCTCCGCTATCTTAGATGCCGACGCACCCTATCTCGAATTATACAATATGGCGTCTTATCTGGTAGATGATCCTGATCCAGAAAGTTCAGTGCCGGGGGCATCCTTGCTGGCAGGGGTTGGGTTTATCCGTGGTGTGCGCTGTGTGATTTGTGTCGATGATGCAGGCATCAACGCAGGGGCACTACGGGCAAAGACCGTTGATAAACTGTTGGGTGTTATTGGTATCGCTAAACAGAAAAAGTTGCCATTTGTGCACCTTATGGACAGTATCGGCATTGATCTAATGCGCTGTGATGCGGGTCAGTGGGGGCAGGCAGGGTCGGTTTTTGTCGCGCTGAGCGAGCTGACAGCTCAGGGCATACCAATTGTAACGGTGCTCCATGGGACAGCGATTGGGACAAATGCGCTTTTGCCAGGGTTGGCAGATGCGGTGATCGCGGTTCGGGGTCAGGCGACGGCCATGATGGCTGGCGCGGCACAGGTTCGCGCAACTACAGGAGAGGTCGCCCGCGATGAGGCATTGGGTGGTGCTGAACTTCATGCAGAGGTCACAGGCCTTGTGGATGTGCTCGCCAAGGATGATACCGATGCAATTCAGCGCGCTCGTGATGTTATTGCGGGCTTGGATTGGACCAAGATACCGGCACGGTCGGGGTCCGTTGTAGCGAATGTTGCTCAGCAAGCAGAGACGCAGTGTAAGGATGTGCTAGATATCATAACAGATCGGCAGGGTCTGCCGTGGGACATCAAAAATCTTATTTCTGTGTTGGTCGATGATGGTGAGCTGCGCCCGTTTAAGCCGGGTTATGGACCTGCAAGCCTATGTTTTAACGCACGGCTTTGTGGGCACGCGGTTGCGATTGTTGCCCATAATGACCTGATTGATCCAGATGGCACGCGCAAGATCATGCAGTTCCTGCAGCGCGCTGAGGTCACAGGGACGGCGGTGATTTTCCTGCATAATACACGCGGATTTGCCACGGGGCGGCAGGCTGAACGCAGCGGTATTGTTCAACTGGCGGCGCGCCTCGTGCGCACCGTGGCTGGGTTAAAAGTCCCCAAAATAAGTCTCAAGATTGGGGAAAGCTTCGGTGCGGCCAGTTATGCCTTAGGCGGCGGTGCAGGGGGATCCGATTTCCTGTTTACATGGCCGAATGCGGTGACCGGCGTCATGAACAGCGCTGATGCCGCGCAAACTATGGATCAGGTGGCGCGGCGGTCTGCGCGCAGGCGCGGATTGGCCGTAGACGAGGGGCGTTTGGCGCATCAACGTGAACGCCTGCAGTCTATCGTCGCAGGTCAATCAGATGCTTTTGTGAGCTCGGGGCAATGCCTTGACATGGGGATGATTGACCCACGTGACAGTCGTAAGGTTCTTGGCTTGTGTCTGGATATCTGCGCCGAAAGCACAATGCGCGGGCAGCTGCGAAAACGCGACTGCCTACACGCGTGTTGAGCGATATGATTGGGCCTGAATTAAGCCCAACTGCCTTGCGCTGCAGCGCGGATATTGCGGATATTTTCACCGTAAACTTCGGGGCTGTCTACTGAGCCGCCACGGAAGACGGCGGACCCTGCCACGAGGACATCTGCGCCAGCCTGTGCAACCAAAGGTGCGGTTTTCGGGTCAACGCCACCGTCGATTTCGATGTGGATTGGGCGGTCGCCAATCATCCTGCGCAGCTGGCTGATTTTGCTGGTCATATCGATGAATTTCTGGCCACCAAAACCAGGGTTCACGGTCATAACGCAGATCAGATCCGTCAGGTCCAAAAGATGCGCCATTGCTTCGGCAGGTGTGCCAGGGTTCAATGCGACGCCCGCTTTCATACCTGCGCCACGAATGGCCTGAAGCGTGCGGTGGATATGCGGCCCTGCTTCGATATGTGCGGTTAGGGCATCTGCGCCTGCATCGGCATAGGCGTCGATATAGGCATCAACCGGTGAAATCATGAGATGCACATCCATGACCGTTTTGACATGTGGACGAAACGCTTTCACAGCCTGCGGACCAAAGGTGAGGTTGGGAACAAAGTGACCGTCCATGACGTCGATATGAACCCAATCGGCCCCTTGGGCTTCGATGGCTTGGATTTCTTGGCCGAAGTTGGCGAAATCAGCAGAAAGGATCGACGGGGCAATTTTGATAGAGCGGTCAAAGGCCATAAAGGCGCCTCCTGATGGGGTGACTCGTGAGATTTTGGTAGCTATAGCGCCTTGGATGGGCAACGCCTAGGGCCGTATACAGCCAAAATCACTATGAAAGTTGACACCACAAGCCTAGTGGATGTTTGGCGCGGGAGAGGGTCGATTGTTTCATGCGGCGCTCTGCACGGCGGCGAGACGTCAGTATCGTGGCATCTGCAATGGCCTACATAGCGAGATCATAGCGTTTGATCAGGTGAAACCGTCCATCATCCGCTTGGCCTGCCAAGACCAGCGCCTTAATCTCAAATGGCTTGGGCAGCAGCGGCGCAAGGTGTTGCATGAGCGCAGTTTCTGTTGCTGCAAGCGTCGGTTTGTCGAGCTTTCCGGTCAATGTGATGTGAAACCGGAATTGATCCATCACATAGGGGTAACCCCAGTTGATCAAATTGGCTTCCTGGGTTTCGCTCAGTTCTGTGGCGCGACGGCGTTGCAGATCTTCAGGGGTCGCGGGGGCGCGAAATATGTCCAGTTCGCGGACGCAAGCTGCAGCTAAGGCAGCTAAATTACTCTCGTCACCAATGGGTCGCAAAGCTAGAAAACGCCCTAGGCGGACCAGTTTCAACCCATCTTGTGTCACCGGCGACAGCCGTTTGGCCAATGCGGCACAGGCCGTATCCAATTGATCGACGCTGGTCCCTTTGGCCAAATACATGGGAGGTTTAATCGTGGCATGCAGCCCATATTTACGCGGTGTTTGCGTGATTGCTGCAATATCTAACTCGGGGATAGAGGGGTGCTTGACCTCGGTGCTTGCGCCCATATCCCAACCCAGCCATGCCGTAGACCACTTGGCCCAGGGTGCATCTGCATCTGGGGCGTAATAAATCGCGTATCGCGTAAATGTCACACTGGCCTCCTTGTCTCGGCACTCACTTAGCCGAAAATCGTAACGCCGAAATGACATAGGATCCGATCTTTGCCAATGCCGCGGTGACACTCAGCCCAAAGCTTTATCGACACCTTGATCGAGAACTGCTTCTACAGGCCTTTTGATACGCAAATCTGCTGCACGCGCGTGACCTTCCATGCCTTCTATACGGCTGATGCGCGCTGTGCGCAGCCCCAATTCATGAGAGGCATCTGCATCACAACGCTGCCAGGTTACGGTTTTGGTGAACTTATGTACGGATAAACCACCAGTATAGCGCGCCGCGCCAGATGTCGGCAGCACGTGGTTTGGGCCAGATGTTTTGTCGCCAAATGCAACAGTGGTGTTTTGTCCTAAGAACAACGACCCATAGGCGGTGAGCGAAGTTAGCCACCAGTCTAGGTCAGCACATTGTACATGCAGATGTTCTGGAGCATAGCGGTCGCAAACCTGCGCGGCTTCTTCGCGGGTGTCGCATACCACAACCTCTGCACGTTCGTCCCAGGCAATGCGTGCAGCAGAGGAGTTTGGGTCTGGTAAGCTGTCAATCATTGCGTCAACCTTCGTCATCACGGCTTTGGCTAGAGCTTGGTCTGTCGCAACCAGCCAGACAGGGCTGTCACTGCCGTGTTCCGCCTGAGACACCAGATCCCAAGCGACAATATCTGCATCGGCAGTATGATCCGCAATCACCAGAGAGTCGGTCGGACCCGCCAGCATATCGATGCCGATTTCACCGAATAGCATTCGCTTGGCTTCGGCGACAAAGGCGTTTCCGGGACCAACAAGGATGTCAGCAGGCTTGCCGCCAAATAGCCCCTGCGCCATTGCAGCAATGCCTTGGACCCCACCAAGATTCAAAATCAAATCGGCGCCGCACAGGTCCATCGCGTAGATAATCGGATCTGGGATACCAAGGCCCGGACGGGTCGGAGAGATGGCCGTGATATGCTTTACACCGGCCACTTTGGCCGTTGTGATGGTCATCAACGCACTGGCGATGTGGCTATAGCGGCCACCGGGCACATAACAGCCGGCACTTGAAACGGGGATTTGTTTTTGGCCAGCGGTCAGGCCGGGGATGATCTCGATTTCGCAGTCAGAGATCGTGCTCATTTGCGCTTGGGCAAAGCGTTGAATGTTGGATTGCGCAAAGGTGATGTCGTCTTTGGTTTGTTGTGGAACACGGGCACAAGCTGCGGCGCGATCTTGGGCCGACAGCACAATATCACCTTCCCAACCATCAAGCTTTTGGGCGTAATCGCGTGCGGCATCTTCTCCGCCAGCGGCGATTGTTGACAACATATCACGGACGATGTCGCGGATTTGAGTGTTCTCGGTGACGGGGCGCGGGGTCGCTTTCTTGAGGTACGTGATGGCCATCGGACTGCCTTTGCAAAAGGATTTTCGCCAAGCAAGGGTCAACCCGCAGGCAAAAACAATGCCTCACGCAGGATTTTCGAAATATTCAGAATACAAATTCGACAATATGAGAATTAATTTATGTCTCGCCTCATTTTTGGGTTGTTTTACAGATCTACCAATCGAAAACTGTTCGACAGCCAAGGAAGTTGATCGACTACGGGTTCAATAGATATCCGCGTGATCAATCGCCGTATTTCGCTCTCAACGAGTTCTAGTACAGCTTGCGAACAATCTGCGTTGCTGACCAAACTGATCGTTCGCGAAAAGCTTTTGCCAGGAAAAGGATGCACAGCCAGCGCGTGGTGAAACTGTTTAGAACGTGAAAAAAGCATAGGCGTTGTGATCGTCCAACCGGTCCCGGCTGCGACCATCGCCATCAAAGTCTGATGATTGCTGCATTCAAATCGATGGGGGAATACCACATCACTGCGACGCAGTTGGGCTTCGATTTGACGGGCGACGATCTGGTCGCTGGAGAATCGCAAGAGAGGCAGTTCAGCGGTGCCATCAATCACGTCACGCACTGTGTGGTTGCCATGCGCGGGCATCACCAGCACGTAAGGATCGCGCAGGATGGGCCGGTCGATTAATTCAGGGATGCGTTCTGCGGGTTCGGTCGAAATCGCGAGGTCCAACTTGCGGTCGCGCAACATGTCAAACATCATGTGACTGTCGTCGGTGATATAGCGAAAATCGCAATTGGGCATGTTCTTGAACAAAGATACCGCCAATTCTGGTGCAATTTCGCTGTCGAAATCCTCGATTGTGGCAATTCGTAGATATCGCACCTCGGCCACATCGCCGGATGACGCCTCAGCTTGCGCTTTGCGAATAGTGGTCAAGGCATCCTCGATCGTGCGCAGGAAGACTTGACCTTTAGGGGTTAGCACCATCGGGCGACGCTTGTGATCCAGCAATTGTGCCCCAAGCGCCTTTTCAAGACTGCGCAAATGATGTGAAACGGTACTCACCGAGAGACCGGTTTCCTTGGCCACGGACTGCAACGACCCGCGCTGGGCACAGATTTGGAAAACTTCTAGCCATTTCAGACTCAGATCGGTGCGTGCGGATGTTTTGTTCATACGGCCTGCTTCGCAATATTAGGGCTAAAGGGCAATGTTTTTGCTGCGTTTGTGCGCCTATGGCATAGGGCAGAGGTCTAAATTAGGTCATTAAATTGTTTGCGCTAACGAGAGTCGGGGTGTTTTGTGCTTTTATTCTTGGACACTTAGGTGCAAAGCGACATTATATCGGGCTAGGTGTCGTGAATTATTGTTCCCTTACGGGACGTTTTCCACTAGCGTCTGGCGCGGATAAGGGCGCTGCCCGTTTCAACAAATGATGGAAGTTCAGATGATCCTATGCTGCGGTGAAGCGTTGATAGACATGATCCCAACCGATGCCACTGGCACGCCAACCTATGGTGCGCATGTGGGTGGGGCGGTTTTTAATACCGCAGTGTCTTTGGGCCGTTTGGGGCGTAAAGTACACCTGCTGAGCGGTGTGTCCCACGACCCCTTTGGGGCGCAGTTGGCGCAAGCACTCGAGGACAGTCAGGTTGGGATTGACTATTTGGTGCGTTCAGACCGGCCAACGACCTTGGCCTTTGTGACGCTGACCGACGGGCATGCGAAATACATGTTCTATGATGAAAATACGGCCGGTCGTATGCTGAGTGTGCAGGATCTGCCGGTGCTTGGTGATGATATCGGCGCTTTGTTCTTTGGTGGTATCTCACTTGCGTGTGAACCCGGTGCCGATACCTATGCGGCGTTTTTGTCTCGTGAAGGTGCACAGCGCGCTGTGGTTATGGATCCTAACATCCGTTTGGGGTTTGCGCCGGATGAGGACCGTTACCGGGTGCGTCAGACACAGATGTTGGCACAGGCCGATTTGGTCAAAGTCTCTGACGAAGATCTTGCTTGGGTTATTCCGGATGTTGAAGGTCTTGAAAACCAAGCGCGGGCCTTGCAAGCTTTGGGGCCTGCGGTGGTCATTGTCACCCGTGGCGGTGATGGCGCCATGGGATTGTTGCCGGATGGTACATTTGTTTCTGTATCGGCTCCAAAAGTCGACGTGATCGATACGGTCGGTGCAGGTGATACGTTTAACGCTGGCACAATTGCTAAGTTGGATGAAATGGGCTTGCTGACGAAATCAGCGCTGCGTGGTTTGTCCGGTGAAGACTTACAAACAGCGATGGCCAATGGTGCAGCGGTTGCTGCCATCACAGTCACCCGCGCGGGGGCCAACCCACCGTGGCTGAGTGAGCTTTGAGTTAAGCTTTAAGCCCAAGCGCTTAGGCGTTTGGGCCGCGTGATCGCAACAGGTCACGCAGCCAAACGGCCCATGCCGTTGCACACAGTACGGCGCCACATAGTAGCCATTTACTTACGCTTTCCATCGTTCCTGTGATCTGTATGGTATGAGCAATGCTCCCCACAGATACAGCGGTTACGAGGCCGCGATGCCATTGGCTCCATACCGTTGGCCGTAGACGCAGTTTCTTGCGCAAACCAACAAGGAATGCGGTCACAAATAGCACCCACATCGCACTGACGCCCCAAACCGAAAACGGTGTCGGGGACCGATAGAGAAGGGCGTCCACCACATCCGGCGGGCTGGTACGCCACAGGGTTGCGACATGTATGACCACCGCAGCGGTTAATCCGCCCCCGATCCAGCGATGCAAACGTCGTGCGCGTATGCGGCTTATTCCTCGTAGCAGCCCTGCGGCCAGCAGGGGTTGCACCAATAACAAAACGAGTGCGGCAACGCCGGAAAAGCCCGCAACAATGTAGACAGGATCGCGCCACGCCAGAAGCGGGCTGTTGGCCGCGCCCGCAAACGCCAGCACAGCGATGCCAAACAGGCCGAGCCAAACCCCAGCTGAAGTATATTTAGACACGAGATTATGCAGGGATCAGTACGAAATCCACATGCAGGCTGGTCTCGTTGGGGCTGGCCATGACGGGACGTAAGAAAACCGTCTGAAAGGTGTCGCCGTCATATGCCAAGTGACCATGAGGTTGCCCAAAGGCAGGAACAATCTGCGGCATCTCTAGGCGAAACTGGCCATTGCTGTCCGTCAAAGTTGCACCGTGGCTGTGTGGGTCGCGCTCGTGGCCTTCGGTGGTGTGTGCCCAGATTTGAATCCGTTGCCCGCTGAGCGGCACGCCATCACCAGCACGGCGCACAGAGCCGGTCATCCAAAAACCACCACCACCGATTTTGTCCACGATAGGTGCGTTAGGGCGGTAATTGTTTGCTCCGCCACGCATGGTTGGGGTCGGCTGTATGCCTTGCGCGCGCGCGGGGAGGGTACGCAACGCACTGCCTGTGATGGCTGTTGCCGCAAGACCAGTCAATAAACTGCGGCGCGATTGGAATGGATTAAACATAATATAATCTCCTGCAGAGGAAGGGAGTTCAGTATATATATCTAGCAGCCTCGTGGCGCATTTCCTCTCACGGTTACGTGAATGAAAATATCACTCGGTGTCTATGTGCCAATCAGGTTGGTTTAAACGACAGTACATTCAGTGGCAGTACAGCGTATTTAGCCTTTGTTTGAAGCCCAAATAGTGAACTGTCATGTGCAGGATATAAACCCGCCCTAACCAGTACGCGTCATATAGATGTTCAAACTATACTGAGAGGGGGCTGCTATGGCCAATGTTCTTGTCCCTGAATTGGCAGTACGTAGCTGCACGACTTCTAAACGCTTTTATTGTGATGTTTTGGGATTTACATGCGAATATGAACGCGCAGAGGAAGGGTTCGCTTATTTAAGCCGTGACGGTGCTGAGATTATGTTGGATCAGGTTGATATGGGACGAACCTTTGATGATGGGTACGGGCCCGACTCTTATCCGTTTGGCCGCGGGGTTAATCTTCAGATCGAAGTCTCTGATATTCTCGATTTGGCCGAGGCCTTGCAACGCGCTGATATCGCGTTGTATCTTGAGTTAGAAGATAAGTGGTACCGAAATGCCGCGCAGGAACATGGTAATCGGCAGTTTATTGTTGCTGATCCTGACGGGTACTTGTTGCGGTTTTATCAGTCTTTGGGCGTGCGTTCTGTGATCAAACCACAGAAGAGTGTAACATAGTGTGCGCTGTATCTGTTTTTCCGTTCACCTACTTGTCAGATGATATAATCCACCGTATAGAGCGCCATCTCGCATCAGCGAGTCAAAGGCGGGGTGATTCCCGTCTTTTGGGTTCGATGAGGGTCCCGCGATGGTCGCTGCCCCTCCTCTCAACTCCAACGCCTGAAGATAAGGCTATATAATGCAAAGCCAAAATATCCGTATCCGGCTCAAGGCATTTGACTATCGCGTTCTGGATGCCAGCACGCAAGAGATCGTCAACACTGCCAAGCGGACCGGTGCCCAAGTACGTGGCCCCATCCCGCTGCCGAACAAGATCGAAAAATTCACTGTTCTGCGTGGTCCACACGTGGATAAGAAATCTCGTGACCAGTTCGAAATCCGTACGCACAAGCGTATGCTCGACATCGTTGATCCGACTCCCCAGACTGTAGACGCGCTGATGAAGCTCGACCTCGCGGCTGGTGTTGATGTCGAAATCAAGCTGCAATCTTAAGATCGGAGGGTAATTTATATGCGCTCTGGTATTATCGCTAAAAAAGTGGGCATGACCCGCTTGTTCATGGAAGACGGCAAGCAGATCCCTGTAACCGTTCTTCATCTTGATGGCCTGCAGGTTGTTTCTCAGCGTACTGAGGAAAAAGACGGCTACACAGCTGTTCAACTTGGTGCAGGTACTGCAAAAGTTAAGCGCGTGTCTCAAGCAATGCGCGGCCATTACGCCGCTGCAAAGGTTGAGCCTAAGCGCAAGCTGGTTGAATTCCGCGTTCCTGCGGATGCCCTGATCGAAGTCGGCGCAGAAATCTCTGCCGAGCACTTCCTTGACGGTCAAAAAGTTGACGTAACAGGCACATCTATCGGTAAAGGTTTTGCCGGTGCGATGAAGCGTCACAACTTTGGTGGTCTGCGTGCGTCACACGGTGTGTCTATCTCTCACCGTTCGCATGGTTCGACAGGTCAGTGTCAAGATCCAGGTAAAGTTTTCAAAGGCAAGAAAATGGCCGGTCACATGGGTGCAGCCCGCGTAACCACTCAGAATCTTGAAGTTGTAAAAACTGACGCCGAACGTGGTCTGGTCTTCATCAAAGGCGCCGTTCCTGGTCCAAAATCTGGCTGGGTTACTGTTAAGGACGCCGTGAAGAAGAAAGCCCCCGAGGGTCTGCCGTTCCCGGCCGGTCTGAAAACTGCGGAAGCTCCCGCGGAAGGTGGTGAAGCATGAAACTTGACGTGATCAAACTCGACGGTGCGACTGCGGGCGATATCGAATTGTCCGAAGACCTGTTCGGTCTGGACCCACGCGCAGACATTCTGCACCGTGTTGTCCGCTGGCAGCGTAACAACGCACAAGCCGGTACGCACAAGGTTAAGACTCGTTCTGAAACCAGCTACTCGACCAAGAAGATCTATCGCCAAAAAGGCACCGGTGGCGCACGCCATGGTGACCGTAACGCGCCGATCTTCCGCAAAGGTGGTATCTACAAGGGTCCAACCCCACGTAGCCACGGCCACGACTTGTCGAAGAAATTCCGCAAGCTGGGTCTGCGTCACGCGCTGTCTGCAAAGGCAAAAGCGGGTGAACTGGTCATCATCGAAGATGCTGCATCTGCTGGCAAAACCGCTGCTCTAGCAAAACAGGTCAAGAACCTGGGCTGGAAACGTGCGTTGGTCATCGACGGTGCATCCGTGAACGAAGAGTTCCTGAAAGCATCTCGTAACATCGAAGGTCTGGATATCCTGCCAACGATGGGCGCAAACGTCTATGACATCCTCAAGCGTGATACACTTGTGATCACCAAAGCAGGTGTCGAAGCATTGGAGGCTCGCCTGAAATGAGCGCTAAGGCAGAACATTACGACGTGATCCGCAAGCCGATCATCACCGAAAAATCCACAATGGCGTCTGAAAATGGTGCTGTGGTTTTCGAAGTGGCGATCGACAGCAACAAACCTCAGATCAAAGAGGCCGTAGAGGCGCTGTTTGGTGTAAAGGTCAAAGCGGTCAACACATCTATCACCAAGGGTAAAGTAAAACGCTTCCGCGGCGCGCTGGGTAAGCGCAAAGACGTGAAGAAAGCTTACGTGACCTTGGAAGAAGGCAACACAATCGACGTGTCCACTGGTCTGTAAAGGCTAGCCTTCTGTAAGAACTAGAAAGCCCCTCGCAGTGATGTGGGGGGCTTTTCTCGTGCGAAGTATCCGGGTGTCCAATATCGGCGCGAGCTATCGCGCTGGCAGTGTGACGCGAAGTGAGTGTGCACGGCTCAACGAAACAGAGCGTTTGGGTGGCCATTGATGGATGGGGTTTAGATTTAGTTCTAGACTCTCTAAAGGTCCTCTGGTAATTCCCGCCCATCCTACAAGCCTCGGATTCGTCCGGGGCTGTTATTTTTGTCAGGATATCTAATTCTGGGACCTTCGGGGCCCTATAACTCGGTCACCTGAACCGGTCGTTTTGCGGCAAGGCAGGGGGCTTTCACATAGCCGGGCCAGAGGCATATTACCTAAGGTTCGGCATCGATGGGGAAACTCATCGTAGCTAAACGGAAGACAGAAAGCATGGCACTTAAGTCGTATAAGCCGACGACGCCGGGCCAGCGTGGGCTGGTTCTGATCGACCGTTCGGAGCTTTGGAAAGGGCGTCCGGTTAAATCTCTCACTGAGGGTTTGACCAAATCGGGCGGCCGGAACAACACCGGACGGATCACTTCACGCCGCCGTGGTGGTGGCGCAAAGCGTCTTTACCGGATCGTTGACTTCAGACGGAATAAATTTGATGTCGCCGCGACCGTCGAGCGCATTGAATATGACCCTAACCGGACTGCGTTCATCGCGTTGATCAAGTACGAGGACGGCGAACAAGCCTATATCCTCGCACCTCAGCGTTTGGCAGTTGGTGACCAGGTCATCGCCTCCGCGAAGGCAGACATCAAGCCGGGCAACGCAATGCCGTTCTCTGGCATGCCGATCGGTACAATCGTTCACAACATCGAAATCAAACCTGGTAAAGGTGGTCAGATCGCACGTGCGGCTGGGACCTATGCACAGTTTGTTGGTCGCGATGGTGGTTACGCGCAGATCCGCCTGTCCTCAGGTGAATTGCGTCTGGTTCGCCAGGAATGTATCGCAACAGTTGGCGCGGTATCTAACCCAGACAACTCTAACCAGAACTACGGTAAAGCCGGTCGTATGCGCCATAAAGGCAAACGTCCAAGCGTCCGTGGTGTTGTTATGAACCCAATCGATCACCCTCACGGTGGTGGTGAAGGTCGTACCTCTGGTGGTCGTCACCCGGTTACTCCTTGGGGTAAGCCGACAAAAGGGAAACGTACCCGTAACACAAACAAGGCAAGCCAGAAGCTGATCATCCGCTCGCGGCACGCCAAGAAGAAAGGGCGCTAATATATGTCTCGCTCTGTATGGAAAGGCCCTTTCGTCGACGCTTACGTGCTGAAAAAAGCCGCTGCTGTCCGCGAGTCGGGTAAAAACGAAGTGATCAAAATTTGGTCCCGTCGTTCCACCATTCTGCCCCAATTCGTGGGTCTGACCTTTGGTGTTTACAACGGCCATAAGCACATCCCAGTTAACGTCTCTGAAGACATGATCGGTCAAAAGTTCGGTGAATATTCGCCAACTCGTACCTATTACGGTCACGCAGCAGACAAAAAAGCGAAGCGGAAGTAAGTCATGGGCAAGGATAAGAACCCCCGCCGCGTGGCCGACAACGAAGCAATGGCGAAAACGCGCATGCTTCGTACTAGCCCGCAGAAACTGAATCTGGTTGCACAGATGATCCGTGGCAAAAAAGTTGATAAGGCTCTGACTGACCTTACCTTCTCAAACAAGCGGATTGCACAAGACGTGAAGAAATGTCTTCAGTCTGCAATTGCGAATGCGGAAAACAACCACAACCTGGACGTCGACTCTTTGGTCGTTGCCGAGGCATTTGTTGGTAAAAACATGGTCATGAAACGTGGTCGTCCACGGGCGCGTGGCCGTTTCGGCAAAATCTTGAAGCCGTTCTCGGAGATCACCATCACGGTGCGTCAAGTTGAGGAGCAAGCCTAATGGGACATAAGGTCAATCCGGTTGGCATGCGCCTGCAAATCAACCGCACATGGGACAGCCGCTGGTACGCAGACACCAAAGATTATGGTGACTTGCTGCTAGAGGACATCAAACTGCGTGCGTTCATCAAAGAAGAATGCAAGCAAGCTGGTATTGCTCGCGTGATCATCGAACGCCCTCACAAGAAGTGCCGTGTGACAATTCACACAGCGCGTCCGGGTGTGATCATCGGTAAAAAAGGCGCGGACATCGAAGTTCTGCGTAAAAAGTTGGCGGCAATGACCGACTCTGAGCTGCACCTCAACATCGTTGAAGTGCGTAAGCCAGAATTGGACGCAGCCCTGGTTGGTGAGTCCATTGCTCAGCAGCTCGAGCGCCGTGTATCTTTCCGTCGCGCAATGAAGCGTGCCGTTCAAAACGCAATGCGTATGGGCGCCCAGGGTATCCGGGTGAACGTTGCAGGCCGTTTGGGTGGTGCTGAAATTGCGCGTACTGAATGGTACCGCGAAGGTCGTGTGCCCTTGCACACCCTGCGCGCCGACATCGACTACGCGCACGTAGAAGCCATGACTCCCTATGGTATCATCGGGATCAAGACATGGATCTTCAAAGGCGAGATCATGGAACATGATCCGCAAGCGCGTGACCGCAAATCCCAGGAAGTTCAGGACGGGCCAGCACCACGCGGTGCAGGCGGTAACCGTCGTGGCGACCGGTAAGGAGAACGCGACATGCTTCAGCCAAAGCGTACTAAATTCCGCAAGATGTTCAAAGGTCGGATCAAAGGAGAAGCCAAAGGCGGCTCCGATCTGAACTTTGGGACTTTCGGCCTCAAAGCCACCACACCTGAGCGTGTGACAGCGCGTCAAATCGAAGCGGCTCGCCGCGCGATGACACGTCACATGAAACGTCAAGGTCGTGTTTGGATCCGTATCTTCCCTGATGTTCCTGTAACATCTAAGCCCGTCGAAGTTCGTATGGGTAAAGGTAAAGGTTCTGTGGACTTTTGGGCCTGCAAAGTTAAGCCAGGTCGTGTGATGTTTGAAATCGACGGTGTCGACGAAACCATCGCGCGCGAGGCTCTGCGTCTTGCTGCCATGAAATTGCCGGTGAAAACCCGCGTTGTGGTTCGCGAAGACTGGTAAGTCTTTTGCAGGATGGCACAGCCTGTGCCGTCAGAGAAATAAAAACCCCCGTCAGGAAACTGGCGGGGGTTTTGTTTTATATGTGGTCTCACCTGATAAGGGAGGGATGCCTGTATTCAGCCGCGAGAGATCCTATTTTACGACCCCTGTTCACAAAGTCGCAGACGGTTCCCAAAAGGATCATGAACCTGCATTTGCAAGCCCCACGGCATTTTCTCCAAGCCGGGGCGGTTAAACGTATAGTTCTTTTCGGATAGCTCGTGCTGCAACGCACGTAGGTTCGTGGTTGGAATAAACGCGTTTGATCCCGGGCTGGCGTCGTTGTGATGTTCTGATAGGTGCAGCTGTAGGCCATTTCGCTCTACCGCCATGTAAAGAGGAAGGTCCGGCGTATAGCGGTGTTCGAACAGGACTTTAAAGCCAAGGAAACCACAGTAAAATTCGCGGGCCTTGGTTTCATCGAATATCCGTAAAATCGGATTGCAATCGGTGAATGCGATCTCATCCGGCGCAGCTTTTGCAAGTGTGGCGTTGGCGGTGTTCCAATCGGCAAAGCCAAAACTCATTGCGATCAGTTCAAGCGCTTTTGCATGAGGGACATTCATATCGTCTGCGGCCAGTGCGGCGCGCAGTTTTTTGGCCATTGATTTGGCTTGGTCTGGGCTAAACATTGTTGTCTCCATACCAGCATATTTTCAGTGGTGCGCGCATTGCCAGCCGAATGCTGGTCGGGATGTCGTCTTTAGGAAACTATGTGCGTTTCACCACTCCCATAGGGTGCGCGCGGCGGGTACCACAAAACCGCGTACACAATACCATGGGCTATCTCGTGGTCAAGACAATTCAACTCTGGCCCTGCTTAACTCTGTCCTGTTCAAGGCGGGCCATCAGTTGCGCAGTTTGGGCGTTGCTGCGGATGATATAAACCGGCACATCGGGGCCATAAGTGTCGAGACTACGCAGGATGCGCGGGCTTTGCTTGCGTTCAAACGTCCAAATGTAGGACAAGAATTCCCAGTCAGGAAAGCCCTCGGGGCATCCTTCGGCCATATCTGGGCGGACCTTGCCATATCCGCGCCAGACGCGTTTTGCCAATTGCCATATGGCGCGCAGGCGCGGCGGCCGCATCCAGATCACCAGATCGGTACGGGGCAGGCGGATCGGAAGAGTTGATATGGTTGTTCCATCCATCACCCAGTGTTCGCGTGCGGCGATCTCAGTTACAATTTCAACCTGTTGAGGCTCTGGACGTACGGTCCACCCAGGCAGCCAGCGGATGTCGCGATCATAGGAAATATGCGGTAGACCCAGTTTCGCTTCGATCTTTGCGGACAGCGTGGATTTCCCGCCCGCAGAACTGCCCAAAACCAACAGGCGTTTGGCATGTGAAAGTTGTCGCGCCGCTTCCGCTTCATCAACATAGTTGGGCATTGCACGTATTCGGTTTCACGTGTGTGTGTCGTCTAAGTGACTCTGTCAGAGGGTAAAGTTCAAGGGTCACAATCCTGCGGCGATGCGCCCCTCGCCAAACCCCTATTGCATAGGTTATCACCGCGCAATGGCACAGATTGATTCCCTTTTCGTCACCCGATTGTATCGCGCCGCATTGGCCGAACATGGACCCGCAATTGATGCAGCAGAGATGGAAAACTCCTGCATGACCATCGCCGAAGATGATGAGGCGGGGCAGGACTGGTGCGAGGAAAACGGCTATCCAGGGTACACCTCCTATGCGTCCCTGTCCGATTTGCCGTGGCGGTTTCCAATCTTTGCCGATCTGGTGAAGTCTCTGGACGCCCATGTGGCGGCCTTTGCACAAGATCTTGAGTTGAACCTGGATGGGCGCGCGCTAAAGCTCGAGGATCTGTGGATTAATATCCTCCCCGAGGGTGGCACGCACGCCAGCCACATCCACCCACATTCGGTGATTTCCGGTACGACCTATGTGTCTATGCCGGATGGGGCCAGTGCGCTAAAGTTGGAGGATCCACGCCACGCGATGATGATGGCACATCCGCCGCGGATCAAAGACTGCCGCGAAGAGTTGCGCACGTTTGTCTATCAGGCCCCTAAGGTTGGTGATGTCCTGCTTTGGGAAAGCTTTATCCGCCACGAGGTGCCGCTAAACATGGCCGAAGATGAACGGATCTCTGTCAGCTTTAATTACGCTTGGGGATAACAGAAGTTATTGCGACACGCCCTCGCGAGATATGCGTGTCTTTAACAGGTTCCAACGCAGGTCTGCAGCAAGGATGATCAATAGGGCCGTCTTTCCAAGTTTCCCTTGCTCCTGCTGTTTGAAACCTCTATAGGAACTCATCTCGCCTAGGGATCGTTCTGCGAATCCCTGATGCGGGTTAATTTTGTGCTAGCGCTTATTTGGCGTGACGCAGTTTACATAACCCACCAGACGCAAGGTTACCCACCATAAGGGGCCTTCTGGTGCCAAGGAAAAGGAACAAAGGCGATGAACGCCAATGATCTTCGTGAGAAGACCGTGGATGAGCTCCGCGATCTGCTTGCTTCCATGAAAAAAGAGAGCTTCAACCTGCGTTTTCAGCAGGCGACCGGTCAGTTGGAAAACACTGCTACAGTACGCGCGGCACGCCGCAACGCTGCACGTGTTAAAACCATCCTGAACGAAAAAGCTGCAGCAGCGGCTGAATAAGGAGCACTCGAATGCCTAAACGTATCCTGTCTGGCGTCGTAACTTCTGACGCAAACGCACAGACCGTAACTGTTTCCGTAGAGCGTCGCTTTACGCACCCAGTTCTTAAGAAAACCATCCGTAAGTCCAAAAAATACCGGGCTCACGATGAACAGAACGCTTTCAAAGTCGGTGACTCCGTTCGCATTATTGAATGTGCACCGAAGTCGAAAACGAAACGCTGGGAAGTTCTGGAAGCCTAAGAATCTCTAACGAGATTCCTGGCGACTAGGCTTTTTAGCACAGTCGAAACCCTGGGGGAGTACACCACGCATCGGTGCCCCAAAGGTCGGGAGAAACCACATGATCCAGATGCAAACAAATCTGGATGTTGCTGACAACTCCGGCGCTCGCCGAGTTCAGTGCATCAAGGTTCTGGGTGGCTCCAAGCGTAAGTACGCTTCCGTTGGCGACATTATTGTCGTCTCGGTTAAAGAAGCCATCCCGCGCGGTCGCGTTAAAAAAGGGGACGTCCGTAAGGCCGTCGTCGTTCGCACCGCCAAAGAGGTTCGTCGTGAAGACGGTACCGCAATTCGTTTTGACCGCAACGCGGCTGTTATCCTGAATAACAGCGGTGAGCCGGTTGGCACACGTATCTTCGGCCCAGTTGTTCGCGAACTTCGCGCGAAAAACTTCATGAAGATCATTTCGCTTGCGCCGGAGGTCCTGTAACAATGGCTGCTAAACTGCGCAAAGGCGACAAGGTCGTCGTACTTGCTGGTAAAGACAAGGGCAAAGAAGGCGCGATCCTTTCTGTTGACCCATCTGCCGGCAAAGCGGTTGTCGAAGGCGTCAACATGGCGATCCGTCACACCCGTCAGTCCCAGACAGAACAAGGTGGCCGCCTGCCAAAGGCTGTGCCGATCCAACTGTCTAACTTGGCCCTGCTCGACAGCAACGGCAAAGCAACCCGTGTTGGCTTCCGCGAGGAAGACGGCAAGAAAGTTCGCTTTGCGAAAACAACCGGGGAGACTGTATAATGCTTGATGATGCAACCTACACTCCACGCTTGAAAGCCCTTTACAAGGACAGCATCCGCGCGTCTTTGAAAGAGGAATTCGGCTATAAGAACGAGATGATGATCCCTAAGTTGGAGAAAATCGTTCTGAACATCGGTTGTGGCCGTGCGGCTGTTAAAGACAGCAAAAAAGCCAAGTCTGCTCAAGCAGATCTGACTTTGATTGCAGGTCAAAAAGCGCTGACAACAATTGCGAAAAACTCTATCGCTGGCTTCCGTGTACGTGAAGGCATGCCGATGGGTGCAAAAGTGACCCTGCGCGGCGATCGTATGTTCGAATTTCTCGACCGTCTGATCACCATCGCGATGCCTCGTATCCGCGACTTCCGCGGTGTTTCCGGTAAATCTTTCGACGGCCGTGGCAACTATGCTATGGGCATGAAAGAGCACATGGTTTTCCCTGAGATTGAGTTCGACAAAATCGACGAATCCTGGGGTATGGACATCGTAATTGCCACTGACGCAAAAACCGACGCTGAAGCGAAGGCACTGTTGAAAGCTTTCAACATGCCCTTCAATAGCTGATCGCGGGGAAGGAAGAGACATGGCTAAGAAAAGCATGATCGAACGCGAAAAGAAGCGCGAGCGCCTGGTGGCTAAATATGCTGCCAAACGTGCCGAGCTGAAAGAAATCGCAAATGACGAGAGCCGTCCAATGGAAGAGCGTTTCACCGCGCGTCTGAAACTGGCGAAATTGCCTCGTAATTCGTCCGCAACTCGTTTGCACAACCGTTGCCAGCTGACCGGCCGTCCTCACGCTTACTACCGTAAGCTTAAGGTAAGCCGGATCGCGCTGCGGGAACTTGGCTCAAACGGCCAAATCCCCGGTATGGTGAAATCGAGCTGGTAAGGGAGAGACAGATATGAACGATCCTATCGGCGATATGCTCACCCGCATCCGTAACTCACAACTTCGTGGCAAATCCACTGTATCCACACCAGCGTCAAAACTGCGTGCTTGGGTTCTGGACGTGCTGCAGGACGAGGGTTACATCCGCGGCTATGAGAAAACCACCGACGCCGCTGGCCACCCGGCCATCGAAATCAGCCTGAAGTATTACGAAGGCGAACCAGTTATTCGTGAAGTGAAGCGGGTTTCTAAACCTGGCCGTCGCGTATACATGGGCGTTAATGACATCCCACAAGTCCGCATGGGCTTGGGTGTGTCGATTGTCTCCACACCACAAGGTGTGATGTCGGATGCACGCGCACGCGCAGCCAATGTTGGCGGCGAAGTGCTCTGCACCGTCTTCTAAGGAGATCAACGCACATGTCTCGTATTGGTAAAAAACCGGTCGCACTCCCCAGCGGTGTATCCGCTGCGGTTTCCGGCCAGTCCATCGAAGTTAAGGGCCCTAAGGGCGCGAAAAGCTTCACCGCAACCGACGACGTTACTTTGACCGTCGTGGACGACACAGTTGTTGTTGAACCACGCGGCAAGTCCAAGCGCGCACGCCAGCAGTGGGGCATGTCCCGCACTATGGTTGCAAACTTGGTTACCGGCGTCACCGGCGGCTTCAAAAAAGAGCTTGAGATCCAAGGTGTTGGTTACCGTGCTCAGATGCAGGGCAACACCCTGAAACTGAACCTCGGCTACTCGCACGAAGTGACAATGGAAGCACCTGAAGGTGTGACCATCACGGCACCTAAGCCAACGGAAATCGTTGTCGAAGGTACAGATTCACAAGCGGTTGGCGAAGTTGCAGCAAAAATCCGCGACTGGCGTCGCCCTGAGCCCTACAAAGGCAAAGGGATCCGCTATAAGGGCGAATTCATCTTCCGTAAGGAAGGCAAGAAGAAGTAAGGACGAACACAATGGCAAACAGCAAACGTACCCTGTTTCTGAAACGCCGCCTGCGCGTTCGGAACAAACTTCGCAAAGTGAACGCCGGACGCCCGCGTCTGTCCGTTCACCGCTCGAACAAGAACATCTCTGTTCAGCTGATCGACGACGTAAAAGGTGTCACTTTGGCAGCAGCTTCGACCCTCGAAAAGGATCTGGGCTTTGTTGGCAAAAACAACATCGAAGCGGCGACCAAAGTTGGTGCAGTGATCGCAGAGCGCGCGAAAGCGGCCGGTGTCGAAGAAGCATACTTCGATCGTGGCGGCTTCCTGTTCCACGGCAAAGTGAAGGCTCTGGCCGACGCTGCGCGTGAAGGTGGCTTGAAGATCTAAAGATTTGTGCGCCTCAGATCTCTGGGGCGCACGAGCTTTTTAAATGCGGGCAGGTTCTCTGTCCCGATGATCCAGGAGGCGGCATGCCCCCTCACTAGGATTGGTTTTTATGGATGTGCGCAATCGCATCCAATCGTTCTGAAAGGAATGTCTTATGGCAGAACGTGATAACCGTCGTGGCAAAGGCCGCGATCGTGATGAAACACCAGAATTCGCAGACCGCCTGGTCGCGATCAACCGTGTGTCTAAAACCGTAAAAGGTGGTAAGCGCTTTGGTTTCGCAGCTCTGGTTGTTGTTGGTGACCAAAAAGGCCGCGTAGGCTTTGGTAAAGGTAAAGCGAAAGAGGTCCCCGAGGCCATTCGTAAAGCCACTGAACAAGCCAAGCGCCAGATGATCCGTGTACAGCTGAAAGAAGGCCGTACTCTGCACCACGACATGAATGGTCGCCACGGTGCTGGTAAAGTCATCATGCGCTCTGCGCCTGAAGGTACTGGTATCATTGCTGGTGGTCCTATGCGTGCTGTTTTCGAAATGCTCGGCATCAAAGATGTTGTGTCTAAATCGATCGGTACACAGAACCCATACAACATGATCCGCGCCACCATCGACGGTCTGAAAAAAGAGCAGTCGCCACGTGCCGTTGCTCAACGTCGTGGTAAGAAAGTTGCAGACATTCTGCCGAAACGCGAAGAGGCCCCTGTTGCCGCTTCCGAAACAGCAGAAGCGTAAGGAGATCGACCAATGGCGAAAACTATCGTTGTTAAACAGATCGGTTCTCCGATCCGTCGTCCAGCTGACCAACGCGCAACGCTCGTTGGCTTGGGTCTGAACAAAATGCACAAAACCCGTGAACTGGAAGATACACCTTCCGTACGCGGTATGGTCAACAAGATCCCGCATCTGGTTGAGATCATCGAAGAGCGCGACTAAGTCGCCGCTTGGAGTAAAGATTAAAACGCCTCGGTTTTACCGGGGCGTTTTTTATTGGGACCTGTCTATGTCCGTCTCGGTGCCTCGTCTAAAGCGGGTGGAGGCCGGTCCTATTGTCACATTTCGGACGATTTATAACCACAACTCCTGAGTAGATTTTTACCATTCAATTTTCTCATAGGTTATATTTTGCTACGTCTGTTATTTTTGATCGCTGCCGTGTGTTACGGTCTGTATGCTTATAAACATAATGGCACCGGTTCAGCACCCGATGGGGCTGCTTACTTATTCGCGGATCAGGCAGATCCCGTGCGCATTGGACATATGTCTGAAATGGATCGTAAAGATTTGTTTGTACCTTATGTGCGTGGCGCCACATATAATGTGCCTGATGATCTGTATAATGTCGTCAAAGTGCACAAAACCGATGGGCGTCGTTGGTATTCTTACGAACCTAGATTCGGTTCAGGTCCTTATCCGGTTGTGATCTTATTCCATGGGGCCGGCCGCAGTGGTCTTTCTATGATCGATATGTGGCGCAAAGTGGCGGATCGAAAAAAGCTGTTGTTAATCGCACCAGAGCCACAAACCCGATGGATGTCAGGGCAAGAACAGCCTGAGACGTTACATGAAATTTTGCGGGTCGCCAAAGAGCAAGGGCTTGTTGATCCAGATCGTATTTATTTGTTCGGTCATTCCGAAGGTGCGCAATACGTCGAGGCGTTGATTAATCGTGCCATAGGCCCGTGGAAGGCCGCTGCTGTACATGCCGGGTTTTCTGACCCATCTCGTATTATTAGCCCCGCAGACCCCAAACCAATTCGGTATTACTTAGGCACTCGGGATCATATTTTTCTGCCCGATGCCGCGCGCTCTGCCTCAAATGAAATGGCGGCGAACGGGCATGATGTAGAGCTGCATATGATTCCGGGGCATAATCATTGGTTTTACCAGGCCGGTCCTGCAATCGCTAGGGATGCGTGGAACTGGTTCGCACGACGTCGCTAATATGGGGGCAGGTGTTGGCTTTGAAATTAACGAATTGTTATTTCACCATGCAGGAAATGCATATCTGATGTTCCGAACTGTCAGTTGTTAGCGCCACCATAAGCGGCTATCTATAGGTCGTAAGCAATGACATACACACAGAGCTGAAAAAACCGTTTCAGCTAAGAAAGGACCTAAGATGGCACAAGCATTTACATATTCCGCGAACGTTTCTCTGACTTCTCGCTTGCGTGCTGCCTATGACGCTGTGCAGGTAAGCTGGGCACGTTACCAAGAATACCAACGTACCTACGAAGAGCTGGCCTCACTGGACAGCCGTGAACTGGCCGACATCGGTATTTCACGCGCACAGATCTCTGACTTGGCGCGCCAGCACGTTTACGGCGCATAAATACATCTGAATTAGAATAGAATTGCCAGGCGTCCTCCTCCCTAGTCTGGTAATTTTTTAAACGCCTCTGCCACCTCCTCCCGGCAGGGGCGTTTTGTTTTTTAATCGAGCTTTTCAAAATCATTGCTGCTTTTTAATCCGTTGCATGCGTAGCGCACGCTCTGCTTGTGATATATTCAGCTTGCGTGACTAACGTGGGTGTTGATTGCAATCACACGGATTGGATTTGGCACTCCAATCACACGGAATCGGACTTCGTTTAAAACGCGAAGCAATTGACCAGAATTCTGTTCATATAGGGGTGACACCCTAATCCATATCCATTCGGCGGCGCCGCCATTTTATAACGGTCAAATCGAACGACAGGATAAGGACGATATAGAGATCACGGCATAGCGCTGCAAAAGCGTGCAAAAACCGACAGGGCAGGGTCTTGGCGGCATTTTGTGTGGGAACTCAATCGCTGCTCTTGATCCAAACCAGCATCCCGTCTATACGCGGCCAATGGCAGTCTCACTGTCCTCGAATCAAGACGAAGTAAAACCAAAAAACGCCGCGTGTGTCCCGATTACGCTTCTGGGGACATTTCCGGCATAAGGAGAAGCGATATGAAATTACATGAGCTGAGCGACAATCCTGGCGCAACCTCAAAACGCACACGCGTTGGCCGTGGCCCAGGCTCCGGCAAAGGCAAAATGGGTGGCCGTGGTATCAAAGGTCAAAAATCCCGTTCAGGTGTGTCGATCAACGGTTATGAAGGCGGTCAGATGCCTTTGTACCAACGTTTGCCAAAGCGCGGCTTTAACAAGCCAAACGCAAAGAAATTTGCTGTTGTGAACCTGGGCTTGATCCAAAAGTTCATCGACGCGGGCAAACTGGACGCAGCCAACATTACCGAAGACACACTGGTTGCTTCTGGTCTGGTACGTCGCAAATTGGACGGCGTTCGCGTGCTGGCCAAAGGTGAATTTACTGCAAAAGCAACCATTGCTGTGACCGGTGCATCTAACTCAGCAGTTGAGGCCGTGGCCAAAGCTGGTGGCGCGCTGACCGTGGCAGCGGCTGCCGCTGCTGAGTAACGACTTGTGAGCAGCGCATAAGCTGCTTACATAGTCCTTATGTTTTCCTAACGCCGCCCAGCCAGAAAACGGTTAGGGCGGCGTTTTCGCTAAAAGAGACGGATCTAATGGTATCAGCAGCAGAACAAATGGCGGCCAACACCAGCTGGGCGGCGCTCGGCAAGGCCACGGATCTGCGCAATCGCATCCTATTCACGATCGTTCTATTGATCGTGTATCGCCTCGGCACATTTATTCCAGTGCCCGGCATCGATGCAAATGCATTGCGTGAGTTCATGGAAAGTGCAGGGCAGGGGATCGGCGGCATGGTGTCGTTGTTCACTGGTGGCGCACTGGGCCGTATGGGCATCTTTGCCCTCGGGATTATGCCTTATATTTCAGCTTCGATTATTGTGCAGCTGCTGACCTCCATGGTCCCTGCGCTGGAACAGTTGAAAAAAGAAGGTGAACAAGGCCGCAAAAAGATAAACCAATATACCCGCTATGGAACAGTTGCCTTGGCAACTGCCCAGTCCTATGGCCTGTCTGCTGGTTTGTTGAGCGGAGATATGGTCGCAGGCGATCAAGCGCCTTGGTTTTTTATCGCCGCGTGTATGATTACATTGGTTGGCGGTACGATGTTCCTGATGTGGCTGGGTGAGCAAATCACACAGCGTGGCATTGGTAACGGCATCTCTTTGATCATCTTTGTGGGCATCGTTGCCGAAGTTCCCGCTGCATTGGCACAGTTCTTTGCCTCTGGTCGTTCTGGCGCGATTTCTCCCGGTGTGATTATCGCGGTGATCGCAATGACGATCGGCGTCATTATGTTCGTCGTGTTTATGGAACGAGCACTGCGCAAGATACACATACAATACCCGCGCCGTCAGGTCGGGATGAAGGTCTACGACGGTGGCTCTAGCCATTTGCCAATTAAGGTGAACCCAGCCGGCGTGATTCCTGCAATCTTTGCGTCATCGCTTTTGCTGCTGCCCACTACGATTTCGACCTTTAACACTGGATCTGCAACCAATCCGATTATGTCTTGGATGCTTGCAAACTTTGGTCCCGGTCAGCCGCTGTATCTGCTGTTTTTCATCGCGATGATTGTGTTCTTTGCGTATTTCTATACGTTTAATGTCGCTTTCAAGCCTGAAGATGTGGCGCAGAACCTGAAAAATCAGAATGGTTTTGTTCCAGGCATTCGCCCGGGTAAGAAAACCGAAGAATACATTGAATATGTTGTTAACCGTATTCTCGTATTGGGGTCTGGTTATCTGGCCATTGTGTGCTTACTGCCAGAAGTTCTGCGCGGCCAATTTGCCTTCCCTGTTTATTTTGGCGGGACATCCGTTCTGATCGTTGTATCCGTGACCATGGATACAATCCAACAAATTCAAAGCCACCTGCTGGCGCATCAATACGAAGGCTTAATTGAGAAAAGCCAGTTGCGCGGCCGTAGTAAGAAACGCACGAAACGAGGACCTGCGCGTCGATGAGAAACATTATTCTTTTAGGCCCACCCGGTGCCGGCAAAGGAACGCAGGCGCGTTATTTGGTCGACACCAAGCAGATGGTTCAGCTGTCAACTGGTGACATGTTGCGCGATGCGCAAGCCGCTGGAACCGAGATGGGCAAAAAAGTCGCGGCTATCATGGCCGAGGGCAAGCTTGTTACGGACCAGATCGTTATCGGTCTGATCCGCGAGAAGTTGCAGGATGGTGCAGAGGGTGGGTTCATCTTTGATGGATTTCCACGCACTCTGCCGCAGGCTGATGCTCTCGCAAAGCTCCTGTCCGATATGGATATGAAGCTCGACGCGGTTATCGAGATGCAAGTAGATGACGAAGCGCTGGTCGCACGCGTCTCTGGTCGCTCAACCTGTGGTCAATGTGGTGAAGTATACCACGACGAAACCAAGCCTTGGCCTGAAAGCGGTGAATGCATCAATTGCGGTTCTACGCAGGTGAAGCGTCGTCCTGACGACAATGCGGAAAGCCTTAAAACCCGTCTCAACGAATATTATAAGAAGACTTCGCCTTTGATTGGGTATTATTACGCCAAAGGCAATCTTCAACGGTTGGATGGATTGGCGTCAATCGATGAAGTGCGTGAGTCAATTTCTTGGATCATGGGCACTTAAGGCACCAGATCATAGATTCGTATTTTTAAAAGTCGCCGAGTATTCGGCGACTTTTTTTATGGGGTGCTCAAGCCTGCAGACGCAGACTCGGGCGTGTTAGGCTGAAGCGAGTGAGCGAGTCCGATCAGAACGCAGCATTTTGCGGGGTGGTAACGCCTTGTCGCGTTGATGATATCTTGTCGCGATACGATGGATATCCCGAACCACACTGTGTTTTGTCGCCATATCAGAGTCAGCGGAAAGTTGGTCAAGTTGTGTATGGATCTGTTTGTCAGCGGGACGCAATACACGCATGCCTAAAGCCCAGTCTTGAAAATAACGTGTTTCAATTTCGTGGGTTAGCAGTGTGGTGACATCAAAATGGCGCGAGTCTTTTAAAATAGTGTCGACCAGATCCATAACAACGGTCTCTTCACCCTCGAGGATTTGATAATAAGCAGAGTCGCTGCGCAACAGAAAGCTGTTTATATTCTTCTCTTCGTTTACCCTAAGGGCAGAGCGCATAATGTCGAGGTCGTGAAATGTATAATGTGGATATGTGGATCTAGATTTATAAAAATAACGAATAACCATTTGACGATATTTATCCTGTTGTCTGGCTGACTGCTTGCGACCATTTAAATATTTTGAAATCTGACATGTACCTGTCATGATAGTAACATCTAGATGTCGCGAGATGTGGAATCAAGAGAACAGAGTAACTGAGTGATTTTATCGGCGTATAAACGCGTAAACGTTGCGTGATTAAGTGTCGTTTTTGCCGCGCGAAACAGATAAAAATACAATACAGTCTATAGTTGTCTCTAGGGCTTGACAGGCTTTGGTTCTGCTCATACGAACCCCCATCCCTACTGGGAATGATTCCAGTTGGACAGATTCGTCTGTTCCTGTGATTACCTACTCGTTACGCGGTAAACTTATGCATATGCCAAAGTTAACGCGTTGTGAAAAAAGGTTCTGGCACTACGGAACCGCAACAAAAGGAATTTAACACGTGGCACGTATTGCCGGCGTAAATATCCCGACTTCCAAACGGGTTCCAATCGCCCTCACATATATCACCGGTATCGGTCCAGCATCCGCTAAAGAAATCTGCTCAGCAGTAAACATTGACTCGGCACGCCGCGTAAATGAACTGTCCGATGCAGAGGTTCTGGCCATCCGTGAGCACATCGACGCAACATACACCGTAGAAGGTGACCTGCGCCGTGAAGTGCAAATGAACATCAAGCGTCTGATGGACCTTGGTTGCTACCGTGGCCTGCGCCACCGTCGTAACTTGCCTGTCCGTGGTCAGCGTACCCACACCAACGCTCGTACTCGCAAAGGCCCCGCAAAGGCCATCGCTGGTAAGAAGAAGTAAGGGAGGGTTTGATCAATGGCACGCGAAAAGACTCGTACTAAGAAAAAAGAGCGCAAGAATATTGCCTCTGGTGTTGCACACGTTAATTCTTCGTTCAACAACACTAAAATCCTGATCTCTGACGTTCAGGGTAATGCAATCTCTTGGTCCTCTGCGGGCACCATGGGCTTTAAGGGTTCTCGTAAATCCACGCCTTATGCCGCACAGATGGCTGCAGAAGATGCAGGCAAAAAAGCGCAAGATCATGGTGTTAAAACCATCGAAGTTGAGGTTCAAGGCCCAGGTTCTGGCCGTGAATCCGCTCTGCGCGCTCTTGCAGCAATCGGTTTCAACATCACATCTATCCGTGACGTAACTCCGATCGCACACAACGGCTGCCGCCCACCAAAGCGCCGCCGCGTATAATCATAAGAAAACCTTCTGGGGCGGTGCTGTTTGCACGGCCCCAGTATGTCATTTGAAACCTCGGGCGTCTGATCCTTTTGGACATGAGGTTCAGACAGGAATGGAGGGAACGTATGATCCATAAGAATTGGGCAGAGTTAATCAAGCCCACACAGCTTGAAGGGAAACCGGGCAATGATCCGGCTCGTCAAGCAACGCTGATTGCTGAACCGCTTGAGCGGGGCTTTGGCCTTACTCTTGGGAACGCATTGCGCCGTATTTTGATGAGCTCGCTGCAAGGCGCGGCCATCACGGCTGTTCAGATCGATAACGTCCTGCACGAATTCTCCTCGGTTGCAGGCGTACGTGAAGACGTGACCGACATTATCTTGAACCTCAAGCAGGTTGCCCTGCGTATGGAAGTCGAAGGGCCTAAGCGCCTGTCGATCTCTGCCAAAGGTCCAGCAATCGTCACCGCAGGTGATATTGCGGAAAGCGCTGGCATTGAGGTTCTGAACCGTGAACACGTGATTTGCCACCTTGATGACGGTGCCGATCTGTTCATGGAGCTGACAGTCAACACCGGTAAGGGCTATGTCACTGCCGAAAAGAACAAACCCGAGGACGCACCGATTGGTCTTATGCCAATTGATGCGATCTATTCACCGGTCAAGAAGGTCTCTTATGACGTTCAACCGACCCGTGAAGGTCAAGTTCTGGACTATGACAAGCTGACACTCAAAGTTGAAACTGATGGGTCTTTGACTCCAGATGATGCATTGGCGTATGCTGCGCGGATTCTGCAAGATCAGCTGTCGATCTTTGTGAACTTTGAAGAGCCCGAGTCTGCAAATCGCGCAGACGAGGATGACGGTCTCGAGTTCAACCCGCTTCTGCTCAAGAAAGTGGACGAGCTGGAACTGTCTGTACGTTCTGCAAATTGCCTCAAGAACGACAATATCGTCTACATCGGCGATTTGATCCAGAAAACCGAAGCAGAAATGCTGCGGACACCAAACTTTGGCCGGAAATCTTTGAACGAAATCAAAGAAGTTCTGTCCGGTATGGGACTGCACCTTGGCATGGATGTTGAGGAATGGCCGCCAGAGAACATCGAAGATCTGGCTAAGAAATTCGAAGACAACTTCTAGGTTGCTTTGAACGGGGAGAGGCAACTCTCCCCACATAATTCCCGGGGTTAGCCGGGGTCGAAATGGGCATATCCGCCCCAAGGTGAGTGGCTGAACGTAAACAGCTGCCTGACAAAGCAAAACAACGCACTATAAGGATTTTAACAATGCGTCACGCACGTGGTTACCGTCGTCTCAATCGTACTCATGAGCACCGTAAGGCCCTGTTTTCCAACATGGCCGGCTCTTTGATTGAGCACGAGCAAATCAAAACAACTTTGCCAAAAGCAAAAGAACTGCGCCCGATCATCGAAAAAATGATCACTTTGGCGAAACGTGGCGATCTACACGCCCGTCGTCAGGCCGCTTCTAAGCTGAAGCAAGACCAATATGTTGCGAAACTTTTCGACATCTTGGGCCCACGCTACAAAGATCGTCAGGGCGGTTATGTCCGTATTCTCAAAGCGGGTTTCCGTTATGGTGATATGGCGCCTATGGCTATTATCGAATTCGTCGACCGCGACGTTGCTGCAAAAGGTGCAGGCGATAAAGCCCGCGTTGAAGCAGCAGCAGAAGCCGCCGAGTAAGATTTCCAACCTTAATGGTTGAAAAACCCCCGCTCTGGAAACAGGGCGGGGGTTTTGCGTTCATCGTCTAAATCATAGACAGATTAACGGGCGGGGCAAATTGCCCCTGTCTTTTCGCAATCACTCGGCCACTTTTTTGACGAATTGGCTTTTTAATCCCATAGGGCCGACACCGGGAACTTTGCAATCAATGTCGTGGTCGCCATCGACCAGACGGATGCCGCGCACCTTGGTGCCTACTTTGACCACCGCTGAAGATCCTTTGACTTTCAGGTCCTTGATCACGGTCACCGTGTCGCCGTCGTTGAGCACATTGCCGACACTGTCGCGAATCTCAGGGCTGGCCTCCTCATTCGCGGACCATTCATGGCCACATTCAGGGCAGTTTAACAGCGCGTCGACTTCATAGGCGTAAACCGAGGCGCATTCGGGGCAGGGGGGCAATGTATCTGTCATGCCAGTCTTTTAGACCGCCCTTGTTCAATCTTCCATCAAAACCGTGCAGCTGTGATGGTTAGAATTGCCCCTAATGATAGAACAGGTTAGCCTGTTTTCAAACGATGCAGGAGAGATGGCGGAATGAAGAACTTTATGCCATTTTTTGATTTCCAAGGGTTGGTCTTTGGGATTTTATTGACCAGCTTGGGCGTGACGTTCTTACATGCCGGTGGATTGGTCACAGGACAGACCGCGGGAATTGCGCTGTTGGTGTCCTATGTTGCGCCCGTGTCTTTCGGATTGGTCTTTGCTTTGATTGGGGCACCGTTTTTGGTGTTGGCTTGGATCAAACGCGGGCCAGTATTTGCCGCACGGACACTGTGTGCAGTTGTGGGGATTTCCGTCGTCTCGCAGGTTATGCAATCCCAGATCAGCTTTGCCGTTCTGCCGACACTTTGGGCCGCGATTCTAGGTGGCGCTTGTGCAGGTATCGGGTTGATCGCGACGTTTCGCCACAATGCTTCGGCGGGCGGCACGACGATTTTGGGCGTTATCATCGAACAGCAAACTGGTTTTAAGGCCGGGTGGTTTCAGCTGTTAGTGGATGGTGTGGTCTTTGGATCATCCTTTTTTGTGCTTTCATCTCAAGAGCTTATATATTCGGTTCTTGGTGCAGCCATCACCAACATGATGCTGGTATGGAATTTTGAAATTGGTCAAAGTGGCACGGGCGGGCCGCGTAAAGCGAAATAACATTTGGGCGATTTTTCCTATCGACAGGTTAGGAATTCTAGGCTAGCGTTTCGACATGACACAGACTTTTTCATCCTCATGGTATTTTTATTATCCGAGCCACCAGGCGGTCGGAGGGTCTGTCGCGCAGTAAAATCGCGTAACATGAGATACCAGAACCAACCGCCCCAGGATCCGGGCGGTTTTTTTATTTTTAGCCTCCGCCTTGGTCCTTAGCACAATACAGACGACATACAGGACCAACGATATGACGACCGAGATCCCTTTAAAACCCGCGACACAAAACCTGCGTATCCAAGAAATGCAGGAACTGATCTGCCCTGAGGCGTTAGAGGTCAAACACCCTCTGACGGATGCAGCCCGCGAGACAGTGTTGGATGCCCGCGCCCAGATACAGAATATTTTGCATGGCCGCGATGACCGCCTGATTGTGGTGGTTGGCCCATGTTCTATTCACGATCCCGAGGCCGCGATGGAATACGCGCGCCGCCTCGCGCCGCTGCGCGCGGAGCTGGGCGACCGGTTGGAAATTGTAATGCGTGTCTACTTTGAAAAACCGCGTACGATTGCAGGCTGGAAGGGGTTGATTAACGACCCGGATCTTAACGGCAGCTTTCGCATCAATCGTGGCTTGTCGCAGGCCCGTAAACTATGCCTCGAAATTTCTGAACTGGGTTTGCCTGTGGGGACGGAATTTCTGGATGCCTCTGTTCCGCAATACATCGCAGATCTGGTGAGCTGGGCCGCGATTGGGGCACGTACAACCGAAAGCCAGATCCACCGCGAAATGGCCTCGGGGCTCAGCTGTCCTGTCGGGTTCAAGAACGGCACACGCGGCAATGTGCAAATCGCAATTGATGCAGTGCGTTCCGCGGCGACGCAGCACCACTTTATGGCCTTGGCAAAGTCCGGTTTGGCAGCAATCGCACATACGGCTGGCAACCCTGATTGCCATCTGATCTTGCGCGGTGGCGGGGGAACCAATTTCGACGCAAACAGCGTGAACGCAGCCTGTGACAAAGCCGAGGCGGATGGCATTCGTGGTCACGTGATGATTGATGCTAGCCATGCCAACTCGAACAAAGATCCGGCAAAACAACCCGAGGTTTTGGCAGATGTACGCGGCCAAATCGAAGGTGGTGAAACCCGTATCACTGGCGTGATGATCGAAAGTCACTTGGTTCATGGCCGCCAAGATTTGCCCAAAGATGGGGATCTGTCGACCTTGACCTATGGGCAATCTATCACAGACGGCTGCATTGGTTGGGCCGATACCGAAGCCGAGCTGCGCAAGCTGGCCGACGCCATCAGTACGCGCCGTCAGAATATCGCACGTCTGGCAGGCTAAGCGGTTCTTGCATTCTGGGCTGTTGCTCCGCATATGCTGAAGCAACAGTCGAGGAGTAGATTGATCATGATACGTCGCCTTTTCACGCTTTGTGCCTTTGTTGTGACGACCTGTAGTCTGATAACGGCGCTCGCGCCGGCCATGGCCGAGACGCGCGTGCCACAAAACCAAACTGAAATCGCGCTTGGTTTTGCGCCGCTGGTCAAACAGTCGGCCCCGGCTGTGGTGAATATCTACGCCAAGATTGTCACCCAACAACGCAGCCCTTTTGCGGGGGATCCGTTTTTCGAGGATTTCTTTCGCGGTCTACGCCAACCGCGTCAACGGGTTCAAAACTCGCTTGGGTCCGGCGTTATTCTGTCAGACGACGGCATTGTGGTGTCGAACTATCACGTGGTGGGGATGGCGACGGATATCCGTGTTGTGACCAGTGATCGGCGTGAATATGATGCGCGGGTGATTTTGGCGGATGAGCATTCGGATCTGGCGTTACTGCAACTCGAAGACGCGGCGGATTTGCCATATCTGGACCTGCGCAACAGCGATGCGGTCGAAGTTGGTGAGCTAGCGTTGGCCATCGGTAACCCGTTTGGTGTGGGGCAAACGGTAAGTTCTGGGATCATCTCGGGGCTTGCGCGCACGGGTGGCGGCGGTGGCCAAGGGTTTGGCTATTATATTCAAACGGATGCGCCGATTAATCCGGGTAATTCCGGCGGCGCGCTTATTGATGTGAACGGTGATCTGATCGGGATCAATACCCGCATTCTGAGCCGCTCTGGCGGGTCAAACGGGATTGGATTCGCCATTCCCGCCAATCTTGTTCTTGAGTTTCTACGACAAGCAGATGCGGGCCGTGAGACCTTTGAACGGCCTTGGGCAGGAATGACGGGGCAGCCGGTGGAACATGACCTTGCCGAAGCGCTGGGATTGCAGACTGTGGATGGTATGCTGATTTCCGAATTGCACCCTGCGAGCCCTTTTGCCGTGGCGGGATTTCAACCGGGCGATGTGGTTTTGGCAGTGGACGGGCAACCAGTGAATTCTCCGGCCGAGATGCTGTTCCGGCTGACCGTGTCGGGGCTGAATAACGACAGTGCTATCACGCGCCTGCGTGATGGCGTGCGCGAAGACATTACGGTCACTTTGATCGAGGCTCCGGATACGCCGGCTGCCGATCCTCTCACGCTTGGAAAGCGCACACCATTGCCGCAAATACAGGTGGCCGCGATCAATCCCCGTCTGATCAATCAGATGCAATTGCCGTTGTCAGCGCAGGGGGTTGTGGTGCTGGATACCGGTCCTTACGGTCGCCGTGCTGGTTTGCGTGTGGGGGATATTGTGACTGGTGTGAACAATGTTGAAATCGATACGCCGGACACGCTGCGTCGCCAAATGCGCAAGGTTGAGCAACGCCTGAGTCTGGATATTCTACGTCAAGGGCAGCGATTGAAATTGCGGTTTCGACTCTGATGGCGGATCTGTTTGACTCGGGCGGACCCAAAGATATCGCGCCGCAAACCCCCACGCGCAGTGCGCCGCGCCCGTTGGCAGACCGGCTGCGGCCGCAAACTTTGTCTGAGGTGATTGGACAAGCGCAGGTTCTAGGAGCAGAAGCGCCGCTTGGGGTGATGCTGGCGGCAAACAGTCTGTCATCCCTGATTTTCTGGGGGCCGCCAGGGGTTGGGAAAACCACCATCGCGCGGCTGTTGGCACAGGAAACGGATCTGCACTTTGTGCAAATCTCTGCGATTTTTACTGGGGTTCCTGACCTGAAAAAGGTGTTTGAGGCCGCGCGAGTCCGTCGCCAGACCGGTCAGGGGACATTGTTGTTCGTGGATGAAATTCACCGCTTTAACAAGGCGCAACAGGACGGGTTTTTGCCCTTTATGGAGGATGGCACCATCTTGTTGGTCGGCGCCACCACCGAAAATCCCAGTTTCGAATTAAACGCTGCTTTGCTGTCGCGCGCGCAGGTAATGGTGCTGGAACGCCTGTCCGCGGATGAATTAGAACAATTGACCCAGCGTGCAGAGGGCGAGTTGGGGCGCGCTTTGCCACTAGACCCGCAAGCGCGGTTGGCCTTGCACGAGATGGCCGATGGCGATGGTCGGGCGTTGTTGAATTTGATCGAACAGGTTGCCGCATGGCGTGTTGCAGCGCCTTTGAACCGCGAGGCTTTGGCGACGCGGCTGATGCGGCGCGCGGCGAAATACGACAAGTCTGGTGAAGAGCATTACAATCTGATCTCGGCGCTGCATAAATCCGTGCGCGGGTCAGACCCGGATGCGGCGCTGTATTGGTATGCACGGATGTTGGAAGGTGGCGAAGACCCACGCTATCTGGCGCGCCGCCTAACGCGGATGGCCGTCGAAGACATCGCATTGGCTGATCCGCAGGCACAGGGCATTTGTCTAGAAGCATGGGAAACCTATGAACGTCTTGGCAGCCCCGAGGGCGAGTTGGCCTTGGCGCAGGCGGTGATCTATCTGGCGCTCGCCCCAAAAACCAACGCAGGCTATATGGCCTATAAGGCGGCGCGTGCCTTGGCCAAGAAAACAGGGTCGTTACCACCGCCCAAACATATTTTGAACGCTCCGACCAAGTTGATGGAAGACCAAGGTTATGGCGCAGGCTATGCCTATGATCACAGTGCCGAAGACGGGTTTTCGGGGCAAAACTATTTCCCCGACGGGATCGAACGCCCTGATTTGTATCAACCGGTCGAACGCGGCTTTGAGCGTGATTTGCGCAAACGGGTTGAGTATTTCACCAAACTGCGCGCACAGCGCCAGGCCGAAGATGACGGCGAGACATGACATAACGTCAAATCTGCCTCCCGTTTTGGGGTCTATCGTGTCATCGATCTTGACATCTGATCCAGCCTCGGCAAAGGCCGATATATGTTGGCAAATGTTATATATGTAGCGCTGGGTGGCGCGATGGGGGCTGCGGGACGGTATTTGACCGGCGTGGCTATGTTGCGGATGTTTGGACAGACCGCGTTTCCGCTGGGAGTGATCTCGGTCAATATTATCGGCTCGTTCCTGATGGGTGTGTTTGTCGTGATCGCCTCGCAGCGCGGACTGACACAGTATGCGCCGTTTGCGATGACCGGATTTTTGGGCGGGTTTACCACGTTTTCCTCGTTTTCGCTGGAAACCATCACTTTGATAGAACGCGGTGACATTGTTCACGGGGTTCTATATGTGTTGCTTTCTGTTGGGCTGTCTCTTGGAGCATTGGCCTTGGGCTTAGTCGTGACGCGAGGAATGTTTTAGATGAGCGGTGTACAAATGATTACGGTGACCGAAGATGACGGTGGCCAACGTGTCGACCGTTGGTTGCGGCGTTTGTTCCCGCATGTGAACCAGGGCCGCGTCGAAAAGATGTGTCGCAAGGGTGAATTGCGTGTGGATGGTGGACGGGTCAAGGCCAGCAGTCGTGTTGAGGCGGGGCAGGTTGTGCGTGTACCGCCACTGGCCGCAAGCGATCTGAAACCGGCCGAACCGCGGGAAATGCGGATTTCCGATGCAGATGCAAAAATGATCCGCGACTGCGTTATTTATAAAGACGACGATGTGATTGCGATCAACAAACCTGCGGGTCTGGCCGTGCAGGGTGGGTCTGGAATGTCCAAACACGTCGATGGGCTTAGCGCGGCACTGACCTTTGATGCGGAAGAAAAGCCGCGTCTGGTGCACCGTCTCGACAAGGATACGTCGGGCGTGCTGGTTATGGCACGCAATCGCTTGTCTGCACAGGCGTTGACCGCGGCGTTTCGGCACAAGAATACACGCAAGATCTATTGGGCGCTGGTTGCGGGTGTCCCGACACCCTACCTTGGCGAGATCAAGACAGGACTGGTCAAGGCTGCAGGCCATGGTAAATCCGGCGAAGGTGAAAAGATGATCGCCGTGCACCCCGAAGAGATCAAGTCAACGCCCGGTGCCAAGCGCGCACATACCTATTACGCGACACTGTACCGTGTTGGCAGCCGTGCCAGCTGGATCGCGATGGAGCCAATCACGGGCCGCACCCACCAGTTGCGCGCCCATATGGCCGGCATGGGGCATCCCATTGCGGGTGATGGTAAATACGGTGGCTCGGGTCAGGAAAACATGGGCGACGGTTGGGGGGCGCAACTTGGAGGGATTATCTCCAAAAAGCTGCACCTGCATGCGCGACGTCTGCAGTTTGAACATCCGAAAACCAATAAACCGATCTCGATCGAGGCCGAGCTGCCGCCACATATGGCTGAAAGCTGGGATACCTTTGGTTGGGAGCCGCAGATGGCTGCCGAAGACCCTTTCGAAAGCTTATTTTAATGCCAGACACTGCGCTTAGACTGGTTTTGTTTGATGTCGACGGAACATTGGTCGACAGCCAAGCAACAATTGTCGCCTGTATGAAGCAAGCCTTTGCCGCACACGGGCTTGTGGCCCCCGCGCATAGTGCAGTTTTGTCGATTGTTGGGCTGTCCTTGCCACAGGCCATGGCGATTTTGGCCCCAGCGCAAGATGCCGCCACCCAGGCTGCGTTGATTGAGGGGTATAAGCACAGTTATATGCGCACACGTGAACAGATGGGGGCGGCGCATTCGCCGCTTTTCACGGGTGCTCGTGCGTGTCTGGATGCGTTGCACGCTGTGCCGCATTACCTGTTGGGTGTGGCGACCGGAAAATCCAAACGCGGCCTTGATGGGCTGATCGAGGGGCACGGGCTGGATATGTTCGTGACGCGGCAAGTGGCAGATCACCACCCGTCCAAGCCACATCCTTCGATGGTGTTGACCGCCTTGTCTGAGACAGGGGTTGAACCTGAAAACTGCGTGATGATCGGTGATACGACCTTTGACATGGATATGGGGCGGGCTGCAGGGGTGGTCACGATTGGCGTTGATTGGGGGTATCATGACACCGAAAAACTGGGTGGCGATTACCTGATCCACAACTTCGCTGAACTTGGGCCGCTGCTGGAGACCATTTGGAAAGATTAATCTCATGAGTGAGTGGAAACAAAAACGATTCTGGACCGAGGTAACGGTTGTCGCTGAAGGCGCGGGCTTTGCCGTCGCGTTGGATGGGCGCAAGATTAAGACACCGGCTAAGACGCCGTTGATCGTCCCAACATTGACAATGGCGCAAGCGATTGCAGCCGAATGGGAGGCTCAAGGCGAGACGGTTGACCCGCTGACAATGCCATTTACCCGATCAGCCAATGCCGCAATCGACAAGGTTGCGCATCAATTCGCCGAAGTTGCAGAGATGTTAGCTGATTATGGCGATAGCGATTTATTGTGTTATCGTGCGGATAGCCCGGCAGAGTTGGTCGCATTGCAGTCAGAAAAATGGGATGTGATTCTGGATTGGGCGGCTGAAACACTGAATGCACGCTTGGAACCGCGCAAAGGCGTGATGCATCAAGGGCAAAATGCAGAGGCTTTGGAAAGTTTACGCGCGTTAACGCTTAAATTTTCGCCATTTGAATTGGCAGCTTTTCACGATTTAGTTGGTTTGTCTGGGTCGTTAATTTTAGGTTTTGCGGCGACACACCACCTGCGACCTGTCGAGGAGCTGTGGGAAATTTCGCGCCTAGACGAACATTGGCAAGAAGAACAATGGGGCGTGGATGAACTGGCCGAAGAGGCAAAAGTTGTTAAAAAAGCAAGCTTTGAGCATGCTTTGCGCTTTTTCGATGCTTGCCAAGAGGGCGCAACAACCTAGGAGAGCGTTGTTGTTTTCAACCCTTGCTTGCCAGGATGTTGACCTAAGGTAAGGAAAAGTGTCTCACGCAAGGGTCAGACGAGGCCAGCATTTATATCGTGAATAAAATTGCCTATTTGTTCATCGAAATTGGTGATCGATCTATTGACCTTTTGTTATGAATCCCATCACATCGGTGTCGCGTATGAGGGAAACCTCGTCGCATTGTTCGGCGGTCTGTAGCCGTTGGGCAAAAAACACCACCATAAAAGGTGGGAATTCAGGAAGAGGTTAAAATGAAAAACTCTGTATTCTTTGGTGCAATGGCTTTTGCGGGTCTTGCCGCAGGTGCAGCATCTGCTGGCACATTGGACGATGTCAAAGCACGTGGCGAACTGAACTGTGGCGTTGCAACCGGTTTGGTTGGCTTTGCCGCACCTAACGCCGAGGGCGAATGGGAAGGTTTTGACGTATCAATCTGTCGCGCTGTTGCCGCGGCTGTTTTGGGCGATGCAACCAAAGTTCAGTTTGTTCCAACTACCGGAAAAACACGGTTTACTGCGTTGGCATCTGGCGAAATCGACATGCTGGCACGTAACACCACATGGACATTCTCTCGCGATGTCGACCTTAAGTTCGATTTCATCGGTGTGAACTACTACGATGGTCAAGGCTTTATGGTTCCAAAAGAGCTGGGTGTTTCCTCAGCCAAGGAACTGGATGGGGCGACTGTTTGCGTTCAAACCGGTACAACAACCGAACTGAACCTGGCGGATTTCTTCCGTATCAACGGCATCTCTTATGAGCCCGTTCCTGTTGAAACCAACGCAGAATCCCAGCAGCAGTATGCGGCAGGTACTTGCGATGTTCTGACAACAGATGCATCTGGTTTGGCGGCGTCTCGTACAGTGTTTGCTGATCCAACGGCACACGTTATCCTGCCAGAAATCATCTCTAAAGAGCCTTTGGGCCCATTGGTTCGCCACGGCGACAACGAATGGGGCGATGTTGTTCGCTGGACATTGAACGCATTGGTCGCAGCTGAAGAGCTGGGCGTCACATCTGCAAATGCAGAAGAGATGGCTGCAGGAACAAGCAACCCTGAAATCAACCGTCTGCTGGGCTCTGATGGCTCTTTGGGCGCGATGCTGGGTGTGTCTGACGACTGGGCGAAAAACGCGATCCTCGCCGTGGGCAACTATGGTGAAGTGTTCGAAGCGAACATCGGTGAAGAAACTCAGATCGGTTTGTCACGTGGTCTGAATGCACAATGGACCGATGGCGGTCTGATGTATTCACCACCTTTCCGTTAAGTCATCCAAGGTATAGGGCGCGGGTAAACCGCGCCCTTTTCCTATCTAAAACGTGACAGATCTGTACAGATCGGGGCAAACCCCGACGGTTATTACAGACCCTGTTCGCCTCGGGGAAATTAATCCATGACAATTATGACCGACCCGCCGAATTCGGGTTTTCGGCTGTCCCAGCTATTCAGCGACACGCGCTATAGATCTATGACCTTTCAGGTTATTGCATTTATCGCATTGCTGTTGATGTTTGCGTATCTGGGCAACAACCTTATCAACAACCTGCGCGCTGCAGGGTTGAATATTTCTTATAGTTTTCTAGGCGAACGCGCCGGATATGATCTCAACCAAAGTTTAGTACCTTATGATAGCGAATCCACGCATGCGCGTGCGGCTATTGCGGGACTGTTGAATACGCTTTTGGTTGCGATTTTATCCTGTGTGTCGGCAACTATTTTGGGCGTGACCGCAGGTGTTCTACGCCTGTCAAACAACTGGCTGGTGTCCAAATTGATGGCGGTTTATGTGGAGATTTTCCGCAATATTCCAGTTCTGATTTGGCTGATCATCATTTCGACGATTGTCGCATCTTCGATGCCTTTGCCGCGTGCCTTTCGTGGAGAAGATGCTACAGCCAGCATGATATTTGATGCGGTGGCCTTTACCAACCGTGGTGTTTATATTCCTAAGCCTTTGCTCGAGCATGGTATTTTTGCAAGCGCATCGGCCAACTGGCTGTTGGTTCTCGTGGTTTTGGGTGTGTCTCTTTTTGCATCGACTCGTGTTGGGCGTTGGGCAAATGCACAGCAAGAGGCGACAGGTGACCGACCCCAAACGCTATGGATCAACCTTGGTATTTTTGTCGTACCGTTTGCAGTTTTGATGCTGATCATGGGACTGACTTGGGATTACCCTTATCTCAAGGGGTTTAATTTCACAGGCGGGACACAGATTGGTCGCCCATTGATCGCGCTTTGGTTTGCTTTATCGATCTACACGGGTGCCTTTATCGCGGAAAACGTGCGTGCCGGTATTCAGGCGGTTTCAAAAGGCCAAAGCGAAGCTGCGGCAGCCTTGGGATTGCGCCAGGGGCGTGTAATGAAGCTGGTGATTTTGCCACAAGCCCTGCGCATTATCGTGCCACCGCTGATTTCACAATTCTTGAACATCACCAAAAACTCGTCTTTGGCGATTGCGGTAGGATACGCAGATATCACGGCGACACTCGGGGGGATTACCTTGAACCAGACAGGTCGCGCGATTGAATGCGTCTTGTTGCTAATGTTGTTCTATCTCACCGCGTCTTTGATGATTTCAGGAGCGATGAACCTCTATAACGCCTCAATTAAACTGAAGGAGCGCTGAGACATGTCAGATCAATCGACAAACTCTATCGCTTTTGTGGCGTCGGGTGATATCCCTCAATCGCCACCTCCAGCACTGGAAGCTGGTGCTGTAAAGTGGATGCGCGAGAACTTATTCTCGAGCATTCCGAACAGCATACTTACCCTCGTGGCGCTGGCTCTGATCTATAAAATCGGGATGAACACCATTCCGTGGATTGCAAATGGTGTCTGGAATACCAAATCTCTGGCTGAATGCCGTGATGTTTTGGATGGAACGGTTGCTGGTTGTTTCTCGGTATTGACCGAGCGTTGGAACCAGTTGCTGTACGGGTTCAAATACCCGTCTGATCAATATTGGCGCCCCAACTTGGCGTTGGTGCTGATGTTGTTTGCAGCCGCACCTGTCTTGTTCTTTGACCTGCCACGTAAATTGCTAACCTTTACGGCTGTTTATCCATTTCTGGCGTTTTGGCTGATTTGGGGTGGCCCGGTGATCACACCGATCGTGGCCCTGTTGGGCTGTGCGGCGGCGGCATGGGTGTTTAACAAATATGGTAAAGCAAATTTTGCACTTGGGTTCTTTGGCGGTATCGTCGCGGCCTTGATTGTGTGGAAAATAACGGGTTTTGCCATTCCTGAAAGCACCGATGGCACATGGTTGCAGGCGGTTGCGTCACGAGATCTAGGGGGCTTTATGCTCAACCTGATGTTGGGGGTCACCTGTGTGTCACTGTCTGTGCCATTGGGGATTGCACTGGCTTTGGGACGTCAGTCGAGCATGCCGTTGATCAAGGGTATCTGCGTTGTTTTCATTGAATTTATACGTGGCGTACCGCTGATCACCCTGTTGTTCGTAGCCTCGGTTATGCTGAGCTATTTCTTCCCACCGGACGCGACAGTGGATCTGTTCTTGCGGGTTGTGATCATGATCACCATGTTCTCTGCGGCCTATATCGCCGAAGTGATCCGTGGCGGTCTGGCTGCATTGCCCAAAGGTCAATATGAGGCGGCAGACAGTCTGGGATTGGATTATGCGCAAGCGATGCGTCTGATTATCCTGCCCCAAGCGCTGAAGATCTCGATCCCGGGTATCGTAAACGTTGCAGTTGGCCTGTTCAAAGACACCACGCTGGTATCAGTCATCTCGATGTTTGATCTGGTTGGTATGATCCGCGGACCAATTCTGGCGGCAACCGAATGGAATGGCGTCTATTGGGAACTTCTCGGCTTTGCTGCCGTTCTGTTCTTTATCGTCTGCTATGGCATTTCTCAATATTCTCAGTGGTTGGAGCGTCGTCTCGCCACAGATCACCGATAGGAGTTCAACATATGTCTGAACTGGCAATTGACCGTAAAGTAGATCGTTCAAAACTGGCCGTCTCGGATGAGGTGGCGATCACGATCAATAATATGAACAAGTGGTATGGCTCGTTTCACGTGCTGCGCGACATCAATTTGACCGTTAATCGCGGCGAACGGATTGTGATCGCGGGCCCGTCAGGGTCGGGTAAATCGACTTTGATCCGCTGTATCAATGCGCTTGAAGAGCATCAGGCGGGCACGATTGAGGTGGATGGCACACTTTTGTCGAGCGACTTGAAAAACATCGACAAGATCCGCTCCGAGGTGGGGATGTGCTTTCAGCACTTTAACCTATTCCCACATCTGACGATTTTGGAAAACTGCACATTGGCGCCGATCTGGGTACGTAAAACACCCAAGAAAGAAGCGGAAGAGCGGGCGATGCATTTCCTAGAGAAGGTGAAAATCCCTGATCAGGCGCATAAATATCCGGGCATGTTGTCAGGTGGTCAGCAGCAACGTGTGGCCATCGCACGCAGCCTGTGCATGATGCCACGCATCATGTTGTTCGATGAGCCAACCTCGGCATTGGACCCAGAGATGATCAAAGAGGTTCTGGATACAATGATCGAACTGGCCGAAGAAGGTATGACCATGCTGTGCGTGACCCACGAGATGGGGTTTGCACGTCAGGTGGCAAACCGCGTGATCTTTATGGCCGATGGTCAGATTGTTGAACAGAACGAGCCAGAAGAGTTCTTTAACAATCCTCAAAGTGATCGGACCAAGCAGTTCCTGAGCCAAATTTTGGGTCACTAAAAGCTGGTTAAATACCCAAAAGCAAAGCCCCGCAATTTGCGGGGCTTTTTGCGTTTTAGGCGGGTTCACCTAACAATTCACGTGGAACAACAAAATCGATACTGCGGCCGGTGCCAAGATGTAGATCGCTCCATGTGTCGATATCAAACTCGATCAATAAGGTTGCGCCGGTGGGGTAGTCGCCAAAGCGGGAATGATGTGGCGGGTGTTTCACCACCTGATGTGCAAACTCCATCAATCCGGGATTATGTCCGATTAGCAAAAGATGCTTTTCTTCGGCATTGTGCAGCACGTTCAAAATAATCTCAGGTGTGGCGAGGTAGAGGCGTTCGGTAAAGAACGAAGGGATGTCGAGGTCCATACGTTCAAAGGTCTCTCGGGTGCGCTCGGCAGAAGAAGACAGCAGCTTGCGCGGTTGGTATCGCGGGGAGAGGCCACGAATCCAAGTACCCAGAACTTCGGCAGACCGTTGCCCGCGGGTATTTAACGGGCGTTGGTGATCACTCGGAGCCTCCGTGTTCCAGTCTGATTTCGTATGGCGGGTTAGCAATAGAGAGCAGGTCATGATGTCACCGATATATTGTGGAAATAACGCATGTGATGCGCGGATTGGGCGGGGGTGCGCTTTGCACCAGAACTGAGCGGGCAGGCCCGACGGGCGCGGCAGCCATGGCTTAGGCAGTCGACCCCTGCTGGAGTGTCAAGATGGGCGTGGCAGCTCTCAAGGTCATAGCGCTTGTGTGCCGAGAGGGCCCGAGCAGGGCAGCTGGATAAGCAGGGCGGGTCTGACGCATGTGTGGTCATGCAATCGGTGCAAGGCGCGCGCGCAGGTAATTCGTTGATTGGCTGTGTGGTAACAGAGTCAAAATGCAAAGCGCCACGCAATGAAAACATCATACCAAACGTATCATGCACCAGAATTTTCGACGGAGATGTGAAACAGCGCCCGCTTGCCAGAGCCCAGGCAACAAACGGCGTATAAGGCGGACCATCGAATGGAAAATAAACGGTGGCGTCCAATTGTGATGCGACGGTTTTCAGAACACGTCGCGACCAGCGATCAATAGGGTGGTCTTGCCCGTCAGAGGCTTCGGGTGCGGATTGAAACCGGGTCCAGAATGTCGCGTCCGTTCCCAATAGGCAGAGATACCCGTTTTGCAGGTCGTAAGGTGCTGTAGGGGCAGGGGAAATGGGCAAGTTAACAGTGCCCATAACGCAAAGGCCATGGGGCGAGACGGCGTGTTCGATCTGCCTGTCGCGCGTGCTTTCAACCATAAGATTAGCTTGCGCCTTTAGGTCTCAAATAGCAACGTTAAATCTTGAGACGAAATTTCTGATAAAGCGACGGCGCGCTCCCGCCCGTTCAAGATCTGCTTTAAAAAGCAGACTGCCCCGTTGGGCGTGGCGCCGCAGTACCCTGCGGCGCGGCATTCTGCCCTTTGGGCAGAATGCCCGGCCCAACACCATCGATGGGTCTGACTATGTCAGGCACACGTGGGGGCGGGAGTACCCCGCCTATATGAGGAAGATCTATAGAGGTGTGCAAATAGATGGCAGTGTTGTGGTAAGGCAGGCCGCTTAGTCGCGGATCATAGATCCTGCGCCATGATCGGTGAACAGCTCTAACAGTACAGAGTTTGGCACACGGCCATCTACGATAATCGCAGCGCGCACGCCATCGCGCACCGCTTGTGTGGCGGTTTCGGTTTTTGGGATCATCCCACCGGCAATCACACCACTTTGTGTCATGGCTTCTACGTCAGCCGCGCTAAGTTCGGTGACGACCTCCCCCTGTGCGTTCTTTACGCCGGCGACATCAGTCAGCAACAGCAGGCGATCAGCCTTGAGTGCGCCGGCAATTGCGCCTGCGGCCGTATCGCCATTGATATTAAACGTCTCACCTGCGTGACCTGTGCCGATTGGGGCAATGACAGGGATCATTTCTTTTTCAAACAACGTATGCAACACTTTGGTGTCGATCGCTGAGGGTGTCCCAACAAAGCCAAGATCTGGATTGGTCTGCGCGCATGTGATCAAATTTGCATCTTTACCGGACAGACCCACAGCTTTGCCGCCCTGTGCATTGATGGCTTGTACGATCCGTTTGTTAACCATGCCGGATAGCACCATCTCAACCACTTCCATGGTTGCCGCATCTGTAACACGCTTGCCGTTTACAAATTCTGAGGTGATCTGCAGCTTGTCGAGCATCGCATTGATCATCGGACCACCGCCATGCACGATCACAGGGTTCACCCCAACTTGGCGCAAAAGAACCACGTCGCGGGCGAAACTTTCCATACCTTCGTCGCTGCCCATCGCATGACCGCCCAGCTTAATAACCACAACTGCATCATCATAGCGTTGCATATAAGGCAAAGCGCTAGAGAGAGTGGCGGCGGTGGCGATCCAGTTGCGGTTCATATCTTGGGTCTTCATTGTCGAGGGTCACTTGTCAGGTCACGGCTGCGATGCGTGTGTCGCTGCGTATGAAATTAAGGTTTCCCTAACGCATCCGGCAGCTATTGCCAAGACTGATCCGCCGCGTGGTACATAGAGCTGGCGGTCAATCGGACGTAGAACGCATGCGCCCGATAAATCGCTGCTTGTCTCGCTTGCCTGAGGGAAACAAGCCCCGCGATGAGCATAAGGAACAAGCGGGACTGTCCAGTAATCGGTGCGAGATTACTCTAGATTTGCGATAATAGAACGCAGCGTGGAAATCCCGTCACCCTTTTCAGATGAGGTCAAAATGATCTCAGGATAGGCGGCGGGGTGTTTCGAGAGCGCTGCGCGAACCTGATCCAAAACAGCGGCACGATCTTTGTCTTTAACCTTATCAGCCTTGGTCATCACACATTGAAACGTCACCGCCGAGGAATCTAGGCGGCTCATGATTTCTTCGTCAACTTTTTTGACCCCGTGACGCGTGTCAATTAAGACAAAGGCACGGCGCAGAGTTTGGCGACCGCTGAGATATTGCTTGAGCAGCTTTTGCCATTTTTCAACAACTGGCAGAGGCGCATTGGCATAGCCATAGCCGGGCAGGTCGACCAGGTAGAGCTCTGGCCCTTGGGTAAAGAAGTTAATCTCTTGGGTGCGCCCGGGGGTATTGGATGCACGTGCAAGGCCTTTTGTGCCCGTCAGGGCATTGATCAGAGATGATTTGCCCACGTTAGACCGTCCAGCAAAGCATACCTCGACCCGGTCTGCTTCGGGGAGACCAGACATAGCAACCACACCTTTGACAAAGGTGGATTCGCCTGCAAAAAGCTTGCGTCCGGTTTCGGCTTCGGTTTTGTCAGGCGTTTCGGCCAGCGGGAATTGCAATTGCATCAGAGTACCTCGAGGCTGTCGCCGCGTTTAATTTCGCCATCTGTCAGGATCTCGGCGCGAATCCCGAAATCGGTATGACCCCAGTGGGTGCGCAGCGCCTTTAAGGTTTCCGCGTCGCGGACACCCGTGTCTGGATTTGTTTCGGTAGCACGACAACGCGCGATCCGATCAATGACCTTTAGGCGGACGGTCCCAATTTTCAACTCGCGGCCGACCCAATTGAGTTCTTCAAAAGGTGCGCTGCCGTCAATCCATAGATTACCCCGAAAGCGACGTACATCCAGTTCTTGGTTCAGTGTATCGCCTAAAGCTGCCAGAGAGCTGCGGCCTAATATGGCAACGGCTGAGAAACTTGCATCGGCCATCCCCCCCTTGGGGGCTGTGATTAATGTATGTGGTTGTGGACGTTCGGATGGGTAGAGTGGCCGAATCCAGTCCACCAATTTTGCGCCATCGGTCAGCGGATTAAGTGTTAAATCCGCACATTTAGGATGACGTAGAGTGATCATATCGCTGTTGGTCTGGGCCGTGACGGCCATCAGCTCTGCACCAAAGCAGCCGCGCGCAAAGTTTTTGCATTTTTGCCACGCGCCTGTGTCCTCAGACTTTCCTGTTAATACAGCAAAGGCCCTATCAAACGGCATAGGTCCGCCTGCAAAGAGGCGGACCTTGTCGAGTGGCTCGGCCCCGATCCCTTTGATCGGGTGCCGCCAGATTTCTGCAAGCGTGATTGATGTCACTTGTCTGCTTTCGCTTTCTTTTTAAAGCTTTTCTTGATGTTCCCAAACACATCAGGCGTGTAGCCATGTGACCGCATGATCAGATATTGCTGGGTAAAGGTGATCACGTTGTTCGAGATCCAGTAAACCAGCAGACCTGAGGCAAAGCCGCCCATCATGAACATAAAGACCCAAGGCATCCAAGCAAAGATCATGGCCTGCGTCTCGTCCGTTGGGGCTGGGTTCAGCTTTTGCTGTAGCCACATCGACACACCCATGAAGAGGGGGAGAATGCCAAGGAACACCAACGCCAATGTGCTGCCCACTTCTGGCGGTGCCCAAGGGAGCAGACCAAAGAGGTTAAACAGCGAAGTTGGATCCGGGGATGACAGATCGGTAAAGGGACCAAAGAAGGCGGCGTGACGCAATTCTAAGGTCACAAAGATCACCTTATACAGCGAAAAGAAGATCGGGATCTGAATCAAGATCGGCAAACAACCCGCGGCAGGATTGACCTTTTCACGCTTGTACAGATCCATCATTTCTTTTTGCATTTTTTGGCGGTCGTCGCCTGCGCGTTCTTTGAGCTTTTCCATCTCTGGCTGGAGCTCTTTCATCTTTGCCATGGAGGCATAAGATTTATACGCCAGCGGGAAGACGAGGATTTTGATCAAGACGGTCAGGCCGATAATCGCAACACCCATATTGCCGATGAACTGATGCATGTAATGCAGCACGGCAAAGATCGGTTTGGTCAAGAAAAAGAACCAGCCCCAATCAATCGAATCGATAAATCCGGGGATGCCAGAACGCTCATATTCGCGGATGGTGGCCCATTCTTTGGCACCTGCAAACAGTTTGGTCTCTGTGCTGCTGCTTTCACCTGCGGCAAGGGTGACGGTCTGGGCGACTGTATCTGTTTGATACAAGTCACGACCTGCGTCGTATTTTGCAACCGAACGGAATGGCGCATCAGCGGAAGGAACCAATACCGACATCCAGAAGTGATCGGTAAAGCCGACCCAGCCGCTTTCGGTGACATTTGTGGTTTCCGATTGAGAACCGTCACGCGGGTCTAAATCGAAATCAGTCATCCCATCATAATCGATTTCAGACAATTCACCGTCTGCCATCGCGACCAAGCCTTCGTGCAAAACAAAGAAGTTTTGCAAGTCAGCTGGTTCGCCGTGACGCGCCAAGGTGCCGTAAGGTGCAAGGACGACCGTTTGACCACTGTTGTTCTGCACGCTTTGGGTGACGTCGAACATATAATTATCGTCGATCGCGATCGTACGATTAAAGGTAAGGCCGCTACTGTTCTGCCAAGCGAGGGTGACAGGTGTGTCAGGGGTCAGCTTGTCTCCGTCAACGATGGACCACACAGTGTTCGCACCCGGGACATCATCGAGACCAAGACCTGTGCCTGGGGCCCAACCGAACAGGGCGTAATAGGCGTGATCTTTACTGGCCGGGGACAGCAGCGTCACAATTGGAGAATCCTCATCCAGTGTGTCGCGATAATCCTTGAGCTTCAGATCGTCGATACGACCACCCAACAATGAGATCGACCCCTCAAGGCGAGGCGTTTCGATTGTGATGCGCGGAGCATCTTCATCGGTTAGCCCACCTGGCGTTGTCGCATCTGTGTCGGCCGCAATCACACTGGCTGCAGGCGCAAGCTCAGTTGGTTGTGATTGGGCAGGGGGAAGTTCAACCTCGGCTGTTGGCTCTGGCGGGGGGACTAGCAGGGACCATCCCAGCAGCACGGCGCCGCTGAGTACAATCGCTAGTATTAGATTTTTGTTTTGATCGTCCATGTGGACAGCCACCTCGTGCATGCAATGACAGGGTGGTTCAACAGAGGTAAGGCCCAAAGGTCAAGGGAAATCGGTTCAAACAGGGTAAAGCGTTTGATCACATTTGATGCGACGACTGCCCGTTTTCCATCTTATTAACTGCGATGCGTGCCAATTTCAGGTGCGTCTTGAAGCTTGGCTTCATGGGCGACAACCCAGTCCAAAGTTTGTTTGAAAGGCATAGGGCGACCGATGCCAAAGCCCTGAACGTGGCCACATCCCAGTTGCGCCAGCAGCGCATGTTCACCCACAGTTTCAACACCTTCGGCCAAAGTATCGAGATCCAGACGCTCTGCCATTGTCAAAATCGCGGCGATCAATTTTTGCTGGTCGGGGTCATGATCGGCATGGGTTACAAAAGATCGGTCAATCTTGATCCGGCCGACACGGAAACGGCGCACAGAGGCAATCGAAGCATGACCTGTCCCAAAGTCGTCCAAGTCAATACGGCACCCCAATTCGCCAAGGGCAGCGATGTTGCGTGACACCATATCGTCGGGTGTATCTGTCATAACGGTTTCCAACACTTCGATACAGAGGCGATCGGGTGTCATGCCAAATCGTTCAAGATCCCAGCGAATACGATCGACAAGACCCGGGTCACGTAACTCGTCACTGGCGAAATTTACGCCAACACAAGGAATTTTAAGGCCGGCTGCATCCCATGATTTAAGGGCTGTCAAAGCTTGCTCTGTCATGTGTTTGCTTAGCTTTTGCATCAAGCCAGCCGCTTCAAGGGCAGGTAAAAATGATGCAGGTGGCACCATGCCACGAACAGGGTGTTCCCAACGTGCTAGGGCCTCAAAACCGGAAACGCGGCCAGTGTCGGTGTCCACTTGCGGCTGGAACCAGGCCTTGATCATGCCCGTTTCCAACGCATGGGCCATTTCGTCTTGCAGGTCGGTGTAGTTATAACCTTCGGTCACGGTGTCCTTGGAGAAGACACGAATCCCACCGGGAGCGATGACTTTGGCTTCTTCCAGAGCGTTGGCGGCTGCATCCATCCAATCCACGGCGGTGCTCCCTGGGGAGCGATGACGCAAGCAAACGCCCAGCGAGCTGGAAATAAAGACAGACATGCCACCAATTGAAATAGGTTCCTCAATCGCGGCTTGAACACGACCAGCCAACTGGAGCGAAGATTCAAGATCTATCTGTGCGATTGGGTTCAGGCAAACTGCGAAACGGCCGTCTCCAATTTTGGACAAAGTATCACGCTGCCGTAGAGTTGATCCAATCCGGTCACTGGTGCGCTGCACAACCGCGTCAGCGGCAGATTCGCCATGGGTCGCAACCAAAGTTTTATATTCGTCGATCTCAAGCACCATCAAAGCAGATTTGAGACCTGAACCGTTTGTGCGGTCGAATACATCTTTGACGTGCGTTCTGAAATTCTCTGGCGAGAGTACACCGCCCAAATGATCTTGCAGCAGAGGTTGTACAGAGAAGGATGAAAACAAGCCAAAACAGGCAAAAAACACCGGCAATCCAATCGCGAGCACCATCAGCGAGGTTTCTCCCCCCAGCCAATAAGTTGCCAGCGTTAGGGCAGGTAGGCAGGCCAGCATCACAGGGCCATGTGCCACATGCGATAGTTTGTCTTTAACGCGCGACCAAATCCCAGTGTTGTGATGTGTCATAAAAGATATTCCCTTTGCCTCTTTTAGGCTTGGGAACAGATTATGGTTCGGGTCTGACCGTAGGGTTAACGCAACAGCGGAATTTTATCTTTTTCTTCGGCGTCAGAAGGGCTCTGGCGTGTTAAATTCGCAAAGTCGAAGAGTTTGGGATCCAAAAGGTGGGACGGTCGCGTGTTCATCAGGGCACGAAACATAACTTGTCTGCGGCCAGGACTGTTCGTTTCCCAAGTATCCAAAATCTGCTTAACTTGTTGACGTTGCAGGCCATCTTGACTTCCGCATAGGTCGCAGGGGATGATCGGGTACTTCATGGAGTTGGCGAACTTCTCACAGTCAGCCTCTGCAACATGAGCGAGGGGCCGAAAGACGAATAAGTCACCATCCTCGTTTACCAGTTTGGGCGGCATGGTGGCCAAACGCCCGCCGTGGAATAAATTCATAAAGAATGTTTCAAGAATATCATCGCGATGGTGGCCTAAAACCACGGCGCTGCAGCCTTCTTCGCGGGCGATTCGGTAAAGATTACCGCGCCGCAGCCGCGAGCATAGGGCGCAATAGGTCCGCCCTTTTGGGACTTTGTCCATTACGATCGAATAGGTGTCTTGGTATTCAATGCGATGCGGAACACCCATTTTTTCCAGAAAGGCCGGCAACACAGTGGCGGGGAACCCTGGCTGCCCTTGGTCAAGATTGCAGGCCAACAGATCCACAGGCAAAAGCCCGCGCCATTTGAGCTCATAGAGAACTGCAAGAAGGGTATAGCTATCTTTGCCACCCGACAGGCAGACCAACCACTTGGGGCGGGTGTCGCCTTTTTGGGGCTCGATCATACCGTATTGTTCAATAGCTTCTCTTGCATAGCGGACGATGCGCTTGCGGAGCTTTTTGAACTCAGTGGTGGTCGGGGCGCCGTAAAACAGCGGGTGGATTTCGTTGGACAGTTCAGACATGAGTGCCGGATACGCAAAAACAGGTCAAAGCGCAAGAAAAGCTAAGGGTCCCGTGTAATATCAGCGTCCTGGGACGGATCTGTTCCAGGGACAGGGTCATATCCAGTGCCGCCTAACGGATGGCAGCGGCCAATTCTGCGTAAAATGAGCCATACCCCTTTAAAGCCGCCGTGCGTTTCTAGGGCTTCCAAGGCATATGCGGAACATGTCGGCTGATATCGACAGTTAAAGCCGACCCAGGGGCTAAACAGCAAACGATAGGCGTGAATAGGCAGAGACAGGATGTAAGCAAAGGAGCGCATGACCACTGGTTACGCGCTGGCGAGGGAAACGGCAAGCGCCGCGTAAGCGGCGCGCGGCCCAACTGTAGACTGTGCATGTTTCATGCAGAGGAAACGGGCGGGAGAGATCGGCTCCCGCAGGGGTTAATGGCTGTGCAGCTTGCGCAGGGCGTAGATCAGATCACGTTGTAAATCTTCAAAATCACGCGCCGCAGTGTGGTCGTTTCGACCAATCAGCACGTAATCCCACCCAATGTTGCCATGCTCAGGCAGAATCAGACGGGCTGCTTCGCGCAGGCGACGTTTGGCACGATTGCGCGCGACTGCATTCCCCACCTTTTTTGAGCAGGTAAAGCCAACGCGCAGCGGTGCATCGTCCTGACGCGGACGGCCTTGTACCATCATAGATTTGGTTCCCTGCTTTTTGGCACGCGATGCAGCTATAAATTCTGCACGTTTGGTCAAGAGGCATAAGCCTGCACGGGATTTGGGCGATGGCGTGTCGCTTTGAGGCTCTGGGAACTCTATGAGAGATGGCATTTTATGTCCTGCACAAACAAAAACCGCCGAAGGTTTGCCTCAGACACGGATAAACCGTTATGAGGGCCCTTCGGCGGTGTTTTTGCGTCTAAACGCATCTGTGATCGCGACGGCTAAGTCTTATGCGCTCAAAGATTTACGGCCGCGTACACGACGTGCGTTCAGAATTTTGCGGCCTGCCTTGGTGGCCATGCGCGCACGGAAACCGTGACGACGTTTGCGAACCAGGTTCGAAGGCTGATAGGTGCGTTTCATCGCTCCGGTCTCCAGAATTGGTTGTGGTCAGTCATCCAAGCAGTGGAATCGCCACAAGGGGATTTATCTCGAAGCCGGTGCATAGAAGGCAAACGCCTCACTGTCAAACCCCCGTTCACCGCTTTTGGGCCGACTCTGCAATATTTCTGTTAAAAACCACCAGAAATATCGGTCGTGATCTGCTTCTAACCACGTATGTTACAGTTATGAGCAAATATTGTAACACAACCGCACTAAGTCTCACGAAAATGGGTAAGACCATCAACCCGCTGTGAGAGGCCGGTTCAAGTCATCGCAAGAGGATTATTTTGACGTTATCAGTAGCGCAACTCTCGTCGGAACAATTATAGGAACCCTCCCATGTCTGATAACACGCCTTCCTCGACCTCGTCTCAGAGCTCAAATGAGGAAAAGATAGACACGCAAGAGGGGAAAAAAGGAAAGAGCCTTCTGCGCAATTTACCCTTAATCGCCATTGTCCTTGTTGCATTGGTTGGGGCCTTTACGCTGCGTGATACCCTGTCTTTTGACACGTTGCGCGATAACCGAGAGGCGTTGCTGGCGTTTCGTGATCAAAACTATATCGGTTTGGTTGTCGTCTTTATGGCGATCTACATTATTATGGTTGCCTTCTCACTGCCGGGCGCCGCTGTGGCATCGGTCACGGGTGGTTTCCTGTTTGGCTTGTTCGGCGGAACCATCTTTAACGTGATGTCAGCCACAATCGGGGCCACGGCGATTTTCCTTGCGGCGCGCTGGGGATTGGGCGCGACATTGGCGGCCAAGCTTGATTCTGGCGGCGGACGGATTGAAGGATTGCGCAAAGCTCTGCGTGAAAACGAAATCGAAGTGTTGATGTTGTTGCGCCTTGTTCCTGCTGTTCCGTTTTTCGTGGCCAATCTGTTGCCAGCCTTGGTTGGCGTAAAGCTAACCCGTTTCGTCTGGACCACAGCCTTGGGTATCATTCCGGGGGCCATCGTGTTTACGTGGATCGGTGTTGGTTTGGGCGCGGTCTTTGATCAAGGTGGTACGCCTGACCTTAGCATTCTGTGGCACCCTAATGTTATCGGACCCATTTTAGGCCTATGTGCACTGGCTGCATTGCCTATCGTAATTAAAACTATTCGTGGCCGTTCGGAGGGCTGAGTATGCGTAATTTGAAATGTGATTTATTGGTAATTGGTGGTGGATCTGGCGGCTTGTCCCTTGCAGCGGGTGCCAGCCAGATGGGGGCAGATGTCATCCTGTTGGAAGGCCACAAAATGGGGGGTGACTGTCTAAACTATGGTTGCGTGCCCTCTAAGGCGTTGCTGGCCAGCGGTCATATGGCGCATGCCCAGCGTGAAGGCGCCCCCTTTGGCGTGTCTGCATCGCAACCTGTTGTGAGCTATGGCGCCGCCAAAGACCATGTCCAACAGACGATAGACACCATTGCACCGGTTGACAGCCAAGAACGGTTCGAAGGGCTCGGCGTCCGCGTGATCCGCGAGATGGGCCGCTTTGTCTCTCCGACCGAGGTGAAGGCAGGGGACACCCATATTACAGCGCGCCGTATTGTGGTCACGACCGGGTCCAGCCCCTTTGTACCGCCAATCAAGGGCTTGGACGGCGTCGACTATTTGACCAACGAAACCCTGTGGAAGCTGCGCGAGGCGCCAGAACATCTGGTGATTATTGGTGCAGGCCCTATCGGGTTGGAAATGGCACAGGCGCACCGTCGTCTTGGTTGCGAAGTCACGGTCATCGAAGCGGGCAAAGCACTTGCACGTGATGATGCCGAGGCCACGGCAGTGGTGCTTGAGGCGCTCAAAGAAGATGGTATCAAAATCGAAGAGGGTGTCGCCGCCGCCGAAGTCCGCAAAGAGGGCGATTCGATTGTCGTTATGGGCAAAGATGGCGAAAAGATAGTTGGTTCACACCTGTTGGTTGCCGTCGGGCGTCGTCCGAACGTGGATAACTTGGGGCTTGATGTTGCCAATGTGGAAACCGGTCGTCAGGGGATTGTCGTTGACTCAAGTCTACGCACCAGCAATCCAAAAGTTTATGCGATTGGGGATGTCGCTGGTCAGGGGCAATTTACCCATTTGGCAGGTTACCACGCGGGTGTTGTGATCCGGTCTATCCTGTTTGGACTGCCTTCTAAAGCGCGCCATGATCATATTCCACGGGCAACCTATACGGATCCAGAGCTGGCGCAGGTTGGTCTGACAGAACACGAAGCACGCGATGTCTATGGGGTGCAACTGGATGTGGTTCGCGTGGATTACAGCCACAACGACCGGGCGATTGCCACCCGCCATACCCGTGGTTTCATCAAGGTCATGGTGTTCAAAGGCCGCCCTGTTGGTGCGACAATTGTTGGCCATCAAGCAGGTGAGTTGATCACGACGTGGTCGCTGGCTCTGGCAAACCGGCTTAAAATGGGGCAGGTTGCCGCAACGGTAGCTCCCTATCCGACCATTTCAGAGCTTAACAAACGCGTTGCGGGTGCCTATTTCACACCTAAGCTGTTTGAAAGCGCCCGTGTCAAACAGATAGTGGGGCTGGTGCAGAAGTGGCTGCCCTAGTATGATAGGGGTTGTTGAACAACGGTAGATGCCGGGAAGGATCAGATGTTAAATACGCTTTCGGGCCGTTTTTTGATCCTAACCAGTGTTTTTGTGATGCTGGCAGAGATTATGATCTTTGTACCATCGGTTGCCCGGTTTCGCGAAGACTACTTAAATAACCGTCTTGAACGTGCCCAGCTTGCGTCATTGGCCTTATTGGCCGATGCGATGCTGGACACGGAACTTGAGGCGGAATTGCTTGAAAATGCTGGCGTCTTTAATGTCGTCTTACGGCGTGACGAAATGCGCCAGCTGGTGTTGTCCTCCCCCATTCCGCAACCGATTGTTGAGACGTTTGATGTCCGGGATGTGTCGGCGGCGACCTTGATCATGGATGCGATGCATCGGCTTGTAACACCGGGAAACCAAGTTATTCGCGTGATTGGTGCACCGGTCCGCGAAGCGGGATCTTTGATCGAAGTCACTATGGAAACTGCGCCACTGCGCGCAGCTATGGTTGATTATGGCGTGCGGATTTTGGTTTTATCGGCTGTTATTTCGGTTTTAACCGCACTGTTGTTGTTTTTCGCGGCGCGTTTGGTGCTGGTAAGGCCGATCAACAGTGTGATCGGGCACATGCAGCGCTTTGCGGCTGCGCCACAGGATGCGCGCGGAATCATTGTTCCCAGTTCCAATATCAGCGAATTGCGCGAAGCCGAAGACGCGCTGTATAAGCTGCAGACTGAATTGGCGCAGGCCCTTAAGCAACGCGAGCGTCTGGCACAATTGGGGAGCGCGGTGGCAAAAATCAGCCATGACCTGCGCAATATCCTGACGTCGGCGCAATTGTTCACGGATCGTATCGAAATGAGCGAAGATCCGCACGTGCGTCGGTTGGCGCCAAAGCTTGTGAATTCTATCACCCGTGCCGTGTCTCTGTGCGAGGGCACATTGACCTTTGGTCGCGCCGAAGAGGCTGCGCCGAATTTTGATCATCTGGATCTTTATGCTCTGGTTGAGGATGTGGTTGAAAGTGAACGTCTGGCGGTGCCCGAGGGCCTAGATCTTGATTTGATCAACAAAATCCCTCCCGGTGTGGCGTTTCGCGGCGACAAAGAGCAGGTGTTCCGCATCATTATGAATCTTGTCCGGAATGCGCGACAGGCGATTGAAGCCAGCCGTAAACCTGGAAAAATCACAGTTGCAGTGATGGAAACGCCCGACGTCTGGCATATCATGATTGACGACACAGGGCCTGGGTTGCCCAAACGGGCACAGGACAATCTGTTTACGGCGTTCCAGGGCGGAGCACGTAAGGGCGGGACTGGTCTGGGTCTTGTTATCGCAGCCGAGCTTGCGCGAGGACACGGTGGCCATGTGAGCCTTGGTCACACCGGACCAGAAGGCACACGATTCCAAGTGTGCCTGCCCAAAGGCGGGCAATATCAGTAGGTCTGCTTGGGTCCGGGCAGATTTTATTCTGACTAAAAAGTAATCCAAAAACTGAAATTATCCCTTCTATTCTGCGAAATTCACAGGACATGAAATTTTAGCCAATAATTTCACTGACACGCCGTGAAATTATTGCGATATATTTCATGAATACCATTACCGGTGTCACAGCTTCATCGCAACGAGGGTTATATGTCTGGTAAAGATCAACTGGGTTTGGATATTCGCGCATTGCGTAATGCGCGTAAGATGACGCTGGATGCTTTTAGTCAACAGCTTGGTCGGTCAATCGGTTGGGTCTCGCAGGTTGAACGTGGTCTATCCGTGCCAACTATGGATGATTTGCGCGCGATTGCGGGTGTTTTTGATGTGCCTATGTCGATGTTTTTCGGCACGGCTCATGCCCCCGAAGTCGAACGCGGACGTATCGTGAGATCTAAGGCGCGCCGCGTTATTGGGGCGCAGGAAAGTGGCTTGATTGAGACGCTGATTTCACCCGATCTGACCGACGATTTTGAGGTGGTGCATTCTACGTTCTTACCGGGGGCTGAAATGTCGGAACCGATTGCTCGCCCAACCACCACCGAAGTGGGCTATCTGGTCTCGGGTCAATTGGATCTGTGGATTGATGGCGACAGTTTCGTTGTCGCAACCGGCGACAGTTTTCGTATTCGTGGCAACAGCTACCGCTGGGCCAATCCGTATGATGTCCCAGCCGTTGCGGTCTGGGTTATTTCCCCTCCCGTCTATTGAGGTCTTTACATGTCTCTTCCTACGACTGCGCGTGTTGTTATTATCGGTGGCGGTGTTGTTGGCGTCTCGGCGCTATATCATCTGGCCAAAGCAGGTTGGTCCGATTGCGTTTTACTTGAAAAAAACGAACTTACGGCAGGGTCGACGTGGCACGCGGCGGGAAACTGTCCGAATTTCTCGACCAGCTACGGTGTGATGAATATGCAGCGTTATAGCATGGCACTGTATCGCGCCTTGGCGAATGAGGTCAGCTATCCGATCAACTACCATGTGACCGGGTCCGTGCGTTTGGCGCATAGTCATAGCCGGATGATGGAGTTCGAACGCGTCCGTGGCATGGCTGCGCACCAAGGGTTGCAGATGGATATATGCACCCCAGAAGAATTACAGGCGCATATGCCATTCATGGAAACCCATGATCTTGAGGGCGGTTTATGGGACCCGCTGGATGGAGACATCGATCCGTCGCAGCTCACGCAGGCATTGGCAAAAGGCGCGCGCCTGCATGGGGGCACAATCGCACGTTTCGCCCCTGCAACGGGTGTGAGCCGGGATCAAGGTGAGTGGATCGTCCACACAGAAAAGGGCGATATTCGCTGCGAATATGTTGTCAACGCAGGTGGGTATTACGCAGCGCGTATTGGCGATTGGTTCTTACCCCATGGCGGGCGCAAAGTGCCGATGACCGTAATGAGTCATCAGTATTTTCTGACCGAACCCATTCCCGAGATTAAAGACTGGACAGAGAAAAACGGTCGTAAACTGCCATTGGTGCGGGATGTGGATACATCTTATTATCTGCGTCAGGATACCTATAGCCTGAATTTAGGCCCTTACGAGCGGAACTGTCAGGTTGGTTGGGCATCTGGACAGGATATGCCCGACGACTTTAGTTTTCAGCTGTACCCAGATGATCTGGATCGTCTGGAGTGGTATATCGAGGACGCGATGGCGCGTGTGCCTTTACTGGGGACGCAAGGGGTGCAGCGCAATATCAATGGTCCCATTCCCTATGCGCCTGATGGTATGCCAATGGTTGGCCCAATGCCGGGCGTGGTAAATGCGTTTGAGGCGCATAGCTTTACCTTTGGCATCGCACAGGGCGGGGGCGCGGGTAAAATCATATCGGAATGGATCATGCATGGTCACACCGAATGGGATATGTGGGCCATCGATCCACGTCGCTATACGGGCTATGTCGATGCAGGGTATACGACTGCCAAAGCGCTGGAAACTTATGGCCATGAATATGCGATGCATTTTCCACATCACGAATGGCCGGCAGGGCGTAATAAGAAACTGTCCGCAACGCATGACCGCCTGATTGCGGATGGCGCGCAAATGGGGAGCTACAACGGCTGGGAACGCGCCAATTGGTTTGCCAAAGACGGTGACGACACCAGTGCAACCTCTACGCATACCTGGGATCGCAGCGGACCCTGGGAGCCCCGAATTCGCGCCGAGGTCGAGGCCGTGCGTGACGGAGTGGGCGTCATCGATATTTGCGGCTTTTCGCGTTATGCCTTGTCAGGCGCAGGCGCGGCGCAGTGGTTGCGGGGACAGATCACGGGCGGGCTCCCAAAGGTTGGCCGATTGAATTTGATCTATTTTGCAACAAATCAAGGCCGCGTGCTGAGCGAGATGTCCTGTATCCGCCACGGCGAAGATGACTTTACTTTGATGACGGCATCTGTGGCGCAATGGCATGATTACGAGATGCTGACCCGCAGTTTGCCACAGGGATTGTCTTTGTTGGATCAAACAGATGCGACCACCACTTTTCTGGTAAGTGGCCCTAAGGCGCGCGATGTCTTTGCAGGGATATCAGATGCAGATCTGGCGCTGGGCTGGTTGACGCATCAAACGGCGACCGTCGCAGGCAAGACAGTCATGTTGGCGCGTGTCTCTTTTGTGGGTGAACTTGGTTGGGAAGTGCATTGTGCGGTCGATGATGCTGCGGAAATCTATGCAGCGATCCGCGATGCGGGGGCTGTACCGTTTGGGATGTATGCGTTGAATTCAATGCGGATCGAAAAAGGGTACCTGACCTGGAAGGGGGATTTGTCCACCGATTATTCCATGTTTGAAACGGGTCTGGCGCGCTTTGTGAAATTGGACAAAGACCACGATTTTCCGGGAAAGTCAGCCTTGACGGCTGAGCATGCGGCAGGTGTCGGTAAATGTCTGGTGACATTAACTGTCGATCCGGGGGAGCAAGACGCACCTTATATGGCAGCGGTGTTCGAAAACGGCGCGCGTGTGGGTGAGATTCTGTCGGCTGCCTATGGGTACCGCACGCAGATGGCGATTGCATTGGCGATGGTTGACGCAAAAGCAGGTAAGGCAGGCAATCAGCTCGAGGTGGAAATCTATGGTAAGCGACACAGTGCGTCTGTCGCGTCGGGACGTGTCTTGTGGGATTGCGAAAACCTTCGCCTCAAAGCTTAATCTGATGACCGAGAGACAGTGACATGAAAGACATTCCAAACACAGCACGGGTGGTCATCGTTGGAGGCGGGGTCATTGGCTGCTCTGTCGCGTATCATCTGACCAAATTAGGTTGGAAAGACGTTGTGTTGTTGGAACGCAAGCAGTTGACCTCTGGCACCACATGGCATGCTGCTGGTCTGATCGCACAGTTGCGGGCGACCAAAAACATGACCAAGCTCGCTAAGTACAGCCAAGAATTATACGGTGATCTTGAAGCTGAAACAGGCGTTGCGACAGGTTTTCGCCGCAACGGATCGATCACGGTCGCACTGACAGAGGAACGTCACGAAGAAATCCTGCGTCAGGCGTCTATGGCCCGGGCTTTTGGAGTCGACGTTGAAGGGATCAGCCCACAAGAGGTGCTAACCCGTTATCCGCATCTTAATATCAAAGATGTCAAAGGCGCGGTCTATCTGGACAAGGATGGGCAAGGTGATCCGGCCAATATCGCCCTTGCTTTGGCGCGTGGGGCTAAAAACCGTGGAGCGCAGATCTTTGAGCAGACACATGTGACTGGATATAGCAAAGAGGGGCGCCGTATTACTGGCGTGCAATGGATTCGCGGCGAAGAACAAGGTCGTATCGATTGCGACATGGTTGTGAACTGCGGTGGAATGTGGGGCCATGAGGTTGGTCGCCAAATGGGTGTGAATGTTCCTCTGCATGCCTGCGAACACTTTTATATCGTGACCGATACGATCCCCGAATTGGGGCAATTGCCGACATTGCGCGTGCCTGATGAATGCGCCTATTACAAGGAAGACGCGGGTAAAATTCTGCTAGGCGCGTTTGAACCTGTTGCCAAGCCTTGGGGTATGGATGGGATTCCTACGGATTTTGAATTCGACCAACTGCCCGAAGATTTCGATCATTTTGAACCGATCTTAGAGGCGGCAGTGAACCGCATGCCTTTGTTGGCTGAGGCGGGGATTCATACATTTTTTAATGGCCCCGAGAGCTTTACACCGGATGATTCCTATCATCTAGGCCGCGCACCCGAGATGGAGAATGTTTGGGTCGCAGCCGGTTTTAATTCTATCGGGATCCAGTCGGCAGGGGGCGCAGGCATGGCGCTTGCCGCATGGATGGACACGGGATCAAAGCCATTTGATCTGGGCGATGTCGACATCTCGCGGATGCAGACGTTCCAAGGGAATAAAACATATTTGTTTGAACGCTCTAAGGAAACATTGGGTTTGCTTTATGCGGACCATTTCCCCTATCGCCAAAAGGCCACGGCGCGCGGCATACGGCGATCTCCGTTACATGAAGCTTTAAAGGCTGAGGGGGCGGTGTTCGGAGAGGTTGCAGGCTGGGAGCGCGCCAATTGGTTTGCAGACCCCGGTCAGACAGCTGCATATGAATATACCTGGAAGCGGCAGAACTGGTTTGAAAACGCGGCGCGTGAACACAGGGCCGTGCGTGAAAATATTGGCCTCTATGACATGTCGTCCTTTGGGAAAATCCGCGTAGAAGGCCCCGAGGCTGAGGCATTTTTGAATTATGTTGCCGCCAGCAACCTGTCGGTGCCCGTGGGCAAAATCGTCTACAGTCAATTCCTGAACACATCTGGCGGGATCGAAGCGGATGTCACCATTACACGCCTGTCGGAAACGGCTTATTTGGTGGTGACGCCTGCAGCCACATGTCTGGCTGATCAGACATGGTTGCGCCGTCATCAGGGTGATTACCGCGTGGTCGTTACGGATATAACTGCGGCCGAAGCCGTGATCTGTGTGATGGGGCCGAATGCGCGTAAACTTTTGTCACGTGTATCGCCCAATGACTTTAGCAATGAAACCAATCCGTTCGGCACCTATCAGGATATTGAAATCGGTATGGGGTTGGCCCGCGCGCATCGGGTGACCTATGTGGGCGAACTGGGCTGGGAGCTGTATGTCTCAGCCGATATGGCGGCGCATGTCTTCGAAGTGCTGCATACGGCGGGGCAGGATCTGGGCGCAAAACTATGCGGTCTGCATATGATGGACAGCTGCCGGATCGAAAAAGGCTTTCGTCACTTTGGCCATGATATCACGGCTGAAGATCATATTCTTGAGGCGGGACTTGGCTTTGCAGTCAAAAAAACCGATGTGGCGTATCTCGGGTGTGCTGCAGTCGAGGCAAAGCGCGAGTCGGGTTTGCAAATGCGAATGGTACAATTTTTGCTGACCGATCCAGAACCGTTGTTGTATCACGCCGAGCCGATTTTGCGGGATGGTCAGTTGGTGAGCTATCTGACCTCTGGGGCCTATGGTCACACGTTGGGGGGCGCGGTTGGTTTGGGCTATGTGCCTTGTACAGGCGAAAGTGCCGCGCAGGTTCTGGCCTCGGACTATGAGATTGAAATCGCAGGCACACGGGTCAGGGCAACGGCTTCGCTCAGGCCGATGTACGATCCAACGTCACAGCGGGTGCGCGGGGGCTGATCCAAACCTTTGCAAAGTCTTAACTAGGCAAAATTTAATGGCTGCAGTATCCCTCTATCCAGAGTGTGATTGACGGTTCGCACGTTTTCGACAGGAGCGGTCTTATGGATGATCGTATGACTTGGGCCAAACTGGATCAGCTGTTTGGTTGGGCACGTGTGAAGCTGAACCTTAGCCACTGGCGTGGGGTATCTGTGGCGCTGATGGTTGCGGCCACTGCGACATTTCTGTCCGAACATTACGGCGCGCCGACGATGTTATTCGCATTGCTAATTGGCTTGTCGCTTGGGTTTCTTGCGGATGTGCCAAGTTTAGAAGGCGGATTGAATTTTACGGCCAAGACAGTCTTGCGACTTGGGGTGGGTTTGCTGGGAATTCGCCTCGGGTTTTCGGATGTGCAGGCAATTGGGGGGGTATCCATTGCAGCTGTGGTGTTGATGGTGCCTATAACCATGGCCTTTGGCACCGCATTGGCATTGATCGCGGGACGGCGCGTGACCTTTGGTATTTTATCAGGCGGCGCGGTTGCTGTCTGTGGGGCTTCGGCTGCGTTGGCGTTTTCGTCGGTGTTACCAAAGAGCAAAGAGCGCGAGAACGATACGGTTTTGGTGGTCATTGCGGTCACTGTCTTGTCGACCATTGCTATGGTGATGTACCCGATTTTATTTGGTTATCTTGGGTTTGATGACACGCAAACCGGCTTTTTGATCGGAGCAACCGTCCATGATGTGGCACAGGTTGTCGGCGCGGGGTATTCGGTTAGCGACGAAGCTGGCCTGACCGCGACTTTGGTGAAAATGCTACGGGTGGCGACGTTGCCGATTTTGGTCTTTGCAACCCATCTGTTGTCGCGCAATGACCAGAGCGGAACGTCACCTTTTCCGTGGTTTTTGATTTTGTTTGTGGGATTGGCGATCGCGCGGTCAGTTTTGCCTATTCCTGAGGTCGTTGTCGAAGTGATCTCTGAGCTGGCACGTTGGATGATGGTTGCGGCGATTGCTGCGATTGGGTTACGTACCAATCTGGGCGCGGTGTTGCGTGTGCACCCGTCTTTTCTGGTTATCTTGGCGCTTGAGACGTTGTTTTTGCTCGGGATCGCTTTGATGTTTACCTACACCTCTCTTGTATAAGGTCTTTGCTCTATGACACTTGCGATTACCCGCCACCAAGGCACCGGCCGTATGAGCCGCATCGTCGAACATAACAACACCATCTATCTGTGCGGGCAGGTTGGAAACCGTGGCGACAGTGTCGCGGATCAGACCCGTACCACATTGCAGAAAATCGAAGATCTGCTGGGCTCGGTTGGCAGCGACAAAAACCGTATTTTATCGGCAACGATTTGGCTGGCAGATATGGCGGATCTTGCTGAAATGAACGAGGTTTGGGATGCTTGGGTTGAGAATGGCCACGAACCCGCACGTGCCTGCGGCGAAGCCAAACTGGCCAGCCCCGAGTTGAAAGTTGAAATTTTAATCGTCGCAGCATCCGGGGCTGCGTAAACATCCACATTGACCTAAAGGGGCGGAAGCACCTCTTTAGGTCAATGTTCTTCAGGACTGTGGACGCAGAAGCGCCACAGCATATTTTTCCGTAGGATCGGTCAGCATGTCATCAACTGCCCAGCCTGCTTGACCGGCCAGCGCACCAAGCGAGGCTGGCGTGAATTTTCGCGCCGCACTGACATGGATTTCTTCGCCGTCAGCAAAAGTGATTTCGTGTCCAGCCAGTGTCACGGATTGCGCGTGATTTGACACGAGGGCCATATTGATCCGCGCGATGTCGGCATCCCATGTGGCGCGATAGTCAAAGCCTGCCAAATTAAAATCGGCTCCAACTTCGGTATTTAGGCGCACGAGGATGTTTGAAATAAACTGCGCCGTCACCCCTTGGGCATCATCGTAGGCGGCAACCAGCGTTTGGGGATTTTTGACCAGATCCACGCCAAGGATAAAGCCGCAGCTGCCAGACCAAAGTCGGGCTTGGGCCAGCAAATCTACGGCAAGGTCGTGCGGTAGATTGCCGATTGTCGAGCCGGGGAAAAAGCCAACGGTCGGCTGACCTGCAACGCTTGAGGGAAGGGAGAGCGGCGCGGTGAAGTCTCCGACCAGTGGCACGATATTGATCTGGGGGTAACGGCGTTGCAGATCCTGAGCAGTTTCAAACAAGAAGTCTGCAGAGATATCGATTGGCACATAGGCAGAAAAATGTGCGCCCGCATCAAGGAGTGTACGGGTCTTTATCGATGCACCCGAGCCGAACTCAGCCAGTACGCCGCCGTTGGGGATTACATTAGCAAGGCGCTGGGCATGTTGTTGTAAAATAGCGGTTTCTGTGCGGGTCGGATAGTATTCCGGAAGGCTGGTGATTTGTTCAAATAGATGGCTGCCCCGCTGATCATACAGCCATTTGGGCGAAAGCGTTTTTTGCGTGCGAGACAGACCCATAAGGGCATCATCCAGCAAGTTCGCGGCAGTTTCGCATTGCTGCGTTGTCCTTGTCCCGTCCATTATGCCACATCCTTGGCCAGTCTAAAGCCCATCATCTGCCAACGCTGATGGGGATAGAAAAAGGTGCGATAGGTCGTACGCATCTGTTCGCGTGGTGTCGCACAAGATCCGCCGCGCAGCACGCGTTGGTTGACCATGAATTTACCATTGTATTCGCCAAGTGCGCCTTCGGGGGGGCGAAACCCTGGATAGGGTGCAAAGTCGGATGCGGTCCACTCCCAAACATCCCCCCAAATACCATCGCCGGGCATAGGGCGCAGCATGCCAATAGCTTCGGCATCTCCCATGAAATTCCCGGCAATGGGGGTGTCACGAAAGGCGCATTCGTGTTCTGCTTCGGTGGGCAGACGTGCGCCGGCCCAGCGGGCATAGGCATCGGCCTCGTAATAGCTGACATGAACAACGGGCGCATCAAGCGCAACAGGTTGCGGCCCACGCAGGGTATAGGTCCACCATTCGCCATCTTGCTGCCACCAGTACAGCGGGTGCTCCCACGCTTCGCGTTTTGAAACAGCAAACCCTTCCATCAACCAGTGGCGACTGTCGCTATATCCACCGTCTTGCATAAATGCGATCCAGTCACGGTTGGTGACGGGACGGTTCGCGATGTCATACGTGTGCAGGTAGGTTTTGTGTCGCGGCCCTTCGCAGTCATAGGAAAACCCTGAGCCGGTATGACCGATTTCGACCAATCCGCCAGCGTGGCGGGTAAACTCGAGTGGTTGTTCTTTGGTCACGGGCAAAGGTTCCGGGTCTTTGTAAACCGGCAGCAGGGGATTGAAACTAAGCCCATGCAATAGGTCTGTGACCAATAATTCCTGGTGCTGCATCTCGTGGTGGCACCCGAGTTCAACCAGTTCGGCGATGTCATCAAGGTCATCGCGGGACGTGGCCATCAAAGTGGTGAGGCTGTCTTCGACATAAGAGCGATAGTCGCGGACGGCTTGTCCGTCGGGACGAGACACCATCCCTCGCTTGTCGCGAGCATGTCGGGGGCCGGCTTGTGTGTAATACGAATTGAACAAAAAGGCGAAACGATCGTCCGGCGACACGTAGGTAGGCAAGCGTGGTTTGAGAATAAATTCTTCAAAAAACCAAGTGGTGTGCGCAAGGTGCCACTTCGCAGGGGACGCGTCTTCCATGCTTTGTAGCATCATGTCTTCGGGGGCCAATGGTGCAACCAAAGTATCTGTTCTCGCCCGGGTGCGCGTGAAAAGTTCGTTGACAGAACTGGGAGAAATTTTGGCGCGTGTTGCGGTCATCGGGCGTTCCTTTGTGTCAGTCTACAAGCGCGATGTAACAGGTGTTTGTATCGTATCGCGTGGGTTTTATCTTGTGGCCGTCGCACATTCTGTACGCCTCAAAAGTGCAGGAGCAACTTTCTGTTTACTAGGCTATGAAGAGTTTGGACCCTATTCCAGCAATATAACGCCGATATCACGCAGCTTTGAAGAGGGTTCCAATAATGTAAGCTTCACGAATTGCTTTTAGTTACATTAGCTACATCACATGCCTCTTGAGATACAAATGACGAGCTAAGCATTGTGTTTTATGATTGAGGTGCCCCTAGTTTCCTAGACACCTGCCTTTTCCAGTTTGAGCTGTCTTTTCTCGAAGTCAACGGGCGACAGCA
>CANMPD010000011.1 GCA_947499635.1 uncultured Paracoccaceae bacterium | reverse complement strand
GTCTCCGCCGCCCCAGTAGCGCATCAGCGCCGCCGGTGAAGGGGGTTCTAAGTCTAACAACACTGACCCGCAACCCCTATTTTCAACTTTCCCAACTAAAAATCAAAAAATATCGCAAAACTAATTAATATCAATACCTTACAGAGTTCAAAAAATAAGCAAATACACCTCGCTCCCACAGAACCAACACCTCACACCTGCCCCAGTACACAGACACCAAATATCAAAACACTAGATATGGTAGAACAACACCAAATCACCACTAATGAAACCGAGTCACCACTCAAAACAAACCAACCTCAAAACCATCACAGACCCAAAAGAATATAAAAAAACACCACCACCTTCGAAAACACACAACAACGCAGCCACACAAACAACACCAAACAAAGAAAAAACCCCCGCAGTCAAAACTGCGAGGGCATTCAAACCTCAATAAACGACAATCACTAATCGCGACTCTCAGGAATGGACTTTAACCAATCCAGTCCACCGCACACGTAAACATAACAAAGCCACAGCACACACTGCATAAAGCATCGGTTCCAACTGCCACCCCTTTGACAGCCATATGAAATGAATAGGACCAAGTGCGGCAATCACATATGTCAGCTGATGAAGTTTACGCCAACGCACCCCCAAACGACGGATCGAAGCCGTATTAGATGTTATCGCCAGCGGAACCATTAATACAAAAGCCCCCATGCCAATTGTGATATAAGGACGTTTGAGAATGTCTTGCAGAACATGACCAAAGTTCTGAACATCCAACACCAGCCAAATCAACAGATGGCACATAATGTAAAAGAAGGTGATCAAACCAAGCGCGCGACGAAAGCGCATTAAGTTAAGGCCAAGCAAACGACGCAAGGGCGTGATCGACAATGTCGCCATCAAGAACTGTAAACCCAGCAAACCGTATCGATGCTCTAAGGCTTTAACAGGGTCGACTCCCAACTGGCCCTGCAACGCGAGGTAAAACAATACAGGCGCAGGGAGCATCGCGGCAACGTAAACCACCCATTCAGGTAGTTTACGAAAGCACTGATTAACAAAATCGACACCAAATTTAGCCACGTACCCAGCCCTTTGTATGTATTAGAAAGACTTTGTCAGATCCATTCCTTCATAGAGGGAAGCGACCTCGTCTTCGTAACCATTAAACATGAGTGTTGGCTCACGCTGAGCAAAAAGGCCACCGCCGATCCGCCGCTCAGTCGCTTGGCTCCATCTTGGGTGACTGACCTCAGGGTTCACATTGCTATAGAACCCGTATTCACCTGGGTTGGTCATATTCCAGCTGGTTTCCGGTTGTTTATCCGTCAGCGTGATTTTCACAACTGATTTAATCGATTTAAAACCGTACTTCCAAGGCACCACCAAACGCAATGGCGCACCATTTTGGTTGGGCAGAGGTTTGCCAAATATACCGGTGGCCATAATCGTCAACGGGTTCATTGCCTCATCAAGACGTAGACCTTCGCGATAAGGCCAATCAAGCACGGGGAACCGCGTGCCAACCATTTCCTCGGGGCGGTAGAGCGTTTCAAATGCAACATACTTGGCGCCGTCTTGAACCCCGGCAAGATTTAGAAGATCTGCGAGTTCGAAACCTTGCCACGGGATGACCATTGACCATGCTTCGACGCAACGAAAGCGGTATAGGCGCTCTTCGATCGTCATCGCTTCCATAATCTGTTCAAATCCATAAGCACCCGGCTTATCGACCAATCCGCCAATCTCCACACTCCAGGGTGCGGTTGTCATATACTTCGCGTAATGTGCTGGATCTTCTTTGCTCGTGCCAAATTCATAGAAGTTATTGTAGGATGTCACGTCTTCCCACGTGTTTGCCTCAAGCTCAGCCTCCTGAGCTGACACACCGCCCGCAATAGATCCCAGTCCAGCCCCCGCCAACCCCGCAAGGATTTTACGGCGGTTCCAGAACATATGTTCCGGCGTCACATCTTTTGCAGTAAGCTTATTCGTCCAACGCTGGGCCATGGAAATCTCCTGAAGTTATTAGCCCCAAGTTAAGCCTTAAAGCATGAAAGGGAAACTAACTCTCGCTCACATTGATGTGCTGGAATTGAAATAGTCCCGTATTGCAAGCTATGTTCCAAAGAAATGCAGCGTGCGCGATGCGTTTTTCAAAAATCGTCTCAACCCGTTGTGTGGGGCACGTATCCACCCCACACATATCATTGTCAGCCCTAGCCCATACGCTCAGACGCAAAAGACCCTGGAGATGCAGGAAAGACGACGGTTTTGTCGCCATTTAGGAAAACGCGGTGATGAATATGCGCATGGATCGCACGTGCCAGAACTTGGCTTTCAACGTCACGCCCCAAGGACACATAGTCTTCGGCAGATTGTGCATGGGTCACACGCACGGTATCTTGTTCAATGATTGGCCCTTCATCGAGATCTGCAGTTACATAGTGTGATGTCGCACCAATCAATTTTACCCCGCGTTGGAATGCTTGTTTATAGGGGTTTGCGCCCTTAAAGCTTGGCAAAAACGAATGGTGAATATTAATGATACGGCCAGACATTTTCTGGCACATTTCGTCAGACAGAATTTGCATATAGCGGGCGAGAACAATCAACTCGGCCCCAGCGTCTTCGACGACTTTCATAATCGCAGCTTCGGCTTCGGGTTTGTTTTCTTTGGTCACCTTAATGCAGTGAAATGGAATATCCTGATTCACGACAACTTTTTGGTAGTCCATGTGATTTGACACAACAGCCACAACTTCGATTGGCAGCGCCCCAATCTTTACGCGGTACAGTAAATCGTTCAGGCAGTGACCAAAACGGCTGACCATAATCACGACCTTCAGCTTTACAGCCTCGTCGTGGAAGTCGAACACCATGTCGAATTTTTTGGCAACGTCTGCAAAATTGTTTCGTAGGTTATCAATTATTGTGCCTTCATCGGCCTCAAAACTGACACGCATAAAAAAGTTACCCGTGCCTTTATCGTCAAACTGCGCACTGTCGGTGATATTGCAGTCATTTTCGGCCAAATAGCTTGCAATCGTCGCAACGATACCACGCGTAGATGGGCATGTAACTGTTAGAGCGTATTTGCTCATATTGGATCTCCTGTTCGTCATCCATATCGCTTCGCCACCGCAACGGGGCGACAACTCCTCTGAGGCCAGAGGTTAATTTTGATTCGACCAACACAAAAATGCCACATGCTTTCAGGGAAAATTTGACTAACACCGCCAACTTGTCGTGCAAATGCGCCAAACTCGTCGCTTCGCTTTATCATTTGTTCACGATGGGCGTCACAATGTCACGATCTGCGCCTCGACCTCAGCAATGGTGCCTCTGAGATAAGCTGCTAATCGCAAAGCCTGCTAAATAAATATAATCCGCATAACAACTCTTGCCATCTCAGGGTCTTAATCCATAGTCTTATCATAGCTTAATCACCCGCCTCGCTTTTTACGTCGCATCAAAGGCAGAACACATGCGGGCCACTCTGGTAAGGCGACGGGTTAAAACATATGACGATCACCTTTCATCTCAACGGTGATGAGGTCTCAGTCCCAGACATTGCACCAACCACCACACTTTTGGATTGGCTCCGAAACACTCGGGGTCTGAACGGCACGAAAGAAGGGTGTAACGAGGGCGATTGCGGCGCATGTACTGTCATGGTGACAGATCAAGACGGTCCCAAAGCTTTAAACGCCTGTATTTTGTTTATGCCCCAATTGCATGGAAAATCCCTGCACACCGTCGAAGGCGTCGCCAACCCTGACGGAACGTTGCATCCCGTTCAAAAAGCAATGATTGACCATCACGGCAGCCAATGTGGGTTTTGCACCCCTGGTTTTATCATGAGCATGGTTACCGCCCACACCGCTGGCGCGACAGATCACGACGACCAACTTGCAGGCAATCTATGTCGCTGCACGGGTTACGCTCCAATCATTCGCGCGGCTCAAGCGGTGCAAACTGCGCCCGTGCCGAAATGGCTCGTAACAAAACCTACGCAGCCACAAGACGCCTTAGATAATGTTATGCGCCCACTATCCGCCAATGATTTGGCCTATCAATACGCCCAGCGCCCGACCGCAACCTTGATAGCTGGTGCCACGGATGTCGGGTTGTGGGTCACGAAACAACTACGTGATCTTGATGATGTGATATTTTTGGACGGTTGTGATGACCTCAAGGAGATCTCTGTCACACAAGACGAAGTCAGGTTTGGCGCTCTCGTCAATATGAACCGCGTTCGCGAAACACTTACCCCAATCTACCCCTCCTATGCTGATATGATCCGTCGATACGCAAGCCAACAGGTGCGAAATGCAGCGACGATTGGCGGCAATATTGCAAATGGCTCTCCTATCGGGGACAATCCCCCGGCCCTTATCGCCCTTGGCGCGCGGGTACATCTACGCAAACAAAACACGCGCCGTGCGATTTTACTCGAAGATTTCTTTATCGACTATGGCAAGCAAGATCGCAGCGATGGTGAATTCATAGAGGCTATCACCCTCCCCCGTGGGCAAGATGCTTTGCGTGTCTACAAGGTCTCTAAACGGTTTGATCAGGACATCTCGGCGGTACTTGGTGCGTTTAATATTGTCATTGATCAAGGATATGTAACGGCAGCGTGCATCGCTTTTGGCGGCATGGCTGCAATACCGAAACGAGCCAAGCATGTTGAGACAGCGTTAATTGGCAAAGCCTGGACAGCAGATACAATCCGACAGGCTCAATCCGCTTTTGATGCGGATTTTTCGCCACTCAGTGATATGCGCGCCTCTGCTTTATACCGCCTTGAGACAGCACGTGCACTGTTGGCACGTTACGCTGCGGATCTCTCAGGGGATCACATACCTGTGCTGGAGGTGCAGTGATGTCAGTTGCAAAGCCCCTGCCCCATGATGCCGCCGCCCTGCATGTCACAGGCCAAGCGCGCTATATTGACGACATCCCCTTGCCCGCGAATACCCTACATTTGGCTTTTGGCCTCAGCGCAATTGCAAAAGGTGAAATTACTTCAATAGACCTGTCCGATGTGCACAATTGCGATGGTGTCATCGCAGTGCTAACCGCACATGACCTGCCGTTTGAAAACGATGTATCAGCCGCAGCGCATGACGAACCTTTGCTAGCGACCGATCAGGTACATTATAATGGGCAACCTGTTTTTCTCGTAATTGCGACATCCCACCGTGCCGCGCGTATCGCAGCACGTAAAGGCACGATTCAATATAACAAAGAGCCAACCCTACTAACCCTTGATCAGGCGCTCGCCGCCAATAGCAGATTCGAAGATGGTCCCCGTATCTACGAAAAAGGTGATGCATCCGCAGCGATTGATACGGCTGCACACATCATTGAGGACAGTTTTGAAATAGGCGGACAGGAACATTTCTACCTTGAAGGGCAAGCAGCCTTAGCACTGCCCCAAGAAGATGGTGGTATGCTGATCAACTCTTCAACCCAGCACCCAAGCGAAATCCAACACAAGGTGGCACATGCCATAGGTCTGCCGATGCATGCGGTACGGGTGGAAACCCGCCGCATGGGAGGGGGCTTTGGAGGCAAAGAAAGCCAAGGCAACGCATTAGCCGTTGCTTGTGCCGTCGCAGCCCGTGCCACCGGTAGGCCGTGTAAGATGCGCTATGACCGCGATGATGATATGGTCATCACCGGAAAACGCCACGCCTTTCGTATTTCATATCGCGCAGGCTTTGATGACACCGGCTGCTTGTCCGGTGTCGAATTCACCCATTTGGTCGATTGCGGCTGGGCACAGGATCTGTCGCTCCCAGTTGCAGATCGCGCCATGCTGCACAGCGACAATGCTTATATAATTCCGAATATCCGCATCGAAAGCCACCGCCTGAAAACCAACTTGCAAAGTGCGACGGCCTATCGTGGCTTTGGGGGCCCTCAAGGTATGTTGGGGATCGAGCGGGTTATGGACCATGCGGCCCACCATCTTGGCATAGATCCCATCGAGCTGCGCAAGCGGAATTACTATGCTTCCCCTCGAAATAAGTGTCGCAAAAACACGACCCCCTATGGAATGAATGTCACCGATTTTGAACTCCATGGCTTGACTGATCAACTATTGCAAAGCTCAAATTACATCACTCGCAAAGCCGAAATTGCGCAGTGGAACACAACACATGAAACAGTCAAACGCGGAATAGCTTTCTCTCCTGTTAAGTTTGGTATCTCCTTTACTCTCACGCATTTAAATCAAGCCGGAGCCCTCGTTCATGTATACCAAGACGGCTCAATTCATCTGAATCATGGCGGCACCGAAATGGGGCAAGGGCTGTTCCAAAAACTTGCACAAGTTGCAGCACAGTGCTTTGATGTGGACGTCACGCGTATCAAAATCACCGCAAGTGATACGGACAAAGTTCCCAACACATCCGCCACCGCCGCCTCATCAGGAAGCGACCTTAACGGTATGGCGGTCAAAGTTGCGTGTGATACGATACGCACGCGGATGGCTGCCTATCTTGCAGAATATTTCCATTGCAATGAAACTGCCGTAAAATTCCTCAAAGACGGGGTCATCATCGGCGATAAAACCCTGAGTTTCTCCGAGGCTGCAATGCTGTGTTATACGGGGCGTATCAGCCTATCGTCGACCGGGTTTTACAAAACGCCCAGCCTGCAATGGGATCGCATTAAAGGCGCCGGCCGACCGTTTTTCTATTTCGCTTACGGCGCGGCTATCACCGAAGTTGTGGTGGATGCCCATACGGGAGAAAACAGGATTTTACGGGCAGATTTATTGCATGACGCAGGCGCGTCTCTCAACCCCGCGTTGGATATCGGCCAGATTGAAGGCGCCTATGTCCAAGGCGCAGGATGGCTCACGACAGAAGAGCTGGTCTGGAACGAAAACGGCAACCTTCGCACGCATGCGCCTTCAACATATAAAATCCCCGCCTGCTCGGACCGGCCAGACATTTTCAATGTTGCGCTTTACGATGGGGAATACCGCCCAGATACGATTTACCGCTCCAAAGCAGTGGGCGAACCGCCCTTTATGTTAGGGATTTCCGCTTGGCTTGCACTGTCGCATGCGGTCAGCGCGTTTGGGCCTGCCTATCCGCATCTGAATGCCCCTGCGACACCAGAAGAATTATGGCAAGCGACCAAACGTGTGAAACATGGGATTTGATATCGCCGCAGTATACGATGCGCTAACGCACAGCCCCCTTGTTGTACGGGTGGTCGTTGCGCAAACCCGCGGATCCACACCAAGAGACATCGGCGCGGCCATGCTCGTCTGGGACGGTGGGCAAGCTGGCACGATCGGCGGCGGCACGCTAGAGTTTGAGGCGGTACAAGCGGCACGTACACAAACCGCCACACGCATATTAACCACCCATGCGCTGGGTCCAGATTTAGGACAATGCTGTGGCGGTTCCGTAACATTACTCAGCGAGATTTACACTGCCGCAACCTTACCCACCGCCGACAACGATCTATTTATACGCCCCATTGCCAACATCACTCAGGCGCCACCACAATCCGTCCAAAAGATCGTGCAATCCGCTCAACACAACAGGCAGCCGCTTAAAACACAGCTAAAAGATGGCTGGATGATCGAACCTATCGAACACCCAACACAGTCTCTGTGGGTCTGGGGGGCTGGTCATGTCGGGCGCGCGCTTATCGATGTACTCGCCCCTTTACCACAGTTCGATCTAACTTGGATCGACACTGCCCCTAATCGTTTTCCTTCTCAACCGGCGCCACAGGTTACTATCCTGCCCGCACAAAAGCCCTCATCCGTTGTGCGGCACGCACCCTCAGATGCTGCGCATATCATTGTCACATATTCACACCAACTGGACCTTGAACTATGTGATAGCATCTTGCGACATGGATTTCATTTTACCGGTGTAATTGGATCGAATACAAAATGGGCCCGATTCCGCAAACGCCTCGCAGAGCTAGGCCATACAAATGTGCAAATTGATCGCATAAACTGCCCAATTGGTGAAAAAACACTGGGTAAACATCCTCAGGCGATTGCGGTTGGTGTTGCTAGTCAGTTATTGCAACACGGCGCTTGTGCACAAAGCAATTATGACTTGATGACCGCAGCCCTTGTATGAATAATCTTGTATCACCAACAACGAGGCAGATCCTGCGTGAGTACTACAGCCCTGCTAAATCTTGACGGGCTGACCAAAGCCTATCCTGGCGTCGTCGCCAACGACAACGTGACCTTGTCCATTGGCGCGGGTGAAATACATGCTTTATTGGGGGAAAACGGTGCAGGGAAATCAACACTGGTCAAAATGATCTACGGATTAGTGCAACCCGACACTGGTACGATGACCCTACGCGGTGCCGCATATCATCCAAACGAGCCACGTGAAGCGCGTAAAAACGGCGTTGCGATGGTCTTTCAACATTTCTCGCTTTTTGATGCGTTAAACGTGTCTGAAAACATCGCTCTTGGTATGGAAAATCCACCTACCATGCGCGACTTGGCTTCCAAGATCAAAAGTGTTTCACAAACATATGGATTGCCTCTGGATCCTTATCGCACGGTTGGGACACTGTCCGCAGGCGAACGTCAACGGGTCGAAATCATTCGTTGCCTTTTGCAGGATCCCAAACTTTTGATCATGGATGAGCCTACATCCGTGTTGACCCCACAAGAGGTTGAGATCCTCTTTCAAACGCTGCGCAAACTAAAATCCGAAGGCACCTCAATCCTTTACATCAGCCACAAATTGGAAGAGATCCGCAGTCTTTGCGATCACGCCACGATTTTACGGCTCGGAAAAAATGTTGGAGAGTGCATACCTGCACAAACCTCTGCACGAGACATGGCCGAACTTATGGTCGGAACAGCGTTAACTCCGCCCGAACGGACACAACGCGATTTAGGCCCGACTTTGCTCCAGACCTTTGACCTGTCGACCCCTGCACCGTCGGCCTTCGGGACGGCCTTAAAATCTATCAATATTTCCGTCAAACGCGGTGAAATCCTTGGCATTGGCGGCGTTGCAGGAAATGGGCAAGATGAATTGTTGTCCGTATTATGCGGCGAGACAACCGTAGCCGCAGAAAAAATTTCCTTTGCAGCAATTCCAGTTGGCGCGATGTGTCCAAACGCACGTCGCGAATTGGGCCTTCTGACTGCCCCCGAAGAACGCCTGGGCCATGCTGCAGCGCCTGATATGTCCTTGACAGAGAATGCGCTGTTAACGGGTGCGATACGGGAAGGGTTGGAAAACAGAGGATTTTTAAAATGGACGGCTGCAAAATCTTTTGCCGAAAAAATCATCACTGCCTTTGATGTTCGCACCCCCGGCCCCGATAGTAGCGCACGCTCGCTGTCCGGTGGGAATTTGCAGAAATTTGTCATCGGGCGCGAAGTTTTACAACGCCCTAAAGCACTTGTTGTGAACCAACCAACATGGGGTGTAGATGCAGCTGCGGCAGCTGCAATTCGTCAATCGTTGCTGGATCTCGCAACGCAAGGCGCAGCGATTATTTGTATCAGTCAAGATCTGGACGAGCTAATGGAAATTTCAGACTCGTTTTCAGCCCTCAACGAGGGCCGCCTAAGTACGCCACAGCCTGTCCATGACCTCACCGTAGAGACCATTGGCCTAATGATGGGCGGCGCTGCCACCGACGCCGCGCTGCAAAACCAGGAGGCCACAGTATGATCCGGCTTGAAAAGCGGTCGCAACCCTCACGGGAATGGTCCATAGCAACTCCCATTCTAGCGGTTTTAATCACCATAATTGTCGGTGCAATGTTGTTCTCTGCTATAGGAAAACCTCCATTCGAGGCGATCCGTACTATTTTTTGGGATCCGCTGTTTGGCGAATTTGCCTTTTATTATAGACCTCAACTGTTGATCAAAGCTGCGCCACTGGTATTGATCGCCATTGGCCTGTCGCTCGGATTTCGCGCCGGGGTGTGGAATATTGGAGCAGAGGGACAATACATTATCGGCGCCCTCAGCGGCGCTGGGGTGGGATTGGCCTTTTACCCTATAGAAGGCCTTTATATATTGCCGTTAATGGTTTTAGCCGGCGCATTTGGCGGCTGGCTATGGGCAATGATCCCAGGTTTGCTCAAGGTGAAGTTCGGTACCAATGAAATTTTGGTCTCCTTGATGCTCGTGTATGTAGCTGAGCAACTCTTGGCATCCATGTCGCTAGGCTTGTTAAAGAATCCTGAGGGGTTTGGTTTTCCCGGCAGCCGCAACTTGCAACAATACCCCAGTGCGCATAATGCCGAATTGATTGCCGGTACGGGCATGCATCTGGGTGTCGTCGCCGCTCTAATTGCCGTCATCTTTGCCTATATCTTACTTACGCGCCACAGGTTGGGATTTCATATTCGTCTGGCTGGCGAGGCCCAACGTGCAGCGCGGTTTGCAGGTGTTGAACCTAATAGGTTGATCCTTTTTTGCTTAGGTATATCCGGGGCGCTGGCTGGTTTAGCTGGATTGTTTGAAGTGGCTGGTCCTGCAGGTCAGGTTTCCATTGATTTCAACGTCGGGTATGGGTTTACCGCGATCATCGTCGCGTTTCTTGGGCGCCTGCACCCTGTTGGCATCCTACTGGCGGGAGCACTCATGGCATTAACATATATCGGTGGAGACATCGCCCAAAGCAATCTCGGCCTACCCTCTGCAGCAATTCAGGTTTTTCAAGGTATGTTGTTATTCTTTCTGCTCGCGCTAGATTTGCTAACCAATTTTCGCATTAAATTTGGCAAGTCAGAGGTCGCATAATGGATCTATCTGCTATCAACCCTGCCCTATTGATTGCATCCTTAATGGTCGCAGCGACACCGATACTGTTTGCTGCAATTGGAGAATTGATCGCTGAAAAGGCTGGCGTGTTAAATCTCGGCGTCGAAGGCATGATGATTATCGGGGCCGTCGCGGGCTTTGCTGTTGCCGTCGAAAGTGGTTCACCGTTGTTGGGGTTTGCTGCAGCGGCAGCCGCTGGGGCGGCCTTTTCAATGTTATTTGTCATTATGACCCAGCTGGCGCTTGCAAACCAAGTCGCGTCTGGTCTGGCACTGACATTGTTTGGCTTAGGATTATCCGCCCTACTAGGGCAATCCTATGTTGGGATTAAACCGCCCAAGTTAGACACATTTGATATTCCCATACTCTCAGAGATTCCAGGCATCGGGCCCGCTTTGTTTTCACATGATATCGTGTTGTACTTTGGCATAGCTCTAACCTTTGTGATCTGGAGTGGCCTAAAATACAGTCGTGCCGGATTAGTTTTACGAGCGGTAGGCGAGAACCACGACGCTGCACATGCGCTAGGATATAAAGTCATGCGCATCCGTATCTTGGCTATACTCTTTGGAGGCGCTTGTGCAGGGCTTGGAGGCGCCTACATCAGCCTGATCCGTGTACCACAATGGACCCAAGGCATGACCGCTGGCATCGGATGGATCGCGCTAGCTCTGGTTGTTTTCTCGAGTTGGAAACCCCTACGCACACTTCTAGGTGCCTATCTTTTTGGCGGAATCACCGTATTACAGCTTAATTTTCAGGCCGCAGGCGTTGCTATCCCGGTGGAATATCTTGCAATGTCACCCTATCTGATCACTATTTTGGTGCTCGTTATTCTATCCGCCGACAAAAGCGGAGCACCTGCTGCGCTTGGGCGCAATTTTCACGCCTCCCGCTAAATATTCCGGGGGGCGTCCTTATAAACAAGATCCTGTCACAAGGCGGGAACAAGGGGGACTTCTCATATGAAAATCTCAAATTTGCTTACTGGTGTTACGATGACACTGGCACTTTCAACTGGTGCAATGGCTGACCCAACCAAAGTTGGCTTTGTCTACGTTGGCCCTGTTGGTGACGGTGGTTGGACTTATGAACACAACCAAGGCCGTCTCGCGGTTGAGGAAAAATTCGGCGACGATGTCGAAACAGTCTTTGTCGAAAGTGTTGCCGAAGGCCCAGATGCAGAACGCGTTATGACACAAATGGCGCTTGAAGGTGCCGATCTGATCTTTACGACGTCATTTGGCTACATGGATCAGACCATCAACGTTGCTAAAAAATTCCCAAACGTGAAATTTGAGCACGCGACAGGCTATAAACGTGCCGACAACGTGTCAACGTATTCAGCACGTTTCTATCAAGGGCGCGCAGTCCAAGGTCACATCGCCGGGAACCTAACGGAAAGCAATATCATCGGCTATATCGCGTCTTTCCCGATCCCCGAGGTAATTCGTGGTATCAACTCAGCCTATATTCATGCGAAGAAGGCAAACCCAGATGTCGAGTTTAAAATCATCTGGGCCTACACATGGTTCGATCCAGCAAAAGAAGCAGATGCTGCCAAAGCCTTGATCGAACAGGGTGCGGATGTGATCCTGCAACACACAGACTCGACCGCACCGCAAGCGGCCGCGCAAAACGCTGGCGATGTATACACCTTTGGCCAAGCATCCGACATGATCGAATACGCACCGAACCCGCGCGTATCCTCGATTATCGACAACTGGTCTCCCTATTATATCGCTCGCACACAAGCCGTTATAGATGGTACATGGGCGTCCGTTGATACATGGGATGGTATTTCAACAGGCATGGTGAAAATCGGTGAAATCACAGATGCAGTCCCCGCGGATGTTAAAGCCGAGGCTCTTGCAATGATCGAAAACATGCGCACTGGCGATTATCATCCCTTCACAGGTCCATTGAAAAAGCAGGACGGTTCTGACTGGTTGGCCGACGGCGAAACCGCAGACGACGGCACACTTGCAGGAATGAGCTTCTATGTCGAAGGTTTAACCGATACGATTCCTGAGTAATCCGCCGCGACTATAAACATAACAAGATCCGCCAATCGGCGGATCTTTGCGTTTCCAACAGCCTGATCACAGCTCAGCAATTTGTAGCGGCGCCCCACATCGCCGGACCAAAAATCTCTTAGACGACAAAATTCAAGTTTTGCGAAATCTTAATCGCAATATCGCTCATATTCGTCCACTTTGAACATTCCAGAGCTCAACAAGCGATAACAGTTCAAATTCTTCCCAGTTTATACGTGTTAGCGGAAACCCCGTATTCCCAATCTACTCTTAGCCATTGTACCGCCTTAGGGGACTGGTTACATTTCGGCGACTGCTGTGGAAAGGCAACTGACGTGAGCAATATCAAACACCGCCCCCTGACGCTTCGAGACGTATCTGAAGCAACGGGCGTTTCCGAAATGACCGTCAGCCGTGTTTTACGTAATCGCGGTGATGTTTCAGAAAAAACCCGAGAAAAGGTCCTGCAAGCCGCCAAAGAGATTGGCTATGTCCCCAATAAAATCGCGGGAGCTTTGGCATCCAAACGCGTCAATTTAGTTGCCGTTATTATTCCATCTCTATCAAATATGGTTTTTCCCGAGGTTCTTACGGGCGTTAACAACATACTTGAGAACACAGAGCTGCAACCGGTTGTCGGCGTCACTGACTATCAACCTGAAAAAGAAGAAAAGGTTCTCTATGAGATGCTATCTTGGCGCCCTTCTGGCGTCATCATCGCAGGATTAGAACACACTGACGCCGCACGCGCGATGCTACAAGCTTCGGGGATTCCTGTCGTTGAAATTATGGATACCGACGGTGAATGCGTGGATGCCATGGTGGGTATTTCCCACCGCCGCGCGGGCCGTGAAATGGCAAAAGCCATTGTTAAAGCAGGCTATAGCCGTATCGGATTCATGGGTACAAAAATGCCGCTAGACCACCGGGCGCGCAAACGCTTCGAAGGCTTTACCGAACACCTCGCCAAGGAAGGAATAGAAATCGAAGATCATGCGTTCTATTCCGGTGGCTCTGCCCTCGCCAAAGGGCGTGAGATCACTGCAGCAATGTTAGAACGCTCCCCAGATTTGGATTTTCTGTATTATTCCAACGACCTTATTGGCGCAGGCGGGCTGCTGTATCTACAAGAACAAGGCATCGATGTGCCTGGAAAAATAGGATTGGCGGGGTTTAACAGCGTTGAGCTGTTGGCGGGACTGCCACGCAAGCTGGCGACCATGGATTCCTGTCGTCAGGAAATTGGCCGTAAGGCGGCAGAGATCCTTGCCGCCCAACTTAACCCGACAGACGCCGCCATCGAAAAGCACATCACCCTCACCCCAACAATTGAATATGGTGATACGTTGCGGCAGCGACTATAAGAGCGCTGTCCTGCTATCAGCCCCGGTGCGCGCCATCTGCCAATGTTTTGACAAACGCCAGAACCTCTTTGACGGGTTTTCCAGCTGCGATCTGGCTCACAATGGCCGATCCTACAACTGCACCGTCAGAGATTGACGCGATGGTTTCTGCACGCTCTGGGGTCTTAATACCAAAACCTACGATCACAGGTAAATCCGTCACAGCCTTGATACGAGCCACCTCTGGAGCAACATCCGCAGCTTCAGCTTCGGCGGAGCCAGTAATACCGGTGATCGAGACGTAATATACAAACCCTGAGGTATTCTGCATCACTTTAGGTAAGCGTGAATCATCTGTAGTCGGTGTCGCTAAACGAATAAAATTCAATCCCGCGGCTTGAGCAGGCAAACACAGTTCGCTGTCTTCTTCAGGCGGTAAATCGACAACGATCAATCCATCGATCCCAGCCACTTTGGCATCCTTAAGAAATTTATCAACGCCACGTGAATAGATCGGATTGTAATACCCCATCAAAACGATCGGAGTGGTGTCATCGGTTTTACGAAAATCCGCCGCTAATTGCAGTGTCCGTTCCAACGTCATACCAGCAGCAAGTCCACGCTGTGCCGCAAGTTGGATCGTCTCACCATCCGCCATAGGATCGGTGAAAGGCAGGCCGAGTTCGATAATATCAACACCGGCAGCTGGCAATCCTTTTACAACCTCAAGCGAGGTTTCATAATCGGGATCACCCGCCATCACATAGGTGACAAAAGCTTTTTTACCTGCGGCCGAGAGTTCGGCGAATTTGGCGTCAATACGGGTCATCAGCGGGCCTTTCCAGTTGCTTGGTCAGATGTGCCGAAAACCCAGCGGGAAATCAATCTGATTTACATTTTATCAAGCGAAACACGCATTCACAGCCCACTACAAACGCATCCCAGTCTTGCCTTTGACCGCAGCACTGCCTAAGCAGCAATAAACATGTGCAACGGAGGCCGGTATGGGCTTTAAAATGGGAATCGTGGGTCTGCCAAATGTTGGCAAATCGACCTTGTTCAATGCTTTGACCAAAACTGCTGCTGCTCAGGCAGCAAATTTCCCGTTTTGCACCATTGAACCTAACGTGGGTGACGTGGGTGTCCCCGACGCGCGCTTGGACAAACTGGTAGAAATCGCGCAATCCAAACAGATCATTCCGACTCGGATGACTTTTGTCGACATTGCAGGCCTAGTCAAAGGGGCTGCTCAGGGCGAAGGGTTAGGCAACCAATTCCTCGCCAACATCCGCGAAGTCGATGCGATCGCGCATGTGCTGCGCTGTTTTATCGACAAAGACGTAACCCACGTCGAGGACCGCATTGACCCTGTTGCTGATGCTGAGATCATCGAAACGGAACTCATGCTCGCCGATCTGGAAAGCGTTGAGAAACGCCGTGCCAATCTGGTTCGTAAGCTCAAGGGCAACGACAAAGAAGCACAGCAACAAGACAGGCTTTTGGCAGAGGCTCAGGCTTTGCTTGAAGAGGGCAAACCAGCCCGCTTGGCAAAGGTTGACGAAGACGATTTAAAAGCGTGGCAGAACCTGCAGCTTTTGACCACCAAACCTGTCCTTTACGTCTGCAACGTTGGCGAAAACGAAAGCGTTGAAGGCAATGAGCTATCAACCAAAGTTGCAGAAATGGCTGCAGCGCAGGGGAATTCTCATGTCATCATCTCAGCCCAGATCGAAGAAGAAATAAGTCAGCTTGAAGACGATGAAGCAGCGATGTTCCTCGAAGAGATGGGCCTCGCCGAAGCGGGTCTGGATCGCTTGATCCGCGCGGGTTACAGCCTGCTAAAGTTAGAAACTTACTTCACTGTAGGCCCCAAAGAGGCCCGCGCCTGGACCATCCGCAAAGGGACACTCGCCCCCCAAGCTGCCGGTGTGATCCATGGCGACTTTGAAAAAGGCTTTATCCGAGCTGAAACCATTGCTTACGAAGACTATGTCGCTTGTAATGGTGAGACTGGTGCAAAAGAAGCGGGCAAGATGCGCGCCGAAGGCAAAAGCTATCTGGTCAAAGATGGCGACGTCATGCACTTTTTGTTCAACACCTGATCACAGCCTCACTTTTAATACGAAACGGTTGACACCCCTGCTTTTCTAAAGCGGGGGTGATTTCATTTAACAGGGCCTGCTGTCGGGCTATGCCTGTGTCGCGCTCATGGCAACAAGTGCACCTATACGCGCTGCCCTCATAACAAAAACGGCCCCAATAATGGGGCCGTTTTATATTCAATAAGTGATAGATAGATCAGCTAGACTTGAACTCTGGGTACGCTTCCATACCAAGTTCAGACATATCTAGACCATTGATCTCGTCCTCTTCGCTCACACGGATACCCATGGTCACTTTGAGGATCATCCACAAGACAGCAGATGCTACGATGGTGAAGACGCCAACAACGATGATACCGTAAAGCTGTGTGCCCAAAGATGCGTCAGAGTTCGTAAATACGACAGCAATCGTACCCCAGATACCTGCAACCAAGTGAACAGGGATCGCACCAACAACGTCGTCGATTTTCAGCTTGTCTAAGAATGGAACAGCAAAGACAACGATCACGCCGCCGATCGCACCGATCAAAGTCGCGGCACCTAATCCTGGGGTCAGAGGCTCAGCAGTGATAGACACGAGACCTGCAAGCGCACCATTCATAACCATGGTCAAGTCGGGCTTTTTGAACAGCAACTGTGACAGGATCAGTGCAACAACTGCACCACCGGCCGCAGCGGCATTTGTGTTCGAGAAGATGCGAGACACATCAGCAACGTCGCCAACAGAACCCATCGCCAACTGAGAGCCACCGTTGAAGCCAAACCAACCCATCCACAGGATAAATGTACCCAAAGTGGCTAGTGCTAGGTTTGAACCCGGCATTGGAACTGTACGGCCATCTTTATATTTGCCGATACGTGGACCAAGAATAATTGCGCCAGTCAAAGCTGCCCAACCGCCAACAGAGTGAACAACAGTTGAACCCGCAAAGTCGAGGAAGCCAGCTGCATCCAAGAAACCACCGCCCCATTTCCAAGACGCTTGCAACGGATAAATGACACCTGTCAAAACGACTGTGAAAACCAGGAAAGGCCACAGTTTAATACGTTCAGCCAATGTTCCGGACACGATCGACGCTGTTGCTGCGCAGAACATCAACTGGAAGAAAAAGTCTGAACCAGTAGATGCATAAGAATAGTCATCCGCTGCGTCAGCAGTCACGCCAACAGCTTCGAGGATACCAGGACCCCAAACACCGGACAGAACGCCTTCGATGTTCCATGTGCCCAGTGGGTACATCAGGTTGTAGCCAATGAGCCAATAAACAATCGACGCCAGAGAAAACAACGCCAAGTTTTTCGTTAGCTGCATTGCAACATTTTTAGACCGCACGAGGCCTGCTTCGAGCATAGCAAAACCTGCCGCCATGAAGAAGACCAAGAAGCCGCCGATGAGGAACAGCAGTGTGTTTAATATAAATACAGTATCAGTAGAGGGATTTACGCCCGGCGCAACATCCTGTGCCAAGGCAAGACCTGGCAATACCGCCAGCGCCGCCGTGGCGAGGGAAAGCTTTAGTTTCGTCATTCGTTTCACGTCCTTTAAGGAATGAGCGCCGTTTAGAGGGCGTCTTGATTGGTTTCGCCAGTACGCACGCGCACAGCCTGTGCGACATCGAGTACAAATATCTTACCATCACCAATCTTACCCGTACGGGCGGTCTTGGTTATGGTTTCGACAACTTGGTCGGCCAGCTCTGATGCGACAACAATTTCCAGCTTCACCTTTGGTACGAAATTTACTTCGTACTCGGCTCCACGGTAGATTTCGGTATGCCCTGCTTGTGCGCCAAAGCCTTTGATTTCAGTTACCATCAGTCCTGATACACCGATATCGGTCAGCGCTTCGCGGACCTCCTCCAGCTTGAAGGGTTTGATGGCTGCTATGATCAATTTCATCTCAACACCTTTTCCCGGGCTCCCCGCCCGTTGATTGCATGTCAAACAAGACCCCGTGAGGCAGGGCTTGAAAATATTACTCTAAGGTAAAGACGCTCAGTTTCTGAGCGATTGACCTATAATTCGACTCCGTGAGGTTGAATTGATTAAAAATTAATCAAAATGAAAAAGTCTTTAAGCGGAAAACTGCCTTTCCATCGGGCATCTCTAACGCCCGTTCGTCCATTTTAAATGCTTTTAGTTAACCCCTACGACGGGTATGCAGAAAGTCAAAGCACGTAAAGGCGCAGGATCAGGACATATGACGACGGGCAACGGATCAGGAAAACGACGTGGACCTTTGGTTGCCGAAAAGCGCAACCTTAAAGCCCCTGCGAAAACACCTCCTAAAAAAGCCACCCGTAAACCCAAAAAACCTTCGACACGAAAATCAAAATCACCGCGGACAAAAAGCACGCGCCGTGGTGTTCTAGGTTGGCTCCTCTTACCCTTGCGTTGGATATTGCGCCTTTTATGGGCCTTTAGCTGGCGGATTGGCGGTATTGCAGCCTTGTGCCTCGCCGCGGCTATTGGATATCAATACACGCTACTCCCAGACGTGGATACCTTATTAGATGGGCGCAATCATGGCTCAGTAACACTGCTCGATGATAAGGGGGAAATTTTTGCTTGGCGGGGCGATCAATTTGGAGGTGTCGCGCACGCAGACACCGTATCACCGCACCTGCGTAACGCCTTTATTGCCACCGAAGATAAACGATTTTTCCGCCATTTCGGGGTCTCACCGCGCGGTGTTGCAAGTGCCGTACGCATTAACCTGCGCGAAGGTCGCGGCCCCCTCTCCGGTCACGGGGGCTCTACCATAACCCAGCAAACCGCCAAACTCATGTGTCTTGGCGTAACTTACGATCCCACGAAATGGCAATCAGAGGCCGCTTATGAGGCCGATTGTCGCCGCGGGTCGATCTGGCGCAAATTGACAGAAGCGGTTTTCGCCATGGCGATGGAGGTCAAATACTCCAAGATCGACATTCTTTCGATTTATATGAACCGCGCCTACCTTGGTGGCGGTGCTTATGGGGTCGAAGCCGCCGCACAACGGTATTTTGGCAAAAGCGCCGACCAAGTGAATGCCTCAGAAGCCGCAATGATCGCAGGGCTGCTCACAGCGCCTTCGACACTTGCCCCCACCGCAAATCTTGAACGATCTCGCAATCGGGCTGCTACAGTGCTGCGCCTCATGGAAGAACAAGGTTATTTGACATCAGAACAACGCAAGCTCGCTGATGCAGCTCCTGCACATCTCAGCGCCAAGGCCACAGCTCGCGCAGGCGGGTATTTTGCAGATTGGGTCATGGATACGGTTCCTGCCTTCCTCAGCGATGACACCACCGAAGATGTGGTTATTCGCACCACATTAGATCAACGCCTGCAAACTGCGGCAGAGGATGCGATAACCTATATTTTTGAAAACAAAGTACGTTCAGGTTCCAAAGCCCAAGCCGCTATCGTTGTCATGAGTGCTGATGGCGCCGTACGCGCGATGGTTGGTGGGCGTAATTTACGTGCATCAGGCGTCTTTAACCGCGCAACACAAGCGAAACGACAGACAGGATCAGCCTTTAAACCCTTTGTCTACGCAGCCGCACTAGAGATGGGGTATTCCCCTTATGATACCGTTTTGGATGCCGAATATTGTCTCAACATTCCCGGATCTGGCAGCTGGTGCCCCAAAAACTACACCAAACAGTTTTACGGCCCAGTTACACTCACGCAGGCCCTACGAGATTCGTTGAATATTCCAGCTGTGAAACTGTCCGAAGCCATCGGACGTGACAAGGTTCGTTATGTTGCAGATGAATTTGGAATAAACAACGACCTCGCTGATGGTCCAGCCCTCGCGCTTGGGGCATCCGAAAGCACATTAATCGAAATGACGGGCGCTTATGCTGGCATTTTGAACGGCGGGTCGTCAGTCACGCCTTATGGTGTCGAACAGCTTAGTTTAGTTGGCCAAAGTGAGCCTTTGATTGGTGCAAGCGGCGGCTTGGGAGAGCGTGTCATTCGCGAACAAGCCGCCCAAGAACTTGTCTGGATGATGGAAAAAGTCATCGCTGGAGGGACAGGTCAACGGGCGCAAATCCCAGGTTGGCAGGCCGCCGGTAAATCTGGCACGACATCTGCGGCGAAGGATGCGTGGTTTATCGGTTTTACTGCGGATTACGTCACTGGCGTTTGGATGGGGTACGACGATAACACGCCACTAACCGGGGTTACCGGCGGTGGACTACCTGCCGAAATATGGCACGAAGCCATGGTACGTATTCATGATGGCCTAGCCCCGCGACCGTTACCAATGCGCGAGCCAGCTCAAATCGCATCCCCTCAACCTCAATCTTCGCGTGCGCAATCTGGTAATGTTTTGAACCAAGGCGTCCGAAATCCGGGCAGGCCCGCGAACGACAGCTCGTTGGATCGGTTGTTACGTAGCATCTTTGGAAATTAATTCACTTACGTCGTCAACAATCTCAAGCCCTGTGTGACATCCGTACGCAGGGCCAAACGTAGTCCAGGTTCATCTCCGGCCTTCAGTGCTGCAATAATGAGGCGGTGGTTATAGGGCGGTTCGGTCCTGCCCAAACGGCCATATAGCGCCCGCATTGTGGGGCCAAGTTGCAACCAAACGGTTTCAGCCATTGCCAACATGGCTGGCGCCTGAGCGCGTAGATACAAAGTGCGGTGAAATTCAAGGTTCGTCCGAATATAACCAACCGCATCCCGCTTAGCGATCATCTCAGCAACCGTCCCATTGATAAGTTGCAAACGATCGATCAAAGCCATATGCGCTCGCGGCAATGCCCGTGAGGCCAGTTCAACCTCAATCAGCGCGCGTAAAGCTGCTAGTTCTTCGATCCGCTCATTGCTGAGTTCTGGTGTCGATACCCGACCAGAGCTTGATAAAAACAATGCCCCTTCTGCCACCAAGCGGCGCACGGCTTCACGTGCAGGCGTCATTGAGACACCGAATTCTTTACCGATCCCGCGCAATGTCAACGCCGCGCCAGGCGACAGTTCACCATGCATGATACGCCCCCGCAATTTGCGGTAAACTTGCTCGTGAGCGGAACCCGTGTTGTCAGAAATATTTCGTCGCGCAGATGCTATATTGTCCATAAGCATCAATGTGATCACAATTCACTTGAGATCAATCCCAATTACGCCGTTACAACGAGATTTTACTCAAACCGGTATCTGTGCAGACCATTGCCATCACTGCGCAACCATTCGCGATCTTGTTCATATGAACCATACAGATGTGTGACAGTGTCCCAAAATGCTTGCGAATGATTCATTTGCTCTAAATGCGCAACCTCATGTGCCGCAACGTAACGCAGCACAGACGGCGGAGCCATAATCAGGCGCCATGAAAACATCAAACGTCCTGCAGATGAACACGACCCCCAGCGCGATCTTGTGTCGCGCAAAGTAACCTTTTGATAATGACGCCCCAATCGTTGTGCATATGTATCGCAAGCTTCAACCAAACGCTCACGGGCCAATTCACGCAGGAAACGTTCCACACGTTTCCCTGTTGCGTGAGCAGACACAGAGATTGCATCATCAGACAACATAACTTTACGCCCCGATGTAGCCATAACCTCTCTCTTACGCCCTTCGACCGGCAGGGATTTCCCAATTCCGATATCGACATGTGCCGGCCTTCGCGCCAAATGTGCACGAATCCAATCCGCCTTTTCATAGGCAAATCCTAGAGCCACTTTTTCGGTCGTGTGCTTGGGGACTGTAAGGGTAACTCGACCGTCCAGAGATGAGATTCGCAACGATAATTTACGTGCTTGCGCCGAACGGCGCACAGTCACAGAGATCCGGGGTTCTCCCGACAACTCATACTCAGCCATAAGTTTCTCCGGCCAAACCGTCCCTTACACATCTACTTTAAACGTTCCTTAATGCTTATTAACCAACTTATGTTATATCGTCTACAACAGCGGCTGGCCTTTTCGCGGAATTGTTCCGCTCCTTTGACTTGGTATTTTTCCACAAAGGAGAGACATCATGACACAGAAACTAACGCCGGACTTCCGCGCCGAGGCAGTGCGCGTAACGTTGACGAGCGGGTTACTGCATAGATTAAGTGGCCACCGATTTTGAGATCGGCTTCTCGACGTTGAGCCGCTAGTTTCAACAAGACCGACGCAATCCTGAGAAGGCAACTATCCAATCCGATCTTGAACACGAAACCGCCGAGCTGCGGAAAGAGTACCGTATGCTTCGGGAGGAGAGGGACGTGCAAAAAAGGCTACAGTGTTCTTTGCGGAGAGAAGCAAATGAGGTTTGCCTTCGTTGAAGAACACCAAACCAAACTTCCCGTAAACCGCCTGTACCAGATCATGGATGTCAGCCCACGGGGTTATCGGGCTTGGCGCTACCGTCCTGCCAGCCAGCGGGGCAGCGTGGTGCTGCTTGCCTACATCCGCACCCAGTTCCACCTGTCTCTGGGCAGCTACGGCAGGCTCGGATGACCGAAGAGCTCAAGGAGCTTGATTTTGATGTCGAACATCGGTAAGCGTTGCATCTGGCCCCCGATTCCAAGGCTTCCAGCGCCGCAAGCTAGGGTCTATATTGGCGGTAGCCAATACGATCGCCGACCACATTCCAGCCTCGCTGACATGACACCAACCGATTATGCTAACGAGTCTATGAAGGACCAAGACCTGAACAGAGCTAACCCAAATTAGCGGACTCAATGGGGAGCTGATCATTTCCCGCGAACTCATCTAGGCTCGGCAGTGCTTTGAATTGGTTCGCATATCGAATTTCGTTCTTCTGAACCTCCGTCTGCATCATTGACTGGAGCTTCTGAGCGGTAGAGTTCTCAGGGTCAACTTGTAACCAGAAACCTATTCGTCCAAGTACCCGCTCGTAGATCAACGGATCGTAGCCTCCACTATGGTTGGAAAAGTCGGTGAAACCAAATTTCACTAATCGATGAACTTGACTTTGAATGTCCCTTCTAGTCTTCCGTGGGAGATTTAATTTTCCATCAGACACCGAGATCCCAGTAATGATTCGTTTTCTGCTTTCTAAGAGAAGCTGAGTCTTGTTTTCGTTGACTTTGAAATCATATCGATTGATTAGGAAGCTAATTCTGGTGATGTCGATCTTCTCGATTTTTTCGCCGGAGAAGACCAAATCATCGGCATATCGAGAATATTGCAAGCCACGTCCGTGAGCGTATGTGGAAAGTGACTCATCGAGCCTACCAGCAATCAGGTTGCTAAGAGTTGGGCTGGTAGCCGCGCCTTGGGGTAGCGCCTTCTTGTTGCAGCAGAGAGAAGCAAGAAAAAATGAAACACTAACTGGGTAGCCAAGTGACAAGAATACTTTAATGACTCGCTTAAACTGAATTGAAGGAAAGAAAGCCTTTATATCCATCTTCAAGATAGTTCTTGAATCCTTGTGTACATTCACATTGCTGACAACCGAACGCCCTTTGACAAAGCCATGTGCTGCATCATGAACCTCCTGCTTGGAAAGAACTTCACTTGCAATCCACCTCTGAACGTAGAGAAGCGTGGGTGAAGGGACGCTAATAGACCGAAATCCGCCACGCCTCTTGGGAATTTCAAAATCACGGTAGAATTGGTTTGTTCGGTTTACCATCCCAACCAATAGGGCTTCATCGATGGCCAAAATTTTCGAAATATGACGAAGCTCAAATAGCGGCGGAACTCCTAATGATTGCATCCGTGTCACATAACGTAGATATCCATCAATCAAAGATCCTGGGCGTTTCACCCGATCATTAAAGAACTCCTGCCATTCCGAGAGACTTACTTCAGTTGGTGCCATCGCACGATTTCCGCAAGTGAGACGATGTGACACTACATAAAATAGTATTGCATTCAGCTTTGCCAAAATGCGTGATGCAGTCTTCTGACAAGTCACTTGTGAACTTGTCATAACGTTCTGCAAGAACGTTATGGCACGCTGTACTTGAACAGTGTGCCATAATGTTAACAGCAGCCTGAATCACTGAGGCGATTTCACCTCTAGGTGCTAATGCCACATCGTCTCTTATCAAATCAGTGCTCCAATTCACTATTAAAATCAACCGAGGTCTTGGAAAAATTTCTTGTCGAGTGATCGCGCGCGAGGCAAGTAGGGGCTGTTGGCATCCGCCCTTGACTCATCGGTTTGTTTTGGCTGCACCCAGACGCGATCAGTCGCGTAGAATATTCTCTTTCTGTTCAAAAAAACCCAAGCCTTCCCTGCTTCAGACAACCTGGCCTTCATTCCCTCAATCTCCAACAAATCACGTTCCTGAAGAAAAAAGACAGTTTGTGCGACAATACCAGGCGTCAGTCGATATTGCTCGTGTAGTTTGTACAGATCTAGCCAATCATCAGCCTGAAAAAGCGCATGCAAAATTTCTCGCTTTGATGAAGGTACATTCATATACGTGGCGCAATCAATCTTCTGAGGTTCCCGGTGCCCGTCAATTTCGGCCACCAAAATATTGGAAAGTTGTTGTTTGGTGGGTTGGCAGCGTCAGAATAGTGAAGAGACTCGCTTCTTTCGTATCCAAACTCATAGTCTCGCAATTTTTTTTTCCCATTGCGTCTTGCTAAACACTTTTCCAATTCGGTCATTGCGGTGACTGCTTCAGACAGTTCCTTTCCCGTATAGTGATCGGAGATACCTTTCCTTAGGCTGTTTACACAGTAAGTTTCGACCACTAGAGGGTTAATAAAAATTGTCGCAGATTCCATCGCGGTTAGTAAACCAACTCGGATTCGCACTGTTGATTTTGCCTCAGCATGCAAATATTCGATCTTTTTCTTGACTGCATTTCCAGTTCCAGCGAATTCATCAACGATCACAATATTTGGTAGATTTGAAAGGTTGGAGATAGCCAAACTCAGGCTGTCAGAGAAATTATGCGTTTTCCAGCTCCCTAGTTTTGCCAACTCAGTCTTAATGCCGTACGCAACCATGGAGGAACTATCTGCCAGCTCTCCGCCAGACAATGCAACAACCTGGGTATCACTAGGATCACATTTCCAATCATCAGCAATTGTTGCCGCTAAAGATCGAAGATCAGCTCTATGCTTTGCGTCGGAAACATAGTGAAATCTGTTGAGTAAATCTAAAACCAGTTCTTGCTGTCTAGCAGTTTGGCACAACTCCAACAGTTCCATTATCTCGCTTGATTTATCACTCAACCAAGGTTGCTCCTTAGACAGGTTGAAGACTTTCTCAAATATTTCGCGCTCAATTCTATGAGCAAGTCTGTCTTCGTTCATCTATGGTGCATCTTTTTTAACTTTAATTCAAAGGCTTGCTTGTTGTAGATTGCATATCACAATTGGGAGTTGTGAGGCAAAGCTTTTGTCGCACTGCGCGGTATCTGCGGGCAGACTTCTTCGAAGTGCCTTCACTGCCGAGTCGGCCGAACTTATCTGCTGGAGGTCTGATCTGGGGCTTATATTGCAAGTCGGTATCTTTAACGTCTGCTTTCGCAACGAAGCAACAGATTTTCGCTCCCTTAGAGAACATCTTCGTTCGGCCGTTTCCTGCGGACACGCCTTATTGCTGCCCGGCGACTGCCGGACAGCTGGAAAGTTCGATTTGATGACTCTAACTATTCGATGCCGAATTTTCCGTTCGGGCAATACCACGGAAGCAGCTGTTCATACTGCGAGCGCGGATGCCCCTTGGCCATCTGCTCGAACACCCAAGTGAGGTAATTGAAAATCCGCATGCCTGTGTGTGGGGTTGGTCGAAGCCCGAGAGCGGGTTCGAAAAGCAGCCCCTCGAGTTTGCGTCTCCAATGTCTGCTTAGTCCGCATTGTGGCGGTTAGCACCGATCGCGACGAATGTCGGGAATTAGTTGAGTTCCTTGCGATGCTCGACGTCTGACCAATGCTTGTTGATTGGTAATTTTCGCGCCCGCCGTGCGATATCATCGTATGTTACCGGCATGAAATCCCAGACATCGACACCGACATTGACGGAATTTCGCGAACCGCGCCAATTGTTGTGTACGTGCCCAAACAACTGGAGAGCTTCACGTCTTGCATGGTTCCATGTGATCATTGGGTAAGTCATCACAAGGCCTGTGCCGTCCCAGACAATCAGCTTGAGCCGGTCCGCACGTTTCGAGCGGAAAATGAAGATAGCCCCGCTGAACGGATCAAGATCAAATTCGTTTTGAACAATCGCTGCGAGCCCGTCCATCCCCTTTCGGAAGTCGACCGGCTTGCTGGCCACGTAAAATTTGAAGTTGCCCGCCGGAGAAATCATGATCCGCTTTCGAATGCACGGATGAGGCCGACCAAGTCAGCGACGGGGTAATTAGATGGCAGCAACAATTCACATCCATCGCGTTTGAAAACAATGTGAGACGCCTCTGCTTGTTCAACTGGTATATCATGTTGAACCTTGATTTCGGCAAACACTGGCACCGGTTCATGGAACTTTTGTCGCTTTGGCGAATTCTTTTGCTTCGGTCCTTTCCGCCAAGCATAAGCGGTCTTGTCCGAAATCTGGCACGTCTTCTGAACGTCACTGATTGAGAGCGTGCCGGATCTCATACGCTTCGCCATTTCGCGCTTGAATTTAGTGGGCCACAAACGGCGGCCATCTTTTCCAACGGGAATTGAATAGCCGAAGGCGTGAAAGACTTTGTCGATTTTCTGATCACTTGAAAGCGCACCTAGTGTTTGAGTATTCATGATGCCCGTATCCTTTTTAGGGCATCATATTTTCTCAAATCGAGTGTGCTAAGCCCCTAAATGGGGGTCAGATGCAACGCTTACGAACATCGCTCCATCGGCCCCTTGATGTGATTGAACAGCATTACGGCGAAGAGAAACAAGAAGTTCAAGGCGAGCACGGATAACAATCATTGCTTCAACATCGCGCCGAACTTGCTGAACAGGAACTTCCATGCAGACCGCCCCAACCAGAAATGGGCGGGTGACATAAGCTATGTCGGGACACGGGAGGGTTGGCTCTATCTGGCTGTCATCTGCGACCTGTATTCCCAGCGTATCATTGGTTGGTCCGTCAGCAATCTGATGAAACGCGATCTGGCGTTTCGAGCACTGAACATGGTGATTGCATTCGAACAAAAGGCCGCTTAAACGAGTAATTGGAGCAGCACTAAAACGAGACAGGTCCACTTAAAACGAGTTTCACATCTATACCAAGTCGAATATATTAAGAACTCAACAGAGTCATAGCTATGCTCCCACTTGATAGTGAACCTCCCCCTGCTCCGATCTGAGACAAGGCCAAATAACGATTTGTTAACGACTCTAGGTTGTCTGGACTCGCAAATATTGATGGATCTTCAGTACCCGTAACTTCTTTAGCCTTAGCTTTGTAAATCTCTAGAGCCTGATCAACATCCAAAGCTCCCACATCACTCGGCAAGCCAAATGCAGTCTGAATAAAAGACGTTAAGGCTTCTTGCCCCATGATCGTAAACCACATGGAGTTGATATCACTCTCGTCTTCATCTTCATCGCTACTTAAAATCCCAGCGATAATATCCCCGATATCTTCACTTTCTTCTTCAGGGAAAAGTTTATCCAGCTCTCCTTTAGCAGCGTCCGAATAGTACTCTGTGACATATGCAAAATCACCATCGGCAGCAGAATTCGCCTCATATCTCTCGAGTAAGCTTATATCCTCGTAAGAATAATAAGCTTCTTCAGGATCTTCTGTACCATAAAATTCTAGTGTCTTCTCTTTATAAATCACAAGCTGTTCAGCTCGGGATAAATTACTGAAATCATCATCCAGTCCATAAGCTGTCTGGAAGACACCTGGCAACTGCGTCTCGCCCATAACGGAATACCATTTTGCATCAAGATCGTAGTTATTGTCTGTGTTAGCGTCCGCCTCTTCGACAATAATACCTGCCAAGCTTTCAACCACTGATCGGGTCAAGGTTATCTCAGAATCTGACACGCCTGCTTCTTCAGCAATTTCAGCATATCTAAGCAGTGTATCCTCTATCGTATCTTCGTTCATAAAATCACGAGGATCCTCCGACCCAAAGATACTCTCTGCTTTCGTTCGGAATAGCTCTAGCGCAGTACTTTCATTCAAGTTTTCAGTGTCTGAAAGATTAAATGTGACTTCGAAAAAATCACGCATTTGGCTGTGCTCTAAAAGCTGGCCCCAAGCATCATTCAATTCCGATTCTTCAGCAACCATTGCCCCTAACAGCAAACCACTGAGCTCAAGAACTTCGGTACGTTCATCATCATCAACACCTGACGTAATCGCCTGACGATTGTACGCAGATAATACCGAATCTTGGTTGTTACTCGAAAAGAAAATCGTTGGGTCTGCCGAACCGTACACCGCCTCAGCCATATTCATATAATAATCAATCTTTTCAGAAGCGCTCATAACCAAAACATCTTGGCCCGTCTGGAATACTGTATCAAAAAATGAGACTAGAACATCTCTGTCCAAAATTTCAGACCACTGCTCCTCCACACTTTGCGTCTCATTTTCTGCGTCCTCATCTAGATCTGCGATAGACTCGAGAAAATCGCTCACCGCGTCTCCGACAATATCGACCTCACCGCCATCTTCATCGATTTCATCGCCTAAGAGATCACCAAAGGCACGTTGGGCAAACAAAGCAGTCTGCATTGTTGCATCTTGCAAGCCCACTGCAGTTTCGAATCCTGAGGTTTGAAAGGAATCGACAATACTCTGCATGGCAGAGTTATCTGCCGTTTTTAATGACTGCCCGGACCCAAACCCAAATGCTTCGGAAAAGTTAACGTATCGCTCATCATCCATTGTGTTTGCGAGAGCATCACTGGCGGATGTTCCCTCGTTTAAGACACGTTGCAACAAGGCATAATAGTCGATCTCTTCGCTGAGACCAAACGCAGTAACCGCCACTTCCAACAAACGTCGATCAGCCAAGAGATCTTCGCTTGTTTGTATATCCCCAATATTCTCCATAAAGTATTCCGCGTCGCTTGCTTGCGTTCCGCTTTGCGTGAACGCTTCGTACTGACGATCATACGTTGTCTGAAGAAAGTTCCAGCCAGCGATTCCAGATGAAGAAATATATGGGGTATAAGTCATTGTGGTCGCACCGCCATCAGTCGTTCTTCTCTCGGCAACAAAGTGCGAAGAGCTTTAAGGCAACGATAATGATTATTTTGAATAACTGCTTCGGTTGCTTCAGTTAAAGCAGCACGGCTGTCAGGATCTCCGAATACCTGGCTCAACTCTTCGATGCGACGTAACATCGGCAACCGATCTTCTTCGGCATCCACCTCTCCCGCCAACACAAGCTGGGCTGCGTAACAAACACGCCTCACGGGTGTGTTTGCTTGTTCCGGATGAATAGCATCACGAAGGCGCAAAATATTCGCATCAGGTGTGACAATGGATAAACGACTTCTGCGATCACCATTTTCGATAACAGCACCGTTCACGAGAACCCGTTCTTTCGGTGCAAGTTTTAGGACCAATCCGCTCATTTTAGGGCGCTCCGCTACGTAAGCCACGCATGATGGCCGTGTTTATTTCGATCAAGGGCTTTACTGACGCTTTGCGCCTTGCAACTTTACTACCATGATCTCGTGAAAAATTTGCCAACGACAACAGATTCGCCTTGAGGGAAGGCGGTAGTTGGTTACCTGAGCTCGCCAAGTCGACCGTAAACAATGACCATAATTTGCGGTTGTCATTCACGGCACTGATAAGCTCTTTAAAACCTTCGATGTCTTTGGGATTACTCGCTGCAATCATACGTCGCGTGATACGTGCGACGATCTCGTACTCTGTGTCGCGTAATGTTCGCGTCGGCGTCTTTTTGGCCGAATAGGCATTTTTTGCCTTTAGAAGAGCATTCACGTATTTTCCTAACGTTCTGTTCTACTGGTTCTTATACAAAGAGCGAGAAGGGCGAAAAATCGCCCTCCCCAAAATCTAAGCTTAACGGAAGAGCTGCATCAGTGTGGATGGGCCTTCGTTCGCAATCGTCAACGACTGGATTGCCAGTTCCTGCTGTGTCTGAAGCGCCGTCAATCGAGCGGATGCCTCTTCCATATCAGTATCTGTCATTGCTGAAATACCCAGTGTCATGGAATCAACGAGGTTACCCACAAAGTCGGCTTGGTCAGACAATCGTGCGGAACTCGCACCCAATGCAGCCGCACCAGCAATCGCTGTTTGCAGGAAGCCTTCGATTTCAGTTAAAGCAGTACCTGCAGTTGTGGTATCAGTGATTGTGGTAAGGTCGGTTGCCAGATCGAGCGATGTATCAAACGCAACGCTAGCAACCGTAATTTCAACAGCGGTGATCGTACCACCTGAACCAGCACCCTCACGGTCAAGCGATGCGAGAACGCCCAATTGAGTGTTTGATCCGTCAATTTCTTCTTTCAGAAGATTGGCACCATTAAATTGTGCAGCACCGATGATAGCCTCAACTTGCGCCACTTTTGAAGCAATATCCTCTTGAACTGTTGCATGGTCGGTTGTTTCAGACTGTGCGGAAACGATCAGTTCTTTGATTTCCGTCAATTTCTCAACGATTTGCTCGGCACCAGCTGAGGCAACCGCAACGGTCGCTTCACCAACAGCCAAACCATCTTCAATCGCTTCAAAACCTGCGACATCGGATTCCATTGTTTTGGAAATCGCCCAAACCGCAGAGTTGTCAGAGGCGGTACCAATCTCTTTACCAGTAGAGATCGCTGTCTGTGTCATCTCCAAGTCGTCATTTACCGAACCCAGAGTACGCAGTGCAACCATGGCGCCGTTGTTAGTCAGAATGCTGGACATAGCATGTATTCCTTAGCTATGGAGCCTATTTTGGCCCCGTTTTATAAATCCTTGCCCCGTATTTGGAGCGTTTCTGACGTCTTCTGACATTGCGTTCACCTTGCGGCTTTCGCGCCACCTGTTGTCCAGATGCAGGTACACCTTGACCCATTATGTTCTAACAGAGTCCTAAAGATGGCATTTGAGTTTCTAAAATTTTCACCAAATCCCATACTGTTAGCCTGTTATCCCTCATGCACGTTTCTCTAACTTCAACGCACCATTGGTTGAATAACAGCTCCGGCGCCCGCGCTGATCATATACATCTAAGCCGGTGCGAACCTTCCGCATCTGCTGTAAACGGTTCGCAACCGCCTTTATTCCCTGCATTGCACTTTTCAAAAGCCCCTGATTGCGATTGATCTTATTTTGCATTTCATCCAGAACGTCTTGCTCAAGGTTTTCAAATTCGCGCAGCTGATCAAAAACGCTCTCTTTTCGTGCGAGTAATTCTTCAAGCCCACTTAGGTCTCCACGCTTGAGCAAAGCGCGCTCTTCTTCAAGCAACTCATCAAGTTCATCGATGAGAGACTGCGCCGTTTTATCAGATATTTTGTAAGTCATTTTTGAGATTCCTTGAGAGCATTAAATATGGCATCGGCGATACCAATGCCGCCTGAGTTCGCGATTTCCTGCGCCTGCGCTTGAATTAAAAAGCTAGAAAACTGATCCTCACCAGCACCACCACTCCCGTATCCTTCACGGCTTTTACCAAGACCTGCGGATTTTAGCATTTCGGAGAGAAACGATGCCTCAAGGTCAACGGACGCTTTCCTGAGTGCCTCATCTTGCTGACCAGACAATGTCTGACCCAGCGACACTGACATAGGTGGGCTCATGTATACTGGTGGAGTTTGGATATTGGGCATTTTGCACCTCGGAAATTTTAACACGAATTCTTCGTTTATCTACATTCGTCGAAAGCGGTTAAAATTCGGGTAACCCGTTTACGATATAAAGGTTCAAACGAGATAGAACATCTGGTGCGACATGATCAAAATAAATCAATTGGTACAGGGCTCTTCGCCCCAAACGACCCCGGTAAAAAGTGATTCGTTGCCCCACAAAGGCGACGCGACGTCATTCGAGGAAACCATGAAAAATGGTGAACCACAGAATATAGCTGAGCCTCTAGAGATCGAACCAGATATTTCATCTGATCCATCGGTTGAGAATACGGTTGACCAAGAAGTACAAATAGACGAGTCAAATCTCACTGATCCCTATCTGACATTAGATTCTACTTTGAATCCCGGACTTAACTCTTCAGTTGAAGCCCGTCTTTTCTCGGGTGAATTAATCGCAGACCCGTCGATGCAAAAGGCGCAAGATGGGAAACAAGCCACGACACCTCTCTCCCCTCACCCAATGCAAAACTTGGAAGACACTCCTGACTTCCAGCAGCTTGGCTCCACTGAGCTTCCATCGCAAAGTACAGAGAATGATCAGGGGTTAATTGCGCAACCTGAGCAAAGTCACGATCCATTAAATAAAACCGATTCACTCGTTCTTACTGCTCAAACCACTTTACAAAAATCCGGCCTCGACATTCCATCTAACTTTACCCTGCAATCTGCAATTGAAACCGGTATTCCATCAGTATCAATGGCACCCAACGACAGTGCACAGATCGCCTCCCCTTTGGAGACCATGACGGTTGATGCGACGACATCGACGACAAACCCGATGCCAAAAGATGTTATGCAACCTGTAGCATCTCAAAATCAGCTGAGCTTCTCATCTGAAGTAGCTAAAAATGCTTCAAACGTTGATTTGGCGGCAACAAAACAATCTCCAACTCAAGTTGAGACTGCTGGAACACCAAGTCCAGCCCTAGCCACGCCGACTTCTCTAACAGAAGCAGATGTCATCCCTCCACACATCGACACTGAAATCATTGCAAAACCTGTCAAGGCCGGTCCAGAACAGACAAACACCTTGGCTGGCCCACTCCAAGAAATAACCGATATAGACTTCCCGAACATCTCGAGAAATGGTGATACTCTTCAATCACCTGGTGCGCAATCGACGCAAGATATAACATCTAACTCTTTTATGGGACCCGCTCAACCGACGTCAGATGTAACATCTAGTTCTTTTATAGCACCCGTTCCCTCTCAACCATCCACGGATACAAGAGGTATTAAAACCAGTGCAGTGATGTCCAAAGGGGATACATCATCTCCTGTCGCGACCACCGTCGGTGACGGTACTCAGCTCACCGATCTGAACGCACAGGAATTCACTGGCGATATCGATGCCAACCTAGACGTTCTAGATGGTATGACTGACGATTTCCTTCCATTAAGTCGTGGAAATGATTTCAATAATCTACCTCAAATGCTCACCGAGGCGTCTGTTCGTGCAAGCTCTACTCATTATAGCACAGAGAACCCACGTCTTGTCGGTCAACAACTTGCCGAAGCTGTCGTCTCACATGATGGAGATCAGGTCGAAGTCGCGCTAAACCCCGCTGAATTAGGAAAAGTGAACATGCGCCTGACGACCACTGATGTAGGCGTCATGATCGTAATTCAGGCTGAACGCCCAGAGACTGAAGATCTGATGCGGCGCCATATTGATGAACTTATGAAAGAGTTCAAAGAGATGGGCTTTACAGATATTGGTTTTGAATTTTCAAGCGGTGGCGACACCTCACAAAGTCACGAAACCGGTCATGGTCCGGATGGCAGTGTAGATACTGGCGATGATGATGATTTTGAACGCATGCCCGAAGAACTTCTGGCTCAATTAAATATAGCAACCGATGGGCTCGATATAAGGATTTAATCGATGGTAGAAATTTCCACGTACAATGGCGTAGAGCTAAGTAGTTCGACATCATCGGCGACCAATACCGCAACCGCCACTCTAGCGTCCGACTTTGAAACATTTTTGCTACTAATGACGACACAGGCCCAATATCAAGATCCCTTAGATCCGATGGATTCGTCAGATTACACGGCGCAGTTGGCGCAATTCTCGACGGTTGAACAACAAGTTCAAACGAATGAAACATTGACATCAATTTCAGAATTGATCGGGACATCAAACTTAACACAGATGACGGGTTGGATTGGTCAAGACGTACGGGCCGCAGCCGCAGCCAGTTTTGATGGTTCGACGCCAGTCACGGTTCAACCTGATCCCGCAACATCTGCAGACCAAGTGGACCTTGTTGTCTATGATGAGAATGGCACCGAAGTGCAACGCCTCTCTTTACCCTTGAGTGGAGATGCATATGAATGGAATGGCATAGGTGATGATGGTGCATCTGTGGGCGCTGGTACATACACCTTCGGTGTCGAAAGCTACACAAATGGGGCATTAACCTTGTCTAGCACTGCCGAAGTTTATAATCAGGTTGTCGAAACACAGGCCTATGGTGACGAAGTGGCCTTGATCCTTTCTAGCGGTGACGCCATTTTGGCATCAACCGTAACTGCAGTGCGATCCCCTGATGAGACAACATCCTACGATAGCTAACAACAGTATACATCTCGGGCAGAGAGGTCACTGAACAGTGGCTTTGTCATCGTCACGAGCTCTATCACCAGAATTTAAAGACGCCCTGTTCCGCCACATAACGGAGCAGGGTTTTCTCATCGAGAATGCCCTGCCCTTATATGGTGGACGAACCAACTATGTTTGGCACTCAGGTGACATGGTTATAAAACTCTTTGCCGAAAGAACGCATAATCCGCTGTTTACAAACGATCCAAAGCGCGAAATCTCAGTTCTAAAAGAATTAGACGGAGAAAACATCGCGCCAAAGTTTCTCGGTCACGGCCTATTTCGCGGCGCAACTTGGCTGGTTTATCATCACATAAAAGGTCACACGTGGACGAATGACACATCAGCGGTCGCCGATCTTTTAGGAAGATTACACGCCCGCCCGCGACCTCCCGAACTTCCTTTAGGACCAAATGGATCAGATCAGCTCGAACAAATGATCCAAAAACTGCTCGCACTTTGCCCTCCATGCCAAGAAACACGCGAGATAATGATTGACGCATTCGCGCTTTCACCTGTCCCTCCCCTCGCACGACCGTGTCTTATTCACGCAGACCCTGTGTCTAGTAACTTTGTCTCCGGAGAAGAAAAACTCGTTCTGATTGATTGGCAGTGCCCTGTTCTTGGAGATCCTACCGAAGACCTAGCGACTTTTCTCTCTCCAGCGATGCATCAGACCTATCGCGATCGAGTATTAAGTGATTCAGAAATCGACCATTTCTTATCGACCTACCCCAATCCAATGTTCGTTGAGCGATATCTAAAATTACGTCCATGGTACCACCGCCGGATGGCAGCATATTGTCTGTGGCGTGGCGATCAAAATGCTGCGCGGTTAGAAATTTCTGCGTTAAATGCCATATCCGCCCAAATCGGTTAATAGATCTCGTTACCCACTCCAAATATTTGCCTATTTTTTACGCAATAATGGTCGAGTTGAAGGAAAACAGATTGACCCCATTTAAATTGCCGCTGATGCTGAGGCACAAATTTACAGAGTAGCCCAAGGCTGCCAGCAGACCACAGCGGGGAGCTGATTTTGGCCGAAACGACCAATCCCAACGCATTTGTCGAATTTGAACATGTGCAAAAAAGTTATGATGGCGAAACACTTGTCGTCAAAGACCTGAACCTAACATTACCTAAGGGAGAGTTTCTAACAATGTTGGGCCCATCGGGGTCAGGTAAAACAACATGCCTTATGATGCTTGCTGGATTCGAAACGGCAACTCATGGCGACATCCGTCTGGATGGCGTTTCAATCAATAATATCCCGCCGCACAAGCGCGGCATCGGTATGGTGTTTCAAAACTATGCCCTTTTCCCTCATATGACTATTGCTGAGAACCTGAGCTTTCCGCTTGAAGTTCGCAAAATGGGCAAATCAATCCGCGAAGCAAAAGTAAAGCGCGCGCTGGATATGGTTGAAATGGGACATTTTGGCAGCCGTCGACCTGCACAATTATCAGGTGGTCAACAGCAACGAATCGCATTGGCACGCGCCTTGGTGTTTGAGCCAGAGCTTGTACTAATGGACGAACCTCTTGGTGCATTAGACAAACAACTGCGCGAAAAAATGCAATTCGAGATTACACGCCTTGCCCACGATCTCGGAATCACGGTTGTCTATGTTACGCATGACCAAACCGAAGCGTTAACAATGTCCGATCGCGTCGCCGTCTTCAACGATGGCCGCATTCAGCAACTCGCACCGCCTGATCAACTGTATGAGGCACCGACCAACAATTTCGTTGCTCAGTTCATTGGTGAAAACAATACACTCGCTGGCGTCGTGAAAAACATTTCAGGTGAACGTGCTATCGTTCAACTCGATAACGGTGAATTAATAGATGCCAAACCTGTCAACGTCACTCAGGCCGGAGAACGTACTCGTGTATCCATTCGCCCAGAGCGCGTTGAGTACCGCAAAGATCGTATTCCAGACGGTGCGCACACGTTAACAGCTGAAGTCAAAGAGTTTATTTACATGGGCGATACATTCCGTACCCGCCTGAGTGTCGCAGGAAACGATGATTTCGTTATGAAATCTCGCAATGCGCCCGGGCAAGAACGGCTAACCCCTGGCAGCCAGATCCAAATTGGATGGATGCCACAAGACTGCCACGCGCTGGACGCTTAAGCACACAATCAGTTTCGGCACACGTTCCCCATTTCGTTGGCATGCGTGTGCCGCTCAAACCGATAAATGTCGTCCTATTTATCGGTTAACTAAAAACGGGCGAAAACAACCGGGAGACCTAAAATGAAACTGACAACAGTTCTCTTAACCACAGCCCTGACCTCGGTCACTTTTGCGGCACATGCTGCCGATGTGACAGTTCTGTCTTGGGGCGGTTCCTATGCGAAAAGCCAGGAAGAAGCTTACCATAAGCCATTCACTGCGGCGACTGGCATAAAAATCAACTCTGTAGATGCCGGAAATCCAGCAACTCCAATCAAAGCACAGGTTGAAGCTGGCAACGTTTCAATCGACGTTGCAGATGTCGAGTTTTCCGACGCTGTACGTTTGTGCGACGAAGGCTTACTTGAGGAAATCGACCTGAGCATTCTGCCCGATGCTCCGGATGGAACGCCTCCAGAAGAGGATTTCATCGAAGGTGCGTTGCAAGATTGCGCAGTAGCCAACATCGTTTTCTCAACTGTGATGTCCTATAACACAGAAACAAACGCAACGGCGCCTGACTCAATCGACGACTTTTTTAACACCACAGATTTCCCAGGCAAACGTGGCCTGCGTAAAACTGCAAAAGCCAATCTTGAGATGGCTCTGATGGCCGATGGTGTGCCTGCATCTGAAGTCTATAGCATCTTGGAAACTGACGAAGGTGTTGACCGTGCCTTTGCCAAACTGGACAGCATCAAAGACGATATCGTCTGGTGGGAAGCGGGTGCACAACCACCACAGCTTTTGGCGGACGGCGAAGTCGTGATGTCCACAGCATACAATGGCCGTATTTTTAACGCCGCTGTAGGCGAAGGTCAGCCGCTGGAGATCGTTTGGGATGGTCAAATTCTCGATTTTGATCTCTTTGTTATCCCTAAAGGCGCGCCCAATAAAGAAGATGCTATGAAGTTTGTTGCATTCGCGACCGACACACAGCGTCTGGCAGATCAAGCGTCCTGGATCGCATATGGTCCTGCGCGGAAATCCTCAGGTCCACTCGTCGGTCTTTACTCTGATGGCAAAACTGAAATGGCGCCTCATATGCCAACAGCAGATGCCAACCTGAGCAATGCTTTGGTGAACGACTTTGAATTCTGGGTCGATAAAGACGCAGAACTCAACGAACGTTTCAACGCGTGGCTGGCAAGCTAAACTTCCGTATTTCAAACTCCTGTTGGGTCGCCTTCGGCGGCCCAATATTTAACGACCGATAATAAAGGAACGCGGTAAATGAGTGATGCATCCCTTGATGCGCCGTTGGCAGGGCAAAGTTCTGCATTAACAACCGCTAACGGACAGCCATTAAAACAAGCCTTAATGCACGCGCAGGCTCATGCTAAGCGACGCGCATTTTACCTTGTTGCGCCGCTTTTGGCCTTCATTGTGATCACATTTATTGTCCCCATTGGGCAAATGCTACATCGCTCGGTCTATAATCCCGGTTTTAGTCTGCATACGAATGTCTCGACTGGGGTCGAAACACCACTCATGACGAATCTCAAGGTGTGGTTTAAGGAAAATCCTGATGGCACAGAACCGGATGAAGCAGCCTTTGCAGCGCTCGCAAAAGATTTGCTGGTTCTGCGCGAAGTAAAAGCCGCAGGTCAGGCAGGCACACGCATCAACTACGAACTCTCAGGCAGTCGGTCGATGTTCACAAAGGCCGCACGCCGTGCAAAGCGGCTAGAGCCACCATATAAAGAAGCCATCTTAGATCTCGATAAAGATTGGTCAGACCCTGCACTATGGCGCGTAATGCGAGACGCGACCTCTCCTTATACAATGAATTTTTATCTTGCAGCTCTTGATCGAACAAAAGACGAGACGGGCTCTGTTACAAAAGTTCCCGAGAACCGCCAAGTTTATGTGAAACTCTTTCAACGTACGCTGTTCCTCTCTATCCTGATCACCTTTTTATGCTTTGTCCTCGCTTACCCAGTTGCACATCTCCTGGCTACGCTCCCATTGTCAAAGTCTAACCTATTGATGATACTTGTTCTTTTGCCGTTTTGGACCTCTCTTTTGGTTCGAACAACAAGTTGGATGGTTCTATTGCAAGGTCAGGGCGTCGTGAATGACACGCTGGTTGGGATGGGTCTACTGGACGACGGGAACCGATTGCAGATGATGTATAATCAGCTGGGAACGGTCATTTCGATGACGCATATTCTGCTGCCATTTATGATTTTACCGCTGTATTCTGTGATGCGGCCCATCAATCCGTCATATGTCCGGGCTGCTCGATCTCTCGGCGCGACAAGTTGGACAGCTTTCCGCCGCATTTATTTCCCACAAACACTACCGGGAATCGGTGCCGGAGCTTTGCTCGTCTTCATTTTGTCTGTTGGTTATTACATCACACCTGCACTGGTTGGTGGCGCCGATGGTCAGCTGATCTCAAACTTGATCGCCTTTCACATGCAGCAATCGCTAAACTGGTCACTTGCCGCCGCACTCGCTGCGCTTTTATTGGGCGGCATTCTTATTCTCTATTGGCTGTACGACCGGCTGGTAGGTATCGATAACTTGAAGCTGGGATAACCAACATGGCACTTCCAAAACACGCGTCCCGCCTTGAACGTATCTGGCATTATACCTACCTTGCGATTTGCGGAGCGATCTTCTTATTCTTGATGGCCCCCATCTTAATTGTGATGCCGCTCAGCTTTAACGCTGAACCATATTTCACATTTACAGATAAAATGCTGTCCCTGGATCCCGAAGGGTATTCCACGCGCTGGTATGATCTACTGCTCACTTTTGGCATGCTCGCATCCGATGCTCCACGTGACTGGAGTTGGTGGCAAGATGTTTGGGCGAATTCAGCCTGGATCAATGCCGCGAAAAACTCTATTGTTATTGGGCTGTTCTCGACGATCATTTCCACAACATTAGGGACAATTGCAGCACTTGGGCTGTCACGTCCTGAAATGCCCGGACGACGTTTGATCATGGCGATCCTGATTTCGCCTATGATCGTTCCGATCATCATTGTCGCGACAGGTCTGTTTTTCTTCTATTCCTCAATCTCTATTCAAAATTGGGGGATCCCTTATCTAGGTGTCATTCTCGCCCACGCGACGCTTGGTATTCCTTTTGTCATCATCACGGTTACTGCAACCTTGGTCGGCTTTGATCGCTCGTTGACACGTGCTGCTGCAAGTATGGGTGCAGATCCAATAACAACATTTTTGCGGGTTCAGATGCCATTAATTCTACCGGGTATTATATCTGGTGCGCTCTTTGCATTTGTCACATCATTCGACGAAGTTGTTGTCGTACTGTTTGTTGGCGGTCTCGATGAACAGACCATCCCGCGCCAGATGTGGAATGGTATTCGCGAACAGATCAGTCCCGCGATTCTTTCAGTAGCCACGATCCTCGTGTTGATCTCGGTTACGCTTCTTGCGACGATTGAACTGTTGCGACGCCGATCCGAACGGCTACGTGGAATAAAACAGTCTTAAATCAATATCAGACTTGGGCGACATACAGTGTCGCCCAAGTCGTTTTGAAGTTAATCAAAGTTCATTACGATCGTTTTTGAACGCGTGAAATGCGCAAGCATTGCTTCCAATGATGCTTCTTTCCCCAAACCAGAACGGCCAAACCCGCCATAAGATACATTTGGTTGAATGGTCAGGTTCTGATTGACCTGTACATAACCTGCATTCAACCGCGCGGTGCTATCCAATGCTGTCGACAGGTCTTTTGTCCAAATAGAGGCTGCAAGACCGTAATGCGTGCTATTCGCTTTTGCGATAACATCGTCATAATCAGTCCAAACTTGGATAACGGCAACAGGCCCAAAAATTTCCTGCGTCACACAGGAGTGATCATCTGGCAAACCAAGTAACAAGGTTGGCTGCATGAACAGATCCGCCGACAGAGCCTCTGATGTTGGCAAAGTCCCAAAGCGTTTGATCTCTACCCCTTTGGTATTTTCAGCCTGAGCAATAAACCCATCGATGACAGCGCGCTGTTTCGCGCTGATGATCGTGCCGACATCAGTGCCCTCATCTAGGGGATCACCAATTGTCAACTTATCCAATTCTTCGCCGATACGTTCCATAAATGTGTCAAACACATCTTGATGCACATAAATACGGCTTGCAGCGGTGCAGCTTTGGCCTTGACGTGTAAAGCGCATCCCCGAAATTGCGCCGCTTACCGTTTTGTCTAGGTCTGCATCTGCGCAGATAATCATCGGAGATTTGCCACCAAGCTCGAGTGAGGTTGGGATAATTTTACGCGCCGCCACTTCATAGATCTTTTGGCCAACAGCCTCAGATCCGGTAAAGGTGATTTTGGCAATATCCTTATGATGTGTCAGCGCATGTCCACAGTTGGCGCCGTCACCGTTAATCACGTTCAGCACACCTGCAGGTAGGAATTGCATCATGATTTCAGCAACTAAGAAGGTTGCGTAAGGAGCTTCCTCCGACGCTTTCAAAACAACAGAGTTTCCTGCAACCAATGCTGGACCTACTTTGAGCGCACCCAAAACCAATGGCACATTCCAGGGCAAAATAGCTGCGACAACCCCCAAAGGTTCACATGTGGTCATCGTCAATGAACGTGGGTGAAACGGAACCGTTTGACCTTTCAATTCAGAACCAAGATTACCATAAAAATCAAGAATGTCTGCAGCAACAGACACCTCGCCACGGCATTCAGTTCGAATAGCCTTACCGGTTTCACGTGCCAAAACCTGAGCAACAAGTTCCCCGTGTTCGACCACAGCACGTGCAGCTGCTGAAACCAATTTACCGCGTTGACGTGCGGGAACCTTGGCCCACTCAACTTGGGCAGCATATGCCGCTGCCACGGCCGCGTCTGTCTCGTCCGCTGAGCTACCTGCCGCAGTTCCTAGCAGTTCGCCAGTCGCCGGGTTAAGTATCTCAATACCCGACGCAGCCGGCGTACGTATGTTGTTTATAAGATTAACCTGCTCATACGCAGCGATTACATCCGCTGCGGTCGCAGTTTGGGGGAATATTTCAGTCATGGAGGGACACCCTGTTTATATATGTCATGGCTCTAGCAAACCAAGCTTTGGTCTGAGTAGGGCCAATCCACTCAAGGCATACGTCCAGTTACAATCAATCCGCGTCTAGTTAATGGAAAAGCCTTGCTCTGCCATCAGTGTGTTTGAACGTGTTTCAATTGTAGTTTCCAACACTCCCATAAAAGCATCCTTGCTCATATCAGGATTAATTGGGTCCAGAAACTCGACCGTAGCGAGGCCTGGTTTACGTAAAACTCCCTTACGTGGCCAGAACAGCCCAACGTTTGTTGCGACTGGCACGCAGGGTTGGCGCAGTTCGCTGTATAAAACCCCACATCCAATCTTGTAAGGTTTCTGATCTCCCGGCGTGACACGTGTACCTTGCGGGTAAATTACCAATTGCCCCGGCTCTGCAAATTCCCGGGCAACATCCTGAACCAGTTTCGCAATCGCACCACCGCGCCGGCCACGATTCACAGGAATACATCCCAAACGCTTTGCATAGGCACCGATAAAAGGCGTCCACATCAGTTCGCGTTTCATAATGAACTTAGCCTGAGGCAGTGCATTAAAGATAATCAGAATATCAAAGAAACTTTGATGTTTCGCAGCAACGATAACCTCTCCGGTAGGCACCTCACCACGTATCTCGGTCTTAAGGCCAATGATCCAACCAGCACTCCAAATCGCCCACCGTGCAAAAAATTTGCAAGCTCGGCGTGCGCCATGTTTGGACATCAAAGCAAAAGGTGCAAACAACACCCCGACCAGAAACATCATCAAATAAAGTTGGACAACATAGAAGAGCGAACGCATCCATTGGAAAATATGCATTAGGTTATATTCCCGAGTTTTTTACGCGCGGCACGACTGGTCGCAACATAGGCGACAGCACCACCGAGTATCGGAATGACAAGCGGATACAGCCACGCTATGCCCTGAAATCCGATGCCTGTCAGAAACCCACCCTCCTGTGAGGCTGCTGGCATCAACACAACTCCGATTAGTCCCAGTGCCATACCCGCAGCACCACCTCCGATGGCACGCAGGGTAAAACGTCGCACAAAGGCCTGCGCAATATAACTGTCCAAGGCACCAACCAAACGCAGAACTTCGATCACCTGCGCATTGGCCGACAATGCGGCATTGGCAGCAAGTGTAATCATGGCTGCCATTGCACCACCAATCAATGCAATGGACACAACAGATAAGCGACGTAGCGCGAGGGCCGCATCGACCAAAGGACGACGCCAACGGGTATGATCATCTAAAACCGCCCCAGGAACTTCGGTTTGCAAACGCAAGCGCAAACCAGCTGCATCATAGCCAGAATCAGCCTCGATGACCTCGATCAATTGCGGGATCGGCAAGCTTTGCAGAGGAAGATCTGATCCAAACCAGGGAGATAGCAACGCTGCCTGTTCTTCAGAGGTCAAGGCCCGTGCAGAAGCCACACCGGGTGTTTGCTCCAAAATACGCAGGGCAGCTTGGGTTTGCGCAGATTTTTGATCAGCAGGGGCATTTATCCGCAAAGTCGCGGCCCGCGCCAATTCGTCCGCCCAACGATCTGCGACACGCCCCGACGCCAAAGACAACGCCAAAGCAAAAACACATAGGAACGCCATAGCGCCGGACACAAACAACGTAAGCTGTGCTGTAAATCCTGTTGGTGGCACAACACGGTCCGCCTGCGCATCCCCCATGACAAGGCTTTTAATCTTATTCATAGATCCGCCCCCGCCAAAGTCAGCTGCCGCTTAGCGATACGAAGAACACGCGCCTGCACTTGGTTCTTAGCGGCACGAATCAAAGACAGATCATGTGTCGCAACCAAAATAGTTTTTCCCATATGATTGAGCTCGACCAACAAACGCAGCAAGCGTTGCGACATTTCCCAATCTACGTTCCCGGTTGGTTCATCCGCAATAATGACATCAGGACTTAAGATGACTGATCGCGCCAATGCAGCACGCTGACGCTCACCACCCGACAATTCAGGTGGCAGTGCATCCATACGATCGACCAATCCGACCCAAGTCATCAACTCGCGCAGGTTCGCCTCTTCATGGCTGATTTCTTTACCTGAAACGGTCAAAGGCAAAGCGATATTTTCAGCTAACGTCAAATGATCAAGGAAGCGACAATCTTGATGCACTACACCTACGCGTCGACGTAGAAACGCCATTTGATCGCGATCCAGCCCGTTTACATCCATATTAAAGGCCCGCACCCGTCCAGATGTAGGGGTCAGCGCACCATAACAGAGTTTGAGCAGAGTTGTTTTTCCGGCACCTGATGGGCCAGTCAAAAAATGAAACGAGCCCGGGCTTAATTGTACAGAAACGTCGCTGAGCAGCTCGCCGCCACCGTAATTATAGCCGACATTATCAAGCTCGATCACATCAAAATCCTCTGGTGGGCAATGCCCTTTGCACCTTAACCGGACGGGCCATAGCATATAGTCTCATTTCACTGCGTCGTTTTGCACCAGCCCCGACCCAGTTTCAATGGCAGTACGTACGACGATGCAGCAATATATAGTGAGGACAACGGTATTTGGCCTTTTGCGGTTGGTATGAACCGCCTATGATTGCATTAAATTTTTACCAATAGCCAAAATGGCATTCGGGGAGAGCTGATGCGACTGACATGTCCGAATTGCAGTGCACAATATGAAGTGCCATCAGAGGTCATTCCAAGCGAAGGCCGTGATGTACAGTGTTCCAACTGTGGTGACACATGGTTTCAACACGCTTCACCCTCAGATACGGAATTAGAAACACCAGCTTCGCCAACAACAGAAACGGTCGCCGCCGCGTCCTTCGAAGAAGAGGTTGAAGCCGAAACGGTTTCTTCAGACGACACCAGCGACGTTGATGCCGCCGCTGCGACGCCTCCACAGCCGCGCCGTGACATTGATCCAGCAATAACGCAGCTCTTACGTGAAGAAGCTGAGCGCGAAACAGCTTTACGCGCGCAAGTCGACGCGCCTCTTGAGACACAAACCGAAATGGGACTGGCTATTGCCCCCGCCCAACCTGATGAAACACAGGACAGCGACGACAATACCCGTGAAAGCTCGGAGTTATCCGACACCTCAACTGTTGCACCTCAGAGTGAAACCATCTCGCCTCGGCGTGATTCTTTCCCCGACATCGACACTGTGAACTCATCATTAGCTGAGAACACAGAGTACACTGATAAAACCTCAACCGATCATGAAAGCCCTGCAATCACAAAGCGCGGTGGTTTTACCCCCGGTTTTACCTTTGCACTGGCAACAGTCTTCATTGCCATTGTTGTTTATGCCAATGCGCCCACCCTAGCTGAGCTTTTACCGCCGTTTGAAACAGGCCTCAGAAGCTATGTTGCCTGGGTCGACACATTGCGGGTTTGGCTAGACCAGCAAGTTGGATCCTTGAGCGACGCGATGGATAAAAATAAAACATAAGCCTTGCTCGGCGTTTCGCACCGGATGTACCTCTTAGAACTCTTTGAGCAAACGCTCGAGGTAATCACGCTCAAGCTGAGGGCGGTTTGTTTCTCCCGAACGGCGACGTAGTTCTTCAAGTAATTCTCGGGCGCGACGGCGTGCAACTTCTCCATTTAGAATGTTAGGGTCAAGCGTATCCCCCTGCTGAGATCCTAATGCACGCCCTAGAGGATCGGTGCCGTTACCACGCTGGCCGTTTTCTCCGGATTGTCCTCCTTGTCCGCCACGCTCCTGGGCCATGGCCTCACCCAAAGCACGCATTCCTTCGCGCATTGCTTCCATAGCATCCGATTGTTGGTCAATTGCCTCTGCATAATCGCCTTCGCGCAGCGCCTCTTCAGCATTGTCCATCGCGCGACCAGCCCGATCTAATGCCTCACGTGATGCTTCACCTTCGGGACTGTCGAAAGGCACCGTACCTTCTTGCGAACGCAGAGCATCCCGCAGCTCCTGCTGGCGCTGTGCTAAACTTTCGCCACGTCCCTCAGAAGGGTCACCTTGCCCAGACCCATCTTCGGTGTATTGATCTTGTAAATCGCGAAATGCTTCATCAGACAGATCCTGTTGCTCGCGTAAGGTTTCTGACAACTCTTCAAGTGCCTGTTGACCAGGAGAGCCCCCCTGCCCGCCGCCCCCTTGCGTGACACGCATATTTTCCAACATTTGTTGCAGCTCTTGCAAAGCCTGTTCGGCTTCAGCCATCCGACCTTGCTCCATCAAATCCTGAATACGATCCATCATGGCTTGTAAATCGTCTTGGGTCAGCTCTGTTGTATTCGCTGATTGTTCGGCACGTTCCGAATCTTCTGCTTCGGCTTCGCGTGTCAACTGACGTAGGTAATCCTGCGTCGCATCCCGTAAATCCTGCATCAGTCGAGCAATTTCTTCCTCGCTGGCCCCGTCACGCATAGCTTGCGTCAATCGTTCTTGCGCTTGTTGCATACGCTCGAGCGCATCTCCGATGTCACCGTTTTCCAGTTGCACTGCAAGCGCCCACAAAGCCGCGGCGATTTCATCTTGCTCATCCAATGTCAGCCCATCGACGCGATACATAGCAAGGCGCCTTTGGATGAGTTTCAGCTGTAAATACGTTCCTGCCTTTGGAAATAGATCTTGTGGCAAATGTGTAAGAACCCTTAGCAGCTGCTCAACCCGTGGGGCGTTTGCACGTGCCCAAAGCAAATCACGGCGCTGCTCAACAAGAGCCGCTGCCACAGGATCAAAAAAGCGCCGCACAACAAGTGGCGCTGACAGGCGTCGCATTTGTGATGTTTGTCCTGCGATATCTTCAACCGTGAACTCAAAAGTCACAGGCAAATTCGCCCATGGGTGATCCGAGAAATCCTCGGTTAAAACCTCTTCAAAATCACGACGATCACCTGCAATCGTGATTGGTAAATCCAGCACAATCCCGTCGCGCTGGTCAGGCTCGATAGCAAGCCCATGATCTCGGGGTACGGACGGAAGATCAAGCTCGACTCTGACTTGCCCTTGCAGCACCCCAAAGTCATCCTGTGCTCGAAAGGCAATTGAGGTATTTCCATCAGCCTCTAATTCAGGTGTCCCAACAATGGTCACCTGCGGCACATTATCCGCTTGCAACTGAATGTCCCATTCGGCCACATCGTCGCGTTTATCCGAAATCACAAGCTGTCCAGCCTGCACTGCTTGAAAGGTATATTCTCTTAGTTCAGCTTGCTCGACCACCTCATGCGCAGACACGTTTTCATACAGACTTAGGTCGCCATAAAACCGCATCGTAATTTTACTATTTGCGATAAGGTGTAAAACGGCGCTGTCTTGGTCATTCAAATATAAGGTCGGCAGACCCGTATATTGGGGCGGCTCGATCCACCCTTCCCACATTAAATCTGTTGCTTGTGCTGTCTGAGCCCCCGAGATCGGATCAATTTGACCAAGCCGCGCAAAAGATCCAAAAACCCCACCAAGAACCAACACAAGCAAAGCCACATACCGCAGCGCATATGGGTCTTTTGCCGCAATCATGAAATTCGGGAGATACGCTTGCGCTTGAGCAGCCTTGTCTTGCATCCGTTTAAGATGTGCCTGCCACAAAGCAACTGACGCCGGATCTGATGCACCAATCGCCTGAGCATCCGTGAGCGCACACAAAGGACGCCCCGGCAATGCCTGGTCCACGCGCGTCAAAGCGTCCCCCCATGACGGCCAAGCCTCTGCTAGACGCATAGCGCGACTACCACGCCATATCAAAAAGCTGATACCGCAGACAAAACAAAGCAAAAATGCAAACGCTGCCCAAACAGATATGACATCCAAAAGGCCCAGCGTAATAGCACCGATTCCTGCCATAAAAAGCGCAAAAACAGGCCAGAAAAATCGCCACACAGCTTCGATCATCAAAGACAGTCGCGTCAGTTTCGTCGCGCGCAAAACACGATGTTGCCAATGATCAGAAGAGTTTTCAGTTTTATTCTTAAGCTTCATACCGCGCGCTTTCTGCTAACTTTGCTCCAAACGGGACAAAGATTTGCTGCGCGCGCGGCAGATTATTTACCGACTGCTACGCTCACAACCACGAAGGTATCGTATCGCGATTTATCATTTCGTCAAAGCTCGGACGTGCACGAATGACTGCAAATTGATCACCATGCACCAAAACTTCGGGAATAAGTGGGCGTGAGTTATATTCGCTGGCCATCACGGCACCATATGCACCGGCAGACCGAAACGCGACCAAATCGCCAGCCTGCAAAGGTGGCATCATACGTTGCTTGGCAAATGTGTCTCCGCTTTCGCAGACAGGCCCGACAATATCATATGGGCGTTGCTCAATTCCGGGCTCAGCTTCAGTAACCGGAACAATATCGTGATGTGCCTCGTACATAGCCGGACGAATCAGATCGTTCATGGCGCCATCTAGGATCAAGAAATCACGACCCTCACCGGATTTTACATAGATGACCTTGGATACCATAAGGCCTGCATTACCTGCAATCAGACGCCCAGGCTCAATCTCAATTTCAACATTGAGATGACCAAGCGTTTCCTTAATCAACTGGCCATATTCAGACGGCAGGGGCGGTGCTTCATTTGAACGTTCATAAGGGATGCCGAGCCCCCCTCCGAGATCCAAACGGCGAATGTCGTGACCTTCGCTGCGCAACATCTCGGTTAATTCGGCGACTTTTTGATAAGCTAGGCGAAATGGCCCTAACTCAGTCAATTGCGAACCAATATGGCAGTCGATCCCAATCACATCCAACCCAGAGAGGCTCGCCGCATAAGCATAAACCGCGCTGGCGCGTGAAATCGGGATACCGAACTTATTCTCGGACTTTCCTGTCGCTATTTTTGCATGGGTTTTCGCATCAACATCCGGATTAACACGCACGGTAATTGGGGCAACCACACCCAACTCAAGAGCAACCTCATTGATTGCATCCATTTCAGGTTCGGATTCGACATTAAACTGGCGAACCCCGCCCGTGAGAGCCGTGCGAATTTCTTCGTGTGTTTTACCAACGCCAGAAAATACAATTTTGTCACCAGCCACACCGGCGGCACGGGCGCGAAGGTATTCCCCTTGGCTAACCACATCCATGCCCGCGCCAACCTCTGCCAGCGTTTTCAGGATAGCTTGGTTCGAGGCCGCCTTCATCGCGTAGCAAACCAGGTGATCCATACCTGCAAGTGCGTCATCAAACAGATGGAAGTGACGCAATAAGGTCGCGGTAGAGTAGACGTAAAACGGTGTACCTACGGCAGAGGCAATCTCGGCCACAGGCACGTCTTCGGCGTAAAGCGCGCCGTCGCGGTAGAGAAAATGATCCATACGCAGCGCTTAGACCAAAAGAGGCGTATGGATCAATGGTCAAGACGGCTTAAAACTGTGTTGAAACACCCACCGTCGCATAGCCAGAAACCGCCACGCCAGTTTTTGGCGTGGTTGTCTTAACTGCAGTTTCCGTCGGTCGCGTCGGAGCACCATTTGCCCCGCAAGAAACCAAGACCATTAACGACATGAATACAGCAATCCTCTTCATGCGAGGATTGCTTTCCATCGCGCCACTTGCGCACGAACCTGTTCAGGCGCCGTACCGCCATAGCTCATACGGGAATTCACAGAATTTTCGACGCCAAGCACATTGAAAATATCATCCGTAATATCCGCGTGCTCGCTTTGCATATCCGCAAGAGACAAATCAGGAAGATCACAGCCGCGGCTTTCTGCCAGAGCAACCAATGTCCCAGTCACATGGTGCGCGTCGCGAAACGGTATTTTCAACACACGTACAAGCCAATCAGCGAGGTCTGTCGCCGTGGAAAACCCTGAACCCGCAGCAGCAGCAAGGCTCTCTTTATTGGCGCTCATATCTTTGACCATGCCAGACATCGCAGCAAGAGCCAGCATCCAGTTATCGGCAGCATCAAAGACCTGTTCTTTGTCTTCTTGCATGTCCTTTGAATAGGCCAGCGGCAGCCCTTTCATCACCATCATAAGCGCAGTGTTCGCTCCAAAAATCCGACCAACTTTGGCACGGATAAGCTCTGCTGCGTCTGGATTTTTCTTCTGTGGCATGATCGACGACCCCGTGGAGAACCGATCAGACAAAGTTACGAAACGGAACTGAGCCGAAGACCAGATCACCAATTCCTCGGCAAAGCGGCTGAGGTGCATAGCACAAATCGATGCTGTCGAGAGGAATTCAAGTGCGAAGTCACGATCCGAGACGGCATCAAGCGAATTGGCAGATGGGCCGTCAAACCCTAACGCATTTGCCGTCATATCACGATCAATGGGAAATGACGTCCCTGCCAACGCGGCAGCGCCAAGTGGGCATTCATTCATACGTGTGCGCGCGTCACGGACACGCGACAAATCGCGTCCGAACATTTCGACATAAGCCATCATATGATGCCCCCATGTCACAGGCTGTGCGGTTTGCAAATGCGTAAATCCGGGCATAACCCAATCTGCGCCTGCGTCAGCTTGATCGACAAGTGCTTTGATAAGGGTAAGTAAACCAGTTTCGGCAGCATCAAATTGGTCGCGCACCCAAAGTTTAAAATCCGTCGCGACCTGATCATTGCGCGAACGACCGGTGTGCAAACGACCTGCCGGCTCACCAATAATCTCTTTCAGGCGTGCCTCTACGTTCATATGGATGTCTTCGAGAGCAGTAGAAAATTCAAAATTTCCACCTTCAATCTCTGACAAAACAGTGAGCAACCCTTCCCCAATGGCTTCGGCATCACTATTCGTTATTACACCGGTCGCGGCAAGCATTGCCGCATGAGCCCGAGAGCCCGCAATGTCTTGCGCCGCCATCCGTTGATCGAATCCGATTGAGGCATTAATCGCCTCCATAATCGCGTCCGGTCCAGCGGCAAAGCGGCCGCCCCACATTTGGTTCGAGGTCTTATCTGTCATGGCCCAACCTTGGAGATACTATGCGTCTGTTACGTCAGCTTTCCCTTTATATGGCCCTTGGCCTTTGTGCAAACCTGTCTGCAACGGCAGTGTACGCAATCGACACAAATACTCTAGGAGAACTGCGCGAAGGCGATATGCGCAAGCTTGTCATCCATTCGTCTCCTCAGGCAACACCAGATGCGACATTTGAACTTGCCGACGGTGCAGGGACTGGTACCCTTGGCGACTACGAAGGTAAGATTGTACTGTTGAATTTCTGGGCAACCTGGTGTGCACCTTGCCGTAAAGAAATGCCAATGATTTCTGAGCTTCAAGATGAACTCGGCGGTGATGATTTCGCCGTTGTAACATTGGCCACAGGCCGGAACTCTCCCGCTGGTATTCGCAAATTTTTCGATGAAACGGAGATTACGAATTTACCGCGTCATCAAGACCCAAAGGGCGCCGTGGCAAAGCCTATGAGCGTATTTGGTCTCCCCACTACAGTCTTATTAGACCGTGATGGTAACGAGATTGCTCGCCTTCGCGGAGATGCTGAGTGGAACTCCGACTCAGCCAAAGCGATTCTCTCTGCCCTCATTGCAGATCAATCCTAATCGTAAGGCCGGAGCTAAATGCCCGGCCAAAACGATCAAAAAACCGTTAAATAGTATAGTGGACCAGCCTGATTATAACGCTCCATATTAAATTAAATTGAGCCCTTAAAGATCACGCAACTCTTTTACGTCACGGTAGTCTGTGACGAAATCCACTCAGCAGTCTGGCTGAACTGGAGCGAGAGGTAGACACGTGAAAAAACGACAGATCTGGAATTCAGATATCCCCGAAGGTGCTCAAAGCCCATTGGACGCTGCTATTGTAGCGCGCGATAAAAATATTGTCGACGCTGTCGCTGCAGCGGTTACGCATAACAATACAATGCTTGCCTTCCAACCTGTTGTCCAATCCAATGACCCCTCAAATATTACCTTTTATGAAGGCTATATCCGGATTATGGACAGCACTGGCCGCGTTATTCCTGCCAGAGAGTTTATGCACAAAATTGAAGAGCGTGAGCTGGGCCGCAAGCTTGATTGTCTTGCCCTCGAGCGAGGCTTAGATGCACTGCTGCGCAATCCTGGTATTCGCACTTCGGTGAATATGTCAGCCCGTTCGATTGGCTATAGCCGTTGGATGGAAGTTTTTGAGAAATATCTAAAACGTGATCAATACATTGGTGAACGCTTGGTCCTCGAAATTGCCGAGACATCAGCAATGGCCGCCCCGGATATAATGATCGATTTCATGGAACGCATGCAAGAACATGGCACTGCTTTCGCGTTAGATAACTTTGGTGCGGGTTACACAGTGATCGGCAATTTCCGCGACTTCTTCTTTGATGCCGTCAAAATAGACGGTAAATTTATACGCGGGTTACACACAAACCATGATAATCAAGCGGTTGTTCGATCTCTCATAGGAATTGCTAAGCAATTCGACATGTTTATTGTCGCTGAATCTGTCGAGAGCGAAGAAGATGCTGCTTTTTTAATCGACGCAGGTGTTGATTGCATGCAAGGCTTTTTATACGGCGCCCCGACGACGTCCCCACCATGGGAAGAAGACCGCGACACACGATCACGCGCGTAAAAGCAAACCTCTGCCGCTCTCGCTCTATGGTTGCTGCATATGAGAACATGCGATATGCCATAAATGTCAGGGAGGAAAGCGCAGTATGCGCTTTTGACGATTGGGTGCATGCCACTCAGCGTCACTGAATTTTAGGCAGAGGACCATAAAATGACCAATGTTGTTATTGCATCCGCAGCACGTACAGCCGTAGGCAGCTTCGGCGGCGCATTCGCCAATACACCCGCACATGATCTAGGTGCAGCTATTTTACAGGCAGTCGTCGAACGTGCAGGCATCGATAAAAGCGAAGTTTCAGAAACAATTTTAGGCCAAGTTTTAACGGCCGCTCAGGGACAAAACCCTGCACGTCAGGCACATATCAATGCCGGCCTCCCTCAAGAAGCTGCAGCGTGGGGAATAAACCAAGTCTGTGGTTCGGGGTTACGAGCTGTGGCTTTGGGTGCCCAACATATTATGCTGGGTGACGCAAATATTGTTGCCGCTGGCGGCCAAGAAAATATGACCCTCTCTCCCCATGCCGCCGCTCTGCGCTCTGGTCAAAAAATGGGCGACATGACTTATATTGACACAATGATCCGCGATGGTCTGTGGGATGCATTCAACGGTTACCATATGGGCCAAACGGCCGAGAACGTTGCTGCTCAGTGGGAAATTTCTCGCGACCAACAGGACGAATTTGCAGTCGCGTCTCAAAATAAAGCTGAAGCCGCACAAAAGGCCGGCAAGTTTGTCGATGAAATAGCACCCTTTATTGTCAAGATACGCAAAGCAGAAATTACCGTGGATGCTGACGAATACATCCGCCATGGTGCCACAATTGAGACGATGCAGAAACTGCGCCCTGCCTTTGCAAAAGATGGATCTGTCACCGCAGGCAATGCGTCTGGTCTAAATGATGGCGCCGCTGCCACCTTGCTAATGAGCGCCGATGAAGCCGAAAAGCGCGGTATTGAGCCATTGGCGCGCATCGCTTCCTATGCGACCGCTGGGCTTGATCCGTCCATCATGGGTGTCGGTCCAATTTATGCTTCTCGCAAAGCACTGGATAAAGCAGGTTGGTCTGTGAACGATCTTGATCTTGTTGAAGCGAACGAAGCCTTCGCGGCTCAGGCATGTGCGGTGAACAAAGATATGGGTTGGGATCCTGCAATCGTAAATGTAAACGGCGGCGCAATCGCCATTGGTCACCCAATTGGTGCCTCCGGTTGCAGAGTGCTCAACACACTTTTGTTTGAAATGAAGCGGCGCAACGCGAAAAAAGGTCTCGCAACTCTTTGCATTGGCGGCGGCATGGGCGTCGCAATATGCGTTGAACGCCCTTAAACGATCTTTGCACCATAGTCACATTATCGAAAGGGCACTTTAATAGTGCCCTTTTCTTATGACCACTGCCCTATCGATATGATAAACTATCATTCAATCAAAAGAGGGTTTTACACCGCAAAAATCACCCATAAGGTGTTTGGGATACATCAACTTAGTTGAGTTTCTCATGGGTAAAATAATTGGAGGAGTTTTCACATGCCACGTATTGCACTGGTGACCGGCGGATCAAGAGGAATAGGCGCAGCTATTTCCAAAGCATTGAAAGAGCAAGGGTGCACCGTTGCAGCGACCTATGCTGGAAATGATGCAGCAGCCGCAGCTTTTACCGAAGAAACAGGTATTAAAACGTACAAATGGGACGTAGCAAATTATCAAGAAAGCGCAGCTGGGATTGCAGCTGTTGAGGCAGATTTAGGTCCTATCGACATCGTCGTCGCCAACGCTGGTATTACACGCGATGCGCCTTTCCATAAAATGACGCCAGAACAGTGGCAACAAGTTATAGATACAAACTTGACCGGTGTATTCAACACAGTTCATCCCGTTTGGCCAGGCATGCGAGAACGTGGTTTTGGCCGTGTTATTGTAATATCTTCAATTAACGGACAAAAAGGCCAATTTGGCCAAGCCAACTATTCCGCGACCAAAGCCGGCGACCTGGGCATCATTCGCACTTTAGCACAGGAAGGCGCAGCAAAAGGCATTACGGCCAATGCAATCTGCCCAGGCTACATCGCAACAGAAATGGTGATGGCTGTGCCTGAAAAAATCCGCGACAAAATCGTTGCTCAAATCCCCACAGGGCGCCTAGGTGAACCTGAAGAAGTGGCTCGCTGCGTCGCATTCCTTGCTTCGGACGAAGCAAGTTTCATCAATGGATCGACACTCTCCGCCAACGGTGCACAATTCTTTGCATAAGAGGCAAAACAATACTTATTAGAACGGTCATCTTGATACGTCCTAAGTAAAGAATTCAAACGGTGGTACATCCTTGTGCCACCGTTTTTATTTGATGATTAGGCTCAAAGCGATGGTTTGACGCATACTGCTTTGCACATAAAAAGGGCCCCGTCACAGCTGACGAGACCCAATTATCAAACTTTCGGAATTTTAGGCATCAGTCAAACGATTGATTTCATCTTTTAAGCGCAGTTTTTGACGTTTGAGCTCCGTAACTTCTAGTCGGTCCACCGACGGAGCGCGTTGGGCTTGCTGAACCTCTACGCTGAGAATTTCATGCTTTTTCTTCAGTTCAAAAACATGTGAACTAAGACTCATATGTATTCCTCCGTTTTCAGTTTTACACTAACAACATCAACAGTGGAGCACGACTTCATGTGTTTGTCACGTTTTCAGTTCAAAATAGAAGCGTCAATTTTCCATATATTCTAGGAGAACGGCGTCTCTTTGCCGATCACAAGATCCCATCAATTCCCGAATATTATCCCGTAGGCCAAGGCAAAGCCGCCCCTTTTCGCAAAACTGCCTTTATATCCGGGCGCAAGTCTTCCTTGTCTTGCTCGTGACGTAGACCCTCGTGAATGATTCTAGGCGCGTGTAATCGAAACGCGGCGCGTCCTTCTTTTCGTGCACGGAGAATGACCAATTCCGCCATACGCCCCTGCCTCGGCGCGAGCGGCAACACTTCTAATGCACCTAAGCGCCCCGAACATGCATTTAAAACATCTGAGAGGCGATCTGCTTTTTGAATCATATGCAGATATCCACGTGGTTTAAGACGCTTTGCCGCAACTTTGATCCACTCAACCAATGCTGTGTCTTCGCCCAAAGCCACACGGCGCCCTAAATCCGCAGCAGGACTATGTGCCCCAGCCAGATAATAGGGCGGGTTGGCAATCACGTGATCAAAAGAACGTTGCTTTAGGGCTTCAGGTAAATCAATCAAATTTGCTTGATAAATATCAAGTTCGATTTGGTTCAACGCCGCATTTTGCAAGGCCAGATCGGCGTATTCAGTCTGCAACTCGACCCCTGATAGCGACAAATCGTCGACACGTGCACCGAGACACAGCAAAGCCTGCCCTGCCCCACAGCCCAGTTCCAATACGGATTGGCCAGGCAACGCATTGACAGCTGCAGCAAGAAAGACAGGATCTACACCTGCACGATACCCCGCCTTAGGCTGAAGTATCTGCAATTGACCACCTAAAAAGCCATCCTGGGTCAAATCCGAAGCACGAAAAAACGCGCTATCCATGTTCAGTCACCGGAATTTCATTGTCCAACATCACCTTCACGGCGTCAAAGTGATCATCAGGGTGTACAAAAAGGCGTCGCGGAAAAATTCCGATGCCACCTTCTAAAATGCTCATATTTACGTCCAATTGAAAGCAGTCTATATCCTCTCCCTCAAGAAGGGCCGAAGCAAAGGCGAGGATCGTTGGATCTGAGCTGCGTAGAAGTTCTTTCATATTCATGGATCTAAAGCCAAGCTCGCCCTTTTGTCGAGCCTGCAATAGGGAATGTGATGACGCAAGTGAAGACAGTAAAACCCCACGAAGTGCTGGCCGACGTGCTCAGCGAAGATCTGGATGCCGTAAACACGCTGATCCGTACCCGTATGGCATCTGAACATGCGCCACGTATCCCTGAGGTGACAGCCCACCTTGTGGAAGCTGGCGGCAAGCGATTGCGCCCTATGTTGACGCTCGCGACCGCGCGTATGTGCGGATATCAAGGCGACAACCACGTCAAGCTCGCCGCGACAGTTGAATTTATTCACACCGCGACACTGCTACATGATGATGTTGTTGACGAAAGTGCCCAACGGCGTGGGCGACCTACGGCGAATCTGTTGTGGGACAACAAAAGTTCTGTGCTTGTCGGCGACTATCTTTTTGCACGTAGCTTCCAGTTAATGGTCGAAACGGGCTCGTTGCGGGTACTCGATATTCTTGCCAATGCGTCAGCAACTATTGCCGAAGGTGAAGTGTTGCAAATGACCGCCGCAACGAATCTTGGTACATCAGAAGATATCTATCTACAGGTTGTACGTGGAAAAACTGCAGCTTTGTTTGCCGCCGCAACTGAAGTTGGCGGCGTCATCTCTGAACGTCCCGAAAGCGAAATCACTGCCTTACGCGATTACGGTGATGCACTTGGAATCGCTTTTCAAATCGCAGATGATTTGCTTGATTATCAAGGTAACACAGCGAATACGGGCAAAAACATTGGGGACGATTTCCGCGAGCGCAAGCTGACCCTACCCGTCATCAAAGCCGTTGCTCAAGCAACCGAGGCAGAACGTGAATTTTGGGTGCGTACTATTGAGAAGGGCCGCCAAGAGGATTGTGATCTTGAGCACGCTCTGGACCTGATGGCCAAATATCAAACTTTGGAAGCAACCCGGAAAGACGCGCTTGCATGGGCCGAAACCGCGCACCATGCACTCACTGCATTACCAGAGCACCCTTTGCGCGAAACACTTACGGATCTCGCCAGCTACGTTGTCGCGCGCCTCAATTAAGCGTCACTGCAGCACACCACCAATGCGGATGTTCACAGCCCAATTCATAGGCCGCCTTCTGGGCGGCCTTTTTGGTAGGGTATAACGCAAAACATGTGGCACCAGAACCAGACATACGCGCAAGTAATGCGTCTGACGTATCGCTTAAATCCTCCAACAAGCGACCTATTACAGGGGCCTGAGATATCGCTGCCGCTTCAAGGTCATTACGTTGGCTCCGTAACCAATCAACGCAGTCAACGTTGGATGTAAAGTGCGGGATATCCTTGGGCATTGGTAAATTATCTCGCACCTCAAGTGCACCGAAAATCTTGGCAGTAGGAACATGAACGCCTGGGTTCACCAACAGGGCATACAAAGACGGCAACGCAATCTCAGTCAATTGTTCCCCAATACCCTGCATACGCATTGCACGCGCCGCACAGCACACCGGCAGATCAGCACCTAATGCAAGCACTGTATCCAGCGACAATTCGGCCCCAATCGCGGTCAGCAATGCCGCAGCATCAGATGACCCGCCTCCGATACCTGCTCCATGCGGCAAACGTTTATTCAGTTCTATCCGCCCGGCCCACCCTGCCGCGACAGCCGCCTTCCAGACCAAATTGCGTTTATCCTCTGGGACACCTTCGGAAAATTGGCCTGACACACCTAAGGATAGCTCATCCGCCTCTGATAAGATCAGATCATCCCCGACATCAGCGAATGCGACCAGAGAATCCAACAAATGATATCCGTCGTTGCGCCGCCCCGTAATATGCAAACTTAAGTTAACTTTGGCAGGGGCTAGAACACATCGTCGCGCATTAGCCACCGTCAGCCACTCGCAGTGGGTCTGCACCTTCGTCACTCAAGACAACATCCAAACCAACGTCAAGTTTGCGACGAATACGTTCAGGATCAGCTTCGGAATTGGTATCGTCAGGTTTGATGAATGACAAAGCACGTTTCCATTGAAACTCAGCCTCAAGCTGTCGACCAACAGCCCAATATACATCGCCCAAATGATCGTTCACCACCGGGTCTATCGACATCAACTCAACCGCACGCTCCATATATGGAACCGCGTCATCATAGCGGCCCAGTCGATATAAAACCCAACCAAGTGAATCGACAATATATCCGCTTTCGGGTCGGGCGGCGACAGCCCGCTCAATCATTCCCAAAGCTTCATCTAGGTTTTCTTGGCGTTCGACCAATGAATACCCCAGATAGTTCAGCACTTGTGGCTGATCTGGATCCAGCTCGAGCGCCGCGCGGAAGTCAGCTTCGGCTTTGTCCCACATTTTCAGACGTTCATGCCCAATCCCACGCGCATACAACAAGAACCAACGGTTAGACGCCTGTGGCCCGCTTAGTGCGAGCGCACGATCATATGCGGAAACTGCACTAGAATAATCCTCTTGTTGGCGCAACAAGTCACCAAGATCCATAAAGGCTGCAACGGAATTGGGGAAATCATGAGTCAGTTGTTGCAAGACTTCAGTGGCGGCATCTGGTTTCGCGGAGCGACGCAATGCCTCTGCACGGCCTAATTCGGCGGCATGAAAATCTGGTTCGTCTTGAGGCACCAGTTTATATGTTTCAATTGCCAAGTCATACTGCCCGATTTGGTCGAGTAAATTTGCACTAAGCAAAATGGAATCCACATGATCCGGACGCAGCGCTGTCGCCATGCGGCTATACATCAACACATAATCATCCGCAGCTTCATCTTTGAGCGCTGCAGCAAGGACAAAAAACACCTCGGCAATGCCATCATTAGGGGTCTTGGCGATTGTAAACGGTAAAGTCTCATCCGCTTTCAAGCGTTCGGCCAAGGCATGCAGGCTGGGATCGAACCCACGACCAAAGGCTTGATTCAAAGATAGAAACGCATCTGCATTCCGTCCTAATTGTGACAGGACTTGCACATGTGCAATAGCTGCGCGCCGCGACGAGCGCGCAAGCTGTCCACCATTATCAGAAAACAGATCCTCCGCAGCCTGAAAATCACCAACAGACGCCAGCGCCAATGCCTTGTGGTATTGAGCGAAAAAGCGCAAACCTTCTTGCTTTGCCACCTCATCAAATTGCGCCAAAGCCTTGGAGACCATCCCCTGTCCCATATATGCCCAGGCATTCAGCAATCCATCAACGAGTGGACTTACGCCTTGCGTCTCCAAGTCCCGCTCTAAAAGCGCAGTATAATCTTCGCTTTGAGCATAATGACCTGCCATCACAATCCCGCCAACTTGACTGCGTTGACCGGCTTCCAACATCCGCTGAGCAACGGGCAATGCGCGCTTGGTGTTGCCCAGCGCCATTTCCGCAAATGCGACGTTTTCCAAAAGAAAAGGGTTTTGGCCATCACGAACCAAAGCACGCATATAATATTCGGCAGATTTCGCAAAATTTCGATCAAAGGTCGCAGCCCGTGCCGCGAGATACGCCCCCGAAAGGCCATCCGCTTGCACTGCGTTCACCTGAACACAAGAAAAAGATGCCGCAATGGACATCGAAAAAGTCAGTTTACGCAAAATAGAAATGGGCACGCGGGATCTCCCAGAGAAGTACAATATGTTCTCGAATCGTAGTCGCCCTGCACTACAACTGCAATGGGGCGTCCAGCAGGACACCCCAACAATTCACACGAATAGGCGGTTTACTGATCACATATTCGGGTAATTAGGGCCATCGCCCCCTTGTGGCGTTGTCCAAGTAATATTTTGCGACGGATCTTTGATATCACACGTCTTGCAATGAACACAGTTCTGGAAGTTCACCACGAACTCGGCCTGACCCTCTTTTTCGACAACCTCATAGACACCGGCAGGGCAATAACGCTGCGCGGGCTCTGCATATTTGGGCAGGTTAACAGAGATCGGTGTTTCAAGGTTTGCCAAGCGCAAGTGCGACGGCTGGCTTTCCTCATGGTTGGTCGCTGCAAAAGATACGTTGGTTAGGCGGTCAAACGACAAGACACCATCCGGTTTTGGATAATCGATTGGCTTGTGCTGAGATGCCTCTTCTGTCGATTCGGCATCATTTTTGCCGTGCCCGAGCGTTCCAAAGAAGGAAAACCCAAACAGATTGTTCGTCCACATGTCCAAGCCACCTAGCGTCAGAGACGCGACAAGACCCCACTTGGACCACATCGGCTTAATATTACGAACCATCTGGAGGTCTTTGCCGATTTCGCCATCACGCACGGCGCTCTCGTATACTGTCAGCTCATCGCCAAAACGTTCGGCCTTGATCGCGTCAAATGCAGCTTCGGCTGCAGCTTTGCCGGACAGCATAGCATTGTGGTTCCCCTTAATGCGCGGCACATTCACCATGCCTGCAGAGCACCCCAACAACGCAACGCCCGGAGCAACGAGTTTTGGCATGGACTGCCAGCCCCCTTCGGTAATTGCGCGCGCGCCATAAGCCACGCGCTTCCCGCCTTGAAGGAGGTCTGCGATCATCGGGTGGTGCTTGAAGCGCTGGAATTCCATGTAAGGAAACAGATGCGGGTTCTTATAATTCAGGTGAACCACAAAACCGACATAAACTTGGTTTTTCTCGAGGTGATAGACAAAAGATCCACCACCAGCGTTAGAATTCAAAGGCCATCCCATCGTGTGGGTCACAGTGCCTTCTTTGTGCTTTTCTGGGTCAATCTCCCAGATTTCCTTCATACCGACGCCGTATTTCTGAACCTCTTTACCCGCCTGCAGGTCATACTTTGCGATAACTTCTTTAGAGAGAGACCCACGCACGCCCTCGGACAGGAAAACATACTTACCATGTAGCTCCATGCCTGGCTCGGTATCCGGACCGTAAGACCCATCTGCTTCGAGGCCAAAGACGCCCGCAACAACGCCTTTTACTTCTCCGTCATCGCCATAAACCAATTCGGAACAAGACATCCCCGGAAAGATTTCCACACCAAGCTCTTCGGCCTGCTCAGCCATCCAACGACATACATTGCCCATCGACACAATGTAATTGCCGTGGTTGTTCATCAGTGGCGGCATCGGGGCGTTGGGAATACGAATGCCCCCTCCTTCGCCAAGGAAGTAGAAATTGTCTTCCTTAACAGCAGTATTTAATGGTGCGCCTTTTTCTTTCCAATCTGGGATTAACGCATCCAGCCCGCATGGATCCAAAACTGCGCCGGAGAGAATATGCGCGCCGACTTCAGAACCCTTCTCTAGTACAACCACATCAAGGTCAGCATCCAGTTGCTTAAGACGAATCGCCGCTGAGAGCCCGGCAGGGCCAGCGCCTACGATAACAACGTCATACTCCATTGCCTCACGTTCAATTTCGGCCATTTTCGGTGCTCCTTGGCTGCGTACACCCAAACAGAATCTGGGATTGGCTGATATCAGTCATACTCACTGCGCGGTTCCCTAACGAGCATAACAACTTTTGGTCAATCCTTACTCGATACTGAACAAGCCAAAGGCCTCAAATGCGACATTTTTCGCATGAGTTTTCGGCAATAAATAGTTTTTAGCATGTGCATGCAATCATACGGAGGGATTGGGTTTCGTTATCTCAGGATGAGCTTGAGGCGTATCACCCAATAAATACCTAGGCCCACTACCTGCTGCACCAGCGATATCGTTGGAATTATATAAGGCGCATTGCTTTAAAGACAGACATCCACAGCCGATGCATCCATCCAATCGGTCTCGCATTATTTCCAATTCATTGATGCGCGCAGTGATATGCTCACGAAACCCCCGCGACAAACGTTCCCAGTCTTCCGGGCTAGGTGGACCACCGCCTGGTAATTCATCCAAAAGCGCTCGGATCTGTGGAAGAGTAAATCCAAATTTTTGCGCAATGAGAATAAAACTAAGTTTACGAATATCTGCGCGTTCAAACCTGCGTTGCCCACCTGAGTTACGCCATGGTTGCAGCAACCCTTGTGTCTCATAGTATCGAATCGCTGACACAGCCAGGCCTGTGCGTTCTGCCAAATATCCAATCGAAAGCCCCGCAGATCGCGCCATCTCTTCCTCCAAAATCCACAGCTTCATTTTATTACAGAAAAAGCTTGAGCTCAAGTTAGGTTGAGGAATTAGACCTGTTTTAGGTAATATAAGGAGCCTAAATAATGTCCCAATCTACAGCAGCACAATTAGAGCACGCAAACCTAACCGTTTCGGACCCGATAGCAACCGCCGCGTGGATGAACAAAGTCTTTGGTTGGCACATACGTTGGCAAGGATCATCGCTTGATAACGGTTATTCTGTGCATGTTGGTTCAAACCACAGCTATGTCGCACTTTACAGTCCAGACAGGTCTCTAGAGGCCCCATTAGCCCGCTACAAAAACAAAGGCACTTTGAACCATCTGGCCGTAGTGGTTCAGGATTTTGACGCCACTGAACGCGCAGTAAAAGCAGCAGGTTTTACACCTCAGAACCATGCCGACTACGAGCCTGGCCGCCGGTTCTATTTTCTGGACGACCAAGGCGTTGAATATGAGGTGGTGCAATATGATTGATATTCTACTTTGCGCATACCCTATGACGCTTTCACGCGCTGATGACCTAAATAACGGGCAACCTGCCGTCATAAGTCGTCGTATTAAGCCGGTATTTAGCTGGTAGCACAGCCAATCTCTGCTACCTACGCGCTTGCCCCTCTTGCAATTTCTCTCGCAATTGGGTCTGGTGGTTTCCAACACCAACGCCCTGCCGCACTTTGCTGCGGTGGGGCGTTCGTTTAAAACAACAAAACCACCGGGACCACCGGACAGACGATAAACGGATAGACATCATGGAAAAAATCCCGATGACGCCGCAGGGCTTTCGCGCCCTAGAAGCCGAACTCAAAAACCTTAAATCCGTCGAGCGACCCGCCATTATTCGTGCGATTGCCGAAGCTCGTGAACTGGGCGACCTATCAGAAAATGCAGAATATCACTCTGCGCGCGAAAAGCAGTCCTTCATCGAAGGCCGGGTCAAAGAACTCGAAGGCGTCATCAGTCTTGCCGATGTTATTGATCCAAGCAAACTGTCTGGATCGATCAAATTCGGCGCGAAAGTAACACTCGTTGATGAAGACACTGAAGAAGAGAAGACTTGGCAGATTGTCGGCGAACACGAGGCAAATATTGAAGCAGGCCTACTGAACATCAGATCACCTCTCGCCCGCGCCCTTATCGGCAAAGACGAAGGTGACAGTGTCGATGTACGCACCCCCGGCGGTGTGCGTTCTTACGAGATTCTCAACATCACATTTGCCTAAGATCCGACGCCCGAAATCGGGCGTCAGTGATCACTCGCCTGATTTTTAGCATGGTATTTCAGCCAATTATTACATGAGGCAGTTAATGAGCAACGAAAGCGATACAAAGGACATGTCCAACGCGGGTCCACTGCTCAACGAGATCAGTGACCAAGGGACAAACCGCTCGCTCGGCCTACCCGAAGCGATCGCGCTGCTGCTAGGTATTATATGGGCGTTGGTTGTCGTTGGTGTGTATGTCCTAACACCAGAAGCTGCAGCATCGTCGGAATGGAACGCGCCTCTGGTGCGCATATTAGCTGTAATGATGCCAGTAATTATGCTGGTTGTCGCAGCCATAACTCTGCGCTCTGCACGTATTATACGCGAGGAAAGCACACGCCTGCATGCCGCGATCTCGAGCCTGCGCCATATGTACTTGTCACATACACAAAACGCAGCTTCGGTTGCAGATTCCTCGCTAACACAAAAACTCGAAGAGATTATTCAAAACACGCGCGCACCAGCAGCGGCCCCTGCCACCTTTCAGAGCAGTCGCCGCGCCTCTGACAGGCCCGCCATTCCCGAAAAAGCCTCAGAGACGGTTATCCAACAGGGATCTCTCGCGTTTGGGACACCGACCGAAACACCCACAGCCCCCCTATCAAACGAGCATTTCATTCGTGCTATGAACTTTCCAGAAAGCGCAGATGACGAAGATGGGTTTGTCGCGTTACGGCTTGCGCTTAAGGATCACTATGCCTCGCAGCTTATTCGTGCCGCCCAAGACATTCTCACACTGCTGAGCCAAGACGGCATTTACATGGATGATCTACGCCCTGACAGAGCGCGCCCTGATGTGTGGCGCCAATTTGGTCAAGGCGCAAGAGGGCGCGCCATTGCCGCATTGGGCGGGGTTCGTGACCGTTCATCTCTTGCACTTAGCTCTGGCCGCATGAAGCAAGACCCTATTTTTCGCGACGCTGCACATCATTTCTTGCGCCGTTTCGACCAGATGTTCACCCGGTTTTCAGAGACGGCAACTGACGCGGAAATTTCCGAACTAAGCAACACACGCACCGCCCGTGCATTCATGTTACTTGGGCGCGTTGCTGGTACATTTGATTAGAGCAAGTCCTCAAGCAGCGTTTCAGCGTAGCTTAGGTCTTGTGGTGTATTGATATTAAAGAATGGATCAACCGGACCTGTCGCATCAAACGTCAGTATGCGCCCGTCCTGATCTTTGACCCAACGCATCATCTTCCGCATGCCACATTGTAAATCGTGGCGCAGCACATCCCGCAGCGCCACAGACCACAGACCGAATGTTGGATGTAATCCCCCATCCGCGGTTGCGGCAATCACAAGTGGATAGCTTTGCCCCAAAGACGCTTTTTGTAGACGTGTTACTAAATCCTTGGGGAAAAATGGCGTATCCGTTGCCACTGTCACAATACAATCCGCCCCTTGGGCATCCGCCCAGTCCAACCCCGCAAGCACACCAGCCAGAGGTCCGGCAAACCCTTGTACCGTATCTGGGATCACTGGAAGGGCAAAATCGTCAAACCGGCTTGCTTCTCCATTGGCATTGATCGCCAAATTCGGAATCTGCAGTTCAAATCTTTGGATAACATGGGTCAATAACGTGGCCCCGGACAAAGGCTGCAAGGCTTTGTCGCAGCCCCCCATGCGCCTTGCCTGCCCACCAGCTAAAATCACTCCATAGGTTTTAGCCATGCGCTTACACCGTGTATTGAATTGCTATACTGCCCCAGCCCTGTTACCGCTGAAACATTCCAAAGATTGATACAAGCGATACATGTTAAACTCCACTCAGAAACCAAGCGCCTATCCCTCTTTTCTCAAAGCAATGCGCGATAGCGCACCCTTTATGCTGGTTTCAGGCCCGTTTGGTCTATTGTTTGGCGTTCTTTCTGCGGAAGCTGGGTTAGACATCCTAGAGGCACTGGCCTTTTCATTAGCCGTCTATGCGGGGTCTGCGCAGTTTACTGGCTTGCAATTGATGCAAGAACACACCCCGACGATCATCGTGATCATTTCCGCACTCGCCGTCAACTTGCGCATGGCCATGTATTCCGCATCACTCACCCCCTATTTGGGCAGCGCCCCCCTGTGGCAACGCGCTTTTGCCGCTTACATGACCGTTGATCACTCCTATGCCCTGTCGATTATAGAATTTGAAAACAAACCTGAGCTGACCATCTCCCAACGCTTGGCTTATTTTTTTGGAACCAATGCTTTGGTTGCACCATGTTGGATGTTGATGACGATCACCGGTGCCTACATCGGGGCGCAAGTTCCTGATAGTTGGGGGCTCGATTTCGTGTTGCCTCTGGCTTTTCTCGCTATGGCTGGCCCGATGCTGCGTACCCCTGCCCATGTTGTGGCATGCTTTACCGCGATTTGTGTCTCTCTGCCTGCCGCAGCGATGCCTTATAATCTAGGCCTGATCGTTGCAGGTTTTGCGGGCATGGTCGCTGGCGCACAAACTGAACTCTGGCTCAAAACCACTGCAAAACAGGAGCCTAAACAATGACCGAGCCAACTCTCAACCATGTAACCCTGTGGACCATAATCATCTGCCTTGCAGTCGGGTCCTATGCGATGCGATTTTTGTTTATCGGCTTTGTAGGGAATAAATCCATGCCAGAATGGCTCATGCGTCACCTGCGTTACACAGGGGTTGCCATAGTTCCAGCAATCGCAGCACCGCTAACGTTATGGCCCACCCCGACAGGGGGGGAAATCCATCCAATATATTTGATAGCCGGCACTTTGACCTTTGCCACCGCGGCGATTGGCAAAAACGTATTGTTAGCGATGGCAACCGGAGCTGCCACCCTATACGGTCTCTTGTACCTGTTCAGCTAGTGCGTATTCAACGCAGCGTTGCTTTCAGCGATACCTGATCTTAAATCCTCGTCATCGTCTTCACGATACAACTCAGTTTGCACACCTGGCAGCTCTTGGAACTGCTCTTGCAACTTCACAGGAAAAAACGTCGGCTTTATGCTCTCGAATCCGGGGATTTGGTGTAAAATACTTGACGTCGCCCTCGCACAATATGCACCAGCGACGCGACCGTTTGTGGTGACCAAATTATAAGCGGCCTCAGCCTGTGCTTGTGTAAGTGGGACGGTTTGAGAAACCACGTGATATGTGCTGCGCGCATGAGCGCTGCGATAGGCCTGAAAAACCACCGGAGATACACCATACAGAACATCGTTATATTCAGGCACAGTATCCGCAAAAAACGAACCCGCGGGATCGAAAATTACCGTTTCTGATGCGTTCACCATCAGAGCCGTATGTCCACCTTGCCCGCTTCGATTGTTCACCATAGTGATTAAAGTCATCGAAGGTTCATTAGAATTACGATAAGCCGCACGAGCAATAACCTCGGGGTCTGCATTATGTTCATGAGGGTCACTGGCGCATCCAGCCAACACCAACGCAGCTGTGCAGATCAAAGCAACACCGCGCAAAAGCGAAACACAACGCATTTGCATATCTCCAGTCTTTTGGAAAATCCTTCACATCGCTAAGTTTACGATGCCATGTATTTCATGTCTCTAAAGGGCAAATACTGCCAGGAAAAGAGCAAATAAGATTAAGGCAACACAAACCCGTGATGTGAAGCCGATAAAAGCAGCATAGGTTTTCTCTTGCCCCGAGATATCCATTGTGCCGTGTTTGTGGTCACTCATCATCAAACCCCATACCAAATACATCAATACGCCAAGCGCCTAGGATCAAGGCTAGCATGACAAATTCGCGTTGTCATCAACATCGATGGCGAAGCCATGTAGGCAGGTATATTATATACTCTGACATTAAATATGAATGTCTTTCTAAAATACCCTAGGATGTCGCTTCTTTGTTTTCCTGACCGCTGGGTTTGATAGGATGAAGCCATGACAGCTTCTCCTCGATTCATCCACCTGCGCACCCACACCGAATATTCCTTACTTGAGGGAGCAGTGCGGCTGAAAAAACTGCCGGACCTTTGCAAGGCAAATCATATGCCAGCCGTGGCGGTGACAGATACCAATTCACTTTTTGCGGCACTGGAATTTTCGGTGTCAGCATCCAAGGCAGGCATTCAACCCATTATTGGCTGTCAAGTTGATCTCACCTATGTGCAAAGTGCACCGGGAGAAAAAGTCAAAGCCCCTGCTCCGATCGTTTTGCTTGCTCAAAACGAGACCGGCTATGAACACCTGATGAAGTTGTCATCGTGTTTGTACATTAACAACACCGGCCAGCTGCCACAGGTCAGTTTGGAAGATCTAGAAGCCAATAATGCAGGTCTTATATGCCTCACCGGTGGTCCGACAGGTCCAATAGGTATGCTGCTGCAACACGACCAACGGCCTGCGGCTGAAACGCTTATGCTGCGTCTCAAACAGATTTTTGCAGATCGACTTTATGTTGAGTTACAACGCCATCCAGGCGAGGATGGCCAGCCCGAAATCGAACGCCTGAGTGAACGTGGCCACATTGAGATGGCCTATGCAATGGACCTACCTTTGGTTGCCACCAACGATGTGTATTTTCCCAAAACGGAAATGTACGAGGCACACGACGCCCTAATCTGCATCTCCGAAGGCGCCTATGTAGACCAAAACGAACCGCGCCGCCGCCTGACACCTCAGCATTATTTTAAAAGCCAAGAAGAGATGATCACTCTTTTTGCAGACTTACCTGAAGCAATTGAAAACACCGTTGAAATCGCCCAGCGCTGCGCGTTTATGGCTTATCTTCGCGATCCTATCTTGCCGAAATTCGCAGATGATGAGGTGGCCGAATTACGACGCATCGCAAATGAAGGGCTACAGCAGCGTCTGGCTGTCATCCCGCATGCGGTTAGCCCCGAAGACTATCAAAAACGGCTTGATTTCGAGCTGGATATTATCGAAGGCATGGGCTTTCCCGGCTATTTCCTAATCGTTGCTGATTTTATTCAATGGGGCAAAGATCAAGGTATCCCAGTTGGCCCGGGGCGTGGCTCGGGTGCAGGATCTCTCGTGGCTTACGCCTTGACGATCACCGACCTTGACCCTCTGCGATACAACTTACTGTTTGAACGCTTTTTGAACCCAGAACGGGTTTCGATGCCGGATTTCGACATCGATTTTTGCATGGACCGCCGTGAAGAGGTCATTAAATACGTTCAACAAAAATATGGCCGCGACAAAGTCGGGCAAATCATCACCTTCGGAGCGCTCCTGTCCAAGGCTGCCGTGCGCGACATTGGGCGTGTTTTACAAATGCCCTTTGGTCAAGTGGACCGCCTGTCCAAAATGATCCCAGTCGAGGGGGTCAAACCGGTTTCCATCGAAAAGGCGCTCAAAGACGAACCCCGCCTCGCCGAGGAAGCCCGCAATGAACCGGTTGTTGATCGGCTGCTGACTTACGGCCAACAAGTCGAAGGGTTGTTGCGCAACGCCTCTACCCACGCCGCAGGTGTTGTAATCGGCGATAGGCCGCTGGATGCATTGGTCCCTCTGTACCAAGATCCACGGTCGGATATGCCTGCGACACAGTTCAACATGAAATGGGTGGAACAGGCAGGTTTGGTCAAATTTGACTTTTTGGGCCTCAAAACCCTGACCGTTATTCAAAATGCGATTAATCTGGTTTTGAAATCGGGACGTGATTTACATGTGGCCGCAGACGGCACCCAGATTTACACCCCTCCCGAAGGGGCCGTGAATGAAATCAACGCCATCCCGTTGGATGATAAACCCACTTACGATCTGTATTCCGCCGCAAAAACCGTCGCCGTATTTCAGGTAGAATCCACGGGTATGATGGATGCGCTCAAGCGCATGAAACCAACCTGTATCGAAGACATCGTTGCACTTGTGGCACTGTATCGCCCGGGTCCGATGGAAAACATCCCAACCTATTGCGAGGTCAAAAACGGCCTGCGTAAAATCGAAAGCGTGCATCCCCTCATCGATCATATCCTCGAGGAAACTCAAGGTATTATCGTCTATCAAGAACAGGTTATGCAGATCGCACAGATCATGGCAGGTTACAGCCTCGGCGGCGCTGATCTGTTACGCCGTGCGATGGGTAAAAAGATCAAAGAGGCAATGGATGCCGAGCGCCCTAAATTTGAAAAAGGGGCCGCAGAAAACGGTGTCGACAAGAAAAAAGCCAGCGAAGTTTTTGATCTTCTCGAAAAATTCGCAAACTATGGCTTTAACAAATCCCACGCTGCTGCCTATGCAGTCGTCTCCTATCAAACCGGATGGTTAAAAGCGAACCATCCAGTGGAATTCATGGCCGGTGTCATGAATTGCGACATCCACCTTACAGAAAAGCTGGCGGTGTACTTTGAAGAGGTCAAAAAGGGCCTCGCCTTGCCCTATGTCGCCCCCTGTATCAACCGCTCGCTCGCGACATTTGATGTGGCTGATGGCGCGTTAGTATACGCGCTGGGAGCACTGAAAAACGTCGGTGTGGAGGCCATGAACCTGATCGTCGAGGCGCGCGGGGATACGGCATTTACAACCATCTTTGATTTTGCACGTCGTGTGGATCTAAAGAAAGTCGGCAAACGCCCGTTAGAAATGCTCGCACGGGCTGGTGCTTTTGACCAAATCGATAAAAACCGACGCCGTGTATTTGAAAGCCTTGAGCGTCTGGTCAGCTACTCAGCTGCTATTTACGAGCAGAAAAATTCTAACCAAGTATCCTTGTTTGGTGAAGCTGGCGATGATTTGCCGGAGCCGCGCATGGCTACTGTTCCTGACTGGCTCCCGGCAGAGCGGCTGAACGAAGAATTCCGCGCAATTGGCTTTTACCTGACAGGCCACCCGCTTGATGACTATATGCCCGCGCTTAAGCGTAAAGACGTCCTGACGATGGATGAAGTCGCAGCCAAAGCTCAGCGCGGGCCGTTCATGGCAAAAATGGCAGGGGTTGTTGCAGGTCGCCAAGAACGTAAATCTGCGCGGGGCAACCGATTTGCCTTTGCTCAGCTTTCGGACACCACCGGAGCTTATGAGGTTACGATTTTTTCCGATGTACTCGAAAAATCGCGCGAATTCCTAGAGACGGGATCCAAAGTTGTTATCACGGCCGAAGCCACAGCCGAGGCGGATCAACTGAAACTCCTGATGCGCTCGGCCGGGCCAATTGATAGCGCGATTGCCGATGCGGGCCGATCAAGCTTGCGAATATATGTTGAAAGCGCAAATGCAGTCGCGACCGTCGCCAGTGTCCTCGAAGATGCAAAGTCAGCGGCACGTGCGGCGAACCCTGGCGAAATTTACCTGTATCTACAGGATCCTGCGTTACCGGGTGACATTGAGATGGATCTGGGTCAGATGTTTCCCATCTCGCCCCAGATCAAAGGTGCTCTCAAAAGCCTTGACGGTGTGATGGATGTAGAAGAAATCTAAGCTTTAGTAATGTGGCGGTCGTTCGTCCGCGAATATAACGCCACCACCGCCCTCGGATTCACGGCTTGCTTCACGGGCCATCAACATGGCAACGCGACGGGTCAATAAATCTAGTTCATTTTGCTGTCTGGCGATCACATCGCTCATTTCATCAACACTGCGTGTGAGATGGGCAATTTGTTCTTCAAGATGTTGCATCGTCTATATCTCCTTGCAAGAGCAGTATCTGGCCTATCTCTGGACGTCTATGGCGAACTGATTGCGCAGTTCTCTTGCTGTTAAGGCTGCCTTGGGATAGACGCGTGGCGAGTTTAACCACCCGCGAGGAGGCCACTATGGCCAAAGCCAAGAAACAGCCCCGCCCTAAGGCGCAAACGCCCAAAGGCTTCCGTGACTATTTCGGCGAAGAGGTGAGCCAGCGCAGTCATATGCTGCAGGCAATCGCAGGTGTGTACCATCATTACGGCTTTGAAGCGCTCGAATCATCGGCCGTCGAAACAGTCGAAGCACTCGGAAAATTCCTCCCCGACGTGGATCGCCCGAACGAAGGCGTTTTTGCATGGCAGGAATCTGATGACGACGGCAATGGCGATTGGATGGCATTGCGCTATGATCTGACGGCACCATTGGCCCGTGTCTATGCGCAGCACCGCAATGATTTGCCCAACCCTTATCGACGCTATGCGATGGGACCTGTTTGGCGCAACGAAAAACCGGGGCCTGGTCGATATCGCCAATTCTATCAATGCGACGCGGATACAGTTGGGACGGCCTCTATGGCCGCAGATGCCGAAATCTGCATGATGCTTTCTGATACGCTGGAAACCGTGGGTATTCCGCGTGGCGACTACCTTGTTCGCGTCAATAACCGCAAGGTTTTAAATGGTGTTCTTGAGGCAATGGGCCTTGCCGAAGATGACCCAAAGCGCGACGACGTGCTGCGCACCATCGATAAATTCGACAAAGTTGGTGTGGCAGGCGTACGAGAGCTTTTGGGCAAAGGTCGCCTTGATGCCTCTGGCGCCTATATCGACGGTGTTGGTCTGGGCGATGCCCAAGCAGATCCGGTAATTGCATTTCTCACATCTCGGGCTGACGATGTATCAGGCACGATGGCAAACCTGCGCAATGCGGTCGGGGATAGTAAAATCGGCCTAGATGGCATCGCTGAACTCGCACAAATTGGGGAATTGATGGCCGCTGCAGGATATGGTGCAGATCAGGTCTTGATCGATCCCTCTATCGTCCGCGGCCTTGGGTATTATACCGGCCCAGTATTTGAAGCCGAACTTACATTCGAGATCCTCGACGAGAAAGGCCGCAAGCGGCAATTCGGATCCGTATCCGGTGGCGGGCGTTACGATGGTCTCGTCAAACGTTTTACAGGTCAAGAAGTCCCTGCTGTAGGGGTCTCAATCGGTGTTGACCGCCTCCTTGCTGCCCTACGCGAGAAAGGTCGACTGGCCACGACACCAATCGGACCAGTTGTGATCACTGTGATGGATCGTGACCGGATGGCTGATTATCAATCTATGGTTTCAGAACTGCGCAACGCTGGCATCCGGGCCGAAGTTTATCTTGGAAATCCAAAGAACTTCGGAAATCAATTGAAATACGCGGACAAGCGCAATTCACCCGTTGCGATTATCGAAGGTGGCGACGAAAAAGAGCGTGGTGTCATACAAATCAAGGATCTTATCCTTGGCGCAAAAATTGCCCAAGACGCGACCCTAGAAGAATGGAAAGAACGCCCTAGTCAATTCGAAGTGCCTCGCGCTGACCTGATTGCCAAGGTGCGTGAAATTCTTGCCGGTCAGGACGTATAGAACATGCCAAACTCACCGAACCGCTCGCTCATCATGGCCAAAGCGGCCTTGTTGCGCCAGAATTTTGAAATCGCGGGGGCTCACCCCGTTGACCTCCCGTTGTTGCAATCTGCGGATACATTGCTCGACCTATATGGCGAGGATATTCGTGGGCGCGCTTATATCACCAGTGATGCATTGCGCGGCGAACAGATGCTGCGCCCCGACTTTACGTTACCTGTTGTCCAAAAACATATGGCGCAGGGGGCTGATCCTGCCCGGTATACCTATGCCGGAGAGGTTTTCCGCCGCCAAGAACATGACCCAGATCGAGCAAACGAATATGTTCAAGTGGGCTACGAAGTCTTTGATCGCACAGATCCTGCTGAGGTCGACGCCGAAGTTTTCGCTCTTATGCAATTGCAGCTGCGCGGCCTAAACTTACGCGCAGCGACTGGCGATATCGGAATTTTACTTGCCGCCGTTGATGGATTGTCCACCACAGAGGCTCGTAAAACAGCGCTGCGTCGTCATATTTGGCGTCCACGTAGGTTCCGCGCCCTACTAGATCGTTTTTCCAGTCGTATCGCCCCCTCGCCCACACGTCTTAAGCTATTGGCCGACGATTTTTGTGCACCAGATGTGCCTCAAATTGGGAAGCGCCGCGCCTCCGAAATCGACGCGCGACGCGCCTCATTGTGCGCTGATGCCCAAGCTGGTCCTATTGCTGAGAACGAGCTATTCGCACTAGAAGCCTTAATGACGGTGCGTGAAACCATGCCATATGCGCTGGAACAAATGCGAAATATCGCAGTTGATTTACCTGCGATACTACCCGCCCTAGAACGTTTGTCCGCACGGATTTCGGCCTTACGCATTCGCGGCATCGATGTGGACAACCTAGATTTTGAAGCATCTTACGGGCGGACATCGATGGAATACTACGATGGGTTCGTATTTGGCTTTTATGCAGCACATCGTCCTGACCTTCCCCCTATTGCATTAGGGGGTCGCTATGATGCACTGACGCGTCAATTGGGACAGGGTACTGAAATTCCGGCCGTGGGGGGAGTTATTCGCCCTTACCTGATCCTCGCCCTCGAAGAGGAAATGCAGAAATGACTGTGAAACTTGGCGTTCCGTCAAAGGGACGATTGATGGAGAAGACCTTTGATTGGTTTTCAAAGCGTGGCATCACACTGAGCCGGACCGGATCAGATCGCGAATATGCAGGCGCGGTTGATGGGGTTGATGGGGTAGAACTGGTACTTTTATCAGCCAGTGAAATCCCACGTGAACTGGCGACTGGGCGTATCAATCTTGGCGTCACCGGCACAGATTTGGTTCATGAAAAGCTACCTCGTTGGGAGCAACAAGTCGAAGAGATTGCCCCCATGGGCTTTGGCCATGCCGATTTGATTCTGGCAGTCCCACAATGCTGGTATGACGTCGACACACTAGATGACCTTGATGCCGCAGCCGCTGCTTTTCGCAAGGTTCATAATCACCGTCTCCGCATCGCAACCAAGTACCATCGCTTGGTCAGAGAGTATCTCAGCGACGTTGGGGTAGCCGATTATCAACTGGTCGACAGCCAAGGCGCAACCGAGGGCACGGTTAAGAATGAGACGGCTGAAATGATCGCCGACATCACATCAACCGGTGAAACTCTGCGCGCCAACCACCTTAAAATCCTAAGTGATGGAATGATCTTAAAGTCACAGGCAACCCTATGGCGCAGCCGTGTCGCGACTTGTGAAGACACACATAAGACCGTACTCAAAAATCTTTTAGAACAACTGGATGCTTAAATATATCAGGCGGCCTATGGTATAAAAACCACAGATCACTAAACCGCCTGATATACTTTATCTCACACTGCAAACATCAAAGAATACCAATATCTGACAGTGCTTTGGCTAAAGAGGCCGGTAGTATTGAATCTGCCTTTTTGTCCGCCGTAAGATCTAGGGGGGCATCTTCTTTTGTAAGATATCGCCACCCCTGAAAAGGGCGACGTGGTGCACTGGTGGTGCGAAAAATCTCATTCCCTAAAACGATCGCACACCGGCGAATACCATCTTCGCCCGTATGTGCGTCTAGCCGCAAGATTTTTTGCCTACATTGAACCTCTCCCTTGATAACCCAATAAATCGAGCCACCATTAACAAGTTCCTTTTCACGCTTGGGCCACATCCGCGTAATATGACGTGGCTGACCATCAGCAAATTGTCGGCGATAAACGTTTTGCCAAGCCATCAAAGCCTCGACGCTTTCGGAACCAACCGACAGTTTTATGAGATTGACATAGTTATCCACAGGATCTCCACAGAGTTGTCCATACTGCTACAGTATATTGTAGCTTAGACTTTGAAATCGACAAGGTGTTGTGGTATCATTGCTAATAAATTCTTCATCTTTGTCATTTTCTGGATTGAGATATTTACTAAGGCTGTAGTAATCACGCCGTCACGCCACCACGAAAACCACCAACAGGATTCGCGCCATGACCCGCTTTGCTGCCCCCATCGCTGAACAGATCTGGGATATGAAATACCGCTTCAAAGAGGCGAATGGCACTCCGATCGACAAAACTGTGGAAGACAGTTGGCGCCGTATTGCACGCGACTTGGCCCGTGCAGAAACCGATGCTGCGACTTGGGAAAGTAAATTTTACGAGGCGCTAGAGGATTTCAAATATCTTCCTGCTGGACGTATTACCGCTGGCGCAGGTACTGCACGCCAAGTGACCCTGTTTAATTGCTTTGTCATGGGCACTGTGCCTGACAGTATGGGCGGGATCTTTGAGATGCTCAAAGAAGCAGCACTGACGATGCAACAAGGCGGCGGCATTGGGTACGATTTCTCAACGATCCGCCCTCGTGGTGCTGATGTAAAAGGCGTTGCAGCCGATGCCTCTGGCCCGCTGTCGTTCATGGATGTCTGGGATGCAATGTGCCGTACGATCATGTCTGCGGGCTCGCGTCGCGGCGCAATGATGGCAACGATGCGCTGCGATCATCCCGATATCGAACATTTCATCACTGCCAAATCAGACCCCGCGCGCCTGCGCATGTTCAACATGTCCGTTCTGGTGACAGACCCCTTTATGGAAGCGGTCAAAGCGGATGGTTCATGGGAGCTGATATTCGACGGAAAAGTGTATAGCACAGTCCAAGCTCGAGATCTTTGGAACAAGATCATGCAGGCCACATATGATTATGCAGAACCCGGTGTGATCTTTATTGACCGGATCAATAAAGCCAATAACCTCAACTATATCGAAAACATCTGCGCAACAAACCCGTGCGGCGAGCAGCCCCTGCCCCCTTATGGCGCGTGCTTGCTTGGGTCGATCAACCTTGCCCGCCTGGTAACGGACCCCTTTGAAAAAACGGCACAGTTAGACCCAAGCGCCTTAAAGGATCTGGTCGCAACTGCAGTGCGCATGATGGACAATGTTGTCGACGTATCCAAATTCCCTCTTCCCGCACAACAGCAAGAAGCTCAAAACAAGCGCCGGATCGGTCTGGGCGTCACAGGTTTAGCCGACGCACTTTTGATGTTGGGCCTCGAATACGGCACTGACGAAGCGGCGCGTCAAACCGACCGCTGGCTGCACGCAATCGCCCGCGCCGCGTATCTCGCCTCTGTGGATTTGGCTAAGGAAAAGGGTGCCTTCCCCTTGTTCGACGCGGAGAAATTCCTGGCGTCAGGGAACATGATGAATATGGACGATGACGTGCGTGATGCAATTCGCACCCACGGCATCCGCAATGCTCTTTTGACCTCTATCGCCCCAACAGGCACGATCAGCCTTTATGCAGGTAACGTATCATCAGGGATCGAGCCTGTATTTGCCTATGCGTATACCCGTAAGGTCCTGCAAAAGGACGGCTCTCGCACAGAAGAAGAAGTGGTCGACTATGCGGTCAAAATGTACCGTGAAAAATTTGGCGTCGATGCAGCGTTACCAAATCACTTTGTGAACGCCCAAACCCTCGCACCAGCAGCGCATGTCAAAATGCAAGCGGCAGCCCAGAAATGGATCGACAGCTCGATTTCCAAGACGATCAACTGCCCTGAAGACATCTCCTTCGACGAGTTCAAAGACGTCTACATGCAAGCCTGGGATCAAGGCTGTAAAGGCTGCACGACCTATCGTCCCAATGACGTCACAGGCTCAGTTCTGTCCGTATCAGAGAATACCGACACAGCGCCTGGTGAAGATGCGAACACGCCACCTGCCGCTGAAAGCGCCGAAGTTGTCTATATGTCAGAACCTTTAGACCGCCCGCAGACGTTGGAGGGTTCGACCTATAAGCTAAAATGGCCAGATTCCGAGCACGCTATCTATTTGACGATTAACGATATCATTATCGGAGGGCATCGCCGCCCATTCGAGGTCTTTATCAATTCCAAGAATATGGAGCACTATGCTTGGACATTGGCGCTCACCAGAATGATTTCAGCTGTGTTCCGCCGTGGTGGTGACGTATCTTTTGTCGTTGAGGAGCTAAAAGCAGTCTTTGATCCGCGCGGTGGCGCTTGGGTACAAGGGAAATACATTCCGTCCATTTTAGCAGCCATAGGCAGCGTAATTGAAACACATATGGTCAAAATCGGCTTTATCGAAGGTGAGGGTATGGGGTTAAAATCTGACCCGCAAGCAACCGTCGTAAACCTTGACCAACGACCAGGAAAACCTTGCCCCTCCTGTGGCGAGTTCACACTACAAATGGTCGAAGGCTGCATGACCTGTAGAAGCTGCGGGCATTCCAAATGTGGTTAATGTAAATTGGCGCATTTTGTGAATTGGTGTGAAGTGACCCATAGTTTGCCCATTTCGTTCTAACTCGGGTCCATTATCTACACATAGGTTGTACATTAGGCGGCTTAACACCGATGTTTTCGGGGTAAAGTCGTCGCTATGTTGAGTACGGGGTTTGAGGGAGTTTTTGAGCGCGAATAGTTATGCTTTGGTCACACTCAAAGCTGTACAAACCCCTTGTGGTATTCGTGATTGGTCAACGAAATCAGAGTCTTAAATTCGCTCGCCAGGCGGTACAGCTTTAATGACTGCATCGAAGAAGTGTTCCGCTGGAACATCGAGCGCCCGCGCAATGATCACCAATTCGGGTACATCAATACGCCGCTGACCTGACTCGATCCGCGCGACGAACGATTGATGACACTTCAACCGTTCTGCCAAGACCGCCTGAGAGAGCTTTTGTGACTTACGGGCAGAAATGAGCGCTTCGATGAGCGCCAAATGTCCATTGGTGTGAAGTGTTTTGGTCAATTGAGTGCCCGTAAGATGCTTCGGACACTTCCAGTAATCTCATTTTCAGATTATCTAAAAACCAGATTATACATATAAGGTGGGTAGTGATGCCAAGTATACATACAAACCATGCAGACTTGTTTTGCGCTTTGGTTGTTTCGCAAATATCTCTAGGTTCAGTCGCCATCGACTGGTCACTGGTGGGGTGGTGAGATGGTAAGTGCGAAATCAGGCGATGTCTCACGCACCAAGGAAGCTATCCTATCAAAGCTTGCACCTGTACTGGCGTTAAAGTCGGCGGCATCGCGGTCCATTTCTAATTTTCAAACATTGAAAACACAGGAGCAACAACAGCTATGGGCTGTCTTTGCGGATGTATTGCCAACAATCTTGGCTCAGTGTTCAAGCGTTTTCAACGCATCCTAACAATGGAAAAGTTCCATTTTGCGAGTTGCTTTGGGATTTTCAAAACGGGCGAGAAATTTGCATTTCTCTCAACAAGTCTGGTGGCTTTAATCTAAGTATTGACGCTGAAAAAATGCAGTGGGTGGAGACGCAATTGCCTCTGAATCTGCTTTTTCTGAAATTATTGGCGCTCGACTACATTCCGGAGGAATTTCGGGCCCTGGCGGCTAACTGAACCGAAAGAATGCTCAATGACAATCTGGTATACAGCCGACACGCATTTCGGCCATGAAAATATCTTGCGATTTTGTAACCGCCCCTTCGTGTCGGCATCACAGATGGATGCTGCGATGTTGGAAAATATGTGGAAGGTGGTTGGCCCGGAAGACCAGCTTTGGATTCTGGGTGACTTTGCCTTTGGCACCAAGGCTAAGGACAGCGTTTACGTAGAGCACATTTTCAACCAGTTGCCGGGTGCAGAACGTCATCTGGTTATTGGCAACCACGATCACAAGCCAACACTGGAGCTACCCTGGGATTCAGTTTCCCATTTCGCAGAGCTTCGAGACGGGCCGCAAAACCAACTCAACACACTTAGCCACTACCCAATGATTACTTGGAACCACGCCCGTCGAGGCGCACTGCAGTTCTTCGGTCACGTTCACGACAACTGGCGCGGGTCGCGCAATTCCGTGAATGTTGGCGTTGATGTGTGGAACTTCATGCCAGTCACCTTTGTCGATATCGCGCGGCGGGCAACGAAATTGCCACCAAACAAGCACTGGGGGGATGTTGAACATGGGGCAGACTAGCGAAGCTATCGTTAGCACTAAGGCATTTCGTGCAACACTTCACAATCATTTCATTGTAGATGGCGTTTTTAGCATTCCTGGAACCCTAAAAACTACGAGATTGCGTAGGAGGTGACTGCCTTCTGGAATGTACGAGTCAGTCCATATGCACTCATTTAAACTTGGCGGCGGCCCGGAACGATCGACCAGTTCCAAAATCCCGAGCATTCCAAGTTTAGGACCTGTTGCTTGATATGCGACCGCTTGCGCACGAGAGCTTCGCGCGACGTCATCATCAACAATTCCGTGGTGCTTTTTGAGTTCGATAACAAACTTCAAACCGCCAAAATTTACGTAGAGATCCGAACGACCGGCGGCTATTCCAGGTATCTCTGTCATGGTATCTGCAGCCGCCAAATTGCCGCTCAAATAATCCCTAAGGTCCCTTTGGAGATCACTCTCAACGGCATTTGGGTTCCTCAAATACGCGACGCGATCCCCTAACTGAGAGAGGTCAGAATTCTGCCGAACTTCACAGAAGGTAACGATCTGTTGGATCAGTTGGTCAAATGATCCTCTGATATCCCCCCGATAGTCTGAAGCATTAGCCAGGCGATCGGACACTTTGCTAAAAATGTTTTGGACGTCGCGCCGCATTTTCAGTCGTGTACTGTTTCTCTTTTCTACAAGCTCAACTTCCAGCTTTGTAGCAATTTCCGAAGGAACCTGGCTCAGAAAGCTGGGGTCTTGGAGGAAGGCGCTGAGCTCAGGAAAGGCACCGTCCTCCACTACCTCTCGCGACGAATAGCCATCCTGGGCTATTTGCGAGATACGATTACGCAAAATTTCCGCAGCTGGTCGCTCCGCAGGGCACCATTCCTCATCATCGAGAAAATCACAGAGGTGCGCAGCAAGTCCTTTTCGACGCACGAAGGCAGCCTCAATTCGTGGCGCAAAAAGTGCATTAAGGGCACCACCAATCGACACCGTTTGCTCCGCGTCGTAGATGGCGAGGACCTGCTCCAGCACCTTACCTGCGTCTCTCCAACTTTCGCGGTTGATACTATTGTCAATTGACTTGAGCATGCGAAGCAAGGACCACCACTCGACCTCTCGATCAACACGAGGTGTAAGCCAATCTGGTGTTTGCGCTATCGCCATTTGGTCGCGCTGTTCTGCGAATAGACGCCTTAGGTTATCGATACGTTCCGAAAACTTAACATCGTTCCCAGCGGAGAAAGATTCGACGATGTCGATCAGGCCAACGTGCATCAAAGCATCAAGCCGGTTTGCATCTCGGTTCAATACACTCATGAACAGAGCGCGCGCATCATTCATTCCTGTCTCAATCTCAACCATTTCCTTGGCGTCCAAGGCGTTTGCAAAGGCAACCATCGCCAGTTCGTACGCTGCCTCGTCAGCTGCTTCGTCGTTTGCCTGAAGTCGAACTAAAATGTTCCTAAGTTCGCCCTCACCCCAATGGTGATAAGCGACCCCGACAAGTCTGGCTGCATGTTGTGCGAATAGGCCGTCTTCGTCACCATTCAGATCATCGAACAAAAGTAGAATTCGGAGTTTCGTCCGATGGTTCTCGAGCCCATAGCGAAACAATGCTTCGAGCGCGTACGCGGCTGTTAGCGCGTCTTTTCCGGGTCGCCGTGCTTTGACACGCTGTTCGAAGGCCTCGACAAGATTTAGACGCGCAATGTTTCTTAACGTTGCATTGGCCAAAAGCGTATTCGCAGCGTCACGGAAGACTGCAGGCTGATCGGCTTTGAGAAACCCTTCTGCAACAAGCCCAAGCAACAGGGTTTGAACTTGAACTGGCTCACCCACGATCGTTTCTACAATTACATCCAGAAACGGACCAGATACGATCGCATCCTGTTCCTCGAGGAGCGAATCGAGCCCCCCGAGTTCTTCAAGAGTAGGGATGGTACCGTTCGCAACGTTCGCCGCGAGTATAGCGTTAACGCTCATGCATTCTGCCATTTTCTAGCGCTACCAAACATAGTTTTCACCGCGCGCGATGCGGCAGTTGTCTTCCCCTAGCACTCCGACGATTTCGTCCACGTTAGTACCGGCCACGATTACCTGCAAACCTTCCATTTCGTCGGTTATCTTTCGTAATTCTGCGAGTAGTGCTTCGAGATTGACCTTAGCCACCTCTTCCTTACCTGGAGAATCAATAATCAAAAGTCCTGGATGGCGGCCGATACCCAGCCGTGGTCCCACCCTCAAGAGTGCGATTGCGGTTGCCAAACGGAGCCTCAACCTTTCCCCAGCTGTCACTTTGGAGAAGCTAGTATCTGCTCCACCCTTCTTAAGCGACATTGACGCATTGCTGTTGAGATTTACCGATTCCAGCGCCTCGATACCTAACTGTTGGCCTAGCGGCAGGATCTCATCGTTCAGGGCTTTGAGAATACCCGTCCGCCCTGCATTGTAAGCCTTTTCCGTTTCCTTGGCTGCAATTGAAATTAGGTCCTCATCAGGGTCGACGTCGCTTTTTGGAGCGGGCTTGTTTCGTTCTTTCAGAGCCCCTTCTAATTGGGCTAGTTCAAGTTCCGCATTTCGCTTTTTAGCAAAGTCTGCCCCTTTCAATAACTCATCCAGTTCTGACTGCGCTTTGGCTAGTGCGGTTGACGCCGCTTTGCCCGCTTCTGTAGCTGCTTTGCTGTCCGCTGTGGCACGTTCCGAAGCCGCCTTTGAAGCGAGCGCGCAGCTCTCAGCTTCTTCGAGTTTCTTATTCACGTCTTCGAAACTCTCTTCTGGGATCGTTTCTGAGCAAAGAGAACACGCGAAGTCTGCAGTTTCGGCTTTGATCCGAGCCGTAGCTACTTTAGTCTCGCACCTTGGGCAGCACTCTGGGTTTAAGCCATTGAAGAATTGGGTGGCGACAATTGTTTCGCGTAGATCGCGAACTTTACGTTCATCACGCAGCTTTGTCTCATTCACCTGACTCGCGTCAGCCTGTGCCTTTGATGCGCGGGCTTGCAGTTCAGATAGCTTTCGCGTTGCCGCCGCAACTGCTTCTCCGGCTTTGGCTAACTGTTCACCAGTGGTAGTCTCATTCGGCAATTCAGCAATACGTTTTCGAGCCACCTTGATCTCGGCTTTCAAGCGCGTTCTGGCGGTTTCAGCGTCTGTTTCAGAATTCCGCCGAGCCCTATCTGAATTTTGACGTTTCTGCTCCAGCTCTTTCTTCGCCGTCGTAACGAAGATCTTGGTACTGGCCCAGGGGAATCCAACATACATTTGCAGCAGACGTGCAGGAAGGCCGCCCATCTGCGTATCCGCAAATAGGTATTTGTGTTCGCCTCCGAGATAGAACACGTTCGATTGCGCAAGCCATCCGTGCTCAACCACGCCTTTTTCACTCTCGTTTCCCTGAAGGGCAGGCAAAACATCTAGGTCAAGCGCATCCATCATGAAACGAGCCATAACGAGCGCAAAGCCCTCATCAGAGGTGAAACTCTCGAGAGCATGAAACGTGTCGTCAGGAGCACGACGCTCGAGGAGTCCGTTTGGCTCTCCATCGATTAGATTGAAAGCTATCCGATACCGTTCGTCATCAACTGAGAATTGCAGCGATATATGCTTAAGCCAACCGCGAACATCGTCTTGAAGGTTTTTCATAGAACCGCGAAGGCACCACAATACCACCTCCAAAACAGTCGACTTTCCGCGCAGATTAATTTCGCTCGTCACAGCCCAAACACCGGGCCCAAGCCCAGTCCACAGGAAATCAATCGCGCCGCTCGTCTTGCCCTTCTTTTCGCCAGAGAAAGCAATCTGCTCGATAGTGAAAGCTCGAGCTGGGCGTACAGCTCTGTCTGCGGCGACGCCTCTTCCGCGAAGCCGCCTTTCCGCTTCTTCAGGTGATAGTTTGGCTTTGTCAGCGATCGTTTCGAGCCAATTCTTACTCATGTCATATTCTCGCTTTCCAGCGCTGTAATTCGCTTCATAACCCGCTCCGATATTGATCGAATGGGCTGAGACAGATCAGTGTCAGCGTATTCTTTCTGAAGGTACTGACGGTCCTTGAGTGCTGTACCGCCTTGTTCACCTGCGATTTCGGCAACCAATTCTGCCCGATCCTTATACCAGGCCAATTCTGTTGCGGCTTGAGCGAGCGCTTCCATTGCTTCCAGCCCTTGTTGCGTAAGAAGATACAAGTGACGTTGGATGTGGCCGGGTTGTCCGGTCCGTTTAATTCGGATCAAATCTGCGGCCCTAAGGATGGCCAAAGCATTATCTAGCGGTTCAAATGCACCAAAATGATAGCGGATCATTGGTAGGTGGCGGAGATCAGGCTCTCAATCGTCGAAAATACGCTTTGCTGTGTCAAAAGTCTCTTTCAAACCGGTTTCTTCATAGGCATTCAATAACTCATTCGCTAGGTAATCTGGGTACCGCATCCAGAAATCCAGCGCCTGTAGCCGGGCTTGCCCATCTAGTATTGAAACGACGTCTTGATCCCACTTCCCTGGTTCAGGCTCTCTACCGCCAGCGACAATACATGCCAACAGTCTAACGGCGCTTTGACGATCAGATGGTTTGTCCAAATAAACTATACCTAATGTGCGCCCGCATTCCTGTCCTAATGCTCTGCCCCATGAACGTTCATTAGGAGACTTTGCTTTGAAATGCGGTTCAATTTATTGGTTTAAGTGTTCGCCTTTGGGGTGTATTTGTCAACATCACATAGTTAATGTCAGGTTCTGGCGATGAGCATTTCTGATCGTCCTGATTACCGCGAAAAAGATTAAGAAATGAGATGAGACCAATTGCCAAAATCTAAGCGACAGAAGTTGACCTCAGATGAGTTGGGGGCTGTTGGAGAAAGCATGTTTGCGGCACTCGCAACATCCGCTCGACTGATCGTCAACTCCAGTGAGCGAGATCAAAAGGGCTGGGACTTTTTCGTTCAGGAGGCGGGAGAGACCTCAGATATTGGCAGGCCGCTCGATCAGCGGACCGAATGGTCTTGTTACGTTCAGCTGAAATCTACGGCTCAGAAGAAGGGGCGCACGGTCAAGGCGAAGCTCTCGACGTTTGAGCCATTTGCCAAGCTTCCGGGACCTTCATTGCTGGTGGTGTTCAGATTGCACACGGACGGCGAGCCAAAACGCGGCTACGTCATTTCTATTTTCGACGAGAACCTGGCGCGCGTCTTGCGGCGCTTGCGTCAAGCCGAAGCCAGGGGTGACTATGATCTAGCATCAAAGAGTATGACCTTTGATTATCAGTCCAACGGGCATGAGTTTCAGCTTACAGCGGAGGGGTTGCGCGACGCCCTCCAAAAAGCCGTTGGCGACGACCCGACCGCATATGTCGCTGAGAAACAGCGGCAGCTGCGAGAGCTGGGCTATGAGGACGCAGAGCTTGTTGGTCAATATACCTTAAAGTTGATAAAGAGGGTCAGCTGGCGCGCATCTGGTTGGGCTTGGAGCCGATCAACGCATCAGGCCTCAGTGTGTTCGACGCGCGTTTTGGGATTCCGATCCCCTACAACGGACAACTTTTTGACGAACTCGAACAAATTAAGATGACGCCACCATCAGCAGGCGTTTGGCGTGTCTCAATGAAAGGCCCAGATGTGTTGGACGAGGCGGCGGTGTTTGAGGTTGAGGCGCATGTTGCTCCACCGGATCTCGGCGGCCCAATTGCTCTTCTGAAACATCAGGACTTCGCTATTGTCATCGAAAAGGACGGGCTTCAATTTGAAACTGCGCATGTCTTCGGCGATGCGCTGCGCCCGCTCGATCGGTGGTGTACGCTGCTACGTGGACTTTCCCACCTCGCAGACGGTCGGGGCCAACTATCCATAACCTTAGTATCCGGCGAAACAGCCAATTTCCCTGTCTCCGATGAACTTAGCGGCCCGGATATTGAAGATTTACCGCGGCTCCGGGACTTTCTTGAGGGATGGCAACGTTTGGTGCGTCAGGCAGGCACCATCGCCAAGGAAGGCTTCAGCATTTCTGAGGCAAGGGAAAATCTTGATGCCCAACTGGCTGTTGGCCTCATGCTCGAAGCAGAACCCCGAGGGTACATGGAGTTCGATGTCCAAGACGAGGCATTAGGCGACGAACTAACCGGCGTCTATTTCAACGCCTGCACGCTCGGCGGTGCTGAGATCACTTACAGCGTTCTTGTGACGCTTAAACGTCGCCCGGATCAGCCTTTGACATTTCGCTCTGTGAGTTTCGATGCACTGGATGTCGGGACGCGGGAGAGCGACCTCAAAGCTTATGGTCGGAAGCAGGCAGAAGAACAGGGCGTCTCCATCCTCCTCGATCCCGATCTGATCAGTAGAGTTTGAGTTGTGTGGCGAATTGTCGCACATTTGGATGATTTAACTTCATTCGAGCAGCATTTTTGCATTGGGTCGCTATGAATTACGATATGAGTACTCGCTGGCCCCAATTTAACATTAGAACGCACTCCGGATTTTATCAGTAAGGTTTCATTGGAGTTTCAGGAATTTTCTTAAGTTAAATATAGAAACTACCTTTGCGAAATTCACAAAGAGGCTGAAATAAAAGAATTTTTTGAACGAACAGGGCCAGGCTCACTATGGTGGCGAATGCTGTGCGATTGGCGAATCGAGACTCTTGCAAGCTGAGAATCACTCGCTTAGAGATTCGGTATGAAGTCATACTATATCTAGCGGTTTGGTGTCGAAGCGATGCAAAAAGAAGTAGCCCTGAGAGAAAATCTGAAGTACCGGCTCAGGCTGCTCGGGCATAGCTTTAGTAGCATCGCCGAAGAACTTAAAATCAATACCGGGGCCGTTTCAAATTGCTGCTCCGGTGTGATAAAAAGTAAGCGAATTCAATCGGCTATAGCTTCAAAACTAGGCGAAGATCCGGCAACCATCTGGCCATCGCGCTATGATGACAATCCGGACCATTTACAGCACGAAAATCAACAAAAGGAGGTTCAGAACGGCAAAGTTTCTGGGGTTCCGTAAAAGGCAAAGGCCGAAGCGTTCCAGCGCTCCGACCTTTGTAAGCTGTTGTGAAAAATCTGGTCGATCCATCACTCTGCTTTGATCCCTCTTTCAACGCCAAAAGTCAAGTTAACGCAGCCCCACTTTGGGCAGCGATCGACGGCTTTTGGTCAATTTCATCAAAAGAGAGGAGACAGCATGTCTTCAAACGATTTCGGAATTGGCTTTCCTCAACCCGTTTTTCTACGGGGCGCGAGAGCCATCAATAGAAAAACAAGAGGCCACGGAACGAGCAACGTGGTGCTACCAAATGAAGGTTGCGGTCCAAGTCAAGTGGTTTCAGTTGAAGCCATTCTTGAGCGAAAAGGCCTCCAACATTATTCGTCACAGCCCGACGTTGTTAGGGTTACAGGGCAAGTTGGCCCAATTAAGTACGTGAATGCCGAGGGGAACCGTAAGGAGCATACATTTGATCTATTTGTGGTTCGTTCGGATGGTCATAAGACCCTAGTAGCAGTCAAACCGTTCGAGACCGCCGTGCGAGATCGGCTTGATTTGACTCTTCAGCAAATCGCTGCCTGCGTTCCGGCAGATTTTGCAAACGAAGTTGCCTTGTTTACCGATCGCACTATTTCGCGCCAGCAGCAGGTCAATAATTCTCGGTACCATGCCATCCGTCGGATCGATGATCAGGAGGCTGAACTGGCTGTGGAAGGAGCGGTGCGCCAACTTAAGGGCAGCACGACAATCAGCGACTTGGTCGACGCCGTCGGGCTTGCGGGGAGAGCCTACGGTGCGATCCTGAATTCTATATACCGAGGTGTCCTGCATCAAGTTTCGGATGGGCTGATTGACTACGGCACAATCGTTCGGTCGGGAGCGATGTCATGAGTTTTTTCAATCACAACTTCTGGAATTACTGCCCTGGCGACAAATTCGCAATCGACACGTCTTGCTATAGGTACGTCAGCCAAAATGCCAAGTGCGTTACGCTTGAGACAGTGACTGAGCCACGAATCATCGAGACTTTTACACATGAAGAGATCTATGAGCTCGGCCAGGCCGAGCGATTGGTTTACAAGCGAGACGGTTACAGCCTTCAATCATCGCGGAAACCGGCAATTGATGACGGCTTGCAATATGCTGACCTATCAGAGGAAGAGCGCAAAGAAGTGCATTGGAAAAAGCTCTTCTGCGATGGCTTGCACCGCGCCTTTGAATCGAAAGAGGCGGTTCGAACGGATCAGTCCATTGAAGCGGTGCTTCCAAAAATCACTGAAGCGGTAACTGAGAAATGGAAATCTTTTCAGCGCAACGGGAAAGGCAAGTGCGCTGGGAAGAAATGCGAGGTTCCTGACGAACCCTCTGCTCGAACCTTGCTTCGTTGGTATTGGGACTATGAAGATGCTGGCTTTCGCATCGAGGGCTTAAGAAGCCGTGCCGGTGAGTCAGGAAATCGTACGCAGAGGTTTGAGCCTGGTGCTGTGGCCTTGCTGACAAAATGCATCCAAGAATACGCAACACGTCGCAGGAAGAGCCAAAAGAAGATTGCGGAAGAAACAGAGGTTGCTTTCGCTGAGGCCAATGACGAACGTCGGGAGGCAGGGCTGCATGAGTGGAAAGTCCCCAAACTCAGTGCTGTTAGGCGGGCAATCAAAAAGATGGATGCCTTCTTTGTTTATTGCCAGCGGCGCGGGCTTGATGCGGCTCGGAAGAAATATGCCTTATTTGAAAGAGGTATCCCGCTTCAATTCCCTGGTGAACATATTCAGATAGATGAAGGCAAGATCGACCTAATGACCTTGGCAACGACGACTTTCATCTGGGAGTACTTGACTGAGGAGCAACGAAAACAAATAGCCCGGCAGCGGCGTTGGATGTATTTGGCTCTTTGCGGCACGACCAAGTGCATATTGGCCTTACATGTCTGTAAAAACCCATCCGGTGCGGAAGCCGTCAAATGTTTAGCGTTGGCGACAAGAGACAAATCTGACATCGCTCTCGCCGCAGGTGCGCAAGACACCTGGCATCATCACTGCGGATTGTCGTTTGTGTCTACAGATCAGGGCTCAGCGTTTCTATCTTTCCAGTTCGCAGAAGCAATGGCTGCATTGGGTGCGGACCATGATACAGCATCTGGAGCCACACCTTGGCTACGTGGCTTCGTCGAACGCGTGTTCGGCACATTCAATACCGATTTGTTCCAAGAGGCCAACGGTAGGGTGTTTTCAAACCCTGCGGAACGAGGTGATTTCGACTCCGAAGGAACTGCGACCTTAACTGACGATATGCTTGCGATGATGTTGGTGCGCTATGTTGTCGATGTATATCACAACCGACCACACGAAGGCTTGCTTGGCGAGACACCGAACGATGCTTGGGATCGGCTAAGCCGGCGCTACCCGATGTGTCCGCCACCATTGCCAAAGGATCGGCGTGCAATTTTTGGTCTGAATGTGCGGAGAAAGGTTCGTGGGAACGGTGTTTTGGTTTGTGGTATTCAGTATCGATGCGACCAACTCGACCAGTTGTTCCTCCGTCGACCAGATGATGAACACAATGTCAAAGTGCGGATTAATCCTGAGAATATCGGCACCGTCGACGTTTTGATCGATGGACATTGGTTTCCTGCAAGAGCTGTTGGCGGTGGTTTCGACGGCATTCGAATGGATCTTTGGATCGCCAAAATTAGAGCAATTCGTCAAACCAACCATGAAAAATCTCTCTTGAAGCGGCATGTCGTTTTGGCAGCTCTGGCCGATATTCGAGCTATGAATAACGAGCCATATCTGTTGCTGGACATGACCCCGTTTGGCTGCACAGCCAAGCAAATCAACCACGCTGAAAAGTCCGTTTTCTTGGGTCTTGAAGCAGAGGCATTGTCGTCAGCAGAGATGGAAAAACACTTCATCGCCACGTCGTTTGAGGTAAGTCCAGTTGTGCCGGAGGCTGCAGTCCCTGAAACCTTCGAGCCCGAGCCGCAGCCGGATTGCCCAATCGTTGACGATGATGCCATCATTGAGACAAGCGGATTGGTTTTCCGTGGGGCAAGTCACAATGGATGAGTTTGATCGTGCCATGCGGGTCTCCAAGGAGACCCGCAAACTGAATGACATTTTTGTCGAGAACCAATTGCACAAAGAATTTTCACGTGCGTTTACCTCTATCTTGGCCGATTTGCGGCTGGACATCGAAATTGCCGGCGCGAAGCGCCGGAAGTGCGAAGGCATAGTCCTCTACGGCAATTCGGGATCCGGAAAGAGTACGGTCATCGATTATGTGCTAGATCACCATCCGCACCTTCAGCCTAAACGCGTTGTTAGGCGTGGTGTGGAACGGATAACCAAAACTGACGTTTGTGCAATCAAGGCATCGTCACCGGCATCCCTGAAGTCGGTTGGGCAAAATATCCTCGCCGAACTTGGCTACAAGAGCGATGAGGACCCCTTGAACTTGAACAACAAGGAAGCCCACTACATCTGGAATCTTGTTCGACAGTACTTGAAAAAGTCTGGGGTTCTAGTGCTGTTCATTGATGAAGCGCAGGACTTTATCATCAATCAGAACCGCACTGAAATCAATAAAGTGATCAGTACGTTGAAGTCGCTTCTGCAGGATAAAGAGTGGCCAGTATGTGTGGTCCTCGCCGGCATGCCCGAACTCAACACGTTGGTTCAGCGCGATGATCAGTTGGTGAACCGAACAAAGAGGATATCCTGCACAAAGCTGGTCGCAGAGACGCATAATGCAGACGTGCTCTCGATAGTTTCGCATTATGCGTCAGTAGTCGACATTGGCCTTCATCCAGATTTGAGGAAAGTCAGCTTCGTTAGGAGGCTGCTTCATGCGTCCAGCGGTGATTTTGGAAAAACTGTGCAGGAGATTATTCGCGGACTGACCGTCAGCATTGAAAATCAATCCAAAGAAGTGACAGTCGCTGACTTCGCTGCGGGCTTCCACGAGAAATACAAACTGGTCGATGCCGCGAACCCGTACCTAGTTCCTGATTACCTGAACATTGTGGTGCCTAGTTCAAGTGCTAATGACGCCGTAGACGAAGAAGGGGAGCGGTGAAATGCCATTGCCTTTCCTGATCGATTTGCAGCCGTATGAGACGCAGACCTCATTTGGGTCGCGCTTGGCGGCAGCAAACTTAGCCGATTATGCCCAGTATTTTTACACTGATGTTAGGATCGTTTCTCCTGCACTGGTTCGTGGCGACTCTGCTCAGCTCGACCGCCTCTCAGAACTTGGCGACGTGGACCGCAATATGCTTCAAAAAAATGCAGTCTGTGGCAGTGCTGGTGAAGGGCATACGATCGGAGATCAGTTCTTCGAAAAACGTACTTTGTTGCGATCGACGCAGCGTATCTGCCCTGCCTGCATCGCTGCAGATATCGAAGCAGGAGGTGAGTTCGGGGCCTATGGCCGTAGTTACTGGCATATGGCAAGCGTGAGGACCTGTGTGGCCCATTCTAGACCGTTACTGGGCCTCAAAGAGCTGAAGAGCCCTCGCAACGCTCATGATTTCCATGGGCGCATTGTCGATAGCCACGAAGTGATCTCCGGAGCGGATAAATCGGCGGTCGTAAGAGATCCAACAGATCTGGAAAAGTATCTCGTCTCTAGGTTCAAAGGGCGGACCGAGTATAACTGGCTCAACAAGTTCAGCATTCAGGTTGCAAGTAAGACCTGTGAAATGCTCGGGGCAGTTTTGAACCAAGGGCCCTCCGCAAATCTAGCTGCATTCCAAGCGGAAGATTGGCTGGTGGCGGGGGCCACTGGTTTCGCAGTCGCGTCGCAGGGTGAAGAAGCATTTCGAGCTGCACTCACGGACCTGCAGCGTCGGCCAGGCGTGCCGTCAGGTGGGCCCCAGGCCCACTGGGGTCGCTTTTACCAATGGCTAGCGTTTAGCGGCAAACCTCAGTCGTACAATAAAATGTTGGATCTCGTTCGAGACCATATCATTTCGAACTATCCGATCGCAGCAGACGAAACCGTGCTTGGCAAGAAATGCCAAAGACGAAGAATTCATTCGCTGGCGTCTGCCCAAAGAGAGACAGGGTTGCATCCCAAGCGTTTGAGGACATTGCTTATCGAAGAGAAATTTCTGCCAGATGACGACGGGCAAATCCAGCATGGAGCAGTGGGGTTCTTTGATGCTGTTGCCGCCGATAAGTTCTTACGGGAGACGTCTGTTTCGGTGGGCCAACCTCAAGCGCAGAAAGTGTTTAATATATCGCGCAGCCAGTTTGACGTCATGCGGAAGTGGGGCTTCATTGTGCCGGTCTCCATTGGGGCTAGGGCAAAGCCGCGATACTCACTTATAGCATTGAAAGAACTTCGGCATCGCTTGTTGAGGCATGCGGTTAGCGTCAGACACTTGGAAATATCGCATGCAGACATTCAAACTGCCGCGAGGAAGGCAGTTTGCAGCACCGGTGAGATCGTGACCCTCATTCTCGAAAACAGACTGGATTGGATAGGTTTCACCGACGGCCAACGGTCGTATCGGAACCTTGTTGTCGACGTAGACGAGGTAATGTCAAAGCTGAAAACCACCGTCGTGGAGGGGCTTACCAAGAAAGAGCTGAAGAGCCTGCTTGGTGTCAATGATTGTGTTATAAAATGGCTCTGCGACGAAGGGTATTTACCGCTTCGAAAAAGCCGATCACCAACATCTCGGAAATCTCGATCAGTCGTGCGTCAAGCCGATCTTGATAGCTTTAATCGTCAGTACATTACGTTGAGAAATCTGGCGCGGCAGACTAGTTTCAATTCGTATCGGTTAAAGTCTATGCTGAAGCAAGCGTCAGTTGCGCCTCTTGATGGTACCAAACAACACGGACGCAATATTTACGCTATTCGAGATGTTGGACACATCCTGCCGGCGACCAATGTCGATAGCGACGATAATGGGCCAGAACAAAAAAACTAATGAGCCTTTGATGGCGTCGGTCCCGGAGGAACGCAATGGATGAAGATATCGACGACTACGAGCTTGGAAATAGCTTTGCTGCCCAGAAGGACTTGATGGAACGTGCCCTCGCAACTGGTGACGAATGTACTTTTGAGAAGGTTCTACTGCGCATCACAGATGTCCGACGCATGGCCAAAAACGGGACTCTTGAATGGCAAAGGCCAGACCAAAATTAGTGGATACAGCGGACCTTCGTTTCAGGGTTCCTCAATGGCTGCTGCGCGGACTTTTCTGCCGTTCATTACAACCGTTCCAATGGCTGCTTTGCCAAAAAAACGAGAAGTTACCGTCGAGCTACAAGCAGTTTGTCGGTGGTTAGTTTGATTTGATTCAAGTAGCTTTCATGTCGATCCGCAACTGGCATTTCTAAGTCCGGCGCCTTATCTGTCCTGCAATCGCAATCTAGGCGCAGAACCAATTTAGGACTGTACCGAGAGGCCGCGTCGCGTTCAGCGGACAATCTTTCCGCCGAACGCTTAACTTGACCACGACTTACATCATGAAGCAGTCATCAAACGACAATGCCAGTTCGGGCATGTTACCCAAGTTAGCAAAGTCCATGCCTTCCAAAGACCAATCTGTGGGCGCCTCGTCTGTGCCGTTGGTCATACTTTGGTCAAGTACGGCTTGAGACAATTCAAACTGGTCGTTCCACCAATCAGAATTCCCGTTGCCATTGCCGGTCCCATTCACGCCTGTACCGCTGTTACCAAAGCCGTTTCCTTGGCCGTTAGTACCGCCCCCAGTGTTGCCGTTACCGTTATTGTTGCCACTTCCTGTGGGGAGATCGTCAAGGAAATCTGAATTCAACCAGTCGCGCCAGTCAAACGATCCCCAGTCGGTTTCTGTAAAGATAAGAGAATCGGTGACATCCACTGGTTGCTGAGCAACATCATCGTCAATCGTGTCTTGAGGCTGTTCTTCGTCAGTGGTTTCTGTCGCCACAACGGATTCTTCGCTGTCTTCAGATGCCCTATTCCCATTGCCATTTCCGGTCCCATTCACGCCCGTGCCGCTGTTACCAATGCCGTTTCCTTGGCCGTTAGTACCACCGCCCGTGTTGCCGTTACCGTTATTGGTGCCACTTCCTGTGGATAGATCGTCAAGGAAGTCTGAGTTCAACCAGTCGCGCCAGTCAAACGATCCCCAGTCGGTTTCTGTAAAGGTGTGAGAGTCGGTGACATCCACTGGTTGTTGAACAACATCATCATCCATCGTGTCTTGAGGTTGTTCTTCGTCAGTGGTTTCTGTCGCAACAACGGATTCTTCGTCGTCTTCAGATGCCATTTCTTCAGGCGTTTCGGTTTCTTCCTCAGTTACGGTATCGTCAGGCGCAACAGGCGTTGCCTCAACTTCAGGTTCGACAGGTGGGCTATCTTCTGCCTCGGTCGTCCCAAAGTTCTGGGTTACCATGACTGAATCCCAATCCTCACCATCGATAAAGAAATCGCCATCTTCGATCCCGATCCCGATTTCAGTGAACAATGGGTTCAAGATGGCCGCTCTGTGGGCGGGACTGTTCATCAAGCCTTCATGAACCAGTACGACATCATCCGAAAGACCTGGTTCACCGCCTGTGGAGTGCCAGCCAATATTTTCACCAACAGCGGACCTGCCTTCCAAGACATAGCCAGCGTCCACAGCACGATCTTCAGGTCGCGTCCCATCTACACCTGTATGATCGAAGATGTCGTTTTCGAGCATCCAGCTGCTATGATCTTCTGCTGCTGAATTTAGATTATCATCAAAAGTCAGCGGGTCGACGCCAACCTTAGCACGCTCGGCATTCACGAGTGCGAGCATCTCTTGTTCCAAAGCACTTGCTTGTGACATGGTAGTCTCCTTTTGGTATTTTTGCGGGCTCAGGCTTGTCCCAAACCCTATTTCATTTGATGAGATCTGCTTCGCGCCATTGGCTTAAAGACAGCCCATCTTTTTTGGTCTGGCCAGGAGCACCCAGCCAGAAATCTATCGCATCTCAATTTGCGCAAATCGAGATTTACCAGTTTATTTTCAAATAGATAACCAAATGAAATCACCGCTGATCATGACGGCTCATCCAATAGTTGGGACACTAGGTAGAGCCCAACACATGAGGCAACCCATCAAATGACTCGCCCAACATTTGAGCATAAGATCGCTTGACGGCGCGAAGATGACGGCCAGATTGAGCCTTTTTCAGCGCGAGATGTAACTCGTTTGTAAAATTAGCAATAACCCGCTCAGTGAGCTCCAAGCCCGGATGGATGGGCCGACGAATCCGGATGAGGATCGGTCCTTGTTCTGATCAGATGTCGATTTCTAAACTCACTTTGGTGCGGTCCATTGTGACAAAGGTTTTGAACATCTTGATCGTCTCATTTGAAAAAAAGAGTCGCTGCGTCAGGGCCTCATATTCCGACATATCTTGTACAAGAATGATCAGCACAAAATCGGCTTCACCCGTGACATAATAGCATTGCTGGATTTCGGGGGCGTCGATGAAGCTTTGCTTGACCAAATCAATTGCCCCTCCCGTCTCAACGTTCAATTCAACTTGCACGACAATGGTTAAGGCCGGTCCGAAACCTGCGGGATCTAAGGTGGCTGTTTGAGCGGCGATGATACCCGACTCCTCAAGCCGCTTGATCCGGCGTTGCACCGATGGCGCTGATAGATTGACCCGCTCCCCGATCACCCTTTGAGATACCGTGTTGTCCTTTTGTAGAATCCGAAGGATCGCCAAATCGAACGGATCAAGGGCTTCTGAACTTTTCACTTACAATCTCCACCAATAATGCAAAAATCATACAAATCCATGAGCAAATTGGAGCACAAACCTTTGGTCTTGTGAACTATAAATTCGCCAACCACTTGTGGAACATCCAGTCCCAAGAGGTTTCGAATGTAAGATCCAAAGGAACATAACATGTTTGACTTCACAGACTTCTTTAAAAACCTAACGGCCAACCTTTCTGAATTTAGCCAAAGCAATGGCGTTGGAAATGTTGGTGGCGTTAGCGGTACTGGCAACACCGGAATTGGCAATGGGAACGACAACGTTGGTGGCTTTAATGGCAACAACAACGGCGGCAACAACAACGGTAACGGCAACACCGGCGGTGGCTTTAACGGCAACGGAAATGGCGTTGGGAACAATGACGAGGGGAGCGCTGAAAGCTTCTCTTCTTTCGATTCGAGCGAATTCCTCGATGGCTCCGCCACAAGCGATGCAGGAGTCGAAACGGTTGCGGAACCTGTCGTCGCTGAAGAAGCTATCGTAATATCAACGCCAGCAATTCTCCAATCCGAACCGACTGACACGTTTGAGTTCGTAAGCACAAATGGTGCGGATAACATCGGCGGCGTTAACGGCACTGGTAACACCGGAATTGGAAATGGGAACGGCAATGCCGGTGGTTTCAACGGTAATAACAACGGTGGCGACTTTAACGGTAACGGCAATGTTGGCGGGGGTTTCAACGGCAACGGAAACGGCAACAGTGATGCCGATGTCGACTTTGCCGCTTTCCTGCCGGTAGAAGAATTCCAAACTTGGCAAGATTTTGTTCCTGATTGGGACGGCTTCTTCGCATAATATTGAATTTCCCACCCCAAGTTATGCGTAAGACTAGTGGTGCTTGATCAGTAAGCGTCACTAGATAGGTACCTCAGCTATCCCCCATAAGCTGAGGTACCTACAATTCACCGTTGCCATCTCGCTTTGGCTGCTAGCGCAGATGCCATACGACCAAGGAACGTTTGTTCAGTCAGATTGGATGCCCGACACCTCAAGCCGCTTGATCCGGCGTTGAACCGGTGGCGCAGATGAATTGCCCCGCTCCCCGATCATCCTTTGAGGTACGGTGTTGTCTTTTTGTAGAATCCGAAGGATCGCCAAATCGAACGGATGAAAGGGTTTTGAACCTTTCACTTACGATATCTGCCCGCCTTGCAAACACGCTGCAAATTTTCCGATAAAATAGTTCACCAAGCTGGGATCTAGTGAACCAAACCTTCATCAAGCGATAGAAAGAGACCCAATGTTCACGCCTTTCAAAACCGCCATTCTCAACCATTACGCAAGGTCTCCATCATTCGGTGGCCCCGTGACTCAAACCCTAAAGCGCGCAGATTTCGATAACGCGGAACGGGAGATTTCCAACTGGGACGGTTATACCGAGACACCTTTGCTTGACCTTCCAGGGCTGGCCGGAAGGCTGGGCATCTGCGATCTTCGTTATAAACACGAAGGACCACGTTTTGGACTTGGAAGTTTCAAAGCACTTGGCGGGGCTTACGCGGTTTTGCGAACGGTTCAGCGCGAGCTATCCAAATCCATTGGCAAGCTGGCGGATCCCGCCGACATACGCCGCGGCCTTTATGCTGAGCAGACGAAAGCGATAACCGTGATTTCCGCCACCGATGGCAACCATGGGCGCTCCGTTGCCTGGGGTGCTGCACAGTTTCACACAAACTGTCGGATCTACATTCATGCCGAAGTCAGCGAGCACCGCGCAGACGTTATGCGAAAACTAGGTGCTGAGGTGATCCGTGTTGAGGGAGACTATGACGCGACGGTTGCTCAAACCCGTGCCGATGCAGAAAAGCACGGATGGTTGATTGTTTCGGATACATCTTGGCCCGGCTACACGCAGCCCCCGTTGGATGTGATGGCGGGTTATGGTGTTATGGCGCGCGAGATTGTTCAAAGCTACGTCACACCTCCGACCCACATCTTTCTGCAAGGTGGCGTTGGCGGATTGGCCGCTGCCATCACTGCTGTTTTCCATCAAGAATGGGGCCACGGCGCGCCCCGCGTCGTGATTGTCGAACCCGAACTCGCGCCTTGTTTGTTCGCAAGCGCAAAGGCTAACAAAACGACAAATGTGGAGATTTCCGAGGAAACCATCATGGCGGGCCTTTCTTGTGGTGAACCATCAGAATTAGCTTGGTCAGTCCTAGCAGATGCTGCGCATGACTTCGTGACGATCCCAGAAAACATCGTTGGGCCTATGGTCCGCATGTTGGCTAATGGTGTCGACGGTGACGTGCCTATAGAGGCAGGAGAAAGCGGCGTCGCAGGGTTATGTGCTGTTGTTGCGGTGGCCAATCAACCTAATTTACGGCGAAGTTTGCATCTGGATGCCAATTCAAGGATCGTCGTCATCGGGTCCGAAGGCGTCACAGATCCCAGTATTTATGCACAGATCGTCGCTGAAGAAATTTAACGGCAGTGACATAGGTAGATCTGAGTTGTGATTTTCATTGGTTTTTCCGAAAGCGGACTTTGGCTACAATGCAGAAAATCAGTAAAATGGGCTCCAACCTGCCCTTCGCTGCATAATGCGCCAAGGTCCGCTATGTGGGACGAAACGGACATTTCGAGAAGGCTAAATCGTGGAAACTTAGTCACTTGCAATGTAAAAACATGTAAATGCCGCTAGGCGACTTCTGGAAGCCAAAACCTTCGTAGAAGGCGTGCGCACTTTTGGTCCCCAGAAACCAGCTTTGCACGTCATTCAAATCCGGATGGGCGAGCAAGCCTTTCATCAACCGTCGTCCAAAGCCTTGGCCCCGATAATTCTTCAAGATTACCAAATCTCTTATATATGAACAGGTTACGGTATCAGATACTGCTCTAGCAAACCCAACTTGCTTGCCATCCACTTTGACTGACACGCAAAACGAAGTCTCGAAAGCCCTCAGCAGTTTGTCGGTAGACAAAGCTTTGCCCCAGTATTCGCTTTGTATGGCATCGCAGATGTTTAAGAGATCCATATCTATCAATTTGTAGGTAATTTCGATTTCAGTCATTTCCCAACACTACCTGCGGAGACTTGCGATATGAAGCGTCACATTGGGCTCTCTTCCGCCGTTCGCTACAATCTTTACCAATGACCGCGATCGTGGGCCGCATGGTCTGGAAAAGAAGTCCGGCCGCTTTGCTGACTATTGATGGGTCTTTGCATCAGTCTGTGAAAGTGTGACAGTTGTTGGCATGGCGAACGCTGCACCGTTTTCTCTACCAACCTGTTTCAATCAGGTCGAACAACTGAGCGACAATCTCAGGTTCATAGCTTTAGACGTAGAAACTGCCGGATACGATATCTCGAGCATATGTCAAATCGGCTTGGCTTTCGTTGGGTTTGACAACTCAATTGAGGCTTTTAGTGCATATATTGATCCTTGCACTCCCTTTGCCGCAGGCAATACGCGATTACATGGCATTGATGCTGCAACTGTCAAGAACGCTCCCAGATTTGTGGAAGTCTTACCCGAGTTGCGTCCGGTTCTTGAGGCATATCCGCTTATTCAATATAGCCGTTACGATGAGAAAGCCTTTGATGCAGCGTGTCGACTTGCGGGACTTCAAGTGCTGAAGTCGGTATGGTCAGACAGCGTTGCGATCGCTCGCCAAGCATGGCCAGAATTGCGGGGCAATGGTGGGCATGGACTGGCCAATCTCAAAAAGGTGTTAGGGCTTCACTTCAAGCACCATGATGCTGGAGAAGATGCACGTGCTGCTGCCGAAGTTACTTTGAAGGCAGAAGCATAAATGGGGCGAAAAATCAGGCTGCTGAATGCCTCGCAGCAGTTGGTCTTTGATTTTCAGTGATGCGAGAGAGCGACCTCATGGGTCGTAAGGCATAAAAACAACCATCAGCGCAAACTGAGGGCTCAATATTCAAGAGAAACCGTACATAGGTTCAATGTACATGCTATGTGTATTTTATGGACACCAAAGAGTAACATTCAAACATGGGTCACAATAAAAACAATGAGTTACATGAGGTCAAATGGGCAAACTATGGGTCATTTTACAATTGGCCCATAGATTTTCCATTATTGCATAATGAAGTTCCACAAATTGGGGCATAGTCTTGAAACTTAAACAAATTAAGCGGTTGGACTTGCTAGCAACGCTTTCGAGCCTATTGTGATCTGAATTTTAGAGAGCATTAGATGGCAAATTGGTACACAGCTGATCTCCACTTCGGCCACAAACGCATAATCGAATTTTGTAAGCGGCCTTTTGCATCGGTGGCTGAGATGAACGCGAAGATCATCAGCAATTTTCAATCTCGCGTACAACCGGATGATGACCTGTGGATTGTTGGAGATTTTGCCTTCGGCCAGAGTCAGAGCAGTTCTCAATTTGAAAGTTGGTTTCACGGCCTACCAGGTCGTAAACATCTGATCTTAGGTAATCACGACGATGAAGCGATAGTTTCTCTGCCGTGGAAGAGTATTACAGACCTTGCTAAGGTCACTGATGGAACCCAGAAATTTGTTCTTTGTCACTATCCCATGATCACATGGGAAGGTACACGCGACGACGCGCTACAGCTCTTCGGTCATGTTCATGATCAATGGCCCGGCACACGCAACAGCGTGAATGTCGGTGTGGATCAATGGGATTTTTGTCCGGTTCAGATCGATGACATCAAAAGAAGAGCGGCCAAATTAGAGGTCAATAAGTACTAGGCAGATGTCGAACATGGAAGTTCCTTATAACGGCCCATAGCCGCCGCTCGAATGAGGCACCGAATTCTGCAGCTGCAGCCTGCTTTGCCGACATTCGCTGCGACCGCGAGCTCTGGGCGTGGTTTAAATCAAACATCGCGGACGAAGCCGGCGTCGCTGATCCAGCATCATAGACAATCAGAAACAGAGAGAGCCAAGCCGCGGTCGATTAGCGATAGCTATAGAACACCTGAGCGCCTATCTAGAGTTGAGCAGTTTGAAGGAGTCTAAATGACAAAAGTGAAACGTGCACCGTCCTCCGGCGAACAAGCTGCCATTCGTGGTTACCAGAAACAATATGAGTATTCTGCCGCAAGGATATATCGGTTCATGGCGGAAGGCGCTCTCGAGAGCCTGTGCCTATTGTCAGAAGAGGCGGGAGTTTTTGATGATCTGGTCATCCTGTCAGGATCACATGTCGAGGCAGTGCAAATCAAAAGCGAGCACAATGCGACGTATGTATCGCTCAAAACAGAGCTCGACGCTGACTTTCTAAGTTCGATGGTGAGTGCGTGGAAATCGCTAGAAAAGCAGTTTCAGCGGACTGTGCATTTGACCTACGTATTTCCCGGACTGTTCAGTACAAATGATACCAATCTTGCCAACGAAGATGCTTCAGGAGCACGTCACAGCGCCGAGTTTGCACGCTTCATATCACGTGGCGACTTGACGCTTGAGATCGTACAGTCGTCGATTTGGTCTGACCAAATGACGCAAATGATGGCCACCTCTCAGCTCAGCGAAATCCAATTTTTCGATTTTATCTGCAAGGTAACTTTCGAGGACGAACGGGCGTTGGTCCAAAATCAAATTGCAGCGTTCCATCAGGATGATCGCGGTAAAGTCGAGGAAATCCGAAGTCTGCTACCCAATTTGGTGGCATATGCGTCGCCAGGCGATGTTTGGACCGAGGTCGATTTGATTAATAATCTAGGGTGGCAGTCGAGGCTCTCTCAACGAAACTCTCACGTCTTTCCAGTGCCTTCGGATTATCAGGAAAGCGCCTCAACTGCAGCCTTGCTACAGCGGATTGGTGAGCTAGATTCGGGATATATCGCTCTTGTCGGTCCGCCTGGCACAGGAAAATCCACACTCTTGCAACGGGAGCTGCATTCTACTGGCGAATACCGCGTTGCACGATACTTGGCCTTCCACCCTGACAAGCGGCATGGGCTTGGTCGCGCCGAAGCAGTGGAATTTTTTAACGACACTATAGCAGATCTCTATTCACAAGGAGTCGAAGGATCACGCTATCGAAGCGATAGTTTAGCAGGACTACGGCAAGAGTTCGGTAGACAACTAGGCATCGCGAGCTCTGAATATCAAAAGACTGGACGAAAAACGATCATAGCAATTGATGGCCTTGATCACGTGCCCCGCGAAGAAACACCGCAAGTCAGTTTTCTTCAGGAGCTACCGACAGCCAGTGCGATTCCAGAAGGTCTTCTCATCGTGCTGGGCACTCAACGGCTTGAATTGCCAGGCATCGCTCCGACAATCCTCCAACAATTGTGCCAAGAGCGCCGAACGATCACTATTGAGCCACTCACAAGGAGAGCGATAGCGGAACTCGCCGATAAGGCAGAACTACCGAGTTTTGTAGATCGATCAAGTTTGTACGACTGCTGCGATGGGCATCCATTGTCAGCACGGTACTATGTCGAGGCATTGAACTCGGTAGATACTAAAGAAGATGCGAAACGGATATTGGGACAGGATGGTCTCGGGCAGAGCATCGAACAAATTTACGAACGTGTTTGGCAAAAGATCGAGCAAGCGGCAGACGCAAAACCTGCGCTGGCTCTACTGGCACGAGCGGAGGCAAACCTATCTTGTGAGCAGCTTGCAAGTGTTACAAGTGATCAAACCGTTGAACTTGTTCTTCGCTATGCTGGTTTTCTACTTAAGCGCTCGGATGGCAATCGAATAGCGATTTTCCACAATAGCTTCCGACTGTTTGTCTCTCGAGCTACCGCGATCCGTTTTGGAAGATTCGACGAAGCCTTAGACGTGGAGTTTCAAACAAAGCTCGCGTCAATCGCCGACCATGCACCGCCGGATGATACCCAACACTGGTACAGGCTTAGATATCTGTTTCGCGCGCGCAAATATCATGATGTGGTCAAACTGGGTGAAGCGGCGTATTTTAGAAACTCAATTAGGGCACTGCGCCCTGAAGAAGAGGTCTACACAGATCTACGCCTTGTCTTCGGCGCTGTTCATGAAACGAAAAACCGAGTTTCCCTGCTTAGAACTCTACTGATCCATAAGGAAGTGAGCTATCGCTTCGAAGCAGTTAGCGAGATCGATTTCGTCGATTTGCTGCAAGATCTGGAAGAACCGGATCGAGCCTTCGATCACGCCTTGGCAACAGGCGATACAAGCGAGGGTTGGCTCCACTTAGTCGACTACTTTTGGGACACAGGACAACGCGAAATTGCTCGACAACTATTCGAGGCCAATGAGCCTCTAGAACTATTTTACGGCGAAGATGGCTTTGATCCCCATCAGCAAATGGATCTTGCAGAAGGCTGGATCGAGCGTGCTCACCGTTTCAGGCCGGTAGATAAGCTGCTCGGCCTCGTAGAAGGCCTTGTCATTCGTCGTCCCGCTCACAGAGCTGAGGATGACGAAGACAATTCTTGGGCTTCTGGACGGTTAAAATTTCATCTCGCGTTGGGCATACTAGGTGACGGCACTGACAACGACTTGGCCAGCTTGCAGTCTCACCTAGGGCTTAGCGATGAAGAATCCGCCACTTTGGCTGTTCATGCGGCGGAACGATCACTTGCATCTGGTGACACTGCACAGGCTCTGGAGCGGCTGACTTTCGCGAAAAATTCCGGCACACTAAGCACAGCGCATCAATCTTGGCGGCGAGCTGCAGCCCAACTTGCGCTGAAGCTTGGTGATACAGGTTTTGCAAAAGAGATGACGGCAAGTCTGATCGTTCCCCGCCTAGACCGAGAAGCCATGAGCCATGATATGCGGCAGCTTGCTATGGCGATAATCGAGACAGAGCGCCTGGCCGCTTCACTGGATATGGCGTTGCCCGAAGAACCTCGCAGAGAACGGCTCGAGCACAGTAAGCTTCTGGCCAATGCGCATGCAAATTTGAGACGGTTGGGGCGGTTGCGAGGATTAGCCGATCAGCAAACTCCGGGTGTCACCTCCAACGAGCTCCGAACGATCGTCTTGTACTTTTCTTCAGCAAAGCCTGATCGTGGGGATTTTGATGGCCACAAGTACTTCGCTTCACTTCCAATTATAGCAAATCAGGTACTGAAAGCCGCCTTCGATGCTGGAGAGGAGTGTCTGAAGGCCATTGTATCTTTGATCGATAATCTCATGGATGATGGCGCCAGCAATTTTTCAGGCTCATATGGGTTTCGACTAGCTTTCGCTACCAACACCTTCAAAATTGACAGTCATGCAGATCAAGCGACGGATAGAATTAGGGCTGTAGAAGATACTGAGCAATTTTTTCACACGCCGCATGAAGCAGCAGAATTCTTCGTTTCTGTAGCACGCGCATACTGTGGTATTGGCCGAACTGATCTCGCGAAAGGCAGTCTGAGCGCGATGCATGACCAGACCTTTGGGTACTGGTTGCGGGCCAAGAAAGAACCACAATACGATTACTGGAAGTGGGTCTACAGGAAAGCATGCGATGAGTGCCCCGAAGTTATGGAAAATGGGGTGCTTTCTTTTGCGCAATTTCTCCTTGGCATGCAAAAAACCGAAGGCAAGGGTACCGCTTACAGGGTCTATCGGTGCCTTGTTGAAGAACTTTCGTTTAGTCCTTCGGTGACTGCTGGAATCGTATCAAGGCTCTTAGATAGCGATCTAGTCACTTGGGCAGGAATTCTCGAAGCCGCCTTAGTATCTGTTGTGAAAGGAGATCCAGCGCTCGCTCCGCTGGCCATAGTCGCGAGCGCACGATTGATTGTGCCATTCGCTGAAGACGGGTTACCGCGCCTACTTGAAACTGCGTTACCGCTTTTGTCCGAACAGGAACGAGCCCAACCCATTGATGTGCTCATTCAAAGCGTTGAACGTTGGTGCCCGCCGTCAAAACGCGAGCTCATTCTTGAAGCCGTTGTTGAGCATGCGCCCGAGATGCACGACGCAGTGAAACCGTCGCTTCAGAAAGCGGCTCAGATGGCCAGAGAGTTGCGACAAATAACGCATGGGAAACCTCGAAAAAGTAACAGCGAAAAAGGATATTCAAGCGAAATAAATGTCGACTCCCTGAGCGAGCTCATTGCCTACGGTGACGGCAAAAGCGCCTACGGTGGTGGCGTCGACTACAGCTATGCGAAAGCTGCGGAAACGCTGATCTCTGAGGCGAAGGAGCCCGAGATTCTTGGATTTCTTGAAGAGCGGCCTCAAATTGAAGCAAGTGCTAAGTGTATGGTTGCTGTCGCACGGTACTTTATGACTTGTGGCAAGCGCCCTCTGGCTGAAACATACTTGGAAAAGGCCAGGCAAGCATCTGTCAACGGTCACTGGTCACTGGTCACTGGTCACTGGTCACTGGTCAAGCTTCATGGGGGGCGAGAAGCTAGAAGTGCAACGGCTGATTGCAGAGTTTTCTCCTGAGAGTGCGGCGGATATTGCCTTTGACGCGCTCACAAGCGAGCTCGCGCGAGGGGCAACAGATGCGGGATCACTGTTCATCAATTTGGATGAGGTATTGGAGTTGGTTTCCAATGAAATTCCAACTTTCGAATATTGGAATGAAACCCAAAATCACTTAGAAAACTATAGAGAATTCCAATTGGCAGCGCCTGTTTCGAAGAACGCAGCCGTAGACAATGCATCCCACCTTCTTGCCTTCCTTATAGCACAAAGCTTCAGCTTGGGCTGCCCAGAAGTCACTCTACATGCGCGTGAGGCTGTGGCAGACGTTGCAAGCATCGCTAGTGATCCTGAAGTGCTCGAAAAAGTTTTTGAGTTTCTGCATCCTCTCCTCGACGGAAATAGAGAAGCAGCTGCATTAGCTTCACGTCTAGCTGATCAACATCAGCTGAGGAAATCCCTAGTCGATGAGGCCAGAGATCTGCTTGCTAAATCGGACTACGTTACTACGGCGTTATCAAAAAGGATCCTACGAACTGGGTGAAGAAATCCCGGAAGCGCCGCAAACAGATCTCCCTGCATTCTATAGTTTGCAGCCTTTGGGTGGTTCGCAGGCGTCGAATTTTGACCCGCCTCCTGGTTTGCTATCAGATGGGCGGGCAATGTGGTCTGACGACCCTTGGACGTGGACTTCAGTGCTCCAATTCCAACTGAACCTTGTGCACAAAGCTTCGGGCATCCCTTTAGAACTGCTGCGCCGAAGGTGTGCCATATTTATGACCGAAGAAGGTGGCAAATCTGCATTCGGTCCGGACGTAGAAAAGCAAATGCTCTCCAAATTGCGCTCCCTCGATCTGGCGTTCCCCTATAGGCGGCCAATGGCCAACGCAGCGCTCAGAGCCGTCGGAAAACTGATAGATGAATTGTCGACGTCAGGCGCTATCGATTCAAGAGTGATACCACTAATCTGGGAAGAAATTGGTGGCCCAAGCACCATTTTGTTGCCAGAGCCTCATCCAAGACCGGATTGGCTCGATTGGCCGCAAATGCCAGTAAAAGAGTACGGCGGCGTCGATAGTGAAACGTGGGTAAACGATCCCAGCCAACTAATGACATCAAGCTTCTCAAATGCCGGTTATATTTTGGCAGAGGAAACACATTTTTCGCTGAGTGCCTCTCGAGTGACATCGTCAATAGACAAACTTCGCCTGCCGATCTTGGCCAATATCGAAGCTGGTTTAGAGGGTTCACCAAAATTGTTTTCTCGAGACGAGCCTCAGCCGCTGTACGACGAAAAGGACAGCGCACTAGTGTGCTGAGTCCCAGGCACTATGTTTGGAAGTATGCGGGACGAGACGATGACATTATGCCCCTATATGGCTCAGCGGCTAGGCTGGACAAGAAACCCGGAACGCCCTCTGGAGCTTTTTGACAATAAGGGCAAATTAGTCTGCGAAACAATCGCTTGGGTCGACGGAACTTTCAGCCATCAGCCTTCCTATGAGGCCGAGATGTATGGAAACGGGCAGTTTGTACGACTTACAAACGACGGTGTTCAGCAATTGAGAACTGCCGGTGTAGATCTGCGTACCAATCTAAAGGTCATCGCGAGTACTGTTGACGAAGCCAAAACTGCCAGGAAGAAAGAGACTTTTGCTTTACATTAAACCCTTCGGACCGAGAATTTTTGGGACATGCGGTGCTCGATTATCGCGAGGGCACATTTAGACCTTAGGATCGTCGCAACTACGAAGTCGCCGTCTGGTCAGCATGGTGTTCTGACGCGACCATTGGATCGGAATGACTGCTTATAAGAACCTGGTGATCGGCTATGTTTCAACGCAGAAAATGTCCGCTTTCCTGAAGAACTGCCCCAAAACAGGACTTCCCTCGGCTCGTCGTGCCAAGTGTCCGCTTTCGCAAGCGTTGAAAATTCTCGCTGCGGAGCAGCGAATTCACACAATCCGCACCGGTTGGCGTGCGGAACAATACGCCGATCAGGTGGCTCTCACATGCGCTCCTAAGTTAAATATCGAATCTATTACTGACTGTGAATTAAGTCATTGATATTGCAATATAATAGTTTTGACTTTAAGGTCACCGTTCCTTAAAGTTAGTCCAAATTATTAGCTAATTTGGATCCAATGCTGACACCAGACCTAGAGCGACATGAAAATCTAAAATGCTCCTTACGTAAGCGAGGCAGCTCATTGGCGAAGGCGGCAGAATTTTTGGAAATCTCGCCAACGTCGGTCACTCTTGTGTCGCAAGGATTTAGGCGAAGTCACAAGATCCAATCCCACTTGGCGGCAATCTTGGAGACGAGCCCCGAGGCACTCTTCCCAGAAAGATATCTGGAGGTTAAGGAAATGTAGTTCCCGAAAACGAAGAAAACCTAGCGCTGGTACGCTAGGTCTTCCCCATTTTTGAAGGAACAAGTCCCTCTAAGCTGAGTCGTTGTTCCTTCTTTTAGCGAAAAAAGTCAAGTGCTTCGCGGCCAGCGTTGGGTCGCGATGCGCTCAACTACAGCAAAAAGGCGGCAACAAAATGCAGTCACCCATCGAGCAATCCACAAGCCAAGAACCTATCTATCAGCCACCTCTGGAATGTTTGGCATCAAGAATGCCCCCGGCTAGGTCCAAGAAGAGCGCCCGAGTGTATCATACGGCATATATGCCAAGTGATGAGCATCTTCGTAGGTTGGTGTCAGAGAGCGGCCCGGAATTCTTTACCTCGCAGTTGGCATTGGCGAGCCCAGACATTGTGTCGGTCATTCCGCAGCCCGAACGCATCTCTTTCATCGATAAGCGGGGTAAGAAACGTCACCATACGTTTGACCTGCTGTTGGAACACAGCGACGGCAAGAAGACAGCGGTTGCAGTCAAGCCATTTGACCGTGTCATAAATTCGGACTTCCGAGAAACACTGTCTGTTATTGCGGGTCAAATGCCGTCATCTTTTGCAGACAGAGTGTGTTTAGTCACGGACCGGTCCTTTACACGTGTGCAGATTTTTAACGCTGCAATGTTCGTCGATTTTTCCAAAGATCAGGATCCCGAAGCTGACAAACGCTTGTTGTCAATTTCAGAAGATCTCATTGGTACCATGACAATAGCAAGCATCGTGGCCTTAAGTGGGCACGGTGGAGCAATGTTCCGAGCCGTTGTCCGACAGTTATTTGGAGGCATGCTACAACTAGTTTCTCCGGGGCGTATTTGTTCGTCTAGCCAAGTTCGGTTGGCTTGCTCATGACGGCTCGCAAGATTTTTCTCCGGATGCTTGATCTCTATATCTTCAATGGGATTGAATACAGGTTGCATCGCAAAAATGACCTGGGTGGCGAGTTCATCCGTTTGGACCTCGCAAATGTGAAAGTGTTTTTGACATATGCTGAAATCGCGAAGTTCATGCAATCCGCCGACTGGAATTTGATACCAGACCACTTCGCACCAGAACGAGAAGAGCTTCGCGCCTCCGGGCGCGACGCTTTGCTGCTGACAGCGAGTGAGTATTCTGGAGAAACGGGGCTATGGTACCAATCGCTCTGCCGCTTGTTCATGGTGGAATATGATGCACGGCGCACAAAGATCACTGACCCGGCAATAAAGGAAACGCTACAACAAATTGAAAAGCACGCACTGTTAGAGATGCGTGACAAGATTCCGGATGGACGCAAAAAACGCGGCGGTGCGCATAAGCCGGAAGCCCGAGATAAGGATTGCACAGCCAATCCAAATCCATGGAATTTTGAGATACCTGGACCTCGTAGGTTTCGAGATTTGCTGAAAGCGTACCGCTGCAATGAAGGTTCCGCAAAGGCTTTGCGTCCATTAACCGAGAACTGCGGCAACCGAACGCTTCGATTTCCACAAGAAACCTACCAATTCATGAACCAAATGATCATGAAGCACCTAAACGCTAAGCGGGCAAAGCCGTTTAAGGTGGCTAATTTGGTACTTGACGAGTTCGCCTATGAGAATGACCGCCGTGCTGCAGAAGGTGAAAGTCTGTTGGTCGTTCCAAGCTATTGGACCATTCCCAAGTACGTGAAGAAGATATCACCGTACCACAGGTCCGTTAAAGCCTATGGACCTGAAGTAGCAAATTTGGATTTCGGACTTCGCGAGGATGGCTTTGACGTGCTTTATCCGCTCCAAAGAGTGGAAATCGATGACTGGGAAGGCGATGTGTTTACTCTCGCTGTTAAGACCGGCTTGGCAAATGTCCTTACCAAAGACCAACTAGCCAAGGTTCCCAGAGAAAGGCGGACCATTACGCTTGCGATTGATTGTGCGACCCGCGTTGTCCTTGGGGTTAAGGTTTCGGCCAGACCACACTCTTCCAATTCAATAGCCGTGTTGGACCAAATCCTGCGGGACAAGACAGAATTTGCTCAATCATACGGCGCAGAAAGTAGATGGGATTTTTATGGGCGGCCCGGAATGATCGTTTGCGACAACGGCCCGCCGTTTGTTGCTGCTCGATTTCGGCGAGCGGTCGAGGACCTGGGGAGTAATCTTCGAACCGAGGTGGGCGGCCTTCCAATTTATCGGCCATACGTGGAACGTATATTTAACTCTTTCACAACTGGATTCATGCCACTTCTTTCCGCAAGGACACATTCCAACGTAGTCGAGAAAGGCAATGCGGATCCGAAGAGTGAAGCCGTTCTCACGGATGATGAATTAACCGGTGCAATGGCGATTTTCATCGCGGACGTATACCATAATTCTCCTCACTCTGGTCTCAATGGCGCTACCCCAGCAAATACTTGGAAGAAGTTGTGTGAGGAGTTTGGGTACCCTGCCGAAGTGCCACATCTGACGCGTACTGCTGTCGTCGGAATTCCAACAAAGTGCAAGGTCTCGGGTGGCCAGGTAAGGTTTGCGGCGCTTGACTACTATTGTGACAAACTTAAACAAATTTCGCTAGATGTCGCGGATGCAGAAGTTGAGATACGCATCGATCCGGCTGATTTGGGCCATGTAACGGTTTGGTACGAAAAGAAGCCTTACCTCGCAATTTGCGCCACACCTGGTTTTGAGAACATCCCATATGAAGACTGGAAGCGTGAATTCAAAGAACTTGTTCAAAGCAATCGTGCTGAATCCGAACTAAGTCTACCGGTTGTCCGGCGTGGCATTCGTAAAATACAGGATATGGATGACTTTGGAAGGCGACGTGCAGGATTCGGCATGGAGGAAACTTCTTCCGATGACATCGAATATGACAAAAAATCCGTGTTTTACGGCTTCAGCATTCAAAGAGGAGACAAGGACACACCATCTGTTCCAGGAGATACTGGACTGTTGTCTGACGTTATTGAACCGATCGCTCTTCCTGCCGACGATGTAACGCCGCTCAGAACACCTGACCTGGGCACGGAAGAAATCTCAAAGCCACCAAAATCCGGTAAAGGGTGGGGTATTGCAGATGACTGAACGTGACCCCAAAACCATTCAAGAGACAGCAGATACAATCGCCAAACTGAAGACGGTTTTCGTTGAAACACCGACCTATCTGCAGCTTCGGGAACAGTTCTTAGATTTACACTCCCAGCGTGTTGCCGACCTCAAGGAAGGGAATGACTCCGAGTGCACTGCGATCATACTGACGGGCCCACCGGGCAGCGGCAAAACTCAAATGACAAAACGACTAACGAAGTTCGTTCCCGAAATCAGGTCAGATAAAAATGATCGTTATTTGGATGTTGTGCGAGTGCGCGCGCCTTCAACGACCACGGTACTCAACATTGGAAAGCAGATCCTTGGGGAACTGGAACACCCATACACGAAGGGAAGCAACCAGTTTGACATCTGGGATCAGATTGAAACTCAGTTTCGGCAACGCCGGGTCAAGTTTCTCATAATTGATGAAACCCATGATCTGATTTTCAATCATCAAGGGCGCGAAATCCTGACCGCGTTGAGTACGCTCAAATCACTTCTCAACAGCATCAAATGGCCTGTGAATTTGCTGTTGGCCGGAACCCCAGAACTCACAGAGCTGGTCGCCTTGAACGGCGAGGTGAACCGCAGGAAAGAAATCATTGAAATCCCTAAACTATCCTGGGCTCAGGACGGGGAAAACATCCCTGGGATCGTAGAGTACCTTGCAGCAAAAGCTGGTCTGGCTGTTTCGGATGACCTTAGGGGTCAAGATTTCGGTTTGCGTCTATTCCATGCGGCGCAACACAAGCCGGGTTTGGCATTCAAATTCGTTGTGGAATCAATTCGGCCATGTTTGCGCGTGGGTGATGAGACTCTAACACGAAACCACTTTGCTCAGTACGCTCGCCGAAACTTCAATTGCTTGGATGGTTTGAATCCGTTCCTAGCCCCTGACTTCCGCGACATTGGCGTTAGGGCGCAAACAAAGGAAGATGAGAACAGTTTAACGCGGATTGCCTTGCAACGTGCGCTGGCCCGGTGGAAGAAGACTGGCTCATGATTGGCCCGTTACCCATTCGAACGGATCTGCGCTTCGGCGAAACCCCAACATCTTATGGCGCAAGAATTGCCTATCTAAATGGCCAGCGCCTGACTGACTTTTTTGCGAACTTTGGAATTGACTTGGGTGGCTTGGCGAACGGCGGCCTAGATCCATTGTCACAACTTGCAGCACTCGGGGGTGTTGAACGAGAAGAAATGCGGCGATTTGCCGTGTGCAGGCAAGAAAACAAGCAATATCGCGTCGCCGGTCAACTCGTGGAAACGCGATGGATTCTGCGCACCAAAATCAGATTTTGTCCTCATTGCATTCTTGAGGATCTAGAGGGTTTTGGTGAAGATGGTGGACCCGTTGGGAAAGCCTATTGGCATATGGCGTTTCTGCGCGACTGCGGGATGCACAGTGTCCCACTTGTTGACTTGGCACCGGAGCGTGATTGGGGGTTGCAGCACGACTTTACAAACCGCATCCTACGCAACCGATTTGATATTCAAGATAACGCTGTATCCCTCAAGCAGATCGTGCCTTCAGAGCTCGGACGCTACATCGAAGCACGAGTGTTGGGAAATGCAACGAGCGTTTGGCTCGACGGAATCGAGCTAAACGCCGTGACCCAGTTTTGTGAGTTGCTTGGCGTGTTGTTCGAGTTTGGTTCTGCCTGCAAAGTACAAAGCCTTACCAACATCCAGCGCAACATAGCGGGGCATGTTGGTTTTCAGATTGCAAGATTGGGGCCAAAAAGGGTCTATCAGGCGCTTAGAGAAGACTTGCCTAAACCCGGCTTGCTCGAAAAGGCGCAAGGTCATCTTGGACCTCTTTATCATTGGCTCAGCCGGTCGGCGCGCCAGCCAGAATACCGGCCCATCAAAGATGCAATCCGGCACTATATCGTCAACAGTTTCCCAATTGGTGCTGGAGAAACGGTGTTTGGCGAAGAAGTTGAGACCCGTCGCGTACACAGTTTCGGTTCGTTCCAAACGGAGTGCAAAATGTCCGGTCAGCGCGTCCGCGCGGCGTTGGTGGAGCATGGGTTTCTGACATTGGATCCACGAACCGGTGCAATCAAAGAACCTGGAACGTTCTCTGCGATCAAATCAGAAGGACTGATGAACGATCTTAATGATGGCCTGACAAGATTGGCGACGAGCAAGCTGCTCAACATCCCTCGGGCACAGTTTGATGCAGTTTGTGAAGCGGGACTCGTCACGCCGATCGTAGGGCTAGGGGAGATCACTCCCCATTATTCGTCAAAGGCTGCAGGCAAGCTGCTTTCCGATATGATGCGTAATGCGGTTCCGGTTGAGCATTTTTCACAGGAGATGGTCGATATACCAACTGCTTGTCGACAGCTGGTTTGCGGGGCAGCAGAGGTCATTCAGCTGATCATCAACAATAAGTGCGGATCTTTAGGGAAAGTAAGTGGTGTCACCGGTTATCTTTCGCTTCGTGTTGATATTCAGGAACTTGCCTCACTGCTTGACGGCGTCGGCATCGAGGGGTTCAGCAAAGCAAATCTCAAGGCACTTTTGGGTGTCAACGATCCAGGTATCAAGTTTCTGATCGAAGAGGGTTACATTCAGGCGTCAAAATCGCGGAACCCAAGAACTAGAAAGGCCGCTTCCGTCGTTACGCAAGACAGCCTCGATCAGTTCTTGGATACCTATGCTCCTGCAAAAGAACTCGGCGTGCTATTTGGTCTGAAACCACCGACCATCATAGCAAAGCTGAAGAGCTTAGGGGTTGAGAAGCTGACCATGCCAAGCGGCGGGATTGGCAGCATCTACATTCGCGATCAAGCGCTTGGTGCCCTAAAGCGAACACTGTATGCATAGTGCCATGCAGTGGGTCGAAATCAATATACGTCTCTTAACATGTCGAGAATGCCACGACGAAGACTGTCTCTTGCATCAAGAACTGTACGAAGCGCTTGTTCGAATTTTTGCTCATCTCCGCTTTGGAACGCTTCTTTGATGAGTTGAAACTGCGCGTTCTTGTCGCCCGCGAATGCATATTCTTTTTCAAAGTCTGCGATTGGGATTTCCCCCGTTTGATGGTCAGCATTTTGTTTGAAATACGGTACACGACCGAAGCCCACTTCGGCTACAGCTTTCAACCGGAAGGCGCTTTACATAACACCCGTTACCAGACGTTCTTGGTTCGTTGCGATGGATGATTTCAGCCAAGGGTTGTCTGCGCATGCCTCCGAAATTTAAAAGCACACGCAGACGGTTTTTGGAGTAAGGTGACCGGACAAAAGGTCCGGCATGATGGGCCCAAGCGGGATCGCCGCCATCCCCACCACCACACTTGATCCGCCCCACAGTGCGGCGTCTCCTGTGGTCCCCGCGCTTAATGGGTCCGGGTCCCCAAATTCAATCTCACCTATCGCACAGCTTAAGACGTGAATGCTTCTCGTTCTGTAATCTTCTCAAATTCAGGCAAAAATTCTTCATGATGCAACGCAAGATATCTGGTGACCCGCTCATTGCTCACCAATCTACTGACGTAGCCACGCGCCAAAATGAGATCGAGATGATCAGCGCCATAGCTGTCTTCAACCAAACGGACTTCTCGCTCAAGGTTGGCAGATTCCTTTTCCATCAGATCTAGCTGCTCCCGAGATATGCCCGTGAACTTCTTGGGCGCTGCACCTGCAATCAGTTGGTTATCTGGCGTGGCAGCCAACAATGACCGCGCGTAGTTGATGGTGTATTTGTTCATCGTTACCATCAACTGAGCGGCTTCTATCTGGCGCATAGGCTTCATCTTCTTGAGGATTTGAAACCCGGTCAAAGCAACCTGCTTATCCTTCAACATCTCTGCAGCCTCGGGGCAAATGCCGTCAAGCAGGCGTCTTTTTTCCTGAAGTGTTCTGATGTTCACATTCAATGCCTTGGCTAAACGCTCTTCGGACGCACCAAGGGTCAAGGCGCGCAAAATCATCTTGTGTTCTTGGATGGTCGCAAGCCTGCTGATCCTCTTGTTGTAAGTGAAGGCCTCATCGTCAGTCGATATGATGCACTGTGTGTCCGTCGCCCCTTGGTCTTTCAGTATTTCAAGGCGAAGATGCCCATCAAGAAGCGTAAAGTGCTTGGGGTCCTTCACGTCTCGGGAAACCACAATCGGTTCAACAAGCCCAATCTCTTGAATAGACGCTACAATGCGTTTGAATTTAACAGTCTCCTTTGTTTGGGGGTTAACCACATACAAAGGAGCGATTTGATCGAACGCGATACGTAACAGATCGCGCTCGAATGCAGCTGCAACGACCTGTTCCTGGCGTTCGGATGTCATGTCATGGCTCCATCAATGCGGGTCAATCGATCTGCGATGGTTTTGGGAATGTTGGATAGACCTTCGGCGCGCAACAGGGTGACAAAGTTCTCGTCTGAAAACAGCGTTTTCAAGGAATGGGTCAAGAACAGCATCTCGCTGCGTGTTGCTCCAGCTTTGCGAAGTAGGATCTTCTTCTTTTCTACATCGTTCTGATACGTTCTGAGCAAGGTTTCGACTGAAAGGTTTTTGCGGGTTCGGTTGTCTGATGTGAGACGCCCCTTGCCGAAATTTCTGCGCGCTTCCACCAATCGCTTTGCGGCCATCAAGCGACCGCCTCGTAATACCTTACTCTCATAGGCTTGGCGCAAGACTGCCTGCACACCGACATCATCAGCTTCGGCGATATCAACGGCGACACTCACAGGGATCTTTCCACTTTCGACGGCGCGCAACAACCTGTGCTCACGGCTTTCCAATAGTCGAATGACGCCGTGCACATATTTGGCCGAAAACTGTGTTTTTGCAGCGATCTCCCGCTCGGTATATCCACTTTCTTTAAGGCGTTTGATGTCTCTCAATAAATCAAGTGAGTGATGCTGCCTACGTGCCAGGTTCTCGACCAAACTCATCACGAGGCAATCCTCAGAACTCGCGGTGATGACGACAGCTGGGATCTTTTCTTGTTTCAGGATTTTGAAGGCTTCCAATCGGCCTTGGCCACAAACCAGCTCATATGACAGATCACCGCTCTCTTCCTCCATGCGAGCCGCAACAGTGATTGGACGTTTCAGGCCAAGTTCAGCGATATTGGCGACGATTTCATCAAAGACTTTTTGATTGCGAATACGCGGATTAATCACGGTGATCGCATCAACGGATATAAGTTCCGTGTGCTCTTGGGGGGCATCAGACATCATGCGACCTCTAAGATTGAAGTGCGCGCGCACATGTTAAAAAAATGTGTGAGGTCATCGTATCGGTAAGCATCAAGCGACAAACCGTTGTTTTCCGACAGTCGCAGTTTTGGCAGTGTCATGTCTGCTGTTGGTAGCAGATAATAGTCGAGTGGCGTTTCGTTTGCTTGATCCATGCGCACGACGACCGTGATGTCGGGTACTAGACTGGTATCCAATCGAATGTTCCATCGATACGCACCGGCACCGGTTTGCGTACATCTCGCAATGATGACAGATGCAGAAAATTCATGATTGATGGACAGTAGGCCGGTCTTCCCATCTTGATGAATGTGCCCACCCACATGCTCGATGCCATGGGTGGTATTTTCGACAATCTCGGCGTGGATCTTCCGCAGGCGTTTGTTGATCTCGATGTATCGATAATCTCTGTCGGGTGTGAAGCCGACCAGTTTGTAAGCCCTCAGTAAGCTACCAAACCTGCTTTGGTAAGCGCCGCTGGACGGTAAGGCACTGGCTTCGTTGATGACGAAGCCAGATAGAAAACCATGTGTTTGGAGTGCGTCTCGCAATCCATCCAGCATTTCTTCATCAGAGTATCGTTTTGCTTTAGCAGTAAAAATGGCCTTCGCGGCGGCAAACAGTCCAGCATCCACAATCGCTTCAAACGCGCCTTCGGATCGAACCCAGTTGTCTGGGGTGTTGCGTACATGCCGTTTCTTCAACTTGAACGAATTGCGATTCCATATGTTGTTGCCAATGTACTTTTCGTTCGAAAGAAGCTGGCGGACCACGGACGGTGTCCAGTCTCGATTGAGATCGGTTTTGATGCCTCTCCCGTTTAACTCGGCTGCGATCGTTGCTTCGGATTGATGGTCCTCTACAAAGCTGTGGAAGATTTGGTTCACAACTGCGATTTCTTCGTCTGGGCCCGGGACAAGCGTGACGCGATCGGTTTGAATGCTTTTATGCTCACCTCTGGCCAGAACACCTTTCTGGTTGCCCATCTCGTCAATCAACATACGCCGCAAGCCAAAACCAGGAGGTCCGCCTTGTCGAAAGCCCATTTCAATCAACCGAGACTGTCCGGCAAAAACCTTCTGCGATAACTCACGGCTGTACTCGCCCGCCATCGCGCGTTTTACGCCTTTTACAATCGTAGAAACGGGGCTGCCGTCGTTTTCAAATTGCTCGGCGCAATACTCGACGGTGATGCCAGCACGTTTGCAGATGTACTCGTAGTACGCGCTTTCGTCAGCATCCTGAAACCGGCCCCAACGGCTTATATCGTAAACAAGAACGGTTCGGAAGTTGGTTTGGCCGACCTGAATGTCTTCGAGTAATTGCGATAGACCATCGCGACCTTCAATCCGAAGGCCGCTTTTGCCCGCATCGGAATAGGTTTCAATGATCTCATAGCCGCGTTCTATAGCGTAACGCGAAATAGCGTCGGACTGGTTTTCGGTAGAGTAGCGTTGATGATCTGTCGACATGCGGACATACCGCGCTGCTTTGCGCATTTTTCGGTTACTGCTCGTGCCTTGATCACTACCTGACGAACTCAATGTTAAGGTTCTCCTTCGTTCAATTTCTAAAATCTGGGCAGATCGTCTGCGATTCCTTGTTTCACTTTTAACAGAGGAAGGGCGGCAACATGTTTCCTAAAACAGGCAACACTTTTCAAAACGACAGCAGTAAGTTGAATTCGCAGTTAGAATACCGTGAGGCTATTTGGAGTGCGCTGACGAATGAGTTGGGTCGGACTCATCAGGCGGCCAAGACGACCATGCGATGGACCGGGGTTAGCGAGAGGACCGCAAGAAACTGGGTTTCAGGTACGCATGCTCCGGCAGGAGAACACTTAATCGAACTGATGCGGAACTCCGACGCCGTGCTTTCGGCGGTGCTAGCTCTTGCGGGGCGCAAAGAGGCGCATGCCTTTACACGTCTTGATTTGGTTCGAGTAGAACTCCAATCCATGCTGAAGGCGATCGATGTTATTGAAGGGCAGGGAAGACCCAGAGTGGACTAGAACTGGCCAAAATTTGTGATTTGCGCTCTAATGGCAGTTTTATGGGGTCAAGAGTGGCAATTTGATCCACAATGTGGAATTATGAGCCCAACGAATTCAAAGGTTTATAAATGTGAAATGGCAATACTATGGGTCAATCCACACATTTGTGGACGTCCCCATAGTCTTGCCATTTCGACCCTAGGGATTGCCATTCTGGTCTTATAATATTGCCATTGGTTGTTTTTTCTTGCTCAAACTAGATTCGATGCCTCGAGACGCCAGCATCCTATGTGTCTCAGCGATTAGTGGGTCACCGATGTAATCATACCAATCCACAGCCGGTCGTTGAGAGATCATAATCGGTTGTTTTGTGTCCAGAGGTGGCTGCCTTTGGTCGCGAATGGTATCATGCGCCGCCTGACCTTTTTTGGTACCTCGATTTCGTGCGTACATGTCCGAAACACGGCCTGTTACTGGTGCCGATGGTGCAAGATCACCTTGCATCGGGCAGTTTACACATCCACATGAGCGAAGGCGTTTCCAGCGGGCTCAGCTACTTTATGGTGTATCCGCTCAAGCTTGCCGTCTCCAAACCTGTTTTGGGTTTTCAAACTGGATTCAATCCGTGGCCCGCAAGGAGGAACATTTATTTGGGCATAAATGATACAAGACGTTAAGAGCGACGGATGTAGCGTTCGGGACGGAACGGCGTGACATCAATCGAGTCAGATCGGCCTGTCAACATATCCGCCAGCATGCGCCCGGTACCAGCGCCAGACATAAAACCGATATGCTGATGCCCGATCCCCATGGCCACACGCCGCGACCCTGGAGCCATCCCAATAGCGGGACGGCTATCAGGGAATGTCGGGCGGCTGCCAAGCCAAGTTTGATCATCGACACGTTCACCAAGATCAATGGCCATGCGCGCAGATAGCTCTGCTTGACCAATTTGATCCGTGCGTTTGGGGGCGGACTGATTGGCCAGTTCCACACCTGATGTCAAACGCAGCCCTGCTTGCATTGGCGCCAGAACAAAGCCCGCGGAAGCATCGCAAATCGGGCGATTCAGGCCAAGCCCATTAGCCCCCCCGTTTCGGCCACGAAAATGCCGATGATATCCACGTTCAAATGCCATACGTATCCGATACCCCGCATGCGCCAAAAACGTCTTCGCCCATGGACCGCAGCACACAACAAGCTGATCCGACACAAGCGCCGACCCATCAGACAGGTTCAAGGTCACCACATCATTTGTTTCCGTCATGTTTGTCGCATCACCCTGCACAAGTTGACCGCCGGCCTCTACAAAAGCACGTGCATAGGCTGCAACAATCGCCCCGGGGTTGTTAACAGAATAACTGCCTTTGATCCAAACGGCCTTCTGGTAGATCGGCTTTAGATGCGGCTCATGCTCAGCCAGAGCCTCCGGGGTAAGGATATCAAATGACACATCGTGATACTCCATCAAGGTACGGTCCGCATGGGCGCCGTCGAACCCTTTTTCGTTGCGATATAGAAATATCCAACCCTGATCTGATAAATGATCCTGAAGCCCGAACTCAGTCATCAACTTCAGATTCGCCTCAATGGACAATGTAATCAGATCATTCAGTGCTTTTGCCGTTTCTTCACATTTTGACGAGCGTGTGTTGGCCAGAAACTGCATGACCCAAGGCAGATTGCGCGCTACAAACATCGGGTCATATCGCATGGAGGTGCTTTTGTTGCCGAGTAACTTGGGTAAGTTCGACCAGAGGCCTGGATTATTGATCGGCATCAACGATGACCGCGTCAAGACGCCCGCATTACCAAATGACGTTTCCTGACCTGGTGCTTTGCGATCAACAAGCGTGACCTGGACTCCGCGGCGCTGCAATTCCAGCGCTGTGCAAACCCCAACCATGCCCGCGCCCAGTACGGTAACCTTCTGCTTGGTCATCTTAACATTCCCTATACACGTCATGTCTTAAAGAAACGCGATTTCCTCGGCCTCAAGTTTCAATGGGTCTTCGCCCTTTTTGATCAATCAAGAGTACATCGACGGAACGCGATCCGCAATGGATTCAACATGAACGTCAATAAAGCAGGGCCCTTTGCGCCAGCTGAAAGCTTCGACCAATACAACCTTCATATCAAAGGCTTCCGCGATGGCTTGCTCACACGGCGGTGTGAAATCGACACCAAAATACTGGTTGTGCCCCTTTTGACCGGTGAAGACCTTTGATCCAGCCGATCGGATCAGCGCGCCATGCTCCGACCATCGTAGGCAGAGCCGACCCCAGCCCGCCAAACGCCCGTGGAATAGCAAACCGTGTGACTGGGTCATTGATTTTGAGGAAACGGGTCATATGCGGCGTCTGGGTGCCGGCATCAGAATAGGGCAACGCAGGTTGCCCTGAGGCCTCAAACGCCTCGTTAAAACACCGCACGGCGCGTTCGGGCTGCAAGGACGTGCTGTCATTGTTCAACAGGCTTTCAGATCATCTAAAAATCAGATTATACGTGTAAGGTGGGTAAACAAGCGTACACAGTCGCTATAGGTGTGATGTTCCAGCGGCCCGGAGCCGTTTGCAGTCACAAGATCGACGCCGTCTATGTTACCATGGTCTGAAATGATCATAGACATAGTACATCCCCAACCAACGTATTTTGACCTGCTGGCCTCGGCAAACACAATCATATCGGCGAAGTAAAAAATTGCACAACGAGCTAATCTTGGCGTTTCCACCCTTCTAAAAGAGCGACCCTTTTGAAAGGATAGTTCCAAAAGGATCGCCAAAGTCACCCCTTAACGATAAGGGTAACCTGCTTTTTCCATGGTTTCCGCATATTTTTTGAAAGCATCTACAACACGCTTTGGACGGTCACCGCGCTCTGCGATTTGATCCCAGAATTTATCCGCATCGGAGACAACTGTATTCCATTCCTCTTGGGGGATAGATGTCAGTTCCATTTTTTCGCCTTCGACACGCAATTTTGCTTCTCCGCCCCAATACCATTGCGCGCGATAGTAGTGTGACTGGTCGATGGACATCTTGTACAGCGCTTGAAGATGTGGTGGGACTTTGTTCCAGCTTTCGGTATTCACGAAATACGACCCGAACCATGCGCCAGTTACAGAGTTGGTTAACGCATATTTGCAGATATCAGCCCAGCCAACTTCGTAGGCTTCTGTAAAGCCACACCAGGCCACACCATCCAGCTCCCCTGTTTGCAGGGCGACCTCGACGTCATCCCAAGGCACTGTCACAGGGATCAAACCGTATTGAGAGAGGAAACGGCCAGCAGTTGGTACGCCGAACACGCGCTTGCCTTTCATATCTGCAAGCGAGCGGATTGGTTCCTTAGTGAAGATATGAAGTGGATCCCAAGCCCCCGCGGAAAGCCATGTGACATTGTCAACTTCGTCATAGGCCTCTTTCCAGATCTCGTTCAAACCATAGTAGTTGAACAAGGATGGCACATCGAGAGAGTAGCGTGTCGCAAATGGAAAATAGCCGCCGAACACAGAAATATCTACAGGCGAGGCCATACTTGCTTCGTCGGATTGCACAGCGTCCAAGGTGCCGTTTTGCACCGCGCGGAACAATTCACCAGTCGGAACCAATTGATCGGCGTAGTACAGCTCGATCTCCATTTCGCCATTGGCCGCTTCGTTGAATGCGTCAATCTGCGGCTTGATCACATGCGTCCCAAGCGGAGCACCAGAGTAGGTTTGTAGGCGCCACTTAAGCGCACCTTGCTGCGCGATTGCGGCAGGCGCTGCGAGCGTAGCAGCCGCCCCAACGGCAGAGGAGGTCAGGAATTTACGGCGCGATGTCAGAATTTTTTCCGACGGACTTTTTATAATTTTATCTGTCATGGAAGCAGACTCACTGTTGGTTGAAAGGAAAGGTGATCAGTTCCGCATCGCTTCTGGTAACCAAAGCGCGATTTGAGGGAACAGCATTACCAGCGCAATCGAGAACGTCATCATCAAGACGAATGGCCAGATTGAGCGGTAAATATCGGGAAGAGTGATATCCTTAGGCGCCATAGAGCGCATCAAGAACAAATTATAACCAAATGGCGGAGTGATATAAGCGATTTGGCAGGTCATAGTGTAGAGCACGCCAAACCAGATCAGGTTCGTATTACCACTGCCCAGCCCCAAATCCAGTGTTTTCACCAGCGGGATGTAAAGCGGTGCAACAATCACCAGCATGGCCGTATCATCCAGAAACATCCCCATTACAACGAATGAGACCTGCATCATGATAATGATTTGCCACGGCGAAAGCTCCCAACGGTTGATGAATAGGTTCTCAATCGCACGCACAGCACCAATCCCATCAAACACCGCCCCAAATGCCAGAGCTGCGAGAATGAGCCACAAGAACATCGACGACACCCCCAAGGTCTTTCGCGCAATCTCGTGCATCATCTTCCAGGAAAACCGGCCCTTAAAAATGGCAGCCAAGGTTGCCGCGGTTGCCCCCACGGCAGAGCTTTCTACCAAAGATGTGACACCCATAATGAACAGACCAGTCATGGCAAAGAAGATCAGGAACGGGATAATCCCTGCGCGCAAAAGTGCGAGCTTTTCGCTGAATGGCATATTCAGTTCTTCGTCGGATACCAGCGGCGCAAGCGATGGATTTGCTTTGGCACGAAGCAGCACATAAATAACAAACATGGCTGCCATCATCAATCCAGGGATCACCCCCGCAAGCCAAAGCTGGGACACAGGCTGGCGCGCGATCATACCATAGAGCACCATCACAATCGAAGGAGGCACAAGGATTCCCAGAGAAGACCCGCCCTGCACAACCCCCGTAATCAACACTTTATCATACCCACGGCGCAGCATTTCTGGCAGTGCAATTGTCGCCCCGATAGCCATTCCTGCCACGGATAAACCGTTCATGGCAGAAATGATCACCATAAGGAAAATTGTCCCAACAGCGAGACCGCCACGCACCCGGCCAAACCAGACGTGTAGCATCTTGTAGAGATCTTCCGCGATACCTGCCTCCGAGAGCACATAGCCCATGTAAATAAACAGAGGTAGGGTAAGCATCGGGAACCAGTTGAACAGTTTGAAGGCCGCGGAAAACGGAATTTCGATCCCGCCATTCCCATATAGTAACAACACCATACCGGCCCCGACACAGCCGATCGCGCCGAACACACGCTGCCCCGTCAAAAGCAGAAGCATCGTCGTGCCAAACATCGTCAAGGCAATCAGTTCAGGGCTCATGTCAGGCTCTCCCCACGCAGCACGGCAATGTGTTTGAAAAATTCTGAAAGGGTTTGCGCGATCATCAGCCCAATACATCCGACCATCAGGCTCTTGATCGGGATCATGGATGGGTTCCACATTGAAAATCGGGTTTCACCTGTCGCGATGGCATAGTTCAACGAAGAAATAGACCCGATAAACAGGACCACCAGATAGAACATCAAACAGGTAAGTGTCACGATATCCATCTTATGTTTGCCCCGCGCCGAGAGACGCTCATAGAGCAAATCCATGCGCACGTGGTCGCCGTCCTTCATCGTTTTAGGACCGCCCATAAAATAATATGCGGCCAGCGTGAATTGTGCGGCCTCGATACACCAGTGCAACGGGATATTGATGACATTACGGGTAATCGCGTCCAACAGTAAAATACCAACCATCAGAAAAATGAGATACATCGCGATCAAACCAACATATTCCGAAAGTCTGTCGACCCATCTAACGTAAGTTTGTATGATATTTGGCATGTTTTACCTGTCTGTTTTAGTTCGCTTCGGCAGCGTGTTGCATCTTTAAGGGAGTGCAACCTTAGCAACTTGGAGGGCATGAAGATGATCCGCAGGCGGAGGGCGATCCGTTAAAACGGTCTGAACCGCGTCCAAATCGCAAACGTGAAACCCGGCACGGCGTCCAAATTTTGACGGAACGGTCAAAAAACAGACGCTTTGTGCAGCTTTGATCATCGCGCGGGCAACTTCTGCCTCATCCGGGTCGAAATCAGTGACCCCTGCACTCGCATCAATGCCCGTTGGCGTCAAAATGGCATGGTCTGCACGAAAGCGGCCAATTTGTTCAATCACCATCGGTCCGACGGTTTGACTGTTACCTCGCGCATAAGCGCCACCAAGCAAATAAACCTTGGTTTCGCTTTGGATCGTCAAAGCATCGGCTACAGCCATTGAATTGGTAATAACGGTTAACCGCTCTATATTCTTTAGCGTCTCACAGGCGATCTGGGTGGTGGATCCTGTATCAAGAAAAATGGTCTCTCCTGGCATCACCACTTGGGTCAGTTTTTCAGTTAATGCCTTTTTTTCGTAGCGCTCATGCGCCATTCGGGCCTCAAAAGATTCCTCCACATGCAATCTTTGGCGCAGTTGCACAGGGCGCGCACCACCATGAAACTTGCGCAAAACCCCTTCATCTTCGAGCGTTGTCAAATCCCGACGTATGGTTTCAACAGAAACACTGAAACGCAGCGCCAACGCATCTACGCCCACTTCTCCTTCACGAGAAACAAGTTCAGCAATTTGCTCCCGTCGATGTGACTTTTTCAAAACGCACCTCAGAAATGGCTTAGATCCACTCCATCTGCACAAGCGTTGAGCGGTATTGTCAATTAAATTTCAGCCAAATGGGTAGTTATAACTATAAATATTGACCATATGGGCATTAACGGTCAGTAAAAGGGCAACTTTAGCAAACATCAGGAATAACACCGGTGACGCAGGTAGCCTCAAATGTCTAAAACTTACGATGTTGCAATTGTTGGCGCGGGCGTAATCGGTTGTGCAATAGCACGCCGTCTCACACTTGGTGGTGCACGTGTGGTTGTACTGGAAAAAGCGACTGACATTCTGGATGGTGCCTCAAAAGCCAATAGCGCGATTTTGCACACCGGCTTTGATGCCCCTCAAGGATCTCTGGAATTGACCTGCATTCAAGAGGGCTACAAAGAGTATGAAGCGCTGCGGGGCCAGATGAACCTGCCCATTGATCGCTGCGGTGCTCTGGTTTTGGCATGGACGGAAGAACAAGAAGCGCGCCTGCCAGCCTTGATGGAACAAGCTTATGAAAACGGCGTGGAAGATGTTACCCCCCTGTCACGCACTGAAACCTTTGCGCTGGAACCCAACCTAAATCCCACGTTGCGAGCCAGTTTTCGTGTCCCGCGCGAAAGTCTGATCGACCCATGGTCTGCACCGCATGCCTATCTTTTACAGGCCCTTTTGAACGGAGCAGATCTCGAACGCGACTGCCCTGTTCTTGGGGGACAGTTTGATGGTCGACATTGGACACTGACCACGCCGCGTGGCGATATTCAGGCAAGCTATGTGATCAACGCTGCGGGGCTTTATGGTGACAAGTTAGATCAGCTGTTGTTGGGACAAAGCTCTTTCAAAATCCACCCGCGCAAGGGCCAATTTGTCGTGTTTGACAAAATGGCTGCCCGTCTGACCCAACATATCTTGTTACCCGTCCCTACCGAAACGACTAAAGGTATTGTTGTCTGCCGCACCATTTGGGGTAATCTTTTGGTCGGCCCGACTGCAGAAGAACAAGAGGACCGTGAAACCGCTAATCTCGACCACGACACGCTTGAAATGCTGCGTACAAAAGGTGCGGAAATTCTCCCGGCGCTTGAACGCGAAGAAGTGACCAGCCTCTATGCAGGCCTGCGCCCGGCCTCTGAATACAAAGACTACCAAATCAAAACCCACCCCGAGACCAATATGGTGACTGTTGGAGCCATCCGGTCGACAGGGCTCAGCTCTGCTTTGGGAACGGCGGCGCATGTCGGGCGTCTTCTAGCAGAGCTTGGCCAGGAGACGCAGTCACTCAAAGATCCTGACGTGCCACAAATGGAAATGCTGGCCGAAAACCAGACCCGCGACTGGCAGTGCCCCGGCAATCAAGGCATTCTATGCCATTGTGAAAAAGTCACCTATCGCGAAGCAATCGCCGTTTTAAACGATCCCCTCGCCCCTAAAAGCTTTGCCGGTTTCAAACGGCGTACCCGTGCGACCATGGGGCGCTGTCAGGGATTTTACTGCGGACAAACGGTCCAAAACCTACTGGATCAAAAGGGCCTAGAGCATGACTGATACACAGTTAAACTTTGATGTCATTGTTGTCGGCTCAGGTCCGGCCGGGCTTTCTGCTGCAATAGAATTGAAACGTCTCGGGGTCGGCTCAGTGCTGGTTGTAGAACGTGAGAAACACGCAGGTGGCATCCCCCGCCACTGTTTGCATTCTCCTTATGGGATGCGCGAATGGAACCGGCTGATGTTCGGCCCAGCATATGCGCGCCGTCTCACACAAGATGCATTGAAAGCGGGTGTCGACATCCACTGCGAGACAACCGTCACCGCGCTGAAACCCGATGGTGAGATTGAAGTATCGTCCAACGCAGGCCTGCAAACCCTGACAGGACGAGCCGTGTTGTTGGCCATGGGGGCACGGGAAACCTCGCGTTCTGCTCTTCTTATCGGCGGCACCAAACCCAAAGGCGTGATGAACACGGCCACATTACAAAATTATGCTGCCTTTTCTGATGACATGCCCTTTAAGCGCCCTGTTATCGTGGGCACCGAGCTTGTTTCATTTTCCGCATTGATCACCTGTCGTTCACACGGCATCAAACCTGCCGCGATGTTAGAAGCGAACACCCGGATCACGACCCGCTTTCCATGCTACCTGACACCGAAAGCTATGGGCGTGCCCTTGTTCTTGAGCACGCAGATTGTTCAGATTCACGGAAAACGGCAGGTAGAGGCAGTCACAGTTATCGGCCCATCAGGACCAGATACCCTCCAATGTGACGGAGTCATTTTCACAGGTGGCTTCCGTCCTGAAAATGCCCTGCTTCGCAGCAGTGACTTCGATCTCGACAGCGGAAGTTTAGGCCCGAAAATTGACCAATACGGCCGTGTGCGTGAACCTGGTTACTTCTGTGCTGGCAATATCCTGCGCGGGGTTGAGACGGCAGGCTGGTGCTGGAATGAAGGACGTAAAGTTGCGCACTGTATTGTGGCAGGCTTGCAAGGCAATTTGCCGCCGCGCACTCAAGTCGATATCTCGGCTCAGGCATCTGGATCTGATCACGCTATAAAATTTTCTTTGCCGCAGGCAATTAGTCCTTCTGCTCCCAAAGCCCCCGTCGCTTTTGACAAACTGCAACTACGCCTATCAGATAAATACACCGGCAACGTTGTGATCGGAACCACTACACACAGAATTTCATCCAAACCAGAACGTCGTATATTGCTCCCCCTGCCCCAATCACCATTTTCCTCAAAGGCTTTACCATGAGTGTTTTGTCCATAGACCAAAGCACAAGTGCGACCACAGCCTATCTGTTTTCTGAAGGCGTCGAGCCGCAGCTCCTATATTCCAAGGCACACCGTCAAATTTACCCCCAAGCATCTTGGGTGGAACACGATCCGATAGAAATTCTGCACAATATCAAATCAGCCCTAGCAGCAGGCAAGTCGGCGGGGGCAGAAATCGTGGGGCTCGCGAACCAAGGCGAAAGCTGTCTGGCGTGGGACACGAAAACCAAACAACCACTGAGCAACATCATTGTCTGGCAGGATTCGCGCACATCAGAGACATGTCAAATGTTGGAAGAGCAAGGCCTTGCGCCCTTTGTTCAAAACCGTAGTGGCCTGCGCCTCTCTCCTTACTTCTCAGCTACGAAACTCGCGTGGTGTTATCAAAACGTCAAAAACGCAGACGACCTGCTCGCGACAGGGCGATTGCGTCTTGGCACGACAGATGCCTTTTTCCGCGATGTATTGACTGGTCATTGCGAAACCGATGTGGCGACCGCCTCACGCACGTCGCTTATGAACCTTGACGATTGCACCTGGGACCAAGGTTTGTGTGAGGTTTTCTCGGTTCCCCTAGCCGCACTCCCCAAGATTGGAGATTGCAATGGCATGCTTGGGGAAATGGATGGGCTACGTTTGGGTAGCAGTATCGTCGATCAGCAAGCTGCGCTCTATGGTCATGGATGCCGCTCACGTGGCGAGACCAAAATCACCTTCGGCACTGGGGCCTTTGCCCTTACGTTACTTGGATCGCAAAAGCCTGACACATCAACTGCAGCAACCCCAACCATTGCATGGCGCAAACAGGGTGAACCTGCGCAATATGCCCTTGAAGGCGGTGTTTTTACGGCGGCCTCAGCCGTCAACTGGGCCAAAGATGCCGCCCTTATTCAAGATTTTTCTCAACTTGAAACCTTCGTAAAACCAGCTCTGATCGATCAAGGCGTGGCCTTCGTTCCCGCCCTGTCCGGTCTCGGATGCCCCCATTGGAATGAAGACGCCAAAGCTGCGTGGTTTGGCCTTTCCCTCACCACATCACGTCAAGATTTAGCACAAGCCGTTTATGAGGGTGTTGCGCTGCGCATGGCAGAGGTTCTTTCTGAAATAGAAACCAAATGCCTCATCAAATCTTCAGTGAAAATCGACGGCGGACTGACAAAAAGCTCGGGATTTTGTCAATTTTTGGCAGATGTCTTACAGAAAACAGTAGAGCTTGCCGATTTTTCCGAGCAAACAAGTCTTGGTGCCGCTCTTTTAGCCCAAGAGACAACGGGACAAACCATCAACCTGACCATCCCGACGCGTCACTTCACACCAAACCACAATTTCGCTCAGTCTCGCAAGGCATTTGCAAAAGCACGTACGCTTGTCGAAAGCTGGGCAGAGGCAGAAATTTAGCGACACTCTTTGGAATGAATTTGTTGCGCTTACTCCAGCCCCTCGCGTATCGTTGTCAGGGTTGCCATAATTTCCGTTCTTGGATCTTTTGTTCCGCATATTATAGATGCTTGCGTATCGCCGCTGCCTCAATCAAACCACAATTGGCCTGATAGCAACGGCGATGGAACAAGGGAAATTAGAACAGTCCGTCGCCATCTAGGTCCGTCTGGAATTGGTCCTCGTACTGGGTCAACGAAGACGCCTCAATGACATTGTAGGAAAGTCTGGCTCCATTTTCATCCATTTGCCAGACATTCCATTGACCATTTTCGGCAGCCCATAGTGCAGTATAGCCACCATTGTCGTTTGCAGCGACGTGACGCATCTCCCAATCGCCGTAATGCCTATCGTCATACGCAGGGCCGACAAGCTCTCCGTTCAGTGT
>CANMPD010000010.1 GCA_947499635.1 uncultured Paracoccaceae bacterium | reverse complement strand
GTCTCCGCCGCCCCAGTAGCGCATCAGCGCCGCCGGTGAAGGGGGTTCTAAGTCTAACAACACTGACCCGCAACCCCAAAACACACAAAAATCAAAGAAATACGAAACTTTTATGAAACATAAATAATATCAATGACTTAAACACACAACCCAAACAACAAAACTCAAAAACACACAAACCAAAATCGCGCAAAACAATCAAACCAAACCTTATCCACAGACAAACACCACTTACCCACAGACACAAACACTCAAAACAAACAAATCCAGAGGAATCAAACACTCAAAATAACCAAACCCAACCACCCAAAATTAAAACAAATGTCTAAACGACAGCGAAGAGCCCAGAGTCACCGATGCTGCGAAGCGCATGAATGCCTGTTTTTCAAATGCCGCTACCGCTGGCTCGCATTTCGGATAGCTTTCACCATCGCCGTCGCAATTTGTTCCGATGCATTTTCAGAGATCAGAATGGAGCGGTGCGAGGTGGGCAGACTGGGTAACCCGTCAGCCTCTGCCAGTATCTGCAAGCCATCACCGACGCAGGGTTTTGGTAGCAGTCCGACGGCAACACCGGCGCGAAGTGCGGCCTGAAGGCTTGTGAAGCTACTGCTTTGGAAAGCAATCCTGTACTTTCGTCCTTGCCTGTCCAGCAGTTGCTTTGGCAGATCACGCCAATAGCAAGGGCGGTCAAGCACGGCCAAAGGTACAGTTTCAACCTCGGACCAGGTCATACCCTTGCGAGCGGCCCAGACAATCTCCTCGGTGTTGAGAGGTTCGCCGCCCGGATCATCCAGACCGGAGCAAACAGCAACGTCCAGTTCTCCTGTTCCGATCGCGGCCCCATATCCGGAAGTGCAGCCCGACCGGGTCAGCACCTGAACCCCTGGATGGGTTCGAGAGAACCCTATGAGGATACGTTCGAGGACGGTTTCATCAAAATCGTCAGGCAGACCCACACGGATTGAACCGGTCAGCGGTTGCCGGAAAAGCTTTGCTGTTTCCCGTATCTCGGCGACGATCATTTTTGCGCGCGAAAGCAGTGCTTCTCCTGCCGGTGTCATCACCATGCCTTTGGCGGTTCGGATAAAGAGTGTCGCGCCCAAGCCCTCTTCGAGTTTGCGAAGCTGCACACTTATCGCGGATTGCGTTCGCCCCAGTTGTCCAGCAGCAATGGTTAGGTTGCCGCATTCCGCGATCCTCACGAAGGTCAGGAGCAGGTCGCTATCGATAGGCAGCCGTTCGTTTTCATTCATGCCTTATATCGTATTTATTCGTTTTTACTAAATCAACCGCAACCATATGGTCCTGGCAATGAACGGAGGGATTGCAATGGATGCGACACAGGCAGTGATTTTGATAGGCATTGGCCTTTTCGGCGGGGTTTGGAATGCAATCGCGGGTGGCGCGTCGCTGTTCACATTTCCCGCGCTCATGGCTGTAGGGCTTCCGCCTGTTGTGGCGAACGCAACAAACTACCTTGCCCTACTGCCGTCGAACGCGGCTGCACTGCCTGCTTACAGGGAGGAGCTGCGCGGGCTTGGAAAGACCCTCTTACCATTGCTCGTCGTTTCAGGTCTTGGCGCAATCATCGGGTCGATCCTGCTTCTGGTGTCCGATCCTGATTTCTTTATCTTGCTCCTTCCTTTTCTTATCCTGGCAGCGACCGGCCTCTTTGCGTTCGGAGACACGCTACGCACGTGGTTACTCAATACGATGGGCGAGAGCCGTGGCACCAAGGCGATCTACGTTGGCCTCTTCCTGTCCTCGATCTACGGCGGGTATTTCGGCGCAGGCCTTGGATTTATCTTGCTTGCGATTGCACAACTTATGGGGTTTTCCAATTTCCACATCGCCAACAGCATCAAGAACCTGTTGGCAACGAGTTTTACACTCTTCAGCATCCTCGTCTTTGGAGTTGGTGGGTTGATCGCATGGCCGCAAGCGATTGCCATGATGGTGGGCAGTAGCATTGGAGGGTATGCGGGCAGTCGTTTGGCCAAGCGCATGAACACGCGCTATCTTCGAGGTGTCGTGATCGTTTTCGGGGTGGTTTCTATTGTGTACTTCGTCCGTGCCTTTGGTTGAGGAAAAGGCATCCGCACCGAAACCGAACATTGGCACAAGCGCAGCGAAAGCTAACTTTGTCCGCGGTCCCGACCTCCACCGCTCGTCATTTCATGCAGCCGCAACGAATGGCTGGTTTGACGGGCCGCACCGCAGCATGCCCGTCCTCCGGTCAAGATCCGGAATGGGCCGTCAGTGACGATGCAGCTTGGGCGCATGCCCTTTGCTGCTGCAACCGATCTAATGGCGGCAGAGAGCCCATTTCAACAGATGCTGCGACCTGCATCGGCGGCCGCACATTTCAGGTAGCGAGCGCTCTGAATATATGTGAGTTTATCTGTTGTCGCAGTTCAAGAAATACTGAGTTCATTTACGCGGCATTTCTTCGGCTCATTGGGGACGTACGTTGCAAGGTGATTTCAACTTACTCAAGCACCTGGGAATTACAGGGTACGCTCTGGAAACAGCAATCCAAGTTGGTTCACTCTGGATACGCCCGCAAGAGCTTCAAATGCACCTTGGCCGCTACGCCCAGCGTTTTGTCAATTGCACCGATGACGAAGTTTACCAGTTCCAGCATCTTGGAAGCGCGACCGGAGTAAGATATCGCGGGCGATACTTCGTTATCTCTACCGATCATCAGCGAAAACTTGGGAAAGTTGGCCAACTTGGGGTCATGTGCGATTCTGGCCAGTCGGTGATCACTCCAAGCCTGATACGTATTGTCGAAACCGCCGACCAAGACGAGCGAGAAGACAACCTCGATTTTGTTATCTATGAATTTGAGCCCGCAAAGTACTCAAGCCCAACGCTTACTTCTCAGTTTTTTGAGGTTAGCCAAAACAGCGGGGTTGCCGCATCAGTCGGGAAAATTGCTCTAATATTGGGTTACCCGACCAGGCTACAGAACGTGGATTATTACATGGGTGAAGTAGACTTACTCGTCGTGTCAAGTTTTGTAGAGCTAGTCGAAAAGACAACTACAGAAGATGTCTATGTCTTTCGCACTGTTGCGGAGGATCGATTTATTGAAGAGGGTATGAGCGGCTCTCCCGTATTCGAGGTTGTTCGAGACAATGGCGGTTTTCGAGTAAAATGGCTTGGCATCGTGGTTCGCGGTGGAAAACAGTCTCAATGCGGGCGTATCATCAGCGCAGATTTCATTCTTCGTCAAATCGATAGAGTTGCTTTTAGGCAGACCGCTAGTTCGTCCGTGGGCCTATGTCGCGCCCGCAGCGAATGGCAGGTCTGACGGGCCGCGCTGCAGAATCGAGAAAAAGCGGCGAACGGCAGCTAAGGGCCGATCCATACTTGTGCAATTGGCCGCGTAAGTTTTGAACCGCACAGCTAGACTTAGGTTGTTTCAGTTTAGCACATAGGTTTATAAAATCTCTTGGCGGAGACACCGAAATGAAAATTTGACGATTAAGGGGTGATGAGATGGAAGCTGAACCTAGCGCAAGTGACGGAGCGCTGCCAAGGCCAGAAGCCGAACCTAGTGCTGAAATCATAGCAAAGGGCGAATTCGGTTTAGCAATTGGCCACCTCGAGTTCACTTTTCCGAGTAGCCGGATGTCCGATCCAGGCGAACATATAGCAGCAATCCAACATCTCATTCGAGCAGGCACCTTGTTGCGTGAACAATCGTATGCGGAATATCTGAATAGGCCATTGGTCACTGAGATACCCATGGATGGCGCCGAAATTCGAGCAGATATACGCCTCTGTGGTTATGGCTTAGGCAAATACAGCGTCGAAAACGGTTCGATTAAGATCAAGACCCTGCTCATGATCGGCATATCCTTTCAAGTTTTGAACTTCACCTATGACGCTGTTTCAAAATACCCTTCTTTCAAAGAAGGGTTCATTCAAATTTCGGAGGATATATCAACTCGGCTTGACGAATTGGAGGTTCTTTTGACTGAAGGCGGCGATGCGCCGACTGATGTGCCTACGATCGCATTCGTAGCAAACCGACCTGAAGAAATCTTCGAAGAACTACGTAAGCGTGTTGGACACTGACCAGCAAACGTCAACGCAGTGGCAGACACATTGCATTTTGTATCTACGACTTGTGAATTCTAAACCTCAAGCTTCGCAGTCGCAGCGAATGTCGGAAATGCGGGCTGCTACCGCATCATCGGGGATGCCTGCTGGATGTCGGCTTTGAGCCGTTCGTGTCGTGTGATTTCGGTTGATAACCAATGATGCTGCGAAGCGGAGATTGGCAGGAAACTGACCAAACGGGCAGATTAGCAAGCTTATGCTCCAAATCTGCACTCTTGTGATCTAATGACAACTGACAGTTACAGAAGACTTTGGGCATCATCCGAACCTGTGGCGCGCTGACGAAAAGTCGGTTTCTATTCCAATTGAGTTCTCCTGCGAAATAGAAACGACTGGTTTGGAACCAACTTATAAAGCCTTGGTCAAAAGTCAGACAATCTGGAACTAGCAGCCGGCAATCTTTCCAGAAAAAACAGCAAAATCTTGTCAAAAGCGACAAACCACATGTCATCTCTCAACTAGAATAGTGGTGAGCCCGTCCGGGTTCGAACCGGAGACCTACTGATTAAAAGTCAGTTGCTCTACCAACTGAGCTACAGGCCCACACTTTAATGAGGTATTCCCTCAATTTAAACTAAATACACGAAAATTCATATACTTAGATCATTCAGAACCAAACTGACTGTGTGTCCGCATCGTTCCGATAAGGGGGGCTTTTATGGTTTGGTTCCAAAAGGGTCAACCCCTTTTTTTAACTTTTCCGCCGATAGGCTAGATTCATTTCATCTCTGCCTTTATATGCGCTGTATAAATTGCCGATAGGCGCCTCCGCTGAGATATAAAACATGCTGCCGTTTATGAAAATGCACGGGCTGGGAAATGACTTTGTCATAATTGATGCCCGCCATACGAGAATCAACCTCACCTCGCGTCAGGTTGAAGGGATTGCGCATCGTCATATGGGGCTAGGCTTTGACCAATTGGCAGTGATCCAAACCACGACCAGTGCAGACGCGCATTTGGTGTTTTATAATTCTGATGGCTCCACCTCAGCGGCTTGTGGCAATGCCACCCGTTGTATTGCCCGCCATTTAATTCGTGAAACAGGGCAATCCTCGCTGCACCTGACAACAGACCGTGGTAACCTTTACGCACATGACGCTGGCGACGGGCTGACTTCGGTTAATATGGGTCATCCACAGTTGAGCTGGGATGAAATCCCCCTTGCAGAAGAAATGGACACGTTAGAACTCCCGATCGAAGGCAACCCAACAGCCACAGGCATGGGCAATCCGCATTGCACCTTTTTTGTCGACAATGCAGAAATTATCCCGCTTGAGGAATTTGGCCCCCGCTACGAGCACCATCCTCTGTACCCACAGCGCACCAATGTACAAATCGCCCAGATCACGGGGCCAGATCACATCCGTATGCGCGTCTGGGAGCGCGGTGTGGGCACGACCATGGCCTCTGGGTCGTCCTCCTGTGCGACAGCCGTTGCAGCCGCCCGTCGTGGCCTTACGGGGCCCAAAGTGCAGATTGATCTGGACGGTGGCACACTCTGGGTGGATTGGCGCGACGATGGTGTTTGGATGACAGGTCATACGATGCATGTCTGCGACGGTATCTTTACCGCAGAATTCCTCGCGAGTCTGAGCTAAGATGTCAGCTCCAAAGTTCACCACATTGGGTTGCCGTCTTAACGCTTACGAAACCGAAGCTATGAAGGAGCTGAGCGAGCAGGCCGGGCTACAAAACGCCGTTATCGTGAACACATGCGCCGTAACAGCCGAGGCCGTGCGCAAGGCACGCCAAGAAATTCGAAAGCTGCGACGCGAAAATCCCGATGCACCTATCATTGTCACTGGCTGCGCCGCCCAGACGGAACCTGAAACCTTTGCCAAAATGGATGAGGTCACCAAGGTTGTCGGCAACACCGAAAAAATGCAACCTGGAACTTGGGATGCGATTGCCAAAGGTCCGGATTTCGTCGGCAAAACAGAAAAGGTGCAGGTGGATGATATTATGTCAGTCACCGAAACCGCGGGGCACCTGATTGATGGCTTTGGCACGCGCAGCCGTGCCTATGTACAGGTTCAAAACGGCTGTGACCACCGCTGCACATTTTGCATTATCCCCTATGGTCGTGGCAATTCCCGCTCAGTTCCCGCAGGCGTCGTAGTAGATCAGATAAAACGTCTGGTGGACAAAGGCTATAACGAGGTGGTCCTGACCGGTGTTGACCTTACATCATGGGGCGCAGATCTACCTGCCACACCCAAGCTGGGTGATCTGGTGATGCGTATTCTAAAATTGGTGCCTGATCTGCCGCGCCTGCGGATTTCTTCGATTGATTCCATCGAAGTGGATGAAAACCTGATGCAAGCCATCGCATCTGAAATGCGCCTGATGCCGCATCTACATCTATCACTGCAACATGGCGATGATCTGATTCTCAAGCGTATGGCGCGCCGGCACCTGCGCGATGACGCGATCCGGTTTTGTGAAGACGCCCGTCGCTTGCGCCCCGAGATGACCTTTGGCGCAGATATTATCGCGGGTTTTCCTACCGAAAGTGACGCACATTTTGAAAACTCACTCAAACTGGTACAAGACTGCGATCTCACATGGTTGCACGTCTTTCCTTACTCTAAGCGCGAGGGCACCCCTGCGGCCAAAATCCCCTCGCAAGTCAACGGCAACGTAATCAAAACCCGCGCTGCGCGCTTACGTGCCGCTGGCGACGCACAGGTACAAAAGCATCTGATACAGCAAGTCGGTAAAACGCATCACATCCTGATGGAGAATCCACACATGGGTCGCACCGAACAATTCACCGAGGTATCTTTTAAAACCGCCCAGCGCGAAGGGCAAATTATCCACGCTCGGGTGACTGGCATTCAAGGTGGTAAACTATTCGCTTGATCCTATCTTTGTCTCAGGAGGCATAAACATGACACATACAGAACGCGCCGTTTTGGCAGGAGGCTGCTTCTGGGGTATGCAGGAACTGATCCGCAAACGCCCTGGCGTCTTGTCCACCAAAGTTGGTTATACCGGCGGTGACATAGAAAACGCCACTTATCGCGATCACGGCACCCACGCAGAAGCCATCGAGATCACCTTTGATCCGAGCATCACATCCTTTCGGACAATACTAGAGTTCTTTTTCCAAATCCACGATCCAACCACAGTGGATCGCCAAGGAAACGATGTGGGAACAAGTTATCGCTCTGCCATCTACTATGTCGATGACACACAGCGTACCGTGGCTCAGGATACCATAGCTGATGTAGAAGCATGTGGCATCTGGCCTGGAAAAGTCGTCACTGAACTAGAACCTGTTGGTCCATTTTGGGACGCCGAACCAGAACATCAGGACTATCTGCAGCGCCTCCCCCATGGGTACACGTGCCACTTTCCACGCACAGAATGGGTGCTCCCCAAACGCAACGCAAGCTAGTGGTGTGCGACACGTGGGCGGCCGCTGGCTTCGACGGTTAAGACTGCCTCAACAAACACTTCGCGACTTTCGGCCTGCGCGGTACGGATATCTCGGGTGACATGTATTTGTACGTCACCCGCTCCGGCGTCTCGCGCATTGGCTGTGGCCTGCCCTGTCAGAATATCCTCTAAATATTGCAGCGCTGCACTCTGAGTGGAAAAATCCTGTGGGCCATCAGAACCGTGAACCCGAAACACACCTTCACTAGGCGCAGTAACACTTCCGCTTTGGCGTTGGGTGATTTGCCCAACAACCGCACCAATTGCATTGGCAACCGCGGCATGCTCTGGCAAAATCACCGAACAATTCAACCGTGTGCCAACAGCCGGATAATAGGTTGCGGCGGACGCCCCTAGACCGATCACATCCACGTTCATTCCGACATCAACAGATATCACACCACGGTGGTGCTCCAAGCCGCGTTGCGTCAATACATGTCGTGCCAAATCAGCAGCTGACACCCCAAACTCCGCCTCATCCTCAGAAAATCCAGCCTCTAACAAAGCTAATGATGTCTGTTGCGTGACTTGATCCACAATCATATGCGCAAGATCCTCAGCTGATGGCGCCAGCTGCTTGCCTGTCCCTATACGTTTACGCGCAAACAATGTCAGAGCTTTGTACGCTGCATCTACATCCCATTCAGACAATGTCCCCAATACATGGCAAGCGTCCGAAGGCGTCACTGCACCCAATTGTACCAACCCTCGGTCCACTAACCGAGTTAACGCCGGCAAATCCAAACGGGTGCGCATGACTGCGCCCAAAGGCTGTACTGTGGTGCTTATACGCTGCAACACTGTCGCATCACGTACAGTCAAACCACCTGCATTCACCCCTTCGATTGCCCGCACAAACCGACCGTCAAATTCCCCCGGCGTCACTGCATTGAGCTGCATATCCAAAGCCGCATGAATCACATCAGCCGCATCATGCGCCAATAATGAAATTGGCAGCACACGGCGCGGTCCCAATATTACGCCTCCAGACAAGCCATCTTGGCGCGCATGTACCTGGCTATCGCCACCTAGACCTGTGGTTCGCATGGCAACAGCTTCGACCATCGTGCGAAAACCACCGACCTGTGCGCCAGCCGGATCAATCTTAGGCAACCCTCGCTCAATTAGAGCGACATCGGTTGTCGTACCACCAATATCACTGACCACAGCATGCTGTGCGCCAGTCATCCATCGCGCGCCAACAATCGAAGCCGCCGGCCCACTCAGAATAGTTTCAATCGGGCGGCTACGTGCCTGTGACGCGGACATTAATGCCCCATCGCCACGCACCACCATCATTGGCGCTTGGATACCTAAATCACGCAAGCAATCTTCGGCACGATTGATCAAACGATCAATCATTCCAACCAACCGCGCATTTAAGACTGCCGTCACTGCTCGTTTCGGACCATTTAATTTCGACGAAAGGTGATGCGAACAGGTTACCGGGAGCCCCGTCCGCTGTGCGATGATATCTGCTGCCTCGATCTCATGTGCGGGATTGCGTGTCGCAAAGACCGACGCGACTGCAAAACCACTCACCCCTTCAATACCCGTCTCTAAAAAAGCCAAGAGTGCCTGTTTATCGAGTGGTAGAACTTCTGCACCAGCGTGGTTATGCCCCCCAGCCAAAATCAATCCAGGGTCGCCTTTTAAGGCATCGTTCAATCCATGGCGACCAAGGTCCTCAGTCGCAAAACCAATATATATCAACGCCACACGCCCGCCTTGCCCCTCAACCAAAGCGTTCGTTGCAAGTGTTGTCGACAAAGAAGCCAAAGAGATTTCTTCAACTTTAGTCTGTGCTTCGTCCAACACGGCCTGTACAGAACGTCCAATGCCCAAAGCCAAATCTTGTCGCGTGGTCAATGACTTTGCTGAGGCAATCACTTGATCATCCCGGATCAAAACTGCGTCGGTGTAGGTTCCACCGGTATCCACCCCAAGCATCAACGTCATGTCTGCCTCTCTCAATCTTGTATTCTTCGCGTATGGTTTCTACAGACAACACATTGGTCTGCTGTCTTATTTGCGTCATACCAGACGCAACGCAGCCCATTTCGCCGCTTCTGCCACTGTTGGATCTGGATCAGTGGTCAATCCATGTGCCACGGTTCGCAATTTCTGATCACCCGAATTGCCAATCGCATAAAGAACATTGCGTACAAATCGGTCTCGCCCAATGCGTTTGATCGGAGAGCCTGAAAATTTCTCGCGAAACGCAGTATCGTCTAAAATCGCCAATTCCGCCAACGGCGGTGCGATCATCCCGTCCCGCGCGGCGTAACGTATATCCGACGCCGCCACCGCAAATTTGTTCCACGGACAAGCCGCCAGACAATCGTCACAGCCGTAAATTCGGTTTCCCAATTTCTCTCGTAGATCCGACTGAATGGGGCCTTTATGTTCGATCGTCAGATAAGAAATACAACGGCGCGCGTCTAACTGATAAGGAGCCGAAAATGCATCCGTTGGACAAGCCGACAAACAGGAGGAACATGACCCGCAGTGATCTGGCTCCCCAGGATCATCTGGCAGCTCTAAAGTGGTGAAAACAGAGCCTAAAAAGATCCAATTTCCCAAATCTCGACTAACAAGATTGGTGTGTTTTCCTTGCCAACCTAAACCTGCAGCTTGCCCTAAAGCCTTTTCCGGTACAGGTGCCGTGTCGACAAATACCTTTACGGCGGTCTCATTCGAAGTCTCTGCAATAAGCCAGCGCGCCAACCGCTTCAGGCGTTTTTTCACCAGATCATGGTAGTCTTTACCACGCGCATAAACCGATATCGCTGCGCGATCAACTTGCCCAACAACATCCATCGGATTTTGATCTGGTGTATAGCTTTCCGCTAGCATAATCACTGACCGTGCCTCGGGCCAAAGAGCTGCAGGATTGCCTCGCCAACTCACCCGCTCGGCCATCCAGCTCATTTGGCCATGATAACCCGCATCAAGAAATGCTTGCAAACGATCTGGCACCTCAGGAACATCCCATGGGCGGCAGATTTTACAGGCAACAAAGCCTTCGGCTTTAGCCTGTGCTACAAGACGCTGTTTGAGGACATTCGTCTCTAACACGGGTAAATCGTCCCAGTGGATTTAGAAATCAAGGTCAGCATAATGCGCAGGCGGACGAAAGCCCGATACTTGATCTGCCAAAATTGCCCGAAACGCTGGCCGTGATTTAATCTTGGCGTACCAATCTTTAACTAAGGCCGAGCGATTCCAATCCACATCTGAAATGTAATCCAGGCATGAAAAATGCGCAGCGGCGGCGAAATCTGCGAGACTCATCTGATCGCCAGCCAACCATCTACGATGGTCCAGCAACCAAGACATATAATCAATGTGATACTTCACCGCTTTGGAGCCCGCTTTGATATTGGTACTGTCAGGATACCCCCCGCCGGTGAGCTTTTTATTTATCCGCTCATAAACCAGCTTTGATGTGACCTCGTGGTGGAATTTGTCGTCAAACCAACTCATCAAGCGACGCACCTCTAATCGACCCTCGGTACTGTTCGGCATCAAAGGCGGCGTCGGGCGGGTTTCTTCAATATATTCGCAAATCGGCGTGCTTTCGGCCATCAACATGCCATCCAGACGTAACACAGGCAATTTACCTGCAGGATTGCGACGCAGAAAGTCTGCATCTTTTTCCCAATAGCGCTCTTCGACCAATTCAACTTCGACTTTTTTCTCAGCTAGAGAAAGGCGCACCTTGCGACAGAAAGGGGAGAGGGGAACATGATAAAGTCGTGCCGTGGACACTGAGGAACTCCGTCGTAAAGTTGTTTCAAACAGACATGCACCTATGGGCACGAAACTTCAATGCTGGAAACAGGATGCTCGTCCATCGCGGTGGATCGTTGCTGCCCCATCCATGATTTGTACGACCCGCCGGCGCGTAAAATCAGACGGCGTCTCGGCTGAACGCACTCTGGGTGCAGGTAGAATCGCCGCAATTGTCGCCGCTTCACGCGCACTTAAATCGGCAGGCGATTTACCAAAATAATTCCATGCAGCCGCTTCAACTCCGAAAATTCCATTCCCCATCTCGGCGACATTGAGGTAAACCTCGACAATACGGCGCTTGGTCCAGACCGCTTCGACAACAGGCGTTAATACAGTCTCAAGTGCTTTGCGCCCCCAACTGCGATGCTGCCAGAGAAACACATTCTTGACCACTTGCTGTGTCAACGTCGAAGCGCCTCGCTGTGCGCCCCCTTCTAATGCGGACCGTATAGCGTCAACATCAAAGCCCCAATGCATACAGAATTGCGCATCTTCTGCGGCAACAACTGCACGTGCCATGACAGGGGCAATGTCGTTAATTGGTACCCATGTGCGATCCACATCGCCAAGCCGGCGTTTTTCAGACCAAATCGTATGGGTGATCGGAGGATTAACCACTGAAAACAGCAGCACCAAAAGAAGAAGGCAGGCAGAAACTGCTAAAACTGTGCGTATAGCAATACGTCTTAATTTACGTCGCACCTCATCAATCCGTTGAGAAAACGGTATGCCTGCGCTGGATTTGGATGTCTTGTCTTTGGACGTCTTGGAAGATTTTGCCATGTCTTTCTATAACCTTGCCAGTATCGCCCCTCCAACCCAGAAAATGCCTATCCCTTCGATCAGATAAAAAAATGCCCCGTATGTTGAAAATACGGGGCAGTCTCAGGGAGATCTATTTATGGAATATCACTGTTATTCTGCAGGAACTGCTGTCTTTTCTGCCATAATTGGATGTGACAGCTTATCCAGCATTTCAATTGGGCAGACCTGCATGAAATAACCGCGCTCGACTTCCCAATGCTGTAGGATCTCAGCAGCTTTACGGCTGCCAGTCTCTGCAAGGTGACGTTCGATCAACTGTTTCAGCTGCGTTTCCCAGTGGCCTTCGCCAACCGGTGCGGTGACAAGGCTTTCCATATTAATCAAAGACGCGGTTACACCTTTGGGATCATACAAATACGCCATGCCGCCGGTCATACCGGCCCCAAAGTTTGCACCGATACTCCCCAGTACCACTGCAACACCACCGGTCATATACTCACAACCATTGGTCCCACAGCCTTCAACCACAACACTTGCGCCTGAATTACGCACAGCAAACCGTTCCCCTGCGCGCCCTGCGGCAAACAAATACCCGTCGGTTGCCCCATAAAGCACTGTGTTGCCGATGATCGTGTTCTGTGCGGCCACGAGTGGCGATGACATTGGCGGGCGAACCACAATAGTCCCGCCAGACAGGCCCTTACCAACATAATCGTTGGCATCACCGGACACCTCAAGCTTAAGGCCCGGCGCAGCAAAAGCACCCAGAGATTGGCCAGCAGACCCCTGCAATTGTACAGTCAGATGATCGGGTTGCAATTTATTGCGCATACCAAAATTTTGCACAATATGGCTAGAAGTGCGAGTGCCCACAGATCGGTGTGTATTTTGCACCGCGTAAGACAGCTGCATCTTTTCGCCTTCTTGCAGGAACCGTGCAGCATCGCGCACGATCTCAACGTCCAGCGTATCCGGCACCGCATTGCGGGCGCGGTCGCGATCATACGATATGTGCTCTGCGCCATCGACCGTGATCAACAGTGGATTTAGATCCAAATCGTCCAACGCCGCTGCTCCACGTGAAACCTGGGCGAGCAGATCTGCGCGACCAATTACGTCATCCATGGATCGCGCACCGATTGAAGCAAGAATCTCACGAACTTCTTGCGCATAGAACGTGATAAGGTTCACAATCTTATCCGCATTCCCGGTGAACTTACCGCGCAGGGCCTCGTCTTGAGTACAAACACCAACAGGACAGGTGTTTGACTGACACTGACGAACCATGATGCAACCCATCGCGATCAGTGCGGCGGTGCCGATACCGTATTCCTCGGCGCCCAACATCGCGGCTATCACAATATCGCGCCCAGTACGCAAACCACCATCGGTGCGCAACGTCACACGTGATCGCAGGTTGTTCATCGCTAGAACCTGATGCGCCTCAGTCAGGCCCATCTCCCACGGCAGACCCGCATGTTTAATCGAGGTCGCAGGCGATGCACCGGTACCACCATTATGGCCAGACACAAGGATCACATCCGCCTTAGCCTTGGCAACGCCTGCCGCAATAGTACCCACCCCACTAGAGGCCACCAATTTCACGGTCACTTTACAGCGCGGGTTGATCTGTTTGAGATCATAAATCAGCTGTGCTAGATCTTCGATAGAATAGATATCATGATGCGGCGGAGGTGAAATCAGTGTCACCCCTTTGGTAGAGTGACGCAGACGGGCGATCAGATCCGTAACCTTCATGCCCGGCAGCTGGCCACCCTCACCAGGTTTCGCACCCTGTGCAACCTTGATTTCCAACTCTTCGCATTGGTTCAAGTATTCTGCGGTAACGCCAAACCGTCCAGATGCCACCTGCTTAATTTTCGCCGATGGGTTATCACCATTTGGCTCCGGTACGAAATGCGCGGGATCTTCCCCGCCTTCGCCCGAATCTGATTTGGCACCGATCCGGTTCATCGCAACATTCAACGCTTTATGCGCCTCAGGTGACAACGCACCCAGCGACATACCAGGTGTCACAAACCGCTTGCGGATCGACGTGATAGATTCGACTTCATCAATCGACACGGCATCGCCCATGGGTTTGATCGCCAACAAGTCGCGCAGATGAATCGGTGGGTTGGATTGCATCTTGGAGGAATATTGCTTCCACATCTCGTAAGATGCACGGTTGCAAGCCATTTGCAGCATATGCATCGACGTCGCTTCCCAAGCATGGGTCTCACCGGATTTACGCGCCTTATAGAACCCGCCGATAGGCAGCACATTTTCAGAAGTGCTCCAGCCTTTGGCATGGATTTCTTCAGCCTTAGCTTGGATCCCGCTCACCCCGATCCCAGAGATCCGCGAGGTCATACCCGGGAAGAACTCGTTCACCATGGCACGCGATAGGCCTACCGCTTCAAAGTTCAAACCGCCCCGATAAGACGACACCACAGAGATGCCCATCTTGGCCATAATCTTCAGCAAGCCTTGGTCAATTGCCCCTCGATAGCGGGCTACATTTTCCGTCAAGGTGCCATCCAGCAAGCCGCGATCAATACGATCCGCCAGAGAATCTTCGGCCAGATAGGCGTTAACAACAGTTGCCCCACAGCCAATCAGCACTGCGAAATAATGTGGATCAATACACTCAGCCGAGCGCACATTCAAAGAACAGAAGGTCCGCAATCCTTGGCGGGTCAAATGCGAATGCACGGCCGAGGTGGCCAGAATCATCGGCATCGCTATTTTTGCGGGGTTTGAGTACTGATCCGTCAGTACAATATGACCTGCCCCCGAGCGCACAGCTTCTTCGACTTCGGCGCGAATACGGCCCAAGGCTGCGTTTAAAGCGCCACGACCCGGAGTAAACGTACAGTCGATCTCAGCCAGTGGCGCGTTAAAGCTGTGCACCAGCTTTTCCCACTGCGCATTTCCAACAAATGGACTTTCCAGCACAATAATTTCGGTTTGTGAGCTGTCTTCATCTAACACGTTTTTCAGGTTCCCGAACCGTGTTTTCAATGACATCACACGGAATTCGCGCAAACTGTCGATCGGCGGGTTGGTCACCTGGGAAAAGTTCTGTCTAAAGAAGTGGCTCAGTGGGCGATATTGTTTCGACAGAACCGCCGAAGGCGTGTCATCGCCCATCGAGGCCAGTGTTTCCTTGGCATCTTCGGCCATTGGCGCCAGAATTTGCTCCAATTCCTCAATGGTGTAGCCAGCCGCCACCTGACGACGGCGCAACTCTTCGTCTGTAAACAATGGCTGCTCGGTAACTTGCGCTAGCGTAGCGTCTAGATCGTTGACCTTTTCAACCCACTCGGTGAACGGCAATGCACGTGCGAGTTTGTCTTTTATTTCAACGTCGTGGAATAACTTACCCTTTTTCATGTCAACGGCCAGCATTTGACCCGGGCCCAGTGCACCTTTTTCGACAACGGACGCTTCGTCGATTGGGACCATACCAGCCTCAGATCCGGCGATCACCAGACCGTCACCGGTCACAACATAACGCATCGGGCGCAAACCGTTACGGTCCAGACCTGCGCAGACCCAGCGACCATCGGTCATCGCCAATGCAGCGGGTCCGTCCCATGGCTCCATCACAGCGTTGCAATAAGAATACATATCCCGCCACGCTGAAGGCATTTCATCAGCCTGTTTCGACCAACTTTCAGGTACCAGCATGGTTTTCGCCATCGGTGCTGAACGCCCAGCGCGTACAAGCATTTCAAAAGCAGAATCCAGCGCAGCCGAGTCAGACGATCCAGCCGCAACAATCGGTTTAATATCTTCAGCAAGCGCACCAAAGGTTGAAGAGGCCAGACGAATTTCGTGGCTCTTCATCCAATTCAAGTTGCCTTTAAGCGTATTGATCTCACCATTGTGAGCCAACATGCGAAATGGCTGTGCCAACCACCACTGTGGGAAGGTGTTCGTCGAGTAGCGTTGGTGATAAATCGCAAAAGCGCTTTCAAAACGGTCGTCCATCAGGTCCGGATAGAAAACCGCAACCTGTTCAGCCAGCATCATACCTTTGTAAATAATTGAGCGGCACGACAGCGATGCAATATACAATTGCCCCACCTGTGCAGCAGCGGCGGCTTTTTCGATGCGGCGACGGATCACATAAAGCTCGCGCTCAAATGTTTCTTCATCCACACCTTTACAGTTTGAAATCAAAATCTGCTCGATTTCAGGACGGGTTGCATTCGCTTTTTCACCCAGGCACGTCACATCAACGGGCACATGACGCCAGCCATAGATGTAATACCCCATCTTGAGAACTTCGGTCTCGACAATGGTTCGGCAGGTTTCTTGCGCTCCAAAATCGGTACGCGGCAAGAAAACCTGACCAACGGCGAGCAATTCGTCTTCGTTTGGCAAATGACCGGTACGTTTTACTTGATCATAAAAGAACGGCACCGGGATTTGAACGTGAATACCCGCACCATCGCCGGTTTTACCATCGGCATCAACTGCACCGCGGTGCCAGATCGCCTTGAGCGCATCAATACCCGCCTCAACCACTTTGCGGCTTTTCTTACCATCGACGGAAACGACAAGCCCCACTCCACAAGAAGAGTGCTCTTCGGTTTCCGAGTACAGGCCATTCTCGGCCATAAATTTACGTTTTGCTTCTTCGGCGCGGACCCATTCGGCATCATATTTGGTCATTGGCTGTTTCCTTCTTCGGAAAGGGCGAACATGGCTGACACTATCAGCTATATTGACGTTTTATGTTTTGAGGTATGCACCAGTTAGGCGTCTACGCCGGTGCACGAGAGACGGATATTTTCCGCCTCTAAAAATTCGGGGTTATTCGGCAGCGATAGACGCCTTAGCGTTCAAACGTGCCAAGATTGCTTCGGCACAGTCGCGACCATCCTTGATAGCCCAAACCACCAATGACGCGCCGCGCACAATATCGCCCACCGCATAAACGCCTTCTAGAGCGGTTTCGCCTGTCGTGAACGCGGCCTTGACCGTCCCCCACCGTGTGACAGGCAGATCTGGTTGCGACCAAAGTGTCGGCAGATCTTCAGGCTCAAAACCCAGTGCTTCGATCACCAAATCGGCGTCCTCAACGTAATCTGCACCTTCAATAACTTCTGGTGCTTGGCGGCCTGAGGCATCCGGCTGGCCAAGGCGCATTCTTTGAACCATTACGCCAGATACGGCACCTTGGCGATCTGCGAACCCTTTCGGAGCAGAGAGCCATTCGAACACGACGCCCTCTTCTTCGGCATTTTGTACTTCGCGCTGCGAGCCTGGCATATTGGCGCGGTCACGGCGATAAAGACATTTCACAGACGTTGCACCTTGGCGAATGGAGGTACGGACACAATCCATAGCGGTGTCACCCCCGCCAATAACAACAACGCGCTTATCTTTAGCATTCAGACTGCCGTCATCAAATGCGGCAATACTATCGCCAAAATTCGACGCCTTATTAGACACGGTCAAAAAGTCGAGCGCCTTAACAACACCCTTGGCACCGGAACCCGGCAGGCCAAGATCGCGGAATTTATACACGCCTGTTGCAATAACCACTGCATCATGTTTCGCGCGAATGTCATCAAAGCTGATGTCCACACCTACGGTGCAATTCAGTACGAACTTTACTCCGCTGTCTTCCAACAGCTTATTGCGGCGCATCACTATGTCTTTTTCGAGTTTAAAGCCCGGAATACCATACGTCAGTAAGCCACCCGCGCGGTCATAACGATCATAAACGGTGACCTGGACCCCTGCTTTTCGCAGCATATCCGCAGCGGCAAGACCACCTGGCCCCGCACCAATAATCCCAACACTTTCAGAACGTTCGGTCGTTGGTTGAATAGACTTCACCCAACCTTTGTCCCATGCGGTATCAGTAATATATTTTTCAATCGCCCCAATCGTCACGGTACCATGGCCTGATTGTTCGATCACACAGTTGCCTTCGCACAGGCGATCTTGTGGACAGATGCGGCCACAGATTTCCGGGAACGTATTGGTCGCCTGCGATGTCGCATAAGCTTCCTCTAGACGACCTGTCGCCGTCAAACGCAACCAGTCGGGTATATTGTTGTGCAATGGGCAATGAGATTGACAATATGGCACACCACATTGACTGCATCGGCTAGACTGTTCTTGTGCTTTTGCCGCAGCAAACTCTGCATAGATTTCATCAAAGTCTTCTTTACGCGTTTCGGCTGCGCGTTTCGACGGCATATCCCGGTCGAGTTTGATGAATTTGAGCATCGGTTGCTTGGCCACGGTAAAAACCCCTTCTAGCTGGCGACGATAAAACAAAATTTCCATTGCAAAATAGGTATTATTTACTGACCTATATATTCAACTTTAGCCACTTCATAGCAATATTAAATCAGTTGTACAGATATTTTAGGTCCGAATCGGATCAAACTCAACTCTTTCCTTATAAATCAAAGGAATTATACATGTGACGGTAGGACGCACGCAGTGTTGCGGCGTCTATTTCCAACGATCAAGGCGCAGCTCCCATGCCATTTTTTCAACTCATCCTAATTTCTTTGATTCAGGGAATTACAGAATTTTTACCAATCTCATCCTCGGGGCATCTGATTCTCCTCCCCAATTTGACATCCCTGCAAGACCAAGGCCAAGCCATCGACGTTTCGGTTCATGTCGGCACCCTTGTCGCAGTGATTATCTACTTTTGGCGAGACGTCAAAGAGGGGCTCATCGGATTGCCACGCCTAATCCGTGGCCGTATTGACACTCCTGGCGCACGACTTGCGCTAGGTTTGGTGATTGCAACAATCCCAACCGTCATCGCAGGAGCCCTCTTGCATTTCAGCGGCCTCAGCGATGCCCTGCGCTCAATCGCTGTAATCGGGTGGACGATGTTAGGCTTTGGCATAGTTCTGTACGTGGCGGACCAATGGGGTAAGACCACCAAAACCGCCTCGGATTGGGGTCTGCGCGACGCAATAATCATGGGACTATGGCAAACCTTGGCTTTACTGCCCGGCACTTCACGATCAGGCATCACGATTACAGGCGCGCGCCAGCTAGGTTATGATCGCGAAGATGGCGCCAAGATCGCCATGTTAATGTCAATTCCGACCATTATGGCGTCCGGTATTTTACTAGGGGCAGATGTCGCCCTACACAATGAGGCAGGATTGATGCGCGATATGGCTATCGCAGCTGCATTGTCCATGGTGTCAGCAATAGGAGCATTAACGCTAATGATGCGATTGCTGAAATCCATCAGCTTTACGCCTTATGTCATCTACCGGGTCGTGCTGGGCCTGATCTTGCTGTGGATTGCATATAGTTAAAAATACGGGCTGCGTGGGCTCTATTCACGCAGCCTCAGAATTAATATCACAAGTCTCCGCGTAGATTACGAGCCGATGCAACCAACTCATTATACTGCCCTGACGGACGAAACTTCCATAAATAATCAGGCAACACAGCCGAAATCGCCGTCGGAGTGATCCCAAGGCTATCAAAACTCTGCGCATTCTCAGATACGATATTGTCCTGCTCCAAATTCTTTAACTGATCTCGGGTCAGCATCGTATTTTCAAACAAGCCAAAGCTGTATTTTTGCAGCATATCAAATTTCCATGCCGTAACTTTCGCCATAAACGGCGGCAAAGATATAACAAGGCGACGGCGATGAATAACCTCGAGCATCTGCTCCATGAGCCCTGCAAAGCTTTTCACCTCAGGACCTCCCAATTCATAAACACCTGCGGGAACTTGACCCAACACGCCTTTCACAGCAGCCGTCGCGACATCATCAACGTAAACCGGTTGAAATTCAGTCGCACCATTCGCAATTGGGAGAACTGGAGCAAACCGCGACATCGCAGCGAAACGGTTAAAGAACTGATCTTCGTTACCAAAAATCACTGAAGGCCGTAAAATCACAGCGTCAGGCAAACAATCCAACACTGCAGCTTCGCCCGCAGCTTTGGAACGGCTATAAGCACTGGCGGCATTTTCACTTGCGCCTATGGCTGACAAATGCACCATTCGTGTAATACCTGCATCTGATGCCAAACGCGCAATACGGCCTGCGCCCTCAGACTGAACCGCACCAAAGGTATTTTTGCTAACTTCATTAAGTATGCCGACGCAGTTAACTACAGCATCCGCCCCCTGTAACGCCGCCCCCACAGAGGCATCATCGCGAATATTACAAAACACCGGCTCGACCTGGCCAGGTGTGCCATAGGGTTTAACATGCATTGCTTCGTTTGGACGGCGCACCGCTACGCGAACCCGCCAGCCTTCTTTTGCCATTCGTCGCGCGATATACCGGCCTACAAAACCAGACCCACCAAAGATTGTAACCAACTGAGACATGCCTGGCTCCTTTTTGACTGCCAATATCGAAACCTAGCGCGCGTAGGGCGTTCAAACAAGTTGCAAAACACGACGCATTGTCTAGGTCATTTTAACCTTCGCTTTGCAACGATCGCTCGCCCCACAAGCCTGCAAATAAATTCATAAAACTGTCAAAACCTATTTGACGCCCCCAGGAACACTGTCTATATGCTGCCACACCATCTGTGCCCAGATGGCGGAATTGGTAGACGCGCTAGCTTCAGGTGCTAGTGTCTGTATGGACGTGGAGGTTCGAGTCCTCTTCTGGGCACCAAAACAGACCTTATGGTCTGAAACTACCCCTAAAGCTTTGAACGGAAACGCTATTTCCGGGGTTCTAGCACCTTGATTCCGGCAGTATTTGATGCCTGATTTAAACGTCAGTTTAAGCACCAAACGGCGCAGGTAGACCTGTGCTTCACCCGGTGTTTCCCAGAGTTTCCAGGGGTTTGCGAGGAATGTGATCGCAGGTTCTAGTTTTTCTTCAAAACTCCCCTTCGGCTCAGCCTGTTTTGACAGTTTTTCAGCCAGACGCGCCTTGTCCATCTCGTGCTGACCGATCTTTTCCTCATATTTCTGAATGGCGATGGCGTGACTGGAGGCCATGATCAGATCGAGCAGCTTGTCGATTTCCTTGTCAATGACCGCAAGCTGGCGTTTTCCGGTCTGCAGCGCCGTTTTGGCTTGCACGCGACGCGCCTCCCAAATCTGACGGAACATCTCGGTCATCATGCGGATCAGGCCTGGATTTGGTTGCAGCGACTTGACAATCTCGCCGACATCCCCCTCGATCTTGTCGCGCTTGATGGATTTCCCGTAGGCCTCACAGCCTTTCGTCTGGCACAGATAATAGGCGTATTGCCCGCCATTGCCCCGCGTGAACGACGAGCGCAGCGGTACCTCACAGCAGGCGCAGGCAACCATACCGCGCAGGGCAAAGGCATCGCCGATGTTTTGACGCTTGGGCGCTTTGGCCTTGCCAGCACGGCGCTCCTGCACCTTGTCGAAGGTCGCCAGCGAGATCAGCGGTTCATGCTGGGCTTTCAACCAGTTGATCCCGTATTTTTCGGAACAAATATGGCCCGTATAGATCGGATGCGTCAGGATGTCGGTGACATGTTGCTGCGTGAGTCGGCCGTTTTTCAGATGCGGGAAGTCGGGAAACCCCTCCAGGAACCGTTTCACCTCGGCCTGCGTCTGAAAGCGCCCCGAAGCATAGCCTTCAAAAGCTTCGCGAATGATCCCGTCAAGCGGCGCGTGAGGCACCAAAACCTTGCCCCTCCCTTTTTGAGTCTCGTACCGATATCCGACGGGCGCGCGGTGCACAAAATACCCCGATTGCATGCGCGCTTTCATTTTTTGCGAGACCTGACGCGCGTTTTGCATACGCTCCAGCTGGCCCTGCGCTGCAAATATGGTCTCCATGAACTCGCCCTCGGGCGTCTCGTCAAAGGAGAAGTTCAGGCATTCAAGTTGCGCCTGTCGATCACGGAAAGCCTGGCGCAGACGGAAATGGAATTCGCGGTCGCGGGCAAAGCGTTTTAGATCATCAAAGATGATGACGAATTTCTCATTGGGTTGGGCATCGAGAAAGGAGAGCAAAGCGACCATGCCCGGGCGCTTCATGAAGCTACCACCCCCCGTCATCGTGTCAGGAAAGACAGCGGCGAGGGTGGATTGCATATCATGTGGAAACTCACCAAGTGAGCAGCCTTTGACCACAATCAAAACGATCGCGAAGGCCACCGGATATTCATCTTTAGATGAGAATAGGGTTTTAATGGCAGTACGCCGGCTAAAAGAGCTCATATTCAATCTAAGCGCACAACAAAAGTCACTAACCCCTAAGGGTTTTGTGACAACTAGAGAATAACAAATCTGGACACCGTACGTGCGCTCTTGTCTTGTCACGCCTTTGAAGCGCTGAACTGACCACGTTCAAAGACCAATTTCAAACCAGCCTTGACGGCGATAGGCTAGGCAAGGTTCAAATGAACCTCCTCACACCACCGACGTTCAGGCCGAATGCCAAAGCAATACCCCGCCAAGAGCATCCTGATCAGCAACTCAGGATCAATCGAAGGGTGGCCCGTGTGGCTGTAGAACTCTGCCAAATACTGGCGGATGTCGTTCAGATCGACAAACCGATCTATCAAACGCAGCAGGTGATCTTGCGGAACATGGTTTTTAAGGAAGACTCGTAAAATATCGTCGCCTGTGTTTCCTGCTACGGTTCCATCATCGCTCAAATCTCCGACCAATGTGACAGTGGAATCAGCGAACAGCCGCCCGATCAAGGAGGAGTTGTCAACAGAATTTGCCGCGAAGCGGCTGATACTGTAGTGAGCACAAGCGTCGGTTATTGATCTTTTTTGCAGCGTACCAATGGCTCTACGACGGTCAAATCTGACTGGATGGCGCGTTGAGCGTCGTCGGCTGTGATGAACCCTGATTCTTGCATCTCTTTCAGTACAAAATTTCTCCGTTCAACAGCTCTGTCGTATGACTTAACAGGGTTAAACTCCACTGGAGCTTTAGGTAACGCTGCCAAATAGGCGGCTTGCTCAAGATTCAAATCATCTACGGCTATTCCAAAATATGCTGTGGCAGCGCTAGAAACGCCGAAGCAGGTTTGTCCAAGAAAGACTTGGTTTACGTACCAGTTCAAAACCTCTTCATGCGAAAGCTCTTCGCCAATAGCGAACGCAAGAGCAATTTTCTGCAGTACTCCTGCCCCCGGAAGTAGATACCGTTTCCCAATTTGCCTTGTAATGGTCGATATTCCGACAGGCCTCTCATAGAAATGGCGGTCTTCAGCTCCAACGAATGCTTGCAATGCGACATCGGGTATTGTGTGCCAGTTGGCGGAGGCTTCTCGGTATAGCTGGCGAATTTGATCGGGGCTTGGAAGCTTTGGTTCAGCGTCTTGAGCTGTGACACAGCTCGTCGAAATAGCAGTGAGGATTATCGCAGTGACAATTTTGGTAAGTAAATGCAAGGAGTCACCACTCAAATTGAAAAATTCGTTTCGTTACCCATTCTAACAAGCTAAACTCACATAGTTCAATATCGGCTCGTCCTGCTAAATTCACAGAGCAGACATTGGCGCAACTGCGGCGAATTGGTGCTTCGTCCGCAAGGTGGACAGTGAGGCTCAGACTTTGCAAAGGTCACTTTCTGCGCTTCTCGCCTTCTCCTATCGATCACTTCCGACTACCCAGTAGCAGTCTTACAAAGACTACGCATCAGCGTTATTGAGAATGCCGCGTCAATTCAGTGAAAATATGCAATTTTGCACCGATAAAGTCTATGCTAGATAAATCTTGAAGGAATAACTCAGGAATTTATCCGTGCCGCGACCAACCTCACCTCTGATAAAAGACGTCTTTAGCGATAGGTTGGCTAAGCGGAAAGACCGCCTGACGCCGGGCGCTTTGTCTGTTGCGGAATTCATCAACGCAAATAAACATGGTATTTTGGGCCTCTCCGCGCGGGAAATTGGGGTGGAAACTGACACGTCAGACGCAACAGTTATTCGTACAATCCAAACACTTGGCTTTGCGGGTCTACGTGATTTGAAGGACACCCTTAGCGCATGGTTAGGGCATGTGGACTCACCCGTAGAGAAAATGGCGTTAACTTCGCAAGCATTGGGCTCTGATGCTGATGCTGCAATTGAGTTCACCATCCAAAGCCAACGCTCAGCGCTTGAAGCTTTGGGTACGCCAGAAAATCGCGCAGCGGCGGCCACAGCGATTGAGTTGATTGCCAATGCGACGTCCGTTGGCATATTTGGCATCGCGGCTTCTGGTATCATTGCGCAATATGGCGCGCGGCTTTTTTCGCGTTCGGGGATTACGGGAAAAGCTTATACGGAAACTGGTGTAGCTTTGGCAGAAAGCCTGTTACAAATGCAAACTGGGGATGTGCTGATTATGATATTACATAGTCGTGCACATCGCGAAGCCACTGCCACCTTAACCGAAGCTCAGAGACTTGGCGTACCAGTTATTATGATCCTTGGCCGCGAAGATGCGCCTTTACGTAATCATGCAGCCGCCAGTTTAGTTTTACCACGTTTCAAGGCCGAAAATGTCGCTTTGCATTCACAAGCTATGTTCGCCCTAGAAGCCCTACATTTGGGGGTTTCATCAATCACCGCAAACCGCAGTGTAGCCACTTTGGAGCGCTTGGTTACGATACGGAAAAACATCCGCCCGTACTCTCGATAACGACTGTGTAGTAGCAATATTCACGTCTGAAATATTTTCTCTCATTGGGGAAAATAACACGTACTTTCCGATAATTTCTTGCCGCCATCCCTGGTTTAAGGGGTCTGTGAGGAGCCAATTTTCGTAAACCGACAAATATAGTCAACAAATAAAGTTGACTACTACAGTCGGAAATAGGACACGCAGAATTGACTCGAATTTGATTCAACGCAGACACTTCAACTATCACCCGCGGCACGGGATAAATTTGTTTACATACAGATACTTGTGCCGGGGATTACGGGGAAACTCATGACCGCACGCCCATCTAAGACTCTCTTGTTACGTGGCTTTTTTGTAACCTTCTCGACCTCGGCCACTTTGATGGGCCAGATTGCTTCGGCCCAAGATACGGGCCAAGACGCAACAAGCGAAAGCGCCATTCAGCTACAACCGATTATCATTTACGGCCGCCAAGACACCTATTTCGAGAATCACAACTCGACTGCTCTCAAAGGCGACGCATCTGATAACGAGACACCTTTTTCTGTCTCGACCACGAATGAAACGCTGATAAAAGACCTCAACGCGCGCAATATCGAAGATGTTTTCGCTTATACAACCGGCGTGGTTCGTAGCGGTTATAGCGCAGACTCCTTTACCATCCGCGGGTTTGATATTGATCTCAACAACATCAAGGTGGATGGACTAAGCGGGATCACCACTCGCTTCGGATCGCCCTCGACCGCCAACATCGAAAGAGTCGAAGTTCTGAAGGGGCCGGCCTCTGTTCTTTATGGAAATATGGAAACAGGAGGAGTGGTCAACTTGGTGACCAAAAAGCCTGAGAACGAATTCTCAGGTAGCATCACCACATCTTTTGAAACTTTTGCCTCAGACGTTTCCAGTTTTGGTGAAGACAATGGCCTTACAACCACGCTCGATTTGACTGGTGCCATCGGTGGCCGCGATGATCTATCCTATCGCTTCATAGCGAGTGGAAACAACATCGACTCCTTTCGCGATGGGGTGAATAATAGAGAATGGAATATCTATTCCAGCGTCCATTGGGAGATCAACGACATCTCACGGCTCACCTTGGGCATTGAGATCGGCGCTCAAGACGGCAATGCCGATTATGGTTTGGTCGCGTTGAATAATGATATTTCAACGGTTGCATCCATCGACACTGTCTACCAACAGAACACTGATTACGATGATGACGAAGGCCAGGCCCTGACCGCGCATTATCAGCGGGATCTTGGCAACGGACAATTCAATTTCAAATGGCGCAGCAACTGGCATACCGACGAACGGCGCTTGTATGAAAATAACAGTGTCGTAGATGACGACGAAACACTACGCCGTCGCCTGCGGGATCAATGGAACCGACGCGATTGGCACTCTTTTGACGCTTATGTGAGTAAAGACGCGCAAACAGGTACGCTAGACCATGCGTTGACTTTTGGCCTAGCTGGCGAATACCGCGAGACAGATTTTGATCGCAGAGCATATGGTGACTTTGATTTCGTAGATATCTACGATCCAGATGTGATCGGCTCTGTTGAGGGGATCGAGGGCAACCGCCGTAGAACAACCTATTATAGCGCTGGCCTTTATGTACAAGATAAAGTCACGGTAACGGATGCGCTGACAGTTGTAGGATCTGCGCGCGTCAATCGTACCAAGATCGATTATGTTTGCCTGCGCGGATCATGTAACGATGACAATACCACACGGACTACGGATTTTGTCGGCTCCCTCGGTGCGGTTTATCGTTTGAACGACAACTGGAGTGTCTTTGGCAGTGTTGCCCAAAGCTTTGATCCTTACACTGCGGAACGTGTAGATGAGGATGGCGACGCTTTGGATGCAGAAAAATCCTTTCAAATTGAAGCTGGGGTGAAATATCAACTTGGCGCCACAATGAACGTTAGCCTGTCCGCTTACCGTATTCTCAAAGACAATGTATCTGAGTCTTTGGGTGGCGGAGCATATGAGTTGGTTGGTGAAGTTGAGAGCAACGGTCTTGAATTTGATTTACAATGGCTCCCAACCGAGAATTGGCAAATCAAAGCGGGTTATGCTTACAATGATAGCGTCGGAACCGAAGGCGAATTTACCGGTATGGCCGCGGCAAACGCACCCGCACACTCGGCATCATTGTTTACGCGCTATAATATACCGAAATCCGTTCAGGGCGGCACGCTTGGATTTTCCTTTGGCATGACCTATCGCGATGACGTAAAAACCAACATTGACAATAGCAGTAGCGTGATCCTGCCCAGCTATATCGTGACAGATATCGGAGCCCATTTTGAAAAGAACGATTGGACAACCTCGTTAACGATCGCCAACCTGCTGGATGAAACTTATTTCTATGCAGGCAGCGGTGATACGAGAATTTATGCCGGTGATCCGCGTAAAGTTACACTCACCATTAGCCGCGCGTTCTAAAACACACGGTAGACCATAAGTTTTATCCGGCCCCCTCCGTATTCCATCTCAGGCTTGCGCCTGTGGATGGGATACGGTCTTTGTCGTTAAAAGGAGACCATTCCTGTGTCGTCCCCCCTGCCCAATTGTAAACCTAAACAGGCGAAAGAAGCGATGTGTCGACCGACGCAGGCCAATCTTGTCCAGCTTATAGCAGAACAAATCACGGCAGGTTATGGTACGGTATCCATCCTAAATGAACTGAACTTTCAGGCGAATTTAGGCGAGCTGACGGTACTGGTTGGGCCCAACGGCTGCGGTAAATCCACGTTACTTAAATCCCTTGCGCGTACATTGGCTGTGCGCGCAGGACGTGTGACACTGGCAGGCCAAGACGTGCATCGTACAAACACACGCGAAATCGCAAAACAGATGGCATTCCTCCCCCAAGGTCCTATCCCTCCCGAGGGTTTGACCGTACATGAGCTGGTTGCCCAAGGTCGCCTCCCTTACCAAAGTTTGCTGCGGCAATGGTCCCAGCAAGATGCTGCCGCAGTTGCCCAAGCATTGGCACGCACAGAACTAACAGCGCTACAAGATCAACCCGTTGCCAATCTTTCCGGCGGGCAACGTCAACGGGCTTGGATCGCAATGGCCCTTGCCCAAGATACCCCACTCTTGCTGCTTGATGAGCCTACAGCCTTTCTGGATCTCAAGGTTCAAATCGACGTTTTGGACTTGTTGAAACGCATTGCACAGATCGAAAACCGCACCGTCGTAGTGGTTCTTCATGACCTTAATCTGGCTGCGCAATTTGCCGATCACATGGTTATGATCCGCGACGGCCAGGTGTGTGCACACGGCGGTATCGATGACGTTTTCACGGTTGATAATTTGAAATCGGTATTCGACCTTGATGCCACAATCTTGCAGGATCCTAACTCAGGTCGACCTGTTTGTGTCCCGCACGCCCCAAGACAAGATCATACGAATGCCAGTGTTTAACCGCTCTACTCAGGTAACAACGCTGCTGTTTGGTTTGCTAGCAATTAGTGCGATTTTGCATCTGCGGATTGGCGCCAAACCCATCGCGCTCGTGGATATGCAAGCTGCACTCTTGAACTTTGACCCACGCAATTTTGACCACGTAATTTTGTGGAAAATGCGCCTACCCCGCATGGTTGCGGCAATTTGTGTTGGCGCAGCCCTGTCTGTGGCTGGGGCATTAATGCAGGGCGTAACGCGCAATCCATTGGCAGATCCGGGATTGCTTGCGTTGATGAGCGGAGCAGCCTGCGGGGTGATCCTTGGTGCCCCTTACCTCGAGGGTGATATCTGGTTACCGGTCTTGGCAGCAGCAGGTGCATTGGCTGCAGCCTGTCTTGTGACGGCGATCGCACTTTTGGCACCTGGTGGCCGTTCAACCACTGTTCTCTTACTGTCTGGGGCTGCAGTATCAGCCTTTCTTAAAGCCATCGTATCAGGTGTAAACCTGCTCAACGAAGAGAGCTTTGCTACTTTTAGGGTGTGGCTCTCTGGCGCAATTACATCAGACGCGGCGCAAATGTTGCCCTATACTGCACCATGGTTGATCGCCGGCATAGTCGTAGCGCTGCTATCGGCACATCAGATCACTGCACTATCCATGGGACAAGAGACGGCAGCCGGTCTTGGCGTCCGCACCACGGCGCTTAGCCTGCGTTTACTGGTATGCACGGTTGTCCTGACGGCATCTGCAGTCGCTATGGCAGGGCCCCTTGGCTTTGTTGGTCTTGTTGTCCCCCATGCCACACGTTTGTTGGTTGGGGCCGACTACCGCTGGATCATCCCTTGCTCTGCCCTATTGGGTGCAGTGTTTTTATTGTGTGTTGATATTTTTGCGCGTGTCATATTTGCACCGACAGAAATCGCTACGGGCATTGTAACTTCGCTCTTGGGCGCACCTATCTTTGTGCTTTTGGTACGTAAATTACTATGAGACACTCGGTATATCGCACACGCTCCGATAGAATCAGCCTCCGCATAAAACCTCAGGTGCTCGTCATTTCATGCCTTTTGACAGGGCTACTGCTGGCATTGTTCTTAATTAGTCTGTCTCGCGGCAGCGCTGATTTGACCGCTACCCAAATCTGGGACGCTTTTTGGCATGCCCCAAAAGGCGATATGATAACCACAGTTATCTGGCAACTTCGCCTACCCCGCCTGTGCGCAGCCGCTTTGGTGGGAGGGATGCTTGGACTATCAGGCGCGATCTTGCAAGGAGTCACCCGAAACCCCTTGGCAGATCCATCTTTGGTTGGTGTCTCGCAAGGGGCCAGCCTCTGCGTGGTCGCACTGATCGTCCTTGTTCCAAATGCTCCGCTGATCGCACGCCCCTTTGCAGCCTTTGTGGGGGCACTAAGCGTCTCTGTGTTGGTGCAATGGATTGCTACCGGCAAAGCCAGTGCAGCATCTTTACGCTTTATCCTAGTCGGTATCGGCGTATCAGCGACGATCAGCGCAGGGACAAGTGCGATGTTAACCTATGGACAGATCAATCAGGCTACGACAGCGTTGTCATGGCTTGCTGGGTCCGTTCATAGGGTCACATGGGCTGGCTGTTCAGTTTTATTATTGGGACTCATGGGTGCAATCCCTGCCCTGCTATGGGCGGTTCGCCCTTTATCGGGGCTTAGTTTCGGCCCAGAGATAGCCACCGGTCTGGGTTTGCGATTACGCCGTGATCGCTATGGTCTCATTACACTTGCCGTGACACTGTCGGCGCTTGCGGTTTCCGTAGCAGGGCCGTTGGGATTTGTAGGATTGATTTCCGCACAAATTGCACGACGCTTATGTCGCGCAGGTCAAGGCGCCCATCTTGTGATCACTGCACTCAGTGGCGCTTGCCTCGTCACCCTTGCCGATTTAATCGGGCGGACAGTTGCGGCGCCGGTGCAATTTCCTGCGGGATTGATCGCTGCCATAATTGGCGCTCCAATGTTTGTCGCGCTGATCTTTCGCCGCGCGAGCCCGAAACACCTATAGTCTCTTGGATATTAAAATGCGTCTTTCTTTGTTTCTACTGTGCCTGTTTTACGGATTAACCGCCTCAACACTCAACGCACAGAGCAGTCGAACCTTTGTGGATGGACTTGGTCACAAGGTCGAAATCCCCACGCGCGCAACAAGAATTGTCGCGCTTCGCGGAGAGCAATTTACCACACCGTTACTGGAATTAGGCGCACCCGTGGTTGGATCTACTGGTGTGATCAAGACGGCGATGAACAACGGGTTACCCACCATTCGCGGGGCGCATGATTTGCTGCATGCAACATTTGAGAACACCGGCATCGCTTTTGTCGGCCACCCTAAGCAACCCGACCTTGAAGTCATAGCAAGCCTTGCACCTGATTTAATTTTCCTCCCTGATTTCTCAGCAGAGTTGTTCGATCAGCTGTCCGAAATTGCGCCAACAGTTGTGATTAATATCTGGTCCAACACCGCACGAGAACGATATCGTAGAATTGCCGATGCGGCCGGCCGCCTAGATGAATTCCAACGCCGCGAGGCCGTGTTTCAATTTCGCCTATCTGAAGCAAAAGCCCTAGTTCAGCAGCGATTTGAGGCCCCCTCTGACATCACAGTTGCAATCGCAGAGGTGCGCGGCAAACGCTTTCGCGCCTATAAAACCTATGGTGCAATGAGTTATATTCTCGACGAATTAGGCTTTGACCAGCCAGAGGTGGTTTCCAGCCTCGCGGGAGATCGCATCGATTTAAGTCCCGAACTGGTACAACAGATCGATGCGGATTTTCTAGTTAGCACCTATGCAGAAAACTATGGTCAACCTCTCGCCACTTTACGAGAGAATTGGGATGCGCTTATTCCCGGTTGGGACCAACTGTTGCATGCCCCGCGCAACAATCAACATATCCTGATTTCACGCGAACCTATGCGTGCGCTAAGCTTTCAATCCATGGAAGAAATTCTTGCGATCTTTATCTCCAATATCGCAACGCGCCAATTCGTTCCGTACCTCGATTGATCAAACAAGGGGGATAACATTCACACTGCGAGCGTAAATTTCACATTTTAAGTACCTCTTAGTCAGGTTAAAAGGGCGTCGATAGCGTGCTGGTTCCTGAGCATGCCACTTAGAAAGCATTACACCTATGCCTGACCCGTGCATGAAAATGGTACTCGTGACGCCAGAAATTCCGTATAATACCGGTGCGATCGGGCGAACCTGTGTAGCACTAAATTTGGAACTCATCCTGATCAAACCTTATGGGTTTTCTCTCGACGAAAAGGCTGTGCGTAGGGCTGGGACTGACTATTGGAAGCATGTTAATCTCAGCGAATACGACAGTTGGGAAAGCTTTTTGGCTGACCGCAAACCACCCCGAGAAAATATGTATTTTTTCGAAGAACACGGAGCGCAAAGCGTTTACACGCCTGAGTACCATCGCGATGCTTACTTGGTCTTTGGTTGTGAATCTGCAGGCCTACCGGCTGCAATTCTAGAAAACATGGATGATCGGGTATTTAACTTACCGATGCGCAATCCACTTGTTCGGTCACTTAACTTAGCAAACGTTGCTACAGCTGTCATTTATCAGGCTATGCGAACTCAGCTAGGTGGTTAAATGTAATCGCTTCACAGTCACTGCATCTGAAAAATCCGAATAGACCGCGAAATATTCCAGATATGTTTTGGATTTTATACATACCAACCCGTAAGTTTAATTAGAAAAGCCGGGAGCATTTCAACTCCCGGCTTTCAAATTAGACGCTTTTTTTAAGATCTTGAACCTCAGGTTCTTCTTCAGGCGGCGTTTCAGCTTCCGTTGGCTCTGTATTGATAACAGCTTCAGAAGTCTCCGAAACCACAAGGGCCGCGTTCTCCTGTGTCGCTTCCTCCTCTGATCCAATAATCAGCGGCAGCATTTGCGTCGCCATTGCCGAAGCAATTTCAGGGGTTTCAGGTCGTTTCCAACTCAGCGTGTCAAAGCTCGTGCAATTTTCACAAACCGGCGCCCATTCTACATGAATGTGATTGCAGTTATCACACACCCATTGTGGACCACGTGGAGTTACCAAGGCACGGGTTAGCCACCCTTGGACCACAGCGTTGGATGATCCTTCGCCTTTTTCAATTGCCGCCATCAATGTCAAAGCGCGGGCATCTGGCGCGCGTTCGACCAGATCACCAAGCGCACGGCGCGCAGCAGGAAAGTCTTCGGCGACAATCAACAATTCAGCTTTTATCAAGTGTGTTTCATCGTGCGTCGCATTAATACGCAGCAACGCATCGAAACGTTTCAGACGCGCAGCTGGCGTTTCATCTGGCTGGATTTCAGCAAAGGCATGTGCCAGATCAGGGTGCGGCTGGGTCTCCCATGTTTTTTTCAACACACGTGCCGCATAGCGCGGTTTACCTTTGGCAATGTAAGCCCGGGCAGCCAAAACGGCAGCAGGAACCAAATCAGGCGATAAACGGTTTGCTTCGATTGCCTGCTCTTGTTGTTCAATGGATGCAGTTTCGTCTAGCAAAGATTTGGATGCAGATAAGGCGAGAACTGCATCGCGACGCTTGAATACATCCCGAGGCATCGTGCCCGTTTTTAGCTTTGTTGACAAAGTTTTACGCGCGCCTTCCCAATCCGAAGACTGAGCCTGTAAACGTAGTAAAGTATCCTGCACTTCTTCATGCTTGGGCCGCAATGTAAGAGCCTTTTGCGCCAATTGCAGTGCAGTCTCAGTATCACCATCTGACAAGCGCTGCTTCATGATACCACGAACCCCAACAAAACGAGTCTTTTGATTGGATAGTAATCGCTTATAGGCAACTTCGGCACGCTTGGTATCGCCCGACATCTCTGCAGCCTGTGCGATTAACAAATCTGTAAGCTCAGGGTTTTGTAGGTATTTTTCCGCTCGTGTGGCTTTGGAGAGCGCTAAACGCCCTTCGCCCGACGCAAGAGCCATCAACCCCTCGGACAAAGCACGATATCCGCGACGTTCCCGACCTTTGTCAAAATAGCGTGACAAAGCCGTTTCATCGCCGTTGAGAAACTTGAGCGACGCCAAAAGCAAAGTCACAAGCTTAAAAAATACCCAACTCAGCGCCATCAGCACCAACAAAGCGATCACCGACTGGAACGCGCCAAGAGTATATTCAGTACCTGCAACCGTGATTTGTACACCACCGGCCATATCCAGCAGCATTACGCTGCCGATGGTCATCAGGCCAATAATCGCGAAAAAGGCGAGGATCTTAAAGAGAGACCAGAGCATAGTAGCGGCGTCCTTATTTTGCTTGCAGTTCTTGCGACAGGGTTTCGGCCGAGGCCAAAGCGTCTAATCGCGTGCTTGCGGCAGTTGTCCACGGGTCTATGGCGGTTTTCGCCGCCTCAGGCAGTGCATCTAATTCATCCAGCGCGCCTTGCAGTTTTCCTGCATCAATGGCGGCCGCTGCCCGAGACAGTATGGCATCGGGGTCATCACCGTCGCGCGGCGTCACTGAGCGTGCGCCCAGATAACGGTTGACGTAATCTATCAACCCACCGCTGGCTTTCGTTTCCTCGCGTGATGTCGCCAAAGCCTCACGTGCAGCAGGGGCAAAGCTGTCCTGTAACGCAGCAAGTGTTTGTACGCCAGTCTGCGAAGCCCCTTGCAAATCAACAGGTGCCGTGACGCCAAGACCCTCAAATTCACCGAGCAAAGCAGCAAAAGGCTGACCTGCGTTCACAGCAGCAATCAAACGGCTCGCAACGCCTTGTGCAGATGCAATACGCGCGGCCTCAACACTGGCGGCTTCAAGTTTTTGCGCTTCGGCAACCATCTGCTCAACATGGTCTTGTTGCGTACTGAGGTTTTCCTGCACTTTAGCAAGCTGCGCTTCAAACGCTGCAACCACATCAGCAGAGGCACCCCCGGTAAGCGGACGCGCCTCAAGTGCATCGACACGGGCCATCAATGAGCCAAGGTCTTTTGTATTGTTTTCAATCAGGGCCAAATCCGAACCAGAGCCACCTTCGGCCCCTTCAAGCGCAGTTAAGCGTTGTTCAACCGGTGTAAGGTCTGGAACCGAGATCGCATCGAATTTAGCCTGAAGCGCGGCCAGTTCTTGACTGAACTGAGCTTGTGACGTTTCCAACGGCACAAGATCAATCGTCTCGTTGCGCATTTCGGGTGGAAGGAAATCATCTAGCAGATTTCCCTGTCCTACAACAAAACCAATCCCGCCAGCGATAAGACCACCAATAACGGTCGGGACAAAACCACCACGCTTGACGACCACATGTTCAACTTCGCGACTTACAGGCTGCACGGGTTCTGGAACACTTTCTTCTGCTTGCGTCTCTTCAAGTTGTTCCTCGATCACATCACTAGCCGAGGGGCTTGAAGTCACATCTTGAGACGTATCCTCAGCGGTCTCGGTCTCGGTCTCGGTCTCGGTCTCGGTCTCGGTCTCGGTCTCGGTCTCGGTCTCGGTCTCGGTCTCGGTCTCGGAGAGATCAATCTCTTCTACAGCTTGCTCGTCAACCACTTCATCTAGGTCTTTAGAAACCGGCCTATCCATATCCTCGTTCGTATCCAGATCCGCGACAACTTCGTCTTGCGGCTTTTCTACCTCGTTGGATTTCTTTTCCTTAGCCACTGTGGGCACCCCCGATTCCTTGAAAACTTTAGCTTGCGCTAGTCTATCTCTAGTGCGCGCTCTTGTGCCGCTCAACCCAAAGCTTGGGACCCCGGTGATTGCGCGACAATATTCGTTAAAATATCCACCATTGCGACAGCTTCAGGTATTTTACTTACGTGTAGCGCCTCATAATGCAAGCTCTGCAAGGGGGCTGCGACCGCATCACTTAGTGCAATTAAGGTCAAATTTCGCGCTTGTGGCGTATTTTCTGCAAAATATTGCGCGGCCCGTGGTGAAAAAAGTGGCACAATAACCGGTGTCTCACTGGTAAGCAGGTCTAAAACGTCTTGCGATATCGGCTGTAGCACCTGATCATAAATCGCAACTTCATCGCAGTGATACCCAGCTGAAACGAGTTTCGACACTATGTTTCCACGTGTGTGCGCACCGCGTAAATGCAATATATGATCAACCAAAGGACGGGTTAGAAGCGCCTCAACAAGTGCAGCACTGTCTAGGCCTAGCATTTTGGCACGCCACCCTGCCTGGCAAGCCGCTTTGGTTGTCTGCCGACCAACACAAAAGGAAGGTACACGTTGATCCGTCAAATTAGACGCCGCCTGAACCGCAGTTTGCGAGGTAAAAATCACCCTATCCGTACCGCTTAAATCCAATGACGTCACAAGTGGCGTAATCGTGATCAGTGGGTGCTCAATAATTAGAAGATGTGACCGCAGTTCCCGCGATAACTGAGCCCGAAATCGGGCATTCCCTACATCAGGGCGAGTCAGCAATAAAACGGCCTTGGGCTTTTCCATTCGCACCTCATTGGTGTTGCTCGGGATTGTTTAGCGCACATATCGGTGGTAGCCCCGCACAAACTAGGATGCAACGGTAGGATCAATGACGCAAACCCGCACCATTCTCGGATTAGAAAGCAGCTGTGATGATACAGCGGCTGCGGTTGTGCGCCAAACTGGACAGGCTCCCGCAGAAATTCTGTCAAATGTTGTCTACGGCCAAACCGATTTGCACAGTGCATATGGTGGCGTGGTGCCCGAGATTGCCGCACGCGCACATGCTGAAAAACTCGATCTCTGTGTGATTGAGGCTCTAAACACCGCAAACCTGTCATTGGATGATATCGACGCCATTGCTGTCACCGCTGGCCCAGGATTAATCGGTGGTGTGATGTCAGGCGTCATGTGCGCCAAAGGGATCGCAGCCGCACGTGACCTGCCGCTGATCGGGGTGAACCATTTGGCCGGCCATGCTTTGACCCCACGTTTGACTGATAGGATTGCCTATCCTTACCTAATGTTGCTGGTCTCTGGCGGGCACTGCCAATATCTGATCGCACGCGGTCCCGAAGATTTCACCCGCTTAGGTGGCACAATTGATGACGCACCCGGCGAAGCCTTTGATAAAACCGCACGCCTGCTAGGCCTGCCGCAACCTGGCGGCCCCTCCGTACAAGCCGAGGCCCAAAACGGCGACCCCAAACGCATCCGTTTTCCACGCCCCTTGCTAGATCGCAAAGACTGCAACCTGTCGTTTTCAGGTCTGAAGACCGCCCTTCTGCGAGCTCGGGATCAAATCGTTGCCGAAAAAGGCGGACTGACACGCCAAGATCGTGCAGATCTATGTGCGGGCTTTCAAGCCGCGGTGGTCGATGTATTGGTTGCAAAAACCCGCCGTGCCTTAGGATTATACTTCGAGGAAAACCCAAACCAACCAACCCTCGCTGTTGCAGGTGGTGTTGCAGCAAATACCGCCATTCGTACAGGTTTGACTGACCTATGTGCGCAGCTGAACACCGCCTTTACCGCCCCGCCGCTTGCCCTATGTACAGATAACGCCGCAATGATTGCCTACGCAGGGCTTGAGCGATTTGATATGGGAGGACGCGACGGTCTGGATCTAACAGCGCGCCCACGTTGGCCATTGGATAAAACCAGCCCAGCGCTACTAGGCAGCGGGAAAAAAGGCGCCAAAGCATGAGTATAGCAGTCTTAGGCGCAGGAGCCTTTGGCACCGCTTTGGCTATTTCTCTTGCAAAAAATACGCCTGTAACCCTATGGGCCCGAAATGCCGATCATGTCACACAAATGGCGCAACAACGCGAAAATGCATTACGATTACCTGAGGCAGGTTTTCCAGATATGCTACATGTCAGTGACGACCTGAGACAGTCCTGCAAATCTGATGTAATTTTACTCGCTCTGCCCCTTCAAAGGCTACGCGCGTTCCTCAGCGCGCATCAAACCTTGCTAGCCGGAAAACCGCTTGTTGCCTGCAGCAAAGGGGTAGAAATCTCCAGTGGCATGGGGCCTGTCGCACTAATCCAAGATTGTATTACGTCAGCCAGCCCCGCAATATTAACCGGACCAAGCTTTGCATCCGATATTGCCAAAGGACTACCCACTGCACTGACCCTCGCCTGCGCAAATGAAGTTCACGGCACGTCCTTACAAGCCAAGTTATCTACTGAGAATTTGCGCCTTTACCGTACACAAGACGTGATCGGGGCGGAATTGGGCGGCGCATTGAAAAATGTTATTGCTATTGCTTGCGGCGCCGTTATTGGCGCGGGATTAGGCGAGAGCGCACGTGCCGCCCTGATGACCCGTGGCTTTGCCGAGATGAACCGCCTTGCTCAACACAAAGGTGGCCACCCCCAAACACTGGCAGGCTTATCCGGGTTTGGCGACCTAACGCTTACTTGTGCATCAGAACAGTCGCGCAATTTCAGACTGGGCCTTGCCTTGGGGCGCAATCAGAAATTTGATCCAACCATCACAGTCGAAGGTGCCGCAACTGCCAAAGCCGTGGCGAAATACGCTCAAAATGCAAATTTAGACATGCCAATCACGCAAACAGTAACCAATTTGGTTGAACAGAACTTGACGATCACCCAAGCTGCAGAGCATTTGTTTAAAAGACCATTAAAAGAGGAATAAAATGCTTGTTGCATTGATCGCCCGCGATAAACCCGACCATCTGCAAACTCGATTGGACAACCGCGCCGATCACCTCGCCTACATCGACAGAACCGGTGTTGTTGCGCAGGCTGGCCCTTTACTGGATCAAGACGGTGCCATGGTTGGGTCGCTCATCATATTAGATGTCAAAGATATGGCGGCTGCAAATGACTGGGCCGCGGCTGATCCCTATGCCAAGGCAGGCCTATTTGAAGCTGTTGAGCTGATCACTTGGAAAAAAGTTATCGGCTGATGGCATATTGGCTGTTCAAATCCGAACCCTCAACCTGGAGTTGGGACGACCAAGTTGCCAAAGGTAACACGGGCGAGGAATGGGATGGCGTACGCAACTATCAGGCGCGCAACTTTATGCGCGCCATGAAACTGGGCGATCGTGGGTTTTTCTATCATTCCCAAAAGGAAAAATCGGTCGTCGGCATCGTTGAAATCTGCGCCGAATCTCACCCCGATAGCAAAGCAGACGATCCACGCTGGGACTGTGTAGATATCAAAGCCGTACGAGGTTTTGAACAATCCGTGACCTTGGATCAAATCAAATCTGATCCCGCATTGACAGACATGGCGCTGGTCAAAAGTCCACGTCTCTCGGTCCAGCCTGTAAGTGAAGAACAGTGGCATATTATATGCGCATTGGGTCGAACTAAAGCAAATTGAATAATCCCCACGACCCGTAGGGATTTTCTATTCATGCAGTTTGCTAGACTTAACCGTAGACAGATTCTTTGCCGAAATGCTTGGTTAACATATAGTAAATAACCGCACGGTATTTGTTGCGCTCGGACTTACCATATATTTCAATTACTTTTGTAATGGCATTCATCAATTCCGGACCGTCTTTGAGACCTAGCTTTTTGATGAGAAAATTGTTTTTAACGGTTTCCAGTTCGCTTGGGTCACTGCCTGCAACCGTCGACGCATCCGCATTATAGATCGCAGGACCACAGCCGATGGTCACTTTGGTCAACAAATCCATATCCGGTGCCATATCGCACTTAGATTTCAAATCGTCGGCGTACTTTGCAATCAGGTCATCACGCTTTCCCATACTTGGTCTCTCCCGTCAGGTGTGCTGTTGTCAGCGGTAAAATGATATATTCACCACACGCTAAAGTGAATTTCACATCGTACAAAGGGGTATTTTTCAAAAATCGCATCACCCATGAGGTGTAGAACTCAACCTAAAATCAACACTCACGTATGTCGGGCACAATTTTGTACGTTTTGTGGTGGAATTTTCTACATACGTGGTCTAATGCCCCTGCACCGGTCGCAGCCTACCCGGTCATCAAAACAAGGACTGACATGATGAAAATAATTGTAATCTGCTCGGGCGGGCTTGATTCCGTATCTTTAGCCCACTCACTTGCCGCCAAAGGGGAGCTGTCCCGTTTGGTTTCCTTTGATTATGGCCAACGCCATCGTAAGGAGCTAGATTTTGCTGCCGCATGCGCGGTCCGCCTGAATGTTCCTCACCATATCATTGATATGCGCACCATAGGTGCATCGCTCACCGGTTCTGCACTGACGGATGATATCGATGTACCCGATGGGCACTATGCCGAAGACTCCATGAAAATTACGGTTGTTCCAAACCGAAATGCCATCATGTTGACAATTGCTTATGGAATTGCAGCAGCCAATGGTGACACGGGTGTGGCAACAGCTGTGCATGGGGGCGATCACTTTATATACCCCGACTGTCGCCCAGGCTTTACCGAAGCTTTCGACAAAATGCAGCGCGAAGCGCTCGATGGGTATGCGGATGTATCTTTGGTGACACCATTCGTGCATCGTTCAAAAGCAGATATCGTGACCGAAGGCGCGCGGGTGAACACACCCTTTGCACAAACCTGGTCCTGCTATAAGGGCGGCGAAACCCACTGTGGGCGCTGTGGAACCTGCGTCGAGCGCCGCGAAGCCTTTCACCTTGCAGGTGTAATGGATCCCACCGTCTATGCCGATCCTGATTTTTGGCGCGAAGCCATCGAAAACGCCGAGGAGACAGAATAATGTTCCGTATCAGCAAAGAATTCCACTTTTGCGCCTCGCATCACCTGACGACTCTGCCTCAAGGCCACAAATGTCGAAATATGCACGGGCACAACTATATCGTCATGATTGAGCTAGAGAGCGAAACGTTGGACGAACACGGCTTTATCATTGATTTTCACGAGCTCAAGCTGCTGCGCGATTATATCGACGAAGAGTTCGATCACCGTCATCTGAATGACGTCATGGATATCCCCCCGTCGACCGAAAACGTCGCCTACCATTTCTACACATGGTGCAAAGAGCGCTGGTCGCAAACTTGCGCTGTGCGCGTGCAGGAAACTCCGAAATCTTGGGCTGAGTACCGTCCAAAATCATGAAGCTTCGCATAGCTGAAATCTTTGGCCCTACAATTCAAGGCGAAGGTACGTTGATCGGCGAGCCTACTGTCTTTGTACGTACCGGGGGATGCGATTACCGCTGCAGTTGGTGCGACAGTCTTCATGCCGTCGACAGTGAATTTCGCAACGAATGGATCGCAATGTCTCCGGATCAGATCTGGGACAAAATACGTGACTTATCTGGCGGCGTGCCCCTGACTGTTTCGTTATCAGGAGGCAATCCAGCGATTCAACCTTTTGCGCCCGTAATCGCACGCGGCAAAGCCGAAGGTTATCGCTTTGCTTGTGAAACACAAGGTTCGATTTCAAAACCATGGTTTGCGGATTTGGATACCCTTGTTCTTAGCCCCAAACCGCCTAGCAGCCAGCAAGTTGTAGACTGGGATGCTTTTAATACCTGCCTGGAGCACGCGGGCAGTGCACCTGAAACTATCATGAAAATCGTAATCTTTGACGACAAGGATTATGAATGGGCCAAAACTGCATCTGCGCGCTACCCGCACTTACCGCTCTATTTACAGCCGGGTAACCCCGATGTGGACCCCGACACCCCCATTGAAACCCAAGACAGTCTTGACCGGATGTTATGGTTGGTCGATAAAGTGACCCAAGATCGTTGGTTCACCCCGCGTATTCTCCCACAACTACATGTCTTGCTATGGGGCAACAAACGCGGTGTCTAAACAGGAGATTTCCCAATGTCAGAGTCTATTTACAGCGATCTAAAGCAACTGGGTGGTGACACAGTTCTACCAACATCACCCGAAAATGCCGTACTGGAGCGCGTGCAGAATCCGCAAGCTGATACGGCTTATAACGTGCGCTTCGTCGCACCCGAATTCACATCCCTTTGCCCGATGACTGGTCAACCAGACTTTGCGCATCTGGTCATTGACTATGTACCCGGGGAATTTTTGGTCGAGAGTAAGTCTTTAAAACTGTTTTTAGGATCATTTCGCAACCACGGCGCCTTTCACGAAGACTGCACCGTTTCCATCGGGCGACGTTTAGCAGACTTCCTAGATCCACAATGGCTACGTATTGGCGGGTATTGGTACCCACGCGGAGGCATTCCAATTGATGTTTTCTGGCACACTGGCCCTATGCCCGAAGGTGTATGGATCCCGGATCAAGGCGTCCCACCTTATCGCGGGCGGGGGTGAGCTGTCGGCTAACTAAAATGTGAGGTCACATCAGTGGCCTTGCGTACTGATATCACTAAACAAGTATTTCACAGCAAAAACCGCTAGCCCTATAACCTGACCGAGATTTTGTACCAATAACGCAGGCAGCAACCATTCATAATTTTCGAATGACATCCAACCAAGGCCTACGCATACAAGTAGTATCGACTGAAAAAGCAGCATTCCACCGACAGCGGACATCAGGAAAATCGACCATTTCCCTTTTTGAGTATAATGTTGCTTAACGCCAAGAAGATGTTCGTACTGAACCCCAGCACGTATTGCGCGATCATCAAACTTACGCACAAACTGGCGCTCATCTTGACTATTCTCGGAGTTGGTCGGCGAAGCACTACTAATTGCGCTCAAAACGTCCCCTGAATTGGGCAGGACTTTATCCTTGCCTTCAGAAGGTTTTGAAGTATCAGCCATTCTTGAGACGATATTCCATCATTAATCGCGAGACGCCAAAAGCATCTGCTAGAGCAGCAACCGAAGCACCACGAACCGGCCTTAGCAAGTGATCTGGCACGAGGAGACAAGCTGCAAATTTATTTGCTTCTTTCTCATACAGATCAGAATAATCAGGACTACTGAATCTAGGCAGAACTGGATACTTCTCAGGATCAGCAAGAAACACTTCCTTATGAAGTAACCAATGCCCCAACTCATGTGCCATCGTAAATGTTTGGCGTGCGATACCGTCGAATTTGTTCACATAGATCCGAGCCGATCTAAAATCACAAAGACCCGAAACGCTTTCAGAGTGCTCACCAAAATCAGCAAACACAACATTTACGCCACTGCTTTCAGCAATTTCGTACACTGGGACGGGTGGTGACGAGATATTCTTTGTGAGCTCGTAAGCTTTTTCCTCAGCCAAGTCCCACCGAGGGCGACGTAGTGCTGACATATTGGCTCCCTCCTTTTTCAAGCGGCCATGAAACTGATTCGGTCACATGTACTTGTACCGGTGATTCTGCACCGATATGGTATCTAAGCGCAACAAAATCAAATCACAAATCCCTTAACACACATATAAACAGGGCCCGATCACGATGTGACCGGGCCCTGTTTCGTCAAAATCTCGCCACGATTAGTAGCGATAGTGTTCCGGCTTGAACGGACCCTCGGGGGTGACGCCGATGTAAGACGCCTGTTCTGAGGTCAATTTGGTTAGCTTTGCACCCACACGATCCAGATGCAAAGCTGCGACCTTTTCGTCCAGATGTTTCGGCAAGATATACACTTCATTTTTGTAATCATCGCCACGGATGAACAATTCGATCTGCGCAAGTACCTGATTGGTAAAGGATGCAGACATCACAAACGATGGGTGACCCGTTGCGTTACCAAGATTCAACAAACGGCCCTGAGACAGCAGAATGATACGGCTACCAGAAGGCATCTCGATCATATCAACTTGATCTTTAATGTTGGTCCATTTGTGATTCTTAAGGCTCGCCACCTGAATTTCATTATCGAAGTGACCGATATTTCCAACGATAGCCATATCCTTCATCTCGCGCATATGCTCGATGCGAATAATGTCTTTGTTGCCAGTGGTCGTGATAAAGATATCCGCATCCAGCGACTCTTCGAGCAGAACAACCTCGAATCCGTCCATTGCCGCCTGCAGCGCACAAATCGGATCTGCCTCGGTCACTTTTACACGTGCACCCGCACCCGCAAGAGACGCAGCAGACCCCTTGCCAACATCGCCATAGCCGCAAACAACGGCCACTTTACCCGCCATCATGGTGTCAGTCGCGCGACGGATCCCATCGACCAGAGATTCCTTACAACCGTATTTGTTGTCGAACTTGGACTTGGTAACCGAATCGTTGACGTTGATCGCAGGAAACGGGAGTTGGCCATTTTTCTGCAGTTCGTACAAACGGTGCACACCCGTTGTCGTTTCTTCAGAGACACCCATGATCGCATCGCGCGTTTTGGTAAACCAGCCTGGAGTTGCTGCCATACGCTTTTTGATCTGTGCTTTGATCACTTCCTCTTCTTCAGACTCAGGCACCGCAATTACGTCTTCGCCAGCCTCTGCACGTGCACCAAGTAGAACGTACAGTGTTGCATCACCACCATCGTCAAGGATCAGGTTTGGACCATCCTCAAACATAAAGGATTTATCAAGGTAATCCCAATGTTCCTCAAGCGATTGACCTTTGATTGCAAAAACTGGTGTGCCACCTTCGGCGATCACGGCGGCGGCATGGTCTTGTGTGGAATAGATGTTACAAGACGCCCAGCGCACATCTGCGCCCAGATATACCAAGGTTTCAATCAAACACGCAGTTTGGATTGTCATGTGCAAAGACCCAACGATACGTGCGCCTTTTAATGGTTTACTGTCGCCATATTCAGACCGCAGAGCCATGAGGCCTGGCATTTCTGTTTCAGCAATATCGAGTTCTTTACGTCCGAATTCAGCAAGCGCGATATCCTTGACGATATAATCTGCAGCCATTGGGTTCTCCGTTCTGGGTACGAGAAATTTCAGATCTCAGGTAGCACCCGATAGGTTTACAGACAACGAAGATAGACAAATGGATTAAAATTTTCGGCATTCTTTACGATAGAGTGATATCGTGCAATTTGGGTATATGGGTGAACTGCAAGACCTGCGTATATTCATTCTCGCGACAATAACATAGGATGTCCAATATGCCCTCTAAAACACCACGTGCATGGCAGCGTATGTTATCTGGGCGCCGTTTGGATCTGCTGGATCCGACACCGGTAGATATTGAAATAGAGGATATCGCCCATGGGCTGGCCTTTGTCGCGCGTTGGAACGGGCAAACCATGGGGGATTTTGCCTATTCCGTGGCCGAGCATTCTCTGTTGGTTGAGACATTGTTTTCACGTATGAACCCTGATGCTCCCGTAAAATGGAAACTCGCTGCATTACTGCATGATGCGCCTGAATACGTAATCGGAGATATGATTTCCCCTGTAAAAGTCGCTGTTGGACCCGAATACGAAGACCTGGACAAACGATTAATGTCAGCCATTCATATCCGTTTTGGTCTGCCCGCAGCATTGCCTAAAACCATAAAAGCCAAAATCAAACGGGCCGATCAAATTTCTGCATGGATGGAAGCCGTGCAAATCGCAGGGTTTTCCGAAACAGAGGCTAGCAAAGTTTTCGGACGTCCGAAACCGGACGTAATTGCAAACCTTGACATCATTTTACGCCCCCCGCTGGAGGTACGCGCGGATTATAACGCGCGCTGCACAAAGTTTTTAGCGGCCTTGGACTAACCAAATCAGAATATTTACTTAGGGCTACGCTTAGCCAAAATACGTTGCAATGTGCGGCGGTGCATATTCAGGCGACGCGCAGTTTCTGAGACATTGCGGTCACATAACTCATAGATGCGTTGAATATGTTCCCACCGGACACGATCCGCGCTCATGGGGTTTTCGGGCGGCGGCGGCAAAGCATCACCATCGGACACCAATGCATTCATGATATCTGCCGCATCAGCAGGCTTCGACAGATAATCCGTCGCGCCGATTTTCACAGCAGCCACTGCGGTGGCAATGGCACCGTATCCTGTCAGGACAACAATACGGCTTTCGGGGCGTTTTTCACGTAGTGCTTCAACAACGTCCAGACCATTTCCGTCCTCAAGTCGCAAGTCAATCACGGCATAGGCTGATGGATGTTCACTCACACAGGTAAGACCCTGTGCAACCGTTCCGGCTGTCGTAACTTCAAAACCACGTTTTTCCATTGCTTTCGCCAAGCGGCGAAGAAACGTTTCATCATCATCCACAAGCAAAAGCGAATGATCGGGTCCAAGCGCGTCTAGATCTATATCTGGCATTGTTCTTCCTTCTGGCGGCGCAAATTTCGCGCACCAGCTACAAATACGTCACTTACGCCCGAGATCAAATATACATGTCAAATACATGAAATCTGATAGCTTCAATTGAAGAAACAACTAGGTCTGCCCAACGAAACACCCGACGGTTTCCGCCATTTGCTCTGGTGTTACGTCACGACGAAAGAAATCAACAAAGCCATATTCTGGCAGAACCAGATAAGACATTGTAGTGTGATCAACCAAATAATAATCTGGATCACCATCCTGCTTTTTATAGTAGGTTTTGTAAGCACGACTCGCAGCTTTGACCTGCTCCGGCGATCCAGTCAGACCAATCATCTTTTCGTGCATATTAAACGCAAAATCACCAACAACTTCAGGCGTGTCACGTTCTGGATCAATAGAGATAAACACTGGTGTTGTGCTGATACCACGATCTTCTAAGATATCGACGGCCTCCGCGTTGCGACTATTATCTAGCGGACAAACATCTGGGCAGAAGGTATAACCAAAATACACAATTGAAGGTTCGGTGATGACGTCTTTGTCCGTGACCGTCTCACCTTTTGCATTCACCAACTCGAATGGGCCGCCCACGGCACCTGCCCCACCAGCAACGGTACTAGCGCGGCACTGTGCAAATTGATCTCGATCCCGTCCCATAGTCAAAACCCAGGTCGCCCCAATCCCAATTAGGGCACAACACACCGCAGCAATGGCATAAATTTTGGTCATCCAATAATCCTGACATTAGATGTTACAGCTCACACGCAGTCTTGCGTGTCGATCCCTGCAGACTTATCAACAATTTCAGGCGATGCAATGGGAGCAAGTGTCACATGAGCGATAGCCATCTGAATCTCGTCTATGGCCCACAACATAGGAACTGGGTGAGACTGCGCACATTAGTGTTGTTGCGTTGGGTAGCAATTGTCGGGCAAATCGCAGCCTTGCTCGTCGCACAAGGCATCTTTGAACTCAAATTACCCTATCTAATCTGTTATGTCGCAATCGCGGTATCTGGATCCATTAATATCTTTGCTCTGCTTTTGTTTCCAGAAAACAAACGACTATCAGAGACACAAAATGCCGTGTTGCTGATATTCGATCTGCTGCAGCTTGAATTTTTGCTCTTTATGACCGGTGGTTTAAACAATCCATTTTCATTGTTGATACTTGGACCTGTCACTGTGTCCGCGTCGGTGATGAAACTGCGTACAACCATATTAGTTGGTACCGTCGCGATTGTATCCGTCACACTCATGATCTCGTTTAACTATCCACTCTCACATGTCGACGGTAGCATTTATGCAATTCCTAATTTGATATTGTTTGGGAATTGGGCTGCGATAGTCATCGCAATTTTATTTATGGGGGCTTATTCATATCGGATCAGCACTGAAATTCAGTCTATGTCGCAAGCTCTTGTCGCGACACAGATGGCACTGTCGCGTGCACAGAAATTGACTGACTTAGGCGGCGTTGTTGCAGCAACGGCTCATGAGCTTGGTACACCTTTGGCTACCATAAAACTCGCCAGCGCGGAATTAATTGACGAACTCCAAGACCAGCCTGTCCTGCGCGAAGATGCACAGTTGATACGTGCGCAGGCCGATCGATGTCGCGATATTTTACGCAGTATGGGACGTGCTGGGAATGATGATCTCCATATGAGACAAGCTCCGATCAAAGCTTTGATTGACGAAGCCGCAGAACCCCATTTGGATCGCGGGAAACATATTATCGTCTCCGCAGAAGGGTCCGACCAAGATCATCCCAGTGTGTTTCGCAAACCTGAAATTATCCACGGATTGCGAAACCTGATCCAAAATGCGGTGGATTTTGCCGATCAGACAGTCTGGGTCGACATCCGCTGGTCTCAAAACGCAATCTGGGTGAAGATTTGTGATGACGGTGCTGGATTTCCCCCTCACCTTATTGGCCGGTTAGGCGACCCTTTTATGCGACACCGCAAAGACACCAAAGACCACGGCGAACGACCTGAATATGAGGGGATGGGTTTAGGGCTGTTTATTGCCAAAACTCTATTAGAGCGATCAGGCGCGCGCCTTACCTTTGCAAATGGTGCAGATAGTCAGGTCGCTCTTGAACTGTCTCAACAACAAACCGGTGCAGTGGTTTTAGTTAGCTGGCCGCGTAAAAAAATCGATGCGAAAACTGATCCCAAACTCACACATACAGGACATAATGTGCCTTTAAAGATCTAGAAATTCAGTTTTCAGAAACCAGTTAAGCAGGAATTAACCTTTGTGACCAAACATAGAGCTAATTAAAGACATAATGAGGCGATTGCGATGCTGAACTTTGTTTCGATAGAATGGTTTGTTCTAATAAGCCTTTGTATGGCTAGTGCAGCTGCAGCTGTTTGGTTCCTGTCTCCACAACCGGAAAAACACGGTATGGAGCGAGATCTTTTGATAGCAGACGGTCGCACCGAAGCTGTTTTTTTGTTTGATGATCAAACGCTTATTGGCTGGTCAACCGGAGCAAAGAAATTCTTGGGAGATCAAGCCGATGCCATGAATTGGACAGTTCTGCGTGACAAGCTGGCTCGGCAATACCCTGGCCTACCCCAATCTCCAAGCTTTGTAAAAGATATGGGTCATGTGACAGTTTCTGGGACAACAGATATCGGCAATCGTGAGGCCCATTGTGAATGGATCGACGGTATCACCCGTGTGCAACTGCGTCGGGCAGCCGATAGTGACAGTACAACAATGATTGATCAGGAATTAGACACCCTACGTGCCGCCGTTCATCAAGCCCCTTATCCTGTGTGGCTACAAACAGACGACGGGCAGGTCACATGGACAAACCTTGCCTATGATCGATTAAATCAAAAGGTCCGCGGTCGTGACACTGATAACAGCGTGTCCTTGTTTCCAAATCTTGAGACTCCGATGATGAGTGGGAAGCCAGAGCGCACACCAATTGCTCCACCCGATTTGGACAAAAAACTATGGTATAATGTCTCTGCCACCGAAACCGAAGCGGGTTGGTTATGTCATGCAATGGACGTAAATGCTGTCGTAGATGCAGAGATTGCCCAGCGCAATTTTGTTCAGACACTCGCCAAAACCTTTGCACAACTTTCCACTGGGCTTGCTATTTTCGACCGAAATCAACAATTGGTTTTGTTCAATCCGGTTCTGATTGATTTAACAGCCTTACCCGCCAGTTTTCTGAGCTCGCGCCCCAGTATGATGGCATTTTTTGATCGCCTGCGTGATCAACGCATGTTACCGGAGCCAAAAAATTATTCCAGTTGGCGCCACCAAATGGCCGACCTACAAGAAGCCGCATCAGAGGGGCGGTATAAAGAGACGTGGTCTATGCCTTCGGGCTCTGTCTATGCCGTTTCCGGACGCCCGCATCCAGACGGAGCCATTGCGTTTCTGTTCGAAGACATCACATCTGAGATCACAGTTACTCGCCAGTTTCGTTCAGAACTTGAGTTAGGTCAGGCCATTTTGGACAAAGTCGAAGACGCATTTGCCGTTTTTGGCACCGACGGTTCCTTAATTCATTCCAACACGACATATCATGACATGTGGCAAACAAACCCAGACGCGAGCTTTGCAAAAATCTCGATTATGGATGCCTGCCGAACTTGGCAAGACATGTCCACTGCCACACCTGTATGGGGTGAAATTCGCGATTTCGTTGCTGGTGGTGACAACCGAAGCACTTGGTGGGCCCATGTCGAGAAACGATCGAGTGAACAGCTAATTTGCCACGTCGAAGCTTTGCAAAACGGCGCGACAATGGTGCGCTTTCAATTACTTGATCGCCAATCTGCCCCACCAGAACAAGAACGTTTTGCGATCAAGAAACAAGCTTAATCGCACTTGCAGCATACGCTACCTATTGCCATTGTGCGAATATGTCGGATTACTCAAAAACTATTAGCCTAAATGGGCAAGATGAAACGGAACTTTTTGCTAAATCCATCGCCCCGTCTCTTGGTCCGGGCGATGTTTTGCTGCTTGAGGGGCAAATTGGCGCGGGAAAAACCCATTTCTGCCGCGCTCTCATTCAATCTTTATTAGATTTTCCCGAAGATGTCCCCTCGCCGACATTTACACTGGTCCAGATATACGACACTGATATATCTGAAGTGTGGCATGCTGATCTGTATCGCCTATCACATGTAGACGAAGTTGAAGAGCTCGGATTATTCTCGGCATTTGACGATAGCATATGTCTTGTGGAATGGCCTGATAAATTGGAAAATCTTACACCAAGTCATGCACTTAAGTTGTCGTTTTCTTTGGTGCCCGAAAATGAAAACGCAAGAGAAATCACTCTGATCTGGTCCGATCGCAAATGGAACCATAAATTAAGTTAGGGTACACCGTGACCTCACGTGCACAAGTGGTCGATCGTTTTCTGGCACAAGCTGGGTATAGCAATCAAGCGAGAACATCTCTGGCAGGTGACGCATCCATGCGGCGCTATGAAAGGCTGGTGGACAGCACCGGACACAGTGTCGTTTTGATGGATGCACCACCAGATAAAAACCCTAACTTAGAGCCATATATACACATCACCAAACTTCTTGCAGCGCAACGCGTAAGCGTTCCCGATATCATCGCGCAAGACTTACAAAACGGTTTGTTACTGATCGAAGATTTGGGCGACAACTTATTTTCGAACGTTTTAAATCACAGCCCAAATCAGGAACGTGCGCTATATGAGGCCGCAACAGATTGGCTGATCAAGATGCACACAAGTACAAATATATGGGATTTCCCCAAGTTAGAGCCATTAACGCCCTCTGCTCTCAGCCAATTGACGTCGCTCACATTTAACACCTACCGTTACTATATATGTGAAAACATTGATGACCACGCGAGGGCAGAGTTCGAGATTGCCTTCTTAAAACCTCTCAGTAAATATTTGTCTGGCCAAATGGTTTTTGTACATAGGGATTTTCACGTCCAAAATTTGCTATGGCTCCCCAAGCGTGACGGTATTGCTCGTATTGGTGTAATTGATTTCCAAGATGCTAAACTCGGACATCCAGCTTACGATCTTGTTTCCCTGCTACAAGATGCACGACGTGATGTTTCGCAGGAGATCCAAGACGCGATGCTCGATCGTTACATCAAACGCACCGGTGTTAATGGAGCTACATTTAGAACAGCCTATGCTTTGCTCGGTGTCCAACGAAACATGCGTATTTTAGGGGTTTTTGCCCGGCTTTCTAAAACATATGGTAAACCTGAATATGTCGATCTTATCCCACGTGTGTGGAAGTATTTCACACAGGGGCTAACCGATGAGGCTTGCGCGACTTTTGCTCCTATGCTGCTAGACAGCCTGCCTGCACCAACCCAAGAAAATCTACAAAAGTTAAGCGGATAAACCCAATGTCTCATCCTGACGCTGTTATGATCTTTGCCGCTGGTTTTGGGACGCGCATGGGTGATTTGACAAAAGATCGCCCTAAGCCAATGATCCCTGTAGCGGGGCGGCCTCTCATTGATCATACTTTGGATATTGTTCGCGATCTCCATCCCCGTCAGGTCGTGATGAATACCCATTACAAAGCAGATATTCTATCACAACACCTTGCCTCAAGCGATGTTATGATATCTCATGAAGCCGAGCAAATTCTGGATACTGGCGGCGGTTTACGCAACGCACTTCCTCTATTACAAGCACAAACCATTTATACCATGAATTGCGACGTCATCTGGAATGGCCCTAACCCATTAAAATTGCTGAGGGATCAGTGGAACCCAGATGCAATGGACGCCCTGTTATTATGCGTTCCCCTAGCTCGTGCTGTTGGTCGTAAAGGTTCAGGTGATTTCTCGATTGATGACAATGGGCACATCTCACGCAAGGGAAATTTCGTTTATACCGGTGCCCAAATTCTTAAAACGGGTGGCTTGAATGACATTTCGGATACGGCGTTTTCGTTGAATATCCTGTGGGATAAAATTGCACAAAAACGCCGCCTTAAGGCAATCGAATACCCCGGATCTTGGTGTGACGTTGGTTATCCAGAAGGGATCACGTTAGCCGAACAATTGATTGCGACTAAACATGTTTAAAACAGAGCCTAAATCGAGGGTTTTCGCTGTCCCTTGTGGTGTTGATTTCCCGCGTGCATTGGTTGATGGATTAACCCAGCGCCATCTAAACCAACCACCTATTGCGTTAGCGCAAGTTGAATTGATCCTAAATACGGAACGTATGCTGCGCCGTGTACGTCAATTGTTTGATGACGGCCCTGCATGCCTGCTGCCTCGTATTTCATTGCTGTCAGGATTTTCAAAGCAAGCCACATTACAAGGCCTTCCTCCTGCACTACCCCCTTTGCGACGACGTCTTGAGCTGTCACAATTGGTGACTAAACTTTTGGATGCACAACCTAACCTTGCCGCACGGGCATCTTTATTTGATTTGTCAGACAGCCTCGCGACTTTGTTTGATGAAATGCAAAGTGAAGGCGTCACCACTGATATTATTCGCAACCTTGATGTTACCGATCAATCAGGTCATTGGCAGCGCGCACAGCAATTTATCGGTATCGCAGACGATTTTATTGACCTGCACCAAGACGCTATGGACGATAAGGCACGTGAACGCCAAGCGGTACAAAACCTCATTGCACAATGGGATACTTCGCCCCCACAACATCCTGTCATTTTAGCTGGATCAACAGGTTCACGTGGAACAACCCTGCTGTTGATGGAAGCCATTGCCAAACTCCCCCAAGGCGCCGTGATTTTGCCTGGATATGATTTTGATCAGCCAGACGCTGTGTGGAACAGCATGGATGATGCGCTGATGGCCGAAGACCACCCTCAATATCGTTTTCACAAACTGATGCGAGATCTGGATATAACTTCGCAGGACATTCAGCCATGGGTCACAACAGCCCCGAATTCAGTTGCACGCAATAAACTCGTATCTTTGGCCCTGCGCCCTGCCCCTGTCACCGACGCTTGGATGATCGAGGGCCCAGCGCTGGCCGAACTTGATCATGCAACTCGATCCGTCACCTTGCTTGAGGCTGACACACCCCGAACCGAAGCATTGGCCATAGCATTACGCTTACGACAAGCCGCAGAGGACGGCCAAACGGCTGCCTTGATCACCCCTGATCGTATGTTAACCCGTCAGGTCTCGGCGGCGTTGGATCGGTGGGATATTCTACCAGATGATTCAGCAGGCTTACCGCTGCAATTGTCTCCTCCCGGTCGGTTTTTACGCCATGTTGCAGATCTATTTTGCCGTCCATTGACCTGTGACATGCTGCTTACATTGCTGAAACATCCATTAACGCATACCGGCGCCGACCGCGGGCCACATTTTTTACACACCCGAGAGTTAGAGCTACACTTGCGCCGTTATGGGCCTCCGTTTCCTGATGCGGAGACATTACAATATTATGGCACAGGAAAAGATATTCTTGAAAATTGGTCTAGCTGGCTCGCGCAGACGTTTGCGGACAAACACACGACAGGCCAGCGTCCTTTGGTCAATTGGGTTGCCGATTTACGTTCCCTAGCTGAAAGTATCGCCGCCGGATCACAAACCGACGGCTGCGGAACCTTGTGGGATAAAAAGGCAGGACGTGCCGCGCGCGAAGTATTCGACGAGTTAGAACGCGAAGCTAAATACGGCGGCAGCATGAATGCCCGTGATTTCACCGATCTTTTAGGTGCATTGTTATCACAAGGCGAAGTGCGGGATCGCGATGCACCTTATGGGTCTATCATGATTTGGGGCACACTCGAAGCACGCGTACAGGGAGCCGATCTTGTTATTCTAGGCGGCCTAAACGAGGGGAGCTGGCCCGAAGCCGCCACCCCAGATCCATGGCTAAACCGAAAAATGCGCCATGATGCAGGATTGCTGTTACCAGAACGTCGTATTGGTCTGTCAGCTCATGATTTTCAACAAGCCATCGCCGCACCACAAGTCTGGCTGACACGCGCCTTGCGTAACGATGAAACCGATAGTGTTCCATCGCGTTGGTTGAATCGGTTGACCAACTTGTTGTCCGGACTCTCTGAAACAGGTGGCACAGAAGCTTTACAAGCAATGCGCGCACGTGGGCAAACTTGGTTAGAATGGGCCAGTGTTTTAGATGCACCAATCGTCTCACCGCCAGCCACACGCCCGGCGCCCCGTCCACCCGTCACTGCCCGACCACGCCGGCTAACCGTGACAGAAATTCCGCGCCTTATCCGTGACCCATACGCGATTTACGCAAAGCATGTCCTGCGTCTAAGGCCTTTGGATTTACTTAGCCAAGAGCCAGATGCCCGCTTGCGGGGTACATTGATCCATCAGGTATTAGAATATTTCATCAAAGCAGCCAAAGAGGATCCTGATTTACTCAGAGCCGAGCAATTGATGTCGCACGCGCAGCAGATCTTTGAAAAAGACGTCCCCTGGCCCACAGCGCGCATGCTTTGGATCAGTCGTCTCAACAAGGTGGCTGATGATTTCGTCGTTAGCGAACATGACCGTCAAACTCGTGCACATCCATCCGGCTTTGAAATTAAAGGCCAAGTGCGCCTTGCCCCGCTGGACTTCGAAATTGCCTGTACCGCGGACCGGATAGATGTAGACGACACGGGCAGCTTACATCTGTATGATTATAAAACTGGGGCACCACCAACAGCCAAAAGCCAGACCAAATTTGAAAAGCAATTGCTCATCGAAGCTGCAATGGCTGAACAAGGCGCATTTGAGCTTTATGGCCCGGCACGCGTCGCCCACGCGAGCTTTATTGGCATGAAGGACCCGCGCAAGGAAATTGCCGCGCCTATTTTAGACGAGCCCCCTGCCAAAGTTTGGGAAGAGCTAGGCACATTGATCAGCGCCTATTTCGAATATGAACAAGGTTACAGCAGCCGGCGTATGATGCAACGCGACGAGATTGGGGGCGATTATGATCATCTCGCGCGATATGGCGAATGGGAACGCAGTGACGACCCCATAGCAGAGGATTTGGTATGAACCGAAATGCAGCATCTGAGGCACAATTTCGCGCCTCTCGCCCCGATGCTTCAACTTGGCTTGCCGCCAATGCAGGATCTGGGAAAACAAAAGTTCTGACCGACCGAGTCGCCCGCTTGCTGTTGCGAGGTGTACAACCTCAGCACATCCTATGCCTGACGTACACCAAAGCTGCTGCGAGCGAGATGCAGAACCGTTTATTTAAACGTCTGGGCGAATGGGCAATGTTACCAGATGATGCCCTACATGCCGCACTAAATGATCTTGGTGCAGATGCGGGTGCCGAACCTGACGGCTTGACACGACAACTGTCACAAGCGCGCACTCTGTTTGCCCGCGCTATCGAAACACCCGGTGGATTAAAAATTCAGACTATCCACTCGTTTTGTTCGTCTCTATTACGGCGTTTTCCGCTTGAAGCAGATGTTTCACCCCAATTCACCGAAATGGAAGAACGCGCAATTTCACTTTTGCGTTCGGATATAATTGATGACTTTGCAAGCGGCCCGCACATTTCTGTTTTACAGCCCGTCGCCAATCTGTTGACAGACATTGATTTCGATGCACTCACCGCTGGAATTTGCAAGCATTCAACAGCGTTCCACGTGGAGCAGGATCGGGAGGCACTGGAAAAAGCTTTCGGATTGCCACCCGGTTTTGAGTGGGAAGATTTACGTGCACAAGTGTTTTTAGGAAATGAAACCACCTTGCTAGAACGCACTCGTTTAATGCTGAATGAAGGGGGTGCAACCGATCAAAAAAATGCAACAAAACTGGCAAATATCACCACGCCAAGCCTAGATGACTTACCTACTTTGGAATCTGTCTTTTTAACCGGAAAAGCCGCTAAAGAGCCTTTTTCGGCCAAGTTAGGGAGTGTTCCGAGTAAAAAACTACAAAAATCTCATCCGGATCTTGTCGCAGATCTTGAACCATTTATGCTTCGTATTGAAGCCGCTCGTCGATATCGGCTAAGCTTATCTGCATTATACAAAACACAGGTTTTGCACGACTTTGCGCGCCCATTTTTAACTGAATATGAACGCCGTAAACAACTTCGTGGCTGGTTAGATTTCGATGATCTCATCCTCAAGGCGCGTCATTTACTAAATGACCCTGCAGTGGCATCTTGGGTATTGTATCGGCTGGACGGCGGTATTGACCATATTTTGGTCGACGAAGCCCAAGATACCAGCCCAGTTCAATGGGATGTAATCGAAAAACTGGCGCAAGAGTTCACATCAGGCGAAGGCGCGCGTTCAGATGTTGAGCGTACTATTTTTGTCGTCGGCGATAAAAAACAATCCATCTATTCTTTTCAAGGTGCAGATCCCAGCGCCTTTGATCGAATGCGCGCCGAATTTGGTCAACGTTTACATGAAACCGGTCAAGCCCTTCAGGATGCTTCGCTTGCATTCTCATTTCGCTCGTCTGCGGCGATCTTGGGACTGGTCGACGTGATTTTTGACACTGAACACGCCGCAGGTTTTGCCCAAGACGCAAAACATCAGGCTTTTAAATCTGATCTGCCGGGCCGTGTTGATCTATGGCCTATGGTCGAAGAAACCAAAGACGATGATGATCAAGATTGGACTGATCCGGTTGATCGACCCAGTGCACGCCATCACACCGTAATCTTAGCTGAACGAATTGCCCTTCAAATCAAACAAATGATCGCGGATGGAGCAACCATCCCCGAAGACGGAGCTGAGCGTGGCACATTCCAACGCAGACCCGTTCATGCAGGGGATTTTTTGATTTTAGTGCAACGTCGGTCACTGTTGTTCTCAGAGATCATTCGGGCATGTAAAGCAGCGAATTTGCCGATTGCTGGCGCCGACCGCCTTAAAGTCGGCGCAGAATTGGCCGTTAAAGACATTGCTGCAATTTTGCGGTTCTTGGCTTTGCCGGAAGATTCGCTTGCCTTAGCTGAAGCTTTAAAATCACCATTGTTTGGCTGGAGCGAACAAACTTTATTTGACCTAGCGCATCGACGTACCGAAACACATCTATGGACCGCGTTGCGAAATCGATCCGGAGAATATCCCAAAACTATGGCCGTTTTAAACGATCTGCGCGGTCAGGCAGATTATTTACGTCCATTTGATCTAATAGAACGGATTTTAACTCGGCATAATGGGCGTAAAAAGCTAATTGGTCGCCTTGGCCAAGAAGCCGAAGACGGAATTAACGCACTGCTGTCGCAGGCTCTCGCTTACGAACGCAGCGAAGTCCCAAGCCTGACCGGGTTCCTAGTTTGGATGCAGGCTGATGATCTGGAAATTAAACGCCAAATGAGCGCAGCTAACGACATGATCCGTGTGATGTCTGTGCATGGCTCAAAAGGTCTTGAAGCACCAATTGTTATCATACCCGATACGGCTGAGCGGCGTGCTTCACCAGATGGGCAAATCACACAGATTGATGGTATACCAGTTTGGAAAATGCCCACGGATCAAATGCCGGATACAATGGCACAATCCCGCGAAGCTGCGCAATCAAAACAGGAACAAGAACGTTTACGCCTACTGTATGTGGCTCTAACACGGGCTGAAAAATGGCTAATCGTTGCCGGTTCTGGCGATACCTCTAAATCCGGAGATAGCTGGTACAGACGCATCCAGACGGCCATGAATGTAATTGGTGCACTCCCTTTTAACGCGCCTGGCGGTGAAGGTTTACGATTTTCACATGGAGATTGGGAGGCGTTGCCTTTGGTTTCCGCACAGGAAAAAATCGCAAAAAACATCATACTGCCAGAAATCTTCATGTCTGCCGCACCCGATTATCATCCACCTGTCGCAACACTCAAACCGTCAGATCTTGGCGGAGCAAAAGCCATCGCAGGCGAAAGCGGCCTGGACGAAGATGCTGCAATGGCCCGTGGAACCGCCTTACATTTATTGCTTGAGAATTTACCGAATTTACCACAGTCGCACTGGAAGCAGAACGCTGCGCGCATTTGCAAGCATGACGACTGGCCCGAGTTACTGGTCGAAGCCACAGCAGTTTTAACCAATCCTGATCTATCAGACATATTTTCACCCACAACGTTGGCTGAGGTGCCAATTACCGCCCAACTGGGGCAGTCCCGTATCAACGGGATTATTGATCGCCTGATCGTTACAGATGATGCCGTTTTGATCGTTGATTTCAAATCAAACGCACATGTTCCTAAGCACGCTGACGCGTGCCCAGAAGGCTTGTTGCGCCAAATGGGGGCTTATGCGATTGCCATGGCGCAGATATATCCAAATCATAAAATTGAAACGGCATTACTGTGGACTAAGACCGCTCAGCTCATGCGATTGCCTCTGAAACAAATCACAAAGGCATGTGAAAATATCCCATCAATCGTACCCCCTCCTTGACGATATGCTAACAGCTACTTAAGTTTCATTTCCAGTTGCCAACCCTTAGGAGACATCTCCATGTCCACCGTAGCCGTCACAGACGCGACCTTTGATACAGAGGTCAAAAATTCTACCGTTCCTGTTGTCGTTGATTTTTGGGCACCCTGGTGTGGTCCATGTAAACAAATCGGCCCAGCTCTCGAAGAACTGTCCGCCGAATACGGCGATAAGGTCAAGATTGTCAAAGTTGACGTAGACAACAACCCCAATACTGCTGCTGCAATGGGTGTGCGCGGTATTCCCGCACTGTTCGTCTTTAAAGACGGTCAAGTTGTATCTAACCGCGCTGGTGCTGCACCAAAAGCCGCTCTGCAAAGCTGGATTAACGAATCCATCTAACGTATTTTAGATTTATTATTTCAAAGGGCACTTCTTGTAGGTGCCCTTTTTTGCATCCTAATTTTTATAACCCGTTGATAAATACAAAAAAGCCGCCCAAAGGGCGGCTTTAAATCGAGTATAGCTGTTTAAAATCAGATATTTGCGATATCAGCGCGAGTTACACCGATATCTGTCAGCTGCTCGTCACTCAGAGCGTACAAAGCTCGGCGTGTTGCACGTAACTCTTTTCCCGCTGAAATTTTATTTACGAAATTCAAAACCGCATCGACGAAGCGAAGGATGGAAACAGCGCCAACTGGCGCATTAGCTGTTGTATGTGACATTGACGCATTCCTTTGTTGATCTGTCCAACATTGTGTTGGTGTTGTCCTTTTCTAGAATGACGTACTTGATTCTACAAATGCCTAAAAATCATCACTGACCTGCATTTATTGCATATCTTTTAGACGTTTTGAAAATTTTAAATGATTGTCTATAAATTTTATTAGGTAGTGACGATGGCATCTCTTTGCCTTCACATGACATATAAACTTGTACTGTATTGATGAGGCTTCCATATATCGCTCTACAAGATGGAGAGAAACATGGACCAAAACAGTTTTCCAGGCTGGCACGGAACAACAATCATTGGTGTGCGCAAAGGTGGCGAGGTCGTCATTGCAGGTGACGGCCAAGTTTCACTGGGACAAACCGTTATAAAAGGAACCGCTAAAAAGGTTCGTCGTCTTTCACCAGGCGGCTATGATGTTGTAGCAGGTTTTGCCGGATCGACCGCAGATGCGTTTACCTTGCTTGAACGCCTTGAGGCAAAGTTAGAAGCCACCCCTGGACAGCTGGCTCGTGCAAGCGTCGAATTGGCCAAAGATTGGCGCACAGATAAATATCTGCAAAAACTCGAAGCAATGTTAATCGTGTCTGACGGGACCGATTTGTTTGTAATCACAGGCGCCGGTGACGTGCTTGAGCCCGAGCACGACATCGCGGCCATTGGATCCGGCGGAAATTTTGCCTTAGCCGCTGCACGTGGTATGATCAAAACTGATAAGGATGCAGAAACGGTGGCAAGAGATGCTATGGCAATTGCCGCAGATATTTGTGTGTATACCAATGGGAAACTAACCGTGGAGAAAATTAGCGCATGATCTCATCCGATGATCTGCGTGCAGCTGTAGGGGCTGGTGTCGTCAACGAACACCAGGCCGCGTCATTGAAAGCACTATCTGATAGCCGTCGCGGCGCCCGTGAATCCCTCAATGCAGGGGATGAACCCTTTGAGCTGTTCAAAGGCTTCAATGAGATCTTTATCGTCGTAGGTTTAGTGATTTTAGCGAGCGGTTGGGTCACATTAAACACCTTGGCCTTAGCAACACAAATCGTAAACTATAAATCCCAGATCGGGACAGCAACCGGGGCCGGAGCCATCTTTATATGGTTAGTATCTGAATACTTTATTCGCAAACGCCGTATGGTTGCACCTGCTATAACTCTCTCCATCATGTTCGCCGCGAATGCGCTGGTTGGATTTTCGGCCTATTTTGCCCAGCCGTTTATGTTAGCACAACAAGACTACTCATCCTTACCCGTTGCAATAATGCTTGGGACCGCCGCGCTCGCGATATATTGGTGGCGCTTTCGTGTCCCATTTGCCATGGCGTTGATGGCGATAGGGCTCTTTGCAGTCGCCCTAGTTAGTGGCCTTGATACCACTGGTGCATCCACAGATATATACGACTTGTTTTTGCTAAGTGCCAAAGGCCCATTAGCTTGGATCACCCTGTTGGTTGGTCTGTTTGTTTTCACAGTCGCCATGTATTTTGACATGTCGGATCCGCACCGCGTGACCCGCCGATCTGCCCAGGGGTTTTGGCTTCATGTTGTTGCTGCACCTGCCCTGGTTAACACGATCGCGCTAAGCCTCTTGGAAACTGAAAGTTATCTCATCTTAATATTTGTACTGGCGCTGTTTTCATTAACGGCAATCGTTATAGACCGCCGGTCATTTTTGATAACAGCCATCGGGTATATTGTCGCGCTCGCCATGACTGTTTTTGAAGGGGAAAGCGCTGGTTTGACTGTGTTCTCGCTTGGCATTTTCCTCGTATCTCTTGGCGCGTTCTGGACACGGATACGCGCGGTTGTTCTCACCACTTTCTCAGGCTTGCTCCCTCTGGACAAGCTACCACCCTCTCATAGTGACGGATAAGATATGACTGATCTGACACCTCGCGAAATAGTCTCTGAATTAGATCGCTTTATCATTGGCCAAAACGACGCAAAACGTGCTGTCGCGGTTGCTCTACGTAACCGGTGGCGTCGCAAACAACTAGGCGATGACTTACGAGACGAAGTTTATCCAAAAAATATCCTGATGATCGGCCCTACCGGCGTCGGAAAAACTGAAATTTCGCGCCGTCTCGCCAAACTGGCCCGCGCACCATTTCTCAAGATCGAAGCAACTAAGTTCACCGAAGTTGGTTACGTCGGGCGCGATGTAGAGCAAATCATTCGTGATCTTGTAGATATTGCGATTGCTCAAACCCGTGAAACCATGCGGGACGACGTGAAAACAAACGCACATAAGGCTGCCGAAGATCGCGTTTTAGATGCACTGGCTGGTCCAGAGGCACGCGAGTCTACGCGCGAAATGTTCCGTAAAAAACTCAAAAGCGGCGAGTTGGATACCAAGGAAATTGAACTCGACGTCGCAGAAGCATCAAATCCCTTTGGCAACATGTTCGAAATCCCCGGTCAACCTGGCGGTGCGAGTATGGGTATGATGAACATCGGAGATCTATTTGGGAAAGCCATGGGTGGGCGCAGCACTCGCAAGAAAATGACTGTTGCCCAAAGCTATGAAATTCTGATCAGCGAAGAAGCCGACAAACTGTTGGATGATGAAACTATTGTCAAAGCTGCTGTTGAAAGCGTTGAACAAAACGGCATCGTTTTTCTGGATGAAATTGACAAAGTTTGCGCACGCTCAGATGCACGTGGTGGCGATGTCAGCCGTGAGGGGGTGCAACGCGATTTACTCCCCTTGATCGAAGGCACAACCGTCAGCACCAAACATGGACCGGTAAAAACCGACCATATTCTATTTATCGCATCTGGTGCATTTCACATTGCAAAACCATCTGATCTATTGCCTGAACTGCAAGGTCGCCTACCTATCCGCGTAAATTTAAATGCTTTGACAGAGAATGATTTTGTTAAAATTCTATCCGATACGGACAACGCCCTCACGCGTCAGTATCAAGCGTTGATGGAAACTGAGGAAGTGATGATCGAGTTCACACGTGATGGCATAATGGCTCTTGCCAAAATCGCGGCTGATGTGAATCAAACGGTTGAAAACATTGGGGCACGACGTCTCTATACAGTGATGGAACGTGTGTTTGAGGAGCTCTCCTTTACCGCACCGGATCGCAGTGGGGAAAAAGTCGTCGTGGACGAGGTATTTGTTCATAAATATCTCGGAGAACTCACGCGTTCGACCAACCTCAGCCGATACGTATTGTAATCAAGCGTCAATCTTTCCACGTTAGGCGTATCATAAGACAGAGGTTATGAAATATTATGATACGTCACACGGTGATATATCTGTTTTGTTCGCTGATATTAATAGGATGTAGCGTGAATAGAAACGCGCTCATCCTTACGCCGGACATCGAAAATGTTGGCGTGGAGCAGACGATTTTTGTCGCAACAACGCGAAAGAAGAATGACCTAGGCGAATATGATCATGAACGCAGCACTCAACTGAGTTTTCAGGAAGTTACAGTTTCAGTACCCCCAGAACATACTTCAGGCAGTCTTACCTATAGTCATAATGATCCTGATCCAAATCGTGACTTTGTGATTGCTGATATCAAAGAACTCACCTCCCAAAACGAATTCTCCCAAGAATTCAAACATGCTCAACGGGCCAAAGACTGGAAAAACCGCGAAGTTACAATCTTTGTCCACGGCTATAATTCTTCACATCCCGAGAGTATTTATCGCGCGACACAAATTGCTCATGATGTAAATTTACCTGGCACTATGATGGTCTATTCATGGCCTAGCCGAAACAGTGCCTTTGGATACGCTTACGATTTAGATAGCATGTTATTTGCCCGTAACGGGTTGGAAAACACCATTCGTGCAGTCAAGGACGCTGGTGCAAAACGTATTACGCTGATCGCACATTCAATGGGTACAGCGCTGACAATGGAAATGCTGCGCCAAACCGAGTTTAAGTCACCTGGTTGGGCCGCTAGAACTTTGAATGGCGTTATGCTTGTTTCACCGGACCTTAGTGTCGACGTTTTTAAATCTCAAATGGATAGCTTTACCAATGTTCCCCAGCCTTTTGCCGTTATTGTCTCAGAAAGAGATCAAGTTCTTGGCTGGTCTGCCAAACTCCGTGGGACCTATTTGTCTCAACGCCTCGGAAATATTGGATCAGCAGAAGATCTCTCGGATTACCCTGTTCAAGTGATTGATCTCACAGCGTTTAGCAATGACGCGGAAACAGGTCATTTTGTAGCTGCCAGTTCCCCTAGTTTTTTAAAATTATTCAATCAAGCTGAGCGAATACAGTCTACATTACCCCCGCAACGCCAAACTTTGGTTGGTAATATTTTTCCACCTGGACAAGATATTCAAATCGAAAAAGGTAAATTCGTCGTTGTTTCAGATCCTTGACGACCTAGCGCGATTTGCGAAGATAGATATAATACGCACCCTCGCCGCCGTGACTGATATGGGCAGGTGTGACTTGTAATACGACAGCTGACAGTGGCGCTAGCGCGAGCCATTGGGGAACTTGATGCCGTAACACACCACGTGGGACCGGAATTGGGCCACTCTCGTCGCTTTTCTTACCCTTGCCTGTAATTACCAAAATCAAGCGTTTTCCAGACGCATGCGACGATAAAATAAACCGCGTCAGCGCAGAATGTGCAGCATCTACGCGCATACCATGTAAATCAAGTTTCCCATCAGGTCTAAGCTTACCACGCTTCATACGACGATATGCTTTTTCGTCCATACGTAATGGAGCTAAGGCCATTCTTTGTGCTGGAGACGACTTCAGGTTATGTAAAGACGGCTTAGACGGCGTGCGACTTCCAATAGTAAATTCATCGAAGGGACGTTTGGCAGGTATTTTTGGTTGTACCTGCGGAGGCATTATCTCTTCGACGACGGGTCTGCGGATATGTTCTAAACGCTCCGCTGTCTCGATGACTTTTTGCCACAGATCAATGTCTTCTGCAGAAAGATTACGACGTTTCATCAGATATCTTCCGACAACAAGGCATAGGCACGTTGAATCGGAAGTAGGACGAACATCCGGCCAGGATCTCGTAGTTTACCGGCTTCCTTGCCTGCTTTATCTCCAGGGCCAAAAAAGATATCTGCTCGTTGTGATCCTTTGATCGCAGACCCTGTATCCTGCGCAATCATCAAACGATGTAGTGGTTGATCACCCGTTTTTTCAACCCAAACCGGTGCACCCAAAGGCGTATAAGCAGGATCAACAGCGATACTACGCATTGGCGTAATAGACCTGTTCATAGCTCCAAGTGGGCCATTTTTTGAGGAAACGCCACGAACTTCTCGGAAAAAAACATAGGATGGATTGTGCATCAAAAGCTCTGATCCTGCGACCGGGTTACTACGAACCCAATTGCGTATGACCTCTGCACTTACTTGATGGATATTAAAAACCCCACGACGGACAAGCTCGGTGCCGATCGAACGATATGTATGCCCATTTGCACCACCATACCCAACACGGATAACATTACCGTTAGGCAAGCGAATACGACCAGATCCTTGAATTTGAAGAAAGAACAATTCAACTGGGTCATCTACCCACGCGATTTCTAATCCGCGACCTTCCATAACCCCACTTGTTAAAATTTGACGGCGTGTGAGCCATATACCCGTTTGTTTTGATTCCGGAGGCTCGCGATAAATAGGGTATCTATATCGTGCAGATCGCTGACGTGATCCAGTTAGTTCCGGTTCAAAATAACCGGTAAACAAGGCTTTCTTACCATCTTCAATCAACACCGGACGAAAGAACAATTCAAAAAACGCGCGGGCGCTTTCGACAGGGTATTCATGCGCCATTGCACATAACGCCTGCCAATCAGGACCATCAAAATCAATGCAAGTGGATTTAAACACATCAAAGGCCGCGCGATGGTTATCGCGTGGCCAACCTGAAAATTCAGAAAACGATGCAATTCTATATCGCGTCTCGGAAATTGCTCCGGTGGCGGAGCATAAGGCCACTGCTATTGCAATGACGCTTATGACGCACCGGGCAACCTGTATCATGCGTCTGTTGCAACCAACTGCCAGTTCGGATCATCACGACCCATCTCACGTGCAAAAGTCCAAGTATCTTTTTGACGTTTAACAGCTTTTGGATCACCTTCGACGGTCTCACCGTTTTGATCCAAAACCACAGATGTAAGCTCAGCGACAAACTTCAGCGTGATTTCAGCAAGTCCGGTTTCAGCGTCAAAGGTTGCCCCAACGACATGTGTTTCACGCATCCCAATGAATTCAGCCTCAATCCGTAATCCTTGGTCTTCACGCGCAGCAACTGCATCAACGAAACTTTGAAAAATATCATCCGCCAAAAATGGTTTGATACCGTCCAGTTCACCAGTTTCAAAACTCATGAGGATCATTTCATAGGCACCACGCGCACCTTGTACGAATTCGGCCACAGAAAAACTGCTCTCTGTACGCTTCATTTCAGCCAAGGCTTTTGCCTCATCGCTGTTTTCAACCACATAATGGACGATATCAGGATCAGGTTGACCTTCGATTACTTCAAAATTGCGCGTAACTGGGCGCGTTTCACTCGGCTCTACAGATGTCTTTTCAAATCCTTCACGCGTCCCAAGAACGCTTTTCAGGCGCAGGATCAAAAACACGGCGATACCGGCCAAAACCAAAAGCTCTATCAAGGACGACTCCATCGTTATCTCTTATCTGACAAAAGCTGCTTGTTTGAAACAAGCGGCAACTCCTCATATGTAGGTTACAGGACACGCCAAGTCCACCTTACTACCCAGCAATAAGGATCCATTTCATGCCACTTTTTCTGGCTTTTCTACTTGTTCCCATAATTGAGATCACCTTGTTTATCCAAATTGGGAGTTTAATCGGCTTATTTCCAACGCTGGCAGTTGTGATTTTGACAGCAATGTTAGGGACATGGCTTGTTCGTACACAAGGCGCACTTGCGTTAAACCAAGTACGCGGATCATTCGAACAACTATCTGATCCAACTGAGCCTTTAGCCCATGGTGCTATGATCCTGTTTGCCGGCGCACTTCTGTTGACCCCAGGTTTTTTCACTGATGGTATTGGATTTTTACTGCTTATTCCTAAATTTCGCGCGAATACCTTTATTTATCTAAAATCAAAAATTGTAATGCAGTCATTTCAAATGGGAACGCGTTCTTCTTCGGCAGGCAACAGATCCAAAAAATCACATCAATCTGACGTGATCGACGGTGAATATGAAGAAGTTACCCCCTCTCATGACCCAAAGCATCCCTCCGGATGGGTAGAAGGCCCCAAATAACGCTTTGAGGAAATCTTCCCAAGCTGATAAGGACGGCATGAACTGATAAATTTGGGAGTTTTCCATGGCCGAAAATGGCGCAACCGGGGGCGCAGCGCAGCCCCAAGTTCAAATGAACGTACTGGGGCAATTCGTCCGTGATCTGTCGTTTGAAAATGTGATGTCTCAAAAAGGTGTCAAAGGCGAAGTACAGCCAGACATCAATGTGCAAGTTGCACTGGATGCGAAAAAACGCACAACAGAAAACCAATATGAAGTCATCACCAAGCTGACGATCGAATCCAAGAACAAAGAGGGTAGCGAAACCCTGTTTATGCTTGAGCTTGAGTATGTTGGTATTTTCAACATCGCAGGCGTGCCCGAAGATCAAATGCACCCGTTTTTGTTAATTGAATGCCCACGCATGTTGTTCCCATTCATGCGTCGCGTCGTATCAGATGTTACCCGTGACGGTGGTTTCCCACCGCTAAACTTGGACAACATCGATTTCGTTTCAATTTATCGTAACGAAGTTGCTCGTCGTCAGGCCGAAGCAGGCCCTGCAAATTAAAGCGATATGCTATTTTAAATCACGTTTAACACCGCCAATTTCGGCGGTGTTTTTCGTTTAGCTATATGTCTTCCACAACGCATCTTCGCCCATTTTGGCAACAAATTCTTGATGTGCTGTGCGTTCTTGTTCGGTCAAACGCGTCGGCAACGGTATAGTTCGTGCGATTGGGCGCCAATCATCAGCGACAGTCCCCTGCTGCGACCCTGAATTTGTCGACAACCCAAAGTCTGGTTGACGGCCGCCAATAAGTTCAAGATAGACCTCCGCAAGAATTTCAGAGTCAAGCAAAGCGCCGTGTAAGGTTCGATTGGAATTATCTATACCAAATCGACGACACAAAGCATCCAGCGTTGCAGGAGAACCCGGAAATCTCTTACGCGCGATTGCAAGCGTATCAAGAGCTTGTTCCATTGGTAACTTTGGCAACCCTAATTTGTCGAGCTCAGCATTTAGGAACTTCATATCAAAGCTAGCATTATGGATCACCATTCTTGAATCTTGAACGAAATCCAAAAACTTTTGTCCAACCTCGGCAAACAAGGGTTTATCTTTGAGATTCACCTGTCCCGGTTGTAGTGGTTGGGGTGGTTCCAATAAATCTGGGCCAATACCGTGAACAGAAAATGCCTCGGCAGGCATTGAACGTTGCGGATTGATATAGACATGAAATGTTTTGCCCGTTGGCATGTGATTAAACAGTTCAACCGCGCCAATTTCAACAATACGATCTCCCGAAAAAGGATCAAATCCCGTGGTTTCGGTATCCAGAACGATTTCACGCATGGCTTAACTTTCGTCTAATGTCATCCAGAATTGCATCAACTTGCTCCTGCGCATGCTGCAGGGTATCTGTTTCAATACGATAATCACTTTTACTGAGCTTATCGGCAATAGGCATTTGCCGTGCTACAATCTGGTCAAACTGTATTTGTGACATTGTTTTTCGATTTAAAACTCGGTGGCGTTGCGTGTCTGAATCCACAAAAACACAAGCGACAGCATCCATTTCAGTTTGACTGTTATTTTCAAACAAGAGCGGTATATCAAAAACAAGGATATCGCTCTTAGCATTTTGCCGGAACGCTGCTCTATCCTGTGCAACAAGGGGATGCACAATATTTTCTATCTTACATAGAGCCGATGGATCCGATGAAATAATTTCCTTGAGCTTCGTTCGATTAACGCCAGCTTCATCAATCGCATCAGGAAAAAGATCACGTAGCGGTGAAATCGCGGCGCCCCCTACCCCATAAAGACGATGAACAACGGCGTCGGCATCCCAAACATCACATCCTCTATCGGATAGCATCTTCGCAGTTGTCGATTTTCCCATCCCTATCGACCCTGTGAGACCCAGGGAAAACCTCATACTAGGGACGCTTGGCGAGTTGCCTCATCAACCTCGGGCGTGTGACCAAACCAGCGTTCAAATCCAGGTACAGCTTGATGAAGAAGCATACCTAAACCATCAATCACGGTACAACCTGCAGATTCGGCTTTTTTAATTAATTCAGTCTTAAGTGGTGTATATACCAAATCGTAGACAATCACCCCTGCGTGGAGCCCATCCATTGGCACGCGCAATCGTTTTTGCCCGTCCATACCCAATGATGTAGTGTTCACAATAAGGCCAGCGTCATCAATATAAAGCCCAGCTTCAACCCAATCCACAACTGTAATACGTTTACCGAACTCTTGACGGAATTTTTCCGCTCGGGCTTTTGTGCGGTTTGTTATACGAATTTCAGGTACGCCTGCTTCTAACAAAGATGCAACGACAGCGCGGCTAGCCCCGCCAGCTCCAATCACTGTTGATGGTGCTGCTTTTGGATCCCAGTCTGGAACTTGCTGATGCAAGTTAAAAATAAACCCATAGCCATCTGTATTATCCGCAACAATTGAACCATCTTCTCGGAAAATCAAAGTATTGGCAGCACCTATAAGTTTTGCACGATCTGTCACCCGATCCGCTATTTTCATAACCGCTTCTTTATGTGGTAAAGTGACATTTGCGCCGACAAAACCCATTTTAGGCATCTGCCGCAAGGTTGCCTCAAGATCATCAAGCTCAACGTGCATAGGGACATAATGCCCTTTGATCCCATATTTCTGAAGCCAATGATTATGGATCAATGGTGACTTTGAATGGGCGATTGGGCAACCAATGACGCCAGAAAGAGGAATTTTTGCATCGCTCATTGTTCGATGATCCCTTGCAGACCAAGATAATTTAAAATTTCCAGTAGCGGTAATCCTAAGACGTTAAAATAGCTACCCTCAACAGCGCTAAATAGACGAACACCCTCTTCTTCGAGCTTATATGCACCTACAGCGTGACGAATACTGTCCCAATTACGTGCAACATACGTCTCAAGATAAGCATCACTGTTCTTTTTCATCACCAGCCGCACTTGACCGATATGACGCCAAATCGGTTCTCCGTCACGATATATAACGACAGCGGACAACAACATGTGACGTTTTCCACCCATCATCTTTAGCTGACTTAAGGCCTGTCCAGGAGTTTCTGGCTTGGATAACAACTGACCTTCGAATTCCAAGACCTGATCACAGCCCAATACCAATGTGCCGGGATGTTTCCCGCTTACCTTACGCGACTTAGTTTCAGCGAGAGTATCAGCAATATCTCGTGGCGTCGCACCTTCTGCTAACAGCGCTGCCTTAATTCCGCCTTCATCTACACGCGCTTTTTCTACTGAAAAGTTAACGCCTGCCTGCCTCAAAAGGTGAGCTCTAATTTCAGAACTGGATGCAAGTACGATGTGGGTAGACATGTGGATAAGCCTATGGGGAATTACGTGACAAAAGTTGAATGATTTGTATGGTTTTCCACGCAAAGCGCAAGGTCCACAAAAACAAGCAATTTCATACTATTCATTCGCTGATTCCTCCTAAGGGGATGAGGATAACTTATGATTGGTGGATAAACTTACTTACTCACCTTTGTCCCGTTGTTATCCCCAAGTTAACTTTAGTAAATAATTCCTTAACAAGTCATATTTTCAAGGTGTTAACCATTTTTTCAACAGTAAGGCACAAATAAGGCAAAGACTTTATCCACCCTGTGTATTTCCCTAAGGAAGACTCAATAATCCACCGAAATGGGGGTGCACTACATAATCATCATCCTTATAAACTTTATTAATTATATAGGGTGGTCTGGGATCACCATCGAACCAAGGAAGACCCATGGATCTGATGTACATCGCCTACCCTTATGTGAAATCACTTCACATCATGGCCGTCATCAGTTGGATGGCTGGGCTATTTTATCTTCCACGGTTATTCGTCTACCACGTGGAACATGCAAAAAATCAGGAGGAGCTCTATGCAACCTTTCTGATCATGGAAAAAAAGCTTCTTAAAGTTATCATGGGTCCAGCAAGCATTGTGACTTGGATTGCTGGACTTGTTATGGTTTTCACCCCTGGGATTGTAGATTGGTCCTATCTATGGCCATGGTCCAAAGGGTTTTCAGTACTTGCAATGACTTGGTTTCATCATTGGTTGATGTATCGCTATAAAGACTTTGAAAATGGTAAAAATACGCTAACCGGACGCCAATATCGGATGATGAACGAAGTTCCGACGCTTCTCATGGTCGTTATTGTTATCTCGGTTATTTTCAAATTCTAACGCGAGATTTGACAGATCTATGTCAAGCGGGTATCAGGCAAATAAAGGTCCCGTCCGGGATTCTATATTTTCCTGAATTCTATCTTATGTGCTCTTACTGCAAAGAGCCGAAGGCTGCGCGTTATGACCACCCAAACACTCAATCTAGCTGATCTGAAAGCTCAAAGCCCAAAAAGCCTTTTGGCTATGGCTGAAGAACTTGAGATCGAAAATGCATCAACGATGCGTAAAGGCGAGATGATGTTCCAAATCCTGCGGGAACGCGCAGATGAAGGTTGGGAAATTAGTGGTGACGGCGTTCTGGAAGTGTTGCAGGACGGTTTTGGGTTCCTACGGTCTCCTGAAGCAAATTATTTGCCTGGTCCTGATGATATCTATGTTTCTCCTGACCAATTACGTCAGTGGTCTTTGCGTACGGGTGACACTTTAGAAGGGCAAATTAAGGCTCCGTTGGAAAACGAGCGCTATTTTGCATTGACCAAGGTTACAAAAATCAACTTTGAAGAACCTGAAAAAGCTCGACATAAGATTGCCTTTGATAACCTTACCCCGTTGTATCCTGACGAACGCCTTAAGATGGAAATCGAGGATCCGACGGTAAAAGACCGTTCAGCTCGGATTATTGATTTGGTTTCTCCGATAGGTAAGGGACAGCGATCTTTGATCGTAGCCCCACCTCGGACCGGTAAAACGGTTCTGTTACAAAATATTGCCCATTCAATCGAACAAAATCACCCTGAATGTTATTTGATCGTGTTGTTGATCGATGAACGTCCTGAAGAAGTTACGGACATGCAACGATCTGTGAAGGGTGAGGTTGTATCATCCACATTTGATGAGCCCGCTGCTCGACATGTGGCTGTGTCTGAAATGGTTATCGAAAAAGCCAAACGCTTGGTTGAGCATAAACGAGATGTTGTTATTCTTCTTGACTCCATAACAAGACTTGGTCGCGCTTTTAACACTGTTGTACCTTCGTCTGGAAAAGTACTGACAGGTGGTGTGGATGCAAATGCGCTTCAAAGACCTAAACGTTTCTTTGGTGCGGCTCGCAACATCGAAGAAGGTGGATCACTTACAATTATCGCCACAGCATTGATTGATACTGGTTCTCGGATGGATGAAGTTATTTTCGAAGAATTTAAGGGAACTGGTAACTCGGAAATTGTTCTTGATCGGAAAATCTCTGATAAGCGTGTATTCCCAGCCATTGATATCCTTAAATCAGGAACTCGAAAAGAAGATCTCTTGGTCGACAAAGCAGATTTGGCAAAAACGTTTGTGCTTCGGCGTATTCTCAACCCTATGGGTACAACTGATGCAATCGAATTTTTGTTAGGAAAACTCAAGCAAACGAAAACCAACGGCGAATTTTTTGATTCTATGAACACTTAAATTCGGTCAAAGGGTAGGACCCGACCAATGGATACGATTTTTGCACTGGCAACTGCGCAAGGTAAGGCAGGCGTGGCCATAGTTCGAGTGTCTGGTTCGCTTTCGCATGAAGTAGCTAAAGCCATATGCGGGAAGATTTTACCATCCCGAGGTATGGAGATATGTAAGCTGATTGATGGTGATGGCGAAATTATAGATCACGCTTTGGTTTTGAGTTTTACCAATCCAAATAGTTTCACCGGTGAAAATATTGTTGAATTTCAAATACATGGAAGTAATTCTGTTGTATCTAAACTGCTCGCGGAGTTGGGAAAATTCGACAATTGCAGATTAGCCGAACCAGGTGAATTTACCAAAAGAGCCTTAGAAAACGGGAAATTAGACCTGTCCCAAGTCGAAGGCTTAGCAGATCTGATTGATGCAGAGACAGAAGCTCAAAGACGACAAGCTCAGGTTATTTTATCTGGCGGTCTTAGTAAATTAGCTGAGCGGTGGCGACAGGACCTCATTCGGGCTGCGTCTTTGATTGAGGTTACGATAGATTTTGCAGATGAAGATGTTCCTGTAGACGTGTCAGATAAAGTTTTAAGTCTCCTTTCTGGAGTCATGAAAGATCTAAAGAAGGAAACTGAGTCGGTAAAAATTGCAGAACGGATTCGTAATGGATTTGAAATTGCGATTATTGGTGCACCCAACGTAGGAAAGTCTACGTTGTTAAATGCACTTTCTGGACGTGAGGCTGCGATTACATCTGAATATGCCGGAACAACTCGTGACGTTATTGAAGTACATATGGATATCGCAGGATTACCTGTTACTCTACTTGATACGGCGGGTTTACGAGAGACATCGGATCATGTTGAGAGTATTGGGATTCAACGTGCAAAAGATCGGGCTGAGGCTGCTGATTTGCGTGTCTATATTGGTGAGGAAAAGTCGGACATTGATATTGATCTAGCTGATACAGACATATGGCTACTCCCGAAGGCAGATTTACGAAATTCGAAAGAAGGTGCTATTTCAGGTCATACCGGTATTGGTATTGAAAAATTGGTATCGGATATCGCTGATATTCTTATTGAACGTACTTCACATGCTGGAATCGCAACTCGAGAACGGCATAGAGTTTCATTATTAATGGCTTTTGAAAATCTATCTGAGGCATGTAAAGTTGTTGAGAATGGTTCAGATTTTTATGATATTGTAGCTGAAGAAATTCGAAGCGCAATTCGCGCATTAGAAATGTTAGTTGGTCGCATTGATGTTGAGAATTTGCTTGATGAAATTTTCTCTAGTTTCTGTTTGGGAAAATAAGGAGTGTTTCACGTGAAACATCCAAGTTATGATGTTATAGTTATCGGTGGCGGACATGCTGGTACAGAAGCTGCTCATGCTTCTGCTCGGATGGGTTCGAAAACTGCGCTAATAACTCTTAAAACTACCGATATCGGTGTGATGTCTTGTAATCCAGCTATTGGTGGTTTGGGTAAAGGACATTTAGTTAGAGAAATTGATGCACTTGATGGTGTTATGCCGCGAGTCGCCGATTTGGCAGGTATTCAGTTTCGTTTATTAAATCGACGTAAAGGGCCAGCCGTACAAGGACCACGAGCACAGGCTGACCGGTCAATATATCGACAAGAAATGTCAAAACTGTCTAGAGCTCAGATAAACCTCGACATAATTGAAGGGGAGATTATTGATCTCGTCATCAAAGAGACTAGTAAAGTTTCTGGTGTGGTTCTTGCAGACAATAGTGTCATTGAATCCAAGACTGTTATCTTGACGTCAGGTACATTTTTAAACGGTGTTATTCATATTGGGGATGCATCTCATTCTGGCGGGAGAATGGGGGATAAGCCTTCTATTAAATTGGCCGATAGACTTGCTACATTTGATTTGCCGATGAAGCGTCTAAAAACAGGAACACCTCCTAGATTAGATGGTCGAACTATTAAATGGGATATATTAGATTCTCAACCTGGTGATGATGACCCTACATTTTTCTCATTTCTGACTCAAAAAACTCATACGAAGCAAATTTCTTGTGGTATCACGCATACAAATGAACGAACTCATGAAATTATTCGTGATAATCTTGAACGTTCTGCAATGTATGGAGGACATATCGATGGGGTTGGTCCACGGTATTGTCCGTCTATAGAAGATAAAATAATTAGATTTTCCGATAAACCGTCGCATCAAATTTTTCTAGAACCCGAAGGCATTAATAATCATACTGTTTACCCAAATGGCATTTCTACTAGCTTGCCTGTGGATGTTCAGGAAGCCTATGTTCGGTCTATTTTCGGGTTAGAAAATACGAAAATTTTACAACCAGGTTACGCTATTGAATATGATTATGTTGATCCGCGTTCGTTAACTCAATGTCTGGAACTAAAATCTCATAGTGGTTTGTATTTGGCGGGACAGATTAATGGAACAACAGGCTACGAGGAAGCGGCAGCTCAGGGGCTCGTGGCGGGACTAAATGCGTCTTTAGCTTGTAAAGATCGGGAACCATTAATTTTTAGCCGAGCCACGTCTTATATTGGTGTTATGATTGATGACCTTACTACGCACGGTGTATCTGAACCCTACAGAATGTTCACTTCTCGGGCTGAGTATAGACTTTCCTTGCGGGCTGATAATGCAGATCAAAGATTAACCCCGATTGGGCTTCAAATTGGTTGTATATCTAAAGACAGAGAAAAGGTTTTTAACAATAAGCTGAACCAACTGACGGTAGCTGCGGACAGATTGAATGGCATCACTTTTACGCCAAAAGAATTGCTGAAATCTGGAATAGATGTAAATGAAGATGGAAAACGACGAACAGGCACGGACGTTTTAGCATTTCCGAACGTTACTTTTAGCAATATTGAAACGTTATTTCCTGACTTCGAGGTTTTACCAAACGAGATAAAACTTCAACTTGAACGTGACGCTTTGTATGCCAACTACATTGAACGGCAAAGAAAAGAAATTGTTTCAGTTAAGAAAGATGAGGGGTTTATTATTCCTGATGATTTCGATTATTCGATTGAGGGTCTTTCAAATGAATTACAACAGAAGTTGCGCTTTTCTAAACCAGAAAATTTAGGTCGCGCGACGAGAATTGAAGGTATGACCCCTGCAGCTATTGCGCTGATTTTGAGTCACTTAAAACGAAACAAACGTAATCGGAGTAGAACTGCCTGATGGTTCAATCGAACGATATTATCTCGGATGTTTCACGTGAAACACATGAGCGAATGGATGTTTACGTAGATATACTCAAAAAGTGGAATACTAAGATAAACTTGGTTTCAAGATCTACGATACCAGATATATGGCATCGTCATATACAAGATTCTGTTCAAGTTTTTCAATCATTCCCTTTGGATAAAGGGTTATGGTTGGATATAGGCAGCGGAGGTGGACTTCCTGGAATTGTTGTTGCAATACTGGCAGCTGAACGATCTCCGGAACTGAAAATTAGTCTTATTGAAAGTGACTCGAGAAAGTGTGCATTTCTACGCACGATTGCTAGAGAATGTGGTTTAAATATAAAAATTAACACTGATCGGATCGAGAAATTCGAACCACAGGAAGCTGATGTTCTTTCGGCGCGCGCTTTATCTGATTTGTCGACTTTGCTAAATTTTTCAACGATACACCTTAGAACTGGTGGAACTTGTATTTTTCCCAAGGGTGGCCAATGGAAGAAAGAAGTGGATAACGCTAGGAAGGAATGGACGTTTGATTACGAAGCAATTAAGAGTAATACCAACCCTGAAGCAGTTATCTTGAAAATTAGCGGAGTAGCGCGTGTCTGAGTATTCTCACCAAAGCGATCCTAAAATTATTGCTGTCGCTAATCAAAAAGGGGGTGTTGGAAAAACAACTACGACCATCAATCTTGCTGCTGCATTAGTAGAAGAGGGATATCGTGTTCTTATTGTGGATCTCGATCCGCAGGGTAATGCTTCAACAGGATTAGGTGTAGAAGCCGAAGATCGTAAACATACTGTGTATGATTTGTTGCTTGAAGACATTCCATTGAATGCGGCTATTATGGCTTCTGACTTGGAAGACTTAGGTATTATTCCTGCAAATGTTGATCTGAGCTCTGCAGATATTGATTTGATGGCAAACCAAAACCGTAGTTTTCTTTTGAGAGATTGCTTACGCCAGTCTGCAATGGACGAATATGAGTGGGACTTTATTTTGATAGATTGCCCTCCGTCGTTGAACTTACTAACTGTGAACGCGATGGTTGCGGCCAATTCAATATTGGTTCCGCTGCAAAGCGAATTTTTCGCGTTGGAAGGTTTATCCCAATTAATGCTGACGGTTAGACAAGTTCGACAAACTGCCAACCCTCATCTTAGAATTGAAGGGGTTGTCTTAACGATGTACGACCGCAGAAATAACTTGTCTCAGCAGGTAGAACTTGATGCGCGCGAAAATCTAGGCGACCTTGTTTTTCGTACTAAAATTCCCAGAAATGTACGCGTTAGTGAAGCACCATCATATGCGATGCCTGTTCTAACCTATGATCCTACATCATTGGGAGCGAAAGCGTATCGTTCCCTTGCTGCCGAAGTTATAGCAAATCAAGAAATGGTTGCAGCTTAGAAATAAAGGGCAAGTTATGTCAGATAAGAAAAATAAACCACGAGGATTAGGGCGTGGTTTGTCCGCACTTATGGCGGATGTAACAGCTGATCCGGTAAGCACAACAACCGTTGAATCCACATCTGCTCCAAGGAATGCGGAAATACTTGTACCAATAGAAAAAATTCAGGCAAACCCTGAACAACCGCGTCGTCAGTTTTTACAAGAACATTTAGACGAACTTACTGCTTCGATTAAAGAAAAAGGTGTCTTACAGCCACTAATTGTCAGACCACGTGACGGTGGTATGTATGAAATTGTGGCGGGTGAACGTCGATGGCGTGCGGCACAAGCGGCTCAGTTACATGAAGTTCCTGTTCTTGTGCGGGATTACTCTGATCTTGAGATGATGGAAGTTGCCATCATTGAAAATATTCAGCGTTCCGATCTTAATGCGTTAGAAGAAGCACAAAGCTATAAGCAGTTGATGGATAGGTTTGGTCATACCCAAGAAAAAATGGCGGAAGCGCTTGGGAAAAGCCGCAGCCATATCGCTAATTTAGTTCGTCTTTTACATTTGCCTGACGATGTCCAAACTTTGGTTATGGAACGAAAGTTATCTGCTGGTCATGCACGTGCATTGATTACGTCAGATAACGCATCTGATTTGGCCAAGAAAATTGTAAAAGGCGGCCTATCTGTGCGGGCTACAGAGAGCCTGGTCAAAAAGGATGCTGCAGGGCCGACGTCGAGCTCGGCAAAAAAGATAAAATATACAACAGATAAGGATGCTGACACGCGCGCGCTCGAGGGCGATTTGTCTGCGATGTTGCGCATGAAAGTTTCTATCGATCATATCGCAGGTAAAGAATCTGGTTCTGTAACGATCTCGTATGAGACACTTGATCAGCTAGATGAACTTTGTAACCTTCTTAGCCGTTAGGGCGGGACCATATAAAAATCAATACACAGGTTAAGGTTACAGCTTGGATACCTAATACGTGTGTTGGGACTTTTAAGATAAGTGAACAGATAAATACGGCAGCGACAGATAAAGTCGCTGCTTTTTTTGCAGCTGGGTTTATTGATCTATTGTGATGCCAATTTTCGATCATAGGACCAAAAATATTATGATTAATCAAATATTTATGTAATTTATCTGAGCTGTTGGCAAAGAAAAAAGCTGCTAATAAGATAAAAGGCACAGTAGGAAGGAGTGGTAGTATAACACCAATCGCACCTAAACTAAGACTAAGTAGACCTAGGATTATAAAAATAATGCGGATCATTCGACCAATAATTCGCGAAGTACAGCGTTCAGTACAGCGCGTCCATTATGGGTTGTGAATAGTCGTGATCCATTTACTTTGATCATCCCTAGATCTTGCAGGTTATCTATGCGTTCCTGAGGCAGTGAACAACCTGCTAGCGCTGTATATCGATCGAGATCAATACCTTCGTTTAATCGCATTCCCATCATTAGATACTCTGCAACTTCGTGTTCCAAAGACAGTTGGGTTCTTATAGTTTCACCTGACCCGTGTTTCACAGTGTCTAGCCATTGTGCAGGTGGTTTTGGTGCTTCGGTTGCATAGCGGCGATTATTCAATGTCAAACGCCCATGCGCTCCAGGGCCTATTCCAACATAATCACCGTACCGCCAATAGATTAGGTTATGCAAACTTTCTGAGCCGGCACGTGCATGATTTGATACTTCGTATCCGGGCATGCCATGTAGATCGCAGATTTCTTGAGTGACAAGATACATATCTGCAGCATCATCATCTGTGGGCAAGTTGCGTAATTTTCCACGCTCGTAACGGTCACCAAAGGCTGTGCCTTCTTCGATAGTAAGCTGGTATAGTGAGAGATGATCAATCGCCATCGAGAGCGCTTCTGAGAGTTCTGATTTCCAGGTCTCTAACGTTTGACCTTGCCGAGCATAGATGAGATCAAAACTCACTCGATCGAAACAATTTCTAGCAACATCAAAAGCCGCTTTTGCATCTGCTACGGAATGGATGCGACCAAGACTGCGAAGGTCTTGGTCATTCAAAGCCTGAATACCCATAGAAATGCGATTTACGCCTGCATCTCGATATCCAGAAAAGCGGCCTGCTTCTACAGAGCCTGGATTTGCCTCAAGTGTAATCTCGATGTTGTTTGCAATCGGCCACAGCTCTTTTGCTGTCTCTATGATTCCAGCAACTGTATCTGGATGCATGAGCGAAGGGGTCCCACCACCAAAGAAGATGCTATTTAACACCCTTCCGGGTGTTTCTATAGCAGTCCTGCGCAATTCTGATTGGTAGGCGAGTAACCATTTGCTTTGGTCTATGTTTGCAACGACATGGCTGTTGAAGTCGCAATAGGGGCATTTAGCCTGACAAAACGGCCAATGAATATAGAGACCAAACCCCCCATTCCGCCAGTCTTCTAACTGTGGGTTAGGCACTGAAACAGCCTTGGACAAAGGCGGTCACAGCACGGCCTCTGTGGCTGATCTTATTTTTTTCGTTTTTGTCCATTTGGGCGCAAGTTATATCCAAGCCTTGAGGGATGAACATTGGATCGTAGCCAAAACCGCCTTCGCCGCGAATGGGCCATATCAGTTCACCGGGCATTACACCTTCGAAGACTTCGTCGTGCCCATCAGGCCATGCAATGACGAGTGTACAACGAAATTGAGCGCTACGTGGGGCATCTGGACCTTTCGCGTTGATCTCGTCGTTTGCGCGGGTCATAGCCATCATGAAATCGCGGCCATTACCGGTTTCGGCCCAGTCAGCTGTATAGACGCCGGGGGCTCCATCAAGAGCGTCAATTGTGATCCCGCTGTCATCCGACAATGCGGGCAGGCCGGTTGCTTTTACAGCAGCATGTGCTTTGATACGTGCATTTCCGACGAATGTATCCTCGGTTTCGTCTGGCTCAGGTAAATCCATCTCAGCGGCACCGATAACTTTGACACCGTAAGGTGTCAAAATTTCGGTAATTTCATTTAATTTGCCTTTGTTGTGAGTCGCTACTAATAGCGTGTCACCCTGAAACTTCCGTATCATGCGCAGGCTGCCTTTTGGATGGCTGCTAATTCAGAGGTGCCTTTTTCCGCGAGGTCCATCAGTTCATTCATTTGTGCGCGAGAGAACAAGGATCCTTCGGCAGACATCTGGACTTCAATCAGTTTACCTGATCCGGTCATGATAAAGTTACCGTCGACGCCGGCTTCTGAATCTTCGGGGTAGTCAAGGTCAAGCACAGGCTGGCCTGCGTATATACCACATGAAACAGCGGACACGGGATCAATCAAAGGATCCATTTTAACGTCACCCGCTTTCATAAGCTTGTTAACAGCCAGACGCAGAGCAACCCAACCCCCGGTAATTGATGCACAACGTGTGCCACCATCAGCTTGCAATACATCACAATCGACTGTGATTTGGCGTTCGCCCAATGCAACACGATCAACACCAGCACGTAGCGCGCGACCGATGAGGCGTTGAATTTCGACTGTGCGGCCGCCTTGTTTCCCAGAGGAGGCTTCACGTCGCATGCGTGTGTTTGTTGCACGTGGCAGCATGCCGTATTCGGCTGTGACCCAGCCCAAACCGGACCCTTTGATAAAGGGTGGTACACGTTCATCAATAGTTGCTGTGCATAAAACATGCGTATCACCAACTTTAATCAGGCAAGATCCTTCGGCATGTTTTGTAAAACCTGTCTCAATTGACACAGCACGCATTTCGTTCAGGGCACGTCCGGAGGGTCGCATGGGGATATCCTTTGTTTGTTGTATGTGGAATTACGTTTGTGAGGCCAACGATGCAAGGCTATTGACCAATAAAGCGGTCGCGCTTTAGTGACAATTAACGGCAGGCTGCATATGCTAATATGCAAAGGCAGATAAAGATTGGCTAATTGGACGAATGACGGACCCGAATTCGATCTTACATGAAATGAACGATAGATCGCGTGAAGTCTTCCGCGTTCTGGTCGAGAGCTATCTAGATACCGGTGGCCCTGTCGGAAGTCGCACGCTTACGCGGTCCTTGAATGAGAAACTTTCGGCGGCGACGGTTCGTAATGTGATGCAAGATCTAGAGTATCTTGGTTTACTAGATAGCCCTCATGTTTCGGCAGGGCGAATTCCGACTCAAACGGGATTGCGGCTGTTTGTTGATGGGTTATTGCAAACGGGGGATCCGGCGCGTGGCGATCTTGATAAGATCAACTCGACCTTGGATGATCAGTCTGGCGATATGAGCACGATGTTGGATCGTGTGGGCGCTGTATTATCTGGCGTTACCCAAGGTGCATCTCTAGTTTTGACTCCTAAACATGAAACCGAATTGCGTCATATTGAATTTGTATCGTTGGCGCATGATCGTGCATTGGTGGTTTTGGTATTTTCTGACGGGCATGTAGAAAATCGACTGTTCACGCCACCGCTAGGACAAACACCAAGCTCGATGCGGGTTGCTGCGAACTTTCTAAATGCATTGATCGAAGGGCGTACGCTCTCTCAGGTGCGTAAAGATTTTCAGGTTGAGATTAATAAACGTCGACAAGAAATAGATACCCTTGCTCAGTCGATGATTGAAAGTGGGTTGGCAGCCTGGGATGCAACGGACGCAGATGATGCGCGTCTCATTGTACGAGGGCGGTCGAATCTCTTGTCTGATGATGGTGCACCAGAGGAACTAGACAAAATCCGAGAGCTGTTTGATGACCTTGAACGCAAGCGTGATATCGCTGAATTTTTGCAACTCACCGAGGATGGAGAGGGTGTGCGCATTTTTATTGGCTCTGAAAACAAACTTTTTTCACTTTCGGGTTCCTCTTTGGTGGTCTCTCCCTATATGAACGCTGACCAAAAGATCATTGGTGCTGTCGGGGTAATTGGCCCGACACGCCTAAATTACGGACGAATTGTGCCCATCGTAGATTACACGGCACAACTGGTCGGAAAAATACTCTCCGATCGGTAACTAGAGGTGAAACATGGCAGATCCGACAAACAACGATTTTCTGGATGACATTGCTTCGGCAGAAGCAGAAGAACACTCGGCTGAGTTCGAGGAGATTGATGACGAGGCGATTGAAATTGATTCGCTGCGTGCTGAGCGGGACGAGTATAAAGATCGCTTTATGCGGGCTTTGGCTGATGCTGAGAATTCTCGTAAGCGTGGTGATAAAGCCCGCCGTGAAGCTGAGCAGTATGGCGGTTCAAAGCTGTCGCGCGATCTTTTGCCCGTATACGACAATCTCAAACGTGCGGTCGAGTCAGCAACAGATGAGCAAAGACAAGTCTCTGCTGCTTTGATTGAAGGTGTTGAATTGACACTCAGGTCACTGATGAACGTGTTTGAAAAACATGGAATTAAAATCATCACACCAGAGGTTGGGGATCGTTTTGATCCAAACGAACACGAAGCAATGTTCGAGGCACCTGTGCCAGGCACCAAAGCAGGTGACATTATTCAGGTTTCTGCGGACGGTTTCATGTTACATGACCGTCTGTTGCGCCCCGCACAGGTTGGTGTGTCGTCCACACCAGCGTAAGTGCAGTCTCATAATTTTTAACAGCGGTACCTTTTTAGGTATCGCTGTTTTTATTTGCGCTTTTAAGCTTATACAGGGCTTCAAGTGCTTCACGTGGGCTGAGGTCATCCGGGTTGATATTGTCCAAGAGTTTATCAACCAACGACGGTGTTTTGGGTTGCGGAGCAGGGGCAGCTGAGAACAGCGGTAAATCGTCTATTTGCAATTTAGCAGCGCCGTGATCACGTGCACCTTGTTCAAGCATATCCAGAACGTCACGGGCACGTGTTACAACGGATGCAGGTAATCCGGCCAGCTGGGCGACTTGAACACCATAAGATCGATCTGCGGCACCTTTGCGGACTTCGTGTAGAAAGATGACTTCGCCTTCCCATTCTTTGACCGACACAGTGGTATTTTCGACGCCAGGTAATTTTTGCGCCAACTGTGTTAGCTCGTGATAATGGGTTGCAAACAACGCCCGAGATTGGTTGGTTTCGTGTAAATGTTCTAATGTTGCCCAAGCGATGGATAAACCATCGTATGTTGCCGTACCGCGGCCAATTTCATCTAAGATTACCAACGCACGATCATCGGCTTGATTCAGAATTGCAGCGGTTTCTACCATTTCCACCATGAAAGTTGACCGACCTCGAGCTAGGTCATCTGACGCACCTACACGGCTGAAGACTTGGCTGACCAATCCGATATGGGCAAATGAGGCGGGTACGTAGCTACCGATTTGTGCCAATATGGTAATCAGCGCATTTTGGCGTAAAAAGGTCGATTTACCAGCCATGTTCGGACCAGTAAGCAACCAGATTGCGGCTCCCGTTTCTGCGCTAAGATCGCAGTCATTTGCGACAAAGCTATCTGTCCCTTTTTGTCGTAATGCCTGTTCTACTACGGGGTGCCGCCCGGCCTGAATATCAAACGCACGCGAAGTGTCGACTTTGGGACGAGACCAATTTTCACCACGTGCTAAATCTGCCAATGCAGTTATTAAATCGAGTTCGGCAAAACCGCGCGCTGCTTGGTTTAAGTGTGCCGCAGAGTCTAAAATAGAGCCAGATAGCGTTTGATAGAGACGCTTTTCAATGTCTAAGGCATGGTTTCCAGCGTTCAGGATTTTAGTTTCTATTTCACTAAGTTCAACAGTCGTGAAGCGCACCTGATTGGCGGTGGTTTGGCGATGGATATAGGTTTCAGTAAAAGGTGCCGATAGCATTTTATTGGCGTGGGTCGCTGTGGTTTCGATGAAATATCCAAGCACGTTGTTATGCTTAATCTTAAGCGCATTGATACCGGTGTGCTCAGCGTATTTCTGTTGAAGTGCAGCAATAATAGATCGACCTTCGTCGCGTAGGGTGCGGGCTTCGTCTAGGTCCGCATCAAAACCTGATGCGATAAAGCCACCGTCGCGCGCCAGCAATGGGGGCTCTGCGATCAAGCTGGCATCTAACAGCGTTAACAGGTCATCAAAACCGCCTAACCTATCGGTTGCGTCTGCAAGCAGAGGAGGGAGAGTATAGCCTTTTACACCGGCGAGTATAGCGGTGCCTTGTGACAGTGCATTACGTATTGCTGCAAGGTCCCGTGGTCCGCCGCGCTCAAGCGCGATACGTGATAGGGCACGATCAATGTCAGGTGTTTTACGCAAATCTGCACGTAGACCTTCGCACAGCGCCGTATCAGTCACCATCATATCCAAAGCGGCCAGACGCGCGTTAATGACATCTATATTGCGCGACGGGCTAGACAGGCGTTGCTCAAGTAGGCGCGCGCCGCCCGGTGTCATTGTTCGGTCAACAACGGACAATAAAGAGCCGGCTCGGCCTCCAGATAAAGACCGTGTGATCTCTAAATTTCGCCGGGTTGAGGCATCAATTTGGACAGCACGATCCTCAGATTCTTGTTGTGGAGGCTGTAAGAGAGGAAGTTTCCCTTTTTGGGTAATCTCTAGGTAATCAACCAGCGCCCCCATAGCCGAGGCTTCGGCACGCGTGAAGTTTCCAAATCCCTCAAGCGACGCAACATTGAACAATGTGCCCAAGCGCTTTTCCCCGGCTGTACTATCGAAGCTTGATTTCCCTAAAGGGGTGAGGGGAATTTTATACTCATCAGCAAGCTGTTGCACATGGTCGTAAACGGGGCCTTCGCACACGATCAATTCGGACGGGGCAAGACGTGCAAGTTCTGGAGAAAGACGTACGCGGGCGATAGACATCACATGAAACGCACCAGTGGAAATATCTGCCCACGCGAGGGCTGCTTCGTCGCGCAGTTCAGTATAGGATACTAGAAAGTTATGGCGCCGCGCCTCTAGCAGACTATCTTCGGTTAATGTGCCAGGCGTGACGAGGCGTACGACGTCACGTTTTACAACAGATTTCGCGCCACGTTTTTTGGCCTCTGCTGGACTTTCTAATTGTTCCCCGACAGCAACGCGAAATCCTTTGCGAATGAGGGTGAGGAGATACCCTTCGGCTGCATGAAATGGTACACCGCACATGGGGATATCCACCCCGTCGTGTTTTCCACGTTTAGTAAGCGCAATATCAAGGGCTTCAGCTGCGTTGACGGCATCCTGAAAAAACATCTCATAGAAATCACCCATACGATAGAATAACAACGCGTCTGGGTATTGTGCCTTGATGTCGAGGTATTGGGCCATCATTGGCGTAACAGTCATGCGGGTGCCCTCTTTGGTGCTTTGCATGACATTTACAGGTGCAGTTTGCCGAGGAAAACCCAGCAAACTACGATATCTTTTATCCAAATAAGGCTGATAGCGACGCAGGCGACGAATTCGCGATAGATAGGGACGAGGTTCCAAGCTGCATTTGAGCACTTAAGGCGGCTAAACGCGTGGCTGCATCCTCCATCTCAGCATCTTTGATGGCGCTTTGACCTTTGACCATCGCATCACTCAGATCGTTTACGAACTTACCTTGGTCACTTATTTGGGCCTCTTTCGCTCCGAGTTGGGCAGCACCATTAATTGCAAACTCTAGAAATCCGTTGATTTCCTCAAGTGCTGTTTTAGCAGAGGCAGCGTCAGTAATGGATGTACGATTGTCGATGTCAAATCCTGCGCTGCCTTCAAAATCGACACTGTCGACTTGAATCGTGGATAGCGTAGGTGCATCGGATCCTTGGCGGTCCAATGACGAGACGACAGTCAGCGATGAGGCACCATTTCCATCTGCATCTGTGGCAAGCAGATTTGTCCCGTTAAACTGTGACGCAGAGATGATTGAGTTGATTTGATCAGTCTTAAAAGCAAGCTGTTCTTCTATGACAGCAAAATCAGCTGTCCCGCTTTGAGCTTGGATCGCCAATTGTTGCATATCTTGCAAAACGCTTGTGATTTGCTCTGCGCCGGCAGATGCGACACTGGTGGCAGCTTCACCGATGGCGAGCGCTTGTGATGTCGCTTCAAGCCCGACGATATCACCTTCCATGATTTCTGATACGGCCCAAAGCGCAGCGTTGTCGCTGGCGGTTGCGACTTTTTCCCCGGTCGAAACCTCGTCCTGGACCTCGTCTTTTTCGTCTTTTGTGTCTTTTAACATTTGCAGCGCGATGGTTGCGCCTTGGTTTACATTTATACTGGACATTACACTTACAACTCTTTCCCGTTTCACGTGACTGACTATTTACGAAGTTGGAACCAAGCCGAGTTTGGCAGGCTCAGACGTCATTTTAACGCAGGCTCTCGATCCTTCGGGAACAGAGCAGTTCAAAGCATGGTGCTTTAATGCGTTAATTAATGGGCAACATTCGTAGTCTGTTCATGAATGCAATGTGGCGAAAGTTAGGCGTTTTTATATAAATCTAATTATTATCAGCCTGCGAAATATGAATATGATATAGTTATTTTCTTTGAAATTAACCGCTTGTTGAGAGTTTCAAACGGCTACTTAACACTAACAGAGTTAGTCATCGGTCTTATTATTCCGCTATCCGGACAGGATTTGCCGGATAGCGATTGTAGCATGCATTGCTAAAACGCTGGTCGTCTTTCAAATAAGTGTTTTTATGACCCGTGATGAATAAAAGGAGCGTCATTCCCCCAGAGTGCTTGAATGCGTGAATCACGGCCACAGGCTTCGCGGTATTGTTTATAGGCCGTAGATTGGCGTATTGGGCCAAAACGAGACAATATGATATTGTCCCCCTTGTAGTAAGCTTGGTGATACTCTTCGGCTTTGTAAAACGCTGACTGATCAAGGATCGGGGTTACGATTTCTTGCCCTAATTCTTCTTGAGCAGCATTTTTTACAGCTTGAGCCAGTTCTCTCTCTTGAGAATCAGAGACAAAAATAGCGGTTCTATAGGAAGGTCCTCGATCACAGAACTGACCATCTGCATCGGTGACATCTATGGAACGTAAGAACAATTCCAGTAGTTCTTTGCGGGAAACAACGGTGGGATCGTAAATGACCTGCGCGGCTTCGTAGTGGCCGGTTGTTTCACCGCTGACCTGTTTATAAGTTGGGTTTCGGCTGCTTCCACCGGTATATCCAACAACTGCATCCAAAACGCCGGGGACAGATTCAAAATCACTTTCGACGCACCAGAAACACCCGCCGGCTATGGTCAGGGTTTCTGTTTCTTGGGCACTAAGTGAGGTTGATTTACTCACCATCGCCAGAGCAATCATAGCCCCTAGGGCAATATTACGTGCTGTGTCACTAAAAGGCGTCATGTGTCTCTCTCCCTGATAATTAGGATCTGGGGAGGATTTGACCTTATCAGATGAGGTTTAAGCAAGGCATGACATCAAATGTCACCCAGCAGTGAGAATACGTGAAGTTGGCATAAAAAAACGGCTCGCGCTGGCAAGCCGTTTTTGAACATGTTTTGGTTGATCTTATCAGCCTTTAACGCGCTTGTTACGGGCCGCTAACAATTTCAAGCGCAGGGCGTTAAGTTGAATGAACCCTGCCGCGTCTGTTTGATCATAGGCACCTGCATCTTCTTCAAAGGTAACATGTGCTTCGGAATACAAGCTGTGATCTGACCAACGGCCAACTGTTTTTGCAGATCCTTTATACAGCTTCAGCCGTACGGTGCCGCTGACATGTTCTTGGCTCTTGTCGATCAGCGCTTGCAGCATTTCACGCTCGGGCGAGTACCAGAACCCATTATAGATCAACTCTGCATAACGAGGCATGATCGAGTCTTTCAAATGGCCGGCACCACTGTCGAGGGTGATTTGTTCAATGCCACGGTGTGCTTCAAGTAGAATATCACCACCGGGGGTTTCATAAATACCGCGTGACTTCATGCCGACAAAACGATTTTCTACGAAATCCAGACGACCAATACCGTGCTTGCGGCCATATTCGTTCAATGCGGTTAGAACGGTTGCAGGGGACATTGCCTCGCCATTAATCGCAATGGCGTCACCTTTTTCAAAGGTGATTTCGATGATTTCAGGCACATCAGGCGCATCCACTGGATCAACGGTGCGTTGGAAGACGTAATCTGGCGCCATATCGGCCGGATCTTCCAGAACTTTGCCTTCGGATGAAGTGTGCAACAGGTTGGCATCAACAGAAAACGGCGCTTCGCCACGTTTGTCTTTTGCGATCGGGATTTGGTTTGCCTCGGCAAATTCAAGCAGCTTGGTACGCGAAGACAGATCCCATTCACGCCAAGGGGCGATCACCTTAATATCTGGGTTCAAGGCATAGGCGGACAGCTCAAAACGGACCTGATCGTTCCCCTTGCCAGTCGCACCGTGAGACACGGCATCCGCTCCAGTTTCGGCTGCGATCTCTACAAGACGTTTGGAGATCAAAGGGCGCGCGATTGACGTGCCTAGCAGATACAGGCCTTCATAGACTGCATTGGCGCGGAACATGGGGAAGACAAAATCGCGGACGAACTCTTCGCGAACGTCTTCGATAAAGATGTTTTCGGGCTTAATGCCCAAAAGCTCAGCCTTTTTACGTGCAGGCTCTAGCTCTTCGCCCTGACCGAGGTCAGCAGTAAAGGTTACAACCTCGCAGCCATATTCGGTCTGCAACCATTTCAGGATGATCGATGTATCGAGGCCGCCGGAATAGGCCAGCACAACTTTCTTGGGCGCAGACATTGGATTTCCTTCTCGTCAGAACGTAAGCGCCGTAGCGGGTTTTAGCGGATTGCGCAAGGTATTAAGGGTTTTCTAACATGTGTAGCCCGCTAAAATGCGCGCGATTTTACAAATTGGAAGTGATAACGACGCGTATTCATATTTTGATACATTCCATCCAGATGATGTCACGAAATTTTCTTGTGATCATCAAGCAGGGATTGTTGCCGCTTGTTGCGATGGCGGGCCAATACGGAAGAAGCTCTCTCACCAATCTCGATTATTGTTTTGTTCTGGCTTGTTGGTTGGCAATAACGGTGATTGCAGTGAGTTAGCAGTGTGTGGGTGACTGCATGCAGGTTCTGAACCTGTCAATTCTGATCACTCTTTACGGTCACTGCGTCGAAGGTCATTGGATTTCTGACTAAATTTATCTGTCGAGGGCCCATGCCTCTTGCGTCAGCGGCAGGCTTGGGCCACCTAAGGCGTATGACTGATTTCCAAACCCAGGCCAAAGCGGCCGAGGCGGCGATGCGCGAAGTGTTTCCGCCCACGCCACTTCAACGTAATGTATTACTTTCTGATCGGTTTGAGGCTGATATTTACCTCAAACGTGAGGACTTGAGCCCGGTGCGATCGTACAAGATCCGGGGTGCGCTCAATGCGATGCGCAAACAAACCAAGCGGGATTTGTTTGTCTGTGCATCCGCGGGTAACCACGCGCAGGGCATGGCGTATATGTGTCGCGAAATGGGCAAGCGAGGCGTGATTTTTATGCCAGTCACCACGCCGCAGCAGAAAATTCAGAAAACTCGGATGTTTGGTGGGGATAATATCGAGATTCACTTGGTTGGTGATTATTTCGATGACACGTTGGCTGCTGCACAAAAGTGGTGTGTGCAACAAGGTGGATATTTTTTATCGCCGTTTGACGATGAAGATGTGATCGAAGGCCAAGCATCTATTGCGGTGGAAATCAAAGAGCAATTGGGGCGCGCGCCAGATTATGTGATTTTGCCCGTCGGTGGAGGCGGTATGTCGTCCGGCGTTTTCAGTTATTTTGGTGATCAAAGTCACAGCTTATTTGTGGAACCAGCCGGTGGAGCCTGCTTGCGGGCTGCTTTGGATGCAGGCAAGCCCGTTGCACTCGATCAGGTTGATACGTTTGTTGACGGTGCTGCAGTTGGCAAAATTGGCCAAAAGACATTTGAACGTCTCAAACATGTTGCATCACCAGACGTTTTGACAATTGATGAAGACCGGGTCTGCCGGACCATTGTTGAAATGTTAAATGTCGAAGGAATTGTGTTAGAGCCTGCCGGCGCCCTAGCTCTTGAAGCGTTGTATGACGTGCGTTCTTGGGTGCGCGGGAAAACGGTTGTTTGTTTATCTTCTGGCGGAAATTTTGACTTTGAACGTTTGCCTGAGGTTAAAGAGCGGGCACAGCGTTACGCTGGTCTGCAAAAATACTTTATTTTGCGCGTACCGCAGCGCCCGGGTGCATTACGAGATTTTCTAGGGCTCTTGGGGCCGGATGATAATATTACACGGTTTGAATATATGAAAAAATCGGCCAGAAACTTTGGATCAGTTCTGATTGGCATTGAAACGAGTCAGCCCGAAAATTTTGGGTCGTTATTTTCACGTCTTGAACAGGCAGGCATGGCGTTTACGGATATTACAACGGATGAGACGCTTGCACAGTTCGTGATTTGATATCGTCTATGTGTTGGTTGATAGGCTTTCGAGAAATGTCTTCTTAGACACGTCATAGCTTTCTAAAACTGATTTTAAATCAACTTGATCGGCATTCCCATCTGACGAAAGCTGTTCACCTTGGAAGCAAAGGGTCGCAAATTCTTCGAAGCCTAGGTTCAAGGCACTGCCTTTCAAAAAGTGCAAATCCTGTTCCAGCTGGCTTCGATCATTACCCTGTAGCTTCTGGATAACACCCTCTACTTCTTCTAGGAACAATTCCACAACTTCATCAAAGCCATCTTCTCCGATTTCTTCTTTCAATTCACGCACGCGTGACCAATTAATCATTGTGCAAACCTATGTTTTTCGAGTGTTCAAAACAGTTTATAAGAAGATAGCAGTAAAACTAAGATGAATAGCTAAAATTTTACAAGAGTTTTCTCATTCATTCGGTGTTAAGTTGACTCGGCAATATCTATTCACACGGCAAAAGGACCATTCGTTTTAATGAGGGACATTAGGTGTTTCCAGAAAGCACAGTTGAAAATGAAGTGGTTCCGGTGAGCGGATCAATTCAGCGCGTCTTAGTGGTAGATGACAGCCGTTTGCAGCGGCGCATTCTTGTTGCCTCCCTTAAAAAATGGGGATTTCAAGTTGCAGAAGCTGGTAGCGGTGAAGATGCGATGGAAATTTGCCGCCAACAATTGCCTGATTTGATTTTGAGCGACTGGATGATGCCGGGGATGAACGGGATCGAATTTTGCCGTGCGTTTCGTAACATATCCAATGATGCCTACAGCTACTTCATCCTTTTGACCTCAAAGAGCGAAAAAAACGAGGTGGCACAGGGTTTGGATGCCGGCGCGGATGATTTCCTAACCAAACCCGTCAGTTCTGACGAATTACGTGCGCGTATCTCCGCAGGGGAACGTATATTACGAATGCAGCGAGAGCTGTTTCAGAAAAACCAGATTGTTTCGGAAACACTTGACGAGTTACAGCGTGTTTATGATGCTATTGATAAGGATCTGATACAGGCTCGTAAAATTCAGGAATCTCTGGTTCCTGAACTGTCTCGCAATTTTGGATCATCAGAAGTGAGCTTGCTTCTAAAACCATGTGGTCACATCGGGGGCGATTTGGTTGGAATGTTTTCTCCTGGTGTAAATCGTGTTGGCTTTTATTCCATCGACGTATCTGGCCATGGGATTACATCGGCCATGATGACGGCGCGTCTGGGGGGGTATTTGTCATCGACTTATTTCGACCAGAATGTCGGAATGGAAAAGAAGTTCAACAGCTTCTATGCGCTGCGGCCACCTGAAGAGGTTGCAAGTCTTTTGAATGCCCGTTTGATTGCTGATACGGGTGTCGAAGAGTATTTTACCATGGCGTATTGTACCTGTGACCTGCGCACCGGGCAGGTCAAAATGGTTCAAGCGGGACATCCGCACCCATTATTAATCCGCAAAAACGGCACCATGGAGTTTATTGGCCAAGGGGGCGTTCCTATCGGTTTGATCTCTGAAGTCGTATACGACCAAGAAGTGTTTTATATGGAAGAAGGTGACCGTTTGTTGCTTTATTCCGATGGTTTCACCGAAGCACATTTGGAAGATGGCAGTATGCTAGACTCCGAGGGATTGATTGATCTGATTCACAAATGCAAACCAGATCAAAATGGCCAAGAATTCCTTGACGACCTCTATTGGCACCTTACTCAGGTTATGGCCAAGGGAGAGGGGTTAGAGGATGATATTTCTGCCACTTTATTCGAGTATCAAGGTCCTTAGCTGTTACAGTTAAAACGTTCGACAAAATGCTTATCACCAGCATTCCCAAGCGTAGAAATTGCTTGATCGTGCGTCATCCAAAGGGCTGTGTGGAATGGCTCTAGGGGTGCGCCCATGCATATGGTGGGACGCGCAATGAAGATATGGCATATTTTCTCAGCCCAAAAATCATATTCGGGCATAAAGACAAACCGCCGGAATGTTCCAAAATGACGGGGGGATGAAATTTTATAGCCTGTTTCCTCGTAGACCTCTCGATGAAGCGCGATAATGGCTGATTCTCCGGGATCTATTCCACCACCTGGCAACTGTATGTCGACTACAGGCGCGGATTGACGGGTTAGTAAAAGCTTTTGATCCCTTGGGAGTATGGCATATGCGCCTGGCCTTAGACGATAGGTTTGATCTGAACGTGGTGATTGACCAAAACGGCGTATCATTCTGCTTCCCCTTCAATGTCGTGGCTGAACAGCCTATATAGGCCCAGATATGCCAACAATGGGCACTTAAGGAAACCTTATGTCACGAGTCACTCAAATCGCGTGGGACGATACTGTCCTACCTTTCCAACTCGATGCATCCGACATGCGTGGTCGCGTAGCGCGTTTGGATGGCGTTTTGGAAGGAATTCTTAAACAGCACGATTACCCACCTATGATCGAGGCGCTTGTCGCTGAGATGGCGTTGCTGACTGCGTTAATTGGTCAGACGGTAAAACTTAAGTGGAAGTTGTCACTGCAAGTGCAGGGAAAAGGCGGTGGTATCCGCCGTATTGCAACGGATTATTACGCACCGGAAAAGACCGGCGATCCGGCACGAATTCGGGCCTATGCCAGCTTTGATCCTGACGAGATTACAAATGCAGATGCGTTTTCGCAGATTGGTGAAGGGTATTTTGCGATCTTGATTGATCAAGGCCATGGTATGCAGCCTTATCAAGGGATCACACCTTTACGCGGTGGGTCGCTATCGGCTTGTGCTGAGGCCTATTTTGCACAATCTGAACAGTTGCCGACGCAGTTTTCACTTAGTTTCGGAAAATCGTCTGAGCCAGGTGTTGCGGAACATTGGCGCGCAGGCGGTATTATGTTGCAGCATATGCCCAAGGCGTCTCCACTAATTGCGGATGCAGATGGTGCAGGCGAAGATCTTAATGTCAGTGATATGCTTGATGATGATCAAGAAGAAAACTGGAACCGTGTACTGACATTGTTAGGTACGGTTGAGGATTTGGAACTGATCGGCCCTTCGGTATCACCAGCGGATTTATTGGTGCGCTTGTTCCACGAGGAAAGCCCGCGTGTTTATGATGCTCAAGCCATCAAGTTTGGATGCACCTGTTCTGAGGACCGCGTGCGCCAGAGTCTGTCAATTTACTCTGCTAAAGATATTAAAACCATGACGACACCCGAAGGGCGTGTGACGGCAGATTGTCAGTTTTGTGGGATGCATTACGATCTTGATCCGGCCACAGTTGGTTTTGAGGCAACAAAGGACTAACGGATGCAAGGGCTGGATGATATAATCCGCCTTGCTTTGGAGGTGGGTCGGGAAAAAACTTCAGACTTCGATCTTAATCCAAACCTAAAGCTACCGGCTGGTCGCAAATTGCGGCCAGCTGCGGTTTTAATTGGTATTACGTCTTATCATGAAACACCGCAGATTATTTTGACAAAGCGCTCCTCTGCATTACGGCATCACCCGGGCCAGATCGCCTTCCCTGGTGGTAAAGTAGATGCGGGAGATGGAAGCTCCGTTATAGCTGCCCAACGTGAAGCGCGAGAGGAAATTGGGCTTCCGGAGACTGCGACTCAAGTACTTGGGCAACTATCCACACATGAGACCGTGACTGGCTTTGAAGTGAGCCCTGTGATTGCTTTACTTCACCATCCATTTGAGGTGAAACGTCAAGCTGATGAAGTGGCAGAGGTTTTTTCAGTGCCATTATCGCATGTGACAGAACTGGGAAATTATCAAATTCAGTGGCGTCGTTTCCGGGATCAGCCACGATATTTTTATACTGTGCCGTTTGGCCCATATTATATTTGGGGAGCAACCGCGCGCATGCTGCGCAATTTTGCAGAGATTTTGGAGACTTAATGCGGATTGCCCAAGATTGGCTAACGTCTGAAACCACGCAGCACGTGTGTGATGTTTTGACAAAACAGGGGGCGCAGGTGTTTCTTGTGGGTGGCTGTGTTCGCAATGCACTGATTGGCGCTCCGGTATCCGATATTGATATTGCAACAGATGCAACGCCAACAGACGTGATTTCTTTGGCAAAACAGGCGGGCGTCAAGGCGATTCCGACGGGTATTGATCATGGAACCATCACGTTGGTCCATAAGGGTACCCCGTTTGAGGTTACAACGTTTCGCAAAGACGTGGCTACAGATGGACGCCGAGCAGTTGTTGCCTTTGCGACAGATATTGCAGACGATGCTGCGCGTCGAGATTTCACAATGAATGCCTTATATGCGCGTCCTGACGGTCAAATTGTAGATCCTTTGGGAGGATATGCTGACCTAGAAGCACGTCGTTTTCGGTTTATTGGCGATGCCGATGCTCGCATTAAGGAAGACTACTTGCGGGTGCTGCGGTATTTTAGGTTTCATGCCTGGTACGGTGATCAAGATGCAGGCTTTGATCAGGATGCGCTTGCCGCGATAGCACAGAATTTGGACGGTTTGGTGAAGATTTCGCGTGAACGTATGGGGGCAGAGTTTCTTAAACTCTTAGCGGCAAAAGACCCAGTCCGCAGCGTTGCTGCGATGCGTCAGGTTGGCGTATTACATCGTATTCTCTCAGGCAGCGATGATCGATCCTTGGGGCCTTTGGTGCATATGGACGCAAATTTCACTCCGGATACTTGCTTACGTCTGGCTGCACTGGGAGGAGAGAACCCGCGTGAGGATCTACGTCTCTCCAAGGCAATTGCAGCGCGCTGTGACACGTTTCGAAAGCAAGCAATAGGAACAATGTCGGCAGCCGAGATGGGATATCGTTACGATGCAGATATCGCGCGTGGGAGTATGTTTTTGCGCACGGCCTTGCTTGAGTTGCCAGTCCCAGAAACGATGGAATGTGATATATCAGAGGGTGTTGCCGCCCGTTTTCCGATCAGTGCGCGGGATTTAATGACTGATCTGTCTGGCGCCGCGCTGGGCAAGAGATTGAAAGATCTTGAAGATTTATGGATAAAATCAGGCTTCTCTCTAAGTCGAGAGGCACTTTTGGCAATGGAATCTTAGAACCCCTTGAGACCTATAGTTTGGTATGGGGTGACAGTTTGCACCTTGTCATCTAGACGTAGGGTGTTTTGACCGTGCACGGATATTTGTGATTTTAAAGCCAGTTATTTACTTCGCTTGTTTTGTTTCATGGAGATTGTAGCTCACCCTAAACCCGGAGCACTTTAATGTTTCGCTTCTTTGAGAATTTTGTCGACCCTTATTGCGATTATCCGCAATCTGATACTCCGCCGACTACGATCGGGCGATTCCTGTTGGGGTTTTCAAAGCCTTTTAAAATGGTTTTTGCGGTTACCGGGTTTATGTCCATTGTTGTTGCCACTGTTGAGATGGCTTTGATCGCCTATATGGGGCGTGTTGTGGACATTTTAACGGGATCTCCTCAAGAGGTTTGGATTGATCACGGAACAGAATTGATTGTCGCGGCGCTTTTGATTTTGCTGGTGCGCCCTGTGCTACAGTTATTGCATGTTATGTTATTGAATAACGCCATACTTCCCAACTTTGCTACGCTTATTCGCTGGCGGTCACATAGGCATGTTTTACGTCAATCGGTCGGTTGGTTCGAAAATGATTTTGCTGGCCGGATTGCCAATCGGGTGATTCAGACGCCTGGAGCAGCAGGAGAAGTGGTTTTTCAGGTTTTTGATGCGATTACCTTTGCTCTGGCTTATGTTATCGGGGCTGCGGTTTTGCTGGGGGCTGCGGATGCACGTCTGTTGTTTCCCTTGTGTATCTGGCTTGGTTTGTTTGCGCTGTTGATCCGCTGGACTGTTCTCCATGTTGGTGGTGCCAGCCAAGCCGCATCTGATGCGCGCTCGTCTCTGACTGGGCGTGTGGTTGATAGCTATTCTAACATTCATTCAGTCAAACTTTTTGCCCATCAGGACCAAGAGCTTGCTTATGCCAAGGAAGCGATTGCTGACACACGAGAGACCTTTTCCAAGGAAATGCGTATTTACACGGTGATGAACGCAATCTTGGTTACATTAAACGGGGGATTGATCGTCGGCATTGTTGGTTGGGCTATTGGATTATGGGCGCAAGATTTAGCTTCGGTGGGTGTTGTCGCCGCGGCAACGGCACTGGCGTTGCGACTCACTGCGATGACAGGCTGGATTATGTGGGCATTGACGTCGTTTTTCCGCCAACTTGGCGTGGTTGCGGAAGGGATGGAGACAATAACGCAGCCTATCGCGTTGATGGACAACCCGTCGGCAGCCCCGCTTAAATTACAAGCAGGGGAAATCCGATTTGAAGGGCTTTCACACCATTATGGACGTGAAACAGGGGGTATTGATAACCTGAACCTGACCATTGGTGCTGGTGAAAAAATTGGCCTTATTGGGCGGTCAGGGGCTGGTAAATCGACATTGGTGAAACTGTTGTTGCGGTTTTATGATGTTGAGCAGGGCCGCATTTTGATAGACGGTCAGGATATTTCCCTCGTCACTCAAGACAGTTTACGCAGTCAAATTGGATTGGTTCAGCAAGATAATGCGCTGCTTCATAGATCGGTTCGCGATAATCTCTTGTATGGACGGCCGGACGCAAACGAGGCGCAAATTCTAGACGCGGCGCATAAAGCGCAGGCGCATGATTTTATTCTAAACTTAGAAGATCCCGAAGGCCGTAGAGGTTATGATGCGCATGTTGGCGAGCGCGGTGTGAAATTATCCGGGGGGCAACGCCAGCGGGTGACTCTTGCGCGGGTCATTTTGAAAAATGCGCCTATTTTAATCCTCGATGAGGCAACATCGGCTTTGGATTCTGAGGCCGAGGCCGCAATTCAAGAGACACTTCATCATATGATGGAAGGTAAAACCGTTATCGCTATTGCACACCGTTTGTCGACCATTGCCCAAATGGACCGGATATTAGTGTTGGATGATGGAAAAATCGCAGAAGAAGGCTCTCATACCGAGCTTCTTGAGAAAAAGGGCTTATATGCTCAGTTCTGGAGTCGGCAATCAGGTGGCTTCCTCAATCTAGAGGCAACAACAGAATGAAACTTGGCAATCTAATTGATGCATTTAAACCTGCAGATGGCCCACCGCCGTCGACGCTTTTTGCTTTTATAAGGTGGTGCTTGTCAGGTGCATGGCCGATGTTGGTGGTGGCCGCGCTGTGTTCGTCACTTGCTGGGGGTATGGAGGCAGGAACGGCCTTTGTACTAGGGCGTCTTATCGATACTGCAATAAGCAGTGGGGCAGAGCAGTTCTTTATTGCAAGCAATCTGCCCCTGATATTGGGATCAATCGCCTTTTTCCTTATTTTGCGCCCGTTGTTGTTTGGTCTGGGTGCTGCGTCGAATTTGATTGTGGTTGGGCCCAACATTAACCCGATGGTTTTAACACGCTTGAACCGTTGGATGCTGGGGCAATCGGTTGGGTTTTACGATGATGATTTCGCCGGTCGTATTGCGCAAAAGCAAATGCAAACCGCCAGTGCGGTTGGTTCGGTTGTATCCGAACTGATTAACGTGGTGTCCTTTGCCTTGGCATCATTGCTTGGGGCTGTGTTGTTGCTCGCCGCAATTGATGTGAGGATTACCTTGGTTTTCTCGGTGTGGTTGGTGGCATATTTTGCGCTGATCAACTGGTTTCTGCCACGCATCCGTAAACGTTCAGGTGTGCGAGCCGGGGCACGGGCAAATGTAAGCGGGCAGGTGGTTGATACGATTACCAACATCAAAACAGTGAAATTGTTTGCCCATGCAAAACACGAAGAACGCAGCGCAGAAGGTGCGATTTCTGTGTTTCGCGATAAAGCATTAGAATTTGGATATCTTTCAGCCGGGTTTCGTTTTTGTCTTATGACACTAGCGGGTGCTTTGCCGGTTTTGGTGCTGGGGGCTACGTTTTTACTGTGGCGCGGCGGCAGTGCAACCGAGGGTGATATTGTCGCTGCAGGCGCGGTTGCCATACGTGTTTCGCAAATGACAGGTTGGGTGAGCTTCACGCTGATGGCGCTTTATTCCAATGTGGGAGAGATAGAAAACGGTATCAAGACTTTGACCCGTGCTGACCGGCTTGATGATGCCGCAGATGCGAGCCCACTGAACGTTTCTAAAGGAGATATTTTGATCGATGATCTCACTTTTGGCTATGGTCGCGATGTGGGTGGCGTACATAATGTGACGCTTGATATCAAAGCAGGTGAGAAAATTGGTATTGTAGGGGCGTCGGGTGCCGGTAAATCCACATTGATGTCCCTGTTGTTACGCCTTTATGAGGCCGAGGATGGCACAATTTCGATCGATGGGCAGGATATCCGGCATGTGACGCAAGATTCATTGCGGTCGCAGATTGGGATGGTGACACAGGAAACAGCGATGTTTAATCGCTCGGCACTGGAGAATATTGCGTACGGTCGACCAGATGCAACCAAGGCTGATGTGATTGAGGCGGCTCGTCAGGCTGAGGCGCATGATTTCATCATGGATCTTTCTGATGGCAATGGTCGTACGGGGTATGATGCTTATCTTGGGGAACGGGGTGTGAAATTATCTGGTGGTCAACGCCAACGTATTGCTCTGGCGCGGGCCATTCTCAAAGATGCTCCGATTTTAATCTTGGACGAAGCCACGTCAGCATTGGACTCCGAAGTTGAAGCCGCAATCCAAACGGCGCTGTCACGTGTTATGGAGGGGAAAACGGTTCTTGCTATTGCACATAGGCTGTCAACTTTGTCCGAGATGGACCGGATCATTGTTATGGATCAGGGGCAAATTGTTGAAGAGGGCACACATGATCAGCTTTTGGCAGATCAAGGCCGCTATGCTGGGTTTTGGGCACGACAATCTGGTGGATTTATCAAACCAGAAGGCGAAACTTCGACAGCAGCGCAATAGAGACCTTTCGCGGCGGGATCTCTCGGGCTAAGGGATTGCTATGACAGACACAGCTAGAACCAGCCATGTAATTGAACGCTTGGGCCATCAAGGTGATGGTATCGCCCGAGGTCCCCTATACGCCGCGCGTACACTGCCGAACGAAGAGGTTTCGGGTATCATTGAAGGACAGTCTCTGACTGATATCCGTATTGAACGCCCAAGTGAGCAACGTGTGCAAGCACCCTGTAGACATTATAAGTCTTGTGGGGGGTGCCAAATGCAACATGCCAGCGACGCGTTTGTCGCGGACTGGAAGATCGACATTGTACGCAAGGCGTTAGACGCGCAGGGATTGACGGCTGAGTTTCGACCGATCGAAACCTCTCCTAGCCAATCACGTCGCCGCGCCACCTTGTCGGTGAGGCGCACCAAAAAAGGGGCTTTGGTAGGGTTTCATGGTCGTGCCTCTGGTACGATAACCGAAATTTCCGATTGCCAGCTTTTGCGCCATGAATTGCGTGATGCGATCCCTATGATTGAACAATTGGCTGTTTATGGGGCAAGCCGTAAGTCCGAGCTCTCCGTGACGATAACGCAATCCGAGGTGGGCTTGGATGTGTTGGTACGTGACGGCAAACCGCTGGATGAAAAGTTACGAACGGATCTTTCGCAGGTTATTGGTCGTTTCGGGTTGGCCCGTTTGATGTGGGATGACGAACTCTTGGGAATGGAGCAACCTCCAACCCAGCGATTTGGCAAGGCATTGGTTTGTCCGCCTGCAGGATCGTTTTTGCAAGCCACATATGAAGGCGAAGCTGCATTAGTGGCAAGCGTACGCGAGATTGTAAAAGATGCAAAGCGCATCGTGGATCTGTTTGCAGGCTGTGGTACTTTTACGCTGCCCTTAGCGGAACAGGCCGAAGTGCATGCAGTAGAAGGCGATGCCGACATGATGACGGCGCTTGATTTAGGGTGGCGTCGAGCGGCTGGATTGAAAAAGGTTTCATGTGAAACACGGGATTTGTTCCGTAACCCGATGATTTCCGAAGACCTTAATCCGTTTAAAGCAGCATTTGAGGCAGCTGTGATTGATCCACCTCGCGCCGGGGCTGATGCACAGATTAAGGCATTATCTGAGGCGAAAACACCTTTGATTGCTTATGTCTCATGTAATCCCGTGACATTTGCACGTGACGCGCGGGTCTTGGTTGATGCAGGTTATACATTGCATTGGGTGCAAGTTGTTGATCAATTCCGGTGGTCTGCACACACTGAATTGGTTGCGCACTTTACATTAAATAACTGAAACTCAAGGCAGGAACTGAGCAATGATTGAGCGCTTGAAGGCTATTCTGGAGACGGAGCGTTTCAGCAGTTTTATTACTGTTGTGATACTCGTCAATGCGGTGACGTTGGGTTTAGAGACCTCAGCAGGCATTATGGCGCATGCTGGCGGGTTTGTTCATTTGGTTGATGGCATCTGTCTGGCGATCTTTGTCACTGAGTTACTTGTGAAACTGGTTGTGCAGCGCTTGCAGTTTTTTCGCAGTGGTTGGAACTTGTTTGATTTTGTCATCGTAGGGATTTCTTTGATCCCAGGTGGCCAAGGTCTTTCAGTTCTGCGTGCCCTGCGGATTTTACGTGTGTTACGGGTTATCTCTGTAGCCCCACGTCTACGCCGTGTTGTCGAAGGGTTTGTGACCGCATTGCCGGGTATGGGCTCTGTGTTTTTGTTGATGGCTATCATCTTTTACATCGGAGCAGTGATTGCGACCAAACTGTTTGGTCAGGCGTTTCCAGAATGGTTTGGAACTTTAGGTAGCAGTGCATATTCCTTGTTCCAGATTATGACACTTGAGAGCTGGTCAATGGGTATTGTCCGCCCAGTGATGGAAGTTTTCACCTATGCGTGGGCATTTTTTATCCCGTTTATTATGGTGACCACCTTTGCGGTGGTGAACTTGCTGGTAGGCTTGATTGTGAACTCGATGCAGGATGCACACTCTGAAGATGAAAACGCCAAGACGGATGCCTATCGTGACGATGTTTTGGCAAGACTTGAGGCAATTGAAGCTCACCTCACACGTGCTAATTCAGAGAAGACGCAAAAGTGATTACCATTTGTTTACCAAATCGCGTCTAAGTCGATTCAAAATACAGGTAAAATAGGTGCATTAATGCGCAGAAGAAGTTTTAGTATTGGTGTCCTCGCATCCCTTGGTTTGGCAGGTTGTGCATCATCCGAGCGCTATCGCGGGCCGGCTGTTACGTCTGTTGTCGTGAACAAAGCTGCGCGAAAAATGTACTTATTACATGATGAAAACATATTGCGGGAATACGTCGTTGATTTGGGTTTTGCTCCGGATGGAGCAAAACGTATTGAGGGCGATGGGAAAACGCCTGAGGGTACGTATTGGATTGATCGCCGTAACCCAAACAGCCGCTATCATTTGTCGATTGGAATTTCTTACCCCAACGCGGCGGATCGTGCCAAAGCGCATGCTCTAGGTAAAAGCCCTGGCGGGGATATTTTCATCCATGGTGAGCCCAATAATGCAGAGTTTCGACAGCGTGCAGCTCGTGTCGAAGATTGGACAGCTGGATGTATTGCCGTAAAAAACCACGAAATGGAAGAGATCTATGCAATGGTTCAAAATGGAACCTTGATCACGATACGTCCGTAAAGTCGTATTTATAAATACACAGAGGCTCGGCCAAAATACAAAATTCGGCCGAGCCTCTTAATTTAACAATCTGCTAATTAGGCAGTGCCGCGGATCGGGCGATTGTTGGTGATGTTAAAGATCATCCCGTCTAGAAGCTCTTCGAGATCAGGGCGCGCTGCAGGGCCATTCGAGATATCAACCAGCATTAATGTGCCATCAGGACGCAGGCCAAATGCACCTGGTTCAGAGAACAAGTCGGTCGTTTCTGCTTCGGAGAGAGGCTCAGATACATAGAGACCGAGTGAGCGCATTTGATCAACAGTCAGACCATAGCAAAGATCAAAGTTCCAACCAAATTCAGCTTTATCCGCTAGAGCTTTTTCTTCGGTATCAGCTGATGCAACGATGACATCCATCTCTGCAGTCCAGCTGTCCAAAACAGCGTTGAGTTTGTTTAAGAAGCGTTTGCAACGCGGGCAATGCTTGCCGCGGTAGACAAACAACATTGTCCAGCGCTCTTTAGTTTTTCCAATTTCAATTTCGCCACCACCAGCAACGGGGAGGGTGAATTCGTCAATTGCCACACCAACGCGTGGCTTAGATGCATGAGAAGTCATGAATGTATCCTATAACTAGCAGGGGTTTGTTAGCATGTGATAGTAATATATTTTACACATTTTTACACATTACACAATTTCGTGATTTAATCATATTGCAGAAAAAACATATCCGAAATGATTGTGTTAACAACGGTCTATTTGCCCGTGACGAGAGTCCACCAGATCTTACCGTTGTCTTCTTGGAAGAAATAAAATCCCATGTCAGCCGCGTCTTGATCCAGAATAACGGATCGCGTGCCAGGCATACCCATCCAAGCTGTTAGAGTTTGAATTTCATTCTCATATGTTTCGGATATCGCCTCGCCTTGCAAATTACCAATGTATCCAGCGCGTGCAACGCGATCTAAAGGAGATGATCCGTCTGATCCAAAGTGCCAAGGTCGGTTTTGAATCGCCATGTCACGAGAATGGGTGGCTGCGGCGGCATTCAACTGTGAATTTAATTGCAATGGTTGAACCCCTGCGGCTGTACGCAATGCATTCACGGAATCCAACATATTCAATTGGACCTTTTCTGGGTTTCGGATCGAATAGATACCGCTCCCCTGTGCGGAGCCATCATTACCCGTTGTACAGGCGCTGACGACAAGGGTTGCAACGAGGGCCAGAGAAATAAGTACGCGATTCATGGTTCACCTAGATATGGTTCTATTATTTCCTTAGCGATCCTGTTGCAAATTAGCAAACATGGCTGGCGCACAATATCGGCACGTTCACGAGATTGAATTGCGAATGAGGCTTTCTCGCCATAGAGTGAATGAATCGCGACCTTTTTCCTGTACAAAACGGTGTGAAATGGCAAATGATTTATTGAAACAATCGACGCGTCGGCATTTTCTCGCGACATCGGCATCGTTTTTGGCGGCGCCTGTTGTAGCGCAGAACACATCTAATTCGGCAACTGAACCGGTTTATGATCCATTGCGCCCTCCGCCCGAAGCTGAGCCACCAGTCAAACGTAATATTTCAGCGTTTAGAGCTAAGGATTGGAAACCTCATTTTAAAAACTTACGAGGTGGGGCAATTTTGGTCGATATCGATAGTCGTGCGTTACACTATTGGTCTGAAGACGAGCAAACCTACCGCTTGTTCCCGTCCTCGGTTCCTTTGACAGCCGATATGACGCGCCGTGGACGTACACGCGTTACGCGAAAAGTCGACGGACCCGGCTGGGCACCTACGCCATCGATGCTCAAACGTAATCCTGAATGGCCTGCTTATATACCGCCCGGACCAGACAATCCGCTGGGGACGCATGCGTTATATTTAAGTTGGAAATACTATCGCATTCACGGGACGCATGACACGCGTAAGATTGGTCGCAAATCATCGAATGGGTGCATTGGTTTGTATAACGAACATATAGCTGAACTGTTCTCGATGGCGAAAGTTGGCACTCAGGTGTTGCTTATTTGACCACAACGGGGCTTTTGCCGACAGCAAGCGCTGAACAACTGTTTGCAATCTCGCATTTTTACTGATTAGAAAAACTCACGAAGTAAGTCTTGGGCGCGTGCTCACACAGGTGAGGTACGCTTATTCTGGAGGTTAACATGAAAAAACTCGTTATCGCCGCTGCTCTTGTTGTTGCAGCGTCTGCTGCGTCTGCAGGTAACTTGGCTGAGCCAGTTGTAGAAGCACCAGTAATCGTTGAAGCAGCTACTAGCTCTTCTTCTGGTATCTTGGTGCCTCTGCTGCTGCTCGTTGTTGTAGCTGCTGCTGTTGCAAGCAACTAATTGCTGCAACAAAAGTTTAAAAAGGCGGCTGATTTCTCAGCCGCCTTTTTTATTTTGAACGTCTTAATTTGGTGATGAAAGGTCGAATCACTCGATCCAACCTTTTAAGTTTTTGGCGATCATCTGGCTCAGAGCTGTGATATGAAGGCCAGAATCGTTGAGACAGGGAATGTAGGTGAATTTTTCCCCCCCAGCCTCTTCAAAGCTCTCGCAAATCTCTTCTTGGATCTCTTCGAGCGTCTCAATGCAATCGGCGGAAAAGGCAGGAGCGATGACTGCGATGTTTTTCTTACCCTGCTTTGCAAGCTCTGCCACATGATTGACCGTATAAGGTTGCAACCATTCCTCAGGACCAAATACGGATTGAAATGTGGTGGTGATCTGAGTTTTATCCCATCCCAGACGCTCGCGTAAAAGGCGAGTCGTCTTTTGGCATTGGCAGTGATAGGGATCGCCCTGCATCAGGTATCGTTTGGGCATTCCATGATAAGAGCAAACAAGGATATCGGGTTTGGTTTCCATCTTATCATAGGCGTCAGTGACGGATTGCGCGAGTGCATCAATATATTCGGGTTGGTCAAAGTAGGGTTCGATCGTACGTGCCGCGGGCTGCCAAGTGGCATCCATGAGTGCGCGAAAGAATTGATCATTAGCAGTGCCTGACGTCGCGCCTGCGTATTGTGGGTAGAGCGGGACAAACAGGATCTTGCGGCAACCAGCTGCGATCATTGCGTCAACTTTTGATTTGGTCGACGGATTCCCATATCGCATACAGAAATCGACCATTACCTGATCACCGTATTTCTCATCCATTGCGGCCGCTATTGCAGCGGTTTGGTCTTTGGTTATGGTCATCAACGGGCTTTCGCCTTTGTCGTGGTTCCATATGGATTTATATGCTTCGCCACTGGAAAAGGGGCGCTTGGTTAGAATGATGAGCTGCAGAAGAGGCTGCCATTTCCAAACCGGATAATCGATGACGCGCTTATCTGATAGAAATTCGCTGAGATACCGGCGCATCGGCCAATAGCTGTAATCGTTGGGTGTTCCGAGGTTGGCGAGCAAGACGCCTATTTTTTCTGGCATCACTTTGGGATGGCTCTCTGGAGCGTGATGCGGGCAGCGGGCGGTCTGGCGTGCGTCGTCCGGCATAAGGATGTCCTGTGTATTATGTATGGCTGTGGTTATAGGTATAGTGCGACGCGGGGATTTTCCAATTAGATCACCTAGGGATTGGCATTAGCTTGGGTTATCGCGGCGGTTTATCTGATAGTTTGGTTTCAGGTACTTTAAGAGCATCTGCAAGGCGTGTCTTGGCGCTGCCTGGACGCAGTGGTTGGGGTTGCGTATCCGAGGGAGCCCAGCCAGTCAGGCAGATCAACTCAAAACTGGCACGCAGCCTGCCTGTGTCGGAGGCAAAATTTGTTCGATAAATGTGGTCTGCAAGAGAAAAAAGTTCGCGTCTGGTTGGTCTCTTTAATCGCGCGACCATTGAGTTCGTTTCCCCCATGGCCCTAAGGTCGTGCATCAAATGGACAAGATCGCGATATTCAGCTGTGAGTGGCACAACGTCTGCGACGGGCAGATTGAACCCAGTTCGTTGTAGCAAAGCTCCGAGATCGCGAATTTCCGCCATCGGGGCGACGCGAGGGGATAAGCCACCAGATACGGATGTCTCGGCTTCGGCTAGGCTGCTGCGCAATTCATGCAAGGTTTGACCACCTAGGGTCACGACCAATAATAATCCGTCTTCGCGCAGCGCACGATGACACTGTATCAATTGCCCAACCGGATCATTTGCATGGTGTAGCGCCATAGCGTGAATGATCAGATCACAACTGTTTTGGCGTAGAGGTAGCACATCCAGATCGGGAACCGTTTGCGCATTGGGTAGCAGATCCTCCCAGATTTCCGCAAAAGGTGCGATAATCGCTGGATTTGTAAAGGTTCTGTTAACCATGCTGAGCCGATCCTCGACTTCATCACGTGCCAGTTCATGAAGAAATAACGCATCTTTACGATGGCGCGCGCGTCGTGCGGCTAGAATGTTGCGGTCGAATATCTGGGGTATTTCTTGTGTCATAGAGGAATTGTTATGACGTTACGCAGCCAGTTACAAACAGCTGTTTCTGTTTTGTATCCGTCGCGCTGTTCTGGCTGTGGTGGATTTGTGCAAGAAGATTTCGCCCTATGTGCTGCTTGTTGGGCTGAAACAGAATTTATTAACGGTGTTATATGTAACGCTTGCGGTTGTCCTTTGCCCGGTGCTGAGGCAGGGAAACTTGGTGAAGATCATATGTTGTGTGATGGGTGTCTTACGTCGTCTCCACCGTGGACAAGAGGTCGTGCGGCTATGGTTTATGGTGGGCGAGGTCGAAAGCTGATTTTAGGGCTTAAACACGGGGACAGGAGTGATCTGGCACGTATCATGTCGCTTTGGATGTACCGTTCTGCCAAAGGTTTGCTAGACGATGATGCGTTGCTTGTGCCAGTTCCATTACACTGGTCGCGGTTTCTACGTCGAAAATACAACCAAGCCGCCTTACTCGCGCAGGGTATTGCCCAACACGCGGGAAGAGAGTGTTGCCCTGATGCGTTGGTCCGTGTGAACAAGACTGAGATGTTGGATGGGAAATCGCATAATGAACGTATGAATATTTTAGATGCAGCGATTTCATCTTGTCCCAAGCGCGGTTTTGTTTTGTCTGGACGACGAGTTGTACTTGTTGATGATGTTATGACGAGCGGAGCAACATTGACCGCGTGTACGCAGGCTTGTTACTCAGCTGGAGCACGAAATGTTGACGTTGCGGTGCTTGCTCGTGTTACACATCATATCACACAACTGTGATCCTGTTTGTAATGCTTGAGAATACTACCAAAATTCCGCAGGTATACCTAAACTTCATAATGGAGGCTTTGATGAAGCCAATTGAAATTTATACCTCTCCTCTGTGCGGGTTTTGCCATTCAGCCAAACGTCTGCTGAAGCAGAAAGGCGTGAGCTTTAGCGAAATTAATGTCTTGGCACAGCCAAAGCGTAAGCAGGAGATGATGAAGCGAGCCAATGGTCGCCACACAGTTCCCCAGATCTTTATCGGGAAAACACATGTTGGTGGTTGTGATGATCTTTATGACCTGCATAACGATGGAAAGCTTGACGCTTTGCTTGCGGATTAATCTGCTTGATGCGCGCGGCTCTTCTGCAAATCTGTTCATCAGACCAACCCAAGGATAACTTGGCAGTTGTAACTCGGATGATTGGGCAAGCAGCCGAGTCGGGCGCTGAATTTATTCTCACCCCGGAAGTGAGTAATTGTGTCTCGACCAGTCGCCGTCACCAAAATGCAGTGTTGCAACTTGAACGAGACGACTTGTTTTTAAAAGGGATTCAAACCGCAGCTGAGCGCTATGGTGTGTGGATCTCGATCGGCTCGTTAGCATTAAAGACTGAAGATGTTGACGGACGTTTTGCCAACCGACAATTTTTGATCGCACCGGATGGAAAAATCGTGGCGCGATACGATAAAATTCACATGTTTGATGTGTCGGTATCCGAGACAGAGACATATCGCGAATCTGATGGGTATCGCCCTGGAGATCAGGCGGTCCTCGCGAACATGCCATTTGGAAAAATCGGTTTGACGATCTGTTATGATGTTCGTTTCCCAACGCTATATCGTAGACTCGGACAAGCCGGAGCTGCCGTTTTGACAGCTCCGGCAGCGTTTTCACCCGTGACAGGGGCCGCGCATTGGCAAAGCTTATTGCAAGCACGGGCGATTGAAACAGGTTGCTACGTGTTAGCTGCGGCACAAAGCGGCCAGCATAACCTGTCAGAAGGAAAGCCACGTGCAACATATGGGCACTCGCTTGCAGTGTCGCCTTGGGGAGAGATTTTAGTAGATGCTGGCACTGAAATTGGAATCAGTTACGTTGACCTAAGGTCAGAAGAAGTGGAAAAGGCCCACCAACGCATACCTTCTTTAACCCATGATCGGGAGTTTCACGGGCCGTGAACGATGAAAATGAAGCCCTTTCGATTTCACTCTTTAGTGAGATTTTGATCGCTGACCAATTGGCGCGGTCGAGATTGGGGCGTGTGCTGCCCAAAGGTATGGAGTTGTCGCATTTTTCAGTCCTGAATCATTTAGGGCGCGCTGGGCTTGAACGTTCCCCTGCTCAGCTGGCGGCGTCGTTTCACGTGACACGTGGCGCCATGACGAATACAATCAACAAGCTTGAGATGGCAGGTTATGTTCACGTACGGCCTGATTGGGATGACGCGCGCCGTAAGATGGTGGCGATTAGTCCGGCAGGCAAACAAGCCCGAGATGCGGCTTTGGCGAGTATCATACCGATCATTGCGGATCTGGTGAAAGAACTCGGGGCAGACCGTGTACGTGCTGCATTACCGGTATTGCGTGAATTGCGTGTAAAACTGGACGCTGCGGACTAATTCTCAGTGATACTATTTAGGATACAATAAATAAAAAGAGCGTAAGACCAGATGTCCTACGCTCTTTTTGCCGTGAGTGGCTTGAATATGACCTAGTCCTGTTTTGGACCTAGTTCTAATTTTGAGCAGCATTAAAATTCGACTGCTTAGAATTTAATATCTTTTTTCTTTCACGACCTCAAATGTACAGAAGGATGTTGACCTATTCTAAAGTATATTTTTCAGTTTGATGCGAGAGTGCATATATTATTATATGTATAAATATCAATTATTTATACTTGACGTTACGTAATTTACGCTTAGGTCTCGCGATGAGATTGACCAACTCCATAACAGTGGGTTGAAGACAAACCCTTTACGATCAACAGGAGTAAGCCCTGCGTCCTCAAGGAGTTCGAATAGCTCGTCCGGGGTGATGAATTTTGACCATTCATGTGTACCACGCGGGAGCCACTTCATAATGACCTCCGCACCGATAATAGCCATAGCATAACTTTTGGGGTTACGATTGATCGTTGAACAGATCTGCAAACCGCCTGATTTCAACAAAGCTTTGGTGGCAGTTAAATAAGCGAGTGGATCTGCAACATGTTCGACCACTTCCATATTCAGGATGATGTCGAATTGCTCTCCGGCCTCTGCAAGTGCTTCGGCTGTGGTGTGGCGATAGTCAATTATTAGGCCTGATTGTTCCGCATGAAGTTTCGCAACAGGCAGATTTCCACCCGCAGCATCTGCGCCAACAACTTCAGCACCCAATCGTGCCATAGGCTCGCTCAGCAATCCGCCTCCGCACCCTATATCTAAAATACGTAGGCCAGAAAATGGTTGGGAGTCGGTGAGGTCACGATTGAACTCGGCAGCGATTTGGTTGGTGATGTAATCAAGTCGGCACGGATTCAGCATGTGCAACGGCTTGAATTTCCCGTTTGGGTCCCACCATTCTGCGGCCATGGCTTCGAATTTGGCGATCTCTGAGGGGTCGACAGTATTCTGTGGATCTTGCATTCCTGACTCCATATGGTTTTGTGTAGCGCAAGTGGTTACTTAGGTCAGTAATGGACAAATTCTCGGATCAAAAGCGTGCAGTGCAATTTCTTTACCCCGCGATCGAACCATTCGATCAGCGTATGTTGGACGTGGGGCAAGGACATAAGGTGTATGTCGAACAATGCGGTAACCCAGATGGTGTGCCGGTTATCGTCTGTCATGGCGGCCCTGGCGGGGGTTCTAGCCCTGCAATGCGGCGTTATTTTGACCCTAAAGTCTATCGTGTGATCCTGTTTGACCAGCGGGGCTGTGGTCGTTCACGCCCCTATGCATCTTGTGAAGACAATACCACTTGGCATTTGGTCGCGGATATGGAGAAAATTCGCGAGATATTAGACATTCGCCAGTGGATTTTGTTTGGTGGAAGTTGGGGCGCGACCCTCGCGTTGGTGTATGCGCAAACCCATCCCGAACGTGTCAGAAATATCGTATTGCGCGGTGTATTCTTGATGACGCAGTCCGAGTTGGATTGGTTCTATGCGGGTGGGGCCGGGAAATTCTGGCCTGAATTGTGGAGTCGATTCTGTGAATTGGTTCCAGAAAATGAGCGTGATGATCTGATTAAAGCCTATCATAAAAGGCTATTTTCGGGGAACCGAGAGGAAGAAACGCATTTTGCACGTATGTGGTCGGGATGGGAAAATGCACTTGCTTCTATCCAGTCTAATGGATCTGTCGGAAGCAGCCCGGGGGATTATGCACGTGCTTTTGCACGCCTAGAAAGCCATTACTTCCTAAATGGCGGGTTTCTTCACGTAGATGGTCAAATCCTTGCTAATATGGAGCGTATCTCACATATTCCTGGAGTCATCATCCAGGGACGGTATGATATGATTTGCCCACCTCAAAAAGCATATGAATTACACCAAGCATGGCCCGAATCGGAACTGGTTTTTGTGCGCAATGCAGGGCATGCTTTGTCAGAACCGGGGATTAGCTTTGCCTTGGTAAAGGCAATGAACACGATCGCAGAGGCGTTGTAATGTCAGATAGACTAGATCGCCGCGCATTATTTGCATCTGGTGGTGCAGCCGTTCTGTTGGCAGCTGCAGGTGTGTCGCAGGCGCAAACCCCACGACGCGGGGGGGTGATGCGTATTGCTGTGCCGCGCGATGAGGCACTATTGCGTTTGATTGCACGTGGAGCGATTCAAGAAAAGCTGACGGAAATTGGGCCAGATGGTTTATTGCACCCTGAATTGGCGACAAGGTGGTCTTGCGATACAGATGCAAAGCATTGGCGATTTGATTTGCGCGAGGGAACGTTGTTCTCTGATAATCGCCCCATGTCGTCGGAAGACGTTGTAAATGCGCTGCACCAACATTTTAGCGCTGGGCGCTTTGGGGATCTTGCTGTCGATCATATTATTGCGACAGGTGATCTACAGGTTGAGGTCGCGTTGAGCCGAGGCTCAGCTCACTTGCCATATATACTGGCGCAAACGGATATGTGGATCGAAGCGACAGGGCATAACGAATCGTCCCTAGAGGAAATGTTGGGTACGGGACCATATGATCTCATTCGTGCGAATGAAAACCGTCACTTTATGCTGCAGCGCCGGTTAACTCATCCCAAAGATGGTACGGCTGGTTGGGCGGATCAGATAGAAGCTGTTGTGATACCAGATGCAGCTGTCCGCGCTGAAGCGCTGCGCGATGGGTACGTTGATATTGCAGCACTTCCTCAAGGAAAAGGTCTGATTGGCAGTGGGAATTTACTCTATTACCCTTCATCTAGCGACGTATTGATTGCTGCAAGTACGAGCGTAGGAATGCCTGTTCAGGTCTCAGGGAGCAATCCTATGGATGATGGGCGTATCGCATTACGATGGTGGATGCTATAAAGCTTGCAAAAGGTATTTTTGCTGCGTATAAGCCCCCCAACAGCGGCGCGTTGATCCTTAGGTCAAACGTTCCACCGAGTTTTACAACGGGCCGCGCGCCCGTTTTTTTGTGTTTGGAACCCTGATGACAAATGACTTGATTGCCAAAGCTGCGATCGACCGTCGATTGGCCGAGATTATCACTCCGGTGATTGAGGATCTTGGTTTTGAGTTGGTCCGAGTTCGGCTTATGTCTGGTAAATTGACGACATTGCAGATTATGGCTGATCGTCCTGATGGTGGCATAGAAGTCGATGATTGTGCAGCGATTTCGAATGCTGTAAGCGCAGTGCTTGATGTCGAAGATCCTGTGATTGATGCCTATAGCCTTGAGGTCTCAAGCCCAGGGATTGATCGACCTCTCACACGTCTCAAAGATTTTGATATGTTTGAGGGCTATGAGGCTAAACTTGAAACAGATGAACTAGTCGGAGGCCGCCGTCGTTTTAAAGGTGAACTGGCTGGCATCGAAGGAAACGAAGTTTTAATTAACATAGACGAGCAAGGCACGATCGTCACGATTGGTCTAGAATTTGATTGGCTGAGCGATGCCAAATTGGTTCTGACAGATGATTTGATTAGCGAAATGCTGCGTCAGCGCAAAGCGGTAGGTACGTTAAGCGAAGATGCCTTTGATGAGATAAAGACCGAAGAGTCCGACGAGGAGACAAAGTAATGGCGATTACATCTGCAAACCAGCTAGAGCTGTTGCAAACCGCTGAGGCTGTGGCGCGCGAAAAGATGATCGACCCAGGTCTGGTGATCGAAGCGATGGAAGAATCGCTCGCGCGAGCAGCTAAATCTCGCTATGGCGCTGAAATGGATATCCGAGTGTCCATTGATCGCAAAACGGGCAGAGCTACATTTACCCGTGTACGCACTATCGTTGAAGATGATGAGCTGGAAAATTATCAGTCTGAATTGACAGTTGTTCAAGCACGTCAATACATGTCCGACCCCGCGGTTGGTGATGTGTATTCAGAAGAAGTCCCACCTGTCGAGATGGGTCGAATCGCAGCTCAATCTGCAAAGCAAGTCATTTTGCAGAAAGTGCGCGAAGCAGAGCGTGATCGTCAGTACAATGAATTCAAAGATCGCAACGGTACAATTATCAACGGTTTGGTGAAGCGCGAAGAATACGGCAATGTTATCGTAGATGTTGGCGCTGGCGAAGCAATTTTGCGCCGTAACGAGAAAATTGGTCGTGAAAGCTATCGCCCGAATGACCGTGTTCGCTGTTACATTAAAGATGTACGTCGTGAGCAACGTGGCCCACAGATTTTCCTGTCACGGACTGCGCCTGAATTTATGGCCGAGCTGTTCAAGATGGAAGTCCCTGAGATCTACGATGGTATCATCGAGATCAAAGCTGTTGCACGCGATCCTGGTTCACGCGCAAAAATTGCTGTTGTGTCCCACGACAATTCGATTGATCCAGTAGGGGCCTGTGTTGGTATGCGGGGCTCTCGGGTTCAGGCCGTGGTCAATGAACTGCAAGGCGAGAAAATCGATATTATTCCATGGAACGCGGATCAGCCAACGTTCCTTGTGAACGCATTGCAGCCCGCAGAGGTTTCCAAAGTTGTTTTGGATGACGAAGCTGGTAAAATCGAAGTTGTTGTCCCTGGTGAGCAACTCAGCCTTGCGATTGGTCGTCGTGGTCAAAACGTGCGGTTGGCATCTCAGCTGACAGGTCTTGATATTGACATCATGACCGATGAAGAAGAATCAGCACGTCGTCAAAAAGAATTCGAAGCATGTACCAAGTTGTTCATGGCCACATTGGATTTGGACGAATTCTTTGCTCAACTGCTTGTTTCCGAAGGGTTCACCAACCTCGAAGAAGTTGCTTATGTTGAAGTAGATGAGCTGCTTGTCATTGATGGTGTGGATACGGGGACCGCAGAAGAACTGCAGGCACGTGCTCGTGATCACCTTGAAGCACAGTCTAAAGCTGCGCTAGATGCAGCTCGCGAGTTGGGTGCAGAAGACAGCTTGATTGACTTTGACGGCTTAACACCGCAAATGGTCGAAGCCCTCGCCAAGGATGATGTGAAGTCGCTGGAAGATTTTGCAACATGTGCGGATTGGGAAATTGCCGGTGGCTGGACCACGGTGAATGGCGAACGCAATAAAGATGACGGTATCCTGGAGCCTTTTGGCGTGTCGCTGGAAGATGCACAGAATATGGTTATGACTGCGCGGGTCATGTTGGGCTGGGTTGATCCCGAAGAATTGGTCGCTCAGACCGCAGAAGATGCGGATGAACTTGATGACGAGAGCGAGGTCTAACAGGCTTTTTCTGTTAGAGATTTTGGGGAATTAGATGGCACGCGGTGGCGCACAAAAAGATCGGTCCGACGGGGCAGAGAGAAAATGTCTCGCCACCGGTGAGACTCAGCCCAAAGAGGGTCTTATTCGGTTTGTCGTTGGACCAGATGATCAGGTCGTGCCGGATGTCATGAATAAACTGCCTGGCCGCGGTGTGTATGTGACGTCTACCCAGGATGCGTTGAATATAGTGATCAAGAAAAAGGCTTTTGCACGTGGTTTCAAAGCGCAGGTGACTGTGCCAGAAGGACTGACTGCTGAAGTCGAGCGACAGGTTTTACGCCGTACGGTTGATTTAATCAGTTTGGCGCGCAAATCCGGTGATGCGGTCTCTGGCTATGAAAAAGTCAAGGATTGGCTGATCAAAGAAGAAGCCCGTGTTTTGATTCAAGCGATTGATGGATCAGGGCGGGGCAAGTCAAAATTAAGTACGCCCCATAGGGGCAAATACATTGGTTGTATGACAGCAGATGAACTTGGCATGGCATTTGGACGTGAAACCGTTATACATGCCGCTCTCGCCTCTGGTGGACTCAGTCAACGTGTTGTAGAGGAAGCCCAGCGATTGCAGGGTTTGCGGGAAATGGGCGGCACGGGCCGCACGGAAGGATAAGTAGCTTTATGAGCGATAGTGACGGCAAAAAAACACTTGGTGTACGTGGTGGTGGGACCGGTCCTCGGTCTGGAAATGTGAAACAAAGTTTCAGCCACGGGCGGACCAAAAGTGTTGCGGTAGAACACAAACGCAAACGCGTCGTGTCTAAGCCGGCTGCGACCAAGGGCGGCAGCTCTGGTGTGGGTGGTGATGCGTCCCGTCGTCCTGGTGGGATCACTGATGCTGAAATGGCGCGCCGCCTAAAGGCACTGCAAGCGGCGAAAGCACGCGAAGCTGATGATATTGCGGCACGCGAAGCCGAAGAAAAAGCACGCGCTGCTGAACGTGAACGTCGCCGTGCCGAGATAGATGCGAAAGAGCGCGAACAGCGTGAAGCTGAAGAACGTGTACGCGAAAAAGCAGCTGCAGAAGAGCGCCAGCGTAAAGAAGCAGAAGAAGCGTCTAAGCGTGCGGCAGCTGAAAAAGTTGCTGCTGCGGCAGAGAAGAAGAAACCAGAACCGGCTGCGGCGGGACCTCGCACTGCTGGTGCACCTGGTGCAAATAAACCTGTCCCTGCGGGTATGACCCCACGTAAATCAGATCGTGAACGCGAAGAGCGCGGTCGTAATAAGAATCGTGGTGACGAAGGTCGTCGTTCAGGGAAACTCACGCTGAGCCAAGCCACCGGTGGTGAAGGCGGGCGTCATCGTTCCGTTGCTTCTATGCGCCGCAAGCAAGAACGCGCACGCCAAAAAGCGATGGGCACTGTTGAGCGTGAAAAGGTAATTCGCGATGTTCAGTTGCCAGAAACGATTGTTGTTTCTGAACTGGCAAACCGGATGGCTGAGCGGGTCGCAGATGTTGTAAAAGCGCTCATGAAAATGGGTATGATGGTCACGCAGAACCAATCTTTGGATGCGGATACTGCAGAGTTGATCATTGAAGAGTTTGGTCACAAAATGGTGCGCGTCTCAGATGCGGACGTGGAAGATGTGATTCAGGATATTGAAGATGATGAAGACACGCTTCAATCCCGTCCTCCTGTCATCACCATTATGGGCCACGTTGACCACGGTAAAACATCGCTTCTGGATGCAATTCGGAATGCAAAAGTTGTATCTGGTGAAGCGGGTGGGATTACACAGCACATCGGTGCGTATCAGGTAACAACTGATACCGGCGCTGTCCTGTCGTTCCTTGATACACCGGGTCACGCTGCGTTTACCTCGATGCGCTCACGTGGTGCACAGGTTACGGATATTGTTGTCTTGGTGGTTGCTGCGGATGACTCTGTCATGCCACAAACGATCGAGGCGATAAACCACGCGAAAGCTGCGGGCGTCCCGATGATTGTTGCGATCAACAAAATCGATAAACCTGCTGCGGATGCTAACAAAGTGCGCACCGAGCTGCTTCAACATGAAGTTATCGTTGAAGCAATGTCAGGTGAGGTACAGGACGTAGAAGTTTCTGCACACACTGGTCAGGGTCTTGACGAATTGCTTGAAGCGATTGCGCTGCAGGCTGAAGTTCTTGAACTCAAAGCAAACCCAGATCGTGCCGCACAGGGTGCTGTTATCGAAGCACAACTTGATGTTGGTCGTGGTCCAGTTGCAACTGTTCTGGTTCAAAAAGGGACATTGCGCCAAGGCGATATCTTTGTTGTCGGTGAGCAGTACGGTAAGGTTCGTGCGCTGATCAATGACCAGGGCGAACGCGTCAAAGAAGCAGGTCCGTCTGTTCCAGTTGAGGTTCTTGGTCTCAACGGCACACCAGAAGCAGGTGATGTTCTAAACGTAACGGATACCGAGGCGCAGGCACGTGAGATCGCAGAGTACCGCGAACACGCTGCTAAAGAAAAGCGTGCTGCGGCTGGTGCTGCAACCACTCTTGAGCAACTTATGCAAAAAGCTAAAGATGATCAGAGTGTCTCGGAACTTCCGATCTTGGTCAAAGCAGACGTTCAAGGTTCAGCAGAAGCAATCGTTCAGGCGATGGAAAAAATCGGCAACGATGAAGTCCGTGTTCGCGTGCTACATTATGGTGTTGGTGCTATTACCGAAACAGATATCGGTCTGGCCGAAGCATCTGGTGCGCCGGTTATGGGCTTTAATGTTCGTGCCAATGCAACTGCGCGGAATACTGCAAATCAGAAGGGCGTAGAGATCCGTTATTACTCGGTCATTTATGATCTTGTTGATGATGTTAAAGCTGCTGCATCTGGTCTACTTTCTGCGGAAATCAAAGAGAACTTTATCGGCTACGCACAGATTAAAGACGTCTTTAAAGTTTCCAATGTCGGTAAGGTGGCAGGTTGTCTGGTAACCGAAGGGATTGCACGTCGTTCGGCAGGTGTTCGTCTGCTTCGCGATAACGTCGTGATCCACGAGGGTACGTTGAAAACCCTCAAGCGCTTCAAAGACGAGGTGGCTGAGGTTCAATCTGGACAAGAATGTGGTATGGCATTTGATAACTACGACGATATTCGTCCAAATGATGTCATCGAGATCTTTGAACGCGAAGAAGTTGTCCGTACTCTGGACTAAGTATCTTTGCATATAGATTGATAAAGGCCATCATATCTGTTGGTATGGGGGCTTTTTTATAATGATAGAACAAGACCAAAAAAAGGGAGAGGATAATGATCCTCTCCCTTTTGTCGCGTTCGTGAGTGATGTAGCGCTAATACGCGACCGGTAGCCTGAGAGTCAGTGATAAGGGTTAATAAAAGGTTTCGAGCACCTTTTCGGGAGCGTTAACAATTCATAAAGAACGTCAAAGCGGAATGTGTCTGCGATTGAGGTGTCAGCTATAACCAATCTCGCAGAATTGGGATCAGAGGTATATCTGCCGGAGGCATCGGATAATCCCGCAGGCTAGAGGCCTTGACCCATTTCAAAGTTTGCCCTTCTTTAGGGCTGGGGACACCATCCCATTTGCGGCACACGAAAAGTGGCATCAAAAGGTGGAAAGTATCATAAGCATGACTGGCAAAGGTCAAAGGAGCGAGACAGCTCGCCCACGTATCAATACCCAGCTCTTCCTGTAATTCGCGGATCAGCGCAGCCTCAGGTGTTTCACCTGTTTCAATTTTTCCACCGGGAAACTCCCACAACCCGGCCATCGATTTTCCTTGGGGTCGTTGTGCTAACAGGATACGCCCATCAACATCAACAAGTGCGACTGCTGAGACGAGAACGGTTTTCATGATCTGTAATCTGCGTTGATGGAAATATATTGATGCGTCAAATCACAGGTCCAAACAGTGCAACACCCATCTCCGAGACCGAGGTCAACTTTGAGGATGATATCTTGTTGCTTCATATGTTCGACACCGTCTTCTTCTTGGTATGTAGGCGAGACCCAACCATTCTCTGCAACCAACACATCTCCAAAAGAGATGGATAATAGATCACGATCTGCAGCTGCCCCTGATTTACCGATAGCCATGACAATGCGACCCCAATTGGGATCTTCACCCGCGATTGCCGTTTTAACCAAAGGAGAGTTGGCTATCGACATGCCATGCTTTTTGGCATCTACATTATTCTGCGCGCCGGTGATTTGAATTTCAACGAACTTGGTTGCCCCTTCACCATCGCGAACAACCTGATGAGACAGGTCCTTCATGACAACTTGGAGCGCACGTTCAAAGGATTCATTGTCAGTCGCGTCTGCGCCTGATGCTCCGGTTGCCGCAACCATTAAGCTATCTGAGGTCGAGGTGTCGCTGTCTACGGTTATGCAGTTAAAGGTCTTATTCGTGAGCTTAAGCAGCAGATTTTGTAACGCGTCTTGCTCGTAAATGGCATCTGTAAAGATGTAGACCAACATTGTCGCCATATCGGGGGCGATCATACCGGACCCTTTTGCAATGCCTGCAATTGAAACCTTTTTCCCGTCGATCTCTACCGTTGCCTCTGCTCCTTTTGCAAAGGTGTCTGTCGTCATTATCGCATGTGCGGCGTCCTGAATTTTACCTTCGCAAAGCGAAGCATTCAGATCCAGGATCTTTGCAGTGATCTTATCGTGGGGCAATGGCTCCCCAATAACGCCGGTTGAGGCTGTGAATATACGAGTTTTCGGAAATCCCGTTACCTCTGCAACTGCAGAGGTAATATCCTCCACTGATTTTTGACCATAATGGCCTGTAAAGGCGTTGGAATTTCCTGAGTTCACTAAAAATGCCGCACCGTGACTAGGATCATCACCTAACTTGATTTGGCAATCCAGAACGGGCGCGGATCGTGTTGCAGATTGTGTAAAAACACCTGCAACTGACGTTCCGGGATCCATGACGGCCAGCATAACATCGTCACGATTTTGGTATTTTACCCCAGCAGCAGCTGATGAGAATTTTACACCTGGAATAACGGGCAGATCAGGAAAATGATCTGGTGCAAGTGGGGAGATAGGAAGACTTGCCATGGGCGAATTCTCTTATTGTTGAACGATGGTGAGGTCGCGCATGACCGCTGGATCGAAATTTTCAATCTCAGGGCGTTCAACCTCAGCATCTGTTGTGAGTTGGCTGAGGCGATCTTCGACGGCTTGTTGAGCGATTTCTTGCGCCAATTGTTCGCGAACTTCGTCAAACTCGGGTGCAGATATCTTGCGACGATCATTTAGTTTGATTACGTGCCAACCAAATTGTGTTTGTACGGGGTTTGAAATATCACCCGAACGCATCTCAAGCACGGCATTCTCGAACTCCGGAACCATTTGACCAGTACCGAACCAGCCGAGTGCACCGCCGTTTGGACCCGATGGACCAATGGATGATGATTTTGCCATCACTTCGAAGTCAACACCCGAGTCTAGTTCTGCTTTGACTTCTTTGGCACGCTCTTCGGTCTCAACAAGAATATGCGAAGCGTTGAATTCATTGTCGCTTGAGTGTGTTGAGTAGCGCGCTTCATATGCTTCGTAAATGGCGTCTTCGTCTTGAGAACTCGCCATGATACGCGAAATTACTTCCCCGGCGAGCAGAGATCTAGATTGGTTATCAATGCTAAATTTAACGCCTTGAGGAACCTCACCATGTAACTGCTGTTTTAGCACGGTCTGTTGGATAAGCTGCTCAATAAGCAAGTTAAACAGAACGTCGTCTGGTAATGTGCGATACTGTTCTGGTAGTGCAGCTTGGGCGAGAATCAGGTGCCCTAAAGTTATGTCTTCACCATTCACAACCGCTATGACGGTGTTGGCACTGTGGTTGATTTTTGCTTCCGCAGTGGGCTCTGAAGTTGTTTCAGGCTCCTCTGCATAGACTGTGTTTACAGATAAACCTAGTGCAAGTAGGGCAGCTGTCAAAAAAGTGGGATGTTTGAGCATGGAAAGCTTCCTATATACGAGCCGTGACATGGCGTGGCGTTGACACTGATTTTCCGGCCCCTTACATCCAGATGAGGCCGGTGGCAGGTCCGTCTTTCCCTCCTTATCTATGGGTTGAGAGAGGAACGGGCAACCCTGCCTCGTAATAAGGCACGTAACAAGATTTTTGGAGCGCACATGCTGGGTATCGGAACTCTCGCCAAAAAGGTTTTCGGAACACCGAATGACCGTAAGATCAAGGCGACAAGACCGTTGATTGTAGAAATCAATGCGCTGGAGTCGGAGTTTGAAAAACTCAGTGATCAAGGGCTGAAGGATAAAACCGAAGAGCTGCGAAAGCGTGCGCTTGATGGTGAAGTACTAGATGATCTGGTGCCGGAGGCTTTTGCCAACGTGCGAGAAGCCGCGAAGCGTGCACTTGGTCTGCGTGCATTTGATACGCAGTTGATGGGGGGTATTTTCCTACATCAAGGTAATATTTCGGAGATGAAAACCGGCGAGGGGAAAACGCTTGTTGCGACATTTCCAGCGTATCTGAACGCGTTGACCGGCAAAGGTGTTCACGTTGTTACGGTCAACGAGTACCTGGCTAAACGTGACAGTGAATGGATGAGCAAGGTTTTTGACGCGCTTGGTATGACAACGGGTGTGATCTGGTCTGGCCAACCTGAGTCTGACAAAATGACAGCATATAATTGCGACATCACATATGCTACGAACAACGAACTTGGGTTTGATTATCTTCGCGATAATATGAAACCTTCGCTGGATCAGGTTTTTCAGAAATATCACAACTTTGCCATCGTCGATGAAGTAGATTCGATCCTCATTGATGAGGCACGTACGCCGCTTATTATTTCCGGGCCTGCCGAAGATCGTTCGGAATTGTATAGCACCATTGATAAGTTGATACCGACATTGTCGGATGATCATTTTGAGTTGGACGAAAAAACACGTGGTGTGACGTTTACTGAGGCTGGGAATGAGTTCCTAGAGCAACAGCTTTTGACAGCTGGTTTATTGGAAGACGGGGCAAGCCTTTATGACCCGGAAAGCACAACGGTTGTTCATCACGTGAACCAAGCGCTGCGGGCGCATAAACTGTTTCAGCGCGATAAAGACTATATCGTGCGCAATGGTGATGTGGTTTTGATCGATGAATTCACCGGCCGTATGATGGCTGGACGTCGTCTATCAGACGGTTTGCATCAGGCACTAGAAGCCAAAGAAGAAGTCAAAATTCAGCCAGAAAACACAACACTGGCGTCCGTAACGTTCCAAAACTATTTCCGTCTATACGACAAACTGTCTGGTATGACTGGGACAGCGATGACAGAAGCGGAAGAATTCGCCGAAATCTATGGCTTGGGTGTGGTTGAGGTCCCAACCAACCGTCCTATCGCGCGAGTTGATGAGGATGATGCAGTCTATCGTACGGCGATGGAAAAATATCAGGCCATGATTGGTGATGCTAAGGTGGCCCATGAAAAAGGCCAACCCGTCTTACTTGGTACGACATCGATTGAAAAATCGGAACTTCTTAGCCAGATGCTTGAAAAAGAAGGCATCGCCCATAATGTTTTAAACGCACGCCATCACGAGCAAGAAGCTAAGATTGTCGCTGAAGCAGGACATTTCGGAGCCGTTACTATTGCGACCAATATGGCGGGCCGTGGGACTGATATTCAGTTGGGCGGCAATATTGAGTTGAAAGTGATGGACGCGCTTGAAACCAATCCGGATGTTGACCCAGCTGAACTGCGTGCGTCAGAAGAGGCCAAGCACGCAACGGAAAAGGAAAAGGTTCTAGCTGCGGGCGGGTTATGTGTTCTGGCGTCTGAGCGTCATGAAAGTCGCCGTATTGATAACCAGCTGCGTGGTCGTTCCGGCCGGCAAGGTGATCCGGGCATTACCCGGTTTTATCTGAGCCTAGAAGATGACTTGATGCGTATTTTCGGATCTGAGCGTCTCGACAAAATTCTGTCGACACTGGGCATGAAAGAAGGCGAAGCGATTGTGCACCCGTGGGTGAACAAGTCCTTGGAACGTGCGCAAGCCAAGGTCGAAGGTCGCAACTTTGACATGCGTAAAAACGTGCTCAAGTTCGATGACGTGATGAACGAACAGCGTAAGGTGATCTTCAACCAACGTCGTGAAATCATGGCAGCCGAAGATAGTGCTGAGATCGTCACAGACATGCGTCACGAGGTCATTGATGATCTCTTGGATATGTACATGCCCCCCAACACATATGCAGAGCAGTGGGACACCGCTGGTCTGAAAAATGCGGTAAGGGAAAATTTAAACATCGACGCTCCTGTAGAGGAATGGGCTGCAGAAGAAGGTGTGGACGACGAGCAAATTCGCGAGCGTTTGGTCATCGCTTCAGATGAATTGATGGCGCAAAAAGCCGCTGCTTTTGGCGATGAAGGTATGCGAAACATCGAAAAGCAGGTTTTGCTGCAAGCGATCGATGGTAAATGGCGTGAACACTTGCTGACGCTTGAACACCTGCGTTCTGTGGTTGGGTTTCGCGGCTATGCGCAACGTGATCCACTAAATGAGTATAAGAACGAGAGCTTCCAACTCTTTGAGGGGATGCTTGATGGATTGCGTGAAACTGTAACACAACAGCTATCACGTGTTCGTGCTATGAACGAAGAAGAGCAACGCCAGATGATGTTGGAGATGGCAGAGCGCCAAGCCGCGTTACAAGCGCAAGCTCCGGTGAAAAAGCCCGAGATCATAGAAGAGCCCCTAGAAGGTTTTGATGAAAATGATCCGTCAACATGGGGAAATCCGTCGCGTAATGACAAGTGCCCATGTGGGACAGGCAAAAAATTCAAACATTGCCACGGCCGCTTAACATAAGCACATATTTACTAAAAACCGCTGAGATTTTTAATATCATACCAAAGTCTCAGCGGTTTTCTGACACAATTTAGTCTGCCCTTGTCCGCAGGTTCCTCTCAGCTCTATCTGGGTTTTGGGGGTGTCATGTTATCAAATACAAAAGCTTGGGTGATGGCAACTGCGACGGTGTTTACACTGGCGTCTGGTTTTTTTGTACATAAACACAATACGTATGCAGGACATCAAGCCACACTGTCTGAGATTTCTTATACGTCAACAGCTTTTGGTATACCTACACTAGGGCGTGACGGGCGCGCTGTAGCAGAGCCGGTCTGTAAACCTGAGATGGCTGCTGAGGTGCAAGATGATGCTATCGTTGTGCTTCAGATAAGCGCGCCATGCTTGGCGAATGAATGGGTAACGCTGCATCATAGCGATTTGGTGTTTAGTGAAGTCTTGGATGATACAGGGCTGCTGAAACTTGAAATACCCGCGATGACTAAAAATGCTGTCTTTACAGCAAATTTTTCTCATGCCCCTGAGATCTCTACAGCTGTGCTTGTTGAAGGTCTGAATAATATTGAACGGGTGGCTATGCAATTTTCAATCGGATCTGGATTTGAACTGCATGCGTTAGAATATGATGCAACATATGGAGATTTTGGCCACGTATGGGCGCAGGCCGCGACAGGGCAAGGTACGTTGACGGTATTAGGACAGCCTATACATGATCACGCGCAAATGGTCCAAATTTATAGTGCACCATACCAAGCCTCGCGGAAGGGGCATGTCCATCTCTCAATTGAGACTGAAGTTACTGCTATGAATTGCGGTCGGGTAATCCCTGTTCATGTGAGGCAGTATCGTAATAACAGCCTCAATAATATTGATTTACAGATTCCTGTATCAGAATGTGACGTGGTAGGTGACTTTCTGGTGTTGAATAATCTGATCGAAAGCCTGAATATCGCAACGAACTGAATTATTGGGCCGCAGGACATATCATGCAGAAAATTCGTGCGGTATTTTTTTCCGCACTCAGCGTAGTATCGATGTCTTTTCAGGCACTTGCGCAGGATGTGACGTTATCATCCCTTGATGGGACAATGGAAGTTAGTGGCGATTTACGCGGGTTTGATGGCGAATTTTATCGCATCGCTACCCGTTTTGGCGAACTCACGATTGACGGATCTGGTGTGCGCTGTGATGGCCCTGGGTGCCCTAGTTTGTCAGATTTTGTGGCTGAGATTACTTTGGCTGGGTCTTCTACTATGGCTGAGGTTTTGTTACCGGCTCTGATTGAAGGGTTTTCGTTACGTAATGGTTATCAAACTAAGCGCACGGATCATAACGCCGGGGAGTTTGAATATACATTATTAGGGGCCAACGGCCTACCTACGATGCGTTTTCATTTTATAGTCAGTAACACAGACGATGGTTTCCTTGACCTTCTTTCTGATGAAGCCGACATGGTTATGGCGCTAAGAGAAATTCGGGATGAGGAGCGTGCAGCGGCTGCCAAAGCTGGGTTAGGGGATATGACAAAACCGTCGCGTAGTCGTGTTTTGGCATTGGATGCGATGGTACCCATCGTGTCGCCAGAAAACCCAGTCCGTAAAATATCCGTGCCGCAGATTGCGGATATTTTTGCAGGCCATATCACCAATTGGCAAGAGCTGGGCGGAGCCGATGCTCCTATTGCTTTGCATCTTCCGGTACAGGAATCTGGACTTGCACAGGCTTTTGAAGACAAGATTTTGCACCCTGCAAAATTGACACTGGCAGAGGAAATTCGTCGCCACGAACGGGGGAGCACTCTGGTCCGCAGGGTGACCACGGACCCGTTTGCGATCGGAATTGCCAGCTATGCTGAAACCGAAACCGCACGTGTTTTAACTCTGACAGGGAGCTGTGGATTTTCATTGTCCGCGGACAGGCGATCGATCAAGACTGAAGATTACCCTCTGACTGCGCCAATGTTTCTTTATCTTCCTGCACGTCGTTTGCCGCGCATTGCCCGTGAATTTTTAACCTATCTGCGCAGTTCTGCAGCGCAAGTTGTTATTCGCCGGGCCGGGTTTGTTGATCAATCGGCTGAACATATTCCACTTGCCTTGCAGGGAGAACGGTTAGCAAATGCCGTTCGTGCAGCGGGGCCTCAGACTTCACTCTCAGACCTACAACGTATGGTCACAGCTATGGATGGGATGCAGCGTTTAACCGTGTCTTTTCGTTTTGAGGCTGGATCAACAAGATTAGATGCACAGTCGCGTAGTAACGTCGAAATCTTGGCTCAGGATCTCGAAACGGGTGTTTATGATGCACGTACGCTTGTTTTTTCGGGGTTTTCGGATGGTGAAGGGCCCGCTGAAGCTAATCAGAAAATCGCGTATAAACGGGCCGAAGCTGTAAAAAAAGCGGTGATTGATGCAGCAGAGACTGCAAACTTGAACCGCATTAATATCCAGGTTGACGCATTCGGAGAGGCGTTACCGATGGCTTGTGATGCATCAGAATGGGGAAGGCAGGTAAATAGGCGTGTAGAGGTTTGGGTGCGTTAGAAAGGTGTTTAGATATAGTTCGAAGCTCTTAAAGACAGCTCAGTATCGTCGCCAATAATCAAGTGGTCGTGCAATGTAATCCCAAGCGCATTGAGCGCCATTTCTATTTGCTTTGTCATTTGAATGTCTGCTTCTGATGGTGTCGGATCTCCAGAAGGGTGATTATGAACCAATATAAGTGCGCTTGCGTTTAGTTCTAATGCGCGCTTGGCTACCTCACGGGGATAGACAGGGACATGGTCGACTGTACCCTGTGCTTGTGCTTCGTCAGCGATCAATGTGTTTTTTGTGTCTAGATACAGCACTCGAAATTGTTCAGTTTCACGATGAGACATCGTGACATGGCAGTAATCCAGTAGAGCATCCCAGCTTGATATAATATTCCGTTGCATGACCTTAGATCGTGTCATGCGTTGTGCCGCAGCTTCAAAGATTTTTAGATCGGAGATAACGGCAGGGCCGACGCCTTCTACTTCTGCGAGGCGTAGAGGATCAGCAGAGATGATGCGATTAAAGTCGTCATCAAACGCTTTTAACAAGGCGTAAGCAACGGGTTTGACATCACGTCGAGGTATCGAGCGAAATAGGATCAGCTCTAACAATTCATAATCTGGTATGGCATTAGCCCCTCCTGACATGAAACGCGAGCGTAGGCGCGCGCGATGATCTTTTATGTACGAAGGAAGTGGTGCATTCAACAACGGCTCTGCCGGAGTGTTGTCACTGCCAAATAAAGGCAGTGCGGAATCGTTGAACTCACCAGGGTTTCTCATAGAAATAGGTTGGTTTCAGAATGGTTAGCAAAATGTTAATTATGTAATTAGCTGACCGTCAAAAATAAAAAGAGGCATTTGAATTTTCAAATGCCTCTCCGCCTTAGATGTGGAAGGTTTTAACCCTTCATGCCATCCCAAAATCCCTTTACCGACGAGAAAAAGCTTTTACTTTCAGGATTGTTAGCCTCTTCGGAAATATCTTCAAACTCGCGCAGGATTTCTTTTTGGCGTGCAGTTAGACGAACCGGGGTCTCAACAGCCAATTCGATGAACATGTCGCCTACGCCACCGCCACGCAAAGCTCGCATACCTTTGCCGCGCAAGCGCATTTGACGCCCTGTTTGGCTGCCTTCTGGTATCTGCACACGTCCTCGGCCCCCGTCTATCGTGGGGACTTCAATTGCGCCACCAAGTGCAGCTTTGGCTACAGAGACTGGAACCCGGCAATAAAGATTATCACCGTCACGCTCGAATAGATCATGGCCGGATACCTCAATGAAGATATAAAGATCCCCCGGAGGCCCACCACGTAGACCTGCTTCACCTTCACCAGCCAGGCGAATTCTTGTCCCTGTTTCTACGCCGGTTGGGATATTCACAGACAAGGAACGATCTTTTTCAACACGCCCATGCCCGTGGCAGGATTTACATGGGTTTTTGATCATTTGACCCAAACCGTTACAGGTTGGGCAGCTGCGCTCGACTGTGAAAAACCCTTGCTGTGCACGGACTTTTCCCATGCCGGAACATGTAGGACAAGTGGTTGGTTCTGCTCCACCCTCTGCACCAGTTCCTTCACAGGAACCACATGTGACCGAAGTTGGAACGTTAATCGTTTTTTGCATCCCTCTGAATGCATCTTCGAGCGAAATCCGTAGATTATATCGCAGATCAGAACCGCGGGTTGCGCGTTGGCGTCCACCGCCTCCACCACCACGTTGTCCGCCCATGAAGTCGCCAAACAGATCGTCGAACACATCTGAGAATGCAGATGAGAAATCGCCGCCAGGATGTTGCCCGCCGCGTTGTCCACCGCCACCACCCATACCGCCTTCGAATGCGGCATGTCCGTAACGATCATAAGCTGCCTTTTTTTCGGCGTTCTTTAGAACATCATATGCTTCGTTGGCTTCTTTAAATTGAGCCTCAGCATTGGGATTGTCTGCATTTCGGTCTGGATGTAGTTCTTTGGCTTTCTTCCGAAAGCCTTTCTTAATTTCATCAGCACCGGCCCCTTTGGGGACGCCCAGTACATCATAGTAGTCACGTTTTGACATCAGAATACCCCTTCAACCTCAACGAAATAGGCCGGTCCAAGAATTGGACCGGCCCCGCGTTACCCGGTTAAAGGTTAGCGTTTGTCGTCGCCCAAATCTTCGAACTCTGCGTCGACGATATCATCACCGTCCTGCGCAGCTGCGTCGCTTGAGTCCATTGTGGGCTCATCTACGTCGCCTTGGTCAGCTTGTGCTTTATAGATTGCTTCACCTAGGCGCATTGCAACCTCGGTAACATTCTGAATGCCTGCTTTGATCTTCTCGCCGTCGGCTTTGCCACCTTCGAGATCGTCTCTGAGGGCAGCCAGAGCCAGTTCAATCGCTTCGACGGTCGACGGATCAACCTTGTCGCCGTGCTCTTCGATCGATTTCTCGGTCGAATGGATAAGGCTTTCTGCTTGGTTGGTTGCTTCAACCAATTCCTTGCGCGCCTTATCTGCATCAGCGTTATCTTCGGCTTCTTGAACCATTTTTTCGATGTCAGAGTCGGACAGGCCACCAGACGCTTGAATTGTGATCTGTTGTTCTTTGCCAGTCGCCTTATCCTTCGCACCAACGGACACAATACCGTTTGCGTCGATGTCGAAGGTAACTTCGATCTGAGGCATGCCGCGTGGGGATGGTGGGATATCTTCTAGATTGAATTGCCCCAACATTTTGTTGTCGGCAGCCATCTCACGTTCGCCTTGGAAAACACGAATGGTTACTGCATTCTGGTTATCTTCGGCAGTCGAGAAAACCTGAGATTTCTTAGTCGGGATCGTCGTGTTGCGGTCGATCAATCGGGTGAAGACGCCGCCCAGAGTTTCAATACCCAGTGACAGCGGTGTTACGTCGAGAAGGACAACGTCTTTGACGTCACCTTGCAGAACACCGGCCTGAATGGCGGCACCCATTGCGACAACTTCGTCTGGGTTAACACCTTTATGAGGCTCTTTACCAAAGAACTTGGTTACTTCTTCGATGACGCGTGGCATGCGGGTCATACCACCAACAAGCACAACTTCGTCGATGTCAGATGCAGACAAACCTGCGTCTTTCAAAGCGGCTGCACAAGGCTTCATCGAGTTTTTGATGAGGTCTAGAACCAAACTTTCCAGTTTCGCACGGGTCAGTTTGATCACCAAGTGAAGCGGTTGACCGGATGCTGGATCCATCGAGATAAATGGTTGGTTGATCTCAGTTTGGCTGGCTGAAGACAGTTCGATTTTGGCTTTTTCAGCGGCTTCTTTCAAACGCTGTAGCGCCATTTTGTCTTTGGTCAGATCAACGCCGTTCTCTTTTTTGAACTGATCAGCGAGATAAGAGACGATGCGCATGTCAAAGTCTTCACCACCTAGGAAAGTATCCCCGTTGGTGGACTTAACTTCAAACAGACCATCATCGATTTCCAGAATGGTGACATCAAATGTACCACCACCAAGGTCGAAGACCGCGATCGTCTGGGTGTTTTCTTTGTCGAGACCGTAAGCCAGCGCAGCAGCTGTTGGTTCGTTGATGATACGCAGAACCTCAAGACCCGCGATCTTGCCTGCATCTTTGGTTGCTTGGCGCTGTGCGTCGTTGAAATAAGCAGGAACGGTGATGACTGCTTGGGTGACGTCCTCGCCAAGATAGCTCTCGGCGGTTTCTTTCATTTTACCAAGAATGAAAGCAGAGATTTGCGAAGGAGAATACTTCTCGGACTTCGCTTCAACCCAGGCATCACCGCCGCCACCGTTTACAACTGCGAATGGGAGGTTTTGTTTGTCTTTGGCCAGATCCGCATCATCGAACCGACGACCGATCAAGCGCTTTACACCAAAAATGGTGTTGTCTGGGTTGGTCACAGCCTGCCGTTTCGCAGGTTGGCCAACAAGACGTTCTTCGTCAGTGAAGGCGACGATAGATGGTGTTGTACGCGCACCTTCGGCGTTTTCGATAACCCGAGGTTGCGAACCATCCATGATAGCGACACATGAGTTTGTTGTGCCGAGGTCGATACCAATTACTTTGCTCATTTTTCGATCCCTATGTCTCTACAAGGCGATTTCCCGAAGCCGGAACCCGTTTCGGCATTCCCGCCCCGATCCATTTGCGATATGGCCTGCACCAAATCGCTTCTCGGCGTATATAGGGAGCGAAAATCGACCCTGCAACAGCGTCCTGTCTCTACCGAGAAAATTTAGATGCTTTTGCCCCAAACAAAGTTAATATTCGCCTAATGATGTGTGTATCCCTGCGTGGTTTTAAGATTTACAAAGAATTTTTATCGCTTGATGTGCAGCGCACCTTGGTACAGGTGCTTCGTCCAGTGCTGAAAAGCGCGCCTCTTTTTTCTCCTGAGATGCCCAATGGGGGGACGATGTCTGTTCGCATGACGTCGGCAGGGCAATTGGGATGGTTTAGTGACCCAAGTGGGCATCGATATATTGACCGGCATCCAGAGGGCCGTGAATGGCCTCAGATTCCCGAAGAAATTTTAGACATATGGCGTAAGCTTGCCGCAGTAGATCGTATGCCAGAATGTTGTTTGTTTAACTATTATGGCGAAGGCGCGCGAATGGGGTTGCATCAAGATAAAGATGAGATGGATTTTTCTTATCCAGTGGTGTCAATCTCTCTTGGCGATGATGGCTTGTTGCGTGTTGGCGGGACGACGCGTCGCGATAAAACTGAATCTGTATGGCTGAGTTCTGGCGATGTCGTTGTCATGGGGGGCGACGCGCGCCTAGCATATCATGGCGTTGATCGGATCAGATTTAAATCTTCAAGGCTTTTGCCGAAGGGCGGCCGTATAAATTTAACATTGCGCGTTGTAACTTAGATAGGTGCGGATAAGCGTATCACCGCCGAGCATCCCAACTAAGTGATGCCATGCGCCGCGTATAAAATTCGCCCATTAGTCCAAGAACGAAAAAGATAATGGCAAGCCATGCTGTGTAGTGCCAATTGGTCACTGATGCATTGTAGTTGATAAAAACATGGCCACGCGCCTGATCAATCGTATGAAACAGTGGGTTCCAAGTGAAAAAAGGCAGTACGTATCCGGGCAATGTCCCGGCTAGAACCATCTTGCCAGAAAAGATCATATTAGATCTCATGTAGACCATAGATATTATTTTAACGGCTCCGGGCATCCAGGGTTTGATCACATATAGTAGTAACCCAATTGCACCGCCGCTGGCCCAGGCTAATAAGAACATTCCAAAAGCCTGAACTGGTTCTTCTATTGTGATGGGTTTGAATGCAGTATGGTAGATGAATAATATGACTAACATACTGATTACTTGCAGATAAAGTTCACCAAGAGCAGCAGAGATAATCGCGATAGTGCTATTCATCGGCGCATGTTGCATCATGGGGCTGGCGGGGCCGTCAGCCCCTAAAACCGCACCCATTGTTTTGGTATGCATCATAAACATGAACACGCCGGTCATCATGAACAGCAAAAAATCGCCGCGTACCGCGTTGCTACGGCCACCAGGCAGAATGGTCATCATAAAGTAAAAGATCGCGACAAACATCACAGACTGCACGAGGTTTTGTAAGATTGCGATGACCGCATTGTTATGAGTAGATCGCACGCTGCGTACGACCGAATGGAACACGACTTCACTTATGGTGGTGAAGCGAGAAAATGTTGATTTATCGGTACGGTACTGAAACACGGTCTAAGTTTCCTGATGATCTATCGGTTTATAGTACAGAATTCTTGATGATCTATTTCCAACCGATCATAAGGAGCATAGATCAATCGTGCAATGAACCTTACTGTCTGGAGACTACATTGGATTATCAACTGCTTACGGATGTTATGCGTCGTCTTTCGTTGCAAGCTGGCGAAAAAATTATGGAAATTTACAATTCCGACGATTTTGGTGTCAAAGTGAAATCTGACGATAGCCCTGTGACGGCGGCAGATGAAGCGGCGGATGCGCTGATCTCTGCTGGTTTACGTGCCGCCTTTCCCGATGTGATGTTGGTAACGGAAGAGCAGGCCGAGTCTCACAAAGAAAAGGGCGAGACATTTTTGATTGTCGACCCGTTGGATGGGACTAAAGAATTCATCAACCGTCGCGGCGATTTCACTGTGAATATCGCACTGGTGGAAAATGGAATGCCAACACGCGGTGTGGTGTACGCCCCAGCACGCGAGCGTATGTTCTTTACCTTAGCTGATGGAAGCTCGGTGGAAGAGTTAGGGCCGTTTGATGAGGCGATGATCGGTGAGGTCAAACCAATTCGTGTGGCGCAAAGTGATAATGAAGCTTTGATGATTGTCGCGTCAAAGTCTCACAGAGATCAGGCGACAGACGATTATATTAACAAATATGCTGTAAAAGATACAAAGTCTGCAGGATCGTCACTTAAGTTCTGTTTGGTCGCAACTGGCGAGGCTGATCTATATCCGCGCGTCGGTCGTACAATGGAATGGGATACCGCTGCAGGTCACGCAGTGCTAACAGGTGCTGGAGGGGCAGTTGTTCGTTTTGATACGCACGCGCCTCTTGTATACGGTAAAGAGGGATATGCTAATCCGTTCTTTATCGCTTATTCTCCCGCAGTGCTTCTTAAAAATGCCTGAAATCAAGCGCATTATCGAAACAGATTTTCGGTGAGCTGATTCTTGGTGTGTTAAGGCTGTGCGACTGCCAAATGTGGTTGGTTTAAAGGTGTGATAAGGTTGTACAGCCCTAATGATCTGCCAGAAAATAAGTCACTGGGGATGTAATGGGAATTAGTTTGTAAAAAAACCCTAGGTAACTTTTTATTTACTTATGCTAGTGTCCATATATGAAACATCTTTGTGTTGTGTTCATAACAACCAGAAAAGTTACCGAGTTGGATGGTTTAAAACAATGGCATAGAGCCACGGCAACCTACTTTGTGGATTTGTCGGAAAGTTGAGAGAACAAATGCGTAATAAAGTCACCAAAGCTATTTTCCCGGTTGCAGGCCTAGGCACGCGCTTCCTTCCTGCAACAAAATCTGTTCCGAAGGAAATTATGACGCTGGTCGACCGTCCTTTGGTTCAGTACGCGATCGACGAGGCGCGTGAGGCTGGTATTAAAGAATTTATTTTTGTTACATCGCGCGGCAAAGGTGCATTAGAAGATTATTTTGATCACTCTCCTAATCTTGAGCAGGAATTGCGCAAGAAGGGTAAAGATGACCTTCTTGCCACGCTTCAAGACACCAATATGGATTCCGGTGCGATTGCATATATTCGTCAACATAAGGCGCTGGGCCTTGGTCATGCGGTTTGGTGTGCACGTCGTTTGATTGGGAATGAACCTTTTGCGGTTATGTTGCCCGACGATGTGATTGCAGCTGAAAAGCCATGCCTCAAGCAAATGATTGAAGCTTACGAAGAGACCGGCGGTAACATGGTTGCTGCTATGGAAGTTGCTCCGGAAAAGACATCATCCTACGGTGTTTTGGATGTTAAAGAAGACATGGGTTCGGTCGTGTCCGTAAATGGCATGGTTGAAAAACCCAAAGCTGAAGATGCACCGTCTAACCTTGCAGTTATTGGTCGTTATGTTCTTGCTCCGTCTGTTTTGCGTAACCTTAATGAGATGAAGCAAGGCGCCGGTGGCGAGATACAGCTAACTGATGCGATCGCACAGGATATCGCGCAGGATACTCCTGTTTATGGATATCGTTTCAAGGGTCAACGTTTTGATTGCGGATCTAAAGCAGGCTTCCTGCAGGCGACCGTTGCGTTTGCTCTGGCGCGTGAAGAACTGCGTGAAGACTTGATGGAGTATATTACAGATATCACCCAGGTTAGCCGCGCAGCTGAATAATTTCGCGAATATCAAAGGTTGTATTATAAAAGCCCCCTTAACAGGGGGCTTTTTTTTTGGGATATGTCGACTATTCTAGATTTAGGAGCGGTTTATGGGCAATGTTCTTGTTACTGGGGGCGCAGGATACATTGGCTCTCATGCATGTAAAGCTCTCAAGATGGCAGGGTACACACCTGTAACCTATGACAATCTTATTACAGGCTGGAGTGACGCAGTAAAATTTGGGCCCTTCGAACGGGGTGATTTAACTGATCGCGCGCGATTGGATGAGGTTTTTGCAACATATAATCCCGTTGCGGTTATGCATTTCGCGGCGTTAAGCCAAGTTGGCGAAGCGATGAGCCAACCTGGAAAATACTGGGCCAATAATGTCGGTGGATCATTGTGCTTGATTGAAGCTGCAGTGGCTGCAGGCTGTTTGAATTTTGTATTTTCTTCAACCTGCGCCACATATGGTGAGCATGATAACGTCGTCTTGGATGAAAATACGCCACAAGTCCCATTGAACGCCTATGGTGCGTCTAAGCGTGCGGTCGAAGATATTCTCAAAGATTTTGGTGTATCAGACGGGCTGCAGTCGGTGATTTTTCGATATTTTAACGTCGCTGGTGCCGATCCTGAGGCCGAAGTGGGTGAATTTCACCAACCGGAAACTCATTTGATTCCATTGATGCTGCAAGCGATTAAAGGCGAACGAGATGCTTTGACGGTATTTGGAACGGATTATGACACGCCAGACGGAACCTGCATTCGCGATTATGTACATGTCTGTGATCTGGTCGATGCCCATGTTTTAGGTTTGAAATGGTTAGAGGAAAAAAAAGGTAGTCGCGTGTTCAACCTAGGCACAGGTAGTGGTTTTTCTGTAATGGAAGTTATTGATCATTCTCGCACCGTTGCGAATATGGATGTCCCTTACACGATTGGAGCACGTCGTGCCGGCGATTGTACTAAATTGGTATCGGGCTCTACGCGTGCGGGTGAGGAGTTGGGTTGGTCTCCTGAGCGTTCCACACTTAAGCAAATGATTGGTGATGCTTGGCAGTGGCATAAAACGGGGCATTACGAGAGTTAGTTGGCTGCTCCAACAAAAATACCTTGGTCCGCCGCATACCGTTTGCGTTGGAAACGACGCAAACTTCTGTGGCGGGCAATACGTTCAAGGAAAAACCTCATTTCGTGTGTGAATCGTACTGATACGATCTCTCGGAATGGAATTTTATGCTTTTCCACCATACGTAATGAGCGGCAAAGGCTGCCTTTCTTTCTGGCGCATTATCGTCGTTTAGGTGTGGCCCATTTTTTTATTGTGGATAATGGCAGTGATGACGGAACCGTTGAGTATTTGACCAAGCAGCCGGATGTTTCGTTTTGGAAATCTAACGAGAGTTATAAAGCTACGCGTTTTGGTGTAGATTGGTTAACGTATCTGCAGATGAGATATGGTCATGGGCACTGGTGTTTGACGGCTGACGCAGATGAAATTTTGCGTTTTGCGTATGATGATACTCGGGATCTTTGTGATTTAACCAACTGGCTGGATACACATGGGCATCGCGCGTTTGGCGTGTTGATGTTGGATATGTACCCCAAAGGGCCAATCGGTTTGCAGAGCTATGAAGCGGGGCAAGATCCATTTCAAACGTTGGATTGGTTTGATGCTAATGGATACACTTGGGAATACTTGCCGCGGTATGAACACGTCTCAATTCGAGGAGGTCCACGACGTAGGGTCTTTTTCCAAGAACGCCCTGAGCACGCGCCACATTTGCATAAGATTCCTTTGGTGCGTTGGTCACGCCGATATGCCTATGTTAGCTCCACCCATATAGTTTTGCCCACTCAACTTAATTGGGTGTTTGATGTCCGTGACGAACTGCCGACTGGTGTGTTCTTGCATAGCAAGTTTCTCGATCAAGTTATTGAAAAATCAAATGAAGAGAAACAACGTCGAGAGCATTTCACACATTCTGAGCGGTACGATACTTATTATGATCAGATCCTCGCCAATCCTGATTTGTGGGACATATCTTCAAAACAATACGATGGCAGCTGGGAACAACTGGAATCTCTTGGCTTAATGACGCGCGGAAATTGGTAAATTCATTGTTTACTAACAATGGGAGTGACATATTAGCTGAAACGAATGCGGGCTGAAATAACGTGCGCAGGATGATACGATGGTGATCTGTGCGGTACTGGCATTCATACAAAATGCGCCTAAGGCGGAAACGAAAAGTGGTTCGTGCATTTCGTAAATCCTACGAGCTTAACGTAGTGCAAAATAACACGGCTCGTATAAGTAAATCTGATATTATTCTGGTTTGCACATTCCGGAACGAGAAAATCCGTCTACCATATTTCTTGCAGTACTATCGCGATCTGGGTGTCGACCATTTCTTGTTTATCGATAATGATTCAAGCGATGGCGCACAGGCTTATTTGAGCGCGATGGAAGATGTGTCGATTTGGCATACGCGGGGCAGTTATAAACGCGCAAGCTTTGGCATGGATTGGGTTAATTACCTGTTGCACAAGTATGGTCATGATCATTGGGTATTGGTGGTCGATCCGGATGAGTTTTTTATCTACCCGTTTTGCGATACACGTCCACTACGTGCTTTGACAGATTGGTTACACGCGTCAGATATCCCGAGCTTTTCTGCAATGCTGTTGGATATGTATGGAAAGGGTAGGTTAGACGATGCACCTTATCAATCGGGTCAAGATCCGCTTGAGGTCACGCCTTGGTTCGACAGCGGTAACTATACGTGCAAGCAGAACCATGAATATGGAAATTTATGGATCCAAGGCGGACCACGCGCGCGGATGTTCTTTAAAGATCGCCCAAACAAGGCGCCTGCTTTGAATAAAATCCCTTTGGTAAGATGGAAGCGGGGGTATGCTTACGTCAGTTCCGTCCATGCTATTTTACCACGTGGATTGAATAAAGTGTACGATAGTCAGGGCGGGGAAAATGCAAGCGGCTTGCTGTTGCACACAAAATTCCTTGATACGTTTGGGAGTAAAGCAGCAGAAGAGTTGGCACGGGGGGAACACTATGCCAACTCGCAAGAATACATAGCTTATTCACAGCAGATCAACAATCATCCTGAATTATGGTGCAAATGGAGCGAACGCTATATCAATTGGCGTCAACTCGAGGTTTTGGGTCTTATGTCCAAAGGGGATTGGACATGAGCCGTTTGGGGATTGTTATGCTCGCGCATACGGCCCTGCATCGTGCCGAACAGGTGGCGCGCCATTGGATGGCGTCTGGCTGTCCGGTCGTTATACATGTTGATAAATCTGTAGATGAGAAGACCTATAGCGCGTTCCAAGACGGCCTGAGTGACATGTCATTGGTCCGGTTTTCTCAGCGTCATCGGTGTGAGTGGGGAAGTTGGGGCTTAGTGGCAGCCTCTCAAACCGCGACGCAATTGATGTTGGATGAATTTATAGATGTCCAGCATGTATATCTAACCTCTGGATCATGTTTGCCTCTGCGCCCGGTGAAGGAGCTTGTCTCATATCTTGCAGAGCGACCAGAAACGGATTTCATTGAAAGCGCTACAATTGCGGATGTGCCCTGGATTACTGGCGGCCTTGGGGAGGAGCGCTTTTCATTGCGGTTTCCATTCTCATGGAAACGGCAGCGGGCGCTTTTTGATGGGTATGTGCGTTTGCAAAGATTGTTAAAAGTAAAACGTAAAATACCTGAAGGCTTGTCTCCTCATATGGGTAGCCAATGGTGGTGTCTTACTCGTAAAACACTGACCCATATCCTTGAAAACAATATGAGGCCACGTGTTGACGCATATTTTCGTAGGGTTTGGATTCCCGATGAGAGTTATTTTCAAACGCTGGCACGTCGATATGGGAATGTCATTGAAAGCCGATCTTTGACACTGTCCAAGTTTGATTTTCAAGGCAAGCCACATGTGTTTTATGATGATCACTTGCAATTGCTGCGTCGCTCAGATTGCTTTGTTGCGCGAAAAATCTGGCCGCAAGCAGATCGTTTGTATGATGCCTTCTTGGGCCAAGATAATAAAACCGCCATGCGAACTGAACCGAACCCCGGGAAGATAGATCGTGTATTTGCGAAGGCTGCTCAACTGCGCCTGAATGGTCGCGCTGGGCTTTATATGCAAAGTCGGTATCCGCGACCCAAAGACGAAGAACATAAGACCAGTGAGCCTTATTCTGTTTTTCATGGATTTGACGAAGTCTTTGAAAATTTTGAAGATTGGCTGTCTCAGACAACAGGTGCGCAAGTACATGGCAGGATATTCGCAAAGGCAAAGGCGGAATTTGCAAAGGATCAAGAAGCCATAAATGGGTGCCTTATGAATGGTGCTAAATTGCGAGATTATGCACCTGAGGCATTTTTGCGAAATTTAATTTGGAATACACGCGGCGAGCATCAGTGTTTTCAATTCAGCCCACGGGATACTCAAACAGCGAATTTGTTTATGGCTATGGATGCGAATGCACGTCTTTTTGTAATATCCGGAGCTTGGGCTGTCTCCTTATTTCAATCAGATCGAAGTTTCTCCGAAATACGACAAGAGGCAGCTCGTCTGCAGCGAATTGAAGCGGAGTGTCTCAATATTTTAAAACGAAGGCATACAAAGGCGCGGATTCGTATTTGGACGATGGCAGAGTTTATTGAAGCTCCGACAGAGTATTTATCGTCAATCATCGATGAAATGACTACAACTTCTTTAGTGCACCGGCTTGAATACCCTAAGCTGGTGGATCTTGATGGCTTTGGGCAGTTTTTGCAAAATTTAAAAAATAAGGGTATGCATCCCTATCTGATGGGAGATTTCGCGGTGGAGCGAGTATCGCCTTCTGCAATCAAACGTAAATCATATTTGATCAAGTAGGCGTGCATGTCATCACAGTTTACCAGCTTTGTTATTTTCGCGGAAATGCGAACCGGATCCAATTTTTTAGAGAGTAATATTAACGCTTTGGATAATGTCATTTGTCACGGAGAAGCGTTTAACCCTGCTTTTATTGGTTATCCTAAGCGAGATGATATTTTGGGCGTGTCGAAAACGATGCGCGATAGTGACCCGAATGTACTACTGGATAAGATCTGCGACCAAGACGGAGTCCTGGGTGGTTTTAGGTACTTCAATGACCATGATCCACGTATTTTGGATCGCATTTTAGCGGACGAGGGTTGTGCCAAGATCATTTTGACGCGGAATCCATTAGACAGTTATGTGTCTTTGCAGATCGCGAAGGAAACCAATCAGTGGAAGTTGGGAAACGTCAAGCAGCGTAAAGAGGCGAAAGTGCATTTTGATGCATCTGAATTTGCGGATCATCTCTCTGTAATACAGTCCTTCCAGGTGATCCTTCTTAACCGGTTACAGATGACAGGCCAGACAGCATTTTACCTTGCCTATGAAGATTTAAAGTCTCTGGAGGTTATGAACGGTCTTGCAAAGTGGTTGGGGGTAAACGCAAAAATAGAGGGGTTGGATAAGAGTCTCAAACCACAAAACCCAGCGTCTATACTCACCAAAGTATCCAACCCACAGGAATTAGAACAGGGACTTACGACGCTGGATCGTTTCAATCTTGGGAGAACCCCAAATTTTGAACCGCGCCGGGGACCAATGGTGCGTGGGTATTATACTGCCGCGCATAGCTCTTTGGTATTCATGCCCATGTCTGGTGGACCCAAAGAGAGTATTTTAAATTGGATGGCTGCATTGGATAAGGCGAGTCTTGCTGATTTGAAGGATGGCCTTAACCAAAAGCAGCTGCGGGACTGGAAAAAAAACAACCCGAATTTCCGCAGTTTTACTGTATTACGACATCCTGTTGCGCGTGCTTATTCGATCTTTTGCCAAGCACTATTGTCAGTCGAAGATGGTGCGCAAGGTCAACTTCGTAAGGTTGTCAAACAGCAGTTTGGGGCACAGCTGTCGGGAAATAAAAAGGGTTTGAATGCAGCAGATCTGCGCACGGATTTCCTGTGTTTTCTTAACTTCCTCAAGGCTAACCTAAGTGGCCAGACCTCAATGCCTGTGTCACCTTTGTGGGCCAGTCAAACTCAGACCCTAGCAGGTTTTGCTGATGTGGCGTCGCCAGATTATATTCTACGCGAGGATGAGCTTGATCAGGATTTAGCTTACATGTGTCTGAAATTAGGTTGTGAAGTTACTAATTTTGAGCAGGATCAAGCCGTGGACGATCTGCCTAAATTAAGTGATATCTACGATGACGATATAGAAGAGAAATGCAGATCTGCGTATTCACGCGATTACGTAACCTTTGGGTTTCGCGCATGGCAAACATAATAGGCTTTATAAGCCTTGCAAAATTATGCGGCCTTGATCGCGGGATCGTCAGTTAAAATCGTGTATAATGTGTTGGGGTTTGGGTTGGCCCGTAGCTTTGTACAAACGCTTTGCTCGCGTAGTGTACGTGAGACAAGTGCGAGAGCCTTGAGGTGATCGGCGCCGGTATTCAAGGGTGCAAATAGCGCGAAAATGATATCGACAGGCTGGCGGTCAAGCGCATCGAAATCCAGAGGTGTCTCCAATGAGATAAACACCCCTTTGACGTCATCTAGGCTAGACAATCTGGCATGAGGGAGGGCAACGCCGTGGCCGACACCGGTAGGTCCTAGGCTCTCTCGTTCTAACAACGCTTCGATTGTGCTGTTTGCGGTCAGATCATAGGCGGATTGAGCGATCTCAGCGATCTCTTGAAAGAGACGTTTTTTGCTGGAAGTTCCTGCTACCACGCGTACTGCTTGTTGTGCGAGGATACTTGATATTTGCATATTACCTGCTCCGCCAGACGAAAGGGGGCTTTACCCCCTTTGGCTCTTCTTTATGGATCAATCCAGCCGATATTACCATCATCGCGCCGATAAACCACGTTTACATTACTCTTGCCTTCGTTGCGAAACACAAGAACTGGCGCGCCTGCCAATTCCATTTGCATCACAGCTTCACCGACCGAGAGGGATGGGATTTGAGTTTCCATCTCTGCTACAATCATAGGCTGAAGGGTTTCCGGCTCGCTTTCCGATTTAGTGTCTTCAGAGGCGAGGATATACGCGTTAGCACCTGTAAGTTCAACAGGTTCGACACGATCTCGATGATGATCTTTAAGACGACGTTTATAACGGCGTAGCTGTTTATCCATTTTCCCGAGACACGCGTCAAAAGCAGCATAGATTTCAGTAGCATGTGCTTTGGCTTGTGCAGTTAAGCCAGTCGAGAGATGAACTGTAGATTCGCAGACATATTCATGTGCATCACGGGAAAACACGACCTGAGCATCTGTGGGACGGCCTGCATATTTTTCTAAACAAGCAGAGAGTTCAGCCTGCACGTGACTTTGGAGAGATTCGCCAATGTCGATATGCTTGCCGCTAATTGTGTAACGCATGTGAACTCCTTTTTTTATGACTGCAGTTTTTGGCAAGACAAATTCCGTCTATGGAAACGCTTGTGATCAATACCTGCAGATGAGAGAGGCGCAGGTTTCATAAACCACAACTTTGAGATCCCCTACTGCTGTAGGGTGCCGAAAGTCTACAAGGTGAAACTCCTGTGCCATGACTTAATTCGATGACAAACGAGCATGAGAGTCAATGCTAAAGCATTATGATTTCTATTTAGATATACGCATGTATAGGGTCATACACTCATTGAATATTAAGGGTATATCGATCAGGAAATCCGAAAATTATCTCCGAGATACACACGGCGGACATCTTCGTTTTCAACCACCTCTTCGGGTGTTCCGGACATCAAAACACGCCCATCATGTAAGATGTAAGCACGATCAACGATTTCTAATGTTTCTCGGACATTATGGTCGGTAATCAAAACGCCAATGCCACGCTTTTTTAAGTCGGATACGAGGTTTCGAATGTCCCCGACTGAAATAGGATCCACCCCTGCAAAAGGTTCGTCTAAAAGAAGATACTTGGGGTCTGCCGCCAAGCAACGAGCAATTTCTACCCTTCGACGTTCTCCCCCTGATAAGGCTAAGGCAGGGGCGCGTCGCAAATGCTCAATCGAGAAATCTGATAAGAGCTCTTCCAATCTTTCGCGACGCTTGTGTTCGCGACGAACCGAAATATCCAAAACGGCGCCGATATTGTCTTCGACCGAGAGACCTCGGAAAATAGACATTTCCTGGGGAAGGTAGCCAATACCAAGGCGAGCACGACGATACATCGGCAATGTCGTCACATTTTGACCGTCTATGCTAACGGTGCCCGCTTCAGGAAAGACGAGCCCTGCGATGCTGTAAAAACTGGTAGTCTTGCCTGAACCATTTGGGCCCAGTAATGCAATGACCTCACCCCGTTTAAGTTGCATAGAAATGTCACGAATTACTGTTTTCTTGCGATAGCTTTTGCGTAGGTTTTCTATACGCAAGCCGGATGCGTCTTCAGGGGCAGCCAGATCTGGTTTGATCATTCATCGATACCGTTACTTAAAATGGTGCGCACATTGCCGGACAAGCTCGCTTTACCAGTTTCGATATCGATGGTCATTTGATCAGATGATAACGTCGTTGGCCCCTGCGCGACCAGCACGTTTCCGGTCATCACGATTGTATTACTGTCAATCGTATACGTCGCACTCTGGGCTTGGGCAGCATCGGGCCCACTCACAAGGGTAACATTCCCAGTCGCTTCTAGGCGTTTGATGCCTGTGCCCACGGATTTATTTATCAGGCGAACACGATCAGCGTTTAATCGCAAATCACCTTGGATGATCAGTACATCGCCGATGAACAATGCCGATCCATCAGTTTGGCTAACTTCCAAAGTTTGAGATGTCATCTCAATTGGTTCTGACGAGCTCGTAGAACTTTGTCCAAATCCCAATGCCGCCGACTGTGCAAATGCCAGTGCAGGGGCGATGCACAACAGTCCACCCATGATCGTACCAAGTATATATCGCACAGCTTATCTTTCTTCCTTGCTAGGGCCGTATAACACTCGAACGCCATTGGTGAACAGGATTTGAGCAGAATTCGTATTCGTTTCAGGTAAAATTCGCATCATACCTGCAGTGATTTGGCCGAAATTACCATTTCCACGCACTTTAGTCGGGGCAAAGATATTTAAGTGATCAAGTGAGGCTTCCAGTTGGTTGGTTAGCAATTGCATGTTGTCCGACGTACTCAGCCGTATATCTCCATTTAAAACAGCGATATTTTGAGAAGGCTTTATTGTTCCGCTTTCGGCCAGCATGGTGATGCGTTGTCCGTTTGCGAGAATGATCTCGGCCTCTAATCCTTCGGTGGTGGTAGATTGTGTTTCTGTTTCCTTAAGCGCGCGCCCCGCGGCAACCATAATTGAATGGCCAGCTTTGGTGGTGCCCGCAAAATACGGTGCGGTGACTTGTTGACCTGCAATTCTACGTTCGATTTCTCGAGGGCCAAATGGAATTTGTGGTGCTTGTTGAATACGATCCGATATCAGAAATAGCGTCGACAACAATGCGAGCGCAGCAATAGGTAGAAGCACTTTCAGGTAAGCAACAATCTTTGAATACAGATCCATTTAGCCTCTATGCCTCGAAGCGCAATGAAGGAGTGCGAAGGATATTAAATTCCATATGCGTCATCGTCTTCATATCAAGAATGCGCAAAAATGTCAGTATCCGACCACCCAAGTAGATCTAACCTCGCACGTGTTGGAAGAAAGTCAAAGCAGGATTGTGCCAGATCTCGACGGTTTTCCCGCGTAAGACGTGTATCTAGTTCGGCACGTAAACGATGTAAGTATAACACGTCAGAAGCAGCATACTCCATTTGTGCTTTGGTTAATTCTTCCGATCCCCAATCACTCATCTGTTGTTGTTTTGATATATCGATCCCCAATAATTCTTGGGTAAGGTTCTTTAGACCGTGTCGGTCAGTATATGTTCGCACGAGGCGGCTGGCGATTTTTGTGCAATAAACAGATGTCGCGAGGGTGCCGAAGGTGTTGTAAAGCGCCGCGATGTCAAATCGCCCGAAATGAAAGATCTTTAGGATCTGAGGTGCAGATAAAATACGCTCAAGATTTGGTGCGGAGGTTTGGTTCTGGGAGATTTGTACAAGATGTGCATTATCATCGCCTGCCGATAGTTGAACGAGACATAGGCGATCACGCTGTGGTTTTAACCCCATGGTTTCACAGTCAATTGCCACAGAATTCCCAAGGTCTAGATCATTGGGTAGATCGTTTTGATATACGTAAATAGTCACGCAATTGTCCTCGTTCTGCGTTAGGGCGATTGCCTGACTGTGAAGATAAGACATAAGAGGTCTATATATGAAACTCAACCAGTGCATCAGCGCAAAACCGCCGTTCATATCGCCTGAATAACCTTGATTGAGTAGGACGAAATTGGACGCATTTTTGAGTGTCGTTTGCAGCGCGTGTAAGTCGGGCTACTAAGTATATGGGTGAGGGTATATTGTTAGGTTAATTCGCGCGTGTTTTAGATATTCCCCCTAGTCTGCCAAACAAAGGGGAATTGGGCGCGATTTATCTCGCGATACCGTGGCGCGATTAGGATCACGTAGATTATCGTTTTCCGGAAACACGGCGCAGCAGTACCATGAGGCGTTTAAAGCTGCTTTTTATGCCTTCAGAATCTGATTTCCCAAAAAATGCATCTAGTTCAGGCCAGATTTTCACAGCTTGGTCCAAGATAAGATCATTGCCTTCGGAATAAAGCCCCGCGCGAATCATGACTTCGGACTGTTCGTAGGACCCTAAGAATCTTCGAACAGCGAGGATCATCTCATTTTGTTCTTTTGTCGCGGCTGCAGGCAAACTACGCGAGACAGACCGTGAGACGTCAATCGCGGGAAAACGTCCGCGTTCTGCGATTTCACGATTCAATACGATATGCCCATCTAAGACACCGCGTAAAATATCAGCGACAGGCTCGTCCATATCAGAACCAGCTACGAGAACGCTGAACACAGCTGTGATGTCACCTTGGCTATCATTTCCAGGGCCCGCGCGCTCGCATAATCCTGTAATAAGCGGTGTGACAGATGGGGGATATCCGCGCAAAGCGGGTGCTTCGCCTGATGCAACAGCGATTTCTCTATGTGCTTCGGCAAAACGGGTTACAGAATCGGCCATGAACAGGACGTTTTTACCTTGGTCACGGAAGTGTTCGGCTACCGTCATTGCAGCCCAAGCACATCGTCTGCGTACCAGTGCGGATTGGTCAGATGTTGCAGCCACAACAATTGCGCGTTTCATGCCTTCTGGGCCTAGAACCTCTTTAACAAAGTGGTTCACCTCTCGTCCGCGTTCGCCAATTAAGGCCATAACCACAACGTCTGCTTTCATATTTTGGGCGAGTTGAGCCATCAGCGTCGATTTGCCAACGCCGGAGCCCGCGAATAAACCAACACGTTGTCCTGATACGATGGGAAGAATCGTATTAAGTACAGCGAGACCTGTTGGGATACGTTCGCCCATAGCACGACGTTGCGCAGCCTTAGGGGGGGATGCCATAATATCACGGGCTTTTATACCGCCAAGCATAGGCTTTCCATCAAGGGGTTCCCCAAATGGGTCGATCAAACGACCAATCCAGTTATCGCTGGGTGAAAATTCTGGGACAGGATATAACAGTACCGGATCGCCAATGGCGGCACGATCTGGCGCACTGTCGGGTAACATACGAATGTGATCATCTCGCAGTGAAAGGACTTCACCGTGTAACTCGTCCTTAGGACCGCGACGTAAAACCAAGCGATCGCCTAGGCGTGCTTGTTCTTGTAGGCCAGACACTTCGATCTCGCCACCGGCGATTCCAGTCACGCGGCCCATCGGCGCAGATAGCTGCGTTTTCGCCAGTTCATGGTTTAGCGCTTCTATTCCTGAAATCATTTCGAATTCTCCAACATTCAGTCTGCAAACTCTTTTTAAAGGAATCAGGGTTAATCCTTGATTGAGATTGATCGAGGGAGAAGCCCCGGTGTTTGAGAAACTGAATGTTTTTAAAATCGCCTACTCAATGGCAACGCACGCTGGTAAACGCCAAGCTGTGGTGTCTGAGAATATGGCAAACGCCAATACCCCTGGCTATCATGCCAAGGACATTAAACCATTTCGCGAGGTATATGCCGCGCGAGAGTCACAGGGAGACATGGTTGCCTCCCGTGCAAGCCACATAAATGGCTCAAGCGGCAACGGCTTTGATTGGGCCGTAATGACCGATGACACCTATGCTGATCCAAATGGAAACTCAGTGTCTCTGGAAGAAGAAATTCTGAAGGGGGTTGATGCCAAGCGGCAGCATGATCGGGCACTGGCGATTTACCAATCGTCGATGACCATCTTACGCACCGCATCCGGTAGTCAGTAACGAATAGGAGGTTGAAATGAGCGAATTTGGCAAAGCACTCTCTGTAACAGCAAGTGGCCTTAGAGCCCAAGCCGAGCGATTGGTTCACTTGTCTGAAAATATTTCCAACGCGGATACCCCTGGATATCACCGTAAAACGGTTTCATTCCAAGCGGTGCGCGACATGCAAAGTGATGTCAGTCAGGTGCGTGTCGGAAAGGTCCAATTGGACCGAAGCGAATTGGAAGAAATTTTTGATCCCAACCACCCAATGGCCGATGAAACCGGTCATTATGAGGGGTCAAATGTCGATCTTATGATCGAAATCGCTGACGCGCGCGAAGCGCAGCGCAGCTATGACGCCAACCTAAAGATGTTCGAACAAACGAAGCAAATGTCTTCGTCTTTGATGGACCTTCTTAAGCGTTAAAACATAAACGAGCAGCAATGGAGATCCAGAATGGATATTCGCTCTATCTCATCCGCAGCAAGCGGATATGCAGCAGCACGCCCTGCAACGCAAATTGACCCAACCTATACGCCTGCCTCTCCGGGGGAGCAGCTTCAAAATAGTTTTGAGCAGTTTACGAACACGCTTGAAACAAGTGAGATTGCATCGGTTCAAGCAATGACAGGTGACGCAGATCCGCATGCATTGGTACAGGCGCTTGCACAGACTGAATTGGCTGTCGAGACAGCGGTAACCGTGCGTAATAAAGTCGTCGAAGCCTATCAAGAAATCTTGAATATGCCGGTTTAATGCAATGATGACTGAAGGCCTCTTTTTTGACACGTTACGGCAAGGAATATTGGCTGCGACATCGATGTCGTTGCCGATGCTGGCGGCGGCGTTGATCGTTGGGGTTGTCATTGGATTGCTTCAGGCTTTGACTTCAATTCAAGAGATGACCCTAACGTTTGTCCCCAAGCTGGCCTGCGCCTTAGGAGTTCTCTGGTTCACGATGGCGACGATGACACAAACTTTGGTCACGTTCTTCACGCATACGCTTATTCCTCTTATACAAGGGAGTTACTGATGGGAACTTCTGCTTATTCTGCACTTTCTCGCCAGTCTGGTTTGATGAATGAAATGCAAGTTGTTGCAAACAATATTGCCAACTCTGCTACGACGGGGTTTCGGTCCGAAGGACTGATTTTTTCTGAATATGTAAAATCTGCGCCAGGGCAGGAATCTCTCTCAATGGGGCGTGGGAATATCCGCAATACGTCCCTTGAACAGGGCAATTTGAACCAGACGAATGGGCCCTTTGATATGGCGATCGAAGGAGAAGGCTTTTTTATGCTGGAAACTCCGGCTGGAAATCGTCTTACACGAGCAGGTCATTTTTCTCCGAATGCGGAGGGCGAGCTTGTGAATGCGGATGGAAACCGTGTTTTGGATAATGGGCAGGCGCCAGTTTTTATTCCAGCAGGTGTTGAGAGTGTGTCTATTGGTTCGGACGGAACCTATAGTGCAGATGGTCGTCAACTTGGGCAAATCGGTGTTTTTAAACCTACCGAAGGTGCGCAGATCGTACGCGAAGACGGGGTGATGTTCCGTGTTGAGGATGGTGATATCGAGCCAGCTGAAACCGCGCAGGTTCTGCAGGGTTTTTTAGAAGGTTCTAACGTCAATGCTATTCATCAGATGTCGCGGATGATCGAAATTCAACGCGCATATGAAATGGGCCAAAGCTTTCTCACGTCTGAAGATGAGCGCATTCGTAGCGCCATCGAAAATCTTACAAAATAAGGAGATATTCACATGCGTGCATTGAAAATTGCTGCCACAGGCATGAGCGCACAGCAGCTGCGTGTTGAAACGATTTCGAACAACCTCGCGAATATGAACACCACGGGTTATAACGCGCGTCGTGCAGAATTCGCAGATTTGCATTATCAGCAAGTATCGCGCGCAGGGACGGTGAATGCCTCTGACGGAACTGTTTTGCCGACTGGTGTGCAGGTTGGTTTGGGCGTGCGTACAGCTGCAGTTTCAGTCTACCTTAAACAGGGATCACTGTCCCAAACGGGGAATGACCTAGACGTCGCAATTCAGGGAAATGGGTATTTCGAAGTTACATTACCATCAGGTGAAAGCGGTTATACACGAGATGGCTCTTTCAAACGTGATGCAGAAGGGTTGATCGTAACGAGTGACGGTCTGGCCGTTGCGCCGGAAATCACTGTCCCTGAAGACGCAGTCAACATTTCCATTAATTCATCGGGTGAGGTGTACGCCTATTTCGATGATGAAATTGATGCGCAATTGCTTGGGCAACTTACCATGTCGGGTTTCGCAAATCCTAAAGGTCTTGAGGCGATTGGGTCTAACTTGTTCAAACAGACTGAGGCGTCTGGTGACCCTGTTGTAACTGAACCAGGTGAAGACGGTATGGGTACGTTGCTTCAAGGGTATCTCGAGGACAGTTCCGTAGATGCGGTGACTGAGGTAACCGAGCTTATCGAAGCGCAGCGTGGCTATGAGATGAATGCCAAAGTTCTGTCAGCTGTCGACGAGATGATGTCAGCCACGACTCAGGTTCGATAGCATGAAAATTTTGTTCGCCGTTCTCATTTCCTTGATCGCGCAAACGGCATGGGCCGAGGTCATTGTACCTGTCCGTACGATCCGACCAAAAGAAGTCATCAGTGCTGAGGATTTGGTATTCAAAAATATGGATGCCGTCGGTGCCGTAACACTTCCGCGTGAGATCGTCGGGCAGGAGGCGCGTGTCGCGCTTTATGCAGGTCGTCCTATTCATCCCGCTGACATCGGGCCACCAGCGCTGGTTGAACGTAATGATTTGGTGAAGCTGATTTTTCGCGATGGTGTTTTACTCATCGCTACAGAAGGGCGTTCGCTCGGCCGTGGGGCTGAGGGAGATTTTATACGCGTAATGAATTTATCGTCTCGAACAACAATCACAGGTCGCGTGAATGCAGACGGAATAATAGAGGTATACTAATGAAACCGAACTTTGCGGCGAAATTTACAGTCCTGAGCTTGGGAGTGTTAGCGGGTTGTTCTCGTCTTGAGCATATTGGGCAAGAACCTGCTTTTACACCAGCGAATGAAACCCAAGAACATGTTGCCATGCTTTATCAGGGCTTGCCGCTGGCGACGCAAAACCAACGTGCGGTTGATAATGCTTCTCTTTGGAGTGGTTCAAGACAGTCATTGTTGGGCGATCGTCGTGCGAATGAAAAAGGTGATATTCTGACCGTTGTGATCGAAATTGACGAAGAAGCTTCGATTTCTAACGATACAGACCGTTCGCGCAGTTCGTCGGAAAGCTTGGCGATACCTCAACTTTTTGGACTTCCGCAGCGGTTGGATGAACAGTTGGCTGAGGGTGCAACCAGTGCCGAGGCTGTCGAATTGGGTGGATCATCTTCTTCGGCTGGAAGTGGTTCAGTGAGCCGGTCTGAGCAGCTTGAGCTACGTGTTGCGGCGACTGTTGTTGATGTTTTACCAAATGGCGTACTGGCGATCAGCGGCTCGCAAGAAATTCGTGTAAATTTCGAACTGCGAGAGCTTTTGGTAACGGGTTATGTACGTCCTGATGATATTAGTCGTCAAAACGAAATCACGTATGACAAGATCGCCTCTGCGCGGGTGTCTTATGGCGGTCGCGGTCAAATCACGGATATGCAACAGCCACGTTACGGGCAGCAAATTCTTGATGTGATCCTTCCCTTCTGAGGTAAATGTAATGCTGTCAAAATTACTTCCAGTTATCTTTCTAATCGTGGGTCTTGGCGGTGGTATCGGGGCGGGGATTATGCTTGCTCCGGCGCCTGAAGAGCCGGAAATGGCTGAGGGTGAGCATGCTGAGGGTAGCGAGGACCATGGTGAACACGTCGAGGAAGAAGAAGTTTCTATTGACGAAGAAGCTGTACCAAATGATTTTATTAAGATTGCGAACCAGTTCGTCATTCCTGTTGTCGAACGAGATCAGTTAAGTGCTTTGGTTGTGATGTCTTTAACCTTAGAAGCTAAGCCAGGGATGACTGCTCGTGTACATAACTTCGAGCCAAAATTACGAGATGCGTTTTTACAGGTTTTGTTTGATCATGCCAATATGGGAGGGTTCAGAGGAGCCTTTACACGGTCTGAAATAATGGATCCCTTGCGCGCATCGTTACGTGAAGAAGGCAAACGTTATTTAGGTGGCGATCTCATCGATGTATTGATCTTAGAAGTCACACGACAAGACGTATAACATTGAAAATAATTGAAAAAAGAACTCTGAGGTGCCCCTAGATTTGTAGACGCTTTGCTTGGTAATTCTGGAAGCAAAGGATGACGCAAATGTCAGGGTAAATTCGTTACTCAGATGAGTTCAAGATCGACGCGGTGGCGCAGGT